>NZ_JACKVL010000016.1:0-3052 GCF_025823255.1 Mycobacterium montefiorense | reverse complement strand
ACGGCGTCCTGCAAGGCATGCCAATGACCGGCGCAGGACGACGCGGCGCCGCAGGCTTCACCCACAAGTACGGCTTCAAACGAAACGTGCTCGTCCGACCACCATCCGCCGGATGAACCGCGATATGAATTTGAATTTCGACGAATAGAAGTGTCTGCCAGATGAACAGCAGTTGTCCGGGTTTAAACAGTTCGCAGCGGAGCACGACCGCCGCCTGCGATCGAACTAACGTCATTGCCAACAAGACCGCCAGGTGTGCGCACCGGACGGTTATCGAGAAGGGAATCACATGTCGTTTTTGACAACGCACCCAGAAGCGTTGGCGGCAGCGGCGGGTACGTTGCAGACCATCGGTTCGGCGCTCAGCGCCCAGAATGCTGCAGCCGCGGCCCCTACCACGGGTGTGGTGCCCGCCGCCGCAGACGAGGTGTCCGCGCTAACGGCGGCTCAATTCACTGCGCACGCACGCATGTATCAGGCAGTCAGTGCTCAGGCCGCCTCGATTCACGAGATGTTCGTCAACACCTTGAGTACGAGCTCGGGGTCGTACGCGCTGACCGAGGCGGCCAACGCGGCCGCGGCGGGCTAAGGGGATCACAATGGTTGATTTTGGTGCATTGCCTCCGGAAGTGAACTCCGCCCGCATGTACGCTGGCGCCGGTTCGACGTCGATGACGACGGCGGCTTCGGCATGGCGACACCTTGGCGCGGAGCTGATTTCGGCCGCGCAGGGCTACGAGAGCGTGATCACCCAGCTGTCCAGCGAGGAGTGGCTGGGACCGGCTTCCACGAAAGCCGCTCAAGCCCTGACTCCGTATGTGAAGTGGATGCAGACCACGGCTGCCGAGGCCGAACACACGGCTTCACAGCTTGACGCAGCCTCGGCGGCGTTCGAGACCGCGTTCGGTTCGGTGGTGCCCCCGCCGCAGGTCGCACAGAACCGGGCCATGTTGGCTCAGGCGTTGCAGGCCAACGTGCTAGGTCAATACACCAGCTTGATCGCCCAGCTGGAGGCTCAGTACGGGCAGATGTGGGCCCACGACGCGACCACGTTGTACCACTACGCGGCCCAGTCCTCGACCGCGACCAAGCTGACCCCGTTCCAGTCGGCACCGGAGGTGTCTACCCAGGACGCTCAAGCTAAGCAGGGCGCCGCGGTCTCGTCGGCGTCGGGCACTGAAGCGGGCAACGCCGCACAATCCACGGCAAGCGCGATCCAGCAGACGCCCAGCACCCTCGCGGCTGCTGCGACGCCCGCGGCGACGGCGACCGACCCGTTCACCGAGCTGTGGTTCCTGTTGACTGGGCAGACCGTTTTGCCCAGCAGCTTCGCGACGTTCGTCAACGGTCTGAGTCCGTTCGCCGGCTTCGCCTACAACGTCGAGGGTCTGCCGTACTTCAGCGTGGGTATGGGTAACAGCGGTGTGCAGATCGCCAAAAGTACCGGGCAACTCGGGGGTGCGGTGGCCAGTGCGGCTTCTGCTGCGCCGAAGGGCCTGGCCGGTNATCAGCGCGGTCCCCGAAGCCGCCGGCTCGGGCAACCTGCTCGGCGGTATGCCACTGGCCGGCATGGGCGGCTCCCAGGGCTTCGGCGCCTCGGGTCCCCGCTACGGCTTCAAACCCACCGTCATGGCCCGACCCCCCTTCGCGGGGTAGGCCACTCGATTCACTGCGAATGCACGCATGACGGCCGCGCGGCCGTCATGCGTGCATTTTGTTTGCCCTGATCCGGCCGATCGGCGGGCCCTGGTTGTGCCCGTTTTGCGGCCAGGTGACGCCCCACCGCACAGCTAGGCGACGCTGGTTTTATCCGCGGGCGGATTTTTATCCGGCCCTGGGGTTTTCACCCCCGCCTTGTCAGCTGGAACACTCGCGAACGACAACCGTCGAGACCCCGTTCTGTCACGCATTCCCGCAGATGAACCCAGGGATTCGTGGCGCCGCGGCTCGTTGATGACAGCTTGTACTCCCGTCGGATAACGACTCGCGGGGTGGCGCTGTCGCGCGCTCGGTCGAATCACGTGGAAGCAGTGGGGGACCACGACGCCCTAACGTCGCAACCGAGCAACTTCGGTCAGGGTCATCGACTAATTCCATTTGCGAGGAACACATGCCGTTCGAGCCGGGCGCTTCCTAGACCATGGACTACGGAGCCGTACCGCCCGAGATCACCTCGGCCTTGATGTATTCGGGTCCGGGGTCGGGGCCGTTGATGGCCGCGGCCGCGGCCTGGGACGGACTCGCAGTGGAGTTGGGCACGGCGGCCAACGGGTACAGCTCGGTGATTTCTGAGCTCACCATCGGTCCATGGGTCGGGCCCGCATCGACCGCGATGGTAGTGGCGGTGTCCCCATTCGCGAGCTGGATCAGTGCGGCGGCCGCTCAGACCGAGGAGACCGCCACACAAGCCCGGGCGGCCGCCGCTGCTTTCGAGGCGGCATTCATGATGACGGTGCCGCCGCCGGTGATCGCGGCCAACCGTATGCTGCTGGCCACCCTGATCGCGACCAACTTCTTCGGGCAGAACACCCCGGCGATCGCGGTCACCGAAGCCCAGTACATGGAGATGTGGGCCCAGGACGCCGCCGCCATGTATGGCTACGCCGGCGCCTCGGCGATCGCCACGGAGTTGCCCCCGTTCACGTCGGCGCCTCAAACCACCAATCCGGACGGCACCGCCGACCAGGCCGCCGCGGTGACCCAAGCGGCGTCGCAGCGGGCTGCCCAATCCGGTCAGTCGGCATCCGCCACAACGCAGGCGGCTTCCAGTACGACCGTTCCGCAAGCACTACAGCAACTTGCGACGGCGACCGTGGGGGCCGATGCGACTGCGACCGTGGGGGCCGATGCGTCGGCCACCACGGATCCGCCGTGGTGGGCTGGGTGGTTCACGATCCCGACTCCGACCAACCCGATGGGGCTCAACCCCGGCTTCTTCACGTTCTTCAAAAACCTCATCGGCTTCCCCTACTTCGGGGTGGGGCAGGGAAGCTTCGGCTACTCGATCCAGCAGCAGACGACGTTCGGTATCGGTAGCACCGCCGGCGCCCAA
>NZ_JACKVL010000015.1:0-181154 GCF_025823255.1 Mycobacterium montefiorense | reverse complement strand
TTCCTCGGCGTGCTGGATGATCGCCAACCGACGACGGACTTCACGGGGCAGCAGCGGTTCGCTCATGCAGGTCTCCTAGTGCTCGGAGACCCGGACTGTCAACGATGTCCGTCAGTTTTAGACCTGACCTGTGCCCCCGGCAGGATTCGAACCTGCGACACCGGCTTTAGGAGAGCCGTGCTCTATCCCCTGAGCTACGAGGGCGGACGGGCCTGAGCTTACCGTGACGGCAGGCCCAGGCCCGACGGCCGCGTCAGCGCAGTTCCGCGATCACCTTCGAGAAGTTGGCGATGTTGTTGTCCTGCACGGTGAAGGACGACACGCCGTACTTTTCCCGGTATGCGAGCAACGTGTCGGCGATCTCACGAGGAGATCCGCTAAGCACCGAGGGCTGCGACAGGATCTGCTCATCGGTGAGCTCCGGCGCGTAGCTGCGCGTCAGCTTCAGGTCGGGCTCGGTATCGCCATCGCGTGGCATCGCCGTGATCGCCAGATTCAGCTCGAGTGTGTCGAACCGATCGCCGGCGGCGTTACGGACGAAGTCGACACGTTCGGCGAACGGGTCCTCGACGTCGCGGACCTTGGAGCCGGTCAACCCGATGATGGCGGCGTTGTGGGCCGCGATGGTCAGCACGCGGTCGCCATTGCCGGCGATGATCAGCGGCGTCGACGGGTGGTGCTCCTTCAGATACTTCGTCATGTGTTCGAGGTAGTCGACCCGGGCGCCGGCGCTGGGATAGGGGATCTCCGCGGCCTCGAACTCTTCCCGGACGTAGCCGGTGCCGAGCCCGATTTCGAGGCGGCTGTCGCTGAGCAGATCCAGCGCTTGCATGTCCCGGCTGAGCAGGGCCGGCTTGTAGAACGCGGAGTTGAGCACATACATGCTGAGCCGCAGCGTTGTGGTGACCATCGCGACCGCGGTCAGGGTCGGAAAAGGCGCCGCGGCACCCAAATGGTCGGGCACACACAGAATGTCGAAGCCGGCGTCTTCAGCGCGCTTGGCCTTATCGAGCAGTGCCTCGCGTGATTTGAAGAACCGCATGCTCATGCCAAATCGAAAATCCTTGGCCACCAACAACCTCCGTTAAATGAGTTAGGGATAGTTACCAGGAGCGAGCCGCGGTCGCCAAACCCCGAACCAGGGCAGCGGTGACCGACGACAAGCCATCCGAACCCGGCAGCGGGCTGCGCGGGCTCAAACCCCTGACACGAACCGACAATTCGAGCTGTGTGCCGCCGTCGCGTACCCGGTTGACCGGGTTGTCAGGATGTAACCCCCGCAGTTCGAGCGGGATGTCGTCAAGGTCGGTGACGACCTGATAGCCGCTCAACTGAATGTGCTGGGCGAGATGGGCCGCCAGCGTGCGATTGCGGCCCCCCGCCAGTAGTTGTGTACTGCGCCCGATGCGTCCATATCCGTGCAGCGAGACCGCGACGTCGACATGGTCGAGGAACTCGGCGAGTCGTCCCGACTCGGCGGGGTCGAATCGTGCCGACGGCAGGTGATGCGGGTAGTGGTCGGGATGGCGCAGCAGGTATACCGACGCGCCGGCGGCCTCGGCCGCGCGTTCGGCGATGACGTCTGTCATCCCTTCCAGTCCACCGCCATGGATGGCCAAAAAGCCGAACCGGGACCGCAGCTGACTGGCTTCGACCACCCCAGGCTGGCGCAGCAACTCCGAAAGTGACTGTGGCCCAGGTCCGTACGCAGTTCTCGCGAATGCCGGGCGAGGCCAGTGCGTGGGGTCCCAGCGCCGTAAGAAGTCGATCCAGCGTTGCGGAAGCCCGTGCTGGACGGCGCCGTCGATGATCGTTGGCAGATAGCCCGGCCGCGGCGGACCCGGGGTCACCCGGCGGTCGATGTAGACCCAGGCCGGCGCCGGGCCGTCGTCGGTGTGGACGGTCAACTCGTCCCGCCGGTAGCGCACCGGAACGCCCTCGGCGCTGTCCAGCGCGGCCAGGTCGTGGTCGGAGAGTTGCCAAACGACCCCGTGTACCTGATTGCCGGTGAACGGTTCGACCGTCGCCACTCCGCGCTGGTTGATCAGCCAGTCGTGATCGGCCAGTATCGCCGGCCGTGGATCAACGGCGTCGGGACAGCGCCGCGCCATCTGCCTGACGCACAGGTTCGACCCATATGCGAAGTAGGGGTGCCGGCGCGCCTGCATTCAGTGGCTCACCGTCAGACAAATTGGCACTAGGTGAGCCTAGATGCTTCGTATAGCTATGTAAAACGTGGTCCGCCCGAAATGCCGAAGATCGGCCGAACCTCGCACCCGGAGGCTACGGGCAGTAGGTCGCAACGGCGAGGTTCACCATGGCGGTGGTGTCGTCGAAATTGATGCCGCGCGGGCCCAGGGTGTTGTGGACGTCGTCCGCAATCTGTTGTGACGACCAGCCATTCCACCGATCGGCACAAATGTGGTGTGCCATCAGGATGATGTCGCCGTCGTCCCCGGCTGGCCAGGTGAATCCTTGGGCGCGCATCTTGACCAGGAATCCGTCATCAACGGCGTCGGCGGCAGCAACCGACGCGGTCGCCAGCAGCGCGGCGCCGACCATCAGGGGGGCGGTAAGTCTGGCCAGCCAGAGGGGTGAAGGCATTTGACGCGTTTCCCTTCCGTCTTGGGGTGAAGGCCGCGTCAGTCTGCGAGTCGAAAACGGCGCAGAGATGAAGAACAGAGAAAGCCTGAAGAAACATATCGACCGACTAAATAGTGTGGGCGTCAGGACCCTTTTACGGTCAGATAGATCAGCACCACGTTCAGCACGCTCACCAGTGCCGCGACCGCCCAGCCGATTGCCGTCGTGATCGGGTGGTTGGTGTCGCTGCCCATCAACTTGCGATTGCTGGTGAGTCGGACCAGCGGCAGCACCGCGAACGGAATTCCAAAGGACAACACCACTTGTGAGAGCACCAGGGAGCGGGTCGGGTCGAGGCCGAACGCCAGGATCGCGACGGCCGGGCACAGGGTGGCCAGGCGGCGCACCATCATTGGTACCGATCGATGCAGCAGTCCCTGCATGATCATCGCGCCGGCGTAGGCGCCCACCGACGATGACGCCAAGCCGGATGCGAGCAGTCCGATGGCGAAGAGCAAGGCGATCACCGGGCCCAACGTGCTGTGGATCGCGCTGTAGGCGTCGTCGATCGACGCGACGTCGTCGTGCCCCTGCAGGTTGATCGCGGCGACGAGCAGCATCGCTGCATTCACCGTTCCGGCGACGGCCATCGCCAGCACCACGTCCACCCGAGTCACCCGCAGCAGCCAGCGTCGTTGGGGGCCGGGCTCGGGGTGTCCGTGCCGATCCAGCACCAGACCCGAGTGCATGTACACCGCGTGCGGCATCACGGTGGCGCCGAGGATGGCGGCGGCCAGCAACACGGTTTCCGCACCCTGGAATCGCGGCACCAATCCGCCGAGCACGGCGCCCGGCGGTGGCGTGGCGACAAAGAAACTGGCCGCGAAGCCGATCGCGATGATCAGCAGCAAGCCCGTGATGACGCGCTCGAAAAGGATCTGCCCCCGGCGGTCTTTGATCGTCAGCAGCAGCAACGACACCACCCCGGTGATGACTCCACCGAGTGGCAGGGGCAGACCGAACAGGATCCGCAGCGCGATCGCCCCACCAATGACTTCGGCGACATCGGTTGCTATCGCGACGATTTCAGCTTGCACCCAGAAGGTCAGCCGCAGCGGGCGGCTCATCTCCCTGCCGATCGCCGAGGGTAACGAGCGTCCGGTTACCAGGCCGAGTTTTGCCGAGAGGTACTGCACCAAGCCGGCCATCACATTGGCCGCGACGATCACCCACAGCAGCAGGTAACCGAATTGCGCGCCGGAGCTGACGTTGGCAGCGACGTTTCCCGGATCGACATAGGCGATCGCGGCGACGAATGCCGGCCCGAGCAGATACCAGCTTGTCTTGAACGAGGCCCTGGTGTCCTGCGCCAACTGACCGACCTTCGCTGTGTGCGTATTCCCGAATAAAAAAGTTAGGTTAGCCGATATCCGCCTGCTGGCGAAGTGTGGGCCTGCCCTAGGTGGCGCCGATGCTCCCGCCGCCGTCCACCCGAATGATCTGGCCGGTGATGTAGCCGGCGTCCTCATGCAACAACATGCAGATCACGTGGGCGATTTCGGCAGTGGTGCCGACGCGGTTCATCGGGATGTCCTTGAGAACCAGCGCCTCGCGCGCCGACCCAACCGGGCTGCGTTCCCGGTACATCTCGGTTTCTATCGGCCCCGGGGCTACCGCATTGACGGTGATGCCCGATGACGCGAGCTCACCGGCCCAGATGCGGGTTGCGGTTTCCAATGCGCCCTTCGCGGCGGCATACGGCGTCCGTTCGTCGACGCCGGTCGTCGTCAGGCTGGAGACGTTGACGATGCGGCCCCACCCCGCCTCGGCCATGCCGGGCAGCACGGCCTGGACCACCTGCACCGCGGTGCGCACATTCATGTCGTAGGTGAGGAAGAGATCATCGAGATCGACCGACCCGATGTGGCCGAACCGGGCCAAGCCGACGTTGTTGACCACCGCGTCGACCCCGCCCTCGGCGACGATCGTGTCCAGCGCTGCCGCGGTGGCCTCGCGATCAGCCAGGTCGACCTCAACGAATTGGCCGGCAAAGTCCGGCGGTGCGCTGCGCGCGAGCCCAATCGGCTGGTAGCCGTCGGCGGCCAGGCGATCTACGACCGCACGGCCAATTCCCTTCGACGCCCCGGTGACCAGCACTCGCCGCTTCGACATCGCCTTCCCCTTTCGCGTTCGCAGATGCGATCGATTAGGGGAACGCCAAAACGCCCGCGTTTCATGCCATGCGCTCGATCACTCGGGCAGGTAGAGCCCCTTGCCAGTGACCAGTGGCAGGTCGAGAGTCGTCACGATGCCCGGTGCGGCGGCCACCACCGCCGGGATCGCGTTGACCACCCGCATCGCGGTGGCTACCAGTCCGGCGTGGTTGTGATCGCCCTGGCGGCTGCCCAGGCAGACGTCTACGGCGTAGGACGGTTCGCCGGTGATCTCGATGCGATAGGACCCACCCTCCTGTGCCGGCTGCGGCCATTCGGGGCACAGGTCCTCGCGGAGCCGGGTGACGTGTTCGAGGACGACGACGGGCTCGCCGTTGACCATGCCGAACACCTCGAATCGGAGCGCCGCCGCAGTGCCCTTGGCGATATGCCCCGAGGCGATGTCGAAGTCCTCGGGCGCCGGCACGCGGATGTACTCCTGAGTGACCGAATCGAGCGAAAGGCCCAGGCCTGCCGCGATTTGCCGGATCACCGATCCCCACGCCAAGCTCAGCACACCGGGCTGCAGCAGCATCGGGAGGTCGTCCATCGGCTTACCGAATCCCATGACGTCGAACATGACGGCGGCGCTGTCGTAGGTCGCGTAGTCGACGATCTCCATGCACCGAATCTGCTGGATGCTCTGACAGGTGCCGGCCAGGGCCAGCGGCAGCAGATCGTTGGCGAAGCCAGGATCGATGCCGTTGACGAACAGGTTCGAATTTCCTTCGGCGCAGCATCTTCCAGCGGCTTGATGAGTTCCTCCGGGATCACCTTCCACGGATACTGCAAAAAGACTGGGCCGCTGCCGACGATGTTGATGCCGGCCGCCAGGACGCGTCGGTAGTCCTCCAGCGCCTCGGGCAGCCGGTTGTCGGCCAGCGCGTTGTACACCGCACACTGTGGCCCGGTGGCCAGCACGGCATCCAGGTCCGTGCTGGCCAGCACTCCGGTCGAACCTGGAAGTCCGGCAAGTGATGCCGCGTCCTTGCCGGCTTTGGAATCCGATGACACCCAGACGCCAGTGAGCTCGAATTCGGGGTTGGTGATAAGGGCTCTCAGTGCATGGACGCCGACATTGCCGGTGCCCAATTGGACGACGGGGATGGGCATTTCAGGCTCCTTGGTGGTGGTTGGTCACAGGTCCGGGACGGGGATGTCGAGATTCGGGTAGGTGAGACCACCATCGACCTCCAGCGTCTTGCCGGTCAGGAAGTTGCCGGCCGGCGACGCCAAATAGACTGCAGCGGCGGCAATGTCGACCGGATCGCCGAGGCGACGCATGGGTGTCACCTGCTCCATCGGCTTGCGCAGATCGTCGTTGGAGGCCACCACGTCCAGCGCGGAGGTAAGGATTGAGCCGGGTGCGATGGCGTTGACTCGGATGCGTGGGCACAGGTCCAGCGCCGCCGACCGGGTGTAGTGAGACAGCGCGGCTTTGGCGGTGGCATAGGCGGCGAAGCCGCGCCCGGCCAGCCGGCCCATGGTCGAGGTGATGTTGATGATGCTGCCGCCGCCGGAGTGCTCGAGCATCAACGGCACCGCGGCCACGGTCAGTGCGTGGGCGGTGGCGACGTTGAAGGTGAACGCGTCCTTGAGGTCTTTCGTCGAGGTGGTGAGCAGCGTGTTGGGCATGGTGCCCCCGACGTTGTTCACGACGATGTCCAGTTTCCCGAAGGCCTCGACAGCCTGCTCGGCCAGCTTCGCGGTGGCCTCAGGATGTGCCAGGTCTGCGGCGACGATGTGGGCCTTGCGGCCCGTCGCGCGGACCTGTTCAGCGACGGCCTCTAGTTGGGATTCCGTGCGCGAGGCGATGAGAACATCGGCGCCGGCTTCGGCGAATGCCACCGCGATGGCCGCCCCAAGACCGCGGCCGCCACCAGTGATGACGGCGACTTTATCGTCGAGACGGAACCTGTCAAGGATCATTACGGCCTCTCTTCGTTGAGCTGTCGCCCGAAACGGAAGTAAGACTGGCCGTCTCGGATCTCGGCATTTCTGAAACAGGTTCTAGTTTGGCATACGGCCACGGCGAACGGGCGCCCAGATACCGCGATTGGCTAACCGCTGAAAGAATTGCGGGCGAAGTCTGCGAACCCGCCGATGGCCTGCGACGACAGCTGGCAAATTCGCCGACGTTCACCCAGTTGCGGTTGGCTTTGCGGCTGGGGGGAAGATGGCAGCTTGGGGCACCGCGAATAAGCGGCGATTATCTTCTCGTTTTGTACGAAGGATTGAATTGAGAATCAACCGATTTGGCGCCGTCCTGTCCGTTCTGGCTACCGGTGCACTGATGTTGTCGGCGTGCGGCGAGGGCCGCAACGCGAGTGAAGGAAAAACGACAACCGCGACTTCCTCGGTGAAATCAACCTGCCCCGGCGCAACGAAATTGAAGGCAAGCGGGTCAACGGCGCAGGCGAACGCCATGACGCGTTTCGTCAAGGCGTTCGAGCAGGCGTGCCCGGGCCACGCGGTCAACTACACACCCAACGGGTCGGGCGCGGGAATCAGCGAATTCACAGGCAATCGAACCGATTTCGCCGGGTCGGACTCGACCCTGGCGCCCAGCGAATCCGCCGCCGCGCAGCATCGATGCGGCTCACCGGCTTGGCAACTGCCGGTGGTGTTCGGCCCGATCGCGATCACCTACAACGTCAACGGCCTGACTTCGCTGACTCTCGACGGTCAGACCGCGGCCAAGATTTTCAACGGTGGCATCACCAAGTGGAACGATCTTGCGATCCAGGCGCTTAACCCGGGTGCCAGCTTGCCCGCCGAGCCGATTCAGGTCGTGTTCCGCAGCGACGAGTCGGGGACGACGGACAACTTCCAGAAGTATCTCGACGCCGCCTCCAAAGGCGCATGGGGTAGGGGCGCCGGCAAGAAGTTCAACGGCGGTGTCGGGGAGAGCGCCAAGGGCAACGACGGCAGCGCCGCGGCCGTCAAATCCAACGACGGGTCCATCACCTACACCCAGTGGTCGTTCGCCAAGGCGCAACACCTGGACATCGCCAAGATCGTCACGTCGGCGGGTCCGGACCCGGTGGCGATCGGCGCAGACTCGGTGGGCAAGGCAATTGCCGGGGCCTCGATCATCGGGCAGGGCAACGACCTGGCCCTCGACACGACTCCGTTCTATCGGCCGAATCAGCCCGGCGCGTACCCGATCGTGTTGGCGACCTATGAGATTGTGTGCTCCACGTATCCCGATCCCCAGGTCGGTGCGGCTGTAAAGGCGTTTTTGCAGACCACGATCGGTGCTGGCCAGAATGGCTTGGCGGACAACGGATATATCCCGGTTCCGGATGCATTCATGTCGCGGTTGTCGGCTGCCGTCAATGCAATCGCGTGAGCTGACACCGTTTGAATTCCGTGATTGTCACCAGGGGCGACTTCGTCAGGAGGGCATCCACAACAATTTTGCCGAACGTTAACCTGTTCTTACTGTGGCTTCACGTGCGCGAGGAAGACGGTTGGTTTTGTAAGTTGCGGCAAGAACCGCGGCGTTCAATCGTAAAGGTGAGGAACTGAATTGAAACTCAACCGGTTTGGTGGCTTGGTCACAGCGTTGGCTGCTGGAACATTCGTCATCTCGGGATGTGGCAGTGACAACAACGCGACTGGGGGGAGCACGACGACCGGCGCGCCATCGGGGAAGGTGACCTGCGGTGGTACCAAGACGCTGAAGGCAAGCGGGTCGACCGCCCAGGCCAACGCGATGACGCGCTTTGTCAAGGCATTCGAGCAGGCTTGCCCGGGGCAGACATTGAACTACACGCCCAACGGATCGGGCGCCGGCATCCACGAATTTAACGGCAAGCAAACAGATTTCGGTGGCTCGGACTCGCCGCTGAGCCACGACGAGTATGCGGCTGCGCAACAGCGCTGCGGCTCCCCGGCGTGGAACCTGCCCACCGTGTTCGGCCCGATCGCGGTCACCTTCAACATCAACGCAGTGACGTCGCTGAACCTCGACGGTCCCACCCTGGCGAAGATCTTCAACGGCGGTATCACCACGTGGAACGATCCTGCGATCCAGGCGCTCAATTCCGGTGCGACTTTGCCGGGCGAGCCGATTCACGTGGTATTCCGCAGCGACGAGTCCGGGACGACGGACAACTTCCAGAAATATCTCGACGCCGCTTCCAACGGCGGCTGGGGCAAGGGCGTCGGCAAGAAGTTCAACGGCGGTGTCGGCGAGGGCGCCAAGGGCAACGACGGCACCAGCGCCGCCGTCAAAGCCACCGAGGGCTCCATCACTTACAACGAATGGTCGTTCGCTCAGGCGCAACACCTGAACATGGCCAAGGTCGTCACGTCAGCGGGTCCGGACCCGGTGGCGATCAGCGCCGACTCGGTAGGCAAGACGATTGCCGGGGCCTCGATCATCGGCCAGGGCAACGACCTGGTCCTCGATACGATTTCGTTCTACCGGCCTAGCCAGGCCGGCGCGTACCCAATCGTATTGGCGACGTACGAGATTGTGTGCTCGAAGTATCCCGACTCCCAGGTCGGCCCTGCCGTGAAGGCATTTATGCAGAGCACCATCACTGGCGGTCAGAATGGCTTGGCGGACAACGGATACATTCCGATTCCGGACGCCTTCGGCTCGAGGTTGTCGGCTGCTGTCAACGCCATCTCGTGACCTGAGGTCGTGGTGTCCGAAGGGCTGTGAGTGAGTCCGTCGGGGGCAAAGGCTGCCCTGACAGCCATTAACCCACGCGCAGTGCGGCGCGGCGATCGAATATTTGCCTCGATCGCCGCCGCCGCCGGCTCGACGATCGTGATCGCGATCGTGCTGATCGCGATATTCCTGTTGCTTCGCGCAATCCCGGCGTTGCGGGTGAACCACGCAAATTTCTTTACCAGCAACGAATTCGATACCAGCGACGTCGCGGAGTTGGCTTTCGGCATCCACGACTTGCTGATGGTCACTGCGCTGAGTTCGATGACCGCGCTGGTGTTGGCTGTGCCGGTTGCTGTCGGGATCGCGGTGTTCCTAACCCAATACGCGCCGGCGCGACTGGCGCGCCCATTCGCCGCGATGGTTGACCTGCTGGCCGCAGTACCGTCGATCATCTTCGGGCTGTGGGGCATCTTCGTGCTGGCGCCCAAACTCGAGCCGGTAGCCGAGTTCTTGAATCGCAACCTGGACTGGATCTTTCTGTTCAAGCACGGCAACGTGTCCTTGGCCGGTGGCGGCACCATCTTCACGGCCGGGATCGTGCTTTCGGTGATGATCCTGCCGATCATCACCTCGGTAGCACGAGAAGCATTCCGCCAGACCCCGCGCATCCAGATGGAGGCCGCCCAGGCACTCGGCGCCACGCGATGGGAGGTAGTGCGAATGACCGTGCTGCCCTATGGGCGTAGCGGTGTCGTCGCGGCCTCAATGCTGGGCTTGGGCCGCGCACTCGGCGAAACCGTTGCGGTGTTGATCATCTTGCGCGCGGCCGCCCGCCCGGGCAATTGGTCATTGTTCGACGGCGGCTACACGTTTGCCTCGAAGATCGCCTCCGCGGCGTCCGAATTCAGTGAGCCGTTGCCGACCGGTGCTTACATCTCGGCGGGATTCGCGCTGTTCGTAGTGACGTTCGTGGTCAACGCGGCCGCCCGCGCGATCGCTGGAGGAAAGGTCAACGCATGACCGCCGAAATACTGCGCCTGCCGGTCAAAGCCACGACGTTGCAACCGCTCAGCCTGCGACGGAAGGTCAAAAACCACGCTGCGACAATGCTTTTCTTCGCCTCGTTCGGTGTCGCCCTGGTGCCGCTGGTCTGGTTGCTATTGGTGGTGATCGAACGCGGTGGGTATGCCGTCGTCCGGCCGGGTTGGTGGACGCATTCGTTGCGCGGGGTGCTCCCCGAGGAGTTCGCCGGCGGTGTCTACCACGCCCTGTACGGGACGATGGTGCAGGCGGGAGTGGCCACTGTGCTGGCGGTGCCGCTGGGTTTGATGACTGCGGTGTATCTCGTGGAATACGGTTCGGGACGGTTGGCGCGGGTGACCACCTTCATGGTCGACGTGCTGGCCGGCGTTCCCTCGATCGTGGCGGTGCTGTTCATCTTCAGTCTGTGGATCGCCACATTGCAGTTCCAGCAGAGTGCGTTGGCCGTGGCGCTGGCGCTGGTGTTGCTGATGCTGCCTGTCGTGGTGCGCTCCGCCGAGGAGATGCTGAGGTTGGTGCCCGACGAACTGCGGGAAGCCAGTTACGCGTTGGGTGTTCCGAAGTGGAAAACCATTGTGCGGATTGTATTCCCGATTGCGATGCCGGGCATCATCTCCGGCGTCCTGCTGGCTGTCGCGCGCGTGATCGGCGAGACGGCGCCGGTGCTGATCCTGGTCGGGTACAGCCGCTCGATCAATCTCGATATCTTGCACGGCAACATGGCCTCACTGCCGCTGCTGATCTACACCGAACTCAGCAATCCAGAGCATGCGGGATTTCTGCGGATCTGGGGCGCGGCGCTCACGCTGATCATCATGGTTGCCGCGATCAACCTCTTAGCCGGGGCATTTCGGTTCCTGGCGACCCAGCGACGGGACTAGCGGCGCACGATCAGGATCGTGCTTTGGCGGGCGACTTCTTGGCGGCCGTCTTTTTCGCGGCGGTCTTTTTGGCGGGGGCTTTTTTGGCGGCCGTCTTCTTGGTCGGTGCCGTTGCGGCACCGGAGCGGGCTTTCACACTGGCCTCCAGCTTGGCGAGCAGATCGGAGACGTCTTCGGTCTCGTCCAGCTCCTTGGGCTTCTCCTCAGTGGTAAATGCCTCTCCGCCTTCAAGTTTGGCGTCGACAAGCTCCTGCAGCTGCTCCTGGTAGGTGTCCCGGTAGCGGTCTGGGTTGAAGTCCTCGGCCATCGACTCCACCACCTGCCCAGCCATCTTCAGCTCCGCGGGCTTGATCTCAACCTTCTTGTCCAGCACCGGAAAGTCGGGATCGCGAATCTCGTCGGGCCACAGCAAGGTGTGCACCACCATGACGTCACGTTTGCCGAAGTCCTTCACGCGCAACGCCGCAAGCCGGGTCTTGTTGCGCAGCGTGAAATGGACGATCGCCATGCGATCGGTCTCGGCCAGTGTCTTGGCGAGCAATACATACGATTTGGACGACTTCGAATCAGGCTCCAGGAAATAGCTGCGGTCGAACATCATCGGATCGACCTCGCTGGCCGGGACAAATTCCAGCACTTCGATTTCGCGGCTGCGTTCCTCGGGCAAAGTGGAGATGTCGTCGTCGGTGATCACCACCATCCGGCCGTCGTCGGATTCGTAGGCCCGGGCGATGTCCCGGTATTCGACGACCTCGCCGTCCACCTCGCAGGTCCGCTGGTAGCGGATGCGGCCGTTGTCCTTGGCGTGCACCTGATGAAACTTGATGTCGTGGTCCTCGGTGGCGCTGTACACCTTGACCGGCACATTGACCAGTCCGAACGCGATCGAACCCTTCCAGATGGAGCGCATGAATTCAGTATGCCCATACCACCGCCAGCAAAACAGCTTGACAGGTCCGTGAGCTGGGATTGAGCGGCTATTGCGCAGCCGGCGGTGGGCGGGCCGGCTAGCGATTCTTGTCGCGAACCATCAGCGAAACTCGTTGACGGTCAATCTGATCAGGCAAGGACAGCCAGCAACTCCGGCGGTCACGCGAGCGGGGGTGGCTCCCCGGAATAGTGGCGAACCTGATTGCCTCCGGCGCGTTTGGCCTGATACATGGCGGCGTCCGAAGTCCTGATCAGATCGTCGATGAGTTCCAAACCCGGGGTGATCGGACCGGCGCCGAGCGCGGCGCTGGAAGTGCCGATGCTCGCGGTGATCTGAAAGGGTATTGCGGCGATGGCATCGCAAATCCGTTCGGCCATCCTCCCCGGGTCGGGTGTGGCCTTGATGTCGGCGACCACAAATTCCTCTCCACCCGACCGGCCGATCACGGCCGTGGCGCGACAGCTCGCCTGAAGCGCCGCGGCGACGGCGACCAGTGCCTGATCGCCCGTGGCGTGGCCGTGCGTATCGTTCAGTCGCTTGAAGTCGTCGAGATCGATGACCGCGACCACCAGATATGAGCCGGGCATGCTGCGATGAACCCTGATCAGTTCGTACGCCGAGTTGTTGAAGGAGCGCCGATTGTGCAGGCCGGTGAGCGGATCGCGGCCGGAGCTTTGCAGGTCCGTTCGTAGTGTGTGCACCAGCGACTGCATGCCGAGTGGCACACCGATGTTGAGTCCTATCACGACGATCAGGGAACCGGCGGTCAGCGCAATGTCGCCGGTGGCCGCGATAATTCGACACGACAGAACCACCACGCATGTCATGGCCACGGCGAAGTTGGCAAGCACGTAGCTAAAGGCATGGAAATAGGCGATGTAGCCACTCAGGATTGCGAAAGTCGTGCATCCCATCAACCCCACCTAGGGGTTGGACAGCGTCAAGAGCGCCGCTGCGATGCCCGCCATTGCGATGAACAACCAAAGACTCGACTGACGTCGGTTCGGCCACCGTTTCAACCGCAGAGTCGCGCCGGCGACGCCGAGTGTCGATGCCACGATTGTCACCGAGCGAGTCACCGAATGTGCAGGTCCGGCCGGGCTGCAGAGCATGATGAGCGGTTCGACCGCGAATGCGGCGATGAAGACGGCCGATATCTTGCGCCACGGGTTCAGAAGGCCGTGACCGTCCAGGTAGGCACTGATCCAGTCGAACTGGTCTGGCTGCTTTGCCACGGACTCGTCCATACCTCCTGGTGTTCGCCGCATCCGATGCCGGCGACCGCTGTCCATCCAGGGTCAATGTAGCGCTGCCGCCCAACGAGCCGACTTTTACGCTCGAATTCGTCCCCGCGGCCGCCCGGGTACTACCCGAAACTACTTGGGCTAGAAGGTGATTGAGCGCGCAGGGCAGCTCGGTCGGGTAGATCGGCGCCGGCGCGTCCGACGGTCAGTGCCGACACCAGGCCGGCTGCCTCCAATGCCGCGGTCAGTTCTTCGACCCGGACCCGGGCCAGGGCGGGCCGCCGGTCGCCTCCGAGCAGGTCCATTTCCCAGAGCGCGTCGAGCAGGCCGACCATGAACGCGTCGCCGGCGCCGATGGTGTCGGCCACCCGGACCTGCTTGGCGGCCACGTGCGCCTCGCCCGCCGCGCAGAACGCCAGACAACCCCGTTCGCCCCTCGTCACCGCGACGATCGCCGGGCCCAACGCCAGCCACGCTCGCGCTGTTTGCTCCGGCTCGTAATCGGGGTCGATCCAGCGCAGATCTTCGTCGCTGACCTTGACGATGTCGCTGCGCTCGACGAGCTGCTCGAGACGCGTGCGAGCCAAATCGCGGTCGGCGATCAGCGAGGGCCGCACGTTGGGATCCACCGTGACCGTGGCCGACACCCGGTAGGCGTCGAGCAGCGCCGCGACCGCCAAGCACCCGGGCTCGCGTACGGCCGCGATGGACCCGGTGTGCACGAACAACGGCGGTGGCACTTCAGGAGTGCCGGACAACTGCCAGTCCAGATCGAAGGTATAGGTGGCCGACCCGTCGTCGGCGATCGTCGCCGCTGCGGTCGGGGTGCGGGCGGCGGTCACACTTCCCGGAACAAGCTGTGCGCCAGACGCTTTGACATAGTCGACGACACGCCGACCGTGCGCATCGTCGCCGATGTGGGTCAGGAAGTCGACGTCGCGGCCCAGCCGGCCGAGTCCGACGGCGACGTTCAGCGGACTACCGCCGACGTGTTCGTCGTCCTCGACGATATCGATCAGCGACTCGCCGATCACCAGCCCGCGGGTCATCGCACTAAAGCCTCCAATGTCGCCCGAGCTCCCTTGCGGTGCAACGAATCCAGCGCCCAGCGGTAGGCCTCAACGAACCGGTGCTGGTGGGACAGGTCCGCGAACACCGCAGTGATCTCGATGAACGCGCATGCGTTCTCGTGCTGCGACCGGGCGATCGGGATGAGCGAATCCGCCAGCTGGTCCAACACCTCGTAGGGCTCGCCCCACTCGTCGACACCCTCGGCGTAGCGGGCCCAGCTGGCCACCGCTGCCGACGCCATTTGAACCGGCCCGTCACTGGCCAGGTTGTCGCAGATAACGGGGAACAGCCATTTCGGGATGCGATCCGACGAGTAGGCGCACAGCCGCGAGACGGTGTCGCGCACCGCGGGGTTGGCGAACCGCTCGACCAGCGTGCGGCCGTACTCGTGCAGGTCGATCCCGGGCACCGGCGGGAGCGTCGGGATGGCCTCGTTGTCGAAGTAGGAGAGTAAGAACTTGGCGAACAACGGATCCTGCGCCGCTTCGTGGACGAACTCGAAGCCGCAAAGATGGGCGAAGTAGCACAGGCACTGATGACCCGCGTTGAGCAGCCGCAGCTTCATCAGCTCGTACGGGCGGACATCGTCGACCACCAGCACGCCCGCTTGCTCCAGCGGCGGCCGGCCGTCGGCGAAGTCGTCCTCGAGCACCCAGGCACTGAACGGCTCGGCCACCACCGGCCACCGATCGTTGACGCCGAAGTCGCGTCGCACTTCTGCGGCCATCTCCAAAGTCGTTGCCGGAGTGATGCGATCGACCATCGAACTCGGGAATCGGGCGTGCTGCGCGACCCACTCGGCCAACCCCGGATCCATGCGTTCGGCACTTGCGAGCACCGTACGCCTAGCGACCTCACCGTTGTTCTCGATGTTGTCGCAGGAGACGATCGTGGGCGCGGGGATTCCGCGGTCGCGGCGCCTGGCGAGCGCCTGGGTGATCAACGCGAACGCGGGCCCATCGGGATCGCGATACCCGCCCTCGGTGATGGTCAGCGAAATGATTCGCGTGGAACCCGCGGCGAGCAGCTCCAACGCTGCCTCCGGATCGTCGGGGGCGTAGCGGTAGTCGATGATCGAACCGATCACCTGTGCATCCCGGCTGCCGTCGGGGTTTTCCAGGATCAGCGTGTAGAGCCCGTCCTGACCATTGAGGACGTCGCGCATGGTCCAGTCGGCGGGCATCACGCCTACCCCGCAGATGCCCCACTCCTGCGCCAGGCCTTGCTGCAGCAGCAGGTTGATGTATGCGGCCTGATGCGCCCGGTGGAAGTGACCGGCGCCGATGTGCGCAATGCCGACGCTGACGCTGCCGCGATCGTATTTCGGTGCGTCGATCGGCAGTTTGGCGAGCGACGCGTTGTTCAGATCTATCGCGCTAGCCGCCATTGGGCACCTCCTTCGCGGGGCCGCCGCCCGGATCGCACCCGGGCTCGCAGCCACCTCTCGACGGTACGACGACCGTGGGCTTCACGCCCAGCGGTTTGGCCGGTCGCCCTATGTGCGTGGGGAATCTCCAGCCGGCACGGCAGACAACAGCAGGACATCGGCGAGAGCGCGCCACGAATCGGTGATCGCGATGGCACCGGCCTCAATCAATTCTGCACGGCGGCAATCCCGTTCGTCGGATAGGACGAACATCAGGTTACCGACGGTGGCGTAGCCCGCCGCGACCGCGGAAGTCACGCCGGCCACCGAGTCTTCGATGGCCAGCCCTTGGTGCGCTGCGACGCCCAGCACCTGGCCGGCATGCAGATACACCGCGGGGTCAGGTTTGCTTGTCGGCGCCGCCAAAGAATCCTCCGCGCTGAAGGTCACAGCTTCCGGTAACAGCGAGTCGAGGCCGGTGGCAATGAAGCAGGCACGCAGACGCTTGGTTGCGCTGGAACTGACCGCCGCGAGAGCGTAATGCTCCGCGAGGTCGGCCAACGGTTCCAGCACCTGCGGATCCGGTGTCAGGGTGGCCCCCAAATGAGCGGTGACCCGTTCGCGCTCTTCGCGGACCCATTGCTCGAGTTCGTCGGCGGCCAACGCGTTGCTGCTCGCCAGGTCGCCGGCAGCGGCGACTACTGCCCCGGGACGATCCTGGGCCAGGGTCTGATCGAGCGGCAGTTCACACTGCACCGCCAGATCGAGAGCGGTGGTGCGGAAGTTCTTCCCGACAGCCCGCTTACGCAGCTCCTCAGAGCTGAGTGGCGCGCTCACGCCGAACCTGGCCAGGAAACGATTCGTCACGTCGGTCGATGCGTCGAACGCCGGCCGCTCCGATCCGAACAGGTTGTCATCGGCGTCGCAGAGCAAGGTAGTGATCGACGCCGGGTCGAATTCGCGCACAAAGCTGAAGCCGGAGTTCATCGCGCCACCAACTCCCGCTCGTCGTTGCGCATCGCGTCGCGCAGCGTGGGCACCACACCGCGATCGTCGATATCCGCGATCATGTCGCCCAGCCGCTCCGCAAAACCGGGAACCGCGCGCACCTCGGCGAACATCTCATGCCCCAACAGCGGATCGGGGTTGCTGCTTGCCATATTGGCCAACCTAACCACCGGTATCGCCTGCGAGTCTTCCAGGCGCAGCTTTCGTCCCTCGAGGTCGTGGCCGCGCATGTAGCGGGCCCAGCCGGCAACAGCCAACATCAGCAGCGTGTGCGGCCTGCGCTGCGCGATCGCCTCGTGCAGGGAGGGCAGGACAAACGACGCGATTTTGCTCGTTCCCCGCCGCGCCAGCCGCGACAATTGGTCGCTCATCCGGGGATTGCTGAGCCGATCGAGCAGGGTGCCCCGGTACCCCGGGGTGTTCATCCCGGGGATAGCGGGCAGCAGTGGCTGAATTTCGTCGCTCAGCAGCTTCTCGACGTAATCGAACAGGACGCGATCTCCCATCGCTTCGTCGGTGCGCCGGTAACCGGCCAGTGTGGCCAGACACGTCAGCGCGATATGGGTTCCGTTGAGCAGGCGGGTCTTGATCAGCTTGTGGTCGCTGACATCGGCAACGAATTCGGCACCGACCAAGTCAAGTGGCGGCCGCCCATTGCTGAAGGAATCCTCGATCACCCATTGGCGATACGGCTCGGTCACGACCGGCCATTTGTCGGCGACACCGAATGTCTGCTCGACAAACTTGCGCTCCGACTTGGAGGTCTGCGGGGTGATGCGATCGACCATGGTCGACGGGAACGCGACATGCGTGTCGATCCAGCGGGCCAGCCCGGGGTCCTTCAACGCGGCGAACGACACCAGCGCGGTTCGCGCCGGCTGGGTGTCGCCGGGAATGTTGTCGCAGCAGAGCACGGTGAACGGCGCGACACCCGCGCGGCGGCGGTAGTCGAGAGCTTCGGCCAGATATCCCCACGCGGTGGCATAGCCATCGGACGCGACGAGGTCGGCGCGCACGTCTGGGTCCTCGGCGTCGAATTCGTCGGTGACCGGATTCAGGAAGTATCCGTTGCCGGTGATCGTCAGGCTGACAATGCGGGTCTGCGGATCGGCCAGGGCGGCGCGCACCGCTGCGCCATCATTCGGCGCGTAATGCACGGAGCCGATCGAACCGACCACGCGGGCGGTTTGGCGGTCATGGCCGCGCTGTACCACGGTGTACAGCCCATCTTGTGCCGACAGCAAGTCTTTGACGTCGGGGGAGTGCAGGCTGACGCCGGTGACGCCCCAACGATCAGAAATGCCCGCGCGGGCAAGGTCGTCGAAGTAGACGGCCTGATGTGCGCGGTGGAAGTTGCCGGCGCCGATGTGTACGACACCCCGCTGTAGGGCTGACCTGTCGTAAGTGGGCACGTCAACTCGGTGCGAATGCAGTTGTAGTGTCGCGTCGCTCAGAGGAACGCCGCTTTTTGGACGCCAGGGGGGAGGAATGACATCAAACATTGTCTGTCTGTGCCCAGAGTTGGCGGCCGGCATAACGCCTTCGTGGCTCTTGTCACAAATAAATCCACCCCGACGACGATTGTCGGTGGTCAGAGCAGTTGACACCGCAGAAACGCGTAGGTTGACTCTCATGGCACCGCGGGTCAAACTGACCAACCCCGAAAAGGTGCTCTACCCTGTGACCGGCACCACGAAGGCCGACATCTTCGACTATTACCTCGATATCGCCGAGGTGATGGTCCCGCACATCGCCGGGCGTCCGGCCACCCGTAAGCGCTGGCCGAATGGCGTTGAGCAGTCTTCGTTTTTCGAAAAGCAGCTGGCGTCCTCAGCCCCCGACTGGCTGTCTCGCGCCAGCGTGACGCACCGCTCCGGAACCACCACGTACCCGATCATCGACAGCGTCGATGCACTGGCCTGGATCGCGCAGCAGGCGGCGCTGGAGGTACACGTACCGCAGTGGCGGTTCGTCGCGCAGTGGACCCGCGGCAAGGCCGAAGAACGCAAGCCCGGCCCGGCAACACGATTGGTGTTCGACCTGGACCCGGGTGAGGGCGTCACGATGGCTCGACTGGCTGAGGTGGCTCGCGCGGTGCGCGACCTGATCGCCGATATCGGGCTGACCATCTTCCCGCTCACCAGCGGCAGCAAGGGCCTGCATCTCTATGCGCCACTGGACGAGCCGGTAAGCAGCACCGGTGCCACGGTGTTGGCGAAACGTGTTGCCCAGCAACTAGAAAAAGCAATGCCCAAGTTGGTTACCGCGACAATGACCAAGAGTGTGCGCACGGGCAAGGTATTCCTGGATTGGAGCCAGAACAGCGGATCGAAGACCACGATCGCGCCCTACTCGCTGCGCGGCCGGGAACAACCCACCGTCGCGGCGCCGCGCAGCTGGGAGGAACTCGACGACCCGGCACTGGCGCAGCTGCGCTACGACGAGGTGCTGGCCCGGGTCGCCCGGGACGGCGACCTGCTGGCACCGCTGGACACCGATGCACCCGTCGCGGATCGGTTGACCAAATACCGCAGCATGCGCGACGCGGCGAAGACGCCTGAACCGGTACCCCATGCTAAACCCGCTGCAGGTCAGGGGAATACGTTCGTCATCCAGGAGCACCATGCCCGCCGGCTGCACTACGACTTCCGGCTGGAAAAAGACGGCGTGCTGGTGTCATGGGCAGTGCCGAAAAACCTGCCCGCGACGACGTCGGTGAATCACCTCGCGGTGCACACCGAAGATCATCCGCTCGAATACGGCACGTTCGAGGGCAGCATTCCCAAAGGGGAATACGGGGCCGGCAAGGTGGTCATCTGGGATTCCGGAACCTACGACGCCGAGAAATTTCGCGATGACGAGGTCATCGTGAATCTGCATGGCAGCCGAATTTCCGGTCGCTACGCGCTGATTCAAACCAACGGTGACCAATGGCTGGCCCACCGAATGAAAGACCAGAAGGTCTTCGAGTTCGACGAGATCGCTCCGATGCTTGCCACGCATGGTTCGGTGGCAAACCTAAAAGCCGGCCAGTGGGCGTTCGAGGGGAAGTGGGACGGCTACCGGCTGCTGATCGAGGCGGACCGGGGCAGCGCGCGGGTGCGGTCCAGAAGCGGCCGGGACGTCACCAAAGAGTATCCGCAATTGCGTTCGCTGGCAGAAGATCTCGCCGACCACTATGTGGTGCTCGACGGCGAGATCGTAGCGTTGGACAAATCCGGGGTGCCCAGTTTCAACGAAATGCAGAACCGCAATCGCGCCACCCGCATCGAGTTCTGGGCGTTCGACCTGGTCTGCCTGGACGGCCGCTCGCTGCTGCGGGCCAAATATGCCGATCGCCGTCGATTGCTG
Organism: Mycobacterium montefiorense; assembly: GCF_025823255.1. NCBI lineage: Bacteria > Bacillati > Actinomycetota > Actinomycetes > Mycobacteriales > Mycobacteriaceae > Mycobacterium > Mycobacterium montefiorense. Next base: position 160,838 of record NZ_JACKVL010000015.1, on the reverse strand, counting down.
GAAACCCTCGGCAGCGCAAGCAGTCTCATCGTTCCCGAGTTGCTACCGGGGGACGGTGCCGACGCACTCGAGCATTCGCGTCAGCACGGCTGGGAGGGCGTGGTTGCCAAGAGGCGCGACGCCACCTATCAGCCCGGCAGGCGCTCGGCATCCTGGGTCAAAGACAAGCATTGGAACACCCAGGAAGTCGTGATCGGTGGCTGGAAAGCCGGCGAAGGCGGCCGCACCAGCGGCATCGGCTCGTTGATGGTCGGCATTCCCGGCAAGGACGGCCTGCACTTCGTCGGCAGGGTCGGCACCGGCTTCACCGAACGCGACCTGGCCAACCTGAAAAAGACGCTGGCTGGGCTGCACACCGACGAATCGCCGTTCGAGGCCAGGCTGCCGCCGCGCGACGCCAAGGGCGTCACATTCGTCAAGCCGGTTCTGGTCGGCGAGGTGCGCTACAGCGAGCGGACTCCGGATGATCGTTTGCGCCAACCGAGTTGGCGTGGGTTGCGGCCTGACAAGTCGCCAAGTGAGGTGGTGCGCGAATGAAATGGGTGACATTTCGAGGTGCTGACGGCGAACGGACCGGGGCGCTCTCTGGCGACGTGATCCACCCGATGCCACCGGGTGTGACGCTGCTCGATCTGCTCGGGCGCGGCGCCGACGGGCTGCGCGAAGCCGGCGAGCAGGCAAGCCGTTGCGAGCCGGTGCGTCTGGGCGACGTGACGCTGCTGGCGCCCATCCCGCGACCGCCGTCGATCCGGGATTCCCTGTGCTTTTTGGACCACATGCGCAATTGCCAGGCCGCCGTGGGCGCCGGGCGGATACTCAGCGATACCTGGTATCGCATCCCGGCCTTCTATTTCGCTTGTCCGGCAACCGTTCTGGGGCCTTACGACGATGCGCCGATGGCGCCTGGAAGTGCTTGGCAGGACTTCGAATTGGAGATCGCCGCTGTCATCGGGACATGCGGTAAAGACCTGACGGTTGAGCAGGCCGAACAGGCCATCATCGGCTACACGATCTTCAACGATTGGTCGGCACGAGACCTGCAGCAGCTGGAAACCCAGTTGGCGATCGGGCAGGGCAAGGGAAAGGATAGCGGAGTTACGCTCGGTCCCTACCTGGTCACACCCGATGAACTCGAGCCGTACCGCCGTGACGGCAAACTTGACCTACAGGTGAGCGCACTGGTCAACGACAAGGAGATCGGGTCGGGTTCCACCGCCCAGATGGATTGGAGCTTCGGCGAAGTCATCTCCTATATCTCGCGTGGTGTGCAGCTCGCACCCGGCGACGTCGTCGGGTCGGGCACGGTGCCTACCTGCACGCTGGTAGAGCACCTCAGCCTCGCAGGGCCGGAGTCGTTCCCCGGATGGCTGCGCGACGGCGACGTCGTCACGTTGCGGGTGCAGGGCCTGGGGGTGACCCGGCAAACCGTTCGTGCGAGCAACCCGCCGCACCGGCTGGCACCCCGGCCCAATCCGCAGGCCGCACCCGCGTCGGTCCGCGTCAACCGCGCGCCCGCACGAGTGCCTTACACCCGTGGGCTGCACGAGGTCGGCGACCGGGTCTGGGCGTGGACGCTGCCGGACGGTGGCTATGGCTGGAGTAACGCCGGACTGGTCAGTGGCGACGGCGCCTCATTGCTGGTGGACACGCTGTTCGACCTCGCGCTGACCCGCGAAATGCTCGCCGCGATGCGGCCGTTCACCGAGCGCGCGGCGATCACCGACGCGTTGATCACCCACTCGAACGGCGACCACACCCACGGCAATCAACTGCTCGACGCGTCGGTGCGCATCATCGCCGCGCAGGGCACCGCTGACGAGATCGAACACGGAATGGCGCCCGAGATGCTGGCCATGGTGCAGACCGCCAATCTCGGTCCGATCGCGACTCCCTACACGCGAGACCGGTTCGGGCACTTTGACTTCAGCGGCATCCAGGTGCGCAACGCCGACCTAACGTTCGACCGCGACCTGTCCATCGAGGTCGGCGGCCGGCGGATCGAGCTGCTGAACCTGGGTCCCGCGCACACCGCGGCGGACTCCGTGGTGCACGTACCCGATGCCGGGGTGCTGTTCGGCGGTGATCTGCTGTTCATCGGCTGCACCCCGATTGTGTGGGCAGGCCCGATCGCCAACTGGATTGCTGCCTGCGATGCGATGATCGCGCTGGATGCCCCGACGGTGGTGCCCGGGCACGGCCCGGTTACCGATCCGGACGGGATCCGCGCCGTGCGCGGCTATCTCGCGCATGTTGCCGAGCAAACCAAGGCTTGCTATGACAAGGGGCTGTCGTGGGCCGAAGCCGCGGACACCATCGATCTGGGTGAGTACGCCAACTGGCTGGACGCCGAGCGAGTGGTAGTCAACGTCTACCAGCGCTATCGCGAACTCGACCCGGACACACCGCAATTGGAGACGATGGCATTACTGGTGATGCAGGCCGAGTGGTTGGCCAAACGCGGCTGAGGATGCGCTGGCGCCCTGGGCACACTCGCGACTACAACACGGCAGTCACGAAGCCGACGTTTTTTGCTGGACCCCGCTGATCGGCCGTCTGCAGTTCCGGCAGACCTGCGCCGGTCAAGAGATCCGTGAGCTGGAACCTGAGCACGTCCCACCCGCGGCCGTGCAGGTGTGCGGCGGCATCGGTGTGTTCCCCGGGGTAGATCAACTCGGCGTAATCTAACTCGAATCCATGCCGCCCCAGGGCGTCGGTGATCTGTTGCGCCTGTTGCTGGGAGTCCTCCGGAGATCCAATGACCGATCCATGGTCGGCGGCCAGGCGGCTGCCTTTGGCGCTCAGCGCAGTAATGTTGTCCAGCAGCCGAACCTCGGCCTGCGGCGGCAGGAATCCGATGAGCACTCCCTCGGCGAGCCACGCGGTTGGCTGGGCGGCGTCAAAACCGGTGGCTTGCACTGCGGCCGGCCAATCTTCGCGAAGGTCGATGCCGACGGTGCGGTGTTCGGCGGTGGCTTTCGCGCCGATCTTGGCCAGCGTCGAGGTCTTGAACTCGATCACCTCCGGTTGGTCGATCTCGTACACCGTGGTCCCGGCCGGCCAGGCAAGCCGGTAGGCGCGGCTGTCCAGACCGGCGGCGACGATCACGACCTGTCGGATGCCCGCATCGGTGACTTGGGTGAAGTAGTCGTCGTAGAACCGGGTGCGGGCGGCGAACGTGTCGGTCATCCGCGGGATGCCCAGTGCGCTGTCATCGTCGTCGAACTCGCCGTTGGCCACGCGGTTGAACAGGTCGATACCGACGGCGCGTACCAGCGGCTCGGCAAACGGATCGCTGATCACCGGCTGCGGACGCTTGGTCGCGGCCGCGCGTGCGGCGGCGACCAGGGTGGCGGTGGCACCCACGCTGCTGGCCAAGTCCCAGGTGTCAATCTCGTTTCGTGCCATGGTTTCTCCCTTGGTATTGAGTCAAAACACGGTGTGCCTCACCGACAAATAACGACGTCGCATACGGTTTCGATATGCCTGCAGTGGAATTGGTAACTCTCGAGGACAACATCGCGTGTATCACCCTGAACCGCCCGGAGCGTCTCAACGCGATCGACGGGTCGTTGATCGACGGTGTGGACGCCGCCCTGGACGTGCTCAGCAGCGGCCAATACCGGGTCGCGATCATCACCGGCGCCGGACGCGGCTTCTGCGCCGGGGCCGATCTGAGCGGCACCGGCCAGGCCTGGACCCAGCCGGCCAGTCCGGACACCCCGTCGTTCAAAATCAACTACGACGCTCAGGTCCGGCTGGCCAACCTCTACACCCGGATCTACGAACTGGACATCCCGGTGATCGCGGCGGTCAACGGCGTCGCCGTCGGCGGTGGACTGGCGTTCACGTTGGTCGCCGACATCCGGGTGGCATCCGTCCAGGCCCGTTTCGGCTCGGTCTTCATCAAGGCCGGCTTCTCGTCGATGGACATGGGCACCAGCTACCTGTTGCCGAAAATCGTCGGTGCCGGCGCGGCTCGCGAGCTAATGCTGACCGGGCGCATCATCGACGCGGACGAGGCTTATCGCATCAAGCTGGTGCACGAGGTGGTGGTGCCGGAGGATCTGATGCCAGCCGCTTTGCGCAAAGCCCGCGAGATAGCCGAGAACAACGCTTATGGCGTGTGGCAGACCAAGATTGGCCTCAATGCGGCCTTGGACGCACCCAGTTTGCGGCATGCCATCGAGATCGAGAACCGTACTCAGATCCTCAGCGGTTTCACCAACAACCCGGTGGAGGCGGCCAAGGCTCACATGGAGAAGCGGGCCCCCAACTGGGATCCGCTGTGACGGCTAGGCCTTAGCGACCACGTTCTCGGCAAACATCTCGAGGTTGCGGATCTTGACGTCCAGCGCCTCGGTGTCGTTGCCCATGACGTAGGGAATTCGGAAACCGACGATCACGTCGGTGACGCCCTTGTCCTCGAGTCGCTTGACGCCGTCAAGGCTGAAGCCGTCGACCGAGATCACGTGAATCTGGAACGGGCCGGTCTTGCCCGCTTCCTCGCGGTACCGCTTGAGCTTGGCGATCAATCCGTCGAGTTCTTCTGGGTCGCCGCCGCCGTGCATCCAGCCGTCCAGCCGGGCCGCGCGGCGCAGTGCCGCGTCGGCGTGCCCGCCGATCAGTATCGGGATCGGCTCGGTCGGAGCCGGCGTCATCTTCGTCTTGGGGATGTCGTAGAACTCGCCGTGGAATTCGAAGTAGTCGCCGCTGGTGAGGCCCTGGATGATCTCGATGCATTCGTCCATGCGCTTGCCGCGCTTGGCGAATGGGACGCCCAGCAGCTCGTAGTCCTCCGGCCACGGGCTGGTGCCGACCCCGAAGCCCACCCGATTGTTGGTCAACGCGGCCAACGATCCGATCTGCTTGGCCACCAGCGCCGGTGGCCGGATCGGCAGCTTGAGGACGAAGAAGTTGAAGTGCAGCTTCGTCGTCACCGCGCCCAAAGCCCCTGTCAGCACGAAGGTTTCGATGAACTCCTTGCCGTCCAGGAACTCGCGATTGCCGTCCGGTGTGTACGGGTACTTGGAGTCGGATTCGAAGGGGTAGGCGATGCTATCGGCGATCGTCATCGCGTGGTACCCGGCCGCCTCGGCAGCCTGTGCCAGCGGGATGTAGTACCTGTGGTCGGTCATCGCCTCTGCATAGGTGAACCGCACGTCCATCCGCCTTCCTGTGGGGGCCGTCACACGACACTAGAACGTGTTCTAGTTTGACTTGCGGGCGGGTCCTCGCACAACTCCCGCGGCGGGGTGACGTGGCCGGTTACAGCTGGTTTTCGGGGCCGATAACGGCCCAGATTGTCTTGCCCGACGCGGTCGGGGTGCTGTCCCACGCACGAGATAGCGCATCGACGATCGCCAAACCGGACACATCGATGCCCTTATCCGGCGACGGCAGCCGCACGGCCGGCGAGGTGCTCTCGTCGGAAACCGCAATCGTCGCCGTTTCGCCGTCGGTCTCGATCCGCATCTTTGGGACGCTTCCGGTGTGTTCGAGCACGTTCTCCACGAACACATTGACGACGACGAGCGCGACCGGGATCAGCCCGGGTTGCTTCCACTCAGTTAGCCACTCGCGGACCAGCCGGCGTGATTCGCGCAGGCTGGTCAGATTCGCGGGTAGCTCGGCATCGGCGCGATGGAGGGTCTGACGAGTGAGCTTGCCGAGTGCTTTCATGGCCCCTTTTTCGGTCGAGTAGACGGGCATGAATCGCGTGACTTCGCTGCGGGTGATCGCGTCGCGGGTAGTGCGATGCGTGCTGACCAGCACAATCGGAACCTTGGTCTGAGTGCCGAGCTGCAAGTGGGCGCTGATGAAAGCCGACCATGCCGACTCGGCGGGCACCTTGAGTTCGCTGACATTGACGATGACTGCCGTCGGCTTTTGCAGGGTTGCATTGGAGATGCTCTCGCGCAGCGCCCCGGAGTTGCTGGCGTCAAGTACACCGCCGACGGTCAGAACCGCGACCGAATCGTCGGTCCGTGTCGCAACGGCCAGCGAGCCCGGCGATTCAGCTACCGCACTCACGCTAGGCACTCCTTTCCGTGTAGGACATTATCCCTGCTTACCGCGCCCGACGAGGTAGCGGTTTGTGGGCGCGTGTCCTAATTGCGGTTAGGGCACACGAATCCTAGCGCGGTCGGAAAGGAATCGAGCGTCTCGTAGTGGCATTCCACGTCCTGCTCCTCCAATTCCCACTCGGCAAGCCAAATAAGGAACCGCCCCCCCGGCGGCAGAGACTTCTCACGTTAGTTGAATGGCATCGATGCCACCAGTTCACAGAAATCAGGATTGCGTCATCGCGTAGGGCGGCGCGCCCACGCCGGCGACCGCATGCGAGCCCCACGGCGTCTGCTCGACGATGCGGGCCGAGACGCTGTGTTCGCCGACGGTCAGCGTCGCCGTTCGAATCTGCTTGATCACCCCGTCCGGCAGCGGCTGGGCTGGGGAGCTAGAAAGTGTTCCCTGCCAGTGGTAACGGCCGTCGATCGGGTCGAGGCGCCCGGCTAGTCGCACCCGCACCGGATGCGACGTGCCGGCGATGGTCAGAGTTGCCATGCCGTCGTAGATGTCATCGCCGGCGGGCGCGTTCGATGACAGGTCGAACGCCGATGTCACCCGAAATGGCTGAGCAGCTTGGAAATGGGCGCGTTCGTTAAACACCTGCTGGCTGCTCCGCAGTACCTCGATGCGGGTGCTGTCGCTGCGTGTCATCAAGCCGAGGCATTCGACGACATAGTGAATTTGGGCGTCGGCGTCCGGCCCGGTGATCAAGAAGTAGTTGGGGAACCCGTGAATCGCGACGCCCAGGAATGGCTCCGTCCCATCAACCCAGGCTTGTTTGATGGATAATCCGCCCGCGCCGATCAACTCGGGAGCCTGATCGTGGATGGCGAACCCGGTGCCATAGACGATCGCGTCGGCTCGGTGGTCGACCCCATCGCTGGTGCGGATGCCCGACGGCGTGATCGCGCTGATCGCCGATGTCACGACCGCCGGCCGAGATTGCTGGCGGCCCAGCGCCGCTCGGGCATGGCGGCCTAGCCAGCGCTTGACCCGGGTTGCCGGAAACGGCATCTCGGCGACGATGCGGCGCGGTGTGTGCGCGAACACGGTGACCGAGGCCGCAACCGAAATCAGCTGCCCGAGGTAATAACCGGCGGCGGAATCGGCGCCGATAACCGCGATGTGTTTGCCGGCCGGATCGAAATCGGCGTGCCACTGTGCCGCGTGAAACGAGGTCCCGCGAAAGTCGTTGCGCCCGGCCAGCTCCGGCGTCCAGGCGGCGAGCAATTGGTGAGCCGCGATGACCGACCGGCCTCCGAACGTCTCGCCCGTGGCGGTGCGCACTTCCCAGCTGTTGGTGTCGTCGTCGAACCGCGAGCTGAGCACGGGTGATCTATCGAGAACGACGACGTCGGTGATGCCCGCCGCCAGTAGTTCGGTTGCGGCGCTGCGGGCAGCCGCGCCGATGACGATGACCTGGGGCGGGCTCACAGAAAGTTGGTGCGCTTCCAGCCGCGACGTGCGATCGGGCCCAGCAGGCCGATCTCGGTCAAAAACGCTGCGAGCGGGGCAAAGCCGGCTGTCTGCGTATCGCGGCGGTGCGGGCTGCTGCGTGCCGTCGCCCGGGCCCGTTTCGGATCCAGCCCGGTCCGCGCGTAGGGGATCGGATTGCTGAACAGGAAACGGAAGAAGTACCCGCCGAGGCCGTTGAAGTTGGCCATGAACAATTTGTTGAGACGCGGCATTGTCTGGGCCCGCTTGCGGGCGCCGTCGCGCGCGAACTGGATATGGCGAGCCTCTTCGGTGACGTGAATCCGCATGAGTCGCTGGATGATTGGCTGCAATTCCGGGTCGTCCATCATCTGACGTTGCAGCGAATCGAAAATCTCTTCGCCGATCAGGGCGGCAATCCACAGCATCGAGCCGCGCTGGAAGATCAGCGGAAGTGCGTTGATGACGTAGCGGTGCACCCGCCGCGGCTGTATTGGCTTGGCGCCGATGCGCTCGATGGCTTTGCCGAACATCACCATGTGCCGGGTTTCGTCGCCCAGCTCGGTCAGCTTGTAATGCGTCGAGCGGCTGGTGGGGTCTTCGTGCAGGATCGTGCGCAACAACGACTGGTTGAGCATGTTCTCGAACCAGATTCCGGCGGACAACGTGTTGACCAGTTCCTGGCGGGACAGCTCGATTTGTTGTTCACGGGTCATCTCGTCCCATATCGGCGTGCCGTACAGCGACACCAGCCGGGGCGGCAGATAGAACTTGTCCGGGTCCAGCGGGGCATCCCAGTCGATGTCGACGATCGGTTCGTAGGACTTTTTGACCGAGCCCTTGAGCAACCGCTCCGAAAACTCTTCACGACTCGGCTGGGGGTGTCCCCACTGCATCGTCTCGGCGCGGGCCATCGCTGGCGTCCCTTCATTGGGTGCTTCAGACGGTACCCATGGTACTGGGTACTTGCGGTCCCGACTAGGTGTTCGAGGTTGCGATTCGGCAATCTGACGGGGAACGAACATCAGGAGGCAGCGGGTGAGTCGGCATATCCACGTGATCGGCATCGGCGCCGGGGACCCCGATTACGTGACCATTGCGGCGATCGAAGCGCTCAACGACACCCAGGTGTTCTTCGCGATGGACAAAGGCGAGGCCAAGAGCGATCTGGTGGCGCTGCGACGGGAGATCTGTGCCCGGTTCATCCGCGAGCCGGACTACCGATTCGTGCAATTGGCCGATCCGAAGCGGGCGAACCCAGGCGACCAGCAAGGCGATTACCGCGAAACGGTGTCCGACTGGCACGCGGCGCGGACCCGGATCTGGGCGCAGGCCATCGCCAGCGAACTGGCACCCGACGGTGTCGGTGCATTCCTGGCCTGGGGCGACCCGTCGCTGTACGACAGCACGCTGCGGATTCTCGACGCGGTCGCCACCGAGATCGACTTCACGTATGACGTCATTCCGGGCATCACCGCCATCCAGGCGCTGACGGCTCGGCACCGCATACCGCTCAACGACGTCGGTGAGCCCGTGCTGATCACCACCGGCCGGCAGCTGCGCACGCACGGGATGGAGGGCTCGGGCCCTTCGGTCATAGTGATGCTCGACGCCGACTGCAGTTTTGCGACCTGTTCAGCCGACACCCGGATCTGGTGGGGCGCTTACCTGGGCACCGACGACGAATTGCTGGTGGCAGGCACTGTCGGCGACGTCGGGCCGCGCATCGTGGCGCTGCGGTCGCAGGCTCGCGCCCGGCACGGCTGGATCATGGATACCTATTTATTACGGGCGCCGTGAGCCTCGATGGACACTTGACAGTCGCGATCGGCAAACTGAATATGTGCCCGAACTGCCCGAGATCGAAGCGCTGGTCGACCACTTGCGGCGCCATGCCGTGGGTTCGACCATCGGACGCGTCGATGTCGGCGCGCTGTCCGTCCTGAAAACCTTCGATCCGCCGATCAGCGCGCTGGGCGGTCTGACCGTCACCGGCGCTGCCCGCTGGGGTAAGTACCTAGGGCTGCAGGCCGGAAATCTGTTGCTGATCGCCCACCTGTCGCGCGCCGGCTGGTTGCGCTGGTCGGACAAGCTTGCCCCGGCGCCGCTGCGGCCGGGCAAGGGGCCGATCGCGCTGCGGGTGCACCTGGGTGTTCCCGGTAGTGCACCGGGCTTCGACCTCACCGAGGCCGGAACGCAGAAGCGGCTGGCGGTCTGGCTGGTCGACGATCCGGAGCAGGTGCCGAGTATCGCCGCGCTGGGCCCGGACGCCCTGGATCTGAGCGCCGACGACCTGGCCGGCCTGCTGGCCGGCAACACCGGGCGAATCAAGACCGTGATCACCGACCAGAAGGTGATTGCCGGGATCGGCAATGCCTACAGTGACGAAATCCTGCACGTCGCCAAGACCTCGCCGTTCGCGACGGCCGGGAAGCTGACGGCAGAACAGCTCGCCACCCTGCACGACGCCATGATTTCGGTGTTGACCGACGCGGTGAACCGCTCCGTCGGCCAGGGCGCCGCGATGCTCAAAGGGGAGAAGCGCTCCGGACTGCGAGTGCACGCGCGCACCGGGCTGCCCTGCCCGGTGTGCGGGGACACCGTGCGGGAAGTGTCGTTCGCGGACAAGTCTTTTCAGTACTGCCCGACGTGCCAGACCGGCGGCAAGGTGCTGGCCGATCGGCGGATGTCGCGGCTGCTCAAGTAGCCGATCGGCCGGGACTTGACACCTGTCGATATGCTGCCCGGGTGACTCGCCAGAAGATTCTTATCACCGGCGCCAGTTCCGGTCTCGGCGCCGGCATGGCGCGTTCCTTTGCCGCGAAAGGTCGCGACCTGGCGCTGTGTGCCCGCCGCACCGACCGGCTCGATGAGCTGAAAGCAGAGCTTGCGCAGCAGCATCCCGCGATCAGGATCGCGGTCGCGGCCCTCGACGTCAATGACCACGAGCAGGTGCCGAAGGTCTTCGCCGAACTCCGCGACGAAATCGGCGGCATCGACCGCGTGATCGTCAATGCCGGCATCGGCAAGGGCGCCAAGCTGGGTTCCGGCAAGTTGTGGGCGAACAAGGCGACGATCGAGACGAACCTGGTGGCCGCGCTGGTGCAGATCGAATCCGCGCTGGAGATATTCACCAAGACCGGCTCGGGGCACCTGGTGCTGATCTCGTCGGTGCTCGGCAACACCGGAGTCCCCGGCGTCAAAGCCGCCTACTGCGCAAGCAAGGCGGGGCTGAAGTCGCTCGGCGAGTCGTTGCGCGCCGAGTACGCCAAGGGTCCGATCAGGGTCTCGGTGATTGAGCCCGGCTATATCGAGTCGGAGATGACTGCCAAATCGGCCAGCACAATGCTGTTGGTGGACAACGAAACCGGGGTCAAGGCGCTGGTCGACGCCATCGAGCGCGAACCCGGCCGCGCCGTGGTGCCGTGGTGGCCGTGGGCACCGCTGGTGCAGCTGATGCGGGTGCTGCCGCCGCCCCTAACCAAGCCCTTCGCCTAGCGGTCAGTGTTCTGTGGGCGTGTAATGCTCTGCGTCACTGGTAAATTCGGGCTTGCCGTACGTCGCTAGCCGGAGCTTGAGCAGCCCGATCACGTAGGCGTCGGTGATATCCCGCAGCACGGGGATGCGGCTGGCGTGGCTCACGGCGGTGAAACGCCCGATGATGAATGGCGCGGTCAGCGCGATGCGCACGAGATCGGTCGGCGCCAGTGAGACACCCATCGCCTCGGCGATTTCGCGATCGCCATTGCAGAAGGTGCGCACGAACGTGAACTTGCTGAAGCTCTTCTCGACCGCGTCGGCGCAGCGGTCGAACAACGTGGTGTCGGGGCGCAGATAGGCCGCCATCGTGCCGCGGACGAGTTCTTGGCAGATGGTGTCGAATCCGTGGCGCAGCAATGCCGAGCGCGCGTGCATGACATGGATGATGTCGGCGGGTTCCGACGGCAGCAGTTCTTCTGGCAGGCCGAGCAGAAAGCAGCGATACCTGGCGAATTCAACGACGGAGCGTTCTTCGGCGGTGAACTTGGTGCGACCCTGCTGACTTGCCTTGCGGGCCAACAAGTATTGGCCGATCATCCCGGCGGGCATCTGGTCGACCTGCGGCACCGGCATGCCGTAGATGGCGACATCCCATTTGTCGGATTTCTTCAGCGCGTTGTAGCGGACCATCGAGTGCATCAGCCGGACCATGGCCGCGGCTTCAAAGCCCGGGCCGTGGCGATCCAGGGCGCCGGGCAAGGTGGTGACGGCGAAGAAACTGGCCGTTTCGTTGACTCGCCGGGCGGCCCGCTTGCCGGAGAGCGCGCCGGTCAGGGCCATCGGCAGCGCGGCGTAGGTATTGGTGAATGTCGCGACGAAGGCTCCGCGCGTGATGAACGGGGCCAGTAACGCGGCGGGGATGCGTTCCTGGCGAGCACCCTCGCGCACCAGGTCGAAGTCGATCCACTCCGGGGTGGCCTCCATGGCGGCGATGAACGACACCAGCTCGGGGGGTGCGTCGGGCACCGCCTCGAGTCCATGCCGACAGGCCGTCGTGAGCATGTCGATCAGGCGCGTGACGCTGTGCGTGGTCATCAGCGCCGCATAGGGATCGGCGACGACATCGCCGAGCAGGGTGGCCGTGCTCATCAATTCGACGATGCGGTCGTCTTCGAGGATCGGTGCCCGGTCCGCGATCCACGGGGGCAGGGCGGTGTCGACGTCGGGCTCTGTGGCCAGTCGATCCGGCCGCTGGTCGAAGTCGAAGTTGCCGTAGAGGTCGGGCTGCAAATCGCGTTGACTGTGGACTCGCTGCGCGAGTTCGGGGTAGTACGTGGGCGTGGACATGGCAGGCAACCTCCACTAACTAACAGTTAGTGAGTAATACTCACAAGCTGTTAGTTATGCTGTCAAGCGTGACTGAGGTGAACCCGAGGCGCCGCATGAGCGCCGAGGGGCGGCGCGAGCAGATCCTCGACGTTGCGCACGCGATCGTCGACGCCGAGGGTTTCCACGCGGCCACACTGAACCGCATCGCAGGGCAGGCCGGCATCGATCGCTCGTTGATCTATCAGAAGTTCGGCGACCTGGCGGGGCTGTTCGTCGAGCTGATCGACCGTGAGGCGGCGCGAGCCGGTGCCCAATTCACCGAGGCGATCTCTGGGTTGGAGGCGGCCGCCGAAGATCAGTCGTTTGTGCTGGCGTTCGACGGTGTGCTGGCCGCCGTCGACGCGCATCCGGCAACCTGGCGGCTGTTCATGTTCCCGCCGCAGGGCGCTCCGCCGGAGTTGTATGCGCGGCTGGCTCAATCCGAGGCCGCCGTACTCGACTTCTTCGTCCGTGAACTGCTGCGCACCAATCCCGGAGTGCATGACCCCGAATACACCGCCCGGATCCTGCATGCCTCCGGTCGCGAACTGCTGCGCCTACACCTGTCCGATCCGCAGTCGGCGACCGTGGAACGCCTGCGCACCTTTGTGCGGCGAATCGGCTCCGACGTGGTGAGCGTCTAGCCAACCCGCCCTCGTTCGGTCCGGTAACGACGGACCAGGGCGTCGGTCGAACTGTCCGACTGCGGCGCGGGGGAGGTATCACTGGTGAGCACCGGAAGCAGCGCCTTGGCCTGCGTTTTGCCCAGCTCGACACCCCACTGGTCGAACGAGTCGATACCCCACACCACGCCCTCGGTGAAGACTTGGTGTTCATAGAGCGCAATCAGCTGCCCCACCGCCGAGGGCGTAAGCCGGTCACCCAGAATCGACGTCGACGGCCGGTTGCCGGGCATCACCTTGTGCGGGACCACCTCAGCGGGGGTGCCCTCTGCGGCGATCTCCTCGGCGGTCTTGCCGAACGCCAGCACCTGGGTCTGCGCGAAGAAGTTGCTCATCAACAGGTCGTGCATGCTGCCGGTGCCTTCGACGGTGGGCAGGTCGTCGGTGGGCTGGCTGAAGCCGATGAAGTCGGCCGGTATCAACCGAGTGCCCTGATGCAGCAATTGGTAGAAGGCGTGCTGGCCGTTGGTTCCCGGCTCGCCCCAATAGATTTCACCCGTGTCGGTGGTAGCCGGTGTTCCGTCGGCGCGCGTTGACTTGCCGTTGGACTCCATGGTGAGCTGCTGCAGATACGCGGCAAAACGCGCCAGGTCGTTGGAGTAGGGCAGCACGGCGCGCGACTGCGCGCCCATGAAGTTGGAGTACCAGAGACCGATAAGGCCAAGCAGGACAGGCGCGTTGGACTCCAGCGGCGCGGTTTTGAAGTGCTCGTCGACGATGTGGAATCCAGACAGGAAATCAGCGAAGGCCTGGCGGCCGATCGTCGCCATCAGCGACAGCCCGATCGCCGAATCGACCGAATAACGTCCGCCGACCCAATCCCAGAAGCCGAACATGTTGTCGGTATTGATGCCGAATTCGTCGACCAGGCGTTTGTTGGTTGAGACGGCAACGAAATGCTTCGACACCGCGGCGTCGCCGAGCGCCTCGGTCAGCCAGCGGCGCGCGGCCGTCGCATTGGTCAGCGTTTCCAGCGTCGAGAATGTTTTCGACGCGACGATGAAAAGCGTTGTAGCGGGGTCCAAATCGGCGAGTTTTGCGACCAGGTCAGCGGGGTCGACATTGGAGACAAAGCGTGCCGAAATTCCCGCATCCACATAGTGACGCAGCGCCTGATATGCCATCACCGGGCCGAGGTCGGAACCGCCGATGCCGATGTTGACGACGGTGCGGATTCGCTCCCCGGTGGCCCCGGTCCATTCCCCGCTGCGCAGCCGGTCGGTGAAGTCTCCCATCGCGTCGAGCACGCTGTGTACATCCTCGACGACGTTTTGGCCGTCAACAACCAGCTCGGCATCCCGGGGCAACCGAAGCGCGGTGTGCAGGACCGCGCGATCCTCTGAGGTGTTGATGTGCACTCCGGAGAACATCTGGTCGCGGCGCTCTTCGAGGTTGGCTGCGCGGGCCAGGTCGATTAGCAGCCGCAGCGTCTCGCGGGTGACGCGGTGCTTGCTGTAGTCGATGTAAAGATCGCCGACCGCGAGGGTGAGGTCGCGGCCGCGTTCGGGGTCGTCGTCGAAGAATTGGCGGAGGTGGGTTTCGCCGATTTGTTCGTGATGCCTACGTAGGGCGTCCCACGCCGGAGTGCCGGTGATATCGGGGATGGTGAGCACGGAGGTCATAGTTCGACCCTAGTGGTGGCTTACGGGCCACAGCCACCGCTAATGGGCAGCACAATCTGACCCAGCAATACAAAAAATTAGCGGTATCCCACCCTCGGTATCGAGGATGCTCAGTGGCCGAGCCGGCCCCTGCCCAAGCGCAGCAGCAGCATCGCCAGGTCTTTACCTTCTGGGCCGAGCTCGCCGTAACGCTGGATGACCTTCATCTCGCGGCTGTGCACCAGTCGGGTGCCGCCGGAGGCCATCCGGGCCCGGCTGATCTCGCGAGAAACTTCAGCGCGCCTTCGGACCGCGGCGAGTATCTCGGCGTCCAGCCGGTCAATCTCTAGGCGCAACTCTTCAATGTTCGCCAACTGTTCAATGTCGATCATCTCGACGCTCATCCCTACACCCCCGTGTTGTTTTGCTGTTGTTCTTTTCGTCTTGTTCGCTATTGGGCTTCGAAACGTTAGCCGTCTGGAAAAAGTTCGAGCCCTGAATCCGAAGGCGGACCACAGGGCTCTAGCAATCACAGCTAGACCATGGGCACCGCTGGCCGGTACCCATAGAAAAATCGGCGACGCCACTCAAGGAACGAGAGACGGCGATGGAGCTGCGCATTGTCCATGTTACGAGTGTGCCACATGCGCGGACACGCGGGAGCAAAACGAAAACATGATTGCACTCAACCTTGCTATGTCATCCTAGCCTGGGCCCTTGCCGTCAGACGTCGGCGGTAAATTTAGGCGGACATGACTGCGCACGCAACCGATGCCAAGCTCGCCGCCGAGATCGATCAGCTGCTCGACGGTCTCAATCCTCAACAGCGCCAAGCGGTGGTCCATGAGGGCTCGCCGCTGCTGATCGTGGCGGGTGCGGGCTCCGGAAAGACCGCGGTGTTGACGCGTCGCGTCGGCTATCTGATCGCCGCGCGCGATGTCGGTGTCGGGCAGATCCTGGCCATCACCTTCACCAACAAAGCGGCAGCTGAGATGCGTGAACGGGTGGTGCGACTGGTCGGCAACCGTGCTCGCGCGATGTGGGTGTCCACGTTTCACTCGACCTGCGTGCGTATCCTGCGCAACCAGGCTTCCTTGATCAAAGGTCTCAATTCCAACTTCTCGATCTACGACGCCGACGATTCGCGGCGGCTGCTGCAGATGATCGGGCGCGACATGGGCCTGGACATCAAGCGGTACTCGCCGCGACTGCTCTCAGTCGCCATCTCCAACCTCAAGAACGAGCTGATCGACTCGGATCAGGCTGTGTCCAACCTCACGGAAGATTCCGACGATTTGGCCCGCACCGTGGCCTCCGTCTACGGCGAATACCAGCGGCGGCTGCGGGTGGCCAACGCGCTGGACTTCGACGACCTGATCGGCGAGACCGTCGCGGTACTGCAGGCATTCCCGCAGATCGCGCAGTATTACCGGCGCCGCTTCCGGCACGTCCTGGTCGACGAGTACCAGGACACCAACCATGCCCAGTACGTGTTGGTGCGGGAATTGGTCGGGCGCGACGACGAAAATGCGTCCGACGATGCCGTGCCGCCCGCAGAGTTATGTGTGGTCGGCGATGCCGATCAGTCGATCTACGCGTTTCGCGGCGCCACCATTCGCAATATCGAAGAGTTTGAACGCGACTATCCCGACGCGACCACTATTCTGCTCGAGCAGAATTACCGGTCGACGCAGAACATTCTTTCGGCAGCGAATTCGGTAATCGCGCGTAACTCCGGGCGCCGCGAGAAGCGGCTCTGGACCGACGCCGGCGAGGGAGAGTTGATCGTCGGTTATGTCGCAGACAATGAGCATGACGAGGCCAGGTTCGTCGCCCAAGAAATTGATGCGCTCGCGCAGCGCGGCGACATTACCTATAACGATGTAGCCGTCTTCTATCGCACCAACAACTCGTCGCGCTCGTTGGAAGAGGTGTTCATCCGCGCCGGGATTCCGTACAAGGTCGTCGGGGGGGTGCGGTTCTACGAGCGCAAGGAGATCCGCGACATCGTCGCCTACTTGCGGGTGCTGGACAACCCCGGTGACGCGGTCAGCATGCGGCGCATCCTCAATACCCCGCGACGCGGTATCGGCGATCGTGCCGAGGCGTGCGTGGCGGTCTACGCCGAGAACACCGGCGGTGGTTTCGCCGACGCGCTGGCGGCCGCGGCGCAAGGCAAAGTCACGATGCTCAATTCCCGCGCAGAGAAAGCGATTTCGGGCTTCGTCGAGCTGCTCGACGAGCTAAGGGGCCGCCTCGATGACGATCTCGGCGATCTGGTCGAGTTGGTGCTGGAACGCACCGGATACCGTCGGGAACTGGAATCCTCAACCGATCCGCAGGAATTGGCCCGACTGGACAACCTCAACGAACTCGTAAGCGTCGCACACGAATTCAGTATCGATCAGGCAAACGCCGCCGCGCTCGACGAATCCCTGCAGCCCGAAGACGAAGACGTGCCCGAAACCGGTGTGCTGGCGTCATTTTTGGAACGAGTGTCGCTCGTTGCCGACTCCGACGAGATACCGGAGAATGCCGCCGGCCTGGTGACGCTGATGACGTTGCACACCGCGAAGGGTCTGGAGTTCCCGGTGGTGTTTGTCACCGGCTGGGAGGACGGCATGTTCCCGCACATGCGGGCGCTTGACGATCCGTCGGAACTATCCGAGGAACGACGGCTGGCCTACGTGGGTATCACCCGCGCCCGACAGCGGCTGTATGTAAGCCGGGCCATCATTCGGTCCTCCTGGGGGCAGCCGATGCTGAACCCGGAATCGCGCTTCCTGCAAGAGATTCCGCAAGAATTGATGGAGTGGCGGCGCACGGCACCCGCCCCGTCGTACAGCGCGCCGGTCAGCGGTGCCGGTCGGTTCGGGACGCCGCGCGCCGCGCCCACCCGCTCCGGGGCACCTAAGCGTCCGCCGCTGGTGCTGGCACCCGGCGATCGGGTGACACACGACAAGTACGGGCTGGGCCGCGTCGAGGAGGTCTCCGGTGTCGGTGAGTCGGCGATGTCGCTGATCGACTTCGGCAGCGCCGGGCGGGTCAAGCTGATGCACAACCACGCCCCGGTGAGCAAGCTCTAGGCGGTGGCTACTCCTGCAGCCATTCTTTGGTCTGCGGGCGCATAGCCAGCACCACAGTGGCGATCGGGAGCAGCGGGAAGGCGTGCACGATCCACGCGACGCGTGCGCCCGCGATGAACACGCCGCCGTAGGTCAACACCGCGACCACCGCACCCGACAGGATCAGGTAGCGGCCCAGCGGGCGACGCTGCAGCAGCATGATCACGCCGGCGACCGTGGTCGTCGCGAAGACCAGCGCGAGGAATGCGATCGCGATGCAGAACAGGCGATCGGTCCGCCACCAGCCGGCGATCAAATCGGTGGCCACCACCGACGTGGCCCATCCGCTGACAATGCTGACCGCGGCGACGGCGGTCACCGTCCGCGGAGTGGGTTCATCGACCGGGCGGCCCGGCAAGCTGCTGTGCGCCGCCGCGCGAGTCGATCCTTGATCGGGTGCGGCCTGACGCGGCAGGTGCGTGGTCGGGGATTCGGGGATCGAGGGCCGCGGTCCGGTGGGAGCACGCCGAATGATCCGTGTCCGTGATTCGGCGGGCGTCTCGGTTGCAGGGTCGTTCGGCGCGGTCACCTCAACCAGCGTAATTGCCGACGAAAAGTCCTCGCTTGGCCAGCCACGGCACCGGATCGATTCGTTCGGTGCCGCCTTGCAGCACCTCGAAGTGCAGGTGCGGGCCGGTGGAATTGCCTCGGTTGCCCATCGTGGCGATCTGGTCGCCGGCCATCACGCGCTCACCGACGCTGACCAGTGCGGTGTTGATGTGGCCGTACAGGGTGACCGTGCCATCGGCGTGGCGCAGCTTGACCCACATTCCGTAGCCGGCGGTCGGCCCGGCGTCGATGACTACGCCGTCGGACACCGCGACGATCGGCGTGCCGATCGCGTTGGCGAGGTCGATGCCGGCATGCAGCACGCCCCATCGATACCCGAAGTTCGACGTGAATATCCCGTGGGTAGGCATGACGAACAGCGGCTGCTGCAGCCGTGCCTCGCGCTGGGCACGGTCGTTGGCGAAGGCCACGCCCTTGGCGAGCTCCTCGTTGTGCAGTGCGCTCGCCACGGGCTGGACCGCGATCACCTGCGGGCCGCGGGTGGTGTTGCCGCTCGATCCGCCGGTCAGCGCCGACGCGTTGGCGATCAGCACGGTCTCGGTGTGGGTGGTCTCGGCTGGGCTGGTCGCTGTGTGTGCCGCAGCGGCCGCCGCGCCGGCGGCCATCGCCGAGATCAGCACGCGGCCGCGCGCCGCACTGGTCGGCTGCTTGCGGTGCTGCCCGCGGCGTGCGACACCGACGACGTCGGTGACGTCCGAGCCGGCGTCCAGCTCGAGGGCAAGCTCGGACAGGGCCTCGTTGGTGGCAGCGGGGGTGGGGGCCGCCAGCCGCAGAGAAATCAGATTGTCGATGTCAGCCAGGTCGTCGAGCTCGGGCGCGAGCAGCACCTGAGCTTCGTAATCGAACGTCGAGTCGTCGCTGAGGTCCAGGTCGTCGAGTTCGATGACGTCCGCGAACTCCAGGTCATCGAGGTCAAAGCCGTCCAACGGCAGAATCTCGGTGACTTCGTTGCGATGAGGCGGTGCCCAGTTTTCGCGGTGGAGGCGGCCAGCTCCTGACGACGCAGGAGAGCGCGCAAGACGGTGTTGGGACAACCTGAAATGTCCTCGTATCGTGACCATAACGTTATCTGGACTTTAGGACGTTAACTGTTTACCGATCCCACTGGCAACCTCGGCGGCAGATTGTGAACTGGATCACTTTTGGCTCCTCTTGGCGTGTCGTGAGCTGTGCCACATCGGTGGATGCGGCGGTAGCGGCTGTTTGGAGTGTGGATACAGTTCCACCGTGCGAGTTGCCGGTTCCGGCACCGCCGAGCTTTAGGCCTTGCAAATAACTCGAGCGAAGACAGTGAGTTCATGGACCTTTTCGAGTATCAAGCGAAAGAACTGTTCGTCAAGCACAACGTACCTACCACGCCGGGTCGGGTAACCGACACTGCCGAGGGTGCGAAGGAGATCGCGACCGAGGTCGGCGCTCCGGTGATGGTCAAGGCGCAGGTGAAGATCGGTGGCCGCGGCAAGGCCGGCGGCGTTAAATTCGCCGCCACGCCCGACGACGCCTTCGAGCACGCCAAGAACATCCTCGGCCTGGACATCAAGGGCCACGTCGTGAAGAAGTTGTTGGTCGCCGAGGCAAGCGACATCGCCGAGGAGTACTACATCTCGTTCCTGCTCGATCGCGCCAACCGCACCTACCTGGCGATGTGCTCGGTCGAGGGCGGCATGGAGATCGAGGAAGTGGCCGCCACCAAACCCGAGCGGCTCGCCAAGGTGCCGGTGGATGCCGTCGCCGGTGTCGACCTAGCCACGGCCCGCTCCATCGCCGAGAAGGGTCACCTGCCGGCCGAGGTGCTCGACGCGGCGGCCAACACCATCTCCAAGCTGTGGGAGCTGTTCGTCGCCGAAGACGCCACGCTGGTTGAGGTCAACCCGTTGGTGCGCACGCCTGACGACCAGATCCTCGCGCTGGACGGCAAGGTCACCCTGGACGCCAACGCCGACTTCCGTCAGCCCGGCCACGTCGAGTTCGAGGACCGCGACGCCACCGACCCGCTGGAGCTCAAGGCCAAGGAGCACGACCTCAACTACGTCAAGCTCGACGGCGCCGTCGGCATCATCGGCAACGGCGCGGGTCTGGTGATGTCGACGCTCGACGTCGTCGCCTACGCCGGCGAGAAGCACGGTGGGGTCAAGCCGGCCAACTTCCTCGACATCGGCGGTGGGGCGTCGGCCGAGGTGATGGCCGCGGGACTTGACGTCATCCTGCACGACAAGCAGGTCAAGAGCGTGTTCGTCAACGTGTTCGGCGGCATCACCTCCTGCGACGCTGTCGCCAACGGAATCGTGACCGCGTTGAACATGCTCGGCGACGAGGCCAACAAGCCGCTCGTCGTCCGTCTCGACGGCAACAACGTCGACGAAGGCCGCCGCATCCTGGCTCAGGCCAACCACCCGCTGGTGATCCAGGCCGAGACCATGGACGCTGGCGCCGACAAAGCCGCCGAGCTGGCGAACAAGTAAGGGAAACAAGCCATGTCCATATTCCTGAACAAAGACTCGAAAGTAATCGTCCAGGGCATCACCGGCGGTGAGGGCACCAAGCACACCGCGCTGATGCTGAAGGCCGGCACCCAGGTGGTCGGTGGTGTCAACGCCCGCAAGGCCGGCACCACCGTGTCGCACGTGGACGCGAAAGGCAAGGACGTCGAGCTCCCGGTGTTCGGCAGCGTCGCCGAGGCGATGAAAGAGACCGGCGCTAACGTGTCGGTCGTTTTCGTGCCGCCGAAGTTCGCCAAGGACGCGATCATCGAGGCCATCGACGCCGAGATCCCGCTGCTGGTGGTCATCACTGAGGGAATTCCGGTGCAGGACAGCGCATATGCGTGGGCCTACAACCTGGAAAAAGGTGGATCAAGGGCCCCGAAGACGCGCATCATCGGGCCGAACTGTCCCGGCATCATCACCCCGGGTGAGGCGCTGGCCGGTATCACCCCCGCCAACATCAGCGGACCCGGCCCTGTCGGGCTGGTGTCCAAGTCCGGCACCCTGACCTACCAAATGATGTACGAGCTGCGCGATTTCGGCTTCTCCACCTCGATCGGCATCGGTGGTGACCCGGTAATCGGCACCACCCACATCGACGCGATCGAGGCCTTCGAGAAGGACCCCGAAACCAAGGTCATCGTGATGATCGGCGAGATCGGTGGTGACGCCGAGGAGCGGGCTGCCGACTACATCAAGGCCAACGTGTCCAAGCCGGTCGTCGGCTACGTCGCGGGATTCACTGCGCCGGAAGGCAAGACGATGGGCCATGCGGGCGCCATCGTGTCCGGCTCGTCGGGCACCGCGGCCGCCAAGAAAGAGGCCCTGGAGGCCGCCGGAGTCAAGGTGGGCAAGACGCCATCGGAGACCGCGGCACTCGCCCGGGAGATCCTCAAGAACCTGTAGTTCGTTACCGAGACTGCGGCCAGTCGCGATTCCACCGAGGAATCCGCGATCTGGCCGCAGTTTCGTTTTGGTCCCAGCTATCGGTTAGCCTGACGAACTAACCGTTGCCAGGAGGTTCGTAATGCCGGTCGATCCGCGTACTCCGGTGCTCGTCGGCGTCGGCCAGTTCACCGAGCGCATCGACGACCCCGACTATCGGGGCATGTCGGCGGTCGACCTCGCGACGGCGGCCGCGCGGGCAGCACTTGGCGACACCGGCGCCAAAAGCGTTGCGAAAGCCGTCGACACGGTCTTCGGGCTACGGCAGTTCGAGATTTCTGGACCGATGCCGGCCAGGCTCGGCAAGTCGAACAACTACCCGCGTTCGGTGATGAACCGTCTCGGCGGCGACCCGGCCCGCGTGGTGCTCGAACCAGTCGGTGGGCAGAGTCCGCAGAAGCTTGTCACCGAGGCGGGCAACGCAATCGCGGCGGGCGACGCCGACGTCGTACTGATCATGGGCTCGGAGCCGGGGTCGACGGCTCGCTACTTCGCCAACCGCGATGACAAGCCCGACTTCACCGAACACGTCGACGGTCAACTCGAGGATCGCGGCCACCAGATCTCCAGCTACATCGACGAATACACGATCCAGCACGGCCTGACCGGAGCGCCCGTGCAGTACGGCCTGCTGGAGAATGCGCGGCGCGCCCGCCTCGGGCTCAGCGTGGCCGACTATCGGCGCGAGATGGCCGAACTGTTCGCCCCGATGTTCAAAGTGGCTGCCAAGAACCCGCTTTCGTCGTCGCCCATCGAGCGGTCGGTCGACGAGATCATCACGGTCACCGATGACAACCGGATGATCTGTGACCCGTACCCCCGTCTACTGGTCGCTCGCGATCAGGTCAACCAGGGCGCAGCGGCCGTGCTGATGTCAGTGCAGGCAGCGACCCGCCTCGGGGTTTCCGAGGACAAATGGATTTACCTGCACGGCCACTCGGACATGATCGAGCAGGCGATGCTGGATCGCCTCGACCTCGGCACCAGCCCGGCGGCTGTACATGCGGCCCGAGAAGCGTTGCGGGTAGCCGGAATCGGCATCGACGACATCGCCACCTTCGATTTGTACAGTTGCTTCCCATTCCCGGTGTTCGTCATCTGCGAAGCCCTGGGCATCGACGGCGACGACCCGCGTGGCCTGACCCTGACCGGCGGACTACCGTACTTCGGCGGTCCCGGGAACAGCTACTCGCTGCACGGTATCGCCGAGACGGTCGCGCAGATGCGGGACAGGCCAGGGCAATTCGGCCTTGTCGGCGCCAACGGCGGCGTTATGAGCAAGTACTCGGTCGGTATCTACTCGACCACGCCGGTGGGCTGGCGCACCGACAACTGCGCGGCGCTGAAGAGCGAGATCGACGCCCTGCCGAAGGTCGACGTCACGAAAACGCCCGACGGCGCCGCGAGGATCGAGACGTATTCCGTGCGCTACGACTGGCCGATCCGCACCGGCATCATCGTCGGCAGGCTCGCCGCGGACAACAGGCGATTCATGGCCACGAGCGACGACGAGGATCTCGTCGCATTGATGTGCGACGGCGATCCACTTGGTGCGCAGATCTCGGTGTGGTCGACCGACAACGGTAACCGGGCGTCGCTGGGGTAAGCCCCGTCGTGCTTGCTCAGACCATCGACGAGAGCTTGCCCGCCAATCGCTCCACGTAGGCGGCGACCTCGTCTTCGGACTTGTCCGGCAGACCGAACAGCACCTCGGTGACCCCGAGCTCGGACCAGTGCGCCAGCTTCTCGGGCACCGGCTTGAAGTCCAGCGCCACGATCTGCGGAGCGCCATCGCGGCCCGCCGCTGCCCAGGTGTCCTGCAACAGCTTCACCGGGGTGTCGATGTCGAAGTCGCGGGGCGTGGTGATCCAGCCGTCGGCGCTGCGGGCGATCCACTTGAAGTTCTTCTCGTTGCCCGCGGCGCCCACCAGCACCGGGATGTGCGACTGCACCGGCTTGGGCCACGCCCAGCTGGGGCCGAACTTGACGAACTCACCGTCGTAGCAGGCTTCCTCTTGCGTCCACAGCGCGCGCATCGCCTCGAGGTATTCACGCAGGCAGGTGCGGCGGCGCCCGGCCGGCACACCGTGGTCGGCCAGTTCATCGGTGTTCCAACCGAACCCGACGCCCAGGCTGACCCGGCCACCGGACAGGTGATCGAGGGTGGCGATGCTTTTCGCCAGTGTGATCGGGTCATGCTCGACGGGCAGCGCCACGGCGGTGGACAGCCGCACCCGCGACGTGACCGCGCATGCGGCGCCCAGGCTTACCCACGGGTCCAGCGTGCGCATGTACCGGTCGTCCGGCAGCGATTCGTCACCGGTCGTCGGATGCGCCGCCTCACGCTTGACCGGGATGTGGGTGTGTTCTGGCACATAGAACGTCGCAAAGCCGTGGTCGTCGGCGAGTTTGGCGGCGGCCGCCGGAGCGATGCCGCGGTCACTGGTGAAAAGCACGAGCCCGTAGTCCATGCACAGAATTAGAACGTGTTCTACCTGTGCCGAGCAACCCGCCCCCCACGGACGGCTTCCCCAACGAGGCGCGGCGGCCATCGGCCCAGGTCGCGCGCGGCTGCCGGTCGCTCCGGCGCGGGTGCCCGAACGTGCGCTAGCGTGGTTGATCGATCGCGCTTTACGCAAGCGCGGGCACGTCTTGGCATTTGGGAACGGCGGGCCCTGGAAGTGCAGCGCCGCACCGCAACAAGTGGCGTGGCGCCACACGAGGTCTTGAAGGCACTGCAAGCAACAGGAGGAGTCATGACCTACTCGCCCGGGAGTCCCGGATATCCACAGTCGCAGCCCGGCGGCTCCTACCCAGGCGCCACTCCGTCGTTCGCGAAGGCCGACGACGCAGAGAGCAAGCTTCCGCTGTACGTCAACATCGCGGTGGTGGTCCTCGGCATGGCGGTATACCTGCTGAACTTCGGGCCGACCTTCTTACTCAGCGCCGATCTCGGTCCGGCCGCCGGCGGACGCGCCGGTGACGCGGGCACCGCGGTCCTGGTCGCGGTGCTGGCCGCGCTGCTTGCCGGGCTGAGCCTGCTGCCCAAGGCGAAGAACTACGCGGGCGTGACGGCGGCCGTCGCCGTCCTGGGCGCCCTGCTGGCGATCGCGGAGGTCATCAACACCCCGACCGGATTCGCCGTCGGCTGGGCGATGTGGCCGCTGGTGGCATGCAGCGTGCTGCAGGCAGCAGCCGCCGCCGTGGTGCTGCTGCTGGATGCGGGCGTTATCACCGCGCCGCCGCCGCGGCCCAAGTACGACCCGTACGCGCAGTACGGGCAGTACGGTCAATACGGTCAATACGGCGGTCAGCAGCACGGCGGCTACTACGGCCAGCAGAGCCCGCAGCAGCACAATCCGCAGTCGGGGGGATACGGATCGCAATACGGCGGCTACCCCTCGAGCCAGGCCCCGACGCAGAGCGCGATCCCGACCAGCGGCGGCTTCGGCGCCCAGTCGGCACAGCCCGGAGCGCAGCAGGGACCATCCACGCCCCCCACCGGATTCCCGAGCTTCAGCCCGCCGCCGTCGGTCGGCGGTACGGGCGCGCCGTCCGAGCAACCCGGTGACCAGCCTTCATCGCCTTCTGGACCGGCTCCGGCTTAACCGCGAGCTCTCGCGCCTCGTAGGGCACGTGCGCCAAGAGTGACACGGGTGGAGGAGAACCGGGCAGCGGGCGCTCGCCAGGCGCGTGATCTCGTCCGGGTCGCGTTCGGCCCGGCGGTACTGGCGCTGATCATCATCGCCGCGATCATGCTGCTTCAGCTGCTAATCGCCAACAGCGACATGACCGGTGCCCTCGGGGCGATCGCCAGCATCTGGCTCGGCGTGCACGGGGTGCCGATTTCGATCGGCGGCCGCGAGTTGGGCGTAATGCCGCTGCTGCCAATCCTGTTGATGGTGTGGGCGACCGCACGCACCACGGCGCGGGCCACCACCAGGTACTCGTCCTGGCTCGTGGTCCGGTGGGTGGTCGCGTCGGCGCTGGGCGGCCCGATGCTGATCGCCGCGATCGCGCTGGCCGTCATCCATGACGCGTCCACGGTGCTCACCGAGCTGCAGACACCGAGCGCTTTGCGCGCATTCGCCGGCGTCCTGGTGGTGCATGGCGTCGGCGCCGCGATTGGGGTGGGGGCCCGGGTGGGCCGCCGGGTGCTGGCGGTGGCGTCGCTGCCCTACTGGCTGGGTGATTCGCTGCGTGCCGCGGCGGTCGGCGTGCTCGCGCTGTTCGGGCTCTCCGGGCTGGTGACGGCGGGGTCGCTGGTTGTGCACTGGGCCACGATGCAGGACCTCTACGCGATCACCGATTCCATATTCGGCCAGTTCAGCCTTACCGTGCTTTCGTTGCTGTACGCGCCCAACGTCATCGTCGGCACTTCGGCGGTCGCGGTCGGATCCAGTGCGCATATTGGTTTTGCGACATTCAGTTCGTTCACCGTTTTCGGCGGTGACATTCCGGCGCTGCCCGTCCTGGCAGCGGCTCCCACGCCACCGCTGGGGCCGGCGTGGGTCGCGCTGCTGATTGTGGGGGCGTCGTCGGGTGTGGCCGTCGGTCAGCAGTGCGCGCGGCGCCCGCTCCCGCTGATTCCCGCCCTGGCCAAGCTGCTCGTCGCCGCGGTGGGCGGCGCCCTGCTGATGTCGCTGCTGGCATTCGGCGGCAGCGGCCGGTTGGGCAACTTCGGCGACGTCGGGGTGGACCAGGGCGCCCTATGGGTCGGCACCTTCTTCTGGTTCGCGGTCGTCGGCTGGGTCACGGTGGTGATGACCGGCGGGATAAGCCGCCGGCCCAGGCGGCCCAAATCAAAACGCGCGCCCGCGCGGCCGGCCGGGGGGGCACCTCCCGCTCGCGGGGGAGAGCCGAAGGACTTCGCGGACGTCTTCTCCGAGCCCGAGCCCGCTGCCGAACACGACCTGCTGCCCGGCGACGAGGAAGCATTCACCAAGCCGACGCTCGCCGAACCCATGCCCGGCGAGCCCGCGTTCGACGAACCCACTCCGCACCCGCCCGCACCCGATGAGCCCACGCCCGACGAACGCGACTCCGGGGACTAGCGTCGCTTCGGCCGGTCGTATCGTCGGCCGCGCGTCGTCGTTAGTAGGCTCGCGATGTGGTCGAACCGCTCCGCGTGCCCCCGAGTGCGCCGGCGCGACTGCTGGTGCTGGCGTCCGGCACCGGATCGCTACTGAGTTCGCTGCTGGCCGCGGCGGTCGATGACTACCCCGCACGAGTAGTCGCCGTCGGCGTGGATCGCGACTGCCGGGCCACCGAGATCGCGGCGGCCGCCAAGGTGGCGACCTTCACCGTCCGGCTTGGCGATCACCCGAACCGCGATGCCTGGGACGCTGCCATCACCGAGGCCACCGCCGCGCACTCGCCCGATCTGATCGTCTCCGCTGGATTCATGAAAATCCTTGGACCACAATTTCTTTCACGATTCTGTGGACGAACCCTCAACACGCACCCGGCGCTACTGCCGGCATTCGCGGGAGCACATGCCGTGCCTGACGCGTTGGCTTACGGTGTGAAGGTCACGGGTTGTACGGTGCACCTGGTGGATGCCGGCATGGACACCGGGCCGATCCTGGCGCAGGAGCCCATTCCGGTGCTCGACGGCGACAACGAAGAGACATTGCACGAACGCATCAAAGTTGTCGAACGGCGACTGCTGGTGGATGTGGTGGCCGCGATCGCTAATCGCGGCGTGACCTGGATCGGACGAAAGGCGACCATAGGATGAGCACCGACGAGTCAAGGAGAGCGATTCGCCGCGCGTTGATCAGCGTCTACGACAAGACCGGGCTGGTAGAACTCGCCCAGGGTCTCAGCGCTGCGGGCGTCGAGATCGTTTCGACCGGATCTACCGCGAAGGCGATTGCAGGCCAAGGGATTCCGGTGACGCCCGTGGAGGAGCTGACCGGTTTCCCCGAGGTGCTCGACGGCCGGGTCAAGACACTGCACCCACGCGTGCATGCCGGACTGCTGGCCGATCTGCGCAAGCCCGAGCACGCCGCGGCGCTCGAGGAGCTGGGAATCGCGGCGTTCGAGCTGGTCGTGGTCAACCTGTATCCGTTCAGTCAGACCGTCGACTCCGGCGCGGGCATGGACGAATGCGTCGAGCAGATCGACATCGGCGGGCCGTCGATGGTTCGGGCTGCCGCGAAGAACCATCCCAGCGTGGCTGTGGTCGTCGACCCGCTCGGCTACTCTCGCGTGCTTGCCGCGACCCGCAACGGCGGATTCACCCTGGCCGAGCGCAAGAAGCTGGCGTCGCTGGCTTTCCAGCACACCGCGGAGTACGACATCGCGGTGGCGAGCTGGATGGAGTCGACTCTGGCGCCCGAACATCCGGAGACGACGTTTCCGCAGTGGTTCGGCCACAGCTGGCGCCGCTCGGCGATGCTGCGCTACGGCGAGAACCCGCACCAGCAGGCGGCGCTCTACGTCGATCCGGGCGCTTGGCCGGGGCTTGCTCAGGCAGAGCAGCTGCACGGAAAAGAGATGTCCTACAACAATTTCACCGACGCGGATGCGGCGTGGCGGGCAGCTTTCGACCACGAACAGACTTGCGTGGCAATCATCAAGCACGCCAACCCGTGTGGGATCGCCGTCTCCGCGGTTTCGGTCGCCGACGCACATCGCAAGGCCCACGAGTGCGATCCGCTCAGCGCATTCGGGGGCGTCATCGCGACGAATACCGAAGTCAGCCTTGAGATGGCCGAATACGTCAGCACCATCTTCACCGAGGTGATCGTCGCCCCGGCCTACGCGCCGGACGCCCTCGACGCGCTGACCCGCAAGAAGAACATCCGGGTGCTGGTGGCCTCCGAGCCGCTGGCCGGTGGTTCCGAGCTGCGGCCGATCAGCGGGGGGCTGCTGATGCAGCAACGCGATCAGCTCGACGCGCACGGCGACAACCCGGCCAACTGGACCGTGGCGACGGGTTCGCCGGCCGACCCGGCGACGCTGAACGACCTGGTCTTCGCCTGGCGTACCTGTCGCGCGGTCAAGTCGAACGCGATCGTGATCGCGTCCGGTGGCGCCACCATCGGCGTCGGCATGGGCCAGGTCAACCGCGTCGATGCGGCGCGGCTGGCCGTCGAACGCGGCGGCGACCGGGTCGGTGGCGCGGTGGCGGCGTCGGACGCGTTCTTCCCGTTCCCCGACGGGCTGGAAACGCTGGCGCACGCCGGAGTCAAGGCGATCGTGCACCCCGGCGGCTCGGTGCGCGACGAGGAAGTGACCGCCGCGGCCGCCGCGGCGGGCGTCACCTTATACCTCACCGGTGCTCGTCACTTCGCGCACTAAGCAGCACGCGGGGCGCACCGCGGAGCGGTAAAGCCGGTGCGCATGACGCACATTTGGGACGCGACGTAGCGTGGAGTGGTGACATCACCGAACAACCCGCCCCGAACCGTCGGCGAACTACGCGCCACCGGCCATCGTGAACGGGGAGTCAAGCAGGAAATCCGCGAGAATCTGCTGACGGCGCTGGCCGAGGGTGACGACATTTGGCCGGGGATCTTCGGATTCGACGACACCGTCTTGCCCCAACTGGAGCGGGCGCTGATCGCGGGTCACGACTTCGTTCTGCTCGGCGAACGCGGCCAGGGCAAAACTCGGCTGCTGCGTGCGCTGGTCGGGCTGCTCGACGAATGGACGCCGGTGATCGGCGGCGCGGAGCTGGGCGAGCACCCCTACACGCCGATCACGCCGGAGTCGATCCGTCGGGCCGCCACACTCGGCGACGACCTCCCGGTCGAGTGGCGGCACCGCAGCGAGCGCTACACCGAGAAGCTGGCCACTCCCGATACCAGCGTCGCGGACCTGGTCGGCGACATCGACCCGATCAAGGTGGCCGAGGGCCGCAGCCTCGGTGACCCGGAGACCATTGCCTACGGGCTGATTCCGCGCGCACACCGTGGTGTCGTAGCCGTCAACGAACTGCCCGACCTCGCCGAGCGCATTCAGGTGTCGATGCTCAACGTGATGGAGGAACGCGACATCCAGGTGCGTGGCTACACGCTGCGTCTGCCGCTGGACGTGTTGGTGGTCGCCAGTGCCAACCCCGAGGACTACACGAACCGCGGCCGCATCATCACCCCGCTCAAAGACCGGTTCGGCGCCGAGATCCGCACCCATTACCCGCTGGAGCTGGATGCGGAGGTGGGCGTCATCGTTCAGGAAGCACATCTGAGCGCGCAGGTGCCCGATTACCTGACGCAGGTGATCGCGCGGTTCGCCCGCTACCTGCGGGAGTCCAACTCGGTCGACCAAAGGTCCGGCGTATCGGCGCGGTTCGCGATCGCCGCCGCCGAGACCGTCGCCGCCTCGGCCCGCCACCGCGGCGCAGTGCTCGGCGAGAGCGACCCGGTCGCCCGTGTTGTGGACCTGGGCACCGTGATCGACGTGCTGCGCGGCAAGCTGGAATTCGAATCCGGTGAGGAAGGCCGCGAACAGGCGGTGCTCGAGCACCTGTTGCGTCGCGCGACTGCCGACGCCGCGTCTCGAGCGCTCGGCGGCATCGATGTCGCCCCGTTGGTCACCGCGGTGGAAGGCGGCTCGGCGGTGACGACGGGTGAGCGGATTTCGGCCAAGGACGTGCTAGCCGCGGTTCCGGGATTGTCCGTCGTGGAGGAGATCGCCAACCGGTTGCACGCGGAATCCGAGGGCGAACGTGCTGCGGCACTGGAACTTGCGCTGGAAGCGCTGTATCTCGCCAAGCGAATCGACAAGGTATCCGGCGAAGGCCAAACCGTCTATGGCTAAAGGGCATTCGTCGCGATACTCGGCGTACACCGGCGGACCTGACCCGCTGGCTCCGCCGGTGGATCTGCGCGAGGCGCTCGAGCAGATCGGCCAGGACGTGATGGGCGGGACCTCCCCGCGCCGGGCGCTGTCCGAGCTACTGCGTCGTGGTACCGAGAACATGCGTGGTGCCGACCGGCTGGCTTCCGAAGCCAACCGTCGTCGGCGAGATCTGTTGCGCCGCAACAACTTAGACGGGACTTTGCAGGACATCAAGAAGCTACTCGACGAAGCGGTGCTGGCCGAGCGCAAGGAGCTGGCCCGGGCTCTCGACGACGACGCCCGCTTCGGTGAACTGCAGCTCGACGCGCTGCCGTCGTCGCCGGCCAAGGCCGTCCAAGAACTGTCCGAGTACAAGTGGCGCAGCCCGGAAGCTCGCGAAAAGTACGATCAGATCAAGGATTTGCTCGGCCGCGAGATGCTGGATCAGCGCTTCTCCGGCATGAAAGAGGCGCTGGAGGGTGCCACCGACGAGGATCGCCAGCGCGTCAACGACATGCTGGACGACCTCAACGAGCTGCTCGACAAGCACAACCGCGGCGAGGACACTCAGCAAGACTTTGAAAACTTCATGGACAAACACGGCGAATTCTTTCCGGAGAATCCGCGCAACATCGATGAGCTGATGGACTCGCTGGCTCAGCGGGCCGCCGCCGCGCAGCGCTTCCGCAACAGTCTGAGTCCCGACCAACGTGCCGAACTTGATGCCTTGGCACAGCAGGCATTTGGATCTCCGTCGCTGATGCAGGCGTTGAACCGGCTCGACGCGAACCTGCAGGCTGCCCGGCCGGGCGAGGACTGGATGGGCTCCGAACAGTTTTCCGGCGACAACCCGTTCGGGATGGGCGAAGGCACCCAGGCGCTGGCCGACGTCGCCGAATTGGAACAGCTGGCCGATCAGCTTTCGCAAAGCTATCCCGGTGCCACCATGGACGACGTCGATCTGGATGCGTTGGCCCGCCAGCTCGGCGACCAGGCCGCCATCGACGCGCGGACACTGTCCGAACTGGAACGGGCACTGGTTAATCAGGGCTTTTTGGATCGAGGTTCCGACGGCCAGTGGCGACTGTCACCCAAGGCCATGCGCAGGCTCGGTGAGACGGCGTTACGCGATGTGGCACAACAGCTTTCCAGCCGGCGTGGCGACCGCGAGCTCCGGCGCGCCGGAGCGGCCGGTGAACTGACCGGCGCCACCCGGCCGTGGCAGTTCGGTGACACCGAGCCGTGGAACATCCCCCGCACGCTGACCAATGCGGTGTTGCGGCAGTCGGGAACCGCGACACTGGATAACGCGAATCCGGCCCTGAAGATCGCCGTCGACGACGTCGAGGTATCCGAGACCGAGATGCGCACCCAGGCGGCGGTCGCGCTGCTGGTCGACACGTCGTTCTCGATGGTGATGGAGAACCGCTGGCTGCCGATGAAGCAGACGGCGCTGGCCCTCAATCACCTGGTATCAACCCGGTTCCGGGCGGATGCCTTGCAGATCATCGCCTTTGGCCGCTATGCCCGGACTGTGACCGCCGCCGAGCTGACCGGTCTGGAGGGCGTCTACGAACAGGGCACCAACCTGCATCACGCGCTGGCACTGGCGGGCCGTCAGCTGCGCCGGCATCCCAACGCGCAGCCCGTGGTGCTGGTGGTGACCGACGGTGAGCCCACCGCGCATCTCGAGGATGTCGACGGTGACGGATCGTCGGTGTTTTTTGATTACCCGCCGCACCCGCGGACCATCGCCCACACGGTGCATGGGTTCGACGACATGGCGCGGCTCGGCGCGCAGATCACGATCTTCCGGCTGGGCAGCGACCCCGGCCTGGCCCGGTTTATCGACCAGGTCGCGCGACGGGTCGAGGGACGCGTTGTGGTGCCCGATCTCGATGGTCTGGGAGCCGCGGTGGTGGGCGACTATCTGCGGTCCCGGCGGCGCCGCTAGCGCATTACCGTGCTGCTGGTGCGCCAGCCCGTCGCGGCAGTCAGCGAAAATTCATTCAGAGCGCTTGCAATATGCTGTTGCAGTTCATCATTCGAGTTGTCGCGGCCCAGCTGATAGGCGAGGACCGTGACGAAGACCTGTCCGTGTACTCGTCCCGACAACAACGCGAGCGCTCCGTTGGTGCGGTGCATCGTCGTGTTGGTCACGTCCGGGTACACCGACTTCATCGCGAAGTGGTCGGCGTCCGTGCCGTCCGGCCGGTTGGTCGCCGGATCGATCGCACCGAGGTTCGATGAGACGACCGTGGTTGCACTGCCGGTGACGACGCTGATCAATCGCCGGAAGACGGGCTTCGGTATCAACGGAACCAGCGGCAGCAATGTCCACCGCTCGTCGGGCAGCTCCTGATGGGCGATCAACGCGTGCTTGATTGCGGCGCGAATGTCGCGCAGGCCGGTCGTCGCGGTTGCCGGTTTGACCGTGACGTCGACGTTGATCACCGCGTTGGCGCGGGTATCTCCGGGGGCGCGCTCATTGAGCGGCATCCCCACATTGACCGAGCCGTCTGCGGCGACCCGCCCCACGCGCTGGGCGAGGTGGGTTGCTAGCCCCGCGAGCAGCGCATTGCTGGTGCCCCCGAGCGATTCTGCGCGGGCATCCCACTCGCCGGCGTCGAAGAAGAGCATCGCCATGGGCAGCGTGATGCTTTCATCCGGTCCGCCGAAGCGCTTTTTCGGTGTGCGGGCGGTGGACCCGGCGCCGTCGCGTCCGCGCCGGGCCATGCGCGCCGCGGCGACGACGGCGCGACCCATATCTGCTGTGTCGCGCGCGGTTTGGCGTGCGTCCTGGTACAGCGCCCGCCACTGTCGTCGCGATGATGCCGCCGGCCACGCGATGGCGTCGTCGCGTCCGCATGCCGCGTCGGCCAGCGCCTCGCACAGCCCGACCCCGTCGGTGAGGCAATGTGTGACAACGAAGCTGACCACCGCTCCGCCGTCGGTCAGCGGCAACGCCGCGAGGTGCCACCCGGGCCCGTGTTCGGCATCCGGGCGCTCACTGGCCTGCCGGTCGAGCCACGCGTCGATTGCCGCACGCGGCCGCGGCGTCGCGGCGATCTCGAGGCTGGGCCGATCGCTCGGCGATACCCAGCGATGGCGGCCGAACGGCAAGGGGGACCGTTCGATGCGCCGCGATAGCCGTCCCCGCCCGAGGTGGCGGTGGAACTCTCGCAGACCGTCGATGTCGATGGCGTGCTCGTACACCCAGATACATTGCAGCACACTGGTCGTCGCTGTTGCCCGCTCGCCGAGAAAGAGTGTTTGGTCGGCTAGATCCAGCACGTTGCTCATATTCTAGGCCGCCTCGTTGTCGTCTTCCGTAGGGGCAAGGGCGTACAGTCCGTCCGAATTCACCACGGTGCCAACCGTGATCGACGCTTCCCGGGTCTTGCCGACGACGCGGGCGAAGATCCGATGCAATGTCTCGATGTACTGGTGCACCGACTCACGCGCTATCTCGTTGTCCGGGAAGGAGATCGTTACGGTCGTTCGCTCGGCATGCCTGTTGATCCACACGTTGACACCGCCCGCCGACAGACTGTCGCCGTAGGTACCGAATTTCGTCTCCGCCCACAAGCCGTTCAGCGGAATCTTGCGGAAATCGAGGAAAGACAACATCATCGGCAGTTGCGTGGGCAGCTTGATGCCCAACTCGTCCGGTGTCGCCAACTCCAGCACTCGCTGGACCGGCACATGACCAAGGTCCTTGGCTGCGTCGAACGACTTCTGGGCGGCGCGGGCTGCCTCAGGGAATGAGACGCCCGCGGCCGGCACGGTGACCGGAACCATGCTCGCGAACCAACCCACCGTCATGGTGTCGATGCCCGGTGTCCTGGTGTCGCGGGCGGTGAAGCCGTGATGGATCTCATTGCCGGTCAATTCATGCTCGGCCAATGCCGTGCACGCCAGGACTCCGCCGAGGAACCGGGCACCGGCCGTGACGCAGGTGGCGTCGAACGCCTCTGTTTGGGCCGTATCCAACAATTCGACGGTCACCAAGTCGCCTGCGGTGCTACTCCACGTGTCTCCCAGCGGCAGTGGGAAGCTCGGCCAGTTGCCGTCGGTGTCGCGCGCGTAATCGATCCAGCCCTTGATCTCCGGGGAGGACAGAGTCAGGGCGCCAACCTTCTCGCGCTGGCGCGCGGTGTAGTCGCAGTAGCTCCTGAGCTGGGCAGGCGTGCCGGACTGGTGTGCCGTCCCCTGCGTCAGTTCTTGATACGTCAGGTGGATGTCGAAGAAGATGACGCCGGCGGACAGGCCGTCGATGTGCAGGTGGTCGACGCTGGCGTAGAAGGTGAAATAGTCGGTGTGCTCGACGATGCCGAAGGTGAAGCAGCCCCATTCGAGCGTTTCACGAGGCGTCGTCAAGACGTGGGTCCGAACTTGGTCAGGCGTCATCTGACCCCACGACACGGGCATCAGATCGATGGCATCGGGGTCGTCGATCGCGCGGCGCACGATGACGCCGTTCTCGAATTCGAACCAACTGTGGTAGGTGTCGTGGCGGCGGACATGGGCGTTGATCGCCGTGGTCATTGCCGCAATGTCGCACTCGCCGGCGATGTCCCACGCCACGACCATCAGGCGCGGTAGCTGCCTGTCCGTTGCCTTGCCGTGGTAGGCGGACCAGAGATGTTGCGCCTGTTGGTAACTCGGCGCCAGATCACTCCGGCGCGCGGTACGAGCCGCTTCATACGCCGTGGGTAGGGCCGTCCACATGGTGAGTGGACCATGCGGCGGTTGCCATTTGTTGATGTTCCCGAGTGCGACCATTTCCCAGCCTCGCTGTATCTGATGCCGACATTCCCTGTGCGGCGTGCGAGTGGCGGAAAGGCAATTCGCGCATGGTTTTTCGCGCAGCCTTACTACACCCTTCGCGCTGGAATTCTTGCGACGCACTTCCCGATGTGCCTGCGCCCAAACCTTGGACGTCGCTTGTACCCCCCCGAGCCGCTGGCCTGGACGCTAGTCGACAGATGAGGCTATTTCGGGCTTTTGCGAAGATATGCAATCCCACGCATTTTCACCGCGGTGCCAGTAGCCTTTACCGCCCGATCGGGATGGCGCCTGAATATCGGGGCAAGTGGCGTCGGATTATTGGTGGGGTCTGCGGGCTTTGCGCTTGATACCCACACCGCCCCACAGCGAAAAGCCGTGGATATTCACTCTTGGTGCGCCGGGCGTACCTTGGCCGACGATCTCGCGATCGAAACCGCCCATCACCCCGCGGCCGCGGATCTCGACATTGACCTCCGGCGGCAGCAGGATGTTCTGCGCACCCATGATCGAGACCACGTGGATATCGACTTCGGTCGACGTGAAATCGGCGTAGCGCAGATCCACCACCCCGCTGCCCCACAGCGTGAACGTGGTCAGCTTCTTGGGTACATTCCATCGCCCGCGACGCTCGAATCCGCTCAGCAGCGCCAGCAGCAGCGTCGACGGCGCCGGATTCGGGTTACCGCCCCGGCGTGGGCTTAGCGGTCCAGGCAAATCGGCTCGCAGTTTGTCCAGCTCTTCATAGGTCGTCGCCGCATAGGCCCTGGTCAAGCGGTCTTCGTAATCTTTGAGCTGCAAGCGACCCTGCTCAGCCGCATAGGCCAGTAATTGTGCAATTTGGATGCGATCGGTATCAGCCGCCCGCGACAAATCACCGGGGGCTTCCTTCGCATCGTTGCGCGCCGAATCGCTCATCACCCACGAGCGTACGACGTACAACTTTTGCTGCAAGAGGGTTGGCTAAATCGAAACCATCCGCCTACGCCCCGGTTAATCGCGGCCGGCATCGTCATTAGCGGGCGGGGCCCAACTGGGCGGACGTTTCTGCAGGAACGCAAGCATGCCCTCACGCGCCTCATCGGAGACAAACAACCGCGCGGATTCCTCAGCAAGCCGCTGCGCATCGCGGTCGAATCCGGCGAGTACAGCGGACGTCGTCAGCGCCTTGGATGCCGCCAGCCCCTGGGGCGACCCGCACCCGATGTCGGCGACCAGCTTGGCGACCGCGGCCTCCACGTCGTCTGCGGCCATCGTGACCAATCCGATCTCGGCGGCCACGCCCGCGTCGAACGTCTCGCCGGTCAGGTAGTAACGAGCCGCTGCCCGCGCTGACAGCTTCGGCAGCAGTGTCAGCGAGATGATCGACGGGGCGACACCAATGCGCGCCTCGGTCAGCGCGAAGGTGCTGCGCGGCCCGGCCACCGTGATGTCGCAGGCGCCGACCAAGCCGAATCCGCCCGCGCGAACATGACCGTTGACGGCCGCGATGACCGGCAGCGGCGAGGAGACGATGGCGCGCAGCAGTGCGGTCATCTCCCGGGCCCGTGCCGACGCCATCTCCAAGGGGCTACCGCCGCT
This sequence comes from Mycobacterium montefiorense, assembly GCF_025823255.1. Classification (NCBI taxonomy): domain Bacteria; kingdom Bacillati; phylum Actinomycetota; class Actinomycetes; order Mycobacteriales; family Mycobacteriaceae; genus Mycobacterium; species Mycobacterium montefiorense. Next base: position 123,924 of record NZ_JACKVL010000015.1, on the reverse strand, counting down.
GGCCTCGCTGAGGTCCGCTCCAGCGCAGAACGTGCCGCCGGCGTGGCCGAGCACTACCACCCGCACCGCCGGATCCGCTGCCGCATCCTGCAATCCCTGGTGCAATTGGCTGACCAGAGTGGTCGACAACGCGTTGCGGTTGTGCGGCGAGTTCAGCGTCAGCCGGGCGAACGGACCCGCGACGGTATCCGGCCCGGCGTATTCGACTAAACGATTTTCCATTAGTCGCGCTTCAGTAGCTTCGGGGCAGGCCCAGGGATGTCTGTGCGACGAAGTTCAGCACCATCTCGCGGCTGACCGGCGCGATCCGCCCCAGCCTGGCCGAAGTCAGCATCGCCCCAACTCCGTACTCTTTGGTCAGCCCGTTGCCGCCCATCGACTGCACGGCCTGATCCACCGAACGGGTAGCCGCTTCGGCCGCAGCGTATTTGGCCATATTGGCGGCCTCCGCTGCGCCCGCATCGTCGCCGCTGTCGTAGAGTGTTGCGGCCTTCTGCAACATCAGTTTGGCCAACTCGACCTCAATGTGGCACTGCGCCAACGGATGTGACAGTCCTTGGTGTGCGCCGATCGGCGTTCCCCACACTTGGCGGGTCTTGACGTAGTCGGCGGCCTTGTCCAGTGCGAACCGGCCCATGCCCACCGAGCTGGATGCGCCCATGATCCGCTCGGGGTTCAGGCCCGCGAAAAGCTGTGCGATCGCGGCGTCTTCGGCCCCGACGAGTGCATCGGCGGGCAGCCGGACATCGTCCAGGAAGACCTGGAACTGGCGCTCGGGGCTGATCAGCTCCATCTCGATGGGGGTGTAGGTGAAGCCGGGAGAGTCGGTGGGCACTACGAATAGCGCCGGGCGCAGCTTGCCGGTCTTGGCTTCCTCGGAGCGAGCCACCACCAGCACGGCCTGCGCTTGGTCGATACCGGAGATAAAGACCTTCTGGCCCTTGAGAATCCAGTCGCTGCCGTCCCGGCGCGCCGTCGTGGTGATCTTGTGGGAGTTGGACCCGGCGTCGGGCTCGGTGATCGCGAATGCCATCGTGCACGTGCCGTCGGCGATGGATGGAATCCAGCGCTTCTTCTGCTCCTCGGTACCGAACTTGCTGATGATGGTGCCGTTGATCGCGGGCGAGACCACCATCAGCAGCAGCGCGCTGCCCGCGGCGGCCATTTCCTCCATGACCAGTGACAGCTCGTACATTCCGGCGCCACCGCCGCCGTATTCCTCCGGCAGGTTCACCCCGAGGAAGCCGAGCTTGCCTGCCTCGGACCACAATTCATCGGTGTGCTGGTGGGCGCGCGCCTTTTCCAAGTAGTACTCGCTGCCGTAGTTGGACGCCCACGCGGCCACCGACTTGCGCAGCGCCTGGCGCTCCTCGCTTTCGATGAAGCTGGTATCGGTCATTTAAGAATCTCCTTTTGCTTGGCCGTTTTCTTCAGAGGCGTCACCGGGTGCTTCGACTATTGCCAGGACGGCCCCGACTTCGACTTGTTGACCGGTCGTGACGTTCAGTGAGCTGAGCACGCCGTCGGACGGCGCGGTGATGGTGTGCTCCATCTTCATTGCCTCCAACCAGATCAGCGGCTGACCGGTTGTGACGCCGTCACCCACCTGCGCGCCGAGCCGGATGACGTTACCGGGCATCGGCGCCACCAGCGACCCCTTGGCGACGGAGGAACCCGGCTCGGGGAACCGGGGCACCGCGTCCAAATGAACCGGCCCACGCGCCGAGTCGACGTAGACGTCCCGGGCATAACGAGCAACGGTGAAGCTGCACGCCACCCCGTTGGCATCGGCGAGCACCACCTCATCGGGTGCCAATGAGACTAGTTGCACCGGTTCATTGCGGGCCAGCACTAATCCTGTTCTGGTGAAACGATATTCGACCCGGTGCTCGGTATTCGCGTCGTCGCAGTAGGTCTTGACCTGATAGCCCGAGGTCAGGTTTCGCCAGCCGCTGGGCATCGAGCCGAACACGGCGGCCGTCGCGCGACTGTGCGCGGCGTCGGCGAGCGCAGCGGCGATCGCCGACATACGCACGACGCCGTTGTCGCCCAGCGGCGCCGACAGCTGTGCCAGGCCGTGGGTGTCGAAAAATGCGGTGTCGGTGGCACCTTCGAGGAACGCCGGATGCCGCAGCACGTTGACCAGCAGCTCGCGGTTGGTGCGCAGCCCGTGCAGTCGCGTCCGAGCCAGGGCGTCGGCAAGCACCAGCGCGGCTTGGCGCCGGGTCGGCGCGTATGAGATGACCTTGGCCAGCATCGGGTCGTAGTGAATCGACACAGTTGATCCGTCGACGATGCCGGAGTCCAGCCGGATTCCGGTGCGCCGGGCAAGCGGGCCGAACTGCGCCCGGGTGCCCGGCACGTCGAAGGCGTGCACCGCGCCGGCTTGCGGCTGCCAGCCCCGCGCGGGGTCTTCGGCGTAGAGCCGGGCTTCAATCGAATGGCCCTGGGCGACAGGAGGTTGCGCATCCAGACGGTCGCCGTCGGCGACCGCGATCTGCAATTCGACGAGGTCGAGCCCGGTGGTCTCTTCGGTGACCGGGTGCTCAACCTGCAACCGGGTGTTCATCTCCAGGAAGAAGAACTCACCGTCGTCGTCAGCGAGGAACTCCACCGTCCCGGCACCGGCGTAGCCGATCGCACCGGCGGCCAGCCGGGCGGCATCGAACAACTTGGCCCGCATCCCTGGAATGCGTTCCACCAACGGCGAGGGCGCTTCTTCGATGATCTTCTGGTGGCGCCGCTGAATCGAGCATTCCCGTTCGCCGACGGCCCACACGGTGCCGTGGGTGTCGGCGAGCACCTGAACCTCCACATGGTGGCCGGTCGGCAGATATCGCTCGCAGAACACGGTCGGATCGCCGAACGCGGACTGCGCTTCGCGCTGGGCCGCGGCGACTTCGCCTGCCAGAGCTGACAACTCGCGGACCACACGCATTCCGCGGCCACCGCCGCCCGCGGAGGCCTTGACCAGCACCGGCAGCTGCGCTTGCGTGACCGAGTCGGGGTCGAGTTCGTCGAGCACCGGCACCCCGGCCGAGGCCATTAGTTTTTTGGACTCGATCTTGGAGCCCATTGCCCGCACCGCGCCCACCGGCGGCCCGATCCAGGTCAGGCCCGCGTCTTCGACGGCAGCCGCGAAATTGGCATTCTCCGAAAGGAATCCGTAGCCAGGGTGCACCGCGTCGGCGCCGGCGGCACGGGCGGCGGCGATGATGGCCTCGGCGTTGAGATAGTCGTTGGTCCTGTCCAGCCGGACCCTAGCGTCGGCCTCGGCGACGTGCGGGGCCGCGGCGTCCGGGTCGGTGTAGACCGCGACGGTGCTCAGACCGAGTCGCCGGCAGGTCGCGAAGACCCGGCGGGCGATCTCGCCGCGGTTGGCAACCAGTACTCGAGTGATTCCCATGGGGCTCACATCCGGAAGACGCCGAAGTTCGACGTCCCCTTGATCGGGCCATTCGCGATGGCGGACAGACACATTCCCAGTACCGTGCGGGTATCGCGGGGGTCGATCACCCCGTCGTCGTAGAGCATGCCGGATAAGACCATCGGCAGCGATTCGGCCTCGATCTGGCCCTCGACGGCGGCCCGCATCGCGGCATCGGCATCCTCGTCGACCTGCTGCCCGCGGGCTTCGGCGGCCGCGCGGCTCACGATCGACAGCACACCGGCCAGCTGTACACCGCCCATGACCGCGGATTTGGCGCTGGGCCAGGCGAACAGGAAGCGCGGGTCGTACGCCCGCCCGCACATGCCGTAGTGGCCTGCTCCGTAGGACGCGCCGATCAGCAGCGAGATATGCGGGACCGTCGAATTGGAGACGGCGTTGATCATCATCGACCCGTGCTTGATCATGCCGCCCTCTTCATAGTCCTTGCCGACCATGTATCCGGTGGTGTTGTGCAAGAACAACAGTGGGGTGTCGTAGCGGTTGGCCAGCTGAATGAACTGGGTAGCCTTCTGTGACTCCTCGCTGAACAGCACACCGCGGTGGTTGGCCAGGATGCCGATCGGATAGCCGCCAAGGGTGGCCCAGCCGGTCACCAGCGACGAGCCGTACATCGGCTTGAATTCGTCGAATTCGGAGCCATCGACGATGCGCGCGATCACGTCACGCGGATCGAACGGGATGCGCAGATCCGACGACACGATGCCGATCAGCTCCTCGGCATCGAAGCGCGGTTCGGTCACCGGTCGCGGTGTCGGCCCGAGCTTGCGCCAGTTCAGCCGGGCCACTACCCGGCGCCCGATGCGGATCGCGTCCAGCTCGTCGACGGCGAAGTAGTCAGCCAGACCCGAAGTGCGGGCATGCATTTCGGCACCACCGAGCGATTCATCGTCGGATTCCTCGCCGGTGGCCATCTTTACCAGCGGGGGACCGGCCAGAAACACCTTCGAGCGTTCCTTGATCATCACCACGTGATCGGACATGCCGGGGATGTAGGCACCGCCGGCCGTCGAGTTGCCGAAGACGAGCGCGATGGTCGGAATGCCGGCCGCCGACAGCCGGGTCAGGTCGCGGAACATCTGGCCGCCGGGGACGAAGATCTCTTTCTGGGTGGGCAGGTCGGCGCCACCGGACTCCACCAGTGATACGACCGGCAGCCGGTTCTCACGTGCGATCTGGTTGGCCCGCAGGATCTTCTTCAGCGTCCAGGGGTTGCTGGTGCCGCCCTTGACGGTCGGGTCGTTGGCGACGATCAGGCACTCGACGCCCTCGACCGCAGCGATGCCGACCACCACGCTCGCCCCCAGGGTGAACGAACTGCCGTAAGCGGCCAACGGGCTCAGCTCGAGGAACGGCGAGTCCGGGTCCACCAGCAGTTCGATGCGCTCGCGCGCGGTGAGTTTTCCACGGGAGCGGTGGCGCTGCGTGTATTTCGCTCCGCCGCCCGCGAGCGCCTTGTCGTGCTCGAGGTCGATCTCGGCTAGCTTGGCCATCATGGTTTCGGCCGCGTCGGCGTAGCTGGGCGCCTTCGGGTCGAGGGTGGACTGCAGCACGGTCATGATTGGAATCCCAGGAGTTTGGCGGACAGTGCGGTCAGTATTTCGGTGGTTCCGCCGCCAATGCCCAGGATCCGCATGTCCCGGTATTGGCGTTCGACTTCGGATTCGGCCATATAGCCCATGCCGCCGAAGAGCTGAACGGCTTGATTGGCCACCCATTCGCCGGCTTCGACGGCCGTGTTCTTGGCGAAGCACACCTGCGGGATCAGATTCGTCTCGCCGGCGAGCTGGCACTGGACCACGTGGCGTGAATAGACCCGGGCAACGTCGATGCGGCGGGCCATTTCGGCCAGGGTGTTCTGCACCGACTGCCGCGAAATCAGCGGGCGGCCGAACGTCTCGCGGTCGCGACACCACTGCACGGTGATGTCCAGACAACGTTGCGCACTCGAATATGCTTGTGCGGCGAGGCCGATACGTTCAGATACGAATGCCTGCGCGATCTGGGCGAAACCACTGTTCTCGGCGCCGACCAGGTTGGCCACCGGAACCCGGGCGTCGGTGTAGGACAACTCAGCGGTGTCAGACGACCGCCAGCCCATCTTGTCCAGCTTGCGGCTCACCTCGAAGCCTGGTGTGCCCTTCTCGACTGCCAGCAGCGAAACCCCCGCTGCGCCAGGACCTCCGGTGCGCACTGCGGTCACGACATAGTCGGCGCGAACGCCGGAGGTGATGTAGGTCTTGGCGCCGTTGACCACATAATGATCCCCGTCACGCACCGCGGTGGTGCGCAAATGCCCGACATCTGACCCGCCGCCGGGTTCGGTGATGGCCAGGGATCCGATCATGGTGCCGGCCAACGTCGGTCGCACGAACTCCCCGATCAGCCGCTGATCACCCGAGGCGATCATGTGCGGTACCGCGATGCCACAGGTGAACAGCGACGCGAAGACACCGCCCGGGGCACCGGCCTGGTGGAACTCCTCGCAGATGAGCACCGCGTCGGCGCCGTCGCCGCCGCCACCGCCGACCGCTTCTGGCAGCCCGGCGCCCAGCAGCCCGGCCGCCCCCGCGCGACGGTGTAGGTCGCGCGGCAGATCGCCGGTGCGTTCCCACTCGTCGACGTGGGGCAGGATTTCGCGTTCGGTGAACGAGCGCACCGTCTTTCGCAGCTGCTCGCGCTCCGGCGTGTTCCAAAGATTCACAAAAGCCCTTCCGGAATGTCGACGTGGCGGCTGCGCAGCCATTCGCCTAGCCCCTTGGCCTGGGGGTCGAACCGCGCTTGGTAGGCGACGCCCTGACCGAGGATGCCCTCGATCACGAAGTTCACCGTGCGCAGGTTGGGCAGCACGTGGCGGGTGACGTCGAAGTCCGTCGCTTCGGGCAGCAGCTCCTTGAGCAGGTCGACGGTCAATGTATTGGCCAGCCAACGCCATTGGTCCTCGGTGCGTACCCACACCCCGACGTTGGCCGAGCCGCCCTTGTCGCCGCTGCGGGCGCCGGCGATGCGGCCCAACGGCGCGCGCCGGGTCGCCCCCGCCGGCAGTGGGTCGGGCAACGGCGGGGGAGCGGCGGCGCATAGCTCCAAAGTTTCGGTGGCGCAAGGGATATCGACGCGCGCACCGTCAGCGTGCACCGCGATGTGCGGCACCGCGGCGGCATCGACGAAGCCCGCGGTGAAGACACCGTAGACCTGGCCATCGCCCGGCGGTGCGGTCACGTGGAAGCCCGGATAACTAGCAAGCGCCAATTCGACTGCTGCCGCCGAGAATTGGCGCCCGACATTGGCGGAGTCCGGGTCGCGAACCACGCAGCGCAGCAGCGCGCTGGCAGCTTCCTCGCTGTCGGCGTCGGGGTGATCGGTGCGGGCCAGCGTCCACTCCAGCTCGGCGGGCTTGACGGTGAGCCCGGCCTCGAGTTGCCGGCGCACCAGCTCGGCTTTGGCCTCGATGTCCAGACCGGTCAACACGAAGGTCATCGCGTTGCGGAAGCCGCCGATGCTGTTGAGCGAGACCTTGAGGGTGGGCGGCGGCGGCTCACCGACCACACCGCTGATGCGCACCCGGTCCGGGCCGTCCGCGGACAGCTCGACGGTGTCCATCCGGGCCGTGACGTCCGGATTGGCGTAGCGGGCGCCGGTGATTTCGTAGAGCAGCTGCGCGGTGACGGTGTCGACGCTGACCAGGCCGTCGGTGCCGGCGTGCTTGGTGATCACCGACGACCCGTCGGCGTTGACCTCGGCCAGCGGGAACCCGGCGTAGGACAGGTCGGGCACCTCGGTGAAAAACGCGTAGTTGCCGCCGGTGGCCTGGACGCCGCATTCGATGACGTGACCGGCGACCACCGCCCCGGCGAGCTCGTCGTAGTCGGTGCGGCTCCAGCCGAAATGCGCGGCCGCCGCCCCGACGATCACCGACGCGTCGGTGACCCGGCCGGTGACGACGACGTCGGCTCCGTCGCCCAGACAGTCCACGATGCCCCAAGCGCCCAGGTAGGCGTTGGCCGTCAGCGGTGTGCCCAGACCGAGTTCCGCCGCCCGCGGCGCCAGGTCGTCGCCCTCGACGTGGGCGATACGGGCGGCGATGCCCAGGCGCTCGGCCAGGACCCGGATCGCCTCGGCCAGTCCGGCGGGATTGAGGCCGCCGGCATTGGCCACGATGCGCACCCCGCGATCGCGGGCTTCGCCCAGGCAGTCCTCGAGCTGGGTCAGGAACGTCTTGGCGTAGCCGCGCTCGGGGTGCTTCATCTTGTCGCGGCCCAGGATGAGCATCGTGAGCTCGGCCAGGTAGTCGCCGGTGATGTAGTCCACGTCGCCGCCGGTCAGCATCTCGCGCATCGCTGCCAGCCGGTCGCCGTAGAACCCCGAGCAGTTCGCGATCCGGACAGCACCGGAACGCCCGGAAGCAGAGGCCATTGGCGTCCTCCATTCAGGAATTACCGATGCTCGACCAACCAACCACCCGGTAGGTTAGCGGGTACCGCCGGTGTCACGTCAAGGATGCCCGCCTCGGCGCTGGTGTCATAGCCGCGCAGGCCGCACGCCCCGTTTTGGCCACCAGCAGGTCACCGACTATTCTTGAGAGCAATCGTCGCCGTCGGCCGTACTGGTCATTCCGTGCGACGCACGACCGCAAACCCCACACCGAGGAGTAAGGCCCGACCATGGCCACACCCAAGCGCAGGATGTCGCGCTCGAACACCCGTAGCCGCCGCTCGCAGTGGAAGGCCGAAAAGACCGAGCTCGTCGGTGTGACGGTCGCCGGCCAGAAGCACAAGGTGCCGCGTCGACTGCTCAAGGCTGCTCGCCTGGGCCTCATTGATCTCGACCGACGCTAATCTCGGCAAATACCCGGCGCGCCTCTCAGCCCGCTCTCAGGCCCTAGGACGAAACTAGTGGCCGTGCGCATTCTTGTCGTCGATGACGATCGCGCGGTCCGCGAGTCGTTGCGCAGGTCGCTTTCCTTCAACGGATATTCCGTCGAGTTGGCCCATGACGGGGTGGAAGCGCTGGAGATCATCTCCAGCGACCGGCCCGACGCGGTCGTGCTTGACGTGATGATGCCGCGCCTGGATGGGCTTGAGGTCTGCCGCCACCTCCGCAGCACCGGCGACGATCTGCCGATCCTGGTGCTCACCGCCCGCGATTCGGTGTCCGAGCGGGTCGCCGGCCTGGACGCCGGCGCGGACGACTACCTGCCCAAGCCGTTCGCTCTGGAGGAACTGCTGGCCCGGATGCGGGCGCTGCTGCGCCGCACCAAGCCCGACGACGACGCCGAGTCGGTCACGATGACGTTCTCCGATCTGGCCCTGGACCCGATGACCCGTGAAGTCACCCGTGGACAGCGCCGGATCAGCCTGACCCGCACCGAGTTCGCGCTGCTGGAGATGTTGATCGCCAATCCGCGCCGGGTGCTCACCCGCAGCCGCATCCTCGAGGAGGTGTGGGGCTTCGACTTTCCCACCTCGGGCAATGCGCTGGAGGTCTACGTCGGTTACCTGCGCCGCAAAACCGAAGCTGACGGTGAGCCGCGGCTGATCCACACGGTGCGCGGCGTGGGCTACGTCCTTCGGGAGACACCGCCCTGATGATTCGGTACCAACGACGTCGGCGCGCACCGCTGCGAGCCCCCAGTTCGTTGTCGCTGCGGTGGCGGGTGATGTTGCTGGCGATGTCGATGGTGGCCATGGTCGTGGTGCTGATGGCGTTCGCCGTGTACGCGGTTGTCGCGGCTGCGCTCTACAGCGACATCGACAACCAGCTGGACAGTCGAGCACAGCTGCTGATCGCCAGTGGTTCGCTGGCCGCCGACCCGGCAAAGGCCATCGAGGGCACGGCGTACTCAGACGTCAACGCGATGCTGGTGAACCCCGGCCACTCGATCTACACCGCGCAACAGCCCGGGCAGACGTTGCCGGTCGATTCCCCGGAGAAGGCGGTCATTCGAGGCGACTTGTTCATGTCCCGTCGCACTGCTTCCGACCAGCGAATCCTGGCCATCCACATGCCCAACGGCTGTTCGCTGCTGATCTCCAAGAGCCTCAAGCCCACCGAAGCGGTGATGACCAAACTGCGCTGGGTGCTGCTGATCGTCGGCGGCATCGGTGTCGCGGTTGCCGCCGTGGCCGGCGGGATGGTCACTCGGGCCGGGTTGCGTCCGGTCGCCCGCCTGACCGAAGCGGCCGAGCGGGTGGCTCGTACCGACGACCTGCGGCCCATTCCGGTCTTCGGCAGCGACGAATTAGCAAGGCTCACTGAGGCATTCAACCTGATGCTGCGGGCGCTGGCCGAGTCCCGGGAACGGCAGACACGGCTGGTCACCGACGCTGGCCACGAATTGCGTACCCCGCTGACGTCGCTGCGGACCAACGTCGAACTGCTGATGGCGTCGATGGAACCCGGCGCCCCGCGGCTACCCGAACAGGAGATGGTCGACCTGCGCACCGACGTGCTGGCGCAGATCGAAGAATTGTCCACTCTGGTAGGCGATCTGGTGGACCTCACCCGAGACGATGCCGGCCAGGTGGTACACGAGCCGGTCGACATGTCCGAGGTCATCGATCGGAGTCTGGAGCGAGTCAGGCGGCGCCGCAACGACATTCACTTCGATGTCGACGTGATTCCCTGGCAGGTCTACGGCGATAACGCCGGCCTGTCGCGCGCGGCGCTGAACCTGATGGACAACGCGGCCAAGTGGAGCCCGCCGGGCGCCCACGTCGGTGTCCGGATGCGCCAGCTCGACCCGTCGCATGCCGAGCTGGTGGTCTCCGACTTCGGCCCCGGGATCCCACCGCACGAGCGGCGGCTGGTGTTCGAACGCTTCTACCGGTCGACGACGGCGCGGGCCCTGCCGGGTTCGGGACTGGGGTTGGCCATCGTCAAGCAGGTGGTGCTCAACCACGGCGGACTGCTGCGCGTCGAGGACACTGTTTCGGACGGTCATCCTCCGGGAACGTCGATTTACGTGCTGCTACCTGGCCGGCCATTGCCGGTTTCGGCGTATCCGACGGCCGGGACCGACTGTGAGGTTGGCGCGAACGGCGCCGCCAAGACCGACCCCGCCGTACCCACGGATGGCGATGCACGCAACTCTCGGGGTACGACGAGCGTTATCTCAGTGGACTCTCAGTCCGCGCGCGCAAGGTAGATGCAGTTAGTGTTGGAAATCGAGCCAAGTCGAGCTCGATAGCACCCCGAATTAGAGGAAGAGCGACTTAGCGACATGACGAATGACCCGAGGTATTCGCCACCGCCGCAGCAGCCGGGATACCGCGCGCCTAACCAGCCCGTACCGCCCGCGTATGCCCAAGGGCAGCAACCGTACGGCCAGCCGTTCGACTGGCGGTACCAACAGAGCCAGCAGCCGCCGCCGTCGCAATACCGCCGGCCCTACGAGCCGTTCGGCGACACCGGGTCGGGTTCGATTCCCGGCAGTACCGGACCGGGCCGGATCCCCGGCGGTACCGGCGCGGGTCCGATACCGGGCGGCACCGGAGTGGGGCCGATTCCGGGAGGAACCGGGACGGGTCCGATGCCCGGCATGTTGCCGCCGATGGGGCCCCCGCGCCGGCCGGAGAAGCGTTCCCGTGCCGGTCTGCTGACGGCAGGCGCGCTGGCGATCGCGGTGGTGTCGGCCGGTATCGGTGGCGCCGCGGCAACAGTCGTCGAACTGGGTACGCACTCCACGGTCACCGGCGGCGGTGGTGGCCCCTCGGGAGCCACGCCAGGCGTTCCGGCGGCCAACATGCCGCCCGGCAGCGTCGAGCAAATCGCCGCGAAGGTGGTGCCAAGCGTCGTGATGCTCGAGACCGATATCGGGCGTGCGTCAGAGGAGGGCTCCGGCGTCATCTTGTCGTCCGACGGGCTGATTCTGACCAACAACCACGTCATCGCGGCGGCCGCGACCCCTCCGAAGGCACCGAGTGGACCCGGAGGAGCAAACGGACCGACGCCCGGCGCGCCGCCGCCGCCTGGTGGCCCGGGTAGTCCGACACCGAAGACGACCGTGACATTCTCCGACGGTCGCACCGCACCATTCACGGTGGTCGGTGCCGATCCCACGAGTGACATAGCCGTGATCCGCGCGTCGGGTGTTTCGGGACTGACGCCCATCGCCTTGGGCTCCTCGTCGGATGTGCGGGTCGGCCAGCCGGTGCTGGCAATCGGTTCGCCGCTGGGCTTGTCCGGCACGGTCACCACAGGAATCATCAGCGCCTTGAACCGGCCGGTGTCGACGACCGGTGAGTCCGGTAACCAGAACACGGTGCTGGACGCGATTCAGACCGATGCCGCGATCAACCCGGGTAACTCCGGCGGGGCGTTGGTCAACATGAATGGCCAGCTGGTCGGCATCAATTCCGCGATCGCCACTCTGGGTGGCGATTCGCCCGACGCCCAGAGCGGTTCGATCGGGCTTGGCTTCGCGATCCCGGTCGACCAGGCCAAGCGCATCGCGGACGAGTTGATCAGCACCGGTAAGGCGTCGCATGCGTCGCTGGGTGTACAGGTGACCAGTGACAAGGGCACGCCAGGCGCCAAGGTCGTCGACGTCGTGACCGGGGGTGCGGCCGCAAACGCGGGAGTGCCCAAGAACGTGGTCGTCACCAAGGTCGACGATCGTCCGATCAGCAGTGCCGACGCCCTGGTTGCCGCGGTGCGGTCCAAGGCGCCAGGCGACAAGGTGTCGCTGACCTTCCAAGATCCCGGCGGCGGCAGCCGAACGGTGCAGGTCACCCTGGGCAAGGCGGATCAGTGATGAGAGTCGATGAGCCGATCTCCGAGCTCGGATATACGGTTGCACCCATGGAAACGGGTGCTGAGTTGGTAGTCGGCCGGGCTCTGGTTGTGGTCGTCGACGATCGCACCGCGCACGGGGATGAAGAAGATCACAGTGGGCCGCTGGTCACCGAGCTGCTGACCGAGGCGGGATTCGTGGTTGACGGTGTGGTGGCCGTTTCGGCCGACGAGGTCGAGATCCGCAACGCGCTGAACACCGCGGTGATCGGTGGGGTCGATCTGGTGGTCTCCGTCGGTGGGACCGGAGTGACCCCGCGCGACGTCACCCCGGAGGCGACCCGCGAGATTCTTGACCGGGAAATCCTTGGCATCGCCGAAGCCGTGCGCGGGTCTGCGCTGTCCGCGGGCATCATCGACGCCGGCTTGTCCCGCGGTCTGGCGGGCGTGTCCGGAAGTACGTTGGTGGTCAATCTCGCCGGTTCCCGTTACGCGGTGCGCGACGGTATGGCGACGCTGAATCCACTCGCCGCACAGATCATCGGGCAGTTATCTAGCCTTGAGATCTAGAGTCGCTCGGCGGGAGTTCCCGCCCCGCTTCAGCCGCGGAATTTCACTGCGATTCGGTGTCCGCGCGGGGCCCGTGCTCGGGCGGCGGCGTCGTGCTGACCCCGCCGTGCTTGCCCGACGAGAGCTCTCCATTGGTCTTGCCGAGCAGGTCGCGGATCTCGGTCAGCAACACGATCTGGGCGTCATCGGCCTGCTCGACCTCGCCGCGCTTGCGCAGTGTGTTGTAAGGCAGCACGACCAGGAAGTACACCACCGCGGCGACCAGGACGAAGTTGATAGCGGCCGACAGCAGCACGTTCAGGTCGATGGTCTGTCCGCCTCCGATGCCGATCTTCAGGGCGCCGACGTCGGACTGCTGGTTGACGCCGATCCGATTGATCAACGGCGTGATGATGCTGTCGGTGAACTTGGTGACCAGCGCGGTGAACGCCGTACCGATGACCACCGCGACGGACAGGTCGACGATATTGCCTCGCGCGAGAAACTCTTTGAACCCCTTGAGCATTCGGACGTCCTTTCTGGGCTGGACACAGTTTGCTGCGGGTTGTGTGGCGAGCGGCGGCCAGGCACTCAGTGCAGGGTGAGGGTCACGGCCTGCCCCAGGACCGAGCCTGCCACCATGTTCGCCACGCGAGCCGGCAGCGCAACTAACACTACGCGGTCAGCGTCCGCGGCCTGGACTTTCTGCTTGGGCGACACGAGCACGACGACGGCATCGGTTGCCACCACCGAGCTGGCCGGCTGGGTGCCCGGGTGCGAATCCGCGGTTGGGGCGGCCAGCACGTCGACGACATCGCCGGCGCGAACGAGATCGATCAGCGCGCTGTCGGCCAGACGTAGCGGCACGATGCGGGCGCCGGCCCCGGCCTTCGATGCGATTGCGGCCTCGGCCAGTCGGCTGCCCAGCAGCCGGACGTCGGTAAGCACCTCGCCGCGGCGCGTCGGGCCGGCCAGCATCGAACCGATCACGGCACCCGGGTCGGCTTGTGACCCGTCGGGAACTGTTGTCGCTAAACGTTTTTCGACTCGAAGGTCGTCGGGCGTCAGGGCTGTGCCGGGAGGGATGTCGTGTGTGGCCACCACGACGTCGACGCGATCACCGCCGGGATTTGAGCGCACCGCCGCGATGCCGGCCAGCACGACGAGCCCGCCCGCGGCCACCCGGCGGGCCAGCACGGTGCGGGTCCAGTCCGGGCGCAGCGTTGCCGATATCCGCTGCAACAGTGCTGGATTCAGTGACGGTTCCCCCACGCCGCCACGGTAAGCGCAGCGGGCCTCGGATAGTTCCCGTCATACAAGCGTGCTGTGGATAACCCGCTAGCTGGAAGCGGCCGCAATGACACCAGCGCATTGGGCGTCCGAAGATCCCGAGATCGACGTTAGCGTGCAGTTCGCTGGCGTTTCTTCGCGCCAGCGTCGATCTCGAGGAAGATTCGCGCCGCTAGCCGGAAGCGGCCGCGGCCGAGGATGCCGAACTCGTCGACTTCTCGCTGGACGTGGACTTGTCGCTGGAGCCGGATTTCTCGGTGGAGCTGGACTTGTCGCTGGCACCGGAGGTCTCGCCCGATCCCGAGCCGTTGGTGGCCGAGCCGTTGGTCGAACTCGACGATTTCTTGCCCGACTCGCGGCTGTCGGTGCGGTAGAAGCCGCTGCCTTTGAACACGACGCCGACGGAGTTGAACAGCTTGTGCAGCCGGCCCGAGCACTTCTCGCAGGTAGTCAGCGTGTCGTCGGTGAAGGCCTGCACAACGTCAAAGCGGTCGCCGCACTCCGTGCACGCGTAGCTATAGGTCGGCACTAAAAATCCTCCGTCAGATAAGTCTCGTTAGCACTCTACAGTACCCGAGTGCTAAAACAGCCATGAAATCCGTCTCATTCCCGGGCCCCATCGTCGGCTCACAGCGCCAAAACCCCGCGCTGCGGGGTGATCACGTGGGTCATCGGCACGTCGTGTGGATCGGCCGGTAATTCGTCGACGAACTCCGGGTCGCGCACCATCGCGATCAGGCGTGCTTGCGGATTTCTGCCGTCCAGCGACCGGTCGTAGAAGCCGCGGCCCCGACCCAGCCGCGTGCCCCGACGGTCGACTGCCAACGCCGGAACCACCACCATTTCGGCCTCGGCCAAAACCGACTCCGGCAGCCACGGCGCGGGCGGCTCGAGCAGACCCCAGTGCGCCCGGACGAGCTCGCCCGGCCGGTATTCGCCCCACTGCAGCCGCATCGGGGTGCCGTCGCCGGCGGTGCGCGCAACCGGCAACAGCACCCGCCGGGACCGCTCCAGCAACATGTCCAGCATCTCGACGGATCCCGGCTCGGTGCCCACTGGAACATAGGCGCAGACGGTGCTGCCGCTGATCACCGCGAGCGCCAGCTGTTCGTTGAGCATCCGCGCCTCAGCGGCGTGAACGTCGTCGGCAATGCAACGTCGAGCCGCCAGCACCCGCTCGCGCAATGCGGCCTTGCTCGACATGGTCATGCATCAACGATGACAGCACGGGTATTCGGCCTGCCATGCAGCGGCGGCAAACCCGATGAGCGCTATGGTGTGAACGATGTCACGGCCAGTTCAAGTGCAGATCCCGTATACGGCGATCGTCCCCGCAGCCGGTCTGGGCACCCGTTTTCTCCCGGCGACCAAGACGGTGCCCAAAGAGCTGCTGCCCGTGGTCGATACGCCCGGTATCGAGCTGGTCGCCGAAGAAGCGGCTGCCGCCGGTGCTGAACGGCTGGTGATCATCACCTCCGAGGGCAAGGACGGCGTCGTCGCGCACTTCGTCGAGGACCTGGTGCTCGAGGGCACGCTGGAAGCTCGCGGCAAGAAAGCCATGCTGGCCAAGGTGCGTCGCGCACCTGCGCTGATCAAGGTCGAGTCGGTGGTGCAGGCCGAGCCGCTCGGTTTGGGACACGCGATCAGCTGCGTGGAGCCGGTGATGGCGCCCGATGAAGACGCTGTGATGGTGTTGCTGCCCGACGACCTGGTGCTGCCGACCGGAGTGCTCGAGGCGATGGCCAGTGTGCGTGCCCAGTACGGCGGCACGGTGTTGTGCGCCATCGAGGTCACGCCGGAAGAGATCAGTGCCTACGGTGTTTTCGATGTCGAGCCCATCGCCGACGTCAATTCGGACGTGCTCAAAGTCAAGGGAATGGTCGAAAAGCCCAAGGTCTCCGACGCCCCGTCAATGTATGCGGCGGCGGGCCGGTATGTGCTTGACCGTGCCATCTTCGATGCGCTGCGCCGCATCGACCACGGGACCGGTGGCGAACTACAGCTCACCGATGCGATTGCGTTGCTGATCAAAGAAGGCCACCCGGTTCACGTCGTCGTGCACCGCGGATCTCGACACGACTTGGGAAATCCCGGCGGCTACCTCAAGGCTGCGGTTGACTTTGCATTGGATCGTGACGACTACGGACCGGAATTGCGGCGGTGGTTGGTGGCGCGATTGGGCCTGAACGAGCAATAGCCGGCCGGCATGCCGGGCCCGGCGAGCAACCGGGCGATCGGGCTCGGTCCGTTCACCGGGCCCGATACGGCGCCCGTCAGGGTTGACGGCAGGGAGGCGCGGCTAGTGCGTTCGGTGGAGGAGCAGCAGGCCCGGATAACGGCGGCCGCGGTAGCACCGCGCCCGATGCGTGTCGCCATCGCGGAGGCGCAGGGATTGATGTGCGCCGAAGAAGTCGTGACCGAACGGCCGCTGCCCGGCTTTGACCAGGCCGCGATCGACGGCTACGCGGTCCGCAGCGTCGACGTGCTCGGTGTCGGGGAAGTGGGCGGCGATCTTTCACTCGACGAGGCCGGCGAGCCGATGGCCGACGACGACACCCCTGGCGGGCTGGTCCTGCCGGTGATGGGGACCATTGAGGCCGGTGCGCGCACGCCCAGCCGGCTGCAGCCGCGGCAGGCCGTCCGGGTGCACACCGGGGCGCCGCTGCCCACGCTGGCCGACGCGGTGCTGCCGTTGCGCTGGACCGACGGCGGCACGTCGAAGGTGCGGATTCTGCGCGGGGCGCCCTCGGGCGCCTATGTGCGGCGCGCCGGCGACGACGTCCAACCCGGGGATGTCGCGGTGCGTTCCGGCACGATCATCGGTGCTGCTCAGGTCGGCTTGCTCGCGGCTGTCGGCCGGGAACGAGTGCTGGTGCACCCGCGTCCCCGGGTGTCGATCATGGCGGTCGGCGGCGAACTGGTCGACATCTCGCGAAGCCCGAGCAACGGGCAGGTCTACGACGTCAACTCCTATGCGCTGGCGGCCGCGGCCCGGGATGCCGGCGCGGAGGTCAACCGGATCGGCATCGTCTCCAACAACCCGAAGGAGCTGGGCGAAATCGTCCAGGGCCAGATCAATCGTGCCGAGCTGGTGGTGATTGCCGGCGGGGTCGGAGGAGCGGCGGCCGAAGCGGTGCGATTGGTGCTGTCCGAACTCGGCGAGATGGAGGTTGTCCGGGTCGCCATGCATCCGGGATCGGTGCAGGGCTTCGGGCAGCTGGGGCGCGAGGGCGTGCCGGTATTCCTGCTGCCGGCCAACCCCGTCAGCGCATTGGTGGTCTTCGAGGTGATGGTCCGGCCGCTGATCCGGCTGTCGCTGGGCAAGCGCCAGCCGATGCGCCGGATTGTGCAGGCCCGCACGCTGTCGCCGATCACATCGGTGGCCGGGCGCAAGGGCTATCTGCGCGGTCAGCTGATGCGCGACCAGGACAGCGGTGAGTATTTGGTACAGGCGCTGGGCGGAGCCCCGGGGGCGTCATCGCATCTGCTCGCGACACTGGCCGAAGCCAACTGTCTGGTGGTGGTTCCCAGCGGGGCCGAGCAGATTCGCACCGGTGAGATCGTCGACGTCGCGTTCCTGGCTCAGCGCGGCTGAGATAAACGACTGCGCACCCTGGTGAACTTTTTGCGCTCCGGCGCCCGCCATCCCGGTTGGCCCGCGGATGTGGGTCCGCTGCGGGTCGCGGCGGGCGTGGTCCGGTTGCGGGCGGTACGGATGCGCGACGGTGCCCAGTGGAGCCGTCACCGGCTGGCCGACCGTGCGCATCTCGAGCCGTGGGAGCCGACCGCCGACGGCGACTGGGCCATCCGGCACACCGTCGCGGCCTGGCCGGCGTTGTGTTCGGGACTGCGTACCGAGGCTCGCAATGGCCGGATGCTGCCGTATGTGATCGAGCTGGACGGGCAGTTCTGCGGGCAGCTGACCATCGGCAACGTCACGCACGGCGCGTTGCGGTCGGCGTGGATCGGCTACTGGGTCCCGAGCTCGGCAACCGGGGGTGGGGTGGCCACCGGGGCATTGGCGCTGGGACTCGACCATTGCTTCGGGCCGGTCATGCTGCACCGGGTGGAGGCCACCGTGCGTCCGGAGAACGTCGCGAGCCGAGCCGTGTTGGCGAAGGTCGGGTTCCGCGAGGAGGGCCTGCTGCGCCGCTACCTCGAGGTCGACCGGGCGTGGCGTGACCATCTGCTGATGGCCATCACGGCCGAAGAGGTCTACGGATCGGTGGCATCGACGCTGGTCCGCGCCGGCTACGCGCGCTGGGCCTGATTTAGCGGCCGGTGCGCCGAGGCTGCCAGCACTGGTGTCACCTCCGCCGTGAGCACGACCAAGCGGTAATCCCGACGCGCCACAACCCTCCGCTGTAGGGAAATCGCAATAAATCTGTGGCTAACGTGACATATGTGGCGTGTGATGCTTGATTGAGGCAAATTACAGGTGTGTAATTGCGCTGGTCACAGGTCTCGGCCGCGCAGGTCACTCGTGGGGGATCCCGACCAGAAGGAGTAGGTCATCATGCCAAGCATCCCGCAGTCGTTGTTGTGGATTTCGCTCGTGGTGCTCTGGCTGTTCGTGCTGGTACCGATGCTGATAAGCAAACGCGACGCTGTGCGACGCACCAGCGACGTGGCGCTGGCCACCCGGGTGCTCAACGGTGGCGCAGGTTCACGTCTGCTGCGGCGCAGCGGTCCCGCCTCGGGTCATCGCAGCGATCCGGACTGGAAGCCCGAGGAGAACTCGGGCGATGACGAGTTCGACGACACCGATCACGAGCGCCGCGACGACCGCGACGACCTCGACGACGATCACGACGCCGAGACCGAGGAGCTGCGCCCCGCGCGCCCGGTTGTGATGCGGATGCCGGTCGCCGAGTCGGCCGAGCCCGACTACCTGGACGTCGATGTGATCGAGGACTCCGGCGCCCTGCCGGTCGGAGCCAGCGCCGAGGCCACCGAGCCCCAACTCGCCCCGGTCGACGAAGACGAGCACGACGAAGACGAGGCCGTGGCCGTGGCCGACGACGATCACCTCGACGACGAGTACGAATACGTCGAGGACTCGTCTGGTTTGGAACCCGAGGCAGACGACGAGGACCCCCGGGTTCGGGAGAGGATGACGCCCGCGAGCGCACGGCGCCAGCGCCGCTTCGACACCAAGACCGCGGCTGCGGTCACCGCCCGCAAGTACGCCTTCCGCAGGAAGGTGCTGATGGTGATGGCGGTCGTCCTCGTCGGCACGGCGACCGCGGCGTTCGAGATCACCCCGACCGCCTGGTGGGTGTGCGGGGTCGCCACCGCATTCACGATGCTCTACCTGGGCTATCTGCGCCGCCAGACCAAAATCGAGGAGAAGGTCCGCCGCCGCCGCACGCAGCGGATGGCACGCGCGCGCTTTGGCGTCGAGAACACCCGCGACCGTGACTACGACGTGGTCCCGTCGCGGCTGCGCCGCCCCGGCGCGGTGGTGCTGGAGATCGACGACGAGGACCCGATCTTCGAGCACCTCGACTACGGCATGCCCCAGCACCACTACGGCTGGTCCCGGGACCTGCCCCGCGCCGCCGGCCAGTAGCGCCTGACGGCGCTGGGGCCGTCGCAGAACTGGTAGCCTGCTAGCGGTCAGGGGCTATAGCGCAGTTGGTAGCGCGTCTCGTTCGCATCGAGAAGGTCAGGGGTTCGATTCCCCTTAGCTCCACAGAGTTTGAACTGGTCAGACGACCGTATTGCCGAACCCGACGTGGCTGCGGATCAGCGGGAGCGTTGCCGCGGTGGCGAAACCGGCCGGCGCCGCACAGATCGCGGGTACGGCATTGAGCACCTGCATGGCGGTGGCCACACTCGCCGAGCGAACGTGTTCTTCCATGGTCGCAGCGCGAGTGAAGCTCGCCAGAGACAGAAGAAATGGGTCCGCGTCGACGGGTCGCCCTCGATCGTCAGCGTCCAACCGTCCTGGGGTTTGGGCCAATGGTCCGGGTACTCGCCACCGACGGTCCACAGCGTCTCGATCTCGACAAGCACCTCGCCGTTGCGCCGTCCCGACCACTTCCACCGCTGCCCCGCAGTCGTTCCCGCGCGCAGCAGATGGTCGAAGATCTGATGATCGTCTCGCGCGGGAACGGCCTCCACGGTTGCGGTGACCTCGTCGATGTCGGCGTGGAGCGCGTCCGCGAGAAACCAGACCTGTTCGGTGAAGATCCCGCTGTTGAAGGCCAAGAAGCCGCTGGCTTCCGGGTTGATGTCCTCGATAGGTTGGCCAAATCGCATGTTGTCGAACGTGATCGACGTGCTTTCGTAGACCGACCAGTCGGCGCGTTCCTGCAGAGTGATTTTGTCGATGGTGCGGCTCATTCCCGAAAGCGCCAGTGGCAGTGCACCGGAGAGGTTCCCGGGATTCAAGCCACTGCCATGGACCGTGGTACCTCCGGTGCGACAAGCCTCCAGCACCCGATGGCGATCCGCGGGTGCGATGCGACGTGGATGGAACAGGAATGCCGTTGTCGCGACGTTTTTCCCGCTGGCAAGCAGGGTGCAGACCTCGTCGAGGTCTGTGTTGCGCGGGGTGTAGAGCACGCAGTCCGCGTCGAGCTCCATGATCTTGTCGACGTCGGTGGTCGAGGTGACGCCGATCGGGTGGCGACCAACCAGGGTGCCGACGTCGACGCCATTCTTCGTGTCGGAATACACCCGAGCGCCGACGATCTCGAGGTCGGTCCGGTGGTCGATGATGGACGTGAGCATCTCGCTACCTACCGTGCCGGTACCCCACGCGATGACGCGCAACGGTGGCAGATCGCCATCTTTCGTCACGGCTTCCTCCTGACGCGGACTGCTGAGTCGTCCTACATTGTGACCCATCGCCGTGATAAGGGCGGTCGCGTGAACACATCGGATCGTCGGGTCCGCGCCAAAGCCAAAGAGGCACTTGCTAGCTGATGCGCCTGTCGTGGCCGACCCAAAACGGCTCGCGCAGGCGCGCTTTCTGGATCTTGCCGGTAGCCGTCAAGGGCATCGCGTCGATCACTTCGACGCTGGTGGGGCACTTGAAGCCGGCCAGGCGCGTGTGGGCGAATGCGATCAGATCGCTCGCCTCGACCAGGCGACCCGGCCGGACCGTGATGATCGCCTTCACCGTTTCACCCCACCGCTGGCTAGGTACCCCGATCACCGCGACGGCCTCGATTCCGTCGAATTCTGAAAGGACGTTCTCGACCTCGCCCGGATAGATATTCTCGCCGCCGGCGATGATGAGATCGTTTGCCCGGTCGACGAGGAACAGCCGGCCCTCGGCGTCTTGGTACCCGAGATCTCCTGTGCGCAGCCAACCTTCGGCAGTCAGTGTCTTCTCGGTTTCCTCGGGCCGCTTCCAGTAGCCCACGAAATTTTGGTCGGAACGTGTCCAAATCTCGCCGATGTCGCCGTCGGCGACGTCCGCTCCGCTTCTCGGCGAGACCACCCGTACCTCCACCCAAGGGTAGGGACGGCCTGCAGATCGCAGTAAGTGTGCCCGTTCGCCGGTGGCGTGGTGCTCCTCGGCGGGCAACTCCGCAAACGAGCCGGTGGCCTCGGTGAGGCCGTAGATCTGAATGAAATCGCAGTCCAACAACCGCATCGCCTGACGCAGTGCGCTCGGGCTGATCGGTGCCCCTGCATAAACCATCCGCTTGAGGGGCAGGCGGCGCGGATGCGCTTCGAGGCTCTGGCATAGGGCAGCGAGCATGGCGAGAACGCAGAACGCCGCCGCGATGGATTCGTCCCGGATCGTGTCGAGCACGACGTCGGCGTTGAAGTCCCGAACGATGACGTTGCGTGCTCCCGATGCCAAACCCGCCAACGCCCAAGCCAACCCGCCCATGTGGAACAGCGGCATCATGACGAGGCTGGCGTCACCTGGGGCAAGCGGGTAGGTACCCGCGATCTCCTCGGTCAAGATCCGGAAGTTCGTGCCGTTGGCGAACATCGCGCCCTTGGGAACCCCGGTGGTACCGCTGGTGTAGAGCTGGAAGGCGATGTGCTCAGGCTCCGCTGTGAGCAGTGGATCGGTAGCGGGTCCAAGCCACGCTTGGTAGTCGCTGCCTAGTTCGACTATCCGCGCGGCCGTGTCGAGGTCCGCCGGAACCGTCACCCCCGGGTCGACAACGAGCAGACGAGCGTCGCTATCGGACAGGATCGCCGCCAGCTCTGTAGTCGCCAAACGCCAATTCAGTGGTGCGAATACTGCGTTGGCGAGACCGCAGCCGAAAAGCATCTCGAAGTAAGGCAGACCGTTCTTGCCGAGGTAGCCGACGCGACTCTGGTCCGCGGCGCCGTCGCGGGCAAGCGCCGCGGCGACCCGCCGCGAACGGTGCCCCAGCTCGCGCCAGGTGATGTTGGTCTGTTCGACGGTGATGGCGACGGCGTCAGGTGTTCGCTGTTCCCGCTCGGTCAGCAACTGTCGCAGGCTGTTCGGCATAGTGACTCACTCCTGTTCGTCAGCCCATGACCCGCCGAGAACGCCGCTCTGTCGCAGCATTCTCAGCAAGTCGTAGGAGGCGTAGAGGTGGCTTACACGATCTCCGCGGAACGTAAATACCTCGATACCGGAAAAGTCGAAAGACCTTCCGGTTCCCGGGATTCCGGGCGGATCCATCCGGCCCGTGAATGTCCCTGTCCCGGACCAAGGGAAAGCGACAACGGGATGTTCCAGGTCGAACATCCCAAAGCCAACCTGCTCGAAGATCAGGTCTGGGTAGGCGCGCCGGATGTAGCCGATGTAATCACGGATCGCCGTGGCACTGTCGACCCGCATGCCGGTCAGCCTGGTCGTCGGGCTGGACAAGACGAAATCTTCAGTGACGATCGCCCGAACGCGATCAATGTCGTCTTGATTCCATGCGTCCAGCCAGCGGTCGTAGAACCGCTGTGCCACCAAGGGATCGACAGGAAGGGCGCTGGTACTCACCCGATCGAACATAGTCCCTGAGCGGTGTTGGCAACCAAGTCGTGCATCACACGCGATGATTGGAATAATCAAAGCCGCTTGTGCGTTTGCTGGTCACACTTTCAACATCGAAACGTGTTGTTTACCTGGATAACTCATTCATCTCCGTGCCGGAGACGGCTGGGTGAGCACATCGGCAACCTGCTCGCGAAGCAGATCGCGCCGAAGTTTGGCAGTCGCGGTTTTGGGCAGCTCGGTCATCATCACGAAGGCGCGAGGTCGTTTGAAGGCGGCCAATTCCTCGCGGCACCAGGCGTTAAGTGACTCGGCGTCGACGGTGTACCCCGGCCGCGGTACGACGCACGCGACGGGTTTTTCCAAACCGGATTCGTCGGCGGCAGCGACGACGGCCGCCTCGACGACGCCGGGATGCGCCAGCAGCCGCTCCTCGACTTCTGCCGGCGACACCCAGATGCCGCCGGCTTTGAGCATGTCGCCGGAACGGCCAAGCCAGCTGTACGTGCCATCGGCGTTGCGCGCGACGGCATCGCCGGTGCGCAGCCAGCCATCGGAAAACACCTGTCGGGTGGCATCGGCCCGGTTCCGGTAGCCCGAGGCGATCGAGGCGCCTTTGACATGCAGGATTCCGGGCGCCCCCACAGCGTCGATGACGGCGCCGGCCTCATCACGCAGCTGCACTTGGTAGCCGGGCACCGGAACGCCCGCTGATCCCGCTCGCGCCTCGCCCGGCCGGTTGGAGAGAAAGATATGCAGCGCCTCCGTCGAGCCGACGCCGTCCAGCACCTCGACTCCGAACCTGTCCCGAAACCTGTTGAACAGCACTGGAGTTAGCGCTTCACCCGCCGAAACTGCTGGTCGCACTGACGCGAAGGTGTCATTCGGCAAATCGCTGGCCAGCAGCGACGAGAAGAACGTGGGAACGGCGAAGAACAGTGTTGGGCGCTCGGCTTGGATGCATTGCGCGATGACGGCCGGTGTCGGACGAACTCGCTGCAAGACGGTGGCGGCCCCGACGGATAGCGGGAAAAAGCAGGAATTGCCAAGGCCATAGGCGAAGAACAGCTTTGCAACCGACAGGCACCGGTCCTGGGGCGCGATGCCCAGCAGCTGGGCGCCGTAGCTCTCGGCGACGCTACGGATACTGCCGTGACGGTGTATCGCGGCCTTGGGCATGCCGGTGGTACCCGATGTGTAGAGCCACTGTGCGGACGTGTCGTCGTAGGTGTCGCACGCCGTGACGACCGGATCGGCCGATGTCAAAGAGTCCCAGTGGTGCACGGTGGCGCGGGCGAAGCCGCCGATTTCGGGCTTGCCGTCGAACACCACGTCGGCGACATCGGGGGCCATCGTGGCGCGATGGCAATCGCAGCGACGAACTCCGTTGAAGCGCATACTATTCGAACATGCGCATCGGCGACTAGCTTGCCCAGCTCCGGTCCGGACAGCATGGTAGAAACCGGGATAGCTATGGCGCCCAGGTATATCGTTGCCAGGATGCCGGTCAGCAGTTCGACGTCGTCAACCATGCACAGCATGACCCGGTCCTCGCGCCGCACGCCCAGCTTCTGCAGCCCGCCGGCGACGCGATGCACCTCAAGGGCCAGGCCTTGGTAGTTGAGCGTGCGGGTCGAACTGACGACCGCGGTGCGCGTGCCTCGCCCTTCCCGCAGATGCCGATCGACGAGATAGTCGGCGGCATTGAACACCGTCGCCGAATGTTCAGGCGAGGTAGACATATTCGAAATCGAACGGCTTGTCATTGATGCCCTGGGTAGGTGGCGCGACCCAGCTGGCGATCTTGCCCGGCTCGTACACGGGCTGCATCAGGGAGCGTACGAAGGTTAGGTCGTCGTTGGTGGGCAACCAGTTTGGCTTCGCTTCCTCCCACGAGGAGCTGTCCATGATGGTGCCAGTCGGGGTGATGTGGTGGTCGGCGTAGGCGCCGATGGTGCGGTTGAAACCGACATGGGGTAGTTGGAATCGATAGTCGATCCCGTTGTCGGCGAGGATCTTGTTCCACCGCTTGACGCCGCTATGACAATCGCTGATGTACTCGGTGCGCAGGTCCAGATTCAAGGCCAGCAGCGCCGGTAGCTCGTCGGTGTCCCATGTTCCGTCGACGGTGGGCCTGTTGAGCTCAGTGTTGGCGTTGACGAGCAGATGATCGTCGGTTCGTCGCTCTTCTTGCCAGCGACCCTTCAACCCCACGGTGAAGTAATTGGCTGCGTTGGTGGAGGTTTCGCTGCCGAACAGGTCCAGCGAGACGCTGTAGTGAAAGTTGATGTACTTCTGGATGATCTCCAGCGGGATGCCGCCGAACGGTCCGATGTCGCCGGTGTCGTGCTCACGCACCAACTGGGCGCTGCGAGCCACCACCCGATCCACCCCCGTCGTGCCGACGAACATGTGGTGCGCCTCTTCTTTGAGCATGAACTCACAGGTGCGTGACAGCGGATCGAAGGCACTTTCTTTCAGCGTGCCGAGCTGATATTTGCCGTCCCGGTCGGTGAAGTAGGTGAACATGTAGAACGCCAGCCAGTCGGCGGTGGTCTCGTTGAACGCGCCCAGGATGCGCGGTGAGTCGGGACTGCCGGAATTTCGGCAGAGCAACGCCTCGGCTTCCTCGCGGCCCTCCCTGCCGAAGTAGGCGTGCAGGAGGTACACCATCGCCCACAGATGCCGGCCCTCTTCGACGTTGACCTGGAACAGGTTTCGCAGGTCGTACAGCGACGGTGCGGTCATGCCCAGTAGCCGCTGCTGCTCCACCGAGGCCGGCTCGGTGTCGCCCTGCACCACGATCAGTCGCTGTAGGTCGGCGCGATGTTCGCCGGGCACCTGCTGCCACACCGGCTCACCTTTGTGCTCCCCGAAGGCGATGCGACGATCGGGCTTGGGTTCGGCAAGAAAGATGCCCCACCGGTAGTCGGGGAGACTGACGTGATCGAAGTGAGCCCAGCCATCGCGACCCACGGCGACTGCGGTGCGCAGGTACACACCGTGGGTCTGGACTGCCGGCCCCATCTCGCTCCACCAATTGAGGAACTTGGGCTGCCATCCCTCCAGGGCGCGTTGCAGTCTGCGGTCGCAGGACAGGTCGACGTTGTTGGGGATCTTGTCTTCGTAGTTGATCGATGTGGTCACGAGGCTATACCCGCTTTGTGTCGAAGTTGGCCGATTTTCCGGTGCCGTATCGGCGTAGCGCCCCTTCGGGGCCGGAAGCGTTGGGCCGCAGGAAGATCCAGTTCTGCCAGGCCGAAAGCCGGCCGAAAATCTTGGTCTCGACTGTTTCGGGGCCGACGAAGCGGTGATTGGCCTCCATGCCGGTGCAGGCGTCCGGTGACAGCGCCGCGCGACCCTCGACGACGACCCGAATTTCGTCCTGCCAGTCGATGTCGTCGGGGGCGACGGTAACCAGCCCCAGATCGGCGGCGCGGGCCGCGCTCAATTCAATGCCCATTTCCTTGTCCCGCAACAGAGTTAAGTGATCGCTGTGGCCGAAGAAGCGCGACTCCAGCCGGCTCAGGCCGTTGCCCATCGGAAAGGCGCCGAAGTTGGCGGCCGTTAGCCGCAGGCTCGCACGCAACTCGCTGTTCTCGTCGTCGAGCGGCGGGCCATCGAGAATGTACTGGCGGTCGCAGGCCAGGGCCAGCTCGGTCAGCATCCCGGTGTAGGCACTGCCCGGCTCAATCAGGGCGATGAGGCTGCGGCTGGTCACGTCCAGCCGCTTGCACACCCGCTTGTAATACAGCACGATTTCGTTGGCAAGCCAATGGCTTTCAGTATTTTCCAGTAGCAGACGTTCGTAGCCATCGACGGTGGCCATGTCGCCCTGGGTCTGCAATAGCCAGATGCCGATCTCCGTTTCGTTAGTCCGCAGCCGCAGGATGAGGTCGTCGAGCTGACGTGTCAGCGCCAGCGGCCAGAACGCGGCTCCCTGCGCGGCGGCTTCGTCGAAGTCGGCGGGTGCGGGCCGAGCCGGGGCATGGAGCGTGATGGTGGCGGTCGAATTCTTCCGATCAATGGTGGCGCTGACGTAGTCGTAGCTGATGCTGTCGGAACCGACCTGTCGGTTCAGCGCAACGAGTTCGACGCCGTGGACGTCTGAGGGGCGTTGGGAGCGCGCGGCGAGTTCGGTGGCGCGGCGGCGGACCGCGTCGTCGAACTGGCGCGGCGTGGCCAGCTCGTCGACCAGCCCCCACTGCGCAGCGGTCTTGCCGCGTACGCCGTCGGAACGGGTGGCGAATACGTCCGCTAGATCCTTTCGCACCCAACGTTTGTCGACGACGCGGATGAGTCCGCCGGTGCCGGGCAGCACGCCCAGTAGCGGCACTTCGGGTAGCGATACCGCCGACGAGTTGTCGTCCACCAGCAGGATGTGGTCGCAGGCCAGCGCAAGTTCGTAGCCGCCGCCCGCACAGGAGCCGTTGACCGCGGCCAGATATGTCTGCCCCGAGTTCTCGGTGGCGTCTTCGATGCCGTTGCGGGTTTCGTTGGTGAACTTGCAGAAGTTCACTTTCCATTCGTGCGTCGAGGCCGCCAGCATCCCGATGTTGGCACCCGCGCAGAACACCTTCTCCTTGCCGCTGGTGAGTATGACGGTCTTGACCTCTGGGTGTTCGAATCGCAGTCGCTGCGTTGCGTCGTAGAGCTCGATATCGACACCGAGGTCATACGAGTTGAGCTTCAGCTCGTAGCCGGGTATCAATCCGCCGTCCTCGGATACGTCGAGCACCAGCCACGCCACCTCGCCGTCGAGGCGCAGGTTCCAATGCCGGTACCGGCTGGGATCGGTGTCGAAGCAGACATCGGGTCCCGGGGGTGCGCCGAGGTCAGTCACGTGTCCGACATCGATGCCGACTGCCATCGGTCCTCCTAGGGGTGGGAGCCGCATGCCGCTTCAATATATGACACTATTACTGCGGATCGCAAAGAATCTGTAGAATAATGCCGCGATGGATCTATTCGGCCTCGGCGGCGAACTCGCGCCACCGGCGCTGGGCGCCGTCATGCCAGCGCTGGCGCTGATCCTTGAAGAGCCGGGCCGCAGGTGTCCCGGTCCAGTGCGGTGGCAGCAATACGGGTGGAAGCTGTGGATCGAGGAACGGGAATCGGCGCCACTCGTGTACCAGCCTGATCTGGGCGTCGAACACGTCGTCGGGCGCCTCCGGTGCGAGTCCGCTGAACTCGGTGATGAATTCCTGGTAGCGGCAGTCGATTTCGGTCAGGTCCCACGCGTCGTTGACCATGTCTCGCTCGCTGCCGAGCGCACCGTACTCGGCGACAAACGACAGCGCCTTGCTCGACAACTCCAGGTTGTCCAGGATGTCTTTGGCTGCTGCGGCTACGGCCGTCCTCGGCGAGATCCATACGCCCGGTGACGGCGAGCCGAATCCGGCCCAGCTCAATTGCGCGCGCAGCTTGTGCCGTAGAACGCGCATCGATTCGGGTATCGAGACCAGCACCACCAGCCAGCGGCCATCCCACGACGATTCGTCGGATCCGAAGGTGTAGATGCGCTGGGCACCTTCGGCGAGTAGCTGCCGCCCCGCATCGGTGAGGAACCAGCGCGCCCGACGGCCCACCCGATTTGACGATAGCCATCCCTGCGCGGCCGTACGTGCCAGCGCCTGACGCGCGGACCCCTCGTCGACACCCAGCGTGGTCATTGCCCGCACCAAAGTGCCGGTCCAGACCTGTTGGTCGGTCGGTAGCACGAACTCACCCAGGATCGTCATGAGCAGTGAGCGGGTGCTCGAATCACCGGCTTGATGCCGCCGACTCATGGATGGGACGACTTCAGGGCGTTCGTCGCCCGCATCGCCTCGCCGCGACACTCCCGCCACGTCGCCCTCCTTCGCCAAGCACGCGAACCTCAAGCTTCTCATTGTCGTGGCGGCCGCCGCCGGCTTAGTTGTCGAGCCGGCGGCACTTCGCGTCCTGGCGGCATGGGACAACAACGCTGCGGCGCCTAAGATCCCCTGTATGAGTAGGGCATTCGTCGTCACATTCGCGGTCGGGTTGCTCGTCGCAGCATTCGGTCTGATCTGGGCGCTGCAGGGATTCGGAGTGCTTGGTGGGAGCCCGATGAGCAACACCACAACCTGGTCCATCATTGGTCCGATCACGGTGGTGATCGGCATCGTGATCGCGGTATTCAGCTGGCGGAAGATCTCGTCGAAATAGTCCGTCAGGTCTCCGCCACGGTGAAGGCTACCGTGTGCCAGCCGGTGGCGCCGTCGGGGACGCTACCGACCTGATCCGAAGTTTGAGTAGCCCCGGTGTTGTCGGTGGCGCGCACCGTGATGGTGTGCCTCCCAGGGGTTTTCGCCTGCCATCCGAAGCTCCACAATCGCCAGGTCGCGGTGGAATAACTCGCTCCCAGTTCGGCGGGCTGCCACCCGTCGTCGTCGATGCGGACCTCCACAGCCCGTACCCCACGATTCTGTGCCCACGCGACACCGCCGAACACTACGGATCCCGTCGCCAATTTCTGACCGTCTTTCGGCACGTCGATGCGCGACTCGGTCTTGATCGGCGCCTGCGCCGCCCAGCCGAACCGCGTCCAGTACGCCTTTGCCCTGTCGAAACGAGTCAGCTCCACGTCGACGACCCACTTGGTGGCGGACACATACCCGTAGAGCCCCGGCACCACCAGCCGGGCCGGGTAGCCATGCTCGATCGGCAGCGGCTGACCGTTGAGGCCCACCGCCAGCAGCGCCTCGCGGCCGTCGGTGAGGGCCTGCACTGGCGTGCCTGCGGTGAATCCGTCGATCGACGTAGAGAGCACCATGTCGGCGTTCGCGTGCACACCGGCTGACGCCAGCAGGTCGGACATCCGGTAGCCCCGCCATACGCCTGTCGAAATCAGTTTTCCCCCAACGGGATTCGAAACGCAGGTCAATGTCGTCACCATCTCGACCACGTCGAAGTGGGCGAGGTCGCCGAAGTTGTAGGTGACTTCGCGGTTCACCATGCCGTGGATACGCAGCCGCCAGTCGCCGTGGCTGAGTTGGGGAACGCTGAGTGCGGTGTCCACCCGGTAAAAGTCGGTGTTGGCGGTGATAAAACTCGGTAGCGCGACGCCGTTCGGCTGCACGTCGGCAGGTATAGCTGGAGCCGGGATGCGCGGTGTGGGAAGCGTGACCGCGTTGCGGTCGGCGGCCACCGAATGCACCAATCGTGTGATGGCCGCACCCAGCACACCACTGACTACGCCGAATCCGAGCAAGCCGAACACCACTAGCGAACGCCTGCGCGCGTCCGGCTCGTCGTCGGCCGGGTCTTTCGCGTCGGGCCAGAACCGGCGGGTGAGAAAGCGCAGGATCGCCACGCCGCAGACGGTGCCCGCGACCGTGGGGATCGTGTCGAGCAACGTCGCGCCCGGCCGTGACAGCACTGCGGTGCATCCGAGGACGCCCGCCGCGGCGATCACAGCGCTGCCGACCGGGCGGCGCTGAGTTTCGAAGCTCCCGGCCAGCGCCGCGATGGTGGCGATCACCACGAGCACGACGATGGCCAAGAAGATTTTGTCCAGCGAGCCCAGGGTTTGAATCGCCCACTCTTTGATGGGTCCCGGTGTCAGGTCGACGACCACCGAGCCGACTGCGGTACGCGCATCGGCCCGCGCGCCGAACGAGATGCCCGCCAGCTCGGCTACCCCGAGCGAGACGGCCGCGGCGGTGACCCCGGCGATCATCCGCTCATTCGACGGGGCGACAGCCATCGGATTACTCTACTCGCGTCCATCTAGAACACAGTAAAACCTTGCCGGGCAAGCGAACCCCCACCGGTGACGTCGTCGAAATGTCGGCCAAGATTCACGACCTACGTGCGCACTGGTTTGACGGTTCAGGACCGGAAGGTTTCCGTCAGAGAATCGAATATTGCGTTGTTGCCTTCGCGGGTCGTAGCGGTACGCGCAGTGACGGCCACCTCATCGTTTTTCACTTTGAGCATGAACGTTGGGCTCACCCCCGTCTTGACATCGTTCGAGGATCCAGCGGGTAGCGAGAATTTGAATCGGCGCGTCACTGTGGCCAGGACGAGGATCATCTCCGCCATCGCGAAGTTCTGGCCATAGCACACACGAGGACCGCCGCCGAAGGGAATCCAGGCGAATCTGGGCATGGTTTGAGTGGACCCATCCAGCCAGCGTTCGGGTCGGAATTCATGCGGGTCTGCGAACCAACGTGGATCTCGCTGTGTCACATATGGGCACACGATAATTCGCTGTCGAGGTTGAAAGTCGTAGCCGCACAGCGTAGTCGGTGTCTTCACCACATGCCCCGGCAGCGCAAAAACGGGCGGGTACAGGCGCAGTGCCTCTTTGACCACCGCCTCAATCACGGGTAGGCCCTTGATGTGTTCGAATGTCGGCTTGCCGCAGCCGACCGCTTGTTCGACCTCTATCGCGATCCGATCTTGCAGCTCCGGCCGCCGTGCCAGGATGGCGCCGATGAAGCCCAGAGAATTAGCCGAGGTCTCGTAGCCGCCGAGGAACATGTTGTGCATCTCGTCGAGCAGTTGCGCTTCCGGCATCGGCGTGCCGTTGTCGTCTCGCGCCTCCAAGAGCATGTCAAGCAAATCGGTATCGCGATCTAACCTCAGCTCGTGGCTCTCGTTGAGGCGCCGCTCAACGACAGCTCGAAAGAGCACTTTCAACCGATTCGATGCGGCGCGCAGGCCGGTCCTCAAGGGTGTCGGAACCCGTGGGGGTAACCAGTTCCCGAGGACAAACTCCATGCTATTCAAAAACAGCTGCCGATCCATGATGCGTTTGATCTCGTCGCTTTCCGACTTGGTCAGATCCGCACCGAACAAGGTCCTTGTCATGATCCCTCTGGTAGGCCGTTCGATCTCGGCCCGTATGCTGAGGACTTCGCCGCTGGACCACTGATCGCACATGTCTTCGGCCAAATCGACCATGGTGTTGGTGTATTCGGAGATTTTTTGCCTGTGCATGCCTGGCTGCAAGATCCGCCGCTGCTTCTTCCAGAGAGCCCCTTCACTCATGACCAGGCCCTTGTTCCCGATGACGTGCGCGTGCTCTTGAAAGCCGCCCACCAGCGTTCGGCCCAGCGGGCCATTGGCACCCGCCGCGGCAAGAACTTCACCGATCTGTTCTGGGTGGAAAAACAACGTCTCACGCATGGGACCGATCGACCATTCGACCGCGTCGCCGAACCGCGTGAGTCCCGCAATGAACTGCGGCCACCCGCGAGCGATCCTGCGCAGATCGCTCCGCGAGCGCAGCGGGTGGGTTAACGGAGGGCGGGAAGTGCCGTCAGGCGGGTGACCCATCGCGTGCTTCTCCTCCTGCCTCACTGACATGTTTAGGGTATCCTAACTATCTATATAGTTAGGCCGGTCGAACAATTCGGGGGACTGGCTAAGGGATCCGGCGAAGACGCGCAGCGCACGGTGCACCGCGATCAAAGAAGGGAGCTGCCGTCATGCCACGACCGATGCCCGCTGTCGGCGCCGCATCCGTGGAAACGCACATCGACACTCCGAGAAGCCTGCGGGAGTACATCAAGAACACGGTGATCAACACCGCGCCGCCACTGGTGGGCTATTACGGGCTGCGATTGCTGGATATAACACCATATTTGGCTCTGGTCGGCGCGATCGTGGTCGCTGCGGCGCAGGGGTTGCTCACCATGGTGCGCAAACGAAAGTTCGAGCCCATCAACGGCCTGGTGATACTCGGTGCCGCCTGCTCGTTGACCATCGCGTTCATCACAAAGAACCCGCGCATCGTGCAGGTCATCGAACTCATACCCGTGTCCCTGCTGGTGTGGTCGCTCGCCGCGAGCGGCCTGCTGCGCAGGCCGACCTCGGTCAAAATCGCCAGCGCGATCGTCCCCAGCCTCGCAGCCACCGCGCTGCCCCAACGGGGGTGGACACCGCAAGACATTCAGGACTGGCATGGCCTGCACGCCCGGCTGTGCGCCGGTCTTGGCCTGCTCTGCGGCCTGTTTCCGTTGGTAGCGATCGTCTGGATTTTCACCTTTCCGGTGGACGTCTCCCAGATCCTCATTGTGGCGATCGGCCCGACGCTGCTCATCCTGTCTATCGCGGGTGCCATCGCTTTGCTCCGCAGATTCGTTCAGCAACGTGACCAAGTGGCTGCCGAGCGCGCCGACCCATCCGCGGACGCCAGTCCAGAGCAATCTCGTTAAGAGCGCGCTCAAAATAGACATTTGAGCATGGACGTATTGGACACGTCCGGAAATTCCAAGTGTTGGCTGCCGCGCCAGGTATGCGCGAATTGCGTTCTGTATCAAGGTTATTTGCGGTTCGCCACTACGGCTCACATGCGCCATGCGCTGGGTCAGGGGATGGCGAGGGCCGACAAGATTTCTGTCAGCGGGCCCAGGGTCTGAATCGCCGCCCACCCGTGTCCACTTAAAGCCCGGCAAAAACCTTGCTGGGCAAGCGAACCAGCGCCTCAACACCCCAGCAAACAACGCTGCTCGTTGGCGGTGTGGTTGAAGAAAACCCTGCGCAAAGCCGAGCTGAGCCGTAAGTTGTTCGGTAGGAGTGCCATCCGTCTGATCGACATCGTCTCAGCGCGAGAACCAGAGGGGACACGTATGACTGGCAATCCGCAGCCCGATGGTGGCGGCACGGCTGCCCACGCCCCGCTTGAGTTACTGCTCGATCAGCGTGGGCGCCCGCCAGTGCTGAAACGCTCCGTCAATCTCGAGGACTGGGCCGGGGGGATAGCGCAGGAGCAGGCACGGGTGCCCGCGATTCGGATCAGACGACGCTGGATCAACACACTGTGGCTGATCCCCATCGGCGTGGCCGGCCTCGTTGTCTCGATTGCGCTGGCGCAGCAGTTACGTCAGTACGGCTGGATGCAGAGCTTCATCGAGACCTATCCGGGAACATCTAGCGCGTATGCACCGGCCGTCACCTCCGGATTTCCGGCCTGGCTGCGTTGGCAGCACCTGTTCAACATCGTTTTCATGATGTTCATCATCCGGGCGGGACTACAGATTCTCGCCGATCATCCACGGCTGTATCTCAATTCGGGCTGCCGCCCGGGAACTGAATGGTTCAGAATGCGCGACCCGGTTCCACCGGACCGCATGGACCAAGAGGACGCGGCGCGGATGTGGACGGCCAAGGATGACGCCGTCGCGCTTCCGAAATGGTTGGGCATACCTGGCATACGCCACACGATTGGGCTGGCGCGGTGGTGGCACTTCAGCTTCGATCTGCTGTGGCTGGTGAACGGCCTTGTCTTTTACGTACTGCTGTTCGCCACCGGCCAGTGGCGCCGGATCGTTCCACGATCGTGGGATGTTTTCCCCAACGCGCTCTCCACGGCCGTTCAGTATGCGTCGCTTGATTTCCCGCCAAACGCAGGTTTCACGAATTACAACGGGATGCAGATTATCGCCTACTTCAGCACAGTGTTCGTCGCTGCGCCATTGGCTTTCGGCACCGGACTATTACAGGCGCCGGCGATTGCGGCGCGGTTCGGTTTCGGCCGGGGTGTTCTTAACCGGCAGGTCGCACGGACCGCCCATTTCGCAGTGCTTGTGTGGATGGTGTTCTTCATCTTTGTCCACACGCTGATGGTGTTCACCACCGGGCTCGTCGGGAACTTGAACCACATCGTCTTGGGCACCGATACCAAATCGTATTGGCCATTGTTGGTCTACATCGTGGCGATGGTCGTCATCGCCGGCATGTGGTTGAGTGCGTCTCCGGTCACGCTGCGCTATCCCGGTGTGGTTCAGGTTGTCGGTCGCTGGACCGTGGGATGGTTGAAGGACGCGATGGAACGGCTCCGTCCCAACGCCACCTATTCTGAAAGCGATATTTCGCCGTACCTGTGGCCAAACGGGACGCTGCCGACCTCCGATAACTATCGGCGTCTGCAAGCCGGCGACTGGAAAGACTATTCACTGCGCATCGAGGGGCTCGTCGGGAATTCGGTCACGCTGTCCTACGACCAGCTACGCGCACTGCCCAAGCACGAAAAGATCACCCAGCACTACTGCATTCAAGGATGGTCCGGAGTCGCTAGATGGGGTGGTGCCCGCATGTCGGACATTCTCGATCTTGTGCACCCCCAACCGTCGGCTCGCTGGGTGGTGTTCTACTCGTTCGCCGAAGGAGCGGGCGGGCCAGCCGAAGGCCGGTACTACGACTGCCACAAGATCGAGCACATGCACGAACCGACGTGTCTGCTCGCCTACGAAATGAATGGCCAGCCACTCAACGAAGCCCATGGTGCGCCGCTGCGGCTGCGCAATGAGCGCGAGATCGGTTTCAAGCAGG
This sequence comes from Mycobacterium montefiorense, assembly GCF_025823255.1. NCBI lineage: Bacteria > Bacillati > Actinomycetota > Actinomycetes > Mycobacteriales > Mycobacteriaceae > Mycobacterium > Mycobacterium montefiorense. Next base: position 88,672 of record NZ_JACKVL010000015.1, on the reverse strand, counting down.
TCAAGTGGATCGAGGCGATCGAGTTTGTGGAAAGCTTCGACCATCTCGGGTTCGGGCAAGGCGGCTACAACGAAGACCACGAGTTCTACGGTTACCGAATGCCGATCTGACATCGAGTCCGGTTAATTACGAACAGATTTGGCGAATCATCTAGGCGGCGCGGGGATTCTCCAGCACGACGGCGACCCCTTGGCCCGACCCGATGCATACTCCGATGACGCCGTAGCGGGCGCCGCGCTCATGCAGCTCGGTGGCCAAGGTGAGCACGTAGCGAGTTCCGGTGGCGCCGAACGGATGTCCTATCGCGACAGCGCCGCCGTTGGGTGTCAGCTTGTCGTCGGGAATCACGAAACCGCCGAGCTGGTTGGGAAGTTCGCGCAACACACCGAGTGCTTGGGCGCTGAAAGCCTCATGGACTTCCCACACGTCGATCTGCTCGGGAGTCAGACCCGCCCGGCGGATCGCCATCGGGATAGCCCACGCGGGCGCCAGTCCCATGATGAGTGGGTCGATGCCGTATACGGCGCCAGACACCACCCGGGCCAGTGGCTCTATCCCGAGTTCGGCCGCCTTCTCACCCGAGGCGACGACGACCGCGCTCGCGCCGTCGGTGAGCGGAGTGGAGTTGGCCGCGGTCATCTGCGTGGTGCCCGGCTGGACCGGCAGGGCGGCCAGTGTCTCGGAAGTGGTGTCATCGCGGATGAATTCGTCATGCTCGGCCAGCCGCGCCGGGGTTTTCTTCGTCGCCGGGATTGGCACGCTCATGATCTCCTTGGCGAACCGGCCGCGGTCGCGTGCGGCCTTGGCGTGCTGCTGGGACCGTAGCGCGAACGCGTCGATCTCCTCGCGGCTCAGCGAGTACCGGTCGGCGACATTCTGCGCGGTCTCGATCATGCCGATGTAGGCGTTGCGGGCGAGCAGCACGGGGTTGGGTGGACCGCCCGCGCCGGACCACATGGTGTCGAGCATGAGCACCGGCCCGCGTGGGCTAAACGGTGCTGCGCCCTTCATCAGCGCCCACCCCGACCGTGACATCGATTCGACCCCGCACGCGATGCCGACACCCAGGTCGCCGGCTTTGATGGCATGGCTGACGCTGACCAAGGCGCTGAGCGACGACCCGCAGTATCGATTAAGGGTTGCCCCCGCGACGCTGTCGGGGAATCCGACCGCGAGTGCGGCCCAGCGGGCAATGTCACCCATTCCCTCGTGCGCGGGATTCACGCAGCCGGCGATGATGTCTTCCACGGCATCCAGGGGTACTCCGACGCGTTCGCACGCACCTTTCATGGTCATGCCCAGCAGCTCGTCGGTGCGGATGCCGGACAGCGTGCCGCCGTAGCGGGTGAACGGCGTGCGCACGCCACCTAAGACGTAAGCCTCAGTCATGGTTAACCTTTCAAGTATCTCGGTGTGGTCAGTGGTGGTGGGAGCGAGACTCGGTGCTATCGCGATGTTGCTGGGCCGCGTTGGTGCCTCCGGCGGGATAGGCGTGGATCATGGCGGTGGTCAGCTTGGGCACGGCGTGAATCAGATCGTGTTCTGATTCGTGGGCAATGCGATGCGCGGCCGCCAGGCTCAGTGCGGGGTCAATGTCGAGCTCGGCATCGGCGTGCAGCCGGTGTCCGATCCAGCGCATTCGTACGTTGCGCACCGAACGTACGCCCGGCCTGGCGGCGAGCGCGGCTTCGGCAGCGTCGATGAGTTTCGGATCGACGCCGTCCATCAGACGGCGGAACACATCTCGCACCGCCGTGCCAAGCACGGCCAAGATGGCCACCGTGATCACCAGGCCGACGATCGGGTCGGCAAGCGGAAAGCCCAGCGCCACACCGCCGGCACCGATAAGCACCGCCAAGGAGGTAAAGCCGTCGGTGCGGGCGTGCAGGCCGTCGGCGGTCAGTGCGGCTGAACCGATGCGTCGTCCAACTCGGATGCGGTAGATGGCAACCCATTCGTTACCGAGGAACCCGAGCAGACCGGCTACCGCGACCCAGCCGACGTGGTCGATGGGCCGGGGATTGATCAGCCGCTCGACAGCCTCATATCCGGCGACCATGGCCGACAGCGTGATCATCGCGACCACGAACAGACCGGCCAGGTCTTCCACCCGGCCGAACCCGTAGGTGTAGCGGCGGGTTGCGGCCTTGGTGCTCAACGAAAATGCGATCCAAAGCGGCACTGCGGTCAGTGCGTCGGAGAAGTTGTGGATGGTGTCGGCGGCCAGCGCGATGGAGCCGGAGAGGACCACGACGACGATCTGCGCGATAGCGGTCGCGCCCAGGACCAGCAGGCTGACCTTGACCACGCGGATGCCGTCGGCGCTGGATTCCAGCTCAGTGTCAAAGCTGTCGGCCGCGTCGTGGGAATGCGGCGCAAAAGCCCCTTTGATCCCGGCCCACAATCCCTTCCGATGGTGGTGATCGTGTCCATGTTCGTGGGTGTGATCGCTCATCGCGCGTTCACCTTTCGAGGCCGACGGTCGGTCGCGATGCCCCGTGCTTGCGCGTCGCCTCGGTGATGGGGCGGCACTCCGGGGCCGGCGTGTTCGGCATTGAAAACCGCATCGATCACCAACTGGCGGACGTGGTCGTTTTCCAGCGCGTAGAAGATCGTGGTGCCGGCGCGGCGGGTGCGGACGAGCCGCGCCATTCGCAGCTTGGACAGGTGCTGAGACACCGACGGTGCGGGCTTGTCCACCTTTTCGGCGAGGTCGTTGACCGACAACTCGCCTTCGGTTAGCGCCCACAGCACCCGAATGCGGGTGGGGTCGGCCAACATTCGGAAGACATCGACGATCAGGCTGACCCGATCCTCCGTGAGGGATTCTGCAGCATTATCTGCATACATACGCAGATAGTAGCTTATGGGGCGGTGCCTCGCGTCTGACGGTCTGCGCGCCGTTACTCGTATGCCTGGTGGTGAATCGGGGTCCCCTCAGAACTTCGCGACAGCCCCCGCGTCGACCGGCAATGCCGCTCCGGTGATGTACTGCGCCTCGTCGGACGCGAGAAACAGCACGGCATTACTGACCGCACGCGCCTCGATCACCGGCACGGGCAGCATGTGGAAGTGGCCGATCACCGCGGCCGTGTCGGCCATGGTTGGATCGGGGAGGTCCGGCCGCAGGGTGCGGTGGAACTGTTCGTTGTCAATCATTGGCGTCAACACGTTGCCAGGGTGGATCGAGTTGACTCGAATCAACTGCGGTGCAAGTTCATTCGCAAGCGAGTTCATCAAGCCGACCACGCCGTGCTTTGCCGAGGCGTAATGCGCCATGTATCCGCCTCCGCGCAGTCCCAACATGGAGCTCACTAAGATAATGGATCCGCCGCGGCCGTCGGACATATGCGGCACCGCAACCTTGATGGTGTGCCAGACCCCGGTGAGGTTGATATCGAGCATGGTCTGCCAGGCTGCTTCTTCAATCAGCGCCGCGGGCGCCGGACTGCCGCTGATGCCGGCATTGGCAACCACCACATCGGGCCGGCCCAACTCGTCGATCCCGTGCTGCAACGCATCGCGAAGACTTGCGAGGTCTCTGACATCGGCCTTGGCGGTCACGATGCGCCGATCCAACTTCTCAACCAGCGCCGCGGTTTCGTCGAGATCGGCCTCCGTCGCTTCCGGATAGTTGACACCTTCGATGTCGCCACACATGTCTACGGCAATGATGTCCGCGCCTTCCTCGGCGAGGCGGACGGCGTGTTCGCGGCCCTGGCCGCGCGCAGCACCCGTGATGAATGCGACTTTGCCTGCCACTCTGCCGCTTGTCATGGCGATCACAATATCGCTGACCGCCACGCGCGCCCGCTCAGGAGTCGCAATCCGTTAAGCGCGACGACGATCGTGGACCCTTCGTGCCCTGCGACGCCGAGCGGCAGTGGCAGGTGGCCAACCAGGTCCCAGATGACGAGTCCGGTGATGAACGTGGCCGCGATGGCCAAATTCACGATGACGGCGCGGCGGGCGCGACGCGACAGGGCAACGATGGCCGGGATCGTGCTGAGTTCGTCTCGGACCGTGACGGCGTCGGCCGTTTCCAAGGTCAGATCGGACCCGTTGCGGCCCATCGCGATTGACGAGTGCGCGGCGGCCATGGCGGGTGCGTCGTTGATGCCGTCACCGACGAACAACACCCGCTGACCGTCGGCCTGTAGCTGCCGCACGGCGGCGACCTTGTCATTGGGCAGCAGGTCGGCCCGGACATCTGCGATCCCGACCTGTGCGGCCAGATGTTCTGCTGCCGGCCGGGTATCCCCGGTCAGCAGGGCCGGCGGCCTGGACGTGGTCGCGGTGATCGCGGCGACCACCGCGTCGGCTCCCTCGCGCACGGTATCGTCCAGTCCCAGCACGCCCACCGGTACTGCGTCGACGATGACGAGAACTGCGGTGGTGCCTCGGCTTTCGAGACGGCTTGCGGCGGGCGGATTGCTGTGAAAGGCCCGCGGGCTCAGTACTTCGACCGTCTGGCCCGCGACACGCGCGCGCACGCCGCGACCGGGAAGCGCTCGAAACTCCGTTGCTTCCGAAATTCGGAGTGCGCGTGCGCGGGCGGCAGCCACCACCGCGCGGCCGAGTGGGTGCTCGCTGAATTGCTCTGCGCTGGCCGCGATCCGCAGCACATCGTTGTCGCAGTATCGGTCGTCGATCGAGGCGATGCTGGTGAGTTGCGGCGTTCCCGTCGTCAGGGTTCCGGTCTTGTCGATGGTCACCTGGGTGGTGTCCGCGAGGTGTTCCATCGCCACCGCCGACTTGACCAGGACGCCCTGACGTCCGGCGTTGGCGATCGCCGAAAGCAGCGGCGGCATGGTCGCCAACACCACCGCGCACGGCGACGCCACGATCATGAACGTCATCGCCCGCAGCAACGTGGACTGCAGGCCGGCCCCGGAAACCAGGGGGACCGCGAACAGCGCCAGGGTCGCCACCACAACGCCCACGGAATAGCGTTGCTCGACCTTCTCGATGAACAGTTGCGTCTTGGCTTTGGTGGCTGACGCTTCGGCGACAAGAGCCACAATTCGGGCGACGACGGTGTCGGACGGGTTTTTGATCACGCGAATACGCAGTGCCCCAGCGCCATTGAGCGTGCCCGCGAATACTTCGTCATCGATGGACTTGCCGACGGGCATGTGCTCCCCGGTCACCGACGATTGATCGACATCGGATGCCCCGTCGACGACGACGCCGTCCGCCGATACACGCTCACCGGGGCGCACGCTGACGAGGTCGCCGATGCAAAGGTCTTCGCCGTTGACCGATACTTCGATCCCGTCAGGGTCGATGCGGACAGCGCGATCGGGTGCGAGGTCGAGCAACCCCTTGATCGAATCTTCGGTGCGTTTGGTCGCCGCGTCTTCCAATGCGCCGGACGTGGCGAAAATGACGATCAACAGCGCGCCGTCGAAGATCTGGCCGATGCTCGCCGCGCCAATGGCGGCGACCACCATGAGCAGGTCGACGTCGAGCGTGCGCGAACGTAACGTTTGCAAGCCTTCCCATGCCGGTGTCCAGCCGCCGGTGGCGTAGCACGCTAGGTAGAAGACCCACCAACTCCACCAGGGGGCGTCAAATAGCTGAGCCGTGAGTCCGGCCGTGAACAGCACCAGGGCCACCGTGGCCCACCGGATCGAGGCGATTGACCACAGACCCGAGACGCGTGGCTGCCCTGGCAACGGCCTGCGCGTCGGCTGCACGGTGGTGCTACTCATCGAAGCGGCTCCATCCCCATCGCCGAGCGAAACGTCTCTACATGTATACATGTAAAGCTCTACACGTATCGTATTGTTTTGTGGACGCATGCTTCAATTGAGAAATGGGACACGGAGTCGACGGGCGGGTACCTCCACCGGCCGCCCTGGATCCCGCGTCGGCAAGCAGGATCGCCGAGACACTGCAAGCCTTGGCGTCACCCAACCGGCTGATGATCCTGACCCGGCTGCGGCAATCCCCGTGCTCGGTCGGCGACCTCTCGACTGCGGTCGGGATGGAGCAGCCGGCGGTGTCTAACCAGTTGCGGCTGCTGCGGGCGCTCGGCCTGGTTACCGGTGACCGCAGCGGCCGCAACATCGTCTACCGCCTCTACGACACTCACGTCGCTCAACTGCTCGACGAGGCCGTCTATCACATCGATCATCTGCGTCTCGGCGCCAGCGATACCTCCGCCTGAACTCGGCGGCCATTTCTTCTGTCGACGTAATAGCCTGAGGCGCAACATGATTCGCTGCGTAGCGGGTAGCGCATACCCATTATTGAAAATGATTTTCGACAACACCCTTGGCGGCGGGTACCGTACTGGGTAGCTTTAATGAAAATGATTATCAACAAGTACCAGGAGCGGACTGCGGATGAAGCCCGACATCCACCCGGATTACCACCCGGTGGTTTTTCAGGACGCGACTACGGGCGCGACGTTTCTCACCCGATCGACGATGACGAGTTCGCGCACCATCGAGTGGCAGACGCCGCAGGGCGTGCAGACCTATCCACTTGTCGTTGTTGAGGTCACCTCGGACTCACACCCGTTTTGGACCGGCGGGCGCCGAATCCTCGACACCGCCGGGCAAGTGGAGAAATTCCACCGCCGCTACGGCAAACGAAGTTGATTGACAGAACCTAGCGGTTGCCCTCGGGTGCGGGGAGCCTGAGCGGCGCGCATTGGCGGGCCGGTAGCTATGCCTGTGAGCCATCACCGTCTGCGGCACTGGGCTAGTGGGCGTGAACGGCACTCCACGGCGGGAGCGGGTCGGGATAGGTGATCCAGCGCCTCGGGCCGGCGGCCAGTTCGGTGTCGGTCAGCAGCGCCGACGTCATCAGGCCCAAAATCCGGTCGCGGTCCAGCTTGACCCCGATGAACACGATTTCTTGCCCGGGACGGAAGTCGGCGGTGACCCAATACTGCGCCGGCTCGATCATCAAGTTGGGCCCGGCCTGCGACCAGACCGCCGCGACCTCGGGTCGGCTGGCGATCCAGCAGAACCCCTTGCTGCGCAACAAACCCTGCACCTCTTCGAGTGCGGCATGCAGGCGCTGGGGGTGGAACGGGCGCCGCGCACGAAACGTCACACTGCTGATGCCGTATTCCTCGGTTTCGGGTGTGTGGCCGCCGCTGATCTCCTGATCCCAGCCCGGTGACTCGGCGGCCAGATCCGGGTCGAACAGGCCGGTGCCCAGTACCTGCGCGAGCGGCACCCGGCCGTGGTCGATGGCTACCATGCGCGCCGACGGATTCAAACGCCGGAGCACCGCCGTCACCCTGGCGCGGGCCTCCTCGCTGACCAGGTCGGTTTTGTTGAGCAGTAAGACGTCGGCGAATTCCACTTGGTCAACCAGCAGATCGGCGATGGTGCGGATGTCGGCGTCGCTGACGGCGAGGTCGCGAGCCACGAGCGCATCGCCGCGCGCGAGCTCACTCAGAAACGTCGATGCGTCGACCACCGTGACCATGGTGTCGAGCCTCGCGACGCTGCTGAGACTGAATCCGTTCTCGAACTCCCAACTGAAGCTCGCGGCGACGGGCATCGGCTCGGAGATCCCCGTCGACTCGATCAGGAGGTAGTCGAAACGGCCCGTCGCGGCCAGTTGGGCCACGGACTCGATGAGATCCTCGCGCAACGTACAGCAAATGCACCCGTTGGTCAGTTCGACCAGCTTCTCTTCCGTGCGGTCCAGGTAGCCCGTTCCGGCGACCAGCGCGGCGTCGATGTTCACCTCGCTCATGTCGTTGACGATCACCGCGACGCGCCGGCCCTCCCGGTTTGCCAGCACATGGTTGAGCAGGGTCGTTTTGCCGGCTCCGAGGAAGCCGGACAAGACCGTCACCGGAAGCAGATCGGAGCGCTGTGATGCCATCGCTTAATGATAATGATTTTCAATAAGCAGGCAACTGATGGCGCGCGCACAGCGAGTCGCCGCGTCGCGTGGTTGGCGTCACGCCCCGAGTCTGATGAGGTCCCAAAATTTAGCTGAACATTCGATAAGAGGGCGTTTCGGCCTCGGATTAGATACGGCGTCGGCTCTAACGTGATCGGGATGAGTACCAACTACTACCTGCAGAAGGTCCCGGTCGAATCGATTCAGCCGGGCTTTTCGCTGGCCATTCACGAAGACGGCGACTACCGGCTGTTCCAGGTCGACTGCACGCAGATGTCGCAGCGGACCGGATTGCCCATCATGCTCAAGCTCACCTCCGAACCCGTCAACGGCGGCGCCCCCCTGGATCCTCGAGTGTGAAGAGGGCACGCCGGTCGTCCGGATTCTCGGCGTGGCTAAGGCGGCGTCCTAGCCCGTCGCGCCCGGCTTTGTGGCGATGACGAACTGCACCGCACGCTGCCGCTGTTGCTCGATGTCGATAAGTCCGGCCGACGCAAAGAGGTCGACGAAGTCGTGTCTGCCGAACATCGTGAGCCCGATCGTGCTTGCAGTTGCGGTCACCAGCTGCCGCAGCAGCGGCGCCTCGCGGGCATAGCTGGTCAGGATTGCGATCCGGCCCCCGGGCTTGAGCACCCGGACCATCTCGTCCGCGACCCGGAACGGCTCGGGCATCAGGTACAGCGCACCAAAACAGCAGACAGCGTCGAATGTTTGGTCGTCGAACGGCAACATGCGGGCATCGCCGCGGACATAACAGGTGCGCGGCCCGCTGTTGTCGGCGACGGCCCGCGTCAGCATCGACTCGGAGATGTCGAACCCCACCGCCAGGCCGCCGTCGGGCAGTTCTGCGGCCAGCGGGGCGGTGAAATTGCCTGGGCCGCAAGCAACATCGAGCAACTGTCCGGCGGTCGACAGCTTCAGTGCCGACGCCGCACGCTGCTGTTCGGCACGATGAGTGAGGCCGCTGGCGGCGTAGAAGGCGGTCGGCCGCCACAACCGTTCATAGACCGTCGCGACGAAGGGGCTGTTCATGGCACGCTGTGCGACCGTCGGAACCGGCGCGCTCGTCGATTCGCCCAACACGTCGAGAAAACCGTGTCGCAGCTCGGCGGTCTGGCTCATCAGGCCGCGGGTCGACTCGACCGGATCCTGGCTCATTGCGTTGCACGCTAATGGATCGCTCCGCCGCGCCGGTGGCCCGGGTGCTGGCGCCGGGCTCGCCGCAGTGATAATCGTTTTCATCAACTGTCATGAGATCCCAGGCTGGGTGGGTTAGATGAGGGCCGAGCGTCGACCGCGTTTCGGGTCCATGGAAGTCCTGGTCTTCGGGTTGGTGTGCTTCGCGATTTTCGGATCGTGGCTGCGCGCCGTCGTCGTCAACAGCGACGGGTTGGCCACTGCCGGCACCGTATTCTGCGGAGTCTTCGTCCAGGCCCTGCCCTTCCTGGGCCTGGGCGTGGTGGTCAGCGGATTGATCGCGGTCTTTCTGCCGCCCGAGCGGCTGGTCCGCTGGCTGCCGCGGCGGCCAGCGGCGGCCGTCCTTGCCGCCGGTGTGGCCGGCGCCGCGCTGCCCGGATGCGAGTGCGGCTCGGTTCCGGTGGCGCGCCGGCTGTTCGGCGACGGCGGAGCGGCCGCTGCGGCGGCCTTGACCTTCATGCTCGCCGCGCCCGCCATCAACCCGGTCGTGGTGGTTGCGACGGCCGTCGCCTTCCCGGGTCAGCCGAAGATGGTCATCGCCAGAGTCGTTGCGTCGCTGCTGACCGCGGTGGTGATGGGCTGGGGGTGGTCTCGGTGGGGCCGTACCGAGTGGATCACCCGTCGGCTGCCGTCGCACGATTCGCACAGTCCAGGGACGCAGTCGAAGTTGCTGCTCTTCTGCGAAGTGGCCCGGCACGACTTTTTGCAGGCGGCGGCCTACCTGGTGGTGGGCGCCGCCGCGGCGGCGGCGTTGCACGTTCTGGTGCCACCGTGGATATTCGAACACGTTGGCGCGCACCTGATTCTCGGCGTCTTCGTGATGGCGGCGCTGGCCGTGATTCTGGCCGTGTGCTCGGAAGCGGACGCTTTCGTGGCATCCAGTCTGACGATGGTTCCGCTGATCCCGCGGCTGGTGTTCCTGGTCGTCGGACCCGCCATCGACGTCAAGCTGCTGGCGATGCAATCCGGCATGTTCGGCCGGGCGTTCGCCACCCGCTTCGCCCCGGCCACATTCGTTGTCGCCACCGCGGCGGCCACGCTGGTCGGCGTGCTGCTGTTGGGCGGTGCCCGATGAAGCGCGAAACCGAGAACACGATCCTGCTGCTGGTCGGGCTCAGCGTCGCGCTGATCGTGGGGACCGGTGTGTTCACCCGCTACGTCAAGCCCTCGCTGTTGCCGTGGCTGGTACTCACCGCCGCGCTACTGATCGGGCTGGCGCTGGTGGCAATCGTCGGAGATGTCCGCCGGGGCGGCTCGGACCATGGTCCCGAAGATGGGCATGCGCACCGCGGCGGCGTGGTGTGGCTGCTCACCGTGCCTATCGTGGTGCTGTGCTTTGTGACGCCCCCGGCGCTGCGACCTCAGGCTGCCACCGGATCGGTCACAAACGTCTCCAACGACGTTCTGCGCCAGGCATTTCCGCCGTTGCCGCCGGGGCGGGCCCCGGAGATCTCGCTGGCGGAAGTGATGATGCGGGCCGCCAACGACAGCACGGGATCGCTGAACAACCGGCTGATCACGGTCACCGGCTTCACCCTGAACGAACCCGGCGGCATCGACCTGGCCCGCGTCGTCATCATTTGTTGCGCCGCCGACGCCCAACTGGCTCACGTGCATCTGCGCGACCGTGACGGCGCCAGCACTTTCGGGTTCCCGGACAACACCTGGTTGCGAGTGGAGGGTGTGGTGACTCCCGCCGAGCGGCAACCTCACACACCGCCGATCCCGACGCTTCGGGCCGTCTCGGTCACGCCCGTCTCGGCGCCGGCGAATCCATACTCGTAAGCCCAAAAGAACGACATAACTGCAGGTTAGCCTGTTAGGCTCGCGTCGGCCCGCGCAGCGAATCACGTCGGAAGAGGCTCTGGATGACACGCCCACGAATCCGCGCTCGGGCGCCGCTGCGGATCTCGTTCGCCGGAGGCGGCACCGACGTACCACCCTTCCCGACGCTCGAAGGCGGCTGTGTGCTGTCGGCGACCATCGACCGCTACGCCTACGGATCGCTGACTCCGCGTACTGATCGCAAGGTGAGTATCGAGTCGGTGGACTTCAAGACCACTCACGAGATGACGCTCGACAGCGAGATTCTCTACGACGGCAGCCTGGATCTGATCAAAGCTGCCGTGCGGCGGTTCGGCCGCGACGGCACGGACGGCTACGACCTGGTGTTGCGATCCAGCGCCCCGCCCGGCTCGGGACTGGGCTCGTCATCGACGATGATGGTCGCGCTCACCGGCCTGCTCGCCGAGCACTACCGGGCGCCGATGGGCGAGTACGAGACGGCGCAGCTGGCGTGCGCCATCGAGCGCGAGGACCTCGGCATCGCCGGCGGTATGCAGGACATGTACGCGGCTACCTTCGGCGGATTCAACTTCATCGAGTTCACCGACCGGGTGATCGTCAATCCACTGCGCATCCGTGACGCGACCGCCTTCGAGCTCGAGCTCAGCCTGCTGCTCTGCTACACCGGCATCACCCGGGACTCCGCACGGGTGATCGAGGACCAAACCCGGCGCGCCGCCACGGGTGCCGACGACACACTCGCCGGACTACGCGCCCAGAAGGAACTGGCGGTGGCCATGAAGGCCGCACTGCTGACAGGCAAGCTGAACGATTTCGGTGCCCTGCTCGGCGAGGCGTGGATGCAGAAGAAACGCATGTCGCCCTACATCACCAATGCGCGCATCGACGAGCTCTACGACCTCGCGTTGCATAACGGCGCGCTCGGCGGCAAGATCACCGGCGCCGGCGGTGGTGGCTACATCCTGCTGTTCTGCGACTTCACCAAGAAGCACCGTCTCATTGAAGCCCTCGAGGGCGCCGGGGCTGCGATCACCGAATTCGCTTTTGAGGGTAAGGGATTGACCACATGGCAGGCATGAGCACGTCAGATGTCGTCACGCCGAGTGTCCAGACGGTCCAGGCGCGGCTGGCGGACACGATCGCCGTCAAGCAGCAGATGCAGTCGGGGGCTTTCGCCGCGCAGACCGTCGAGGTGGCGCGCGTGCTGATCGACGCGCTGCGGGCCGGCGGGAAGGTGATCTTCTTCGGCAACGGCGGTTCCGCACAAGACGCGGGTCATCTGGCCGCCGAGCTGATGGGCCGCTTCGCTTTTGACCGTCCGGGCCTGGCCGCGATCAGCCTCCCGGACGCCACCGCCGCGATCACGGCGATCGGTAACGACTACTCCTACGACGAGGTCTTCGCCCGCCTGGTACTTGCCGCCGGCCGGCCGGGGGACGTGGTGGTCGGCTTGACCACGTCGGGCAATTCACCCAACGTGGTGCGTGCACTCGAGGCGGCGGGCCAGGCCGGGATGACCACGGTGACGCTCACCGGCGCCCGTGGCGGCAAGGTCGCCGACGTCGCCGAGATCTGCATCCGGGTGCCCAGTGTGGACACCGGGCGAATTCAGGAGGCGTGCCTGCACCTCGGCCACACCATTTGCGAAATGGTGGAAGCCGCACTGTTTCCCAGACCCTCTTGACGATGGACCTGCGGAACGTCCGCACCGTATTTCTGGACCGCGACGGAACCATCAACGTCAAAGCCGCTGAGGGCGAGTACATTCGATCGCCCGAACAGCTGGTTCTGCTACCCGGCGCCGCCGCGGCGATAGCCGCGCTGAATGCGGCCGGCCTGCGCACGGTCTTGGTGACCAATCAGCGCTGGCTGTCCGAACCATCCGCGGACCCAACGCATTTCGCCGTCATCCAGGACCGGCTGTCGCAACTTCTCGCCGCGCAGGGCGCGCACCTGGACGCGGCCTATCACTGCCCACACGCGGCAAACAGCTGCGACTGCCGCAAACCCTTGGGCGGCATGCTGATTCGCGCGGCAGCAGAGCACGGCTTCGACGTGGCCGAGTCGGTCATGATCGGCGACAGCGACGCCGACGTGCAGGCGGGCCGGGCGGCCGGCGCGATGACCGTGCTGCTGCGCGCCGGGGGCGCAGACAACGCCGACTTAGTCGTCGACGACCTTGCCGCCGCCGTACGGCTCATCCTCGTCTGAAACGCTGAACTATCGATTGGGCGACCAGCGCGAGCGCAAACGGCAGATCGTCGCGCAGATACCGGCGGTAAAGCCGCCGCGGTTCGAGCATCAGCCGGTGCACCCACTCAAGTCCGAGCCGTTGCAGCAGCGGCGACGCCCGACGAACCACGCCGGCCGTCATGCCGATCCCGCCGCCGCAGGCCAGGCACCAGACGTTGGGCAGCTGCTGGGTCAGCTGCTCCATCAGGCGTTCCTGACGGGGGAAACCCAGACCGACGAAGACCAGATCGGGTTTGGCGGCGATCACGGCGGCGACCGCACGCCGCGCGCCATCCTCGGTGTTGTCGAAGCCGAACGCGGGCGACTGGGCGCCGGCGATGCGCAGGCTGGGGAATTGCGTGGCGAGCGCCGCGGCCGCTCGGTCCGGTATCCCTTCGGCGCCGCCGAAGAAATAGATCGACTTCCCGTCGGCCGCCGCCGCCGCGCTCAACGGCTGGATCAGCGACGAGCCCGCCACCCGCTCCGGCAACGTCTCACCTCGCAGCCGCGCCGCCCACACCAGCGGCATCCCGTCGGCGACGACGAGCGATCCCCTGGCTATCAGTTCGGCGAGCACGGCGTCGCGACTGGCTGCGCGGGCCACATCGATGTTGACCGGGATGATCGAGCCGCCCCTGCCGTCGGCCCAGGCTTTGCGCACGACTTCGACGACCTCGTGTTGGGTGAGGGCATCGAACCGAAGATCGCCCACCTGGATCCTGGTTGGCCGCATGACTTGTGATTCTCACCGCATCGCCGCGGAAGTTCCATGGAACTCGCGACATCGATTGATCCGGTTGTTGCTGCACCGGCCGCCAACGCCATAACCTGAGCGGATCGGATCGCAAGATGGGCCGCCGTGGCCGAGCTGATCGGCGCGCGGACGGAAGAACTCGCCGCGATGGACATCTTCGAGGGATGCGCCATCGAAGACTTAGAGCCGTTGGCGGCCAGCCTGCAACCGCTGCGCGCCGCGGCCGGCCAGGTTCTGATGGCCCAGGGGGAGCAAGCCGTCTCGTTCCTGCTCATCTCCTCGGGCACCGCCGAGATCAGACACGAAGGCGCCGACGGCGAGGTGGCCATCGGCGAGACCGGTGCCGGCGCTCTGATCGGAGAGATCGCCCTACTGCGCAACAGCCCCAGGATCGCGACCGTCACTACCACCGAGCCGCTGACCGGCTGGATCGGCGACAACGATGCGTTCACCCGGTTGGTGCACATCCCGGGCATCACGCCCCGACTGTTGCGGACCGTGCGCCAGCGTCTGGCCGCCTTCGTCACGCCCATCCCGATACGGGTGCGCGACAGCACCCTACTGCTGCTGCGCCCGGTGCTGCCCGGCGACGACGAGCGGACCGTGCACGGTCATATCCAGTTCTCCGGCGAGACCTTGTATCGCCGGTTCATGACGGCCCCGCTGCCGTCGGCGGAATTGATGCACTACCTGTCCGAAGTCGACTATGTCGACCACTTCGTGTGGGTGGTGACCGACGGCACAGACCCGGTGGCCGACGCGCGATTTGTCCGCGACGAGAAAGATCCCACGGTCGCCGAGATCGCGTTCACCGTCGCCGACGCTTATCAGGGCCGGGGGATCGGGAGCTTTCTGATCGGTGCGCTGTCGATCGCCGCCGAGGTCGACGGAGTCGAAAGATTCTCTGCGCGAATGCTTTCCGATAATCTGCCGATGCGCACGATGATGGACCGTTACGGCGCGATCTGGCAGCGCGAAGACATCGGGGTGATCACCACTGTCATCGATGTTCCGCGCCCGCGCGACCTGGGCATCAAGCGTGAGATGGCCGACGAGATCAGACGTGTCGCACGTCAGGTGATCGAGGCGCTCGGCTGAACCGGCGTGTTCAGCACGAGGGCTGGTACGGGGTGAACTTCGAGGTGACGTCGCCGACGAGGTCTTCGTCGTACGGGTTGATCGCCTTCGGCTCGGATCCCGCTGTGAAATCGAGGCCGTCGAGCTCAATCCACACCGTGTTCGGGCTGGTGGTCAGCTCGAAGAAATAGGTACGGTTCGTCAGATCGGTGACGGTGCGGTATTCGGTGTTGTAGATCCCGAAATCCTGGTAAGGCGCCCCGAAGGGCACCGACACATTGCGCATGATCGCCATCACGCCGGCTACCGCCTGACGGATGTCACGCGGCTCGGGCAGCAGTGCGACAAAGTACGCGGCGCGCTGGAAACGATCGATCGGGTTGACGTTGCCCGGCAACGGCATATCGCAGCCTGGGTTCGAAAGTCTTGCCGTGAAAGCAGTTCCAACTGCTGTTCGTAAGTCGGGTCGTTGGTCATCAGGGTGTACTCGCGGCCGTGATGCACGACGATGCGGCCATGGTCGAACTCGACGACGGCCGAGTCGCCGGACGCATCCTCGATCGCGAGGTGGATGGTGGCGTCGTGCCCGCGGGCGTTGATCATCACCAGCTGAATGCCGTCCATCAAGGTCAGCGCCTCGGAGACGGTGGCGGCTTGGTCGAGCAGGTACTGGGTCCACAGCCCGACGTGCAGTCCCGGCTTGGATGCATCGCGCGGGTCCAGATCTGTTGCCTCCAGGTACAGCCCGTGCACGGCCAAGCCGCGTTCGTTGATGCCGTCGAAAGCGCCGACGCCGTAGACGGTGGTGACCAGGCTGCCGTACCGGCTGGTCCAGCGCAGTGGATTGTCCGCGACAACGGTGATGCCGGCCGCGATGCCGCCGTCACGGTCGAGTCCTCGTGGGAATGCCACGATTAACGGTTCGGTGGATTCCGGCCCCAGTCCATGCTGCGCCCGGTCAGAACGGCGAGGTCGTTGGTGTTCCAGAGAACTCGTGTGCACACACGCGCCAACCTACACGTCTCGTAAGATGAACGAGCATGCGGCCGTTCTGGTTTGGCGCGGTACTTACGGCGTCGGTGGCTGCCTGCGGTGCGCATTCGCCCGCGCACCGACCGTCGGCGCCACCGTCGCCGTCGGCGCATGGCACCGTCGTCAACCCCGCCAACATCAAGCGAGTCGTTCGCGACCTGCCACCCAACTACGAGGTCACCAGCGGCATCCCCAGCGCGGCCTCGCCCCGGGTGATCTGGGGTCTCGACGCCGATGCGACGTCCAAGCCCGCGGTATGCGCCACGCTCGCCGATCCCGGCAAGGCGCCCGATCAATCCGCTCAGGGCCTGTCCGCCTCGGGTCAGGGCGGCATCGTCAACGCCGTGGTGGTGGCTTTGCCGGGCCCCGTCGACCTGGACCGTAACGTCGCCGACGCCTGCGGCCAGTTCACGATGACCGACGCGCACACCACGGCCACCGTCCGGCTCACCGACCCGCCGCACATCGACGGTGCCGAAACCCTCGGCATGGTCGTCGATACCAAATCCGCCGTCGAGGCCGGCACCGAAATCGATTCGCGGGCATATACATTCATCGCCTACCTGGGCGGCTACTACGCATTCACCACCCTGACCACCGATCCGGGTTCCGCGCTGCCGGCACTACCGCCGCAATTCGCCGCCGATCTACTTGCCAAAACGGTATCCACGTTGCGCAGCTGAACGTATGCCTTTGGGTAGATTAGCCACGGTGTCCAAGCTGGTATGCGTCATCGCAGCCGTGTGCGTGCTCGCCGGCTGCTCATCAAATACCACCACCGCGATGAACGCCGACATCGCCAAGATCGCCCAGGTCAAGTTGGACTTTGGACCCGAGTTCAAAGTCACCGACGTCTCGGAACGCGCGATCGATCCCAAACTGCTGTCCGCCCGCAAGCTGCCCGAGGGCCTGAAGTTCGACCCCGCCAACTGCGCGAAGCTGGCGTCGGGGCCCGACATGCCGCCGGACGTCAAGGGCAACATGGCAGCGGTGTCCGCCGAGGGCAATGGCAACCGGTATGTCGTCATCGCGGTCGAGACCTCCAAGCCACTGCCGCCCAATGACCCGAGCAAGGACTGCGACAAGGTCGCGTTCTCCGGCGGCCAGGTACGCGGCGGCCTCGAGGTCATCGACGCGCCGCACATCGACGGGACGCACACGTTCGGCGTGCACCGCGTCCTGCAGGCAGTGCTGACCGGCGGTACCCGCACCGGTGAGCTATACGACTACTCCGCGCAGTTCGGCGACTTCCAGGTGATCGTGATCGCCAATCCGCTGGTCACCGCGGACCAGCCGGTCGCCAAGGTCGACACGCAGCGTGCTCGCGACCTGCTCGTCAAAGGGGTGGCCGCGATCCGCACCTGACGCTCAGCGCACGTCGCGTGGCCGGAACTAGATGCTGACGCGCGGGCCCTTGCGCAACGAGGTCTTCGGAACGGCGTGCTCCCAGGTGCGCTGGCAGGATCCGCCCATCACCAACAGGTCGCCGTGCGCCTGCGGCAGCCGCAACGACGGCCCGCCACCGCGCGGCCTCATCGCGAAGGTGCGGGTGGCGCCGAGACTGATGATCGCCACCATGGTGTCCTCGGAGCTGCTGCGGCCAATCGTGTCGCCGTGCCAGGCGACACTGTCGGAGCCGTCGCGGTAACAGCACAATCCGATCGTGGTGAAGGGCTCACCGAGCTCGCCCGCGTAAATGTCGTTGAGCCGGCGGCGCAGGCGCGCCAGCAGCGGGTGGGGCGCCTCCTCGACGGTCAGGTCGTGAAAGCTCACCAGCCGCGGCACCTCGACCACCCGGTCGTACATCTGGCGGCGTTCGGAACGCCACGGGACCGTGGACAACAGCGCGTCGAGCAGGTCGTGCGCACCGTAAGGGTCGTCGCTGAGCCAGCCGGCGCGGATCTCGACGAAGGCACCGTTGCCCAGGTGTCGTCGCTCGGTGTGCTCGAACAGCGAGCCCTGTACCGCGGTCCCCACGACGCTCAGCCTATCGCACATTCGTTCGATTGATTGGGACTCGCCGGGCCACCAGCGTGCCTCGGGGTGTGACGCGACGGCCATGATTTCCGCGGCTACGGTTTAGGGCGTGGGTGTTATCGAACTGGGCACCAATTCCGAGGTAGGCGCGCTGCGGGTGGCGATTCTGCATCGCCCCGGTCCCGAGCTGCGCCGACTCAATCCGCGCAACAACGACCAGCTGCTCTTCGACGGGCTGCCGTGGGTTGCTCGTGCGCAGGAAGAGCACGACCAGTTCTCCGAGCTGCTGCGGTCTCGCGGGGTGGAAGTCCTGCTGCTGTCCGACCTGCTGGCCGAGGCACTCAACCACAGCGGGGCCGCCCGGATGCAGGGGGTGGCCGCCGCTGTCGATGCGCGCCGGCTGGGAGTGCCACTGGCGCAAGAGCTTTCGGCATACCTGCGTGGCCTGGACCCGGCAAAGCTGGCGCATGTCCTGATGGCCGGCATGGCGTTCAACGAGCTGCCACCGGATACCCGGACCGACGTGTCGTTGGTGCTGCGCATGCACCACGGTGGGGATTTCGTCATTGATCCGTTGCCGAATCTGGTGTTCACCCGGGACTCGTCGATCTGGATCGGCCCGCGGGTGGCGATCACGTCGCTGGCGTTGCGAGCCCGGGCGCGCGAGGCGTCGCTGACCGATCTCATCTATGCCTACCACCCGCGGTTCACCGGTGTGCGCAAGGCTTACGAATCACGGTCCGCTCCGGTCGAGGGCGGCGACGTGCTGTTGCTTTCCCCCGGGGTCGTCGCGGTCGGAGTGGGGGAGCGCACCACGCCTGCCGGTGCGGAAGCGTTGGCGCGCAGCCTCTTTGAGGACGACCTCGCGACCACGGTACTGGCCGTTCCGATCGCGCAGCAGCGTGCGCAGATGCACCTGGACACGGTGTGCACGATGGTCGACGCCGACACGGTCGTGATGTACGCCAACGTCGTCGACGACCTTTCGGCGTTCACGATTCAGCCCACATCCGACGGTGTGAACATCAGCGACGAAACGCCGTTTCTGGAAGCGGCAGCCAAGGCGATGGGGATCGACAAGCTACGCGTCATCGACACCGGTCTGGACCCCGTCGTCGCTGAACGCGAACAGTGGGACGACGGCAACAACACGTTGGCGCTGGCGCCCGGCGTCGTCGTCGCCTACGAGCGCAACGTGCAGACCAACGCTCGCCTGCAGGACGCGGGCATCGAGGTGCTGACGATCGCGGGGTCGGAATTAGGCACCGGCCGTGGCGGCCCGCGGTGCATGTCGTGCCCGGTCGCCCGCGACGCGCTCTAGTTTTTCGTCGAGATTGCCGCCATGGTCGTGGTCGGCGTTAATTCATGACCCTCACCGCAATCTCGACGCGGATCGGTACGCCAATGCGTCGCGTGTCCGCTGGACGATGACGTGCGGCCGGTCCTCGTTGATCACCCTGATCACCCGCCAGCCAAGACGATCGAGCATCTCCGCTCTTCGAATGTCCTTTACGTACTGCGATCGATCACT
Organism: Mycobacterium montefiorense; assembly: GCF_025823255.1. Classification (NCBI taxonomy): domain Bacteria; kingdom Bacillati; phylum Actinomycetota; class Actinomycetes; order Mycobacteriales; family Mycobacteriaceae; genus Mycobacterium; species Mycobacterium montefiorense. Next base: position 69,191 of record NZ_JACKVL010000015.1, on the reverse strand, counting down.
GCGATGTTGGTCGCCGTCGTATTCGACTGCCACCATTGGCTTTTCCCAGCCCAGGTCAAGGTAGGCGACGAGATGGCCATCGGTGACTTTGATCTGGGTGGCGGGCTTCGGTAGGCCAGCGTCGATGAGGACCAGGCGCAGCCAGCTCTCTTTGGGCGATTGCGCTCCGCCGTCCATCAGGGCGAGGGCGTCTCTGCATTGGCGAACACCGCGTGCTCCCGGGTGGCCAGTGATCAGCGCCGCTGTGTCAGGGGCGACGATCCCCGTCGCGGCGCAAAGCGCGTCGAGGTTGGCAACTGCGGCACCGCGCGGCAGGTTGCGTGCCAGATCGAACGCCGTGCGGGCAACACCAGTTACCCGCAGGCCGCTCACTTCTACGATTTCGTCCAGCGCGATTCGTTCGCGGCGAACGATGATTCCCGGTGGTGGATGGTTGAACGGCCCGAGGAGTTCAACGGGCGCGAAATCGTCGACCCATTTGGCTCCGTGCAGCGCGGCGGCAGCACGGCCGGCGATGATCCCCTTACGGCCAGACCACAACCAGGCCGCGTAGATGTTGTCCCACAGCGATCTCGCCGCATCCTTTTTCAGGTACACGTCGTGATGGATTTGCCGGTAGTTCCAACGCAATTGGCCGCGGTCAGCGTGCCGCGCGCTATTGCTTCGCTTCCGAGAAAGACCCCCGCCACGCGCTCATCATGCTGGCCCTGGCCGACAGCTCAGCGAGATTGCCGCCAGGGCTGTGGTTGGCATCGATTTCACAACCCTCACGGCAATCTCGACGCGGAAATGCAAAGTTACCGCCAGCTGGGCAGCCAGATCTCCATGTCCCAGGTCTGCTGTGAGATGGGCATGCCGGTGAGCACCGGGAACAGCCACGCGAAGTTGGTCACCACTAAAGCGACGTAAGCGCTCACGACGATCAGTCCCAGCGTCCGCCGTTCGGTGGTTTGGCCTGGGCGATACAGAATGTCGCCGCAGATCAGTGCGATCCCCATCGCCAGGAACGGCGCCATCGTCGCGGCATAGAAGAAGTACATCTGCCGGTCGATGTCGGCGAACCACGGCAGCCACCCGGCGCAGTAGCCGACCAGCACCACCGCGTAGCGCCAGTCCCGGCGGATAACCGATCGCCACAGGGCGTACAGCAGCACCGGTACCGCCAGCCACCACATCGCGGGCGTGCCGACCAGCATCTCCGCCTTGACGCAGGACTGCGCGCCGCACCCGCTGACGTTCTGCTGATCGATCGCGTACAGCACCGGCCGCAACGACATCGGCCAGCTCCACGGCTTGGATTCCCACGGGTGGTAGTTGCCCGCCGCATTCGTCAGTCCCGCATGGAATTGCAGTGCCTTGGCGCTGTAATGCCACAGCGAGCGAAGGGCATCCGGAAACGGAAAGTCACTGTGCGGGCCGATCGTCTGGCCCACCTCGTGCCGTTCGATCGCGGTCTCCGACGCGAACCACGGCGCATAGCTGGCCAGGTACACCGCGATTGGGATCAGACCCAGCGCGTAGCCGGTGGGGAACAGGTCACGTCGCAACGTTCCCAGCCACGGCCGACTGACCTGATACTGCCGGCGCGCGGCTACATCGAACGCGAGCGACATCAAACCGAAGAACACCACGAAGTAGAGGCCGGACCACTTTGTCCCGCAAGCCAATCCGAGCAGGACGCCCGCCAAAAAGCGCCACCAGCGCACACCCAGCCGCGGACCCCACACCGTGTCGGCGTTGCGGCCTTCGCGCAGTGCGACGTGCATTCGCCGCCGAACCTCGTCGCGGTCGACGATCAGCGCGCCGAACGCCGCCACCACAAAGAAGGTGAGCAAGCCGTCGAGCAGCGCGGTGCGCGAGGCGACGAAGTTCACGCCGTCGCAGATGCACAGCACGCCGGCGATCGCACCCACCAGCGTCGAGCGGCTGATGCGGCGCACGATCCGCATCACCAGCAGCACCATCACCGTGCCCAGTAGCGCCCCGGTGAACCGCCAGCCGACGCCGTCGTAGCCGAAGATCGCCTCGCCGATCGCGATCAGTTGCTTGCCGACCGGCGGGTGGACCACCAAACCGAACCCGGGGTTGTCCTCCACTCCGTGGTTGTTCAGCGCTTGCCAGGCCTGCGGCGCGTAGTGCTTCTCGTCGAAGATGGGGGTGCCCGCATCGGTCGGCGAGCCCAGGTTGACGAACCGGGTGATTGCGGCCAGCAGCGTGATGATGCCGGTGACCACCCAGCCGCGGATATCGTCGAGCGGCCCGAAGTCCGCGGTCGGAACCAACGGCCCCGGGCTGACGACGGGCACGACGCGCTCGTCGACGGCACTGCGAACGTTCAAGGAGGCTTCGCTGGGCGGGGCGGACATCGGTGTCGATCGTAGGCTGTCCGTCATGTCCCACGGTCGCCTACTGCTCGGTGCGACCCCGTTGGGTCAACCGTCGGACGCGTCCCCGCGGCTGATCAGGGCGCTGGGCGAAGCCGATGTGGTCGCGGCAGAGGACACCCGGCGAGTGCGGACGCTGGCCAAAGCGCTCGATATCCGGATCGCCGGCCGGGTGGTCAGCATGTTCGATCAGGTCGAAGCCGCGCGGGTGCCCGCACTGGTCGACGAGATCAGAGCCGGTGCGACGGTGCTGGTGGTCAGCGACGCCGGAATGCCGTTGATCAGCGACCCCGGCTACCGGATGGTGGCGGCATGCGTCGAGGCCGGCGTGCTGGTGACGTGCCTGCCCGGACCGTCCGCGGTGACCACCGCGCTGGCCGTGTCCGGTCTGCCATCGGAGAAGTTCTGCTTCGAGGGTTTCGCCCCCCGCAAGAGTGGCGCGCGCAAAACCTGGCTGGCCTCGCTGGCCGACGAGCGGCGCACCTGCGTGTTCTTCGAGTCACCGCGCCGGCTGGCGGCGTGCCTGCTCGATGCCGTCGATCAGCTCGGCGGTTCCCGCCCGGCGGCGATCTGCCGGGAGCTGACCAAGGTGCACGAGGAAGTGGTGCGTGGATCGCTGCAGGAACTCGCGGCGTGGGCGGCCGACGGCGTGCTGGGCGAAATCACGGTTGTGCTGGCCGGCGCGAGCCCGCCCGCCGACGTGCCGTCGCTGGTGGCCCGGGTCCAGGAGCTCGTCGCCGAGGGGGTTCGCGTCAAGGACGCCTGCACCCAGGTGGCTGTGGCGAACCCCGCCGTGCGCTCGCGCCAGCTGTACGACGAGGTGCTGCGGTCCCGACGCGCGGACTAACCAACCGAAGCGGCGGGCGCCGCACACGGCAGCCCGACGACGGGAGCGGCCTTGTGCAGGCATTCCGCCCATTCGGCGTCGGGATCGGAATCGGCGGTGATCCCGCCGCCGACGCCCAGCACGGCGCTGCCGGCGGCGTCGAACTCCACGGTGCGGATCGCGACATTGAGCTCGCATCCCGCGATAGGTGACGCCAACCCGACTGTGCCGCAATATATTCCGCGATGGTGCGATTCCCATTGCGAAATCAATTGGCGGGCACGGTGTTTAGGGGTTCCGGTGACGGATGCCGGCGGGAAGGCGGCGTCCAGCAGTGCCGAGGTGGGCAGCTCGACGGGAACCTGCGCCGACACCGTCGACACCAAATGCCACACGCCGGGCGCGCGCCGCACGACCAGCAGCTCGGGCACTTTGACGGTGCCGGTGATCGCCACCCGGCCGAGGTCATTGCGAACCAGGTCCACGATCATGATGTTCTCGGCCACCTCTTTTGGCGAGGCGCGCAACGCCGACGGCCAGGCGTCCAGCGGCAGCGTCCCCTTGATCGGGCTCGACATCACGACCTCGCCGTGGCGGCGCAGGAACAGTTCGGGGGACAGCGACGCGACCGCGCCGCACGGGCCGGCGAGATAGGCCGCGCGGGCCGGTGACGTGCGCGCGATGCCGTCGGTGAAGAAGTCCAGCGAGTTCCCGGCGACTGTCCCGGTGAACCGGGTGCACACGCACGCCTGGTAGACCTCGCCCGCACGAATCGCCTCGAGGCAGGCCAGCACCGCACCGCGGTGCGCCTCCCGGTCCGCCACATCCCAGTCGATGCGGCAGACTCGCGATGGCCCCGCTGCCGCGGTCAGTGCGGCGGACAGCCACTGCGGCATCGGCGCCCCGCAGAGGCTTTCGTACCACCACTGCCCGTCCCGGTCGCGGCGCAGCACGCAGTCGGTCCAGCCGCCGGCGGCTTCCGGGATCCGGTGCGGCAGCCCATCGGCGGCGGCGTCCGGATACGACAGGTAGCCGAACCAGCCACCGCCCACCGCGGGGGACTGGGGGGTCTGCGAGTCCAGCGGGACCGCGAAAGCGTCCGCAACGTCCACCGGGCGCACCGCCAGACTGGGCGCGATCACCGCCAGCGCGCCGAACCATTCGCCGGTCAGGGCGGCGGGCGGGGGCAGACCGAGCCGGCCAGTGGCATCACCGATTGCGCGCAGCACCCGAGGTGCCTCGCCGAGGTCGCCGAGCCGGTCGATTCGCACCGCCCTAGCTTGACAGACCGCGGTCGATCAGCCGCGGCTGATGTCGCGGGCGGTGGTCAGGGCGGCCAGCTTGTCCGGGTTGCGCATCACGTAGAAGTTGGTGATCTTGTCACCGGCGATCTCCACCGTGATCACCCCCTCGAGCCGTTCGCGGAAGTAGAGCAAGACCGCCGGCGCGCCGTTGCAGTTCACCATCTCGATGTGCAGTTCCTCCTGGGTCCTGCGCACCAGCCCGGCGATCGCGCGGGCGACCTTGTCGGCCCCGACCACCGGCCGGCGCGCCGCGGACACCTTGCCGCCGCTGTCGGCCATCCAGGTGGCATCCGGCGCCAGCATTGCCATCAGCGCCTCCACGTCGCCGCTGGCCGCGGTGGCCAGGAACTGCGCGGTGATCTGCGCATTGCGCGCCGGGTCCACATTGTCGAACCGCTTGCGCCGCGCCCGGACGTGTTCGCGGGCCCGGTGTGCGACTTGGCGCACGGTCGGCGCCGGTTTGCCCACCGCGTCGGCGATCTCGCCGTAGTCGAAACCGAACACCTCGCGCAGCACGAAGACCGCCCGCTCGTCCGGGCTCAGCGTTTCCAGCAGCACCAGCATCGCCATCGAAACCGATTCCGCCAGAACGACATCGGTTGACGGGTCTTGGTCGTCGAGCAGCAACGGCTCGGGCAGCCACGGCCCGACGTACTCCTCGCGGCGCCGGGCCCCGGCCCGCAAGGCGTTGAGCGCCTGGCGGGTCACCAGCTGGGCCAGATACGACTTGGTGTCGTGCACCGTCGACAGGTCGACGTCGGCCCACCGCAGATAGCTGTCCTGCAACACGTCGTCGGACTCGGTGGCCGAGCCGAGGATTTCGTAGGCGATGGTGAACAGCAACGGGCGCAGCAGCGTGAACCGCTCCGCGTGTTCGCCAGTCGCGATCATTTGATCGCGACCTGCTGGTCGGCCGGTTGCCCGGTCTGGTGAGAAGGCCGGCTGCCGCCTTTGAGCCAGAAGTACGAGCCGGGTTTGGCGGCCTCGCGCCGGATGGCCCACAGCGTGCCCCGGCAGATCTTCTCCTTGATGGCGGCGGTGGTCCGACCGCCGAGGGCCATGTTCACCGGGGTGTCGTCGGTGCGCGCGAACTGCAGCGTGCCGTGGGTGCGGCCGATGCTGATGCACTGGCCGACGAACGCCTGGTTCAGTGCCGCGGGGGCGTCGCCGGCGATCCGGGCGAGCACGGTTTCGGCAGCCTGGGCGCCCAACGGCTCGGCGGCCTGGCAGCTCATCCGCAACGGCTGGCCCGATGGCGCGGCGGCATCACCCGCGGCGACGATGCGATCGTCGCCGACGCTGATCAACGTCTCGTCGGTGAGCAGCCGGCCCTGCTCGTCGGTGCGCAGACCGCTGCGGGCGGCCAGATCCGGCACGGTGAACCCGGCCGTCCACACGGTCGCCGCGCTGGGCAGCACCGCGCCGTCGCTGAGCACCACGGTGTCCCAGCGGACCTCGCTTACGGCGGCCGACTCCAGGATGTTGACGTCGAGTTGGCGCAGTTGCTTGGCCACTGAACGCCGGCCGCGCTTGCTCAGCGTCGTCCCGAGCGTGCCGCCGCACACCAGGCTCACCGGCCGGCCCTGCTCGGCGAGCTCGGAGGCCGTCTCGATGCCCGTCAATCCGCCACCGACGACGGTGACCGGTGCGCCCAGCGGCAGGTCGGCCAGCGCGTAGCGCAGCCGCTGCGCGCTTTCCAGGTCGGAGATCGAGTGCGCGAATTCGGCGGCACCGGCTACCGAGGGCACCGCGCCCGTGCTGCCGACCGCATAGATCAGGTAGTCGTAATCCAGCGCGGTGCCAGATGTCAGCACGAGGCGCCGGGATGCGGCGTCGATTCGCTCGACCGCGTCGACAACCAGCTGGACGCGGTCGCCCAGCAGCGTGCCGTAGTCGGTGGTCGCGGAGCCGGTGTCGGCGACCAGCTGGTGCAAGCGGATTCGTTCGACGAAGACCGGACGCGGATTCACCAGGGTGATCTCGATGTCCGGCCGCTGCTGCAGGCGATTGGCCGCCAGGGTGCCGGCATATCCACCACCGACGATAACGACATGGGTGCTCTCGGTCATTTCTGTCTCCTATTCTCGCGGGACTTGTGCCCTTGAGACACCGCGAGACGGCCAGGCGTGACAATTCGGACCGCAATTGTGAGCCGGATCACTGAAACCGGGCCGGTGGGGCGGAGCCGCCCCACACCTTGAGCCGCGCAGCCCTCTAGCATCGCAACGATGGTCGCGACACTGAGGAGATGCGCGGCGGCTGTTGCCGCGGGTGCGGCACTCCTGCTCAGCGGCTGCGGTGGCCACCCCAGCCCCGGGCCGCTGTCCGCTATGGCCAGTCCGGCGATCCCGCCCAGCGTTGCCGACATCCCCAACCCGCTGCGTGGCCAGTATGAAGACCTGCTGAATCCGCTTTTCCCGCAAGGCAATCCCGCGCAGCAGCGATACCAGGCGTGGCCGGCGTCCTATGACGCCAGCATGCGTATCTCGTGGCGGCAACTGCAGCCCACCGACCCGGCCACGCTGCCTGGCGATGCGCCGGATGATCGCAAATTCGACTTCAGCGCGATCGACGACACGCTGACCAAGCTGGCCAGCCGAAACATGCGGCTTAGCCTCCGCATTTACGCCTACGGCTCCGACCCGCACGACCCGGGTATCGCCGTTCCCGAGTGGATGCGGCCGGCGACCACCAGCTATCCCGCGCCGCCGAACAGCCCCGGGGCGACGCAGGTCGTGCCGAACTGGGACGACCCGCACTACCTGGATGCGTTCGGCCGGCTGCTGGCCGCGCTGGGCCGCCGCTATGACGGCGACGAGCGCCTGGCCGTCTTCGAGTTCTCCGGATACAGCCAGTTTCGTGATCAGAGCGTCAGCGTCGCGTCGATCCGGCAGCTGGTGGCCGCGAACGTCGATGCCTTCCCGCACACGCAATTGGTGGTGAACCCGCAGAACCCGGAGATCGTGCGGCAGTTGCTCGCCGACGACGTCACGAAGAAGCTGTCCGGCCCGGTGGGCATCCGCTCGGATTGCCTCGGTGTTGCCTCGCCGCTGCCGGGCTGGGCGGAATCCGGTGACTCCCAGTACGTCCGGAACAACGATGCGGTCGTCAACGCGATCAAGCAGCGACTGCGCTCGGCGCCGGTGATCACCGAATGGTGTTCAGTGCCCGGTGGGGCCGATCCGAAGGGCTACTACGAAAAGGGCCTGCACGACGTCGTCAAGTACCACGTGTCGATGACGTCGAGTGCGAACTTCCCGGACCGGGATTCGACATCGGCGATGGACCCCAAGCTGTACGCGTTGTGGGCTCAGGCCAATGCGGCTGCCGGATACCGGTATTCGGTGCAGGCGCGGCCGGGATCGCAGTCGATTCAAGGCAAGGTCGCAGCCATCTCGGTGGAGTGGACCAACTACGGAGCGGCGGCGGCCACCGAGGGTTGGGCGCCCAACTACAAGCTGGTGGATTACACCGGTGCGGTGGTCCGCACGCTGCCGGCAACGGTCAATCTGAAGACATTGGTCCACGACGATTCCAGCCCGTCGCGCGAGGAGGCGGTCCCCGCGACGTCCACCGACACCGTTCATGTCGACCTGTCCGGATTGGCGCCGGGGCACTACACGCTGCGCGCCTCGGTGGAATGGCAACAGCACAAGCCGGGCGCATCGCATGTGGTGAACTACGGCCCGATGGCACTGGCCCGCGACGGGCGCGACGGCTCCGGGCTGTACCCGATTGCAACCCTTGACATCCCGCGCGACAACCAGATCTCAACCAGCGGTTGACACGACCCGGTCAACGCGCGTCAACCGCTGCTGATAAGCCCAGAGGAAACGGTCCGCCCATGGTACGGTTCTCTCACTAATATGACCCGTGACCTGCTCCAATCTGGCCGCCCGGCCGGGACATGCGCCCCACCCCGGAGGACTTCATGCCGCGCAGCCTGGATCTGGTCGTAACCTCCGTCGCCACTCAGCTGATGGAAGCTACGGCGTCCACGGCCGCCGCGGTGAGCCAGCAGGTGCTCGCGCAGCTAGTCGAGCAGCTCGATCTGGATGGCAGCTTCTTGCGTCACCGCGATGAGCTGTCCCGCGACTCGGTGCTGGTCGCGGAGTGGCCACTGCGAATCGAGGCTCCGGATCGCGATCCGGATCCCACAGCCGTTGTCCCCGTCGCCGGCGCGGAGCCGCTGCTCGCCGAATGCGAGCAGGGCCGCAAACCGATGGTGATATCGCCGGGTCAGCCGCGCCGTTCCTGGTGGCGCCGGCTACTGGGGTCACCTCAGCCCGCCACGCCTTCCGTGGCGGCCGCGCCGCTGATCTCGGGCGAGGTCACGACCGGCTTGCTCGGGTTCGTCAGGTTCGGCGCCCGTAAGTGGAAGCGAGCGGAGATCAACACGCTCGAGGTCGTCGCCGCCCTCTTCGCGCAGCTTCAAGCCCGTCTCGCGGCCGAGGAGAAGCTTCGCTATCTGGCCGAGCACGACGATCTGACCGGGCTGTACAACCGCCGGGCGCTGGTCGCGCACTTGTCCGAACGGCTCGCCGCCGGACAGCCGGGGCCCGTCGCGGTGCTGTATCTCGACCTCGACCGGTTGAAGCCGATCAACGACTACCTGGGTCATACCGCCGGTGACTGGTTCATCCGGGTCTTCGCGCAACGCATTCAGGTCTGCGCCGGAAGCCAAGCCATGATCGCCCGGCTGGGCGGCGACGAGTTCGTCGTCGTGCCCGAGCAGTCGATGTCACCGGAGACCGCGGAGTCGTTCGGCCACCGCCTGTCGAGGATGCTGTGCGAGCGGCTGGCCATCGGCGGCCACATGATCAGCCGTACCGTCAGCATCGGGCTAGCGATCGGCATGCCGGATCGCGACAACTGCACCGCCCTGCTGCGCCGTGCCGACGAGGCCGTGCTGACCGCAAAGCGCGCCGGCGGCAACCAGGTCGCGGTGTTCACCGACGACATGTCGCTGAAGAGCGCGTTCCGCAACGACATTGAGCTGCATCTGCAGGGCGATATCGGCAGCGAGGCGCTGCTGCTGCACTATCTGCCCGAGGTCGACCTGTGGACCGGCGCGGTCGTGGCGGCCGAGGCGCTGGTCCGCTGGCGGCACCCGATCTGGGGATTGCTGCTGCCGGACGCGTTCATCGGCGTGGCCGAATCGACCAACCTGGCCGGCGAGCTGGGCCGCTGGGTAATGCGTACCGCCTGCGCCGAATTCAGCCGCTGGCGTGCCAACGGCGTGGGGCACGGCGCCATCCTGCGCATCAACGTCTCACCCGTGCAGCTGATCACCCGCGGCTTCGTTCGCAGCGTCGCCGACACGATCGAGGAGTTCGGCATCGATGCCGCGTCGGTGTGTCTGGAAATCACCGAGCGCGCCGTCGTGCACGACATCGAAACCACTTGCAACACCCTCGCGGAGCTCAAAGAGATCGGCGTGCAGCTGGCCATCGACGACTTCGGCACCGGTTATGCGGTGCTGTCACACCTGAAGTCGCTGCCGGTCGACATGCTGAAGATCGACGCCGGATTCGTGCGCGACCTCGGGACCAACGCCGGCGACCTGGCCATCGTCCGCGCCATCATCGGGCTCGCCGAGGCATTCGGCTTGCAAGTCGTCGCCGAGGGAGTCGAGACACCTACTGCTGCACTGACTTTGATGCAGCACGGGTGTCACCGCGCCCAGGGTTTCCTGTTGTCGAGGCCAGTCCCCGGCGATGCGATGGAGGCTTTACTGTCGGCGCGCTGGATGCCGATGCCTTTCCTCGCCGATCGTGAGGCCTTGTCGCAGGGCGCCATCTAGCATCGCAACGTGGTCCGAAACGCGAGCAAGATTACGGCGGCCGTGCTGGTGTGCGCGGCACTGGTCGCCAGCGGCTGTAGCAACCCGAGTGGCCCCGAGCCGCTGAGCGCGGTTGCCAGTCCGGCCATACCGCTGACCGTGCAAGAGGTGGCAAATCCGCTGCGCGGGCAGTACGAGGACCTGATGATGCCGCTTTTCCCGCAGGCCAATCCCACGCAGCGGCGGTACCCGGCGTGGCCGGCGCCGCATGACGCCAGCATGCGTATCACGTGGCGGCAGTTGCAGCCCACCGATCCGGCCACGCTGCCCCCCGATGCACCCGACGATCTCAAGTTCGACTTCAGCGCGATCGACGACGAGTTGACGAAGCTCGCCAGCCGCAACATGCGGCTGACGATGCGCGTGGTCGCCTACAGCTCCTGCTGCGACATCACCTATCCGTCCAACTTGAGCATCGCCATTCCCGACTGGATGCGTCCGGTGGCCACCGACTATCCCTCGCCGCCCAAGTATTGGTGGACGCCGGGGGTGACGCAGGTGGTGCCGAATTGGAACGACCAGCGCTACCTGGATGCGTTCGGCCAGCTGCTGGCGGCGCTGGGGCGTCGCTATGACGGCGACGAGCGACTGAGCGTTTTCGAGTTCTCCGGGTATGGAGATTTCAGCGAGAACCACATCGCGTACTTGCGCGACAAGCTGGGTGCGCCTGGTCCGTCGCCGGAGGAGAGCGTCGCGAAACTAGGCTATTACAGCCAGTTTCGTGATCAGAACATCACCAGCGCGTCGATCTCGCGGTTGGTCACCGCGAACGTCAACGCCTTTCCGCACACGCAATTGGTGGTCACCCCGCTGAACGCAGACATCACGCGACAATTGTTTGCCGACTGGGTCACCAAATCGTTGTCGGCGCCGGTGGGTATCCGGTCGGATTGCCTCGGCGTGTACGCGCCGCTGCCGGTGTGGGCCGAGTCGGAGGGCTCACACTACGTGCAGCTGAAAGATCCGCTCATCAAACAGGTGAAAGACCGGCTCGCGTCGGGACTGGTGATCACCGAATGGTGCCAGCTGCCCGACGGAACCGACCCGAAGAGCTATTACGAGAAGGGCGTGCGCGACGTCGTCAAATATCACGTATCGATGACGTCGAGTTTCAACTTCCCCGCCGTGAACGCGACCACGGCGATGGACCCGGCGCTGTACCTGCTGTGGTCGAAAGCCAACGTCTCGGCCGGCTACCGGTATTCGGCCGAGGCGCGGCAGGGCTCGCAATCGGTGCACGACGGGCAAGCGTCGATCGCCGTCACCTGGACCAACTACGGCTCGGCAGGCGCCACCGAGAAATGGGTCCCCGGCTATCGGCTGGTGGATTTCTCCGGAGCGGTGATCCGCGAGATGCCCTCGACCGTGAACCTCAAGACACTGGTGCACCCGGACAACTCCGGTACCGAGCCGGCCCCGGCGTCGACCACCGAAACCGTGACCCTCGATATCGGGAGCTTGCCGCCCGGGAATTACACCTTGCAGGCCGCGGCCACCTGGCAACAGCACAAACCCGCGGCTTCCCACGTGGTGAACTATCCGCCCATGCAGTTGGCCCGCGACGGGCGCGACGGAACCGGCTGGTATCCGGTCGCGACACTCGACGTACCGCGCGAGGTGGTCACCTCCACGCCGAGCCAATGAATGGCGCGTAGGGTGCCTCGGCAAAAGTCCGCTACTGCCTGGGCAGACAGGGGAATCTCGAGTTGACGATGCTGCATAATGAACGAAGAGTTTGCTCTGCGGCCATGAAAGCGACTAAGTGTATGCTCTTCACGGGCTGGGGATGTTAGAAGGGTAATAATTGGATGGATTTCCGTACCTTTGTCCGGATAATCGGCGCGCACTGGAAGCTCGCCGCGGGGGCGTTCCTGGCTTGTCTCGTCGGTGCCGTGGTCGTCACGGCGTTGCAGACGAAGCATTACCAGTCGTCGGCCACGATCCTGATCTCCTTCTCCGGTGCGACTGACCTCACCGAGCTGTACAACGGCACGCTGACCGCGCAAGAACGGCTGTCGTCGTACGCCCAGATCGCCGGCGGACGCACGGTGGCCGAGCGCGCGATCAGCCAGCTCCAGGTTCCGATGAGCCCCGATGCGCTGGTGACCCAAACGCAGGTGAAATACACCGCGAAGTCGATGCTCTTCACGATCTCGGTGAAAGACACCGATCCGGTGCGTGCCGCGGCGCTGGCGGGAGCGATGGCTGACCAGTTCGCCGTCATGGTCCCGACGCTCGGCGTGACTGCGCACTCGAACACCGGCGCGCCGACGAGCACCACGCCGCGACCCGACACCGGTGAGGTGCCCCTGCCGCCGGAGGTGCCCGGGCAGCCCACTCCCAAACCGTTGCCGGTCGCCAGGGCGCGAGTGGTGGAGTCGCCCCGGGTACCCGACCACGCGATCGCCCCGTCGCCGGTGCGCAACGTGGCGATGGGGCTGGTCGCCGGCCTGCTGCTCGGTATCGGGGTGGCGTTGACCCGTGAGGCCACCGATCGCACCGTGCGCACCCGCGAGAAACTGGAAGAACTCTCGGGCTTGCCGACGTTGGGCGAGCTACCCGGAAAGCGGGGCACCGCACCGAAATTCGGCACCGACATCGCATTCGACGACGCGGTCCGCGGCCTGCGCGCCCGGCTGAGCAGGGCGATGGGCCCCAATGAACGCCGGGTGTTGGTGGCGGCGCCCTTCGGCGGTGAGGGAACCACGACGACGGCGCTGAACCTGTCGCGGGCATTCACCGAACTCGGCCAAGACGTCCTGCTCGTCGAGGGCGACTCCAGGCGGCCCGTGATCGCCGGCCTGCTGAGCGTCGAATCGGGAGAGGGCTTGGCTCATGCGCTGGCCGACCCCAGCATCGCCGTGCAAGCCGTGCGGCCGACCGCGATTTCGCGGCTGTTCCTGCTGGCGGCCCGGTCCGGCCGCCGCGGCGAGGGCGTGCCCGCCAGCGCATTTACCCCGGACGTGATCGACAGCGTGCTGGCGAACCTGTCGTCGCGGTTCGGCCACACCGTCGTCGACGGCCCGCCGGTGCTGGCCACGGCCGACTCCGGCCTGCTGGCCGGTGCGGTGGCGGCCACGGTGCTGGTGGTGCGCGCGAACCGCACCACCATCGATGAACTCACCGACGCGCTGGCAGCGCTGCGTACGGCCGGCGCGCAGGTCGTCGGAACCGTGCTGACCGACGCCAAGCCGTCCGTGCACAGCAGGGCCGCGGCCCGCGCCTACCGGGGAAAGCTCAGCGGGTCGGCGTGATTTTCTACCTGCGGAGTCGCGATCGCCTGGTAGTGGCCGCTGCTGTGCTGGCTATGTTCCTGTTGGGATGCTTCCTGTTCGGTGTGTTCTCGGTTCGCCGAACCACCGAGGGCGCCATGCTGATCGCCGCCCTGTTCTGCCTGGTGGTGTATTGGGTGAAACCAGAAGGGATGGTTGCGGTCACCCTGTTCGGGGCGTTCGCGGCGCTGCCGGAAGGCTTGCACGTCGGCAAGGTGATCGGTCCGGTCGCGATCTATGCCTACCAAATCGCCGCCGTGCTGGCGATTTTGTATCTGCTCCCGATCGTGCGACCGCGGTTCTCCGACTACCTCCTGCCAGGGGTGTTCGCGATGACAGTGGTGCTCTACACCCTGTACGGATTCGGGGCTGGGCATGACGCCCTGATGGTGGCGCGTGAATCGACGACGCTGCTCGAAATGGTCGTCGGGTTCGTGCTGGGAATGCTGGTCGTCTGGGGCGGTTACGCCGCATGGCTGGTCCGCGTGATGATTGTGATCCTCTGGTTTTCGGCGGGCATGGCGATCGTCAGTTCGCTGCATGCCGTCCGGCTGGCCGGCCGGGCGGAAAGCCTGGAAGAGGCGACGGGCGCCGGCCAGGCACTGCGCATCGTGCTGTCCACCCAGACGCCGGCGACCGCTGTGCTGTCCGCGCTGGTCGCCGCCGCGATCGTCGGCCGGGTGAAGCCGATGATGTTTTACGCGCTGGGTCCGCCCGCGTTGATCATCTCGCTGCTCTCCTTCTCCCGGAACACGCTGATCGCCATGGTGGTCGCCGCCTTCGTCGCGTTCCTATCCTGCTTCGGATTGCCGGCTCTGCGCCGGACGGCCACGGTCATCGTGGTCAGCGTGGCGGCGCTGGCGCTCACGGTGCCCGGGTCGCTGTTCTTGCTGCAGCATTCGCAGGCCGGGGCGTGGCTCAGCGATCAGTTCACCGCGTTCGGCCAGCGGGTGCTGGGCGGGATTTCGACGAGCGCGCTGGCGGTGGACCAGTCGACGCTGGACCGGCTGCAAGAAAACGCCCGACTCAATACCGCGATCGCGGAGGCGCCGATCTTCGGCCACGGCCTGGGCTACGCCTACCAACTGCCGACCGGGAACGACCCGGATGCCTTCTCCTGGAAGCTGGGGCCCACTTACTCGCACCTCTTCTACCAGTGGTGGTTGGCCAAAGCCGGCGTCGTTGGCGTGGCGATATTTGCGTGGTTCGCGGCCACACCGATAGTCAAGGCGGTGCGATGTGCGTCGGCGCCAGCGAAAATCAGTGCGGCGGTCAGTGCCAGCCTGCTGGCGATATCCGCGGTCTGGCCGCTCCCGGAGATGCCGATGGATGCCCTGGCGTTGGGCCTGGTCCTGGGAGCGACGATGGGATTTGCCGGGCTGGGGCGCCGCGACCATGAACGAAGCCACGACACCGTCGACCGCGTTCCCGAGCTGGCTGCCACGCCCAGCTGAATTTTTCAAAGCGTTACCCGAGGCGGCGCTGGCCTCGATTATCTTGACCGTGTGGCCAGTTTGCTGGGGGACCTAGCTCGGTGTTAGCCGTTACCCATGTCGGGCCCGACATGTACAGCTTCGGCGGGACGCAATCCGTGATCCGGGTCATCCGCGACAACAAGATCGGCGCGGACCAGATCCGGGTGCTCTCTACCTGGGACGGGCGCAACCACGCGAAGAGCTTCCTGCTCACCGCACGCGCGGGCCTGGCGCTGGCCCGGATCCGGCGCCCCGCCATCGTGCATTTCCACATCTCCAACGGTGGCGCCTGGCTGCGCGAGGGATCGCTGATCCGGCTGGCCAAGGCTCGCGGCTTCCGAATCATCGTCACCATCCACGGCTCCGACTTTCACGAGTTCGCCGCGGCGCGCCCGCGCTTCGTGGGCAACACGTTAAAGCGTGCCGACCATGTGATCGTGCTGTCGGAGGAAGCGCGCGCCGCCGTTCTCGGGGTGGTGCCCTCGGTGGCGACCTCCGTGGTGGCCAACCCGATCCCGATCGATCTCGATGCGCCCGCAGCTGCCTCGACGCCGCCCGTGGTGCTGTTCGCCGGCACCATCGGTCGCCGCAAGGGTGTTGAGTGCCTTGTCGATGCGTGGCGGCTACTCCTGGACGAGGGCATCGAAGGGGAGTGCCGGATCGTCGGGCGCATCGACGACTACACCCCACCGCCGACCGAGCGGATGTCCGTGGAGGGCCCGGTGCACCCCGACGACGTCCGCGATCTGCTCCGGACGGTCCGTGTGATCGCACTCCCGTCCTACGCGGAGGGCATGCCGATGATTCTCACCGAAGCCCTGGCCGGCGCACGGCCGTTTGTGGCGACTCCGGTCGGCGGAACTGCGGCAATAGCGTCCGACCCCGGTATGCTCGTGCCCGTTGGTGATGTGCCCGCGCTGGCAGCGGCGATCGGCCGGTATCTGCGCGACCCGGGCTTGGCCGAGCGTGACGGGCTGCGCGGCCAGGCGCACATTGCGGCAACACGTAGCCCCAAAGTGATTGACGCGGAACTTCGCCGGATCTATGGGGGCTGCGGGATTTGAAGCAAGTCGAACTGGTGGGATCGCGGCTCGCGGTGAGCGCGGTCGGTTTCGGATGCGGCGGTTTGCTGCAAGCGTCGTCCCGCAAGGAGCGGATGGCCGTCCTCGGTAGCGCCGTGGATAGCGGGATCACCCATTTCGACACCGCGCGGATGTACGGCCTGGGGATGGCCGAGGCGGAGCTCGGGGTGTTCGTGCGAACCGTCGGACGCGACGCCGTCACCATCGCCACCAAGTTCGGCATCGATGTCGGCGGTGTGGCCCGGCGTCTTAGCCGGTTCCAGGCTCCGGCGCGGGCGCTGCTGCGCAAGGCGCCGGCGCTGCGGCGCGCCATCAAGCGGCACCAACGGCCCGACACGACCACTCGGGTGTACGACGCGGCCGTCGCGGCGCGCAGCCTCGACGAGAGCCTCACCGCGCTGAGCGTCGACTACGTCGACATCCTGTTCGTCCACGCGCCGAAGCCCGGCGACACCGTCGAAGATGGCGAACTCCGCGAATTCTTCGAGCGCGCCAAGCAGCAGGGCAAGATTCGCGCCTGGGGTGTCTCTCAAGACGAGGGGCTAGAGGTGGATTTCGCCGAGGCGTTCGCGCCCCAGGGCGTCAGCCAATTTCGTAGCGACCTGCTCAACCCGGCGCCGCGCCCAGCCGATCTCGCGTTCGGCGTGCTGAACAGGTCGCACACGATGCTGTCCGGGGCGTTGTCGGCCAACGAGCGGCTGGCTGGACAGTGGCGCGCGGCTCTGCAGCTCGATCCGCTGGCCCCCGGTGTGCTCGCGAAGCTGATCATCGGGTCGTCCGCGGTTGCGACGGGATCGCGCGCGATTCTCTACAGCACCACCAAGCCGCATCGGGTCGCCGAAGCGGCGAGCGCTGCCTCGTCGCCGCTGGACGCCGAGACCCTGACGCGATTCCTCGCTCTCGTCGCCGAGTTCAGGGAAGGCGCAGTCGCGTGATCCGTGGCCCCCAAGACTTCGCCACGAACGCGACGATCGAAACCGACGTCGTGGTCGTCGGAGCCGGCGCGGTCGGCATTGCCACGGCGCTGGAGCTTGCCGCGGCCGGCGTGCGGGTGGCCCTGATCGAAAGTGGCCTGGAGCGTCCCGACGACGCGGCCCAGGACTTGGCGACCCTTGATTCGCAACAGGACGACTATTTCCATGCCCGCAGTGAACTCACGGTCCGCCGACAGGTGGGCGGGACCACGGCGCTGTGGGGTGGGCGCTGCGTCAAGTTCGACGCAATCGATTTCGAGGACCGGCCGATCACCGCGCAGGCACCCTGGCCGATCGGGAATGAAGACATTGACCCCTACCGGCAGAAAGCCTGCGATTGGGCGGCGTGCGGACAGGCACTGTTCAATGCGCGCGAAATCCCCGAGATCGCGAATCAGGACCTGGTCGCCGGGTTGCCCGACGGCGCTGTGCGCACGACCGATCTCGAGCGCTGGGCGCTGCCGACGCGGTTCGGCCGCCAGTATCGCGCGGCGTTGCAAGACGCCCCCACTCTGACGCTGTGGACCGGCCTCACTTGTACCGAGATCGTCACCACCGAGGCCGGCGACGCCGTCGAGCACCTGGTCGTCAAGGCGCTCGACGGCCGCGCGGGCAGGATCGTCGCGTCGGACTACATCATCGCCACCGGCGGCCTAGAGGCGACGCGGCTGCTGCTGGTATCGGATCGCCATCATCCGGCGGGTCTGGGAAATACCGGCGGGCACCTGGGGCGCTGGTACATGTCCCACGTCGAGGCCCGGGTGGCGTGGGTGCATTTCAACACCGACAAGGTGCTGCATGCCTACGAGCGCGACAACGACGGCGTGTACGTTCGCCGGCGTTTTACCTTCGACCCGCAGCTACTACGCGACTCCGGGATGCCGAACGCGGCGGTCTGGTTGGTGAACCCGCCGATCAGCGACCCCAGTCACGGCAGCGGGATTCTGTCCGGCGTCTACCTCACGCTGATCTCGCCGGTCGGTCGTTTCCTGCTCGCTGAGGCGATTCGGGAGGCACACACCAAGCGGGGCGATTCCCGACAGGTTCTCGCGCATCTGCGCAACATCGTCCGCGACTTGTTTCCGTCGATCCGGTTCGCGGTCACGTTCTCCTACGCCCGGTTCCTGCGCAGGGGCCGCAAGGCGCCGGGCTTTTTCGTGAAGAGCGCCGACAACCGATATTCGCTGCACTACCACGGCGAGCATCTTCCGCATTGGGAGAGCCGCGTTGAGCTGTCCGAGGAGCGGGATGCGTTGGGAATGCGAAAGATTCGCACTCATATGTATTTCTCCGACGCCGACTACGACAGTGTGCGCAAGGCGATCGGCCTGATCGATGAACACCTGCGCCGCCACGGCGTCGGACACGTCGAGTGGGTGAGCGACGATGTCGAGGGCTTGGTGCACAAGTACCTGGCGGAGATGGGCGGTTTCCACCAGGTGGGCACCACCCGGATGTCCGCGGCTGCCAAGGACGGCGTTGTGGACGCCAACCTTCAGGTGCACGGGGTGCGCGGGTTGTACATCGCGAGCACGTCGGTTCTTCCGACGTCGAGCCAGGCCAACCCGACGCTGCTCGGGATCGCGCTGGGTGTCCGGCTTGCCGAGCACGTCGCGAACGCGCGGGCGGCGTTTCAGCCCCCGGATTTCCGGAGCGCCTGAGCGCTTCAGCGCCTCATCGCCGCCGGGCCATCACCTCGGCGATGACGTCGAGGAAGCGATCCGCGACGATGTCGACGGCGCAATGCTGCGCGTAGTGACGCGCCGCCTGTGCCCCGAGTTCCGCGGCGACTGACGCGTCGGCCAGCAGATCGAAAGCGGCGGTCAGCCCGGCAACGTCGTCGACGCCGATCGGCGGGCAGCCCGGTGGCTGGTATTCGGGCAGGGCACCGGCGGTGGACACGATCGGCATGACACCGAGCTGCATCGAGAGCACCTGCACGCCGCTTTGGGACGCGCGCCGGTAGTGCGAGATCGACCCCTTCGCGCCTGCCAACGTCGGGATGACATCGGCGTAGCGGTAGCTGCCGTTGCGCCAGAGCGTGTGCTTGGGCAGGGCGCCCGCGTCGAGCGGCCCGTTGCCGATCAGCACCAGGTTGTCGCCGCGCCAGCGTTGACCTCCGACATGTCGCTGCCAGGCCTCCAGCACGACGTCGACGTTCTTGTAGGGATTGAGCCGGCCGAACAGGACGAAGTCACGACGTCCCGCGGCGCCCACGAAGGGCGGGATCCGGGGCAGGTCGACGTCGCTGGCAAGCGGGACGACACGGATTGGCGTGCCGGCGACGTCGCGGCGCGTGGCGACACCGGTCGCGATGTAGTCGCTGTAGGTGATGGTGGCGGCGGATCGGGCGCCCCAGCGATCGAATACCGCACGTTCGTAGGCCGGGGTCTGCTCGTCGGGGTCGTGCGGTTGGTCGTCGTGCACCACCTGGATTCGGGGGGCCAGCCCGGCCAGCGCGATCCAGCGTGGGTCGCGGACGATCTCGGCGATCACCACGTCGGGGGAGAACTTGCGGATGCGGCGCCAGGCCTTCAGGGTCGGGACCCAGGTGGCAGCGGTCTTGAACCGCGGATCGAGCACCAACTCGTAATCGCGGGCGGCATCGGACTCCGGGTGTCGGTCCGACGTCACCAACAGCACGTCGGCCCCGTGCCGGATCAGCGCCTCGGACTGTACGCGTACCGCAGGCCGTGTCCACGGCGAAAGCCAAAGCACCCGAGGCGAATTCACTGTCCTGGGTCAGCCTGCAGGAAGATGTCGGCGTCGGTCCACATTCGTGTCTGCAGCGAACGTCGGGGCAATCCCGCAAGCAGGTTCGTCACCCGCGGTGAGGCGAGCAGCCGCCAGGCCAGTGGGTTGATCTTCGCCCGCGTCCAGATGTGCAGACCCATGCCGCCGAGGAACCACCAACGGGTTTTGGAGGTATGGAACTGCATGCCGAAGCGCTGTCCGATCAGCTCCAGAGTCGGCTTCTGATAGAAGGTGATGTGCTGTCCGGTGGCAAAGGCGTAGTACATCCATTCCTCCGGCGCAGGGGGCCCGCCGTCGAAGAGCTCCGTCGTGAAGACGATCGTGTCGGTGCCGGTGCTTTCGAGCAGTTCGGCCACGAATTCGACGGGGTTGGCGAGATGCTCCATCACCTCGAACGCGGTGACGACCGTGTACGGCTTGCCCGGACCCGCGTCCGCCTCGAAACCGCGGGCGGTCAGGTTAGGGGAGTACCTGTCGGTCCAGTAATAGTCGAAGCCGATGTCGCGCATCAGGCGGGTAAAAACGCCGTACCCGCCGGCCGCGTCGAGAAACCGGCCACCCGGGTCGAACAGGATGTACAGCAGCACTGACATCACGCGCGCGAGGTATTGGTTGCGCCAGAGCAGGGTGGTGTCCGCCGCTGCCAGGGGGCTGGCATACGCCTCGTCCAGCCAATATGGCTCTTCGGTCTGCAGACCACCGCACTTATCGCAGAAGTAGTACTTGCAGTCGTATTTGCAGAGCACCTGGTGACTGAATGCCGGCGTGGTGGCCGAACTGCAGATGCGGCACCGCACGGTCTCAAAACCCTCCTGAGCATCCTCGCGACATCAGCAAACTTTGAGGACTGTGCAGAACCTACGGCACATTCGGCGCGCTGGGCAACCCCGTGGCCGGTGTGGGACGGAACGCGGTCCCGCGCCGGGCGTGCGTGGGAAATCGCCGGGGCTACAAGAACTCCCACGTTTCGCATTGCCCGCCTCGGTACGCAAATTCTGCGCCCTCGGGATGGTAGCTTTAGTGACCAAATGCCCAAAGAGACGCTCAAGGGGAAGATCCGGCGGATCCTCGGCACCGAAACCCGGGATCAGCTCAAGGATCTGATCCTGTTCGACCATTCCCAGTCGCTCAAGGCGAACCATTCCAATCCGCTGAATCGTGCGGGCAAGAAGTGTTTTTCCTCCACCGACGAGGACGGCATAACGCTGGAGATCCTGCGCCGGATCGGTCAACTCGACGACGGAGTGTTCGCCGAATTCGGCGTCGGGGATGGGACGGAGAACAACACACTGATTCTTGCCGCCCTGGGCTGGAAGGGCTTCTGGGTCGGGGGACAGGATCTGGCCGTCGAATACGCCGACGACACGCACTTCACCTACGAGAAGGCGTGGATCACGGCGGAGAACATCGGTTCGCTGAGCCGCTCATGCCTGCAGAGAATCGGTGCCACGCAGGTCGACATGGTGTCGGTGGACCTGGACGGCAATGACATCTATCTGATCGAAAACCTGTTGGCAGACGGGATGCGCCCGAAGCTTTTCATCGTCGAATACAACGCCAAGTTTCCACCGCCGGTGAAGTTTCAGATCAGCTACGACCCCAACCATGTCTGGGAGTCCGACGACTACTTCGGGGCGTCTTTGAGCAGTTTCGCCGCGATGTTCGCACGCTTTGACTACCGCCTGGTGTGCTGCAATTCCCACTCCGGGACCAATGCCTTTTTCGTCGACGGCACGCTGTCGCAGCACTTTGCGGATGTGCCGACGGATATCAGTGAGATCTACGTGGAGCCGCGGTATTTTCTCTATTCGGGGCGGTATGCGCAGCACAAGACGTCGCCCCGCACGATTGCGAAAATCCTGGGACCGCGCGGCGATCGCTAGCCTTACTCCACGAATGACTAAGCGGCAGAACAGAATTCACAGTACCGCGTCGATCGCTTCGATGTAGGCGTCGGTCATTGCGGCCACCGTGTAGTGCTTGCGCATGCGCTCGAAGCCGCGTTGTCCGATCGATGGCAGTTCGTCGGGCTCCGCCAGTATTTGCGCCAAGCACTCGCGCCACCCAGACACCGATACGTCGTCGACGAGGAATCCCGCCTTGCCGAAGTCCAGCATCTCCGGGACGGCGCAAATCGCCGATGCCGCAACCGGAACCGCCCGGGCCATCGCCTCGAGGATCACCAGCGGGAACGCCTCGGAGCGGCTGGGTACACACAGCAGATCCGCGTCGGCCAGGGCGGGTCCGGGGCCGGCTACCCATCCGCGCCAATGCACCCGATCGCGCAGTTGCGCGGGGGTACGCGCCTGTAATCTCTCCCGATCCGGGCCGTCGCCGTAAATTGATAACTGCCAAGGCATATCGGCCAACTCGGCGAGCGCCTCGACCAGCAGATGTGGGTTCTTGTGTTCGAGGATGCGAGACAGCATCGCCAGGTGCAACGGCTCGCCGGCAGTCCGGGTCCGGCTCGGGGGCGCGGAGTCGCCGATCCCGCTGACCCCGTTGGGGGCGACGAATCGCCGTCCCCATAGCCGATGCTGCGCGGCCATCATCTCCCAATGCCGTTGCGCCAGAACGATAAATCCGTCAGCCTGACGCATCGCGGCGACCAGCGGCCGGGAGTAGATGGGCCGGTCCTGCTCCGGAGGGACATGCGGTGCCACCAGCCAGCGTCGGCCCTTGCCGGCCGCGCGCCACAACGTGGCAAATCCGGCCTCGGTGTTGGTGTCGGCGGTAATGAGCACCGTCGGGCCCTCGGGAACGTCGATGATCGGCGCCCACCAGGGTTGGCGCACCACGCGTACGGTGGGCGGGATTTCGGCGATCAAGGGGCCGAACCGCTGCATGCAGACGATCGTTACAGAGTAGCCTCGGCGGTCTAATTCCGTTGCCAATAAAGCTTTTTGCCGCTCAGCGCCGCCGTAGACCAGGCGATTGGTTGAGATCACTATCGCCGGCAGGTTGGTGCGCCGGCCAACGCCGGCGACCCTTGGCGCGGTGCGCTTCGACCACCTTTGCAGCAGCGTGGTACCGGCCAGATACAAGTCCGCATGGTGAACGCTGCGCTGGTGTTCGAGCAGCAGCGCGGTGTTGGTGCGCGCCAAATCCAGATCGCGGCGGCGTTCGGCACCCTTGTCGGCCGCGGGGTTACCCCGGTCGACGCCGAGCTCCTCGGCCAGCAGCACACGCCAGCCCGCCGCGCGGGCCCGGGCCTGCCAGTCCGCTGCCTCGCCGTAGCCGAAGAACTCTTCGTCGAAGCCGCCGATCGTGTTCCAGGCCGCGCGGCTGATCGCCAGGCAGTGGCCACCCAAATCGCCGTCGATGCTTCGTGATTCGGAAGGTTGATGCGCATAGCGGTCTGACATCGGCGTCCCGCGCAGCGAGTCGGAGTAGCCGATGTCGGCCGTCAGCGCCCGGGTCAGTGTCTGGCGGCGTGTCGTGATGTCCCACGGCGCCGCGCCGTCACGCGCCATCGGCGAGACCGCCGCGACGCGCGGCGAACGAAGCAGCTCTCGGGTGCGTGTCAACGGTCCCAACACGCGGGCATTGGCATGTAGCAACAGCAGGTCGACGTCGCTCGGCACGTGTGCCACCAGCGTGTTGAACGCCGCCGCGAGGCCGACATGCGCCGGCCCGGGCACCCAGTGCACTGCCGGGTATCGTGTGGCCGATTCCGCTTCGCCGCTGCCGTACAGATAGACCGCCAGCTCAGGCAACTGCTCGGCGACGCTGGCCAGGCACGCCTGCAGCGGCTCGCGAACATCGTCGGCCACGATCAGCACCGCGAGCGACCGCGTCGACGGCAGCGCGGCGGTGTCGCCGACCGGGCGCTTCAGGTATGACCGATCCAATTCCCGGTTCATGCCGCGAGCTGACTCCGGCGCAGCGAGGTTACGTCCGACCAGCGCAGCGGGCCGACGGCCGCACTGGTGGCCAGGTAAACGGCAGCCGCAACCGCTAAAGTCAAGACCACGTGATGGCCCGAGAATAGAAGTGTCACAACGATACTCGCTCCCGTCGGCACCAGGACCCGCAATAAGAAGGCCACCGGTGTGCGGTAACCACAGTGCCGGTGCAACCACCAGCTGCTGATCACCAGGTTGAAGAACTCGGTGCAGACCAGCGCGATGCCGGGGCCGACGGCGCCGTACCGCCCGGCCAGGCAGAGGTTGAGCCCGACGTTAAGCACCAGAGTGGCGATCGTCAGCCAGAACAGGATCCGCTGATGGTGGCTGGCGACCAACCCTTGGCCGAGCGTGCCGCTGACGAAACGCAGTGCCGCCGCGACGAACAACAGCGCCAGCGTCGGTGTCCCTCGGGCGACGAATGCCTGGTCTCCGAAGAGTCCGATCAGCGGCCCGGCCAGCAGCGCGCCAACGACGGCGACCGGGATCGCGACGAAGCACATCAGCTCGACGCTGCGGCGCAGAAAGCCGGCGAACGCGGCGACGTCACGGGCGAACAGCTCGGTGCCCGTCGACAGCGTCGACTTGAGGAAGATCAGCGACACCACGATCGTGTTGAAGGCGATCGTGAAGGCCAACCCGTACACGCCCACCTCGGAATGGGTGCTCAACAGGGACAGGATCACGCCGTCGGCGCGGCAGTACAGCAGTCCGACGACGAGAAATCCGATGAGCGGCAAGCTCTCCCGCAACAGATCGGCTGCCTCGCGTGGCGCGAAAATCGGGCGCACCGAGATGTGCCGCATCGCGGCCGTGCCCTGAATCAGCAGGGCCAGGGCGGGTGGGATGAGTTGCGCGACGGCGAACCAGATGACGTCGGCTCGCTGCGTCACCAGGAAGGCGACCATGCCCAGTGCGCCCAGCCGGCCGACGACATCGGAGATGGCCACCGCGGAGAACCGCACGGTAGCAAGAAACACCGGCTCGAACCGCGTCACCATGGTCTGCATCAGCAGCGCGCCAGACAGCACCAGGAGCATGACTTGCACATCGCGGTCGTGGTAGACCAGCAAGCCGGACCCGGCCGCCAGCAATGCCAGTGGAACGCAGTAAACCAGCGCCAAGCCGCTGTTGATGCGCACCAGGCGCTCCAGGCCGCCGCGGCCGGAGGTCACGCGGCGCACAATCACGGTGGCGATACCGAGATCGGCCAGGCTGGTCCACATGGCGATGAAGAGCATCGCGATGGAAAGCAGGCCGTAACGCCCGGGACCAAGATAGCGGGCGGTCATCGCAACCGACACCACCGACGCCAGCATTCCCAGCGCTCGGCAGATCAATTGGATCGAGAATGCGTGAGCCACCCGGCCCAGCGGCACCGATCCTACGACCGCACTAGGTGCCGTCGGCTCCGTCATGACTGACTAGTATGCGCCGTGGCTCGTGAGGACGGCCTTCACCGTCTTAGCAATGATCATGAGATCACCCGCCATCGACCAGTTGTCGACGTAGGACAGATCCAATCGGACCGACTGTTCCCACGAAAGGTCTGAACGGCCGCTAACTTGCCACAGCCCGCTGACGCCCGGCTTGACCAGGAGCCGGCGCTTGACGTCACCGTCGTATGCCTCGACTTCCCGGCGCAGCGGAGGCCGCGGCCCGACGACACTCATATCGCCCTTGATCACGTTGATGAACTGGGGCAGCTCGTCAATGCTGAATCGGCGCAGGATTCTGCCGACGGGCGTGACCCGGGGGTCCTGGCGCATCTTGAAGAGAATCCCGCCGGTGCTTTCGTTGTGCGGCATCAGGTGGTCGATCTGCTTGTCGGCACCGTCGGTCATGGTGCGAAACTTCAGCATCGTGAAGGGATTTCCATCGATGCCGATGCGTTCGGACGGGTAGAAGACGGACCCCCTGCTGGTCAGCTTGATAGCGATCGCCGCCGCGATCAGCACCGGTGCGGTGGCGATCAGGGCCGCCAGGGAGAAGCAGACGTCGAAGGCCTGCTTCTGAAAGCGCTGTGTCCCTTCGTATTGCGGCTTTTCGACGTGCAGCAGCGGCAACCCGGCGGTCAACTGCAGAGTCAGCCGTGCCTCGGCGACGTCCATCACCCCGGGCGAGACCACCAGATCGACGTCCTTGGTCTCCAACTGCCACATCAGCTCTCTGATCCCGCGCACACCGAAATGCTCGGTACGGGTCACCGCCACAGTGTCCGCACCGCAGCTGCCGATCGCGCCCACCGCATGGCTTTCGTCACCCAGGATCGGTATCTCGCGGCCGTCGACCAACAAGGTGTTACCCCGCGACGGCCCGTATCCGGGAATGCAGACCCCGACCACGACGCAGCCGGCCCTGGGGTTGCGGGCCAGCTCATGCGCCAGGTGTGAAACCGCCTGTCGGTCTCCGATTGCCAACACCTTGGTCTGGCACTGGCCGCGTGCCCGCAGGGTGCCGATGTGGCGGCGCCACAGGCTGCGGCTGGCCAACAGCCCAAGGGTGCCGGCGGGAAGCGCGATCGCCAGATAGCCGCGGGCCAGGTCCACCTTGGCGAGCAGGGTGGCCATCGCGATGATTCCGAACGTCCAGAATGACGCGGTGCCGATCCGGCGGTACTCGTCGATACTGGCCCCGATGACCCGCGGAGATCTCGTCTGAAACACCGCGAGCGACGAGAGCCACAGCGCCGCGAACAGAAACGAGAACAGGGTCATCGTCGGATCCGAGTAACCCGAGGTGTTCGCGATCTCTCCGAATCGGACGTACTGCGCGAGCATGACCGAGCCGAAGACGATTGCGGAGTCGCTGATGCGCAGCCGCCCCGCGTACAGGTTCTGCCAGCGCCGCGCGGCATTGGCGCCCGAGGCGGCCACCTGTTGCGTGATTGCCGAACCCGGAGTCCGGTTGCCAGGCAACGAGATCATTCCAGCCGGCTTTCGCTTATACGGCGACTGGTTGGGGCGGAACGCCGTCGCGGACGGCGCCGGCGACATCGGCATGATCATTGCGCGGCGTCCTTAGGTAGCACATGACTGGTAGATCATCTGCAAAGCCGGCGCTGTGGCGGCACCCCTCAGCATGATGCTGCGCTCACAATCGGTACGGCCTGGGGCGCATATGCGGGCCAGCTGGCGTCATCCTCGGAGATGACAGTGACCGGCAGCGGCCATTCGATTCCGAATTCCGTTTCGTTCCAGCGCAATCCGTGCTCCTCGGCCACCTCGTGCTGACCGCTGATCTGGTAGTTCACCTCGGTGTTGGCGGTCAGGGTCTGAAAGCCGTAAGCGACGAACGGCGGCAAGAACAGCGCCCGGTGGTTGTCGGCGTTCAGCTCCACCATCACGTGGTCGCCGAAAGTCTGTGCCTCGGGCCGGATGTCGACGACAGCGGCGGCAATGGCCCCGCGGGTGCAGCGCACCAGCCTGGACTCGACGTCGGGCGGGCGCTGATGATGCAGACCCCGCACGGTCCCCCGGGTGTAGTTGAAGAAGACATCGGTCTGCGTGACCCGAAAAGTCAGGCCGTAGCGATCGAATTCATTGGCGCAGAACGAACGTGACGAGAAGCCGCGGTGGTCCCGTCGCGGTTCCAGGTCGACGATCGTCACGCCGGCAACCTTCGTTGGCGTGTACTTCACGCACCGCTCCTTCTGTACAGGACATGCATAGACGGGTCGGATTTCGAGCAGTCAATCCACTGTCTTCGGTGACCTTCGGCGGAATGTTGAAGGGTGTGACATCGCAGACGGGCACCGAGTTTCCGGCGTATTGGTACATCGCCGCGGCGTCCTGCGCCCACATCTCGCCGTATTCGGCCTCGTTGGCGGCGATCGCGGCCGAGTTCTGGCCGAAGAAGTTGGTGGACGTCAGCGTCGCGAGTTGGACTCGGTTGGCGGTCACCACCGGCGGCGGAACGGTCATCGCGAACGCGGCTTCATAGATCTCAACGGCGAGCGTGGCGTGGCTGGACGCCTCGGCGGCCCGCGCGGCTGCACCCGACATCCACGCCACATAAGGACCGAACGCGGACGCCATCGTCAGCGACGAGGGACCGAGCCAGCGTCCGGTGGTCAATCCCGCGATCAGCGATCGGTAAGCGCTCGCAGCTGAGTGCAGCTCGCTGGCCAGGTTGTCCCAGGCGACCGCAGCCATGGCCAGCGAAACCGGCCCAGGGCCGGCGTACATCCGTGCGGAGTTGACCTCCGGGGGCAGAGCGCCAAAGTCGATCACGTGAAACCCCGAGGTCAGCGAAGCGCGCAGGCCGATGCGGCCCGGGCACTTGGCTGCGTGGTGACGAACGACATGTGATTCCCATCCCCGTGGACGCCGACGCTACAAACTGACAAGTTCATAATAGCCCAAAAAACATACTAATGGTTAACATATTTGGCGACGCGCCTGTCGACAAGTATCGGCAGGTGTCCCGACGCGGGCGTTAATTTGGAGACCTTGCTGCTAACCTCATAGTCAGTTCAATGTCGTCCCGAGAAACGCGGTGCGTGTTTGCGCGAAACCGCTGATGAGCCGAGGTGTGCGCCCTGCTCGAGGAAGGCATCATCGACGTGAAGGCGATCAACCCAGGTCAGGGCGCTGCGTTCGATATGG
The DNA here is from genome assembly GCF_025823255.1 of Mycobacterium montefiorense. NCBI lineage: Bacteria > Bacillati > Actinomycetota > Actinomycetes > Mycobacteriales > Mycobacteriaceae > Mycobacterium > Mycobacterium montefiorense. Next base: position 40,766 of record NZ_JACKVL010000015.1, on the reverse strand, counting down.
GGGTCCCGACCGGTATCGACGGACTCCGCACTCGCGCCTGGTTGCCACTGCCGACCAGCGTTGATCGACGATCTGTTGTCGCCGGCGAGCCGAGTTGTCTGCTTCGATGACGAGCCACTCGACCGATGGGCGTGCCGACGCGACACGCCGACACATCTTGCGCGCCGCCTCACATCAGTTCGCGCGGCGCGCTTACCACGAGGTCGGCCTCGACGACATACTCGCCGAAGCCGAACTGACCAAGGGCGCGATGTACTTCCACTTCCGGTCGAAGCACGCCCTGGCGGTCGCGATCATCGACAGGCAGACCGCCGCCGGCACCGTGGCCGTGCAGGAGCTGGTGACGCGGGGCCTTTCGGGTCTGGAGACCCTGATCGATTTCTCATATCTGATCGCCATCCAGGACATCAAGACGGACCAGGTCAGGGCGGGACTGAACCTGATCGAGTCCGTCGGCCGTTCGGAAGGGTTGCAGGAGAAACTGCTGGACGGATGGGTGAAGGCCCTCGGTGTCGTGGTTGAGCAGGCCGTAGCCGAGGGCGACATCCATGAACGGTGCAACCCCCAAGATGTGGGGCGTATGATGGTCTCCGTGCACATGGGGCTGCGCAAGACCAGCAATCTGGACGAACCCGAACGGTTCCTGCTCGACCTCGAAAGGTGCTGGGGCCTGCTGTTGGGCGGGATCTTGCAACCGGACCGCGATGACTACTTCCGCCAGTTCCTGAGGCGACGCGCGGCACTGGCGGTCAACACCGCCTCGGCGACCGCCGACTCCCCGTAACCAGGTCGAACGCCTGGAATGGCACGGCTGTTAATCTTGATTCTGTTGCAGCGCAATGTGAGACGAGATCACCGAATCTGCGCGCTCGATGAAACTCCGGAGGAACAGGGGTAATGGCGCGCCAGGTTCGGTCTGAGGTCACCCGGCGGAAGATTCTCAACGCCGCGATCGATGTGTTCGGCGGTGTCGGGTATTCGGCCGCCGGCTGGGGCACCATCATCGAGCGCACCGGGATGACCAAAGGCGCCCTCTACCACCACTTTGATTCCAAAGAGTCGCTGGCGTCGGCCATCATCGAGGAGGGCGCCGAGACACTGCTCAATGGTTTCCGGAATGTGTGTGGGGCCGCGTCGCCGGGTCTCGAGAATCTGCTGCACGGCACGTTCACGATCGTCGGGATGCTGAGCTCGGATGAAACCGCCCGCGCAGCCGAACAGCTGACCTGCACGTTGCGCGGGTTCAACGAGGCGGCCGGTCGCTTCTGCAAGGACATGGTCGAGTTGCTGGCCGCCGAGGCCCGGCGAGCGATCGCGGAAGGCGACCTGCGGCCGGGCCTCGATCCGGAAGCGGTCAGCGAGTCGATCGTCGGCGCCATGTTCGGAATGCGGGCACTGTCGGACGCGATGTCCGCCCTCGGGGAGGCGAGCGGGAGCGCCACCGGTGACCTCGAACGCTTGACCCGGGTATGGGAGCTGCTGCTTCCCGGCATCGTCTCGGAAGCGTCGCTGCCCTATTTCCGCCAGTTTCTTGCTCGCGAAGTCATGCGTTACGCCCGGCCTGCTGTGACGCGCGGCGAGCCCGCCGCGGTCTCTGAACTCGGCTAATCGTGGGCAGCATGCCTAAGTGGGCCAGGGTCCGCCACTTCAACTGCGCGCCGTTTCGACAACGTACCGAAAGAATGCATACTGTTCCGGTGGTGTACCAGAAGTATGTAGGCAGACTTGTCGCTTTGGCGGGTGTGATCGGGTTCCTGGTTATCAGCGCCCCGCCCTCGGTGGCCGCACCCCCGGATACGGGTACCGCGACAGACACGCTGACCGTGTCGCTCGGTGACCTCGGGTCTGCCCCCAACCTGGAGTTCTGGGGCTTGACCAGCACGCAGGTGCTGACCGTGCCGGTGCTACGGGGACTGACACCGAACGCGATGAACGCCACCGTTGAACTGCCGATCAATCTGCGGTCGGGGACGCTCACCGTCTCACAGGACCAGCGCACCCTCACGCGGATGAACCTGCCCACCGCGGACCAGACGCCGATCGTCATCCCGCTGGCCGGAGCGGAAGTGGTCGACAACTGGCTCACGGTGACGCTGCGGAGCTACCTGCTGCCGCAAGATGGCGTCTGCCTGTACCCGGAAAGCCCGCTGCGCCTTTCCAGCCCGTCGATCAGCTACACCGGGATCGAGCAGCCGCCCACTACGGTGGCGCACTTCCTGCCGCCGGTGCTGAAGAAACTGAGCATATTTATGCCGCAATCGCCGTCGGCGTCCGAATCCGACACGGCGATTCAACTGGCCGCCTCCGCCGCGTCGCGCTACGGCAGGCAGAACCCCGAGATCGCCGTCGTCCCATTGACCGAAGGACAGCTCGCGCCGCCGACCCCGCCGCAACCGCTGGAACGCCAGATCGTCGTCAAAGAGGGATCGGACAACGGGCTCGCCTTGCAAGGCTCCGGCGCGGCGACGTGGCTGCTGATGTCGGGACCGCTCGGAGAAAACGACGAATCAGACACCGCCGTGCTCTTCAGCGACCTGTCCCAGCTGGCGGTTTCGTCCAAGGCCGTCGTGGATCAACTGAAACCGAACCTGCAACAACCGGGCAACACCACCACGCTGCGCGACCTCGGACAGCCCGTCGCTAACGCCACCTCGCTGCAACCGCGGGTGTCCCTGGCGCTGGACCAGACCCGATTCGGCAGGTCCATCCGCGGCGTCCGCGTGCATCTGCAGGGTTCCTGTACTCCGACGCCTTCCAATATCGGCGGCCAGATTGCCGTCACGGTCGGCCCGGAGACCATCGATCACTTCCCGACCGACGGCCATGGCACCATCGACCGCTGGGTCGACGTGCCCGACCGGCTGCTGCAGCGATACACCAGCCTTGATTTGGTGCTCGACGTTGCGAGCAACGTCGGACACTGCGGTGACTTCTACACCGCCGGACCCGGAAACCAGCTGCTGAATTTGAACGTCAACGGCGACACCACCGTCGAGAGCAGCCCCGCCGCACCCCCGGTGCCCGACGGCTTCCAGTCCATGCCGCAGGCTCTGATGCCGCGTTTCCAGGTCGGCATCGAGGCCCACTCGCTGCCCGACACGGTGCGCGCCATCAACCTGGTGGTGGGACTGCAGCGAATCAGCTCGACGCCGATCTACACCCACGTGACCAGCGTGCAGCAGGCTATCGATTCGTCGAACCCCGCGATATTGATCGCCGCCGACGGATGGAGCCACTCCAATGTCGTGCTGCCGGTGTCGGCGGGGCCCAGCGGGCCGATCGCCGTCAACGCCAACACGTCCGACGGCAAGCCGACCACGCTCGCGCTGGACCCGGTGATGAAATTCGCCTCTCTGCAAACGGTTTTCAACCATGGCCGGTCACTGCTGGTCGCGACATCCAACGGCACCTCGGCCCAGCTCGATGAGCTGATCAGATGGCTCGGCGGCGACAACAACAAGCGCTGGCAGCGGCTCAAGGGTGTCGCGGTGGTGGCAGTTGCCGGACAAGACCCGGTGACCGTCGACCACTCGCCGACGGCCGGACCGGTCGCCGCGCCACACGATCACTCGGACCTGGGGTGGCTCTGGTGGCTGGGCGGCGGATGGCTCGCGGTGACCATCGTCGGCGCCGGCGTGATCGTGCTGCGCAGCCGGCGCTGATCGCCGGGCTCACTGAAGCGGCGGGCGCAAGCTAGTGCTCGTCGTCCCACAACTGTTCGGTCAGATCCTGGAATGTCGCGAGGGCGAATTGGTCGTCGGCCCGCATTCCTACCGACTTGCTCATCAGCGCGCGCACGACCGAGCCGTCCTTATGTCCCAATTCGACGACCATGTTCGCCAGGGCATGTACGACCGACAACAGGGAGTCCGAATCCGGGGCCTGGTAGAAAATCTCGCGGAATCGCAGTGCCAAAACTTCTTCCGGCTCGTAGCCCACCATGTCCGCAAATGCCGTGTTGGTGAACAAGATCGTGCCGTCATCTCCGATTGCCAGCACCGGAACCGGGATCCGCTCCAGCACGACAAGGGCGGGTAACTGCTTCAAGGTGGTCATCGGTGACTGGCCGTGCTGATGCCGATTCTGTCGTCGCTCCACAGGCCGATTATGGTCTATGCCAGAGGTCATGTCGGACTTTTCCTAACGCAGGCGGTGACGGCATTTTGCCGCATCTCGTTTCGGGTTCCGCTCACTGGTTTTCCGCCGCTGGCTGGTATCGGGGGAAGACACCGGCGGGCGGCGGTAATACCGAACCGGGGACTAGCCGGGTAGCGATCGCGTCAAACGTCCTTTGCTCCTCGGCTTGCCCAAGCAAATCCAGTAGCTTGCCGGCTGACTCCGGCATGACGGGCGCGACCAACAGCGCCGCGATACGGACCGCCTCGCACGTCGTGTACAGGACGGTGCGGAACCGCACCTGATCCGCCTCGGACTCGCTCTTGCGCAGCACCCACGGCTGCTGGGCCGAGAAGTACTTGTTCGCCTCGCCCAGCATCAGCCAGATCGCCTCGAGCGCCAAGTGCATCGCCTGGTCGTCGAAACTGGCCCGCACCCGGTCCAGCAGGGCGTCGGCCGTCTTGAGCAGCTCCGCGTCGGCCGCGGTGAGCTCGCCGGGTTCGGGCATCACCCCGTCGAGGTTCTTGGCGATCATCGACAGCGACCGTTGCGCCAGGTTCCCCAGCTCGTTGGCCAGGTCGGTGTTGATCCGATTGATGATGGCCTCTTCGCTGTAGCTGCCGTCCTGGCCGAACGGCACCTCGCGCAGCAGGAAGTAGCGGAGCTGGTCGACGCCGAACGCGTCCGCCAGGGCCGCCGGGTCGATGGTGTTGCCCACCGACTTGCTCATCTTCTCGCCGCGGTTGTGCAGGAACCCGTGCGCGAAAACCCTTCGCGGCAGCTCGATTCCGGCCGACATCAAGAACGCCGGCCAGTAGACCGCGTGGAATCGGATGATGTCCTTGCCGATCATGTGCAAATCGGCCGGCCAGTAGCGGCGGAACAACTCCGAGTCCGTGTCGGGGAAACCCGCGCCGGTCAGGTAATTGGTCAGCGCGTCGACCCAGACGTACATCACATGCTCCGGATGACCGGGCACCTGCACGCCCCAGTCGAACGTGGTTCGCGAGATCGAGAAATCGGTGAGCCCGCCGGAGACGAAGCTGACCACTTCGTTGCGGCGCACCTCGGGTCCGATGAAGTCCGGGTTGGCCTCGTAGTGGGCGAGCAGCTTGTCGGTGTACGCCGAGAGCCGGAAGAAGTAGGTCTGCTCCTTCTCGGTCCAAGTCACCGGCGCGCCGGTCTCGGTGGCGATGCGGGTGCCGTCCACCACCTCGGTCTCCGAGTCGGAGAAGTAGCGCTCGTCGCGCACCGAATACCACCCGGAATAGCTGGCCAGATAGATGTCTCCGGCCGCTTCCATGCGCCGCCAGATCTCCTTGGACGCCTCGTGGTGGTCGGCATCGGTGGTCCGGATGAAACGGTCGAAGGAGATGTTCAGCGCTTCCTGCATGCGCTGGAACACATCTGAGTTGCGCCGGGCCAGCTCGGCGGTCGGCACCCCGGCGGCGGCCGCGGTCTCGGCGACCTTCTGGCCGTGCTCGTCGGTTCCGGTCAGGAAGCGCACGTCGAAACCGTCGAGCCGCTTGAAGCGGGCGATCGCGTCGGTGGCGATGTATTCGTAGGCGTGACCCACGTGCGGCGCACCGTTTGGATACGCGATCGCAGTGGTGACGTAATAGGGCCTCATCGAGATTCACCCTATTGTGTGCGCGTGAGCTCCAGCCGACCCGGTAAACGAGAAGCGCCGCCCGCACCCGAGCCGTTGGCGCCGCTGGTCGACGCCCACACTCACCTCGACGCATGCGGCGCCCACGACGCCGACGGGGTGGCGGCCATCGTGGACCGTGCCGCGGCGGTCGGAGTGGGCACGGTCGTCACCATCGCCGACGATCTGGACTCGGCGCGCTGGGTGACTCAAGCCGCCGATTGGGACCCGCGGGTGTACGCCGCCGTGGCACTGCACCCGACCCGCGCGGACGCCCTCGACGACGCGGCTCGAGCCGAGATCGAGCGGCTGGTCGCCCATCCCCGCGTGGTGGCCGTCGGCGAGACCGGCGTGGACATGTACTGGCCCGGCCGTCTGGACGGCTGCGCCGCGCCCGACACCCAACGCGAGGCCTTCGCCTGGCATATCGACCTGGCCAAGCGGTGCGGTAAACCGCTGATGATTCACAACCGGGAGGCCGACGCCGAGGTGCTCGACGTGTTGAGGGCCGAGGGTGCCCCCGATGTGGTGATCTTCCACTGCTTTTCGTCCGACAGCGCCATGGCACGCAGCTGCGTCGACGCCGGATGGTTTGTCAGCCTGTCCGGGACGGTCAGCTTCCGCAATGCCCGCGCGCTGCGGGAAGCCGTGCCGTTGATACCGGCCGAGCAGCTGCTGGTGGAGACGGACGCGCCCTTTTTAACACCGCATCCTTACCGTGGCGCGCCCAACGAGCCATATTGCCTTCCTTATACTGTTCGAGCGATCGCAGAACTGCTCGATCGCCCGGCAGCAGAACTGGCCCGAATCACCACGAGCAACGCCGGGCGGGTCTACGGACTCGCCACATCGGACCGGTGATTTGCGCAACACATTCGTGCCGGAGTTGCTCCAGGTTGACCAGTTCGTTACCGTCTTGTGATCGAATCGTTGGTTTATTGCACTGCTGTCAAATTGCCGCTGGATAGGTCGTTAAGTGGTTGCTGAGGTCGGGGTAGACGCACGTTGACTGTATTGAGAAGGCTTCATCAGACCCCATCAGCGATGTTGCGGCTGGTAGTCGGGGGGCTGCTGGTAGTACTGGCGTTCGCCGGTGGCTTCGCCGTTTCGGTGTCCAAGACGGTGACGTTGACCGTGGACGGCATCGCTATGCGGGTGACGACCATGAAGTCGCGAGTGATCGACATCGTCGAAGAGAACGGGTACATCGTCGATCAGCGTGACGACTTGTACCCCGCCGGCGACGTCCAGATTCACAACGCCGACAAGATCGTGCTGCGGCGCAGCCGGCCGTTGGAGATCTCGCTGGACGGCCGTGACGCCAAGCAGGTGTGGACGACGGCATCCACCGTCGACGAAGCACTGGCCCAGCTCGCGATGACCGACACCGCCCCCGCCGCCGCCTCGCGTGCCAGCCGGGTTCCGCTGGCCGGAATGGCCCTGCCGGTCGTCAGCGCTAAGACCGTCCAGATCAACGACGGCGGCACGATCCGCATGGTGCACCTACCCGCCCCCAACGTCGCGGGGCTGCTCAGTGCCGCCGGCGTACCGCTGCAAGACAGCGACCAGGTGGCGCCCGCCGCGACCACGCCGATTGTCGACGGCATGCAGATCCAGGTGACGCGTAACCGCATCGAGAAGGTCACCGAGCGAATCCCGTTGGCGCCCAACGCTCGCAAGGTCGAAGACCCCGACATGAACATGAGCCGCCAGGTTGTCGAAGACCCGGGTACCGCCGGCACGCAGGACGTGACCTACGCGGTGGCCACGGTCAACGGCGTCGAGACCGGTCGGCTGCCGATCGCCAACATCGTGATTGCACCGGCCCGCGATTCCGTGGTGCGGGTGGGCACCAAGCCAGGGACCGAGGTGCCCCCGGTGACCGACGGCTCCATCTGGGATGCCATCGCGAGCTGCGAGGCCGGCGGAAACTGGGCGATCAACACCGGTAACGGCTACTACGGTGGCGTGCAATTCGACCAAAGCACCTGGGAGCGCAACGGCGGCTTGCGATTTGCAGCCCGTGCCGACCTGGCCAGCCGGGACGAGCAGATCACCGTCGCCGAGGTAACCAGGGAGCGCCAGGGATGGGGCGCATGGCCAGTGTGCAGCGGAAGAGCTGGTGCCCGCTGACGATTCAGCTGCTCGGGCGTTCCGATATCAGGCGGCTGGCCAAAGAACTTGAGTTGCGGCCACGAAAATCGTTGGGCCAGAATTTCGTCCACGACGCCAACACCGTTCGGCGAATTGTTTCGACCTCCGGCATTGGCCGGGCTGACCACGTGCTTGAGGTCGGCCCCGGCCTCGGCTCGCTGACCCTGGCGCTGCTCGACCGCGGTGCCACGGTCACCGCCGTCGAAATCGACCCGATGCTGGCCGAGCGGCTGCCGCAGACCGTCAGCGAGCATTCGCATAGCGAGATCCAACGACTGACGGTGGTCAACCGTGACGTCTTGACCCTAAGACGGAATGAGCTGGCCGCCCAGCCCAGCGCGGTCGTCGCCAATCTGCCCTACAACGTCGCGGTGCCGGCGTTGCTGCATCTGCTCGCCGAGTTTCCGACCATTGCGACTGTCACGGTGATGGTGCAGGCCGAAGTCGCCGAGCGGCTTGCCGCCGAGCCGGGCGGCAAGGAGTACGGCGTGCCCAGCGTCAAGGCGCGATTCTTCGGACGGGTGCGTCGGTGCGGCATGGTCTCGCCGACCGTCTTCTGGCCGGTGCCGCGCGTCTATTCCGGCCTGGTCCGCATCGACCGGTACGACACGGCGCCGTGGCCGCCCGACGACGCGTTTCGGCGGCAAGTCTTCGAACTGGTCGATATCGCCTTCGCGCAACGACGCAAGACGTCCCGCAATGCATTCCTGCAGTGGGCGGGCTCGGGCAATGAATCGGCAAATCGCTTGCTGGCGGCCAGCATTGATCCCGCCCGCCGCGGCGAGACGCTGTCCATCGACGACTTTGTCCGGCTGCTGCGACGCTCGGGCCACCCCGCCCAGCCGCAGGCTTCCGGCAGCTGACCCCGGCCTTTCGCAGCGTCGCACGGCGTCGTTGCGTGTAGTTCGCTTGTAGCAGCGATAGTCTGCTGCGGTGGCGGTGGCTTGCTGGGTGAGGGCGAATGTCTGACGGCAACACCGCTGCGCAGTGGGTGCCCACCGGGTCAGTCACCGTTCGCGTGCCCGGAAAGGTCAACCTGTACCTCGCCGTCGGCGATCGTCGCGACGACGGCTATCACGAGCTGACGACGGTGTTTCAGGCCGTCTCGCTGCTCGACGAGCTGACGGTGCGCAATGCCGACGTTTTGTCGCTCGAAGTTGTCGGCGAGGGGTCCGACAAGCTGCCTACCGACGAACGCAACCTGGCCTGGCAGGCCGCCGAGCTGATGGCCGAGCACGTCGGCCGGGCGCCCGACGTCTCGATCATGATCGACAAATCCATCCCGGTGGCCGGCGGTATGGCGGGTGGCAGCGCGGACGCGGCGGCGGTGTTGGTCGCGATCAACGCGCTGTGGGAGCTCAACGTGCCACGCCGCGATCTGCGCATGCTCGCGGCGCGACTGGGCAGCGACGTGCCCTTCGCGCTGCACGGTGGCACCGCGCTGGGCACCGGGCGCGGCGAGGAGCTGGCCACGGTGCTGTCCCGTAACACCTTCCACTGGGTGCTGGCCTTCGCTGACGGTGAATTGCTGACCCCGGCGGTATTCAGCGAGCTCGACCGGCTCAGGGAAGCCGGGGACCCCGACCGGCTGGACGAGGCCGGGCCGGTGCTGGCCGCGCTGGCCGCGGGCGACCCGGAAGCGCTGGCGCCACTTTTGGGTAACGAATTGGAAGCCGCGGCGGTCAGCCTGAATCCGACGCTGCGACGTGCGCTGCGGGCCGGCGAGGAAGCGGGTGCGTTGGCCGGCATCGTGTCCGGATCGGGCCCGACTTGTGCGTTTTTGTGCACGTCAGCGCCCTCGGCGGTCGATGTCGGCACTGCTCTGTCGGGGGCCGGTGTCTGCCGTACGGTGCGGGTCGCGAGCGGTCCGGTGCCGGGTGCCCGGGTCGTGCCGACCCCGATGACCGACGCCTGAACACACTGTGAAATCCGACTCAAATTGCTGAAATGGTGGGTTGTTACTTAAGAGGAGTTTAAGATAACTCGCGGTGACGACTATCGATCAGCATTCGACTTGGCCGCCCGCCGGGGGACACGGTGGACGGCCAATTGCTCTCCGCCTGCAGGGCAGGGTTGCGGCTGATCGGGCAACCAGACACGGGGTTGCTGGCTCATCACTATTCCGAGACGTAACTGCTTCCCAACTGTGCTCGCGTGGCTGCTACAAAGTGTTGCCCGGCGAGCGGAACATGAAAACCCGGGTCTTGGGGATAGCACCGGAACCAAGGAGGTTTGCGTGAGCAGGTTTACCGAGAAGATGATCCACAATGCCCGGATTTCGAAGAAGGGCATGGTCACCGGTGATCCTCACGCACCTGTCCGCCACACCTGGGGTGAGGTCCACGAGCGCGCTCGCTGCATCGCCGGCGGCCTGGCCGCCGCGGGCATCGGCCTCGGCGACGCTGTGGGTGTGCTCGCCGGCTTCCCGGTAGAGATCGCCCCCACCGCCCAAGGTCTATGGATGCGCGGAGCCAGCCTCACGATGCTGCACCAGCCCACCCCACGCACGGACCTGGCTGTGTGGGCCGAGGACACCATGAACGTCATCGGCATGATCGAGGCCAAGGTCGTCATCGTCTCCGAGCCCTTCCTGGTCGCGATCCCGGTGCTGGAGGAAAAGGGCATCAAGGTCCTCACCGTCACCGACCTGCTGGCGTCGGAGCCGATCGACGCCGTCGAGGTGGGCGAGGATGATCTGGCGCTGATGCAGCTGACGTCCGGCTCGACCGGCTCGCCGAAGGCCGTCCAGATCACCCATCGCAACATCTACTCCAACGCCGAGGCGATGTTCATCGGCGCCGAGTACGACATCGAAAAAGACGTGATGGTCAGCTGGCTGCCCTGCTTCCACGACATGGGCATGGTCGGCTTCCTCACCATTCCGATGTACTTCGGCGCGGAGCTCGTCAAGGTCACGCCGATGGACTTCCTGCGCGACGCGCTGCTGTGGGCCAAGCTGATCGACAAGTACAAGGGCACCATGACCGCGGCGCCCAACTTCGCCTACGCGCTGCTGGCCAAGCGACTGCGCCGCAACGCCAAGCCCGGTGACTTCGATCTGTCGACCCTGCGCTTTGCGCTGTCCGGCGCGGAGCCCGTCGAGCCCGCCGACGTTGAGGACCTACTGGACGCCGGTAAGCCGTTCGGCCTGCGGTCCTCGGCGATCCTGCCGGCCTACGGCATGGCCGAGACGACGCTGGCCGTGTCGTTCTCCAAGTGCAACTCGGGTCTGGTCGTCGACGAGGTGGACACCGACCTGCTGGCCGCCCTGCGCCGGGCCGTGCCCGCCACCAAGGGCAACACCCGCCGGCTGGCCACGCTGGGCCCGCTGCTCAAGGATCTCGAAGCCCGCATCATCGACGAGCAGGGCAACGTGATGGCCCCGCGCGGCGTCGGCGTCATCGAGCTGCGCGGCGAATCGCTGACACCCGGCTACCTGACCATGGGCGGCTTCATCTCGGCCCAGGACGAGCACGGCTGGTACGACACCGGCGACCTCGGCTACATCAACGAAGACGGCCACATCGTGGTCTGCGGCCGTGTCAAGGACGTCATCATCATGGCCGGCCGCAACATCTACCCGACCGACATCGAGCGGGCCGCCGGCCGCGTCGACGGTGTCCGGCCGGGCTGCGCCGTGGCGGTCCGCCTGGACGCCGGCCACTCCCGCGAGACGTTCGCCGTCGCGGTCGAGTCCAACGCCTTCCAGGACCCGGTCGAGGTGCGCCGGATGGAACACGAGGTCGCCCGCGAGGTCCTCAAAGAGGTCGACATGCGGCCCCGTAACGTCGTGGTCCTCGGTCCCGGGACCATCCCGAAGACGCCGTCGGGCAAGCTGCGTCGGTCCAACTCCGTCACCCTGGTCACCGGGTAGCGGTCTTTTCCACCGGCGGTCTTTTCCACCGAGTGTGCGCTGACGGCGGCGACACGCCGCGCGGCGCAGCCCTGGACGCACACTCGGTGCCCTGGATGCACGCTCGGCGCGAATTACCAGGCGTGGACGCGGTTTTGCGCGGGCTCTAGCCCCAATTCGATCAGTGTCTCGGTGGCGTCGGCGGCCTGCTCGCAGATGGTAGGAATCTCGGGCCGTTCGGTGGCGGTGAAATTCTCCAGCACGAATGCCGCGGGGTCTTTGCGTCCGGGCGGACGCCCGATCCCGATACGCACCCGCTGAAAGTCTTTGGTGCTCAACGCCGAAGCGACCGAACGGAGCCCATTATGGCCGCCCTCGCCGCCGCCGATCTTGAGCCGGATGCGACCGAAGTCGAGGTCAAGGTCGTCGTGGATGACGATGATGTCGGCGGGCGCCACTGAGTAGAACTTGGCCAGCGGGCCGACCTGTCGCCCGGACTCGTTCATGTAGCAACGCGGCTTGGCCACCAGCACCGAGTGTCCGGCGAGCCTGCCGCTGACCACTTCGGCGCCGGAGCGCTTGTGCACCTTGAACTTTGAGCCCAGTCGTGTAGCGAGCACGTCGGCAACCATGAACCCGACGTTGTGCCGGGTGCGGGCGTAGTTGTCTCCGGGATTGCCCAGGCCGACCACCAGGAGCGGTTCGGCCATGTTGCCGGCCGCCTACTCGGACTCTTCTTCGGAGGCTTCGGCTTCGTCGCCCGGCTCCTCCGCGGCTTCGACACCTTCGGCGCCCTCGGCCTCGCCCGCGCCCTCTTCCTCGAGGTCCTCGGCGGTCGGCGCGGTCACCACGTTTACCACCAGCATTTCCGGGTCGGAAATCAGGTTGACGCCCGATGGCAGCGCGATTTGTCCGGCGGTGAACTGGGTGCCCGGTTCGGCCTCCTCGACGGACACCGTCAGCTGCTCGGGGATCGACAGGGCGTCGGCCTCGATTTCGATGGTGTTGGTGTCCTGGGTGACCAGGGTGCCGGACGCGGCCTCGCCCTCGATGAGGACCCTGACCTCGACGACGACCTTCTCGCCGCGGCGCACGACCAACAGGTCCGCGTGCTGGATGTTGCGGCGGATCGGGTGGATGTCGAGCGCCTTGGTCAGCGCCAGCTGTTCCTTGCCGGCGATGTCCAGGGTCAGTACCGCGTTGGTGCCCGAGTGGCGCAGCACCGCCGCGAACTCATGCCCGGGCAATTCCAGGTGCTGCGGGTCGCTGCCGTGGCCATAGAGGACGGCGGGAATCCGGCCGTCGCGGCGGGCCCGCCGGGACGCGCCCTTACCGGTCTCGGTTCGCACCGTGACGCTGAGTTGGTTGACTGCGGATTTCTTAGCCATCGTGTCGCTCCTGTGTGCTGACGTACCTGAGTGTCAAGGCACGGCTAGGGTCGCGACATATGTCGGTCTCCGTCGATAACGGTGCTGGCTAGACGCCTGCCACCCTCGCCGTGACGCCCGGCCAGGGTAGCGCATCGGCGCCTCAGAGCGGAAATTTGACGCCGGTGAGCTGCTCGGACAGGTCCCAGAGCGCGGTGGCGGTGGTCGGGTCTTGTGCCCGTCGGCTGCGGCTGACGGGTTGGGTTCGGCCGATCCAGCCGAATTTGGGGCCGATGAAGGTGTCGCCCGGCAGGTCCTGCGATGCGGCGTACAGCGTTTGCTGTGCGCCAAAATCGGCGCTGGTGGCAACCACCCGGGTGGCAGCCGATATCACTGCGTCGCCCAGTTTGCGGCCCGAGGCGCCCTGCAGGTTGGTGTGCGAGTAGCCGGGATGGGCCGCCACTGAGCGCAGCGGCGAACCGGCCAATTTGAGGCGCCTCTGCAGCTCGCTGGTGAACAGCAGGTTGGCCAGCTTCGACTGGCTGTAGGCCAGCCAGGCCGAATAGCGGCGGCTCTTCCAGTTGATGTCGTCGAAGTCGATGCGGCCCGGCCAGTGCGCCAGCGACGTCAGCGTTACCACCCGGTCGGTGAGCTTGGGGAGCAACTGGTTGGTCAGCGCGAAATGGCCGAAGTGGTTGGTGCCGATCTGGCTCTCGAAGCTGTCGACGGTCAATCCGAACGGGGCCGCCATGATGCCGGCGTTGTTGATCAGCAGGTCGGCCTTGTCGATCCCGTCGGCGAACCGGCGTATCGACGCCAGGTCCTGTAGATCCAGTTGACGCACCTCGACGTCTCCGGTCATCTGCGTCGCGGCGGCCTCGCCCTTGCTCGGGGTGCGCACGGCCAGGATCACTTTGGCGCCGGTTCGGGTCAACTCGCGCGCCGTGATCGCGCCCAGTCCACTGTTGGCGCCGGTGACGATCACGGTGCGTCCGGCGAATGACGGCAGATCAGCCGCGGTCCAGTCAGTCATGCCTGACAACCCTAGTGTTCGAGGGGTGCGGCCCGCCGCACAGCTATTTAGCGGCGACGACGAACCCGTGGATGATCGCGTCGATGTCTGTCGACTGCGCGGCGGCCTGGTCGGCCAGACCGGTGATGGTGAGCTGAACGAAGTAGCGCTGCTTGGCCGGGGGCGACCCGGTCGGCAGCACGATCCGGTTCCAGCTGTGCAGCCGGGTGCCGTCATCACTGTTGTAGCTGCCCTGGATCATCGACGACGGGAACCCATTGAAGGGTGTCATCGAGGAGTCCAATTGCTTGAAGTTCTGGAACAATTGGGCATCGTCATTGCCGTGCTTGATCACCTGCGCCGGGTCGAAGTCCCCGATCAGCTTGAACACCACGAGCCGCGCCGTCGGATACTTGCCGCCCTTAGCCAGGATCAGCGTTTGAGGCGCGATGTGCGGATTGGTAAACGGCGCCCAGCCTGAAGGTGTCGGAATCGACACCTTCAGGTCGGTCAGGGAACTCGGTGCCACCTGCTGCCCGGTCACGCCGATGCTGTCCAGGTACAGCGATAGGGGGACCGGCTTGTCCGTCGTGGTGGTGGTCGTCGCGGTCGCTGAACTCGTCGTCCAGACCGAGGAGTAGTCAGGCGCTTTCGGTCCACACGCCGCCGCGGGCACCGTCAGCGCCGCAATTGCGGCAGCGGCGACGAGCCGTCTCACAGAATCTCGCGGACCGCGTCGATCGGACGGGCCAGCCGAGTGCCCTTCGCGGTCACGACGAACGGGCGCTCGATCAGAATCGGGTGTTCGGCCATCGCGTCGAGCAGCTGATCGTCCGTCGCGTCGTCTAATCCGAGTTCGGCATACAACGATTCACGCTTACGCACCGCGGTCCGCACGTCGATGCCGGCGTCGCGGATCAGCTTGACGAGCTCGTTCCGAGACGGCGGCGTCTTCAGGTATTGGACAATGGTTGGTTCTAAACCGTTGTCCCGCAACAAATCCAGCGTCTTGCGGGAGGTACTGCACTTCGGGTTGTGGTAGATGACAGTGGAGTCGGAGCCCCCAAAGGCCGAAGCCATCTAGGCATCTCCATCGAATAACCCTGTGACAGAGCCATTTTCGAATACGGCGCGAATGGTGCTGGCCAGCAGCGGCGCGATCGACAACACCGTGAGCGCCGCGAAGCGCTTGTCGTCGCCGATCGGCAGCGTGTTCGTGACGATGACCTCGCGGGCACCGCATGCGGCCAGCCGCTGCGCGGCGGGCTCCGACAGCACACCGTGGGTCGCCGCGACGATCACGTCACTGGCGCCGTCTTCGCGCAGAAGATTGACGGCGCCGGCAATGGTGCCACCGGTGTCGATCATGTCGTCGATCAGCACACAGGTGCGGCCGTCGACCTCACCGACCACGCGGTTGGAAACCACCTGATTGGGTACCCGCGGGTCACGGGTCTTGTGAATGAAGGCCAGCGGGACGCCGCCCAGCGAGTCGGCCCACTTCTCGGCGATGCGCACCCGGCCCGAGTCGGGGGAGACGACGACCATGTTGCCGTCGGGGTAGTTCTCCTTGATGTAGGTGGTCAGCAGGGTCTGTCCGCGCATGTGGTCGACCGGTCCGTCGAAGAAGCCCTGAATCTGATCGGTGTGCAGGTCGACGGTCACGATCCGGTCGGCGCCCGCGGTCTTGAGCAGGTCGGCGACCAGCCGCGCCGAGATCGGCTCGCGGCCGCGATGTTTCTTGTCCTGCCGCGCGTAGGGATAGAACGGCATGACGGCGGTGATCCGCTTGGCGCTGCCTCGTTTGAGGGCGTCGATCATGATCAGTGCTTCCATCAGCCAGTTGTTCACCGGATCTGGACAGGACTGCAGGACGAACGCGTCGCACCCGCGTACTGACTCGTCGAAGCGGACGAAGATCTCGCCATTGGCGAACTCGCGCGCCGTCTGCGCGGTGACGTGAACGTCGAGTTCCTTGGCGACCTGCTCCGCCAGCTCGGGGTGTGCCCGGCCGGAGAACAGCATCAAATTTTTGCGGTTATCGGTCCAGTCGTGGCTCACCGTGCTGCCCTCGCCGTTCGGATCGAAATGGAAGTGCCCATCGTACGTAGCGAATCGTACGGAAGGTTCGCCGGGTTGCCAGCCATCAAATTCATGGTGTCTATTCGGCTTCGGCCGGCGCAGTCGCCGTCGGCGCTTGCTGGGCGGCCTTGTCCGCGGCTTCCGCGGCGGCGCTGCCTGGACGTTTCCGTTGCACCCAGTTCTCGATATTGCGCTGCGGGCCAGCCGAAACCGCCAGTGCTCCCGGCGGCACATCGTCGCGCAACACCGTGCCCGCGCCGGTGTAGGCGCCGTCGCCGACGGTTACCGGCGCCACGAACATGGTGTCCGAACCGGTGCGGACGTGTGAGCCGACGGTGGTGCGCCGCTTGGTCGTGCCGTCGTAATTGACGAACACGCTGGACGCGCCGATATTGCTGTGCTCGCCGATGTCGGCGTCGCCGACGTAGGTCAGGTGCGGCACCTTGGTGGCGGTCCCGATATTGGAGTTCTTGACCTCGACGAACGCGCCAAGCTTGCCGTCGGCTCCCAGCACGGTGCCGGGCCGCAGGTAGGTATACGGGCCGACCGTGGCATCGCGACCGATCGCCGCCGACTCGCCATGCGTCCGGATCACCGCGGCTCCATCGGCGACGGTCACGTCGGTCAGCGTGGTGTCCGGGCCGACCACACAGCCGCCGCCGATCTGGGTTCGGCCGAGCAGCTGGGTTCCGGGGTGCACCACGGTGTCGCGGCCGATCGCCACGTCGACGTCGATCCAGGTGGTGGCGGGATCGATCACCGTGACGCCCGCCATTTGGTGTGCGGCGACGATGCGGCGGTTGAGCTCGGCTCCCAGCTGGGCCAGCTGGACGCGGTTGTTCACTCCGGCCACCATTGCGCTGTCGTCCACGTGCCTGGCACGCACGGGCTGGCCGTCGCCGCGCAGGATGGCGATGACGTCGGTCAGGTAGAGCTCTTGCTGGGCGTTGTTGGAACTCAGCCGGCCCAGCGCCGAGCGCAAAGCCGCGGCGTCGAAGGCGTAGACGCCGGCGTTGACCTCGCCGATCTTGCGCTGCGAGGCAGTCGCGTCGGCTTCCTCCACGATCGCCATCACTTCGTCGTCCTGGGTGCGCAGGATGCGGCCGTAGCCGAACGGATCGCGCAGCGTGGTGGTCAGCACCGTCGCGGCGGCCGAGACCGCGTTGTGGTTCGCGATCAGATCGGCCAGGGTGTCGGAGTCCAGCAGCGGGGTGTCGCCGGAGGTGATCACGACGACGCCGGCGTAGTCCGCCGGCAGCGCGGACAGGCCGCAGAGTGCGGCGTGGCCGGTGCCGCGGGGACTGTCCTGCAGCGCGACGTCGATGGGACGCCCGAGCACATCGGCGAGTTCGGCGACGATCGGCGCGATGCGCTGGTGCTCATGCCCCAGGACCACGACCAGTCGTTGCGGCGCCACCTTGGTGATCGCGTGCAGTGAATGCGACAGCATGCTGCGGCCGGCGATGGTGTGCAGCACCTTCGGAGTGTCGGAGCGCATCCGGGTGCCGGGCCCGGCCGCTAAAACCAGGACCGCAGTGTCACCGCGAAACGACATCGACTCTCCTCGGGCTTGTCTCACGCGAGGCGGGAAGCCGAAGCCCCGCCACGCCGTCAAGACTGTTATTTCACCCCTGATGCGACCTCTAAGACAAGCAGCCGAAGCTCCGTCGCCAGGACTCGAACCTGAACTATCTGAACCAAAATCAGAGGTGCTGCCGATTACACCACGACGGACTGTAGATCACGGCCGGCGGCGGTGAACCACCGATTGCGCCACCAAGACTTTAGACGGTGCCGGGCCATTTGCGGTCCCCAGGGAAACTCCGGCAATTTCACCTGGGCAAACCGATACGCTGGTTGCCGTGGCAGCCCCGGATAAAGAAGTGCGCGCCCCCCGCGCGCGGATGACCGGTACTGAGCGCCGACACCAACTCATCGGCATCGCGCGCTCGCTTTTCGCCGAACGCGGTTATGAAGGCACCTCGATCGAGGAGATCGCGCAGCGCGCCAACGTCTCCAAACCGGTCGTCTACGAGCATTTCGGCGGCAAGGAGGGCCTGTATGCGGTGGTCGTCGACCGGGAGATGTCGGCGCTGCTGGACATGATCACCTCGTCGCTGACCAACAACCGGTCCCGGGTGCGGGTCGAGCGGGTGGCGCTGGCATTGCTCACCTATGTCGAAGAACGCACCGACGGCTTCCGGATCATGATCCGCGACTCGCCCGCGTCGATCAGCGCCGGCACCTATTCCAGCCTGCTCAACGACGCTGTCAGTCAGGTCAGTTCCATCCTGGCCGGCGACTTCGCCCGCCGCGGCCTGGATCCGGATCTGGCGCCGCTGTACGCCCAGGCGTTGGTCGGCTCGGTGTCGATGACCGCGCAATGGTGGCTCGACACCCGCGAACCCAAGAAGGAAGTCGTCGCCGCGCACCTGGTCAACCTGATGTGGAACGGCTTGACGCATCTGGAATCCGATCCCCGCCTGCAAGACGAGTAAGTTGCGCCGGGCGACCCCACCCGTACCCTCGGCGAAGCATTGGCCCCGGCTCGCGGGGCCACATTCAACCGCAGTCGCGTGACATCAGGTCGGCGACCGTCTCCCGGCGAATCAGCTGATGCGTCCGACCGTCCCGTACGGCCACCAGCGGCGGCCGGCAGACCATGTTGTAGTTCGACGCCATGCTGTGGTGGTAGGAGCCGGTGCAGGCCACGGCCAGCAGGTCGCCGGGGTGCAGGTCTACCGGTAGCTCGATATCGCGGGCGATCTCGTCGCCCGCCTCGCAGTGCCGCCCGGCGACCGTGACCCGCTGCTTGGGCCCCATCGAATGGCGATTGGCCAGCGTGACCGTGTACTGGGCGCCGTACAACGACACCCGCGGGTTGTCGCTCATGCCGCCGTCGACCGCGACGAAGGTGCGTCCGCCTGGCTGCGTCTTGACCGAGCACACGCGGTACAGCGTCACGCCGGCACGGCCGCTGATGGCGCGACCGGGTTCCACCACGATGGTCGGCCGCGGGAAATGTTCGGCCGCGCAGGCCTCGTCCAGGGCGTCTTCGATCACGACGGCCAGGTCGTCGATCTCGAACTCGCGATCGCCCGAGACGTAGGGGATCGCGTGGCCGCCGCCGATGTTCAGCTCGGTGAGGATGACGCCATGCTGCGCGCGGATGTCAGCCATCGCGGCGATCATTCGGTGGATGGCCTCGCCGTACAGGGCAGGGTCGGTGACCTGCGAGCCGATGTGGCAGTGCAGCCCGACCAGGTCGAGGATCGGGTGCGCCAGCACCCGCTTCACCGCGTCGGCGGCTTGGTCGTGGGCGAGGGTGAATCCGAATTTCTGGTCGCTGATACCGGTGGTGACCGCGCGGTGCCCGTGGATGTCGATGTCCGGGCTCACCCGGATGAGCACCGGCTGGCGCTTGCGGGCGCATCCCGCCAAGTAGGCGATCTCGATGCAGGAGTCCAGCACGATGCGCCCCACTCCGGCGCGCACCGCCTCCTGCAACTCGTCGGGTGATTTCGCGTTGCCGTGCATGATGATCCGGGCCGGGTCCATGCCGCCAGCCAGGGCGACGGCGAGCTCACCGGCCGAGCAGACGTCAACGCCCAGGCCTTCTTCGCGTGCCCAGCGTGCCACCGCCGTGGTCAGTAGTGACTTTCCGGCGTAGACCACCTCGACGCCGCGCAGCGCCTTGCGGTAGCGACGGGCGCGGAAACGGAAGTCGGTTTCGTCGATGACGTAGGTGGGGGTGTGGAACTCGTCGGCGATGTCCGAAAGGGGTAGGTCGCCGATGCAAAGGCGGCCCTCCTCGTCGGAATGTGTAGTGACAGGCCAGATCGCGGGATCTAGCCGTCGGGGCGCTGCCCGACCAATGGAGGGCAGCATGTCAAGCAATGTCATGACTTCAAAGTGCGCCCGGCCCGGGGTCGATGGCGAGATCCTTACGATCCTTTGACGCACCCAGGGGCAATATTGACGATGTTCGGCGCACCTAGAATGGGTGCATCATCACCGCACCGGGGCTTGCTCGCCCAGAAACCCCGATCGCGGGGCTTGTTGAATTAGCGCTGACAGCGCCCACCTTCGCCCAGATCGCCGCGGATGCCGCTGCGGCGGCCGAATTGCACCTGGTCGGCCCGGCCAGCGCGCGCTTGTTCGTGGCCAGCGCGCTGGCGCGGCGGGGTCCGCTGCTCGTCGTCACCGCCACCGGGCGCGAAGCCGACGACCTGAGCGCCGAACTGCGCGGCGTATTCGGCGACGCCGTCGCGGTGTTTCCGTCCTGGGAAACGCTGCCGCATGAACGCCTGTCACCGGGCGTTGACACCGTCGGTACCCGGTTGATGGTGCTGCGCCGGCTGGCGCATCCCGCCGACGGGAGGCTGGGTCCGCCGCTACAGGTGGTGGTGACCGCGGCACGCTCGCTGTTGCAGCCGATGACGCCGCAGCTGGGCCTGGTGGAACCGCTGACGTTGAGCGTCGGTCTGGAAGTCGAATTCGAGGGTGTGATCTCCCGGCTGGTCGAGTTGGCTTACACCCGCGTCGACATGGTCGGCAAGCGCGGCGAATTCGCCGTGCGCGGTGGCATTCTCGACATCTTCGCGCCCACCGCCGAGCATCCGGTGCGCATCGAGTTCTGGGGTGACGAGGTCAGCGAGATGCGGATGTTCGCGGTCGCCGATCAGCGATCCCTGCCGGAGATCGAGGTCGACACGCTCGTCGCGGTCGCGTGCCGCGAACTGCTGCTGACCGACGACGTGCGGGCGCGGGCCGCCGACTTGGCCGCACGCCATCCCGCGGCCGAGGGCTCGATCACCGGCAGCGTCTCCGACATGCTGGCCAAGCTGGCCGAAGGCATCCCGGTCGACGGAATGGAGGCGCTGCTCCCCGTCCTTCGCCCCGACGACCACGCGCTGCTGACCGATCAGCTGGCCGCCGGCACACCGGTCTTACTGTGCGACCCGGAGAAGGTGCGCAGCCGCGCCGCCGACCTGATCAAGACCGGCCGCGAATTCCTGGAGGCGTCCTGGTCGGTCGCGGCCATGGGCACGGATGCGCCCGTCGACGTCGAACAGCTGGGTGGGTCGGGCTTCGCCGAACTGGACGACGTGCGGGCCGCTGCTTCCCGAGCCGGTCATCCGTGGTGGACGCTGAGTCAGCTGTCCGACGAGTCGGCCATCGAACTGGACATCCGGGCGGCGCCGTCGGCGCGCGGGCATCAACACGACATCGAGAGCGTCTTCGCGATGCTGCGGGCGCACGTCTCGACTGGCGGCTACGCCGTGATCGTCGCCCCCGGCACCGGTACCGCCCACCGCGTGGTGGAGCGGCTGGCAGAGTCCGATACCCCCGCCGCGATGCTGGATTGCGGCGGGGTTCCGAAGGCGGGCGTGGTCGGGGTGCTCAAGGGCCCGCTGCACGACGGCGTCGTGATACCCGGCGCCAATCTGGTGGTGATCACCGAGACCGACCTGACCGGAAACCGCGCGACGTCGCCCGAAGGTAAGCGGCTGGCCGCCAAGCGGCGCAACACGGTCGACCCGCTGGCGCTGACGGCTGGCGACCTGGTGGTGCACGACCAGCACGGCATCGGGCGGTTCGTGGAGATGACCGAACGGACCGTGGGTGGCGCACGGCGCGAGTACCTGGTCCTCGAGTATTCGTCGAGCAAGAGGGGCGGGGGTTCCGACAAGCTGTTCGTCCCGATGGACTCGCTGGACCAGCTCTCGCGGTATGTCGGTGGGCAGGCGCCGGCGCTGAGCAAGCTCGGCGGCAGCGACTGGGCCAACACCAAGACGAAGGCCCGCCGCGCGGTGCGCGAGATCGCCGGTGAGCTGGTGGCGTTGTACGCCAAGCGGCAGGCCAGCGCCGGACACGCGTTCGCGCCGGACACGCCCTGGCAGGCCGAGATGGAAGACGCGTTCGGTTTCACCGAGACCGTCGACCAGCTGACCGCGATCACCGAGGTCAAGTCGGATATGGAGAAGCCTGTCCCGATGGATCGGGTGATCTGCGGCGACGTCGGCTATGGCAAGACCGAGATCGCGGTGCGCGCGGCGTTCAAGGCGGTGCAGGACGGCAAACAGGTCGCGGTGCTGGTGCCCACCACGCTGCTGGCCGACCAGCATTTGCAGACCTTTACCGACCGGATGACCGGCTTCCCGGTGACCGTCAAGGGGTTGTCCCGGTTCACCGATTCCACCGAGTCTCGCACCGTGGTCGACGGCCTGGCCGACGGGTCGGTGGACGTCGTGATCGGCACCCACCGGCTGCTGCAGACCGGGGTGCGCTGGAAGGACCTGGGCCTGGTCGTGGTCGACGAGGAGCAGCGATTCGGCGTCGAGCACAAGGAACACATCAAGTCGCTGCGTACCCACGTCGACGTGCTGACCATGAGCGCTACCCCGATCCCGCGCACGCTGGAGATGAGCCTGGCCGGGATCCGCGAGATGTCGACGATCCTGACGCCGCCCGAAGAGCGCTACCCGGTGCTGACCTACGTCGGGCCGCACGACGACAAGCAGGTCGGCGCCGCGTTGCGCCGCGAGCTGCTGCGCGACGGGCAGGCCTTCTACGTGCACAACCGGGTGAGCTCCATCGACTCGGCTGCCGCCCGGGTGCGGGGTCTGGTGCCCGAGGCCCGCGTCGTCGTCGCGCACGGGCAGATGAACGAGGACCTGCTGGAGCGCACCGTGCAGGGCTTCTGGAACCGCGAATACGACATCTTGGTGTGCACCACGATCGTGGAAACCGGCCTGGACATCTCCAACGCGAACACGCTGATCGTCGAGCGCTCCGACACCTTCGGGCTGTCCCAGTTGCACCAGCTGCGGGGCCGGGTCGGCCGCAGTCGAGAACGCGGCTATGCCTACTTCCTCTATCCGCCGCAGGTGCCGCTGACCGAGACGGCCTACGACCGGTTGGCGACCATCGCACAGAACAACGAGCTGGGCGCGGGGATGGCGGTCGCGCTGAAGGACCTCGAGATTCGCGGCGCGGGCAACGTGCTGGGCGTCGAACAGTCCGGGCACGTCGCCGGGGTCGGCTTCGACCTATATGTGCGGTTGGTGGGCGAGGCCGTGGAGGCCTACCGGGCGGCCGCCGACGGCCAAACCGTCACCACCCCCGAAGAGCCCAAGGATGTGCGCATCGACCTTCCGGTGGACGCGCACCTGCCGCCGGATTACATCGCCAGCGATCGCCTGCGGCTGGAGGGCTATCGGCGCCTGGCGGCCGCGCCCGACGACGCGGCCGTCGACGCCGTCGTCGAGGAGCTCACCGACCGCTACGGCGCACTGCCCGAACCTGCCCTGCGGCTGGTGGCCGTGGCGCGGCTGCGGCTGCTGTGCCGGGCCTCCGGCATCACCGAAGTGTCGGCCCCATCTGGGGCGACGGTGCGGCTGTCGCCGATTGCGCTGCTAGATTCTGCCCAGGTGCGGCTCAAGCGGATGTATTCGGCCGCCAACTATCGCGCCACGACGTCCACGGTGCAGGTGCCGATCCCGCGGGCCGGCGGCGTGGGTGCACCGCGGCTCCGCGACGTCGAGTTGGTGCAGATGGTGGCGAACTTGGTGACGGCCCTGCAGGGGAAACCGCAGCAAGAAATTGGTATAACCAGTTCGGCAACGGCGCACGACGAAGATGAAGGCCGCAAATCGGCCGGCTAGCAGCTTCAGCGATGACGAGGGAGGAGCAACAAGCGAACATGATCGTCGTCTTGTTCGACCCCCGCCGGCCGTCGCTGGTGCCCCTCGATGCGATCGAGCACCTCAGCGGTGAGATCCAGTACACCGAGGAGATGCCCGTCGCGGTGCCCTGGACGCTGTCGTCGGCGCGGCCGGTCGACACCGGGGACGACGCGCCGGTGTTGCTGTCCTCGGACCGCGATCACCCCGCCGTGATCGCCCGATTGGCCGCGGGCGCCCGGCTGATCTCGGCGCCGGACACGCCGCGCGGTGAACGACTTGTCGATGCCGTCGCGATGATGGACAAACTGCGCACCGCCGGGCCGTGGGAAAGCGAGCAGACCCACGATTCGCTGCGCAGATTCTTGCTCGAGGAGACCTACGAGCTGTTGGACGCGGTCCGCAGCGGCAATGCCGACCAGCTGCGCGAGGAACTCGGTGACGTGTTGCTGCAGGTGCTCTTTCACGCCCGCATCGCTGAGGAAGCGCGCCAGTCCCCCTTCGACATCGACGAAGTCGCCGCCACGCTGATGCGCAAACTGGCTAACCGGGTGCCAGGAGTGCTTGCGGGCCAACCGATTTCGCTCGAAGAGCAACTGGCTCAATGGGAAGAGCGTAAAGCGGCCGAGAAACCCCGCAATTCGGTGATGGATGACGTCCATACCGGTCAGCCGGCCTTGGCGCTGGCGCAGAAGGTGGTTCAACGCGCGCATGCGGCCGGTCTGCCTGCCGACCTGGTTCCCGCCGAGATCACCTCGATCTCGGTGCTGGCCGACGTCGATGCGGAAAGCGTCCTGCGTGCAGCGGTTTTGGAGTTCGTGGACACTGTCCGAGCGGTCGAGCGGTCGATCGCCGCCACGCGCCGCGGGGACAGCGTGCCGGAAGAATTCGACGTGGCCCCGATGGGCGAGGTTAGCGAGGAGGAGTGGCGCCAGCACTGGCCCTCCGACCCGGCCGACGATGTCGAGCCCGACGAGTCCGGCCAGACGGGCGCGGTTGACGAGGCGGCCGAGGATGCCGACGAGGACACCGCCGAGCCCGACGACGAAGCATCAGCCGACGACGAGCGCGACGATGCCGGCGACGCCGATGGGGAGTCCGGCAAGGCGTCGAAGAGATCCGGCAAGGGCTCCAAGCGGAGCCGGGACCGAGGCTGACGCCGGTTTGGATCGGGCGCGCAGGTTTACCGATCAGCGACCGCCGCGGTGTTTGCCATTTTTCGTGGTGCCGACGGGTAATGTAGCTCGCGAGTTGGTGAATCCCGGTGGTCGGCATCGTTCTCACGTTGCCGGCCACGGTAGCAGGCGGCTAATCGAAAAATTAGCTGACGGCGGGGTTGCCGGCTTGCGACGACCGGCTCCGGCGAAAGGTCATGGGACGATAATCAGTGGGTGACGTTGGTATAGGGGAAGCTAAGGAGTACGTGGTGTCGCCGAGGCGTTGGTTGCGGGCGGCCGCCGTGATCGGCGCGACTGCGATGCTGCTGGCCTCGAGCTGTACCTGGCAACTCAGCCTCTTTATCCCCGCCGGCGTTCCGCCGCCGTTCGGAGACCCGGTGCCGGCGGTGAACACTCATGCCAGCGGCCGGCCCGCCGACCAGTTGCGGGCCTGGGCGCTGCCACGCTCGGCGGCATTGGAGATTCCGCTGATCGCTTTGGAGGCCTATGCCTACGCGGCCCGGGTCGCCGAGGTCGAAAACCCGAAGTGTCATATCGCCTGGACCACGCTGGCCGGCATCGGGCAGGTCGAGAGCCACCACGGCACCTACAAGGGCGCGACGCTGTCGCCGAACGGTGATGTCAGTCCACCCATCCGGGGTGTTCAGCTGGACGGTAGCGGCGGCAACCTGCGCATTGTCGACGCCCAACAGAACAGCACTGATAGCGAGCCCGCGGTAGCGCGCGCGATGGGGCCCATGCAGTTCATTCCGGAGACATGGCGGTTGTACGGCGTCGACGCCCACAACGACGGTCGCCTCAGCCCGGACAACATCGACGACTCGGCGCTTGCGGCGGCGGGTTACTTGTGTTGGCGGGGAAAGGATCTCGGGACGGCCAGGGGATGGATTACCGCGCTGCGGGCCTACAACAACTCCGGCGTCTATGCGCGCGCGGTCCGGGACTGGGCGACCGCCTACGCGGCGGGTCACCCGCTGTAGAAGGATGAATCGCTGACCCAGGCTTTAGGCTGAAGGCCGGCCCGGGGACAGCATCAGCTACGACGCAAGGAGATCCTAGTGCCGATTATCGAGCAGGTCGGGGCCCGCGAGATCCTCGATTCCCGAGGTAACCCGACTGTCGAGGTCGAGATTGCCCTGATCGACGGAACCTTCGCCCGCGCGGCGGTGCCGTCCGGCGCGTCGACCGGCGAGCACGAGGCGGTCGAGCTGCGTGACGGCGGCGAGCGCTACGGCGGCAAGGGCGTGCAAAAGGCTGTGCAGGCCGTGCTCGACGAGATCGGCCCCGCTGTGATCGGACTCAATGCCGACGATCAGCGGCTGGTCGACCAGGCGCTGGTGGACCTCGACGGCACCCCCGACAAGTCGCGGCTCGGTGGCAACGCGATCCTGGGCGTCTCGCTGGCCGTCGCCAAGGCGGCTGCCGATTCGGCCGAGCTGCCGCTGTTCCGCTACCTCGGCGGGCCGAACGCGCACATCCTGCCGGTGCCGATGATGAACATCGTCAACGGCGGCGCCCACGCCGACACCGGGGTGGACGTCCAGGAGTTCATGGTGGCGCCGATCGGTGCGCCCAGCTTCGTCGAGGCGCTGCGCTGGGGTGCCGAGGTGTATCACTCGCTGAAGTCGGTTTTGAAGAAGCAAGGGCTTTCCACCGGTCTGGGCGACGAGGGTGGCTTCGCCCCCGATGTGGCCGGAACCACCGCGGCGCTGGACCTGATCAGCTCGGCCATCGAGGCGACCGGTTTGAAGCTGGGCACCGATGTGGCGTTGGCCCTCGACGCCGCGGCCACCGAGTTCCACACCGTCGGCAGCGGCTACAGCTTCGAGGGCGCCACCCGCACCGCCGAGCAGATGACGGAGTTCTACGCCAAGCTGCTCGACTCCTACCCGCTGGTGTCCATCGAAGACCCGCTGTCCGAAGACGATTGGCAGGGCTGGGCGGACCTGACGTCGTCGATCGGCGACCGGGTGCAGATCGTGGGTGACGACATCTTCGTCACCAATCCCGAGCGGCTCGAGGAGGGCATCGAAAAGGGCGTGGCCAACGCGCTGCTCGTCAAGGTGAACCAGATCGGCACGCTCACCGAGACACTCGACGCGGTCGCCCTGGCTCACCACAGCGGATACCGCACGATGATGAGCCACCGCAGCGGCGAGACCGAAGACACCACGATCGCCGATCTGGCGGTGGCCGTCGGCAGTGGGCAGATCAAAACGGGCGCGCCCGCCCGCAGCGAGCGGGTTGCTAAATACAACCAGCTGTTGCGCATCGAGGAAGCGCTGGGCGACGCGGCCCGCTACGCTGGCGATCTGGCCTTCCCGCGCTTCGCATTGGATGTGAAATAGCTTGACAGCCAACGAGAAACGCGACTAGATCTGAGATGCCCGACGCGAAGCGGCCAGATCCGAAGCGGCGCTCCCCGGCATCGCGCCCGGGGAAAGCGGGTGATTCGGTTCGCCGCGGTCGCGCCGCCAAACCGTCGTCCAAGCCGTCGTCACGCGCGTCGAAACTTGCGCAGAACGCCGCCGATGCCCGGACGACGGCTGAGCACATCGTCGAACCGATCAAGCGGCAGATCGCGGAGTCCGTCGAGCAGCGGTCTGAGCAGCGGATGGGCTTCACCGCCCGGCGTGCGGCGGTACTGGCTGCGGTCGTATGCGTGCTGACGCTCACCATCGCGGGTCCGGTGCGTACCTATTTCGCGCAGCGCACCGAGATGTCTCAGTTGACCGCCAGTGAGGCCGCGCTGCGCCGTCAGATCGCCGACCTCGAGCAGAAGAAGGTCAAGCTTGGCGATCCGGCCTACATCGCGGCGCAGGCCCGGGAGCGCCTGGGGTTTGTGATGCCCGGCGACACGCCGTTCCAAGTCCAGCTTCCGGCGGGTGCGGCGGCTTCCCCGCAGCCGGGCGGCGAGACGGCCAAGCCGGCGAGCAACGCCCCGTGGTACTCGTCGCTGTGGCACACCATCGCCGACGCCCCGCACCTGCCACCGGCCCCACCGGCCAACGCCCCGGCGCTCGCGCCGGCCGACCCCTCGGCGCCCGCGCCGCCGGAATTACCGAAGCCCACGACTCCCGGTGGTTGATCGTGCCGACCTGGAAGCGGTGGCACGCCAGCTCGGTCGCGAGCCGCGTGGTGTGCTGGAGATCGCCTACCGGTGTCCCAGTGGCGAGCCCGGCGTGGTGAAGACCGCGCCGAAACTTCCTGACGGAACTCCGTTTCCGACGTTGTACTACCTGACGCACCCGGCGCTCACTGCGGCCGCGAGCAGGCTCGAGACGACGGGGCTGATGCGGGAGATGACCGAGCGATTGCAGACGGACTCCGATTTGGCCGCCGCCTACCGGCGCGCCCACGAGTCCTATCTGGCCGAGCGCGACGCGATCGAGCCGCTCGGGACGACGTTCTCGGGGGGCGGCATGCCGGACCGGGTCAAGTGCCTGCACGTGCTGATCGCGCATTCGCTGGCCAAGGGTCCCGGGGTTAATCCGCTCGGAGACCACGCGTTGGCGCTGCTTGCCGCCGAGCCGGCGATGGCCGCGGTGCTGGATGGTGAGCTGTGGCGTTGAGAGCGGCCGGCGTCGATTGCGGCACTAACTCGATTCGGTTGCTGATCGCCGACGTATCGGGCGGGCAGCTGTGCGACGTGCATCGCGAGACGCGGATCGTGCGCCTGGGCCAGGGTGTCGACGCCACCGGTCAGTTTGCGCCGCAGGCGATCCAGCGGACCAAAGCGGCGCTGGTCGACTATGCGGATCTGATGCGAGCCCACGGCGTCGAGCGGGTCCGAATGGTTGCCACCTCGGCCGCTCGCGACGTCACCAACCGCGATGACTTCTTTGCGATGACCGCCGACGTGCTGGCCGGTGTGCTACCCGGTGCGGTCGCCGAGGTGATCACCGGAGCCGAAGAGGCCGAGTTGTCATTCCGCGGAGCGGTCGGCGAATTAGACGTCGCCCGTGGACCTTTCGTCGTCGTCGACCTCGGTGGCGGCTCAACCGAAATCGTGCTGGGCACAGACCAGGTGTTGGCGAGCTACTCGGCCGACATCGGCTGCGTCCGGTTAACCGAGCGCTGCTTGCACTCCGACCCGCCGACGCGTGCGGAAGTGCACGCGGCGCGTCAGTTTGTGCGCGATCGGCTCGAGTCCGCACTGCGGGCCGTGCCCGTCGAGGGAGCCCGGACCTGGGTCGGGCTGGCCGGCACGATGACCACCCTGTCGGCGTTGGCGCACCGCATGACGACGTATGACGCTGCGGCCATTCATCTTTCGCGGGTTGCCGGCGATGAACTGTGGTCGGTGTGTGAGGGGCTGGTCGGCATGACGCTGTCCCAGCGTGCGGCACTGCCGCCGATGCACGAGGGCCGGGCCGATGTGATCGGCGGCGGCGCGATCGTGGTGCAGGAGTTGGTGCGCGAGCTACGCGCCCGGGCCGGCATCGACGAGCTCACCGTCAGCGAGCACGACATTCTCGACGGCATCGTGCTGTCGATCGCGCGGTAACAAGCATGGCTTTCGGTGTGCGGTGACGGCGGCCTTTCCCGGCGTGTCGTCGCCGTGGGCGCACACCCGGC
The DNA here is from genome assembly GCF_025823255.1 of Mycobacterium montefiorense. Classification (NCBI taxonomy): domain Bacteria; kingdom Bacillati; phylum Actinomycetota; class Actinomycetes; order Mycobacteriales; family Mycobacteriaceae; genus Mycobacterium; species Mycobacterium montefiorense. The sequence goes on along the minus strand of NZ_JACKVL010000015.1, from coordinate 11,093 downwards.
GCCGTGGACGCACACTGGGCGCCGGAAAGCTCATGCCTCGAAGCGGTAGCCCATACCGGATTCGGTCAGCAGGTGTTTGGGATGCGACGGGTCGTCTTCGAGTTTGCGCCGTAACTGTGCGAGATACACACGCAGGTAATGGGTTTCGGTGGCATACGCCGGGCCCCACACCTCTTTGAGCAACTCCTCGCGGCCGACCAGCTTGCCGCGATTGCGCACCAGTACCTCGAGCATGCCCCACTCGGTCGGGGTGAGGTGCACCTCGGCGCCGTTCTTCGTCACTTTCTTGGCGGCCAGGTCGACGGTGAAAGCATCGGTTTCGATCACCGGCTCGTCGGTTTCCGATGCCGCGGCGTTGCGGCGGACCGCGGCCCGCAGCCGGGCTAGAAACTCGTCCATCCCAAACGGTTTCGTGACGTAGTCGTCGGCCCCGGCGTCCAGCGCTTCGACCTTGTCGGACGAATCGGTGCGCGCCGACAACACGATCACCGGTGCCGTCAGCCACCCGCGCAGACCGGCAAGCACTTCGATACCCGAGATGTCGGGCAAGCCGAGGTCGAGGACCACCACGTCGGGTTTGTGTTCGGCAGCGGCGCGCAGGGCGCAGGCACCGGTCGCCGCCGTGACGACTTCGTAGCCGCGCACCGAGAGGTTGATGCGCAGCGCACGCAGAATATGCGGCTCGTCATCGATCACCAATACCCGGGTCATCGGACACCAATCGGTTGCGGCGGTGCCGCCAAGTCTACGACGACGGTGAGTCCGCCCCCGGGCGTGTCGCTGGCCTGGATGGTTCCGCCCATGGCTTCCACAAAGCCACGCGCCACCGACATCCCCAGCCCCACACCGGTGGTGTTGTCGTGATCGCCGAGCCGCTGAAATGGTTCGAAGAGCTGATCTTCGTTCCCGGGTGGGACTCCCGGTCCTTCGTCGATGACGTTGATCAGGACCCGATCGCCCACGCGCCCCGCGTTGACCCGGACCACGGAGTTGGGCGCGTAGCGCAGCGCATTGTCGATCAGGTTGGCCAGCACGCGTTCGAGCAGCCCGGCGTCGGCCATGGCCACCGCGTCACCCACGTCGACTTTGACGCGATCGATCGCTGATCGGTAGAACCCGTTGGCGCCCTTGCCGATACTGACCAGCGCGCGTTGCACCGTTTCCTCCAGGTACACCCAGCGCAGATCCGGGCGAACCACGCCGGCGGCCAGACGCGAAGAATCAAGCAGGTTTCCAACCAACGCGGTCAACTGATCGATCGACTCCTCAATAGTGGCCAGCAATTCCGCGGTGTCTTGCGCGGAGAAAGCAACATCTTCGGCGCGCAAACTGGATACCGCGACCTTGGCCGCGGCCAGCGGTGTGCGTAGATCATGGCTGACCGCCGAGAGCAGCGAGCGCCGCAGCTCGTCGGCCCGCACAATCGCCTCGGTCCGACTTGCTTCGTCGACCAGCTCACGCTGCCTGATCAGACCCGCGGCCTGTCTGGCCACCGCGCTCAGCACCCGGCGATCGCGCGCGGACAGCTTGCGGCCGGCCAACAGCATCCAGAACTCGTCGTCACCGACCTCGATCGCGGTGTCCGCGGAATCAACCGTGACACAAGGATCTTTGCCCACACAGGCCACGATGTAGCTCTTCTTGCCGACGGCGCGGTCCTCGTCGCTGGGCTCTCGCAGCACGCTGACCGCCTGCTGCGAGTAGGTCTCGCGCACGCGTTCGAGCAGTGTGTCGAGGTCGGCGCCGCGCAGCACCGATCCCGCGAACAGCGTCAGCAGTTCGGCCTCTTGGGAAGCCAGCCGGGCTTCCCGGGCTAGTTTCGCCGCGAAGTCGACCAGCACCGCGACCGCCACCGCGATCAGCAGCAGCACCAATTCGGTAATGGCGCTGTTGGGTTCGGCGATCGTGAAGCTGTGTCGCGGCGCGATCAGGTAGTAGTTCAGTAGCAGCCCGGACAGCACCGCCGAAAGAGCTGCCGGGGCAACACCTCCCAGCAGGCCCACCAGCAGAACCCCGACAAAGAACAGGGCGCTCTCCCCGCCGGTGTCCAGATATGGGTCGAGCACGCCCACCGTGACCGCGCAGATCGCGGACGGGACGATGCAGGCCGCCAGCCAGGAGGCGATGCGTCGCTCGCGGGGCGCCAGCGACGCGATGTGGAAGCCGCGCCTGGATTCTTCGTGCGTGACGATGTGCACATCGATCTTGCCGGATCGCTGCACAATGGTCGGGCCGATGCCCTCCTCGAAAATCCGCGACCACCGCGACCGGCGCGAGCTGCCGATCACTAACTGGGTGCCGTTGATCTCACGCGCGAAATCCAGTAGCGCTGTGGGCACGTCGTCGCCGACGACGGTGTGCACCGACGCGTCCAGACTGCCGGCCAGCCCGCGGATCTTGATCATCCGGGTTTCCGACAAGCCGGCCAGCCCGTCGCCCCGTAGCACGTGCACGACCATCAGCTCGGCGCTGGACTTCGACGCGATCCGGGATGCCCGTCGTACTAACGTTTCCGATTCTGGGCCGCCGGTGACCGCCACCACGACGCGCTCGCGCGCCTCCCACATGTCGGTGATCTTGTTCTCCGCGCGGTACTTGGCCAGCGCGGTATCCACCTGATCGGCCAGCCACAGCAACGCCAATTCCCGTAGGGCGGTGAGATTTCCGCGGCGGAAGTAGTTCGACAGTGCGGCATCGATTCGGGCCGGGGCGTAGACGTTGCCGTGAGACAGCCTGCGCCGCAGCGCTTCCGGTGTGATGTCGATCAGCTCAACCTGCGCGGCTTCCCGCACGATCGAGTCCGGCATCGTCTCCTTCTGTTCGATCCCGGTGATCTGGGCGACGACGTCGTTGAGGCTTTCCAGGTGCTGGATGTTGACGGTGGTGATCACGGTGATCCCGGCGTCGAGCAACTCTTCGACGTCCTGCCACCGTTTCTGGTTCTTGCTTCCCGGTGTATTGGTGTGGGCCAGTTCGTCGACCAGAACCACCTGCGGATGCCGCTCCAGCACGGCCGGCACGTCGAGTTCGGCGAAGCTACCGCCGCGGTACTCGATGAAACGCGGCGCGATGATTTCGATGCCTTCCAGCATCTCCGCGGTTTTGCGGCGGCCATGCGTCTCCACCACGGCGGCCACCAGATCGGTGCCGCGTTCCAAGCGCCGGTGAGCCTCCCCGAGCATCGCGAACGTCTTGCCGACACCCGGGGCCGCACCGAGGTAGATGCGTAGCTCCCCGCGCTTGGGATGGTGGTCCCCGAGGCTGACGTCGCTCACGTCAACCATCATCCACCCGCGTCCCTAGCTCGTGGCCGGGAACCGGTGGTCGAGTTCGGCGTTCAGCTGCAGCACATTGACCGTCGGTTCGCCGAAGAATCCCAGGGCACGGCCGTCGCTGAACTGCGCGAGGACCGCGCGTATCTGGTCCGGGCTGACGTGGCGGGCGTTGGCCACCCGGGTGACCTGAATAGCGGCGTAGGCCGGTGAGATGTTCGGATCCAGGCCGCTGCCGCTGGCGGTGACGGCGTCGGCGGGCACCTGCGGGCTACCCGCGGCGGCTCCGACAATCGGCACGATCTGGCCGATCGAGTAGTCGTCGCCGAACTTTGCGCACTCGACCCGAACACCTTCGTAGAAGTCCAGGAAGGGTTGCTTCGTCGTCGCGCACGGCTCGTTGACGCTGGCCACCCGAGTCGGGTGGACGACGTAACCGCGCGAATCGCGGGGGCCAATCACCGACAGCACCGCTCCGACACCGCCGCCGGTGCAGAACGGCCTTGCGCCATTGACACCTTCGAGTTGTCCGATCGATACGCTTCGCGTGCACACCTGCGTCAGCAGGCTCGGCTTGAACCCGGCGTCGGACGCACTGGCGCCCGACGCCAGCTTGGCCGGATCGCCCGGGGTGTCGACAATGCTCTCGGGCCCAAGGTTGCTGCCGCCACTCGACGTCGGGTCATATCCATTGCTGCCCGCCGCCGAAGGCCGGCTCTGGAAGTACTTCGGCAGTGGGTTGCCGCTAGCGTCGGTGAACGACTGGCCGATCAGTCGACTGCCCACCGGCTTGCCGCCGATGGTGATGATCGAGCCCTCCGCCTTGTCGTGCAGTCCCGGGATGAAGGCAATCAGCCAAATCAGCAGCGGGTAGCCAAAACCGAGGATCACCGTGAGGACGAGCAGCGCGCGCAGCGCGGCGACGTGTTGGCGAATCGTGTTGGCGATGTTCATCTCAGGCCATCCCAGGGAGCAGTTGAACCAGCAGGTCGATGAGCTTGATCCCCACGAATGGGGCGACGATGCCGCCCAATCCGTAGACGTAAAGGTTTCGGCTGAGCAGTTTCGATGCACGGCTGGGCGTGTACCGAACACCGCGCAACGCCAACGGAATCAGGGCGACGATGACGACCGCGTTGAAGATGACCGCGGACAGGATCGCCGATTGCGGGCTGTGTAGCCGCATCACGTTGATCAGGTCCAGGCCGGGGAAGATCGCCACGAACATCGCCGGGATGATCGCGAAATATTTGGCGATGTCGTTGGCGATCGAGAAGGTCGTCAACGCACCGCGGGTGATCAGCAGTTGCTTACCGATTTCCACGATCTCGATGAGTTTGGTCGGATCGGAGTCCAGGTCCACCATGTTGCCGGCCTCTTTGGCGGCCGATGTGCCGGTGTTCATCGCCACTCCGACGTCGGCCTGAGCCAGCGCCGGCGCGTCGTTGGTGCCGTCGCCGGTCATCGCCACCAGGCGACCACCCTGCTGCTCCTTTTTGATCAGCATCATCTTGTCTTCGGGTGTGGCCTCGGCGAGAAAGTCGTCCACTCCGGCCTCGTCGGCGATTGCCTTGGCGGTCAACGGATTATCACCGGTGATCATCACCGTACGGATGCCCATCAGGCGCATCGCGTCGAATCGTTCGCGCATGCCCTGCTTCACCACGTCCTTGAGGTGGATGACGCCGAGCACTTCGGCCTTGCCGTCATCGACCTGCCCGACGACCAGCGGGGTTCCGCCGGCCGCCGAGATGCCGTCGACGATCTCGCCGAGTTCGGTCGGGACGTTGCCGCCGTGGCCGCGGACCCATTCCGAGACCGAGCTCGCCGCGCCCTTGCGTAGCTGCCGGCCGTCGAGGTCGACGCCCGACATCCGGGTGGTCGCAGTGAATTCCACCCAGTTAGCGTTCGTCAATTCGCCAGGTGTTCGCGCGCGCAGGCCGTAGGCCTCTTTGGCGTACACCACGATGGAGCGTCCTTCTGGAGTCTCGTCGGCGAGACTCGACAGCTGTGCGGCGTCCGCCAAGTCGGCGTTGGTCACGCCGGTCACCGGAATGAATTCCGACGCTTGACGATTGCCGAGCGTGATCGTTCCGGTCTTGTCCAACAGCAAGGTGTTGACGTCACCGGCCGCTTCGACCGCGCGGCCCGACATGGCCAGCACGTTGCGTTGCACCAGCCGGTCCATACCCGCGATACCGATCGCGGAAAGCAGCGCACCGATGGTGGTCGGAATCAAACACACCAGCAGTGCCACCAGGACGATGCCACTGATGCCGTCGGAGCTCAGCGCCGAGGTATCAGGCACTCCAGGGTTGTTCACCTTGGAGTAGATCGCCAGCGGTTGCAGTGTGGCGACCGCGAACACGAAGATGATGGTCAGTGCCGCCAGCAGGATGTTCAGCGCGATCTCGTTGGGCGTCTTCTGCCGGTTCGCGCCCTCGACGAGCGCGATCATCCGGTCCACAAAGCTCTCGCCCGGCTTCTGGGTGATCTTGACGACGATGCGGTCCGACAGCACGGTTGTCCCGCCGGTCACCGCCGAGCGGTCACCGCCGGATTCCCGGATCACCGGTGCCGATTCGCCGGTAATGGCCGACTCGTCAACCGAGGCAATGCCTTCCACGACATCGCCGTCGCCGGGAATGACTTCGCCCGCGGTGATCACCACGAAGTCGCCTTGCTGCAGCAGCGGCGCCGCAATCTCTTCGGGGTTGCCAGCCGCGCCGGGCTTCCAATCCTTGAGCCGGTGCGCGATGGTGTCGGCCTTCGTCTTGCGCAGCGAGTCGGCCTGCGCCTTGCCGCGCCCCTCGGCGACTGCCTCGGCCAGGTTCGCGAAAAGCACTGTCAGCCATAGCCAGAACACTGTTAGCCAGCTGAACCAGGTGCCGTCGCCGACCGCGAGCACCGTCGACCAGACGGCGCCGATCTCCACGATGAACATCACCGGGTTGCGCCACAGCGTGCGGGGATCGAGTTTGCGCAGTGCGTCCGGCAGCGACTTCAGCAGCAGGGCCGGGTCCAGCGAGCCGCCCTGAAGCTTTTCGCCGGGCGCCTGCGCGGTGCGTCGGCGGGTGCCTGAATTCAATGTGGTGGTCACTTTCAGTGAATCCCTTCGGCAAGCGGCCCGAGCGCCAGCGCGGGCAGGAAGGTGAGGGCAACCAGGATGACTGTCACGCCCACCACAAGTCCCACGAACTGCGGCTTATGCGTGGGCAGGGTGCCACTGGACTCGGGCGTCATGCCCTGGCTTGCCAGTGAACCGGCAAGCGCGAGAACCAGAATCATCGGCAGGAAGCGGCCGAAGACCATGGCCAGACCCAAGGCGGTGTTCCACCAGACCGTGTTGGCCGACAGACCCGCGAAAGCCGAACCGTTGTTGTTGGCTGCCGAGGTGAAGGCGTACAGCACCTCGGACAGGCCGTGCGGCCCGCCGTTGGCCATGGCGGCGCGCTCACCCGGCAGCGCCATCGCGATCGAGGTGCCGAGCAGCACGAGCAGCGGGGTGATCAGGAAATACCCTGCGGCCAGCTTCATCTCGCGCGGATTGATCTTCTTGCCCAGGTACTCCGGTGTCCGGCCGACCATCAACCCCGCGACGAACACCGTGATGACCGCGAGGATCAGGATGCCGTACAGCCCCGAGCCAGTGCCACCGGGCGCGACCTCACCGAGCTGCATGTTGAACATCGTCATCATGCCGCCCAGGCTGGTATAGGAGTCATGGGTGGAATCGACTGCGCCCGTTGAGGTCAGCGTGGTCGCATCGGCGAAGACCGCAGAGTCGGCGACGCCGAAGCGCTGTTCGACTCCTTCGGATGAGGCGCCCACCGCCGAGGGGACGGTGCCGTGGTGCTGCAGCTGGAACAGCATCATGAAGGTGACGCTGAGCAGGGCCAGGACGCTGACGATCGCGGCGATGGCGTAGCCCTGCTTCTTGCTGTTAACCATGCGGCCAAACGTGCGCGGCAGCGAGAAGCCGATGACCAGGATCAGGAAGATCTCGACCCAGTTGGTCCACGCGGTCGCGTTCTCGAACGGATGCGCCGAGTTGGCGTTGTAGAAGCCACCGCCGTTGGTGCCCAACAACTTAATTGCCTCTTGGCTGGCAACCGGACCACCGGGAAGGGTCTGCGGGGAGCCGGCCAGGGTGTTCACCACCTGGTCATTGAGGTGGAAGTTCTGGATGACACCGCCGGCCAGCAGGGTGAGCGCGCCGATGATTGAGATCGGCAACAGGATGCGCAGCGTGCCGCGGGTCAGGTCCACCCAGAAGTTTCCCAGTTCATTGGTGCGGTGTCGGATGAAGCCGCGGACCAGCGCGACCGCGACCGCCATCCCGACCGCGGCGGATACGAAGTTCTGTACCGCCAGACCGGACATCTGGACCAGATGGCCCATGGTCGACTCACCGGAATAGGCCTGCCAGTTGGTGTTTGTGACGAAGCTGATCGCGGTGTTCCAGGCCAGCGCCGCTGTCATCGGCGTTCCCGGATCGTGCAGATGCAGCGGCAGCTTTCCCTGCACTAGTTGCAGGACGAATAGGAACACGACGCTGACCGCCGAAAACGCCAGCACGCTACGGGCATACGTTTTCCACGTCTGCTCAGAGTCGGGGTTGGCGCCAATCAATCGGTAAATGAATTTCTCGGTGCGCGAATGTTTTTGAGCGCTGTACACCCGATACATGTAGTCGCCCAGCGGCACGTGGACCACCGCCAACGCGACAATCATCAGCGCGAGGAAGACCACACCCGCGGCGGTGCCGCTCACTAGAACCGCTCCGGAAACATCAAGGCAGCCCCCAGTAACAGTGCGATCAGGACAGACAGAATCAGGCCCACCGTATTGGCGGTGCTCACGATCCGAGCCTCAGCGTCAAGCCGAGTGCGGCGAACACCACCACAGTCAGCACCAGGTAAATCACCACAGACATGTTTGTCTTTCGTTCAATGACCGATTAATGCCAGATTGTTTTCGGGCAACAGTGACCTGACCTCGGTGAGGAGGTCACGATCGAATCTAGGCTCGCCCGCGGGGCAAACCGTTGCCCTTAACGCTTTCTTTACGTCTTGACCGCCACTTTTGCGGTCTTCCTGACCTTTGCCGCCTCGTTTGTCCCGCGCGTCTCACTGACCTCGCGCGCGGTGGGCGCGCTAGTTGGCGCCCGGACTGTCGATCAACGGCAGCTTCACCCGGAAGACCGTTCGGCCCTTGCTGGATTCGGCGCTGACCGAGCCGTGGTGGGCTTTGACGATCGAACTGACGATGGCCAGGCCCAGGCCGATGCCCGAACCGTCGGACCGGGAGGTGTTTGTGCGGACGAACCGCTCGAACAACCGGGGGAGCAGGTCGGCGTCGATGCCGGGCCCGTCGTCGGTGACGGTGAGCTGGGCATGCGGCGCGTCGGGGTCGCCGCGGTGGCAGGCGATCGCGGTGGTCACCGTGACGTCGGGCGGTGTGTGCAACGCGGCGTTGCTGAGCAGATTGCTGACCAGCTGATGTAGCCGGGCATGATCCCCGCGGACCCAGACCGGTTCCTCGGGAAGGTCTTTGACCCACTGGTGCGTCGGCGCCGCGACCGCGGCATCGTTCACCGCGTTGTTGACCAGATCGGCCAGGTCGACGTCTTCGTTCTGCAGGTCCTCACCCTCGCCCAGGCGGGACAACAACAGCAGCTCCTCGACGAGCAGAGCCATGCGGCGTGCTTCGGACTCGATGCGCGCCAGTGCGTACTCGGTGGTCGGCGGCAGGGCCGAACTGTCTTGGCGGGTCAGCTCGGCGTAGCCCTGAATCGCCGCCAACGGGGTTCTCAGCTCGTGGCTGGCGTCGGTGAGGAATTGGCGCATCCGCAAGTCGGAATCGACGCGATGCGCCAGCGCGCTATCCACGTTGTCCAGCAAGCGATTCAGCGTGTGCCCGACGATCCCGACTTCGTTGTCCGGGTCGGTGTCTTCCTGCTGGACCCTGACGCCGATCCGGTGTTCGTCGCCGGTGAGCGGCATCACCGCAACTTCCGCGGCGGTCGCGGCGACCCGGCGCAGCGGGCGAAGTGTGTAGCCCACCACCCACACGGTGAGTCCCGCGGTGACTACCAGGGCGGCCGCGACCAGCAGGCTGGTGGTGATGTATTTGCGGGCCATGATCTCGTCGGCGAGCTTCACCGACATCCCGACGATCAGGAGGTCGGATCCATCGACGCGGCTGTCGACGCGATAGGCGCCGAGGCTGCCAAGCCGTATGGTGCGCGGCGGCGCGTCGGCCCAGGACTCCGCCTCGATCGCACGGATGACATCGGGTGGGGCGGGTTTTGGCTGGTCCTCCGAGAAAACCGCCGAGCCGACGACATTGCCGTGGTGTACCACGGCAATCAGGTTTCCCGGCGTTTGCCCGGTGAACTCCAGCAGCGCCTCTGCTATCGGCGGAGTGCGCCGGTGTGCCGAGGTGTGTTCGCCGTTCTGGTACCGGATGTACGAGTTACTGAATGCATCAAGGGATTCGGAGACATCGGCGTCGGCTATCGCGGTGACGTAGCCGCGCAGGCTGAGCACTGAGACTATGCCGACGGTTACCAATACCACTGTGACGACTGCTAATACGCCAATAAGCAGTTGGCGGCGCAGAGACCGTGGTAGCCACGAAGGGGTGTTGCGTTGCCGGGTCATTCCGCTGGTCGCAGCATGTATCCAACACCACGGACGGTGTGGATCATCGGCTCCCGGCCGGAGTCGATCTTCTTTCTCAAGTATGAGATGTACAGATCGACGATGCTGGTACGCCCGGCGAAGTCGTAGTTCCAGACCCGATCGAGGATCTCGGTGCGGCTCAATGCACGGCGCGGATTGCGCATCAGGAAGCGCAGTAATTCAAATTCGGTCGACGACAGCGATATCGGCGTGCCGTCGCGGCTGACTTCGCGGCTGGCGGTGTCGAGCCGGAGATCGCCGACCTTGAGCGCTTCGGCCGCCGGTGGGGACTGCTGGCTGGAGCGCCGCAGCAGCCCGCGAAGCCGGGCGACCAATTCTTCGAGGCTGAACGGTTTGGTCATGTAGTCGTCGGCGCCCGCGGTGAGACCGGTGACACGGTCCATGACCGAATCGCGTGCGGTCAAAAACAGCGTGGGGGTGTAAACCTCGGATTCGCGGATTCGCTGCAGAATGCGCAGGCCATCCATGTCGGGAAGCATGATGTCGAGGACCAGCACATCGGGGGCCGCCCGCTCGAATCTGGCCAGTGCTTCGCGGCCGTTGTGGGCGATCTCCACCACCCAGCCCTCGTAATGCAGTGCCATCTTGACCAGGTTGGTCAGCGCTGGCTCATCGTCCACCAGCAATACTCGGATCGGTGATCCGTCAGCACGATAGATCCTGGGTAGCTGCCCAAGAATGGCTTGGCGTGGACGCTGGCTTCCTGCGTAACCCGACATTACGGTCATGTTCTTGAATTCTCGCAAAGCACATATGCGCTTGTCACCTCGTTCATAGATTTCTCAAATGTTTAGGTGATCGGATCGGGCCCGGCTGCGCGGAGTTCTCTGTGTCGCGTCCGCCGCATTGGGACGTGGCGATTCGCGAAAAGCACTGAAATGAACGACCTTTAGTTCAAATCACTACCACCCTCGTGCCACAAAAAACGGGGCCGCACACCTGTCGGTGCGCGGCCCCGGTTAGAGACGAGGTGCTAGGCCCAGCTGGACCCAACGGCGCTGTCGGTGCTGGCCATGTTGTTGCCCGCGGACTGCACCTTCTGGCCGTGCTGGTTGGCCTGCTCGTAGATCACCTGGAAGTTACGACCCAACTGGGTGATGAACTCCTGGCAAGA
>NZ_JACKVL010000014.1:0-1698 GCF_025823255.1 Mycobacterium montefiorense | reverse complement strand
GGTGCGGTTGAGGAGGTTGTGGCGGGGATTTTCGCCCAGGTGTTGGGTGTGGAGCGGGTTGGGGTGGATGACTCGTTTTTTGATTTGGGTGGGGATTCGTTGTTGGTGATGCGGGTGGTTGCTGCGGTGAATTCTGTGTTGGGTGTTGGTTTGTCGGTGGGTGCGGTGTTTGAGGCGCCTACGGTGGCGGGGTTGGTGGCGCGGCTGGATGCTGTTGGTGGTCAGGGTGTGGTGGAGCCGTTGGTGGCTGGGGTGCGGCCTTGGGTGGTTCCGTTGTCGTTTGCTCAGTCGCGGTTGTGGTTTTTGGATCAGTTGCAGGGTCCGTCGCCGGTGTACAACATGCCGACGGTGTTGGGGATCGGTGGGGTGTTGGATGCGGCGGTGTTGGGGGCCGCGCTTGCTGATGTGGTGGCCCGTCATGAGAGTTTGCGGACGGTGTTTGCGGTGGCCGACGGGGTTCCGCGCCAGGTGGTGGTGGCCGCCGAAGACGCTGATTTCGGGTGGGGGGTGGTTGATGCTGCGGGGTGGGCACCGGGTCGGCTTGAGCAGGCCATTGAGGCTGTGGCGTTGCATTGTTTTGATTTGTCGGCCCAGATTCCGTTGCGGGCGAAGCTTTTCCGGGTCAGTGATGTAGAGCATGTGTTGGTGGCGGTGGTTCACCATATTGCTGCTGATGGGTTGTCGATTGCGCCGTTGGTGGCTGATTTGGGTGTGGCGTATGCCGCGCGGTGTGAGGGGCAGGTTCCGGGGTGGGAGCCGTTGGCGGTGCAGTACGCCGATTACACGTTGTGGCAGCACGCTCAGTTCGGTGATGTCGCCGATAGTGGTAGTCGTATCGCGGGGCAGTTGGCGTATTGGCGCCAGGCGTTAGCGGGGCTTCCTGAGCGGTTGGTGTTGCCTACTGATCGGCCGTATCCGGTGGTTGCTGATCAGTGTGGGGCCTCGGTGGATGTGGCGTGGCCGGTGTCGTTGCAGCAGCGGATCGCTGCACTTGCGCGGGCGCATCATGCGACGAGTTTCATGGTGGTTCAGGCTGGGTTGGCGGTGTTGTTGTCGCAACTGAGTGCCAGTTCTGATGTGGCGGTGGGGTTCCCGATCGCGGGGCGTGGTGATGCGGCGTTGGAGCCGTTGATCGGGTTTTTCGTGAACACGTTGGTGTTACGGGTGGATCTGGGTACGGATCTGACGGTGGGGGAGTTGTTAGCGCAGGTTCGTGCCCGCAGTTTGGAAGCGTTTGAGCATCAGGATGTGCCGTTTGAATTGCTTGTTGAGCATCTGAATCCGACGCGGTCGATGGCGCATCATCCGTTGGTTCAGGTGATGTTGGCGTGGCAGAACCTGGGTTTGGGTGCTGAGGATGCGGTGGGGGGGTTGGCGCTTGGTGATCTCACGCTGACTGCGGTGCCGGTGGAAACTCGGACCGCCCGCATGGATGTGNCGTTGTCGTTGGCGGAGCGTTGGACAGCTGCGGGGGAGCCTGCCGGGATCGGCGGGTCGGTGGAGTTCCGCACGGATGTGTTCGACGCTGCCACGATTGAAACGCTGATCGAGCGGTGGGTGCAGGTGTTGGAGGTGATGACCGCTGACCCCGACATGCGGTTGTCGTCGATCGAGGTGCTTGATGCTGGTGAACAAGCCCAGCTTGAGGTGTGGAGTAACCGGGAAGTGCTAGATGTGATACCCGGTGAGCGGGTGTCG
>NZ_JACKVL010000013.1:0-1216970 GCF_025823255.1 Mycobacterium montefiorense | reverse complement strand
GTCGGGGTCGGGGTCGATCGTGACATCGTGCATGAGTCCTCGCATCAGGGTGATGCCGCGACCGCGATGTGGGTTGGCCTCGGGCTGCGGAGGTATCCAGGAGCCGCTGTCGGTGATGGTCAACTGCACCTCGTCGACGAGTGCGGTCGCGCCCAGGGCAATCGTGCCACCTTGCCGGTCGCGGTGACCGTGCTCGATGGCGTTGGCGACGGCTTCGCCGGCAGCAATGAGCACGCTCATCGTCTGCTCCGGATCCAGCCGGACCCGGGTCAACCAGCTGCGCAAGGCTTTTCGAGCCGGAGCGAGATTGCTGGCATCGGCGGGAAATTTCAGCTCCAGCGGGGAGGGATGGCGGTAGAGCAAAAGGGCAACGTCATCCTGATAGCCCCCGGTTGGCGCCAGCCGGGACATCACCTGATCCGCCAAATCGTCCAGCGATGACCCGAGACCCTCGGCAACCAGGGCGGCGGCGCCGCCGATGCCGTCGTCTAGTGGTCTGCGGCGTCGCTCGACCAGACCATCGGTGNGGGACATCACCTGATCCGCCAAATCGTCCAGCGATGACCCGAGACCCTCGGCAACCAGGGCGGCGGCGCCGCCGATGCCGTCGTCTAGTGGTCTGCGGCGTCGCTCGACCAGACCATCGGTGTACAGCAGCAAGGTCGAGCGCGCCGGGACGATCACATGGGCCTCTGGGCGGGGGCGATGGGGTCGCACTCCCAAGGCAATGGTGTGGCCACCCTCGAGCATCTGGGTGGTGCGATCGGCGTGGACGACAATGGGCGGCGGGTGCCCGGCGCTGGAATACACCAGCTCGCCGGTGTCCGGGTTGAGCACTGCGCAGATGGCGGTGGCGCATTGGGCCCCGGGCAACCGCGCGGCGAAGCGATCGAGCCCCTCCAGGGCGGCCGCGGGGCTGGGATTGTCGAACAGCAGCGCCCGGCAGGCGCTGCGTACCTGTCCCATCACGGTGGCGGCGGCGAGGCCATGACCGACACAGTCGCCGACGATCAACGCGATGCGTCCGTCATCCAGGTCGACAAGGTCGTACCAGTCACCGCCAACTTGCAGGGGGCGGGTGGCGGCCTGATAGCGAACCGCGAAGCCATGCGGCAGATCGGCGGGGCCCAGGATCGCGTGTTGCAGCGCCAGGGCTGTCTCACGCTGCTGGTCGACTTGATGCACCCGTTGCAGGCCCTGGCCGAGGCGGCCGGCCAACACGGTGAGCAAGGTTTGGTCCTCGAGAGTGAATGGTCGTTGTTCGGCCAGATCGATCCACACGACGAGCACGCCCTCGGGATGCTGCAGCGCGATGGCCGCCGTCCCGGGCTTGGTCGTGTTGGGGGTCAGCAGATCACCGTCGCGCAACGCGGCGAGCAGCTCCCGGGTTTGTGATGGCAGATCCGCCCACTGCGCAAACTCGCCAACAGATACGAATTCCGGTGTGCGGGAGGTGCTTTCGATAGCGGATCGCTGGGCGGGGAACGTGACGGCCAACACGCGGCGGGCCCGCCAGAGTCGACGCAGTTCCTCAGCGGCCGCGAGTACTGCGTCATAGACGCTGTCCGCTTGGGCCAGCTCCTGATTGAGCGCGTGTTCTCGACCCGCCGCTAGCGCCAACGCAATAGCGGCGTGGCGGGCGAAATCACTGACCAGGTCGAGATATTCGTTGTCGAAAGACGGCTGGTGCGGATCGCGCGCGACCGCGATCACCCCAAGCACCGCGTCGTCGGCAATCAGCGGCATGACGATGGCTGAGCGTTCACCGACATCGGTGAACCCTTCGATCGGATATTGGAAGGAATCAGTGATCAGGGGTAAACCGCGCCGCGCCACGCCGCCCGTAGTGGAACCGTCCATCGGAACCTGCCGACCGATCACCTGCGAGGCGTACCGGCCCGCGGTGGCGGCCACGACCAGCGTGTCGACCTCGTCATGGGGTCGATCCGGCTCGCGGGGCACAAGCAAGATGGCCTGTTCGGCACCGGCCAAATCGAGCGCCCGGTTGACGATGAGCTGCAGCGGCCCCGTTTGTGGGTCACCGGACAGCAGCGCGGTGGTGATCTCGCGACTTGCCTTCGTCCACCTCGACGATTCACGTTCTCGCTCGAAGAGCCGCGCATTGTCGATGGCAGCAGTCGCCGCCGTGGCCAACGCGCGCACCGCGCTCTCGTGGGAATCGGTAAACACGTGGCCGGGCCGATCGTCGGCAAGGTAGAGGACGCCAAAGTCGGCTGCCCGCACGATGATCGGGATCGCGAGCAATGCCCGCACGGACGGGCCATCCGCGTCGAGACCGCCGGCTTGCAAATCAACGGTCAAATCATCGATGCGGATGCCTTCGCCCACCGACAGATCGCCGAGTCGCCGCGCTATGGCGTCGTCCGCTCCGGCGTGCACGAACGACGCCAGGCCGCCGTCGGACCCGCGAATACCCAGCGCCCCATACCTGGCACCGGTCAACTCTCGCGCCGCGTTGACAATTCGATGCAACGTCACGTCCAAGTCCAGGTCGGAACTGATCTCGACGATCACTCGCACCAGCTGGGCCATCTGATCGCGGGCCGCCTCCAGCAGGTCAAGCTGGTCGCGCAGCCGGCTCGTCGGCTGGTGCCCGCCCTGCCCGGTGGCTGGAGCTTCACCAGGACCGTTGACCATGGCTATAAACGTAACGCAGGCCGCGGTTAGCGATTATTGAGCAGTCGTTGCTTCTGTTCGTCGAACTCGGTATCGGTTAATACTCCACTGTCGCGGAGCCTGCCCAGCTTGCCTAGCAGATCCGTCATTTCGCGTAACTCGGCAGCGCTTCGGCCAGGCCGATCACCCGCCGCCGTTCCGCGATCGCGCGAAGTCTCGCCGGCAGGCACCAAAATGCCGGGCGCGTCGGCTTTGTTTGCCTGTCGACGATCTCGGGAATCGCCGGCGCCACGTCCGGACAATTGCATCAGCGGTGCCCCGCCGAAAACCGGCATTCCGCTGAACAGACCGGGGCTCGGGCCAGTCGTCGGGACAGGACTGGCCATCGGCGACGCCTGCGCGACCAGCCGTACCTCCTGGGCCGCCGAGGCCCAGCCCTGGGGCACCGACAAGCGACCGAGGGAGGATGCGCGGCCCGTTTCCGCCGACACTGTTGTCGCCTCTTCGGGTAGACGCCTGGCCGGCATCGCTCCTCGCTGCGATGCAGCTGCCGATGGCTGCGGTGCCGACACCGTCTCGGATCCGAACATCTCATGTTCGGCCTCGGAAACGAACCCCGCGGCACCCGACAACCCGATCAGGCCGAGGCCGTTTCCAAGCAGGCCGGAGCCGAGCGAAATCAGGTCATAAGGATTGGAGAACTGCGAAAAGTCAGTTGCTCCCGCGGGCAGCGAGGTGAGCGCTTGTAGCGCATTCGGCACCGCGGTCATCGAGCCGCTCGACATCGCGCTTTGTGCCTGCCCGGCCGCGCTACCGGCAGCCTGCGCGGCCGCGGCACTCTGCGCTGCGATCCCGCCCTGGTCGGTGGTCTGCTCCGGCGAGGCGAACGGAGTCACTTCGGTGGCCGCTCGCGATTCGGCGGCATACCCATACATCGCGGCAACGTCCTGGGCCCACATTTCGGAGTAGGCGACTTCAGTCGCCGCGATCGCCGCCGCGTTTTGGCCGAGCAGATTCGTCGCGATCAGTGAAGTCAACTCGGCACGGTTGGCCTCGATCACGGGCGGAGGCACCGTCATCGCAAACGCGGACTCATAGGCCACCGCGGCGGCGTTTGCCTGGGCACTGGTCTGCGTAGCCTGCGCAGCGGTGGTGTTCAGCCATGCCAGCTGCGGCGCGGCCGCGGCCACCATCGACGCCGACGACGGGCCCTGCCAGGGTTCGCTGGAGAGCCCCGAAATCACGGACTCGAGATTGGCCGCCGTGGTCTGCAGCTCGTTAGCCAGTTCATCCCACGCCGTTGCCGCGGCCAACATCGAGCCCGCTCCCGACCCCGCGTACATGCGCCCGGAGTTAACCTCCGGCGGCAATACCGCGAAATGCATTTAAGATTCCCCTGAATTCGTTCGGTCGTGCTGCCTTACGCTTCCAGGTTCCCCTTGTTACCACGCGATCCCGGAATCTTCGAGTAACCACCCGTGTACAGCCGGACTGTGACCGGCGACTGCTTCATGAATCAGGTTGGTAGAGGAGGCTTTTGCACAAGCAAGTCGAAAGCTGTTACCTTGGGCACAGTTGCGCCGTTGGAGGTGGGTGAACGCCTAGCAGAGGCGCAATGGTAAGTTCGGCACAGTGCGCGAAAGCGCGAGTTCAGTTCGCGCGACGCTCAATATAGTTGCACACGTGGCGATTACAACACACCTTGGACGACTTCAGAGGGCGTGACGCTCGCGCAGGATCTGGCCGGCACGCTCGCCGATGATGATGACGCATGGAGCCATGGTATTGCCGGTTGTGACGCGCGGCATGATGGATCCATCAGCGATCCGAAGGTTCTGCACTCCATAGACTTTCAGTGATCCGTCGACCACCGACATATTGTCGTTGCCCATTTTCGCCGTACACGTCTGGTGGTGATAGGTAGTGACGTCGGTACGGATGAAGCGCTCGAGCTGAATGTGATTGAGGTTGCCTGGCATAACCTCTCGTTTGCTGAACGGACGGAGCGCCGCTGAATTGCCGATCTCGCGGCACAGTTCGATGCAGGCGATCGCCGCCTTGATGTCGTCGGGATGCGACATCAGATTGGCGTGAATCCGCACCGTGTCGAGCGGGTCGGGTCCCGTCAGATAGATTCGGCCGCGACTCTTCGGTCGCACCACAGCACCTAACATCGCCCAACCCGATTCCGGTAGAACGATTTTGGCCGCATTCTCCCGGCTTGAATACGGAAACTCAAGTTGGTACGCCTGAAGGTCGGGAGTGTCCAAGCTTGGATCGCTCTTGGCGAAGACTGTCATCTCACCGCCACTATTGCGCCACGGCAGGGGCGTCTTACTCTCCCAAACGCAGGAGAACGCGGGATGATCCTGCAGGTTACGGCCGACTCCAGGCAAATGCTGGACCACGGGGATGCCATGGTGGCGCAACTCGGCCCGATCGCCGATGCCCGATTGCATCAGTACCTTGGGTGTGTGGATCGCCCCCAACGACAGCACCACTTCGGATCCCGCGCTGACGCGGTGCAGTTGGCCGTCGTGAACGAATTCCACGCCGGTGGCGGCCCACCCGCCGGAGGCCTTGTCGAATCTCACTCGAGTTACCAGTGCGCCGCTCAACACCGTGACGTTGGGCCGATCCATAAGCGGGAAAAGGTAAGAGCGAAAGACCGATTGGCGATATCCGTTGCGGATGCGTAGATCGACGATCGACGCGCCGCCGTCGCTCTCCATCAAGCTGCCGTTTTGATGGTCGAAGGTCGGAATGCCGAGTAAGTCGGCGGCGACAAGACCTTCGGTCGCGATTGGGCTTGGGTTGGAAGCGGATTCGACGTATACCGGTCCACCGGTGCCACGATGGTCAGGGTCGGCAGTGCCATGCCAGTCCTCAATGTCGCGATAGATGGCGAGCACCGACTCGTAGCTCCATCGCTCGTCTTTGGCTTCGGCGGCGAAATAGTCCCAGTCGTTCTTGTGGCCGCGCGCCCACACCATGACATTGATGCTTGAACCCCCGCCCAGGACCTTGCCCATGGAATATGGGATCGCTCGTCCGTTCAGGTGGCAGCTGGGTTCAGCGGTGAAGTTCCAGTCGCGCTCGCTACCCAGGTTGGCCAGCCACATTTCCGGTCTGAGTGTCTCGGGCGCCTCGTCGGAGCCGCCGGCTTCCAGGACCAGCACGCTCACATCGGGATTCTCGGCGAGACGACGCGCTACCACGGAACCCGACGAACCCGACCCGCACACGATGAAGTCGTAATGGGCCTTGATCTCCGTGCCAAGGCTCTCCTGATTACTTCGAACACGATCGGCGAATTCCTCGGTGGTAGTGCCTGTCTCGGACCACGTTGAAGTCATATCGGCTTTCTCATTCCCGGTGTCGCGTCAGGTCGGCTGGGCCGTGCGCCGACCGCATGCTCGTGCATGATTCATGGCTACCGCGCGGCCGCAGTGCCCGTCGACAATTGGGCTTGCGTCACGCGTTCGCTGGACAGAAATGTGCGCAAACCGGATAACCCGAGTCGCCGGTCGGCCGCGACGGCGATCTGGTGAACAAGTGGTGGGTGTCGGGTGCCTGGCGGTGCACCTAGGACGCGACGGCTGCCGCGGGCCGGAGCCGCTCCCAGACAGACGTGAATACCGGTGCCCGAAACTGACTTGTTCGCGGGGGCATTGACGCCGCTGATACCAAATCCTCAGACTTGGTTGAATCCTCCGTCGGCAGTAAGCGTTGATCCAGTGCTAAAGCTGGATAGATCGCTGGCGAGAAACACTGCGGCGTAGGCGATTTCGATGGGTTCTGCGAAGCGCCCCAGCGGGATGGTGGCAACGCGACCGGCGCGGAAGTCTTGAATCGACGCGTTGGAATCGATTTGCGCAGCCAGTGCATCGCTTCCCGGGGTGGCGGTGGATCCGGGGACCAGGACGTTGACCCGAATGTTGCGGTCGGCAAGTTCGCTGGCCCAGGTGCGGGCCAGCGAGCGCACAGCGGCTTTGGTGGCGGCGTAGATGCTGAGCCCGGGACGGCCGCGATCTGCGGTGGTGGATCCGGTCAAAATGATCGAGGCGTTGTCGTTGAGTAACGGGAGCGCTTTTTGGACCGTGTACACGACCCCTTTGACGTTGGTCGTCAGCAGCGCGTCGAGGTCGTCGTCGGTGATCTCGCCGAGACGCGAGACCGTGGTGGCCCCGGCGTTGGCCATGACGATATCAACGCCCTTGCCCGCCGCCTCGACCTTGGCATAGAGCCGGTCCAGATTCTCCGGTTTTCCGACGTCACCGACCACAGCGATCGCGCGGGAGCCCAATTTCTTTGCTGCGGAGTCCAGTTCGGTCTGGCGCCGCCCAGTGATGAACACCTTGTCGACACCTTCGGCGATGAAGCGCTCGGCGGTGGCTAAGCCGATGCCTGAGTTGGCACCGGTGACGACAGCGGTCTTGTGGTCGAGCAGTCCCATCTGGGTCTCCTGAATTCAGCGAGGTCACTAGCGTTGATGTAACGGGAAACGCCAGTCGATATTCCCACCTACATCGCGTCACATCTGGACAAACCGAACCCACCGTTGTTCCGAATGCATTGGTGACCAGTTTGACTTCCAGGGCAATCAGGAACCGGCGTCGAGGTGTTACACGACAGTACGGTCCGCCGCGTCGGCACGGCCGCCGAGGTCATGCTCTGCCCCGGCGCACCACCCACCGCAGCTCGACGCATCAGTTCTAAAGCGATCCAACAGCAAGGAATTCAACGAAAGGGCAATCATGTCAACAGGTGCCGACATCGGCTGGGCAGCCGACCCGAATCTCCCCACGGGCCAATGGCAGGCGACCACGCATTTCGGCCTGCGGCCTGCGCCGCACGGCTTGGCACTGGTCGAGGACTTCCTGAACACGGGTGCTGTGCCGGCCGCAGATCTGCTCGGCGACGCTAAACAGGCCGAGGACTGGTCGACGCGAGCCGCCCGGGTCTGGTCGCTGGAACGCGGTATCGAGCCGCACCCGCCCGTGCTGGCCGACGGCGACGACGCCCAACTGCGCAAACTGCGTGCCCGCGTCCGCGCATTGGTGTCGGGCATCTGCACCGCCGCCGCAGCGTGCGGTGATCTCGGCGCCGCCAGCTTCACGCTCTCTATCGACGGCGATTTACATTGGCAGCCAGCCGGTGACGGATGGCGATGGTGGGCGGCCGCCATTTGCAGCGAGGTGTTGCTGAGCCAGCACTCGGGGGCATGGACGCGGTTGAAAGAGTGCCGCAACGGCTCGTGCCGTGTCGTCTTTTACGACCGCTCGTGGAACAACGCGACGGCGCTACACGCCGGGGATTCGTCCCCGACGCATCGGCGCCTGGCCAAGGAGCGCCTCCCTTTCGCGGCCACTGGGTAGCCACGTCTGCAGGGATCGGGCCGTTGCGGGCTTTCGCTATTCTTCATACTTCTGCGGCTTTGGAGCCGCACACTACTGGCAGCCTCATTGACGCGAACAGAAAAGAAAGCGGATCAAATGCCCTCACCTCGCTTGCTGGCCAGACTTGCTGTCCCCCTGATGGCTGGCGCTGCGCTTACCTGTAGCGCTGCTGTTGCGACTGCCACGACGGCCCAGGACAATGCGTACCTTGCGCAACTGCGCGCCGTCGGTCTGACTTGGCCTCCCAACACAGAAGAGGCACTCATCGGCGAGGCGCACCTCATCTGCTACGACCTGACTTGGGGTTGGACGCCACAACAGATTGCCGACGAGGTCCACTCTCACTTGGACAAACGGGGCGTGACGCTGCTCGACGTGGGAACCATGGTGAACGCCGCTCACACGACGTATTGCCCCGGCAATGTGTGCGACGCCCCAAGCCTTTGCACCTGAGGCATCGGCCGCCGCGAATGCCGGACTGACTGGACTCGAATCCGCGGCTTAGGCAGATTGTGCCGCCGGCTCACGTGCTGCCATGCACTTGGCGAGGCGCCGCGACTGTCTAGCGGCATGGCCGATCAGTGTGGGCCTTCGCTGATACCCGATGAACCACAATCCGTTTGCTGCGGGTTCTGGCGCGAATCGTATTGGTACTTCGTCCTTATCGAGGACATCGAGGTGGCCGACCAGCGGCCCCAGCCCAGTTCGATAGCCAGTCGCACAGATCACGACATCGGGCTCTAGCTGCATCCCGTCGACCAGCGTGACACTCGTGCCGTGAAATCGCTCGATTGTACTGACGACTTGTACGGCCCCATTCCGCACACTGGCGATCACCGCCATGTCGACGACGGCGACGGGGACATTGCGTGCCGCGAGCGTGAACGGACCTTCATCGGGAAACGGCAACCCATAACGTGTCAGGTCACCGATGGTGCGCCGCTGCACAAATCGCGCAATCGCATCGGCGGCACGAACCGGCGCGTGGAACAACGGCCCAGCGACGACGTCGACCGAATTTCCCCAGAACGATTGGCGCGCAACGAGGTTCGGAGGTGTTCGTACAGCCAACCATACTTTGTCAGCGACCGGTGCAATGTCGTGTGCTGCTTGCAGTCCTGACGGGCCCGCACCGATAACCAATACCCGCTTGCCGCGGTAGCGATCTGGCTCGCCGAAAGACGAGGTGTGTAACAAATCACCACGAAATTTGTTCATATCCTTCATCTTTGGAAGGTACGGAATATTGGCATATCCGGTAGCCACTACCACCTCACCCGCCTCGATCACGCCCCCCGATATCGTCAGACGCCATTTACTCCCCCAGCTGTCGATCCTCTTCACATCGGTGCCAAGCCTCAACTCGATACCATCACGGTGCGCGTGACGATTGAAGTACTCCGCCACTTGATCACAGCTCGGAAATCGAGGCGTATGTCTCGGGTACGGACGCCCCGGTATGTGCGAAAACCATTTGCCAGTCATGAGTCCGGTCATGCTGCTGTAGTTGCGCCATCTGCTGGCTACCTCGTCGGCGCGATCAATCAAGGTCGGGCTGATTCCGCGGTCAAGAAGGCTAACGGCTGTCGCGACGCCCACGGGGCCGGCTCCGACGATCACTACGTTGTCTCGGTGTGTCCCGCCGATGCCAGGATTGCCAATCTTGGTCATGGGACCACGATATTCCATCTGAAGGCATGTGTCATCAGATAGTGGGTGACATCACTTCCCTCCTGCCGCGGGGCATGCTGTGCGGTCGAGTCAGGAGGGCCGCCCGGCCGCGCGTATCCGCAGCCCATCGTGTGTTTTGGTCAGGCCTTGGAGAGTTGATGAGGGCAGTAGAACTTCGCGGAGATCAAGGCGAAGTTGGATGCCATCTCCATATCCATACCGGGGTTGTGGCTCTTTACGTCGTTCAGCAGCTCCAAGTTGTCCTCGCCGTTGTTCAGACACGAGCACACCGCGCGGCCCGCGGATACGGCCGAACCTTCGCTGGAAAAGCTGAATCCAGCTTGATGCAGCGCGGCGATGAAGCCGGCGTCGTCGCCGTCCGGTTCGGGAGCGGGATCGGCATACGCAGGCGCCGCGAGGCCAATCATGGCGAGAACTGCGAGCAATATCGTGAGGCGTTTCATCAGTTACCTTCTCTCGTGTTGACGAATTAAGCTGTCCCCTAGCCCGATTGCACTTCTTTAGGACGAAATGACTTTGGGATTACTGTTTTTCAGGTGCACCGCATGGATACCGGGCTTCTTAGCCAGCTGTTCGAGCAGTGCGTCGAGACCTTCTTGATCCACATTGTGGTGCTGCACGGTTTCGGGCTTCTCCGATATCTGGGCGACCAGACGTTTGAGATGCTCCGGCGAGTTCTTGTCCTTCAGATCCTTGATTGGGGTCATCCGGTTGCGAATGCCGTTGCGCACCACAGTGGGACCTCCGGCGCCCATCGCGCTCCCCAACATCCTCGCCATACCCATGGAGCTGAACAGACTTCCCGCGCCGACTGCGGCCGCTGGAATGACCTGGGGCCCGGCGGCGGTCAACGCCGCAGCGACCGTCCTGATCGCCGGGGTGGCCGAGGCCCAGCTGGGTGGAACAGTCAACGCCCCTACCAAAGTGCCACGTGCAAATCCGGCCGTCGGAGAGATCGCGTCGAACAGCGTGCCCCGGGTGAAGCCCAGCGCTCCCAGACCGGCTCCCAGCGCGTCCTTCGGCAGCGCGCCGTATGCCACCGGTGGGGCGAACTTGAGCCACTGGGACACCGGGAAGTTGATCAGCAGCCCGATGTCGTTGAACTGCGTGGTAAGCCCGAGCGGAACCTTCACGGCGTTGTACATCGCCGTGTAGAAAGCCGAGCCGCCCGGCACCGTGTTGAGCAGGCTTGACCAGAAGTTCTGGTAATCGGTGGCAAGCTGCGCCAGCCACGCCAGCGGCCCGCTGTAACCGCTAGGGGTGGTGGCCGCCGCGGCCACCGAATTTGCCGCGTTGCCGGCCGCAGTGCTGCGCGACGTGGTCACCGCGGCCGCCTGCGTCGCCGAACCCTCCTCGTTGGTCGTCTTCGGCGCCGGGCTGAATTCCGTCAAGTTGTTGGAGGTGGTAGCCGAGGAGGCGAAGTAGGTGTCCATCGCCTCGGCGTCCTGGGCCCACATTTCGCCGTATTGCGCTTCGGCGGCCGCAATCGCTCCGGTGTTCTGCCCGAGCACGTTGGTTGCCATCAGTTGCGCGAGTAGTTCACGGTTGGCCGCGATCAACGGTGGCGGCACGTGCGCGGCGAATGCCGTTTCGTACGCGGCCGCCGCCTGGCCGGCCTGCTGCGCGGTCTGCGTGGCCTGAGTCGCGGTCTGCTGCATCCAGGCCACGTAAGGGGCGGCGGCGGCCGCCATGGCAAGCGACGACGGGCCCACCCAGGGCCCACTGGTCAGGTTCGCAAGCACCGACGACTAGGCGGTCGCGGTGGACTGCAACTCAGCGGCCAGGTTCTCCCAGGCCGTCGCCGCCGCTACCAGCGACTCGGCTCCCGGACCGCTGTACATCCGGCCCGAGTTGAACTCCGGCGGAAAGGCTCCGTAAAACATGTCGTTACCCCTTCCTGGTGGCGGGCGCTTGGCTGGCTGGTGCTGGGCTGCGGCGCGTGGTGTTCATCGCGATCACGCCTCCAGGGCCGGGATGACGATGATGGTGGCGGCTGCCGGGTCGGCCTCGGCGACCAGGCTGCCCAGCGCGGCTGCCGTCGCGGCACGGCCGCTTACCGAGTGGGTTGTGGTGGCGGCGATGGCGCGGCCGGCCAGGCTGGACAGAGCCATCTGGCTGAAAGCGCCTTCCTCACCGACCATGGCGGCCGGCGCGGCCGCCAAGTCGGCAGGCAGCACCTGGGCCACCGTTCTGATCGCCGGTGCGGCATCGGTCCAGCCCTGTGGCACCGACATGCTTCCCACCAACGCCGCCCTACCCATGGACCCGGTGGCGGGCCCGGCACCGACCGCCGAGCTGAGCATGGGATGGACGCCGGCGCCACTCGTCAGCGGCGCCAACGCCCCCTTGATAAACTTCGGCCCGGCCAGATACGCCGCGGCGCTCTGCCCGTTCTGACCCCACGCGTACACCTGCCCGAACGAGAGGAACGGACCACCAGGAATGCTGGTCCACGACTGCGGCGAAAAGACGCCGGTGACGGCCGCCCAAAAGGTGTTCCAGTTGGTTATGAAAGGCGGCACCGTCACTCCTGTCGACGAATCGGCCGCTGCGCTTGCCGCCGTCGAAAGTGTTTGCACGGCATTCGAAGTAGCTGACTGCGCCGCGGTATTGGCCCCAGACGTGGTGCTCGACTGGGCCACCGCGGCCGCTTGCATCTGCGAGCCTGAGTCGTTCGTGGTTTGCGGCGGGTCGGTGAACGGTGACAACTGCGACGCGGTCGCCGACGAGCCGGCGTAGGTGTACATCGCCGCGGCATCCTGCGCCCACATCAACATGTAATGCGCTTCGGTCGCCGCGACCGCCGTCGTGTTTTGGCCCAGGAAGTTGGTAGCGACCAACGTCGCGAGCAACGAGCGATTGGCCGCGACGACGGGTGGCGGCACCGTCGCCGCGAAGGCCGCCTCATAGGCGCCCGCTGCGAGCTTGGCCTGGCTTGCCGCCTGCTCGGCCTGAGCGCCGGTCGCGCGCATCCACTGCACATACGGAGCGGCCGCGGCGGCCATCGCTATCGAGGACGGACCGCTCCACGGCCCAACGGTCAGGCCTTCAATCGTCGATTCATACGAAGCCGCCGTGGAATACAGCTCCGCAGCTAACTCGTCCCACGCCGAGGCGGCGACCAACATCGGTCCCGCTCCCGCACCGGCATACATCCGACCCGAGTTGATCTCCGGGGGCAACGCGCCGAAGTCCAACATTCTCTTACCTCCGCTCCCTCATTTGGCCGCGATGGAAGGCGCAATATTGCAGCCTGGCCGCAACACACCGTGGCCCCAACGGAATACAAATACCCCAACGATTCGATATGTCTGAACGACAAAGACCGCACTGTCCCCGGCTAGAAATATGTCAGGATCCGCCCCCGTTTCGCTTCTGAATCCCGACTTGGTATAGCGATCATTGTGGGCGAGGCTTATTCGCGTTGCGTTCCCGACGGGTAATCGCGGCGTAAAAAAGAAATGTCACTGTGCCGCATGCTGATGTGAGAACACCGGGCGCGTACGAGTCAGCTCGTCTCGCAACAAACTACCAGTTCAAGACATGCATAGCCAGGATGACCGAGCGACCGCAACGGTCCGCGCGGCGGTCCGGAGATAGATATGTCGACAGATCACCGCGATTTATGAGACATCTCTCACCATTCGAACGGCCGTTTGCTAACGGTATCGCGAGTCCATCAATGCTTGTCGTGACCGGTTATAAATACCAGCACATATAAACGAATGCCACAGCGGCGGGAATTCGCGTTTTAAAATAGCTCACATAATGATTGGTTATATTCAGAAATTTCTGCCCGTCAGCGTGGGCGCGCTCCCATCTGAGGTAGAAATTCTGGCCGGGCTTTTTTCAAGTCACCCAACGTCAACATCCACAGCTGTTAGGACGCTTATCGGCCACTGGGGATGTGCTGTGAGGGCCGCGGGACCTGGCAACAGACGGTGTCGCTTCGCGACTGCCGCTGCGCGACGGGCGAATTTGGCGGAGTGTGAAATCAGCAGTGCCGCAACCGGTTCGGCGAACGTCGGTGCGTCGTAGTAAAGGAACGTGCCGAACTGGTAGCGCAATAGGCGGGAGAGCTGTGACGAAGATTGCGTGCGAGGTGCCCTGGCAGAACCGGCGCTTTACCGTCCCACTGGAGCGCATCAAGCGCTGCGAGCGCCTCGGATTCGACGCGGTCTTCACGGCGGAGGGCGCCGGTTCGGACGCGTTGACGCCACTCGCCTACATCGCCGCCCACACTTCGAAGATCGGGCTCGGCACCCATATCGCGACGCTGACAGCGCGCCCCGCGACCGTGCTCGCGCAAGGCCTGACGACGATCGACGCGATGGCAGGCGGTGGGCGGGTAATCGCGGGCGTAGGCGCCGGATTTCCCAGCATTGCCGAGGGCTGGCACGGGCGGCCGTGGGGCAAACCGGTGCGCAGGCTGCGTGACTACGTAGGCGTGCTGCGCCAGGCGTTCGCGGGCCAGGGTGCGCGCGACACCGACGGCAACCCGATTGAGAGCACCGAACTCTACTGGGAGCAGTCCCGCACTCGCCTCGTCAAACCCGTGCGCTGCCAGAGCTCAGAGACAAGCATCCCGTACAGCGGCACGGGCGCGCTCGGCGTCGAACCGTGGTCGATGTCCGTCGAATCCGGCTTCGAGCCGGAGATTCACCTCGCCGCGGTCGGCCCGCAGATGGTCGAACTCACCGCCGAGGTCGCCGACGGCTGGTTCCCGTGGGGTTTCGCGCCGGGGATGATGCCGACCTTCGGGCCACAGCTCGACACCGGCTTTGCGCGCCGGACCGACGGCAAAAAGCGCGAGGACTTCGACGTCTGGGCGATCGTCGACCTCGTCGTCACCGACGACGTCGCGGCCGGTATCGATCTCTTTCGCCCCTACGTCGTGGAGTGGTCGGAGAACATGCGCCTGCAAGCCGAGGCGCTCGGGTTCACCGGCCTGTGCGACCGGCTCGCCGAGCTCGTCGCCGCGGGCCGCCGCGAGGAGGCGCTCGCCGCGGTCCCCGACGACTACGTCGACACCGCGTTCCTGATCGGTTCACACCAGCGGATCGCCGAGCGCGTGCAGCTGTGGATCGACTCGGGTGCGACGGGGCTGATCTTCCGCTATGGCCCGCAGGTCCAGGTCGGCGCGCACAACATCGTCGAGGACATGGACATCTGGGAGACGATCGCCCGGGCGACGCGCTAGCGATGTGACAGTTCTCGCCTTACGGCGAGAGCTGGACATGGCCGCCCGGCGGACGTGGCGGCGGAGGTGGGGGCGGCGGCGCAGGCGTTGGCGCGGGCGCTGGCGCATCCTGTGCCGGTGGGGGCACCTGCTGTGGCGGTGCGGGTGCCTGCGGTTGGCGTGGGGACTGCTGCGGTGCTCGAGGTGTCGGTGCCGCAACAGGCGGCTCGAGCGGCCTGATCGTCACCGCTGGGACCTCCGGCGGTGGATCAGGGGTGATCTCCCCCAACGGAGCTGGCAACAACGCGTTCGCCGAGTAGTCGCCGATGTGCGTGCCCGCCGAATATGCCGACGCCGATCCGAGCCAGGTCCTCGCGGGCAACTGTGTAACACCAACCACGCTCAAGCCGCTGACGATCGCGGCGGTGATCAGCGCGCCCTGAGCATGCCTTCGCGGCCGTCGCGCCGCCCCCCTCACCTGCGGGTTCGCGCGATGGTCCAGTGGTGATTCACGGTTATAAGCAGTTACGATGTCCATCATCGCAGGCGCCAGCGGCCGTCATTGTTACCGCTTGGTGTCGATTCGGTTAGACGTCGAGCGGGTGATACCGAAAGAACGGGAAACTTGCCGTGCGTGCCCATATCACCAGCCTGGCAAACACTCTGGTTAGCGCGTCGGGGGTGCTGACCGCCGCGATCATGTGCGCAGGCACCGCGGACGCCGATAGCCAGCAGGATCAGTTTGTGGCGTTGCTCGCGCAACTTCAGATTCCCGTCATCGATAACGTGCCCGGACTCGTCTACCGAGCGCACGAAATCTGTAGCGAACTCGATGGCGGCGCCTCGTTCCAGTCGCTGGTCGACGAGGAGATGAACACGACGTTTTCGGCTAATCCGTCTCTGCGCCTGGTTGCCGATCGTGTCAATCGCACCGCTGTCAAATTCATTACCGCATCGGTGACCGTCTACTGCCCAAGCCATCAAGGCCAGCTTCCGTAGCGCGCGGAGCCAATAGTGTTGCCGCACAGCCCCGATCACCACGTCAGTGGCACAGAACCCGGAACCCAACCGTCGAAAACTGCGCCCGAAAACGGGCCGTAGGGTCTGGGATGCCAGGCTCTGGGGATGTCGCCGCCGTTCCAGTCGAATCCGAAAAACGGGATCTCGGCAAGCCACACCGCAAAGAAATCGCCGAGTAGCTCCCTGGCCAGGTGCGACGCTGGGCACCGATGCGGACCTCCGCCGAAACTCCAATGCCGGTGCGCGCCTTCTAGTTTCATGTCGTGACCCGACATCTCGTCGGTCTCGTCGCGGTGGACCAGACCGACACACAATTCCACAGGGCAACCGGCCGGGATGGTGGTTTCGCCGACCGTCACGCTGCGGGTAGTGATTCGCGAAACGGTCTTCGCTCCCCCATCCAGCCGCAGCAACTCCTCGATAAAATGACTTTGCCGGCCCGGGCTTTCGCGCAGCTCCTGCTGAAGCACCGGCCTTCGCGCCAACACCGCCAGCCCGGCCTTGATGGGGAAGGACGCGAACATGAAACCGCGGACCACCGAGCCCATCAGTCCCAATACCTCATCGTCGGAAAGGGGTTCGGTGGCGAGGCGGGTGATCACATCGGCGCCGCCCAGCGGCGCGCGCCGGATCTTGCCCACCACGACCGGGCTGACGGTTTCCAGAGGAACCTGCGGCGGCAGCCCGCAGGCCGACATGGAGGCGGCGCGGCAAAGGACATCAGCGACCTGCACGCCGTCACAGCGGTTCAGACGCGCCGCTATGTCACCAATGCATTCTTCGGCGAGGCCTCGTACGGGTTTCAGCATTTCTCGTGAACTGCCCGGATTGAACAGCTCGAGCAGGATTTCCCGGTACGGGCCGAACGGCAAATTGCCGGGCATCAGTTCGCCCTGGCGGGTGCCGAACACTTCGCCATCCCGCATGGCGGCGAGTACATCGTCGCGGCGCCACAACGTGTACCCGCCGTGCGGCTCCCGCAGCACTCGGCGGCCGGCCCGCTGCGCGGCAGCCAGCCTACTCCCGGTAGCCCGCGGTGGCGGCCTCGTCGGACCGCATGACTTCGGCGGCCAGAGCGGCATCGGCGCAG
Organism: Mycobacterium montefiorense; assembly: GCF_025823255.1. NCBI lineage: Bacteria > Bacillati > Actinomycetota > Actinomycetes > Mycobacteriales > Mycobacteriaceae > Mycobacterium > Mycobacterium montefiorense. Next base: position 1,199,953 of record NZ_JACKVL010000013.1, on the reverse strand, counting down.
GGCTCCGTCACCGCGCACCACGCACCAGCACTACCTGCAACTCCACCGCCGCCACTTTATCCTCGAGACCGCTACCCGGCGCGGCGACGGCCGCCGCTCCGGAGGCCTCGAGCAGCTACTCGACGTCGCGGATAGCGTCAAGGCGTTCGCTCACCCGTGCCAGTGCCTCGTCGAAGATCTCCACCTTTTCGCCCCGCTTCTCGTTGGCAGGCTGCGCGGCGCCGCGGGCACCTTCGGTTTCCACTCGAGCCGCGCCCTGACGCCGCAACAGGTTGAAGTTCTTTTCGCGCGCCTGCCTGAGCCGGGTCTGCAATTCCTTCACCGCCGTCTCGTCCATGCGGGCGAGTGCCTCGGTATGGCTCTCGCCGATCAACGAGCTTTCCTGCTGGGTCAGGTTCACCTGGTGGTCGCTCACCGTAGATTCATAGCCTGCACCCGACACCGCGGCGCATCGAATCGCTGGACATCGTGCCGAACCGTCACGCCCGGGTCATGTTCAGTTCACCTCGCCCGGACTTCGGGTAGTCCTTCAGTCGGCGAAAGAGGTTGCGATGGCGAGGACTGAAGGAAAATGGATAGATGCCATCTGAACAGGCGCCGCCTCCTCGCGGCTCGGCGCCGGGCTGGTACCCCGATCCCGCGGGGGTAGGCCATGGATTGCAGCGGTACTTCGACGGCAAAAATTGGACCGGAGAGTGGGCCTTCGCCACTGATCCGCCAAAAAAAGGCGGCTCCGGAAAAGCGGCCCTGGTCCTGGCGGCTCTGGCTGCGATAGTTCTCTTCTTCATCGTTGGCAAAAGCTGGAATTTTGACGACAAGAAAGAATCCCCGTCTAGCACTTCGACCACGGCGCCGACGCTGACGACGAGTCAGGTGGCGCCGCCGACACCGGCTGGCCCCAAGAAGCCGGACGGAGTCACCTTCAGCACTGCTCCGGGCCCGAACGGCGACGTGGTCGACGCCCGATTCGCCATTCGCGACAACTACACCGAGCAGATGATCAGGGACGGTGCGCGGCTAGACACCATCACTATTCTGAAGTACGCGCGAGCGACCTATCCAGACGCTTCCGCGGTGAACATTCAGGGCAGCTTCCCGATGACCGACCCATACGGCAATACGTCAACTCGGGTTGCCATCGACCTCACGTACTCGAAAGCAACGTTGGACAAGATAAATTTTGACGGCATCACCAAAGCCAGCATTTGGGAGATCCGCGATTCAGGCTCTATTCTTCCGGCCTTTGAGCCGTAAGCCGGCCGCAGATTGTGTTCCACTGGGTCGTCCCGGTCCGTTGTAAGCAGGCCTTATGCCACCGCGGGGAAGAGGCGGGTCGCCCGCGCCGTGCCTTGATGGCGGCTGCCGGTAATAGCGATATACGGGCCAGCAGGGGGGCGAGCGGTGTATGGGTCGGGCTACCGTGTTGTGGCGTTCAGATCTTCACATAACGCCTTTTATTGCGCCGCTATGTGCAGCTCCACCAATTCAATGAGAGAAGATCGACATGGGCTTAGTTATTGTCCCGGACTGCGATGACGGCATACGAATTTCTGATGAATCGGCGACTTTCACCGATCACTCAATTACCAGGAATCGCTCGAGCGTCACACGCCTGACCGACACCAGTTTTCAGACGAGCTCTACGTGTGGGTCCGATCATTACCAGCGCCCGAGTTGCGGGTAATCGCGTGACTATCGGCGGGCTGCCGCCCGGTCCCCGACTCCCGGTCAGCGTTCAGACCGCGGCGTGGATAGCCAGCCCCTGGAGGTTCATGGAGCGTTCGGCGGCTCGCTACGGCGACACGTTCACACTAAGGCTGGCCGGCGAAGGGACCTGGGTGGTGGTGTCCCATCCGGATGCCGTTAAGCAGGTCTTCACGGGGCCCCCGGAGCTGCTGCAGGCTGGGGAGGCAAATCGCATCCTGTTGCCGGTGGTTGGCGCGAACTCGGTGCTCCTTCTCGATGGAAACGCACATAGGGAACAGCGCCAGCTGCTGGTGCCGCCGTTTCGCGGCACCCACTTGCGGTCCTACGCGGACACGATGACCGCTATCGCCGAAACTGAAATCGCGCGCTGGCCCCGCGGCGAACCGGTGCAAGTCCACCCTCGAATCCAGGCGTTGACGCTGGAGGTCATTCTGCGCGCGGTGTTCGGACTTTCAGACGATGCACACCACCCGCTGCGAGCGGAACTGGTGCGGATGCTGACAACGACGGTGGGTACTCCAGGCCGGCTGCTCTTGCTGGTCCTCAGCCCCCAGCGGATAAGGTCGGCGCTGACACGCAAGTTGCTCAGCGGCGTCGACCGCTTGCTCTACGCCGAGATCGGTGACCGACGTCGAGCGGACGACCTGGATGAACGCACCGACGTTCTGTCCGTGCTGCTGCGAGCCCGGAACGCGGATGGCCAGCCGTTGAGCGATGTCGAGATTCGTGATGAATTAATGACGCTGCTGTTGGCCGGTCACGAATCCACGGCAACCGCGCTCGCGTCGGCGGTGGAGTGGGTGGTCCGCCATCCCGACGTGCAGTCCCGGCTTATTGAAGAGATCCAGGCCGGCCGGCACGAGTTCATCGACGCCGTCGTGAAGGAGACGTTGCGCTTGCGGCCAGTGTTCTCACTGGTCGCGCGACGTCTGAAGGCACCGATGGAAATCGGCGGCGCGCCGTTGCCGGCCGGGGTGACCGTGGTGCCCTCGATCTATCTGATGCACCGGCGCCCGGAAATCTACCCTGATCCACAACGGTTCCGTCCTGCGCGGTTCCTCGAGGAGCACGGCGGAATGTATACCTGGATCCCTTACGGTGGCGGTGTTCGCCGTTGTCTCGGTGCCACGTTCGCTCAAAGCGAGATGAGGGCCGCGCTCGCCGCGTTGTTCGGCGGTTACCGGGTGCGGCCGGTCGACGAGAAAGCCGAGCGGGACCGCGGCGCCACGGTTGCGCTGGGGCTGCGGCCAGTACCTGTGCCTCGTCGACTTCAGCTGTGGATTGAGCCGCGATGATGGCGATCTCCCACCCAATTCCGAATGATTGGTGTTGTCCGTAGGCGTTGTGAAAATCAATCGGCGCAACGACTTTCGAAGACTTTCGACGGGTGATCGCGTCGCGGAGGTCCTCGGGTAAGGGGTCGACGGCAGTCAGTATGTGTTGGCCGGCGCGGATCTGTACGGCGCGGTAGCGGCGTCCGGTGCGTGCGAATTTCTTGATGCGCCAACGTGTTCGGTGTTCGATACAGCCGGATACGACCTCAAAAGACTCGCGGTTGTGGTGGTGACGTTGGACACCCGGCCGGGCAGTCCGTTGCCTTGCCGGGTCAATACCAAAGGCGCGAAGCCGACTAAGAACAGCGCGGCACCGATGCCCAACACTGCGATGGACGCGGGCAGCATGATCGACTGCGACATCGCCGCTGAGAACGGCTCGTGCAGGAACTCGGGCAGTTTCAAGGCGGTGGCACCACCGTCCGCAGCGGGGGCATGCCCGCCGTGCGGCATCTCTGCACTGATCCGCGATGTCATGAACGCGGCCATGGCCGAACTCCCGAGCACGGCGCCAAGCTGGCGGACCGCGTTATACGCCCCAGCGCTCGCGCCGGCCAGGTGCGGCGGCAAGCTGCGGGTCGCGGTGGCGGCCAGCGGAGACCACACAAACTCCATCCCGACACCGATGACGCTGAACGGTAACGCCAGCCGCCAAATCGGCGTGCCCGGGGCCATCTCGAACGAAAGCCACGTTATCGAGATCACCAGCACCGAAAAACCGAAACCGATCACCGGCCGCGGATGGAACCGATCGGAGATCCTGCCGACCAATGGCGCGAATACACCGTTCGTGATCGCCATCGGCGCCATTAGCAGGGCCGTGCGCATCGGCGACAGCCCGCACACCGCCTGCGTATAGAACGTCATCGGCAGCACCATTCCCGTTGTTGCGAACGCCGTAATCGCCACCCCGACGTTGCACAGGCTGAAGTTCCGGTGACGGAAGATCTCCAGCGGGATGAGCGGCTCGCGGCTGTTGAATGACTGCCAGCAGATGAACGTCGCCAAGAACCCGGCGCCGCCAACGATCGTCGCCCAGATCCACGGCGCCCAGTCAGCGGACTCGCCCTGCTGCAGCCCAAAGACGATCAGAAACATGCCCACCCCGGATAGCGCGACACCAATCAGGTCGAATCGGTGCGGGTAGGTGGGTAGCACCGGGACCAGCGAAAAGGCCAGCACCAGGCCGATGATGCCGATGGGGATGTTAATGAAGAAGATCCACTGCCAACCCAGCTCACCGACCAGCGCGCCCCCGGCCAGCGGCCCCACCAAGCTGGCGACGCCGGCGGTGGCACCCCATGCGCTGATCGCGGCACCGCGGCGGTGCGCCGGGAATATCCGGGTGATCGTCGACAACGTCTGCGGAGTCAGCAGCCCAGCGCCGACCCCCTGTACGACTCGCGCGGCAATCAGCATGGCGGCACTGCCAGACAACCCACACCACATCGAGGCGACGGTGAACACCGCCAGACCAATCAGGTAGAGGTTCTTAGGCCCGTACCTGTCACCGAGTCGGCCGGCCACCAGCAGCACCACCGCATAGCCCAGCAAGTAGGCACTGGTCACCCAGATCACGGTGTCGTACCCGATGCGCAAATCGGCCATGATGGTCAGGTTTGCGACGGGAACGACCGTCGAGTCGACCATGATCAAGAAGAAGCCGACCATCATCGCCCACAGCGTGTGCCAGGGGTTTGTAACGCGCCATCGCTCTGAGTTGTTGACGCGTGCCGGGCCGGTCGCCATGATCAGCTACCCGGCCCGCGCCGCAGGTTGCTGATGTTCCGGCTGCCCGATCGTGCGCATCAGATCGCAGAATTCCGCAGGCGTGTAACTGCGATGCCAGTGACGAAGGTAGACGTCCTTCGGGATGATGAGAACGTCTGCGTCGTTCTCCGCAACGACCGTGGCAACTCGAAAGTCGCCTCTGATAACGCCCGTGATGCCCAGGAGCTCCCAGGGGTGGATCCGGAAGGATTCGTAGCCTCCCGTAGGCCAACCCCGAAGTCCTGACGTCAGCGCGATGTAGACGAAGCTCGCCCGTGCGCCGGCTTGCGTTAGACACTCCCCGCCTGCGAGATGTCCCAGGCGTGCGTCGCGGAAGCCGAGGTCGATATCGATGTGGTCGGTCTTGTAACCACGGGTCGCTACGTTGCGCAGGAAGGTGGTGCGCTTCTCGCGGTCCCATTCGATCGCGTGGGCCGCGAGGAAACGCCGACGCTCCGGCTCGGGAGCGTCGCGTAGCGCCGGTACGCACCGAACACGATCCTTAAGCCCCGGGCTTCGCTTAAGCACCAGATCCGCTACCAGCGGCGCGAAATCGGGATTGTCCTCGGTATGTTCCAGGAGCACGCAGCCACGGTGCGGAGAGTCTTGTGCACCCGCGACTCCGACGAAGCTCTCCACGACGTCGGCCTGGATGTCATCGACCACGACGGAAGCATTGTGTGCGGCGCGGCGCACGGCCTCATCCGATCCGAAGCAGCCCCGATAGAACGCGAGCCGCAAGTCGCCTTCCTGAGTGACTTCGGCGCCGGCGAGGTTGGCCTCGCCCGCATTGAGCGGACTCTCTCCCTCGAGCAGGAAGGTGCGTCCCTCGCTGTCACGCAGGGCGTAGACGGCGTTAGCGGTCTGCTGGTCGATGAAGATCTGGTAGCTCCCGGAGGTCCTGAGCTCGGTTCCCCGCTGTCGCAGTGCATCGGCACAGCGCAGGTAACGGATCGTGTCCACGACGTCGACAATGAACTCGAGGGCCTGCGGCACCTTGACGTCCAACCAGGCAAAGGCCGTGGCCTCGAAGTCGGTGTAGTGACCCGAGAGCAGGACAGCCCGGTGCTCTGCCAAGGCCTTCGGGCTGCTGGCTTCTTGGCGAGCGGCCTGGTGGTGAGCGCGCTCGTCGTCCGTCCGGCTCTTCTTCAGCTGCTTCTCGTGATACAAGGCCTCGAGAGGACGGCCCAGAACATGGAGCATGACCTTGCGCAACGCCTTGGTGTTGTTCAGCGTGGCGATGGGGACGGCGCTTTTGCTATGTGCGAAGGCGAGGGCGACAAGCTCCCGCAGGATCCGTTGCGGCGATCCTTCGAAGACGCCAGCGCTGGTCAGCCGGAGCACGCGCCAGGCCAGGTTCCCAACGTTCGCCGTCCAGAGAATGTCGACGATCTCGTCGAAGATCGCCCCGAAGGCTTCGTGAGCGCCGAACTCCGCATGCACCGTCCGCCCGAATGGATTCAGGTCGGACATCCCGATGTCGTGAGCGTAGGCGATCAGGCAGCCGTAGCTCTTCATGAAGTCCAGGCGAAGCGGGCTGCGCTCGGAGAGCTTGATTTTCGACACATTCTCGATCAGGTCAACGATGCGGTGGGCGACGTCACGCATGTGAATTACGCCGTGATCCGGGAACAGCGCCAGATGGCTGAACGGGTCCTGGAGGAAGCTCGGATCTCTCGCCACCTGTCCCAGGCAGAGGCCGGCGTTCACTTTCGAGTAGTAGTTCAGCTCGATGGACTCGCGTATCCGTGCGGGAAGGAGCAGATCCAGAGAGGCTTCCGCCTCATTCCGAGTTGTATCGCATCCACCCGCTTCGAGGGCCTGAGGGCGATCAACCTCGAGATGGTCTGCGCCGGAAGAGATCTGAACGTGCTGCCGGAGAGCAACAGGCCGTCCACATCCGGCCGAGGACTGCAGGAATTCCCGACTGTGGCCGGCGCTGGCAATCAGTGACTTGCCGTACGGGTCGCGGATTAACAGTTTGGATCGGTCGGTTTCAACGGCCAGGGCGCCAGCCACCATTACCGAAGTATTCCCGACATTTGTATTGATGTCCAAGGTGTCCTCAGGGGTGCGCATTGTGCTCATCGTGTGCTGCCTCCGCTTTGCATACATTGGTGCCAAATGAGATGGCTCCTGGACGCCACAACGGTAATTCGACGCAACCACTGGTGTCCCCCCTGCTGTCGGGCTTGTCGTCCCCCTGCTGCCCGGTATCTAGGAGTCGTGTCCCAGTCGCGCAGACTTGTTCGGGTATTGGCTGAGGCGGCACCGCCGCCATCAACGGCCGATCAACAGATGCTGACACGTAAATACGTGCCAAGTCGGGTGTGTCCGATCTAAATATGCGCGCTCATGCCTTGCGGTGCGCCTCTGAAACCTGCCGAATATCAGGTAGCAGGGGGGCAAGAACCCCGACAGCAGGGCGGCCAACAGCGATCGTGTCGGGCTACCGTCGTGGCGTTCAGGAGTTCACATAAAGCCCACTTCTGGGCCGCTATGTGCGACTCCACCAACTCAACGAAAGAAGATCGACATGAGCACAGTGTTTACCTTCGACCGCATCGATGACGTCCTGACCCCCAGCTGTTCGGATGAGGCATTGGAAAGTGCCGGCGCCATGCGCGTAGTGGCCACCATATTGACGCCAACGGCTAAGTGACGGAACTTCCTGATTAGCCTCATTGCGGGGCTATCCGATTTTGGTGGACATCATTCCCCACAGGCCTTTCGGTTGAGCGGGGAATGATGTGCGTGGGTCGGGAGTCAGGCAATAGATAATCCGTCTTATCCGAGCGTCGACGCGACAATTAGGTACTGTTGCCGTAGTTCGTAGCTGGCTGGCCGGCTGCAGACGCTGCCGGTTGGGCGTAATCCGGGAGATCGAGATGGAAGCTTTTTACGAGCGCCTAATTACTCGCGCTGCGACCATCGACGAGCTGCTGTCTGACGCATTCGAACAATTACCCGGCCAAAAGAGCGACAGCGAGTTGGCCGCCCGTCGTCTCGCGGCCTGGTGCCGGTCCTCGGCCAGCGGCGACTGGTCACTGTTCGCCCGCCGGCTAGGACGGGACGGCCTATCGATCGAAGACGTGTTGGCAAAGTTCGCCACCGTCCGCCGCAACGCTTCCCAACCGGCACCGACGTGGATCGACGACGCGGTCTGGGTTGACGAAGCGCTGCATAGTCCCGCGAAATCCCTTATCCCCGAAGCGGACTCTTGCCCTTTCGCCGATCTGCTGGAATCGGTGGTCAGCGCCGCGGACGCGCGTCTTTGGTCGATTGTTGACAATCACGTGGAGGCAACCATAGGCGGCCGGGCGCGCGCATCCCTGCACCGTTCGCTCTTGGTCGACCTGTCACACCTTGCGGCCCCCGCGATATACGAACGGTTCGCCAAGGCCCGAAGCGACGCCAACAACACCCCGGACCGAGTCGATCACGCACCGGCGCCGCTGAACGGCTCGACAGTGCGCTACGACGAGTTCATTTCTGAGCTGAAGGCAGGCGGATTGCGTCGCCTGTTCGATGACAAGCCTGTCCTGCTGCGGCTGATGGCTTCACTGGCCCGGCAGTGGATCGACACATCAGCTGAACTGATCACACGGCTCGACACCGACTTGCCGGCGATTCGTCACGGCTTGCTTGAAGTCGACAAGTGCTGCGAGATAACCAGTATCGATGGTGACCTCTCTGATCCGCACAACCTCGGCCGCACTGTCCGGATCATCCGCTTCGACGACGGTTCGCGAGTTGTGTACAAGCCCAAGGACCTCACCGTCGACGTAGCATGGTACGCACTGGTCGAGAGGCTGAACCGCAACGCTCCGTTCGACCTCAAGGCGGCACGCGTGTTGTCCCGCGCCGGCTATGGCTGGACCGAGTTCATCAATCACACGAGTTGCCCACAGCCGCAAAGCTTTCAGAGTTACTTCCGCCGCGCTGGTGGGTGGCTGGCACTCTTCCACTGCTTTGTCGGCGTCGACATGCATCAAGAAAACATCATCGCCACCGGCGACCACCCGGTACCGATCGATCTCGAGATGATCCTTCAGGCCGCTGAAGCAAACGGTGGCCTGGACGCCGACGACGACGACGCGGGACACGCACACCAGGCCGCGACGGAAAAGCTCAACAACTCGGTCCAGGAGATCGGTCTGCTTCCCGTCTATGGCAAGCATTCCAACACAGTCTTTTCCATCGGTGGAGTGACCTCGAACTCCGCTCCACGCGTCAAGCTCATCTGGACCGGTATCAATTCTGACACCATGCGGCCGACGGAAGTTGCTGATATTGCCGCGATTTCGAACTTGCCGCATGTCGAGGGCCATCATGCCCGGCTCGGCGATTACGTCGACGACTTCATGTTGGGTTTCAACGAGTACGCGATGTTCCTACAACGGCAGCGCCCGGAAGACCTTTTCGACGGCTTCGCCGGATTGACGATCCGCAAAGTCGCCCGGCCGACGAGGTTCTACTACATGCTGCTACAACGCCTCAAAGATCACCGCACGATGGACGATGGTGTCATGTGGTCCGCTCAGGCAGACTTCACCGCCAGGCTGGCGGACTGGCAGCATGACTTCGACCCCCTGTGGCCGCTGCAAGGCGTCGAGCGGGCAGCTGTCGTGGAGTTGAACGTGCCGCACTTCGTGACGGCCAGCGACGGTCACGAAATCCGAGATGCCTCCGGAACCTCGTTTCGTGTCGAGGGGACATCGGGCCTCGACCGTGCGCGCGCCCGCGTCCAGGCCCTCGACGAAGAGGAAATCGCTTGGCAGGCCGAGGTAATTCGACAGAGCCTCTGCAGCCTGAGACGAGCACCGCATGACTCAGGGCCCAACCGGTTGCAGCGAATTGTCACAACGTGCGCGCCCAGCCAAGAAGTCTTCGCCGCGGAAGCCGACGCGGCCGCCCGAACGCTATCCGGCCACGCCCATTTCAAGGAGCCAGGCGCGGCCTGGATTGGCCTGGACTGGCTCGGCGACTCCGAGGTATCGCAACTTGTCGCCCTCGGCGACGACCTCTACAACGGCACATGCGGTATTGCACTGTTTCTGGCGGCACACGCTGCCGTTAGGAACAGCACATCATCGAGGACGATTGCCGTCGCAGCCCTGAGCCGGCTCCGCGCAATCATCCGAGGCCGCAACCCCTCACAGATCGCACGCTTGCTCGGTCTGGGCGGTGGGCTCGGTCTGGGGTCGATCGTGTACAGCCTCGCGGTAATCTCAGCGCTGCTCGCTGACGACGAGCTGCTCTCGGACGCTCACCGGGCGGCGGAGTTGATTACCCCAGACGGGATTTCAGCGGACCGGCAGCTCGACGTTCTAACTGGCAGTGCGGGCGCTATCTTGGGTCTGCTTCGGCTATACCGCCAGAGCGGTTCCGGCGACGCACTTGAGCGCGCAACCAGTTGCGGAAGGCATCTGCTGGCCGAACACCGCGTTGGCCCCGTAGGCCGCCGCAGCTGGCCCGCGCCCGGTTCTGACACCCCGCTCAACGGCTTGCCGCATGGGGCGGCGGGCTTCGCCTACGCATTGGCATCACTCGCCTCGGCCACCGGGATCCAGGAGTTCGCCTGCGCAGCAGAAGAATGCATTGCCTTTGAGAACGCGACCTTTGATGCCGAGCGCAGCAATTGGCCCGACACATCGAGCGGCTCCAGCGACACATGGTGCTGCAAGTGGTGCAACGGCGCCCCGGGCATCGGCCTGGCTCGGGCGGCGATGAAAAAACACACGGCGCTGGGTGGCCAACTCATCCAGACCGACATCCGCCGCGCGCTCGCGGGAGCAGAGCTAGGGTGGCCGGGACCCACCGACACGCTGTGCTGCGGGACGCTGGTCAGCATCGAATTCTTTTGGGACGCAGGCGATGTGCTTGCCCGCAGCGATCTTCGCGAAAAGGCCGTCCAGCGGCTGCTGGAAGTTGTGCAAACCGCCGGGTCGAGTGGCGACTACCGATAGAGCAGCGGAATCAGTCGCTTCAATCTTGGTCTTTTCCGCGGGATCGCCGGCGTCGGCTATACGATGTTGCGGCGTGTCGACACCTCCCTTCCCAACGCCTTGATCTGGGAATGAACAAGCGGCACAAAGGTAGTCGCGGAGCGGAATTCGGTCACGCCACCAGATCGGCGATATACCTGCCGAATATCAGGTAGCAGGGGGGCGAGATCCCCGGCAGCAGGGCGGCCAACAGTGATCGTGTCGGGCTACCGTCGTGGCGTTCAGAAGTTCACATACAGACCACTTTTGAGGCGCTATGTGCGGCTCCACCAACTCAACGAAAGAAGATCGACATGAGCACAGTGTTTACCTTCGGCCGTATCGATGACGTCCTGACCCCCAGCTGTTCGGATGAGGCATTGGAAAGTGCCGGCGCCATGCGCGTGGTGGCCACCATATTGCAGCCAACAGCTAAGTGACGGAACTTTGATACCCGGCATCCAGAGACTTGGCAGACGATGAGCGAATTGCGCACCCCTGACGACACCTGGGACATCAAGACCAGTGTCGGGAGTACCGCGGTGATGGTGGCTGCCGGCCGGGCTGTCGAAACCGATCGGCCCGACCCGTTGATCCGCGACCCGTACGCGAAACTGCTGGTCGCCAATGCCGGTGCCAACCTTCTATGGGTAGCGATGCTGGACCCGTCGATGGTGGCCAAGCTCGAAGTTATCGACGCCGAGGTCGCGGCCGTCGTCGCTCACATGCCCGATTACCAAGCGGTGCGGACAAACTTCTTCGACACATACTTCAACGATGCGGTGGCCGACGGAATCCGCCAGGTCGTGATTCTGGCGTCGGGACTGGATTCTCGTGCCTACCGCCTGGATTGGCCGACTGGTACCACCGTGTATGAGATCGATCAGCCTAAGGTGCTGGCCTACAAGTCCACGATGCTGACGGAAAACGGGGTGGCGCCCGCGGCCGATCGCCGCGCGGTGCCCATCGACTTACGTCAGGACTGGCCGGCCGCCCTGCGCGCCGCAGGCTTCGACCCGGCAGCACGGACCGCTTGGTTGGCCGAGGGGTTGTTGATGTATCTGCCCGCCGAAGCGCAGGACAAGCTTTTCCACCAGATCGGTGAGCTGAGCCCTGCCGGCAGCCGGATCGCGGCTGAAACCTCGCCTCACCATGGCAACGCGCGGCGAGAGGAAATGCGCGAGCGGTTCAAGAACGTCGCCGCTGCGTTCGGCTTCGAGCAGGCCGTGGACGTGCTGGAGCTGGTCTACCACGACGAGAATCGTGCCGTTGTCGCCGATTGGCTCAACAACCACGGCTGGCGGGCCACGGGCCAAAGCGCACTGGACGAGATGCACCGGCTGGGCCGCTGGGTTGATGGCAAGCCGATGGCTGAGGACAAGGCAGCGTTCGCCGAGTTTGTCACCGCGCAGCGGTTGTGATGGCACGCACGGCGGAGAACTTGGGTAAGCACAGATCTTTCAGGCAGAGATTGGGATCGTGGCATGCAGTGTGGTGCCGCCGCCCGGAGGGCTTCGCACGCTCAAGTGGCCACCGAGGGCTTCTAGCCGATCGATCAAGCCGATGAGACCGGACCCATTTTCGATGTCGGCTCCACCGGCGCCGTCGTCGCGAATGAAAAGCACCAGATCCGATCCGTTGGTTTGGGCGTCGATATCTACCCCGGAAGCCTGCGCGTGCCGGCTGGCGTTGGTAAGGGCCTCGGCAACAACGTAATACGCGGCGACTTCGGCCGGCTCGGATACTCGGCCTTCGATTTTCGCGTGCAGCGTGACCGGGATGGTGCAGCGGCGTGCGAGCGTCTTGAGCGCCGGGCCAAGGGCGCCGATGGATACGATCGCCGGATGAATGCCCCTAGCAATCTCTCGGAGATCCGCTGACGCCGAGGCTAATTCGGCTACGGCCTCGGAGAATTGTGTTTTGAGCGGGCCGAGTTCGGGGGGCAAATCTTCCCCGATGGAGCTTAGCTGGAGCGCAAGGGACACGAGCCGTTGCTGCGCGCCGTCGTGCAGATCTCGCTCCAAACGCCGGCGCGCATCATCGGCGGCAGCGACGATACGCGCGCGTGAGGCTTTGAGTGCGGCGTGCGCTTCAGCATTGGCAATGGCGGTAGCGACGAGTTCGGTGAACTCGCCGATCCGCTGCTCGGTGTCCGGTGGCAGTGGCACCGCCTGGCGAGATCCGATAACCGCGGCGCCCCACAGCCGGCGTTCGACGAAGATCGGCGTCGCTACCCCAGAGCGCAAGCCAAGCCCGCGGATGAGCGTCGGGATGGCACCGATCTTTGTTTCATTGTCATCCACTCGGGCAGGTCTACCGGTGTGAGCCACCGTGTTGACCATGTTGTCGCCCTCTAGCGGCAGGCGAGTGCCCACTGGCTTGCGCTTCGTCTGTCCGGGGTCGTCGAAAGCCGCGACAAGTGTGGCGGTGTTGTCAGGTTCGTAGCGCCAGAGCGACGTGTCGGTAACCGCGAGGCAGCGCGCCAGCTCATGCGCCACCGCCGGGAAGATCTCGGATGCCGGGACTCCCCGGGCGACCAACGTCGCGACTCGGCGTAGCGCGGCTTGTTGGTCCGCCAGGGCACCGAGCGCTTCGCTGCTTGCCTCGGCTTGCTGCCGGCGTTCCTCTGCTTCCGCCGCACGCGTGCGTGCGGTGCGCGCCAAAGCGTGCGCTACCAGCCCGACGACGACGAAGACCAACAATACCAGCCAGTCCTGGAGCTGGGTCAGCGCCGCACCGATATTCGGCCAGCGACGGAAACAGTCATACGCAATCGCGCTTATCACCGCCATCACAGCGGTCAAACCGGCGCCCCAGCCTGTTGCGACGACCAAGACACCCACCAGATACAAGACGCCGAAGGCGTTGTCAGGGGCGAGCTTCTTGAGCAAAAGCAACACGAGAGTCTCTACCGCAATGACTCCGGCCGCTACCGCAAGCCCCAGTGGCATGGGTAGTGCGGTCCGTGACAGCGGCATCGAATCCAATCGAGCACGCATCCGTGGCCACGCCGTCATCACCGCGGCCGCCCGTCAGCGAGCCTCGAGGAAGGTGACAACCGCGCGGACGCGGCGGTGATCGTCAGGGGTCTCGTGCAGGTCCAATTTCGTCATGATGCTGCGCACGTGCTTCTCGACGGTGCCTTCGGCCAGCCACAACTGCCGCGCAATGCCGGCGTTTGAGCGGCCCTCTGCCATCAGTGCTAACACTTCCTTTTCGCGCGGGCTGAGCGCGGCGAGTGGATCATCACGCTTGCGCGCGGACACCAATTCCTGAACCAGGGCGGGATCCACCACGGATGCGCCGTTGGCGATCCGCCCCAGCGTGTCGACAAAGTCGGCGACATCGGTAACCCGGGTTTTCAGCAGGTAGCCCACACCGCCACCGCTCGCCAGCAGCTGGATCGCATGTTCAACTTCGATGTGGGCTGACAAGACAAGCAACCCGACTTCCGGCATCTCCTGGCGGATAGCGATTCCCGCATCGAGTCCGTCGGTGGTGCCGGTCGGAGGCATGCGGATGTCGACAATCACGAGCTCCGGCCGCTGGGTACGGACCAGTTCTAGAAGTGTCGAGGCGTCACCGACCTGGCCCACGACGTCGTAACCCGAACGTGCGAGCAGGCTGGCTAGCCCTTCCCGTAGCAGCACATCGTCGTCGGCGAGCACAACCCGCAGTCCCGCCTGCCCTGCCTGCACTGCCACGTCGATCCCTTCGCTTGCGCAACCACCGACAGTGCTGAGCGTAATTGCAGCTAGTAGGTATGCCCTAGTCAGGCTGGCGGTGGCCGCTAAAAGGATGCCAGCGGGGGCGTCCTGGACCACGTCGACTGGGAATATCGAGATTCATAGAAGCGCCAAGAGCCTGAGCGACACCGGCCCGGCCTGCGGGCCTGGAGCAGATATGCCGTAGAGCCCCACCTGACGTTTGCGCGCTCACCAGTTAGCAAGGGAGGAACCGTGTCAAACGATCGCATTGGACTGCTGGTGCCCGGCGAACACCTCTGCCCTGAGAAGCTGGACGCCGCGCTACTTCGGATCGCGGGCGTGTGCATGCTGGCCTCAGTGATGTCGAACCTGGACATCACCGTCATCAGCGTCGCGCAGCGCACTTTCATCGACGCATTCCATTCCACCCAGGCGATCGTCGCCTGGACGACGACCGGCTACACACTCGCGATGGCCACCGTCATACCGCTGTCGGGGTGGGCAGCCGACCGATTCGGCACCAAACGACTCTTCATGGGATCGGTGCTGGCGTTCACTTTGGGCTCATTGCTGTGCGCGATGGCCCCAAACATCTTCTTGCTCATCGCATTTCGCATGGCGCAGGGCCTCGGTGGCGGCATGTTGATACCGCTGGCGTTCACCATCATGACGCGCGAGGCAGGCCCGAAACGACTCGGCCGGCTGATGGCGGTGCTGGGTATCCCGCTGCTGCTCGGCCCGATCGGCGGGCCGATCCTGGGCGGCTGGCTCATCGATACCTATAGCTGGGAGTGGATCTTTTGGATCAACGTGCCGATCGGACTGACCGCGTTCCTGCTTGCGGCGATGGTGTTCCCGCAAGATCGCTCGACGCCGTCGGAATCCTTCGACTTCCTCGGCCTACTGCTGCTGTCGCCCGGCGTGGCGACATTGTTGTACGGGGTGTCGTCCATCCCGGGCCGCGGCACCGTTGCCGACCGCCACGTATGGATTCCGGCCGCGATCGGTGTGGTGCTGATTACCGGGTTCGTCGTGCATGCCCTGTACCGCACGGACCACGCACTCATCGACCTGCGGCTGTTCAAGAACCGGGTAGTCACGCTCGCCAACGCGGCGACATTGTTGTTCGCCATCGCGTTCTTCGGCACCTGGGTGTTGTTCCCGAGCTACTTGCAGCAGGAGCTGCACCAGACGCCGCTGCAGTCCGGGGTACACATGATCCCACTGGGACTCGGGGCCATGCTGACCATGCCGCTTGCCGGGACGTTCATGGACAAACACGGACCGGGCAAGGCCGTGTTGCTCGGCATCACGCTGCTGGGCACCGGGATGGGCATTTTCGCCTACGGTGCCGCCAGTCAAGAGCATTACCTGCCAACGCTGCTGGCCGGGGTGGCGATCATGGGCATGGGCATGGGCTGCACCATGATGCCGCTGTCGGGATCGATGGTGCAGGCTTTGGCCTCGCATCAGATCGCGCGGGGTTCGACGCTAATTAGCGTCAACCAGCAGATTGCCGGGTCGATAGGTGCCGCGCTGATGTCGGTGATCCTCACCAACGAGTTCAATCGCAGCGAAAACATCTCCGCCGCAAACAAAATCGCGATCCTGCGACAGAACGCCGCCCGGCTCGGACTGCGAGTCGACCCGTCGGCGATACCCCGCAGAGCGCTAGCTTCCGACTTCATGAGGAACGTGTCGCACGACCTATCTCACGCCTACTGCTTCGTATTCGTGGTAGCGGTCGTCCTGGTCGGGTTGATGTTTATCCCCGCGGCGTTTCTGCCGAGGAAACCGGCGACCAACGTGGGCCAGATACCTGCGTCGGGCTGACAGGATTTGAACCTGCGACCACTTGACCCCCAGTCAAGTGCGCTACCAAGCTGCGCCACAGCCCGCGTGCCGGTGGGTTCACCGGCAGCAGGTCGAAAGCCTACCGTAGCCGCGTCCTCATCCGGCCATTGCGTGGTTTACCTGCGAGTCTCCTAGTCGCCCGCCTTCTCGAACCAGGCGTTGACCTTCTCGACCCACGCCCACAGCGCCTGCGCCAGCTCGGATTCGCGGCGGTAGAACCGTTGCGAAGGCACTGGCACGCTGACCGCGACCACCTCGTCGCTCACACCCTTGAGCACCGCACCCACCGCGCAAATGCCCTCGCTCTGCTCCTCGCGGTCAAAGGCAATGCCCTCGGCCTTGACGCGCTCGAGCTCTTTGCGCAACACCGCCGGTGTGGTGATGGTGTTCGCGGTGAGCCGGGCGAGCCGACTCGGCACGGCCCGGGCTTGTTCCTCGGGCGACAGGTTGGCCAGCAGCGCCTTGCCGTTGGCGCAGCAGTGCAGCGGAAACGACTCACCCACCGCGCTAATCGCGCGCAGCCGGTGCGGCGAGACGACCTGATCGACGAAGGTCGTTCGATCGCCGTCCAGGATCGATACGTCGACGGTCTCCTGTAGCTCGCGGGACAACTCTTCGATGAACGGGTGCAAGTCAATCACGACGCTGCGGCGCACGGTGCCGGCCATCCGGGCGATCTCGGGGCCCAGCCGATACCGACCGCGCGCCGCGCGCGAGGCCACCAAGCCTTCGCCGTCCAGCGCATTGAGGATCCGGCTCACGGTCGAGCGCGCCATGCCGAGTCGATCGCCGATCTCGGCCTGGTTCAGCCCTGCCGGGTGTGCCTGCAACAGCCGCAGCATCTCGGCCGCACGGGCAATCACCTGAATTCCGGTGCCGCGGGCCTCTTCTGAGTCGACGCTCACCTCAGGCCCCGGTCTCGAGGCGGTAGCTCCCGGTGGGGTCGGTGATCGCCACCAACCGCACGATGCAACCGTCGCCGCCAACCCAGCGCCACGGAAACGCCGCAAAGGTGACGCGCTTACCGGTGACCTTGTCCAAGTCGCCGCCCACATTCTCGAAGCCGTAAATACCCTTGGACAGAATCGCGCGGTGACACGGCTCCCACTCCGGGAAGTCGTCGAGCACCTTGCGGCCGGTGAGCTCTTCGTATTCCTTGACCGCCCAGGGCAACAGGCCGCCAGCATGCTCGGCGGGGCCGTGCGGGGCGATCGCGGTGGCCATCGGATGGTCCAGCGCTTGGGTGTCCGTACCAACGGCTTTGACACCTTTGGCGGCGAACCATTCACCGGCCTCCTTGTAGAAGCCCGGCGAGTAGGCGTAGTACTCGGCGCTGTCGGCGTAGGTGTGGTGCCAGCCGGTGTTGACGATGACGATGTCCCCTGCCCGGATCTGCGGCGTGGCGTTCTCCAGGTCCTCGGCGGTGACGACCTCCCACTTCTTCTTCGGAATCGACACGACGACCCCGGTGCCGAAGAAGGCGCTCAGCGGGATCTCATCGAGCAGCGGCATGCCTTCGATGACGTGACCCGGCGCGTCAATGTGAGTGCCGGAATGCATTACCGTGGTGACTTTTTGGGTGAGGACGCGGCTTCTGGCCATGGTGTGCAGCCGTTCGACCTTGACATCCTCGAAGTACGGCCACGCCGGCACACCATGACCCCAAGGGTGGGACAGGTCGTAGAACTCCAGCTTCGACTCGGCATCACCGAGGGGCCAGGTGAAACTCATGGCTATGTCATCCTTCCTGCGTCAGCATGCGGTGTAGCCGCCATCCAGATACATCACCTGGCCGGTGTAGAAACTCGACGCGTCGCTGAGCAGATAGATCAGCGCACCGACGAAGTCTCCTGGTTCGGCGAAGCGGCGCAACGGGATTCGGGCGAACATCGCCTCGCGGGTTTCGCGTCCTTTGTCGTCGTCGGCGTACATCCATTCGGTCAGCTCTGACCGAAACACCGTTGGGGCTAAGGCGTTTACCCGAATGCCTTGCGGTCCCCATTCCGCGGCCAACGACTTGGCCAGCAGGTCGGTGGCCGCTTTCGACGGGCAGTAGGCGCTGTAGCCCGCGGGATGGCCGAGGCTGCCGCGCACCGACGAGACCAGCACGACGCTGCCTCCCCCGCCCTGCTGCAGCAGCACCCGTCCGGCCGCCTGGCAGACCAGCCAGGCTCCTCTCGCGTTTGCCTTCATCACGTCGTCGAAGTCGTCGACGGTCATCTCGGTGATGGACGCGACGTGGTTCATGCCGGAGGCGACCAGGACGCCATCGAGCCGGCCGTGGCGGGCGACGGCCTCCTCGACCATGGCCTCGGCGTCGGCCGGGGCGTCGGGGCGGCGGACGACCACTGCCGCGTCGCGCAGCCCGGCCTCGTCGACCAGCTTGGCCAGGCGCTCGGTGTTGCCTCCGGCCAGCGTCAGCCGGGCGCCGGCGCCGGCCAGGGCGCGCGTTGCCACACTGCCCAAAGACCCGGTCGCGCCGGTGATCAATATCGACTTGTCCTGCACGCTGAATCGCGCCGCGCTCACCGCTCCTCCAATAATTCCCGCGATACGGGCATCTATGCCCGTTATACAGGAATCTGGTGCACGAAGCGAAGAACGTCAACGTCGGTTGTGCGGTGAGGGCGTCGAGTGTGCATCCAGGGCGCCCTGGACGCACACGCAATGCTGAGGTCAGCGGCGCTTGATGGTTCGCTTCTCGCGCACCCGCACGTTGATCCGGATCGGGCTGCCCTCGAAGCCGAACGTCTCGCGCAGCCGCCGCTCCAGGAAGCGCCGGTAGCCGGCCTCGAGAAAGCCGGTGGTGAACAACACGAATGTCGGCGGCCGGGCAGCGGCCTGGGTGGCGAACAGAATGCGCGGCTGCTTGCCGCCCCGCACCGGAGGTGGCGTGGCAGCCATGATCTCCTTGACCCAGGTGTTCAGCGGGCCGGTCGCAATACGGGCGTCCCACGACGCCAGCGCGGTCTCCATCGCCGGCACTAACTTCTGTACCGCACGCCCCGTCTTGGCGGAGATGTTGACCCGCTGCGCCCACTGCAGCTGGGCAAGCTCGCGGTCGATCTCGCGGTCCAGCAGCTCGCGCCGATCTTCGTCGACCAGATCCCACTTGTTGAAGGCCAGTACCAACGCCCGGCCGGCCTCGATCACCATCGAGAGCACCCGCTGGTCCTGCTCAGTCAGCTGCTGTGACGCGTCGATCAGCACGATCACGACCTCGGCGGAATCGATGGCCGAATGAGTGCGCACCGAGGCGTAGAACTCGTGGCCGCTGGCCTGCCCGACCTTGCGGCGCAAGCCAGCGGTGTCGACGAAACGCCAAGTCTTGCCGCCCAATTCGATCAGCGAATCCACCGGATCCACCGTGGTCCCGGCCACGTCGTGGACGACCGAACGTTCGTCGCCGGCCAGCTTGTTGAGCAGTGAACTTTTGCCGACGTTCGGCTTGCCGACCAGCGCCACCCGCCGGGGACCACCAGGCGCGGGCGCCGCTTCGGACACCTGGGGCAACTTCGCCAGCACCTCGTCGAGCAGATCGGCCACGCCGCGACCGTGTATGGCGCTGACAGCGTGCGGCTGACCCAGACCCAGCGACCACAGGGCGGCCGCGTCCGATTCGACCTTTTCGCTGTCAACCTTGTTGGCGGCCAGGAAGACTGGCTTACCGGCGCGCAACAGGATCCGGGCGGCATCCTCGTCGGCGGCCGTCGCGCCGACCGTCGCGTCAACCACCAAAACCACCGCGTCGGCGGTACGCATCGCCACTGACGCCTGTTCGGCCACCAGCTGCTGCAGCCCCTTGGCGTCCGGCTCCCACCCCCCGGTGTCCTGCACGACGAACCGGCGCCCGGTCCACAGCGCGTCGTAGGAAACCCGGTCGCGCGTCACGCCGGGGATGTCCTGCACCACCGCTTCGCGCCGTCCCAGGATCCGGTTGACCAGTGTCGACTTGCCGACATTGGGCCGGCCGACGATCGCCACCACCGGCGCGGGACCGGCTTCGCCGAACTCCGCCGAGTCGGAATCGCCGAGCTCCCATTCGCTTTCGTCGGACCAGGTGCCGTCCTGCGTCACCGCACTGCCTCGCTTCGCTGCTTGACCAACTCCAGTAGATGGTCGATCACCTGCGCCTCGGTCATGTCGCTGGTGTCGACGGTCACCGCGTCGGACGCCGGTCGCAGCGGCGACACCGCCCGGGTGGAATCCAGGTGATCGCGACGGCGCACGTCGGCCAGCACGCCGTCGTAGTCGTCGGCCAGTCCCGCGGCGACGTTCTGGTCGTTGCGGCGCCGGGCCCGGGTTTCGGCCGACGCGGTCAAGAAGATCTTCACCGGTGCGCCGGGCAAAACCACCGTCCCGATATCGCGGCCCTCAACGACGACACTGCCAGGCCCGTCGGCCATTTCGCGTTGCAGCGCGACAAGCCGGGTGCGTACGGCAGGCACCGACGACACCGCCGATACGGCACCGGTGACTTGGTCACCGCGAATCTCGGCCGAGACATCTTCTCCGGCCAGACAATAGCGGTCACCATCGGGCGCATAGTCCACCGACATCGACACCGTCTCGGCGACCCGTGCGACCGCGTCGGCGTTGTCCGGGTCGATACCGTCGCGCAACACGGCCAGCGTCACCATCCGGTACATGCCCCCGGTGTCCAGGTAGCGAGCGCCCAGGGCTCGCGCCAATCCTTTTGACACCGAGGACTTTCCGGTTCCCGCGGGGCCGTCGATCGCCACAGCAACGCCAATCATCACAAGCCCACCGCTTTGTACAGCTGCCCGACCTCGTCTTGGCGCAATGCCCGGATGCTGCCCGGCCGCTGCTTGCCCAGCGATACTGAACCGATCTCGGTGCGCACCAGCGCCTCCACCGGGAATCCCATTGCCGCCAGCATCCGGCGCACGATGCGGTTGCGTCCTTCGTGTAACGTCAAGCGCACCAATGTCCTTCCGGGGATCGCATCCACCACGGCGAAGTCGTCGACGCACGCCGGACCATCCTCCAACTCGATACCCGCCCGCAATTTCTTGCCCACCCCGCGCGGCACAGTCCCACTGACTGTCGCCAGATACGTCTTAGGCACTTCATGGGAGGGGTGCATCAGCCGGTGCGCCAGCTCACCGTCGTTGGTCAGCAGGATCAGCCCTTCGGTGTCAGCGTCCAACCGCCCCACGTGAAAGAGCTTCTTGTTGCCCCGCACTTTCCGCTCGATCAGGTCACCGATGCACGGACGGCCACGGTCGTCGGACATCGTCGAGTGCATCCCCCGCGGTTTGTTCAGCGCCAAATACACCTGGGATGCGTCGACGACGATCCTGGCGCCGTCCACGCGGATCACGGAGGTATCGGGATCGACCCGGGTGCCCAGCTCGGTCACCACCTGCCCGTCCACCTCGACGCGGCCGTCGATAATCAGTTTCTCGGCCGCCCGGCGCGATGCAATTCCGGCCTGGGACAACACTTTTTGCAGCCGGATCCCCTGATCTTCGACCATCAATCCTGGTCCACGTCGAACGACAGCGACTGTTCGGGCGATGAGCCGCCCGCCAACTTCATGAAACGTGGCTCGCTGTCCAGGGATTCGGTCAGGTCCTCGATCGTGTCGACGTCGGGAAGCAGCGGTGCGATGTCGGGCAGGTCCGTCAGCGATTCCAGCCCCAACCGCTCGAGGAACAGCTCCGTGGTGGCGAAGGTGACCGCACCGCTGTCCTCGTCGACGCCGGCCTCGGTGATCAGCCCGCGCGCCAGCAGCGTGCGAATCACCGCGTCCACGTTGACGCCGCGCACCGCGCTGACCCGCGCGCGGGTCACGGGCTGGCGGTATGCCACCACGGCCAGGGTCTCGAGTGCGGCCCGGGTGAGTTTGGATCGCGCACCGTCCAGCAGCAGCTTCTCCACGTAGGGCGCGAACCGGGCGCGGGTGTACATCCGCCACCCCTCACCGGTTTTCCGCAAGTCGATACCGCTGTCGCGTTGGGTGAGTTCCTCCGCCATCACCTGCAGTTTGGCGGCGATGCGGTAGACGGGTTGGTCCGTGGCCGCGGCCAGTGCCTCGTCGGTGACCGGCGTGTCGACCACCAGCAGCAGGGCCTCCAACACGGACCCGAGTTCCTCGGGCTCCATCGGCGCTGCCTCGGCGATCTCCGGGATCCCGATATCGAGTTCGACGCCCATATCGATATCCGGCGATTCTTCGGTCACGAGCGCCGCTCCTCCTCGGCTTCCGCCATGGCTTCGGTGGTCGGACGCTCGCCGGTCCACGAAATCTGGAGCACGCCAAGCGGCTCCGACTGGTCGAATGCTACCGCCCGGGACCGATACAGCTCGAGCAGCGCCAGGAAGCGACCGAAGATCTCCATCGGCATCTCGCAGTCGGCGACCAGCTCGGAGAACGTGGCCCATTGGCCGCTGCCCCGCGCCTCGAGCATCCCCAGCAATTTCAGGGCCTGTTCGGGAACCGAGACGTTGAGTTCGTGCAGGTGGCCGATGGATACCGTCGGCACCGGCCGCGGGGTGAATGCAATCGCGGCGATCTCGGCGAAGCGCTCGGCGTCGACACCGATCATCACCTCCGGGAGCAGTTCGGTGAACGGATCCTCCAGCGACACCGAGCGCGGATAGCTGCGTAACGCGGTGGCTTCCAGCTCGGCGAACATCTCCGCGACGTGCTTGAACGCGCGGTATTGCAGGAGCCGGGCGAACAGTAGGTCGCGCACCTCAAGCAGCGCGAGGTCTTCTTCGTCGTCGATCTGGCCCGCCGGCAGCAGCCGGGCCGTCTTGAGATCCAGCAGGGTCGCGGCGACCACCAAAAACGCGGTGGTCTCCTCCAGGTCCAGCTGGGAGCCGATTTCGCGGGTGTAGGCGATGAAGTCGTCGGTGACCCGATGCAGCGCCACCTCGGTCACGTCGAGACGATGCGCAAAGATCAGCTGCAACAGCAGGTCGAACGGCCCCTCGAAGTTGGTGAGGCGGACTTGGAAACCAGCCGCGGAGCCGTTCTGCGGTGGCGCCTCGCCGTTTGCTGTGTCGTTCACGCGCCAAATCGGTCGATGAATTCGCGGGCCAGGGCACGATAGGCCATGGCACCCGTCGACTTGGGCGCCCAGGTGGTGATGGGTTCGCCCGCCACGCTGGTCTCCGGGAAACGGACGGTCCGGGTGATCACGGTGTCGAAGACTAGGTCACCGAAACGTTCCACGACACGGGCCATCACCTCGCGGGCGTTGACGGTCCGCGGGTCGTAGCGGGTGAGCAGGATGCCGCTGATCTCCAGCTTCGGGTTGAGCCGGTCGCGCACCTTGTCGACGGTGTCGGTGAGCAGCGCCAGGCCGCGCAATGAGAAGTATTCGCATTCGGTGGGGATGACGACGCCGTCGGAGCAGGCCAGCCCGTTGACGGTGAGCAGACCCAGCGACGGCTGGCAGTCGATCAACACGTAGTCGTAGCGGTCCAGCACCGGATGCAGCGCCCGGCCCAGCGTCTGCTCGCGGCCCACCTCGTTGACCAGCTGGATCTCGGCGGCCGACAGGTCGATATTGCTGGGCACCAGGTCCAGATGCTTGACCCGGGTGGACAGCAGCACGTCGTCGATCGACATCCGCGGCTCAACCAGCACGTTGTGAATGGTCTGTTCCAACTCGTAGTGCGGAACGCCGAGGCCCGCGGACAGCGCGCCCTGCGGATCCATGTCCACCAGCAGCACCCGCCGGCCGTACTCGGCGAGTGCGGCGCCCAGGTTGATCGTCGACGTGGTTTTGCCGACGCCACCCTTTTGGTTGCACATCGCAATCACCTTGGCTGGGCCGTGCGAGGTGCGCGGCTGCGGTTCCGGGATGGCCCGCGGCGGACGCCCCGTCAAGCCGATCTCGACGGCGCCGTCCGGGTAGTCGGTCGTCATGCCCGGGGTGTTGCGAAAGTGAACATCGTCGGAAAGTCTAACGGGTTCGCGCGGGTAAACAGGGCGACCCGCAGGCAACATAACCAGGGAATACGTGCGGAGATCGCTGGTAGAGCCCGCAGCACGATTCAGAGTTAACTTTAGTCACACCAGCAACATTCGGGCCCACCTTCGGCACGGCTATCGTGGGTGGCTATGGATCTCAAACGACGGATACCGCTGCTGAGGTGGTCGGTGCTGCGGATGGCCACCGGAGCACGAAACATCACCACGACGGGCCAGATCGGCGACGGACGCGAAGCCGCCGCCGTCGAGTACGTCCTCGACAACGCCCGTGCCGGCGATATCGACGACGTGCTGGCCACCATCGACAAGTTCGCGTACGAGAAATCGCTACTGATCAACGTTGGCGACGAGAAGGGGCTGCTGCTCGACGCCGCCGTGCGCCGGGCCAACCCCGCGCTCGCGCTGGAACTCGGCACCTACTGCGGCTACGGCGCCCTACGGATCGCCCGGGCCGCCCCGAACGCCAAGGTGTTCTCCGTCGAACTCGCCGAGGCCAACGCCGCCAACGCCCGGCGGATCTGGGCGCATGCCGGTGTCGCCGACCGGGTGACGTGTGTCGTCGGCACCATCAGCGACGGCGGACGCACGCTCGACGCGCTTGCCGCCGAGCACGGATTCGCTTCTGGTGCACTCGATTTCCTCTTCCTCGACCACGACAAGGACGCTTACCTGAACGACCTGTTGAGCATCGCGGATCGGGGCTGGCTGCATACCGGCTCGATCGCTGTCGCCGACAACGTCAGGGTGCCGGGCGCGCCGAAGTACCGCGAGTACATGCGTCAGCAGCAGGGCAAGCTGTGGAACACGGTCGAACACAAGGCCCACCTCGAGTACCAGTCACTGGTTTCCGACCTGGTGCTGGAATCCGACTACCTCGGCTGACCCGCGTTACCTATCACCGAGATCGACGCCACCGTGCTCCGCTGCGGCGTGTCGTCGCGCTAGCGTCGATGTCGCGGTAGCGCCGCGCAGAACTATTGGGCGCGGGGGTGGGCGCCGGCCCACACTTCGCGCAGCGCGTGCACGGTGACCAGCGTGTAGATCTGCGTCGTCGTCACCGAGGCATGGCCGAGCAGCTCCTGCACGACCCGCACGTCGGCGCCGCCCTCCAGCAGATGGGTGGCAAACGAGTGCCGCAGCATGTGCGGCGACACGCCCGAGGTGATCCCGGCACGCTCGGCGGCGTCCTGCAGCACCTGCCAGGCGCTCTGCCGTGACAGCCGCCCGCCCCGGGCGTTGAGGAAGATGGCCGCCGTGCCGCGGCCCCGCCGAGCCAGCTCCGAGCGTCCGCGCACCAGGTAGGAATCCAGCGCCTGCACGGCGGGGCGCCCGATTGGGACGAGCCGCTGCTTGCCGCCCTTGCCGCGCAGCAACACCGACCTGGCCTCGGTATCGATGTCGTCGACGTCGAGTCCGACGGCTTCGGAGATCCGCGCTCCGGTGGAATACAACAGTTCGAGCAGCGCCCGATTGCGCAGTGTCAGCGGGCCGTCCGACGGGCTCTCACCGCCTGCGCCCTCCAGCAGTGCCAGCACCTCGTCGATAGTGAGGCTTTTGGGGAGCCGCCGCCCCGGCGTCGGCGGCCGCACCGCACGCGCGACATCCAATTCGGCAAGGCCCTCGGCGGCGGCGAACCGGTGCAGGCCGCGCACCGCGATCAGCGCCCGCGCCGCCGACACCGCCGACAAACCAACCGTCCCGGAATCGGGATCGCCGCGGCGCAGCGCCACCAGAAACTCGCTGACGTCGTCTTCGGCGACCTTGGCCAGATCGTGAATCCCGCGGTCCGCCAGGTGCTTCGAGTAGCGGCGCAGGTCGCGCCGATAGGAGCTGAGTGTGTTGGCCGCTACCCCGCGCTCGATGGTCAGGTGATCAAGATAGCCCTGCAATTGCATATCGAGCGTGAGCGCACTTGTCATTGCGCGGCCCGGCCCGCTTTGTGAGCGGCGAAAGCCCCGGGCTTGTCCTGCCACGGGGTGTCCACCGGCCGGGGCCGCACGAAACCCGTCGTAACGGCGTGGGCGGCCAGAATCCCTGCCACGGCAATCGAATTGACGACCTCCCCGTTGAAAGCCAGGCCCGCCGCCTCTTCGATAGGGACCCAGCGCATCGTCATGTCGGCTTCTTCGTCATGTGACTCGGGGCGCTGCACCTCGGTCAGCCCAGTGGCCAGGTAAACCCGCACCGACTCGTCGCTGTACCCGGGCGCGGTGTCGACGTCGATGAGCAGCTGCCAGGTGTCGGCCCGCAGGCCGACCTCCTCCTCGAGTTCGCGTGCGGCCGATAGGTGCGGTGGCTCGCCCGCGATGTCGAGCAGACCCGCCGGCAACTCCCACAAACGCCGGCCGAAGGAGTGCCGGTACTGATAAACCATCGCGATGCTGTGGTCATCCTTCATCGCCACGACGGCTACCGCGCCATAGTGCTCGACGACCTCTCGCGCGACGACGTTGCCGCCGGGCATCCGCACCTGGTCGCGGCGCAGCGCGAAAATGTTTCCGGTGTACAGCGTTTCGCTTGACACCGTCTCGAAGACGTGTTCAGCCACGGGTGGCGGGTTCGCGAATTGACCGCTCGGCACTGTCTCGATGCTGGTTGCCGTTGGACGTGTGCTCGGGGATTTCCACCGGAAGCAGCTCGCCCTCTTTGTAGTCGATCGCCGCGCCGACGAAAGCCACGAACAATGGGTGCGGCCGGGTAGGCCGGCTCTTCAGTTCGGGGTGGGCCTGGGTGCCGACGATGAACGGGTGGATGTCCGACGGGTATTCGACGAACTCCACCAGATGACCGTCGGGCGAAGTCCCGGAGAACCGCAACCCACTCTCGCCGATCCGGTCACGGTAGGCGTTGTTGACCTCGTAGCGGTGCCGGTGCCGCTCGGACACCTGAGTGGCCCCATATGCCTGCGCCACAATCGAATCCGGCTCGAGCACCGCGGGGTAGGCCCCCAACCGCATGGTGCCGCCGAGGTCGGCTTCGCCGGCGACAATCTGTTCCTGATCGGACATCGTGGAGATGACGGGATCGGGTGTGGACGGCTCGAACTCGGCCGAGTTGGCCTCGGCGATGCCGACCGAGCGTGCGGCTTCGATCACGATGCACTGCAGCCCGAGGCACAGCCCCAGCACCGGCAGCCCACGTGACCGGGCATAGCGGATAGCGCCGATCTTCCCCTCGATGCCACGGATGCCGAACCCGCCGGGGATCAGCACACCGTGCACATCGGCCAGCGCCGACGCGGCACCCGCGGCGCTCTCGCAGTCGTCGG
This sequence comes from Mycobacterium montefiorense, assembly GCF_025823255.1. Lineage (NCBI taxonomy): Bacteria > Bacillati > Actinomycetota > Actinomycetes > Mycobacteriales > Mycobacteriaceae > Mycobacterium > Mycobacterium montefiorense. Next base: position 1,172,357 of record NZ_JACKVL010000013.1, on the reverse strand, counting down.
AGGGCACCCACACCATCTCGACCTTCGCGTGATGCCGGAACCCGCCGGCGCGCAACGCCTCGGTCACCGAGAGATATGCGTCGGACAGATCAACGTACTTGCCTACCAAGGCAATTCGTACGGTTTCGTGTGGCTCGTGAACCCTGCGCAGCAGGTCGTTCCACTGCGTCCAGTCGACGTCGCGGAAGGGCAGGTTGAGCCGGCGCACCACAAACGCGTCCAGTTCCTCGCGGTGCAGCACCTTGGGGATGTCGTAGATGGAGGGCGCGTCCGGGGTGGAGATGACGCCGTCCACGTCGACGTCACACATCAGCGCGATTTTGTTTTTCAAGGCCTCGGGGACGTCGCGGTCACAGCGCAGGATCAGCGCGTCGGGGCTGATACCGATGCTGCGCAGTGCGGCCACCGAGTGCTGGGTGGGCTTGGTCTTGAGTTCGCCCGACGGCGCCAGATAGGGCACCAGCGACACGTGCAGGAAGAAGACGTTCTCGCGGCCCAGGTAGTGGCGAACCTGGCGGGCCGCCTCCAGAAACGGCTGCGATTCGATGTCGCCGACGGTGCCGCCGATCTCGGTGATGACGACGTCGGGACGGTGACCGCCGGCGTCCGGTTCGGCCATCGCCAGGATGCGGCGCTTGATCTCGTCAGTGATGTGCGGAATCACCTGCACGGTGTCGCCGAGATATTCGCCGCGGCGTTCCTTGGCGATGACGGTTGAATACACCTGCCCGGTAGTGACATTCGCCGAGCCGGACAGGTTGCGATCCAGGAACCGTTCGTAGTGGCCGACGTCGAGGTCGGTCTCGGCGCCGTCCTCGGTGACGAAGACCTCGCCGTGCTGGAACGGGTTCATGGTGCCCGGGTCCACGTTGAGATACGGGTCGAGCTTTTGCATCGTCACATGCAATCCACGGGCAGTCAGTAGCTGGCCAAGGCTGCTAGCGGTCAACCCTTTGCCGAGCGAGGAAGCAACCCCACCGCTGACGAAGAGATGCTTAGTGGCGGTTTGCGGGTGCTTACGCACAGGCGGCCTCCGTGAAGACGGGCAGGGCGTCATTTTCTCTAGCTTTTTAACGAGCTGGGCCTGCCGACCCACGGAAATCAACCCTAACACCAGCGACCCCGCGCCGCGGCTAACACGCCCGGCAACGGGCGGCCGCTGCCGGGCGTGCTATTGCGGGACGGTGATCGAGGTGGCGCCGTGGCCGGTGCCGTACTGCCCGACATGACCGCCATTGAGCAGGTCATGCAGGCCGAGAATCGCTGTGATGCGCCCGGGCGCGACGTCGACGTCGTCGACGGTGCTGATCGCGGAGTTGATGCCACCGTCGGCGCGCGCCACTGCGACCGCGGCACCTCTCGTCGACGATCCGTCCCGCCCGGCCAGCAAGGTGCCCGAGCCGTGTGGCGCCAGCGCCGCGCCGAAGCGGGCCACGCTGACGCCTTGATTGCCGGCATCTTGCGGCAGCGCGCCGCCGGTCACGATCAGGGCGGCGTTGGCCGCTCCCGGGTGGTCGCCGGGCGTATAGGTGACGAAGCCGGTGTCGCGCAGCGCCGCCAGCACGCTGTCGCGCTGCGCATCATCGACGGGCGGGATCGCCGGGTTCGCGTTGATCAGCAGGGCCAGGCCCAACAGGTCGCCGGCCTGCGAACCCTGGTCGACGAGTTTGGTGCTCAACTGTTGTCCGGCAGGCAGCACGGACGAATTCACCACTGTCCGCAGTTTCTCCGCGGAGTTGGCGTCGACGAACTCCTGGGTTAGTGACACTGTCCCGGTGACGGTCGCGCCAGCCTGGCCGGCGATCTTCGAGACCGCCGCGACGTCGTCGTCCTTGGCGTCCGGCGTGCGGAAGACGACGACCGACTTGCCCGCCAGCGCGTCGTGCACGATCCGGCCAACCAGCTGGTTGTCGAAATTGTTTGCCGCGCTGAGCTTTTCGTTCAGAACGTTCTTCTGGTCGTTGAGCCCGTTGATCTGCGAGTAGAGGTTCTGCTTCTCGGCACGCAGGCTGGACAGCAGAGTGTCGGACAAGAAGCCCGAACCCAGCACGACGCCGACGGCTAACGCGAGAAAGACCGCGGCAAGCGAGAAGGCATGTTGGCGTAACGAGATCATGTGCGTACGTCCTGACAATGACTAGGTGATCAGGTGCTGAATCCAGAGGGTGAAGTGATTCCAGTAGTCGGTGATCCAATGCAGCACCACGCCGTCGGTGCGCGACACCCACAGCGCCACAATCACGGCGATCAGCATCGTCAGCGCCAGCAGCGCGATGGCACCACCCGATATGTGGTTGCGGTAGAGCGTGGCGACCGCCTTGGCGTCGACCACCTTCTCCCCGACCCGAAGCCTGGTCAGGAACGTCGACGGGTTGCTCTGGGTTCGCGTCCGATCGAAGAATGTCTCGATGTTGGCGGTGTGTCCGGCGGTCACGAGCAGCGCCGCGCCGTGGTGGTCGGCCAGCAGTAGAGCCAGGTCCACGGCCGAGCCCGCGGCCGGGAAGGTCATCGCCCCGACCCCGAGGTCCTGAATGCGTTCCAAGCCGGGCGCGTGGCCGTCGGCGTCGGCCGGCAGCACCACGTGGGCACCACACTTGAGGGCCTCGGTGCTGATCTGCTCGGGGTCACCAACGATGAGCTGCGGCCGGTAGCCCGCCTTGCGCAGTACATCCGCGCCGCTGCCCACGCCGATCAGCACCGGCTGGTACTCCTTGATGAACGGCTTCAGGGAGCGCAGATCGTCGGTGGCGCTGTCCTCGTCGGCGACGATCACCACGTGGCGGCGGCGCATGTCGAGGTCGACGTCGGGAATGCCGATTCCGTCGATCAGCAGCGGGCTCTCGCTCTTGATGAACTCGATTGTGTTGCCGGCGAACGCCTCCAGGTGGGCGGCCAGGCCGCTCTTGGCCTCGCGCATCAAATCGGCGATGTCATGGTCGGTGCGCTCGGTGCCGCGGATCAGCCGACGTTCGCCTGCGTACACCCCGCCTTCATGCAGGCGAATCTTGGCGCCGTCCTTGACCTTCTTGAAGATGTCCGGTCCGGTCTCGTCGATCAGGGTCACGCCGTTGTTGACCAATACCTCCGGGCCCATGTTCGGGTAGCGGCCGGAGACCGACGGCGAGGCATTGACGACGGCGGCGATGTCGGCTTCCACCAACGCCTCGGCGGTGATCCGATCCAGATCCAGGACGTCGAGCACGACGATGTCACCGGGGCAGACCCGACGCAGCAGGCGGTCGATGTTGCGATCCACCCGTGCGGTGCCGGTCAGACCCGGCCGTGAAGCATTGCGTGTTAGCAGCCCTGACATCTTCATGGGGGCGATTCTGTCCGCGATGAACGGCTGGGGGGTGGAGGCGCGCCGTAACATCTGCCTCAGAAGTTTTCTAGAGTCACATCTGTCACAGGCTGATAAAAAGTCCGCCTCGGTTAAATCTCATCGTTCTGGGCGCCGTCGAGGAGCTCCCGGGCGTGGGCACGGCCGCTGTCGGATTCGCCCAGCCCGGCCAGCATCCGCGCCAGCTCGGCCACCCGCTCGTCGTCCAGCACGCGGCGCACCACACTGGTCCCCCTGGGCCCGGCCGGATGCACCACCAGATGTACGTCGGCGTACGCAGCGACCTGCGGCAAGTGGGTAACCACGATGACCTGATGGGTGCGCGCCAACCGCGCCAACCGCCGGCCGATCTGGACGGCGGCACGGCCCCCGACGCCGGCGTCGACCTCGTCGAACACCATCGTGGTGCCCGCCGCCGACGCAGCCAGCACCACCTCGAGAGCCAGCATCACCCGGGACAGCTCGCCCCCGGAGGCGCTCTTCGCCAGGGGCAGCACCGTCATGCCGCGGTGTGCGGCGAACCCGAACTCGACCTCGTCGATGCCGTCACTGCCGGCCCGGGCCAGCTCGCCGGAGGCCAGCACGAGCGCGGCCGGGTCGTCGGTGTCGGTGGTGATATCGGTGCTCACCTCGATGGTGAATTCGGCATCCGCCATCGCCAGCCCGGACAGCTCCGCGGTCACCTCTTTCGCCAACCGCTTGGCCGCCTTGCGTCGACACTTGCTGAGATCAACCGCGGCTTGCGACAGTTCACCGGCAAGCTCGTCGGCGCGGCGCTGCAGTGCCGCAAGCCCCTCCTCCGACACGTCGAGCTGGGCAAGCCGCTCGCGTGATTCGGCCGCCCACTGCAGCACCCCGTCGATGTCCGCGGCGTACTTGCGGGTCAGCGTCCGCAGCTCGGCTTGGCGATCCAGCTTGGACTCCAGCGCGCTGGCATCGACGGGCAACTCTTCCAAGTAGCTGCCGAGTTCCTGGGCCGCGTCGTCGACCACGGTCTGCGCCACGCGGACCTGTTCGGCCAGCGCCTGCAGCTTGGCGTCGTCGGTGGATTCCAGTGCGGCCCTGGCCCGCCCCAGGCCGTCGGCCGCGCTGCCCCCCGACAGTTCTTCGGTCGACAGCGCCGCGCGAGCCCTGGCCGCGGCTTCGCGCAGCGTGTCCAGCTCGGAGAGCCGCACGACGTCGGCGATCAGGGCGTCGTCCTCACCGGGTTGCGGGTCCACGGCGTCGATCTCATTGAGCGCAAAACTCAGCCGGTCGGCCTCCAGGGTGAGTTCCCGCATGCGATTGCGGCGGTCGAACAGCTCGCGCCGCGCCGACAACCAGGCGTCGCGCAGTTTGCGGTAACGCTCCAGCGCGGTACCGGCCTTCGCGAACCGGTCCAGCGCGCCGCGTTGTTCCTCGGGCCGCATCAGCCGCAGCTGGTCGTTCTGCCCGTGCAGGGTGAGCAGCCCGGTCGTGAAGTCGCCCAACGACTTCGCAGGCACGCTACGGCCGCCGAGATAGGCTCGCGACGGTCCGTCCCGGCTAACCGAGCGCAGCGCGATCACGCTGCCGTCCTCGTCACGCTCCCCGCCCGAGGCGTCCAGCATCTCATCCAGCTGCGCGACCACTGCGTCATTGAGATCGGTTGTGGTGAAACGGCCTTCGACGACCGCACGTTCGGAGCCCGACCGCACCCGGTTGGCGTCGGCGCGCGCACCGCCGAGCAGGTGCAGGCCGGTGACCACCATCGTCTTGCCGGTGCCGGTCTCGCCGGTCAGCACGGTCAGGCCGCGGTCGAACTCCCCGACCGCGGAGCTGATCGCACCCAGGGAGTCGATGCGGATTTCGGTCAGCATTGCGTCAGCACCGCTGCGGCGCCGTTACTTTCCGCACCAACCGGTCACGGGCAACCGGAACTTACGCACCAGGCGGTCGGTGAACGGGGCGCTGTCCAGGCGTGCCCATTTCACCGCGGTGCCGCAGCGTCTCACCTCGAGCCGTCCGCCGGCGGGCAGCACCATTTCGCGGCGGCCGTCGCAGAACACCATGGCGTCGTTGCCGCTTGCCTCGATCTCGATCGCGATAGCGGCATCCGGGCTGGTGACCATCGGCCGGCCGAACAATGCGTGAGCATTGTTGGGCACCACCAGAATTGCCTCGAGGTCCGGCCACAACACCGGGCCGCCTGCGGAGAACGCGTAGGCGGTCGATCCGGTCGGCGTGGACACCAGCACCCCGTCGCAGCCGAAGGTCGAGACCGGTCGTCCTTCGATTTCGACGACCACGCCCAGCACTCCCAGCCGCGGGCCCTTTTCCAGGCTGGCCTCGTTGAGCGCCCAGCCCTTATCGATGACTCGTCCGCGGTGGCGCACGGCGACGTCGAGCGTCAGGCGCTCCTCCACCCGGTAGTCCTGCGCGACTACATGTTCCAGCACCCGATCGATGGCCTCCGCCTCAGCCTCGGCCAGAAAGCCGATGCGGCCCAGGTTGATACCCAACACCGGAATGCCGGCGTTGCGGGCGAGTTCCGCCGCACGCAAGAAGGTGCCGTCGCCGCCGAGCACCAACACCAGCTCGCAGCCGTCCGCCGCGTTGGGCTCGGCGTCGACCACCTGGACCTCGCCGATCGCCCGCATGTCGTCGGGCGATATCGGCAGGGGACCCCGGTCGACCGCGTCGGCGGACAGGACCCGTAGTGAAATTCCGTTGTCGCTCAACACCTTCTGAACGCGGCGCGCGGTCTCGGTCGCTTCCTCGCGTCCGGTGTGCACGACCAGCAGGACGGTGCGTTCGGCGGTCATTGTGGGCCCTGCGCTACCGCACGCTGCACCGCGTCGACCAGCCCGTCGCCCGACAGCCCCCGATCGGTTTCGGCGCGCAACCGCAGGAAGTACTCGACATTGCCCGACGGACCCGGCAGCGGACTGGCCGTGACATCGACGGTGTGCCAGCCCAATTCTGCGGCCCGTCGCGCGACTGCCAGCACCGAGTCGGCGCGCAATCCGGGGTCGTGAACGACCCCGCCAGCACCGACCTGGCCCTTCCCCACCTCAAACTGCGGCTTCACCATGGGAACGATATCTGCGCCGGGGCCCGCGCAACCAGCCAGCGCGGGCAACACCGTGGTGAACGAGATAAACGACAGGTCAGCCACGATGAGGTCGACACGCCCGCCGATCGCCTCGGGCGACAGGTCGCGAGCGTTGGTGCGCTCGACCACGATCACCCGCGGGTCCGAGCGCAGTGACCAGGCCAACTGGCCGTATCCCACGTCGGCGGCCACGACTTCGGCGGCTCCCCGATCCAGCAGAACTTCGGTGAAGCCGCCGGTCGACGCGCCGGCGTCCAGGCAGCGCCGGCCGTCGACGAGAATCCCGAAGGCGTCGAGGGCGCCGATGAGTTTGTGCGCTCCGCGTGACACCCACCGGCGTTCGCCATCGTCGGCGACGGCTAATGCCGCGGTGACGGCCACGGCGGTGCCGGGCTTGACCGCGGGCATGCCGTCGATGCTGACCTTGCCGGCGCCGATCAACTCGGCGGCCTGTTGACGGGATCGCGCGAGGCCGCGCCGCACCAGCTCGGCGTCAATGCGGGCGCGCCGTGCCATGCCCGCACTCAGCCCTTCTCCGCCGACTCCAGCGCGGCCAGCAGCACGTCATGTGCCTCGGAAAGCCGGCGTGCGATGTCTTCGAGCTCGGCGAGCTTGAATTCCCGAGCCTCGTTGTCCCCGTTTTCCAGGTCGGCCAGGTCGGGTAGCTGTGCCAGCAGGGCGTCGATGTCGGCGCGAATCTGTTCAGGATCGATATTCATTGCTGTTCTACGGTAGTCATCGGCTAGTCCGCGTGCACGAGAGACCAGCGCTCGAGCGCGTCGCGGGCCCGGTCGCCGCCGGGCCGGATGCGGGCCGGCTGCCCCTGGAAATCGGCGGATTGGGCGCCCCAGACCGCGCTGGCCACGGCGCGCACGATCGACAGCCCGTCCCCGTCATCGCCGTCGCCGCTGACCGTCACGGCGCCATCTGCGACATCGGTCGTCCAGCCGGGCTGCGGCCCCACCGCCAGCAGGTTGCCGTCCTGGTGCAGCGCGCGCAGGTCGTGGCCGATATAGGTGGGCCGCTGCTCGGGTTTGGCGTACACGGCGTCCCGCGCGCTGCTGACCCCGGTCAGCACCATCAGGCTGGGGAACTTGGCGGCGTTGGCGCCCTCGATGTCGGTATCCAGCCGGTCGCCGATCACCAGTGGCGCGCGATAGTCGCCACGCGCAACCGCATCGTTGAGCAGCGTCGGGGCCGGCTTTCCGGCCACCTTGGGTTCGGCGCCGGTCGCCGCCCGCAGGGCAGCCACCAGTGATCCGTTGCCGGGCAACAGACCCCGCTCGGTGGGCAGGGTGGGATCGATGTTGGACGCCACCCACAGTGCGCCCGCCCGGATAGCCAGTGCGGCCTCGGCCAGATCGGACCAGCCGATGGTCATCGAGAGACCTTGAACGACGGCGACGGGGTTGTCGTCGAAACCACGCACCGGACGCAGTCCGACGGCGGCGATTTCGTTGGCCAGCGAGTCGGTGCCGACGATCAGCACGGGTGAATCCGGTGGCAGCTCACCGGCAAGCAGACGGGCAGCACTTTGGGCGCTGGTGACGATGTCGTCGTCGGTGGCGGTGAAGCCCAGGTTACGCAGATGCGCCGCTACTTCGTCGGCGCTGCGCGAGGCGTTGTTGGTGACGAACAGCTTGCGGCTGCCCACCTCGTCGAGCGTCTGCACCGCCCCATCGGTGGCGCTGTGGCCGCGAAATACTGTGCCGTCCAGGTCGATGAGCAGGCAATCGTATTCCTGCGCAATGCTATTCACTTAATTCGATCCTGCCTGTCAGCCCAGCTCGCTGACCCGGTCTTCGGCGTCGGTGACCCCGTCGACGTCGGCGGCCGCGGAATGCAAGAACCATTTCAGGGCTTCGTCGTTGCGGCCGAGCGCCAGCAGGGTGTCGGCGTAGGCGTAATACAACCGGGCGGCCGTCGGACCGCTGCCACCCGGGGCGAGTTGCGGCGTGCACAACACGCTCAGCGCCTGCTCGAGCTGCCCGAGATCGGCGCGGGCGCCGGCGACCACGATGCGCAGCTCGTCGGCGTCGTCACCGGTGAGCTGGGTCGCCTCGTCGCCGCGAGCCAGTTCGATGGCCCGTTCCGGACGGCCAAGGCCGCGTTCGCAATCCGCGATCAGCGCGAGCAGTGCGGACTTGCTGCCCATCCGGCGGGCGGCGCGCAATTCGGCCAGCGCCTGAGCCCAATCGCCGTAGCGGTAGGCGGCGATCCCGACAGCCTCGCGAATAGCCGCGATTCGGCTGGACCGAGCCCGGGCGGCGCGGGCGTGGTTGAGTGCGGCCTCCGGGTCTTCGTCCATCAGCTCACCCGCCGCGACCAGGTGGCGCGCCACCGCCTCGGCGGTCGCGCGGTCCAGGGTGCTCAGTTCACCGCGGATTTCGGGGGCCAGCTGTTTGGCGTCCACCCCGGGCGGTATCGGGGGCCCGGCGTCCGCCACGCGCTCACCGTCGCCGCTGCGCGGCTGGGCCTGGCGCGCCCGGCCCGGTCCCGACGACCGAGGTGCCTCATGCGCGGTTCGCGGCCCACGTTTGGGTGTGCCCCCAGACCCCGAGCGCGGGCGTCGTTCGCCGTTGTTGCGCTGCCTGTCGTCGACCACTCGTGTCGTTCACCTCAATTGCTCGCGTCCTCCTGAAGAGGATACGGACACCCAACCGGGGGTCTCGCTACGCCTTGAACCGGTCCGGTATCAACGGCGCAATCATCGAAGGGCAGAACGTCCCGATCGCCAGGATCGTGAATATGCCCGCGTTTTTCTCGGTCATTCCGTTGCCGGCGGCCATTTGCGAGACGACAGAATCGAACGACCTACCCGGCTGGACCAGCATCGGACAGACCGATTGGCCCTGCGCCAGCGTCGTAGCCGGCTGGGTGACGGCGATGCCGGCATTGGTCAGCGCCGACAGGAAGGCGTTGCCCGCTATATCGGCGCGGATGGGGGCCGCCATCGTCGCCGCTGTGGCGACTAGAGCCGCGGTCAACGTGACAAAGCCGAAGGCCTTCGTCGGGCCGCCGGCTCGTAAGGTCCATTGGTACGTCATTGATTGCGCCGTCATCTCTCGCTCTCGTCGATTGTTTGGTGGCTGCGCAAAATCACTGTGACTACAGTGGCCAACGAGTGTCACGTTTAGGGCACGGCAAGGTAAAAGTTTGTGCACCACCGCGTTTTGCTCCGAACTTGTTGACAGTTCCGGGTGGAGCATGCTGCGCCGGCGAGTGCCCACTGCAGCCGCCGATCGAGACGTGGCCACGAATTACATTGGCGTACAAGCAATTTGACACTACCGACGGCCGCCCACCGGGTGGATGCTGTCCCCCGATCGGGGGACACGGGATTTCCAGCGGTAATTCAGCCGGTTGTGGGATACCAGCGAGCCGCGAATCCCGGAAAACTGGTCTTCACAGCGGGGATCTCGCCACTCCTTCCAACGAGGCCTCCCCTCCTCATATCGGCATCCCCTCCGATAATGGCGAGATCCCCGCTGAAATCCTCAGCCACTTACCCTTTCGATGCCGGCGATGTTCCTCTTGCCGCGACGCAAAACAAGCCACCGGCCGTACAGGAAATCCGAGTCCTGCGCGGCCCATTCGTCGCTGTCGACCCGAATGTTGTTGACCGACACGCCACCTTCGCCGATCGTGCGCCGTGCGGCGCCCTTGCTCGCCGACAGGCCGCTCGCGACCAACAGGTCGACGATCCCACCGGGAACACCAGGTTTGAGCTCGGCAATCGACGTCTCGCGTAGCGCCGCGGCCAGCGTCGCCTCGTCGAGGCGATCCAACTCGCCCTGACCAAAGAGCGCCTTGCTCGCGTGCTCGACCGCCGCGGTCGCCTGCTCGCCGTGCACCAACACGGTGAGTTCGGTGGCCAGCCGCCGTTGGGCGGCACGCTGTTGCGGACGCTCGGCGGTGGCTTGTTCCAATTCGGCCAGCTCGTCGGCGGACAAGAAGGTGAACCATCGCAGGTAGCGGATCACGTCGGCGTCGGCGGTGTTGACGAAGTACTGGTACCAGGCATACGGACTGGTCAGCTGGGGGTCCAGCCATACGTTGCCGCCGCCGGTGGACTTGCCGAACTTGGTGCCGTCGGCTGACGTCACCAGCGGGACGGTCAGCGCGTGCACCGTCGCCCCGAGCTTTTGCCGTACCAGGCGAACACCGGCGATGATGTTGCCCCACTGATCCGAGCCGCCGATCTGCAGCGCACAGCCGTGGCGCTGGCGCAATTCGACGTAGTCGTTGGCCTGCAGAAGCGTGTAGCTGAACTCGGTGTAGGAGATGCCGTCGCCGTCGAGCCGCCGCCGGATGGTGTCGCGATCCAGCATCACGTTGACCGAGAAGTGCTTACCGAGATCCCGCAGGAACTCGATCGCCGACATCTGGCTCGTCCACTCGAGGTTGTTGGCGACGATCGCGCCGGTGGGTGAGTCGTCGAAATCGACGAAGCGTTCCAGCTGACCGCCAATCCGCTCGGTCCATTCGGCGACGATGTTGGCCTCGTGCAGACTGCGCTCGCCCACCTCGCGCGGGTCCCCGATCATGCCGGTGGCACCGCCCGCGAGCACGATCGGGCGGTGGCCGGCGCGCTGAAAGCGGCGCAGCGCCAGCAGCGGCACCAGATGCCCCGCGTGCAAGCTCGGCGCGGTCGGGTCAAAGCCGGCATAGACCGTCATCGGTCCGCGCTGCGCTTCGGCGGCCAGGGCGTCTAGATCGGTGGACTGCGCGATCAGCCCACGCCAGCCCAGCTCGTCGAGGATCATGGGGTAAGAGGCTAGTCGCTGGCGCCGGGCGCGGGTGCCCGCGGACTTCGCCGATACGCCGAGACTTCCGGTCGACCGGCAAGCCACAGCCGCCACGGCCGGTCGGCGGCCTGGCTGACCCCGACCCGTGGGCCCGCCACCGCGCCGTTGGCCGCATTCAACGTCAACGTCACCGGGCTGTCCGGGTCGAATAAGTCAATCCCATTGTCGGACATGGCAATTCCCAATGCCGAGCACAGGTTCCCGGGGCCACGCGACAAAGCGGGGCCGCGGATGGCCGCGCCGCGACGGGCCTGGGCGATGTCGGCGCCGTCCTCGATAACGGCGGCGCGCAGCAGCACCGCGGCGGCGGTGCCGTCGGGTCCGCACGAGACGTTGGCGCAGGTGTGGATCCCGTGACTGACGTAGGTATATAGGCGCCCCGGCGGCCCGAACATCACGCCGTTGCGGCCGCTGCGCCCACGGTAGGAGTGTGCCGCCGCGTCCGGCCAGGGACCGTCGGGCACGCCTCCGTAAGCCTCGACTTCGACGACGATTGCGCTCACACCCCGCGCGGTGAGGGTGGCTCCTAACAGCCGGTGCGCGGCCGCGACCGGGTCGACTACCAGCTGGCCTGCACCCACCCACCGAACCTACCCAGACCATAAACATGGCAATATCCCGGTTGCCGCGTGGCGAAGGAGCCCAAACATGCATGCAATAGACCCCGCCGCCACCGCGTGGCTGCTGGCCAGTACCGCACTGGTCCTACTGATGACCCCCGGCCTGGCCATCTTCTACGGCGGGATGGTCCGCACCACCGGGGTGCTCAACATGATCATGATGAGCTTCATCTCGATACCCCTGGTCACGGTGGCGTGGCTGCTGGTCGGTTACACGCTGGCGTTCTCCGAGGACGGGGCGGGCGGGTTCATCGGCAACCTCAGCCATATCGGGATGCTCGGCATCACGCCCGACACCGCTCACGGCACGGTTCCCGAACTGCTCTATGCCACGTTCCAGCTGACCTTCGCGATCATTACGGCGGCCTTGGTCAGCGGCGCGATCGCCGACCGCGCCAAATTCGCCGCCTGGGTCGTCTTCGTCCCGGTGTGGACGATCGGCGTGTATGCGGTTGTCGCGCACTGGGTGTGGGGGCCCGGCGGCTGGCTGGCCAAGATGGGTGTGCTCGACTACGCGGGCGGCCTGGTCGTCGAGATCGTCTCCGGCTCCTCGGCGCTGGCGCTGGCGCTGGCCCTCGGGCCCCGCATCGGCTTCAAGAAAGACGCCATGCGACCGCACAACCTGCCGTTGCTCTTCGTCGGTGTCGGGCTGCTGTGGTTCGGCTGGTTCGGCTTCAACGCCGGTTCGGCGTTGGCGGCCAACGGAACTGCCGCGGCCATCTTCCTCAACACGCTCGTCGCCGGTTGCCTCGGCATGCTCGGCTGGCTCACGGTCGAACAGATCCGGGACGGTAGGCCCACGACATTCGGCGCAGCATCCGGGGTGGTCGCCGGCCTCGTCGCGATCACCCCGTCCTGCGGCACCGTCAACACGCTCGGCGCGGCGGCAGTCGGACTCGCCGCGGGCGTTGTGTGCGCGTTCGCGGTGACCGCGAAATTGCGCTTCAACTATGACGATTCGCTTGACGTGGTCGGTGTGCACTTCGTTGGCGGGGTCGTCGGGGTGTCCCTGATCGGACTGTTCGCCACGGCGGTCATGACGGCGGGCCCGCAGGGCCTCTTCTATGGTGGCGGCTTCGGCCAACTCGGCAAGCAGACGCTCGCGATCGTCGTCGTCGCGGTGTATGCGTTCGCGGTGACGTTCGTCCTGGCGAAGGTGATCGATCGGGTGATGGGCTTTAGGCTCAGCGCCGAAGACGAGACCACCGGGGTCGACTTCACCCAGCACGCCGAAACCGCCTACGCCGAAGGCGTGCACGGCCATCTGCCGTTGCGCCGCCCCGGCTCCCCGGGCTGAATACCCGGGCCACGGGCCCGTAGCTGGCCCTTGACACCTCCGCACCGACAGCGGATATTCATCACATGATGATTTCATCTCGTGATGAATTAATCCCGGACCGCTCCGAACCGGCCGTCGATATCAATCATCTGCGGGTTGTCCGCGGTAAACGCCCCGCCCTGCGAGACTTCTCGGTGCAGGTCGCGCGGGGCAGCATCACCGGCCTGCTGGGCCCGTCCGGCTGCGGCAAGACCACGCTGATCCGGTGCATCGTCGGCACGCAGATTGTGACGTCGGGTGCGGTCACGGTGCTCGGCAGACCGGCCGGCTCCCCCGAGCTGCGCCGCCGCGTCGGATACCTGCCGCAGGACCCCACTATCTACGACGACCTGCGGATCGTCGACAACGTGCGCTACTTCGCGTCGCTCTACGGCTTCGACAGTCCGGCAGCCGATGACGCGATCGAACGGGTCGGGCTCAGCGATCACCGGACCGCGTTCTGCGCCAACCTTTCCGGCGGCCAGCGCACCCGAGTCTCGCTGGCGTGCGCGCTGGTCTGCCAGCCGGAGCTGCTGGTGCTCGACGAACCCACGGTCGGCCTGGACCCCGTGCTGCGCGCAGACCTCTGGGAGCAGTTCACCGAACTTGCGCGTGCCGGAACCACCTTGTTGGTCTCCAGCCACGTGATGGACGAGGCCGATCACTGCAAAGACCTGTTGCTGATGCGCGAAGGGAATTTGGTCGCGCACACCACGCCGACCCAACTACGAGAGGACACCGGATGCACGTCACTGGAGGACGCGTTTCTGTCCATCATCAAGCGCAACATCACGCGCCAGGCAGGCTAGGGATAAGGGGCTACACCGCCACCACGACACGGATTCTGCGTCAGCTGGCCGCTGATCACCGCAGTGTCGCGATGATCCTGGTGGTGCCGGTGCTGGTTATCACCTTGATGTACTTCATGTTTCACAATGCGCGGCACCTTCCCGGCACACCGTCGCCGTTCAACAACGCCTGCCTGATTCTGCTCGGCCTCTTTCCGCTGTTCGTGATGTTCATCATCACGGCGATCACCATGCAGCGCGAACGGGCGTCGGGCACGCTGGAGCGCATTCTGACCACTCCCCTGCGCCGGCTCGACCTGCTGATCGCGTATGGCACCGCGTTCTCGATCGCCGCGGCCGTGCAGGCCACGGTGGCCTGCACGGTAGCATTCTGGTTCCTCGGCTTCGACACCGCCGGCAGCTGGGCGTGGGTGTTCGTGATCGCCATCGTCAACGCGGTGCTGGGCGTTGGCCTGGGCCTGTTGTGTAGCGCCTTCGCGCGCACCGAGTTTCAGGCCGTGCAGTTCATCCCGCTGGTGATGGTGCCGCAACTGCTGCTGGCCGGCATCATCGTGCCGCGCGCATTGATGCCAGACTGGCTGCAATGGATCAGCAACGTCCTGCCGGCCAGCTACGCGCTGGAAGCACTGCAACAGGTGAATTCACACGCCGAGCTGACCGGCGTCGCGGTGCGCGACATCATCGTCGTGGCGGGTTCCGCTTTCGCGGCGCTGTGCCTGGCCGCCGCGACTCTGCGGCGCCGGACAGGGTAGTGGCGATCGCAAGCGCGGCGCAGCCGGGCGCAGCGGGTCGACACGGACGGCCTAGGTGACGGCCGCCAACACCGGGCGCCGGCGTCCCGGGCGGCCGGCCGGAAGCTCCGACACCCGGGACCGCATTCTGGCCAGTGCGCGAGAACTGTTTGCCAGCAATGGCATTGATCGCACGTCGATCCGGGCCGTGGCCGCCGGCGCGGGTGTTGACGCGGCCCTGGTGCATCACTACTTCGGCACCAAGCAGCAGCTGTTCGCCGCCGCAATCCACCTTCCGATCGACCCGATGACGGTGCTGGTGCCGATGCGCGAAACGCCGGTCGACGAACTCGGACTGCGGCTGCCCTCAGTGCTGTTGCCGATCTGGGACTCCGAGGTGGGCGCGGGTTTGATCGCGACCATGCGGGCCTTGCTCACCGGGGCCGACGTCAGCCTGGCGCGGTCGTTCCTGCAGGAGATCGTCGTCGAAGAGGTGGGATCGCGCGTCGACAATCCGCCCGGCACGGGCAAGATCCGGGCCCAATTCGTCGCGTCGCAGTTGATGGGCGTGGTTTTGGCCCGCTACATCGTGGGGATCGAGCCGTTCGCGTCGCTGCCGGCCGAGCAGATCGCGGCGACCATCGCGCCGACCTTGCAGCGCTACCTCACCGGGGATCTGCCGGACGGCTCATCCGGCTAAAGCGGGCGTGCTCATCCTCGTCGACGTCGCGCGCCTCATCGATCAGCAGCACCGGGATGCCGTCTTCGATGCGATACGCCCGGCGCAGCCGCGGGTTGTAGAGCAGCTCGTCCCCCACCAGCAGCAGCGGACCCCGGTCTTGCGGGCAGACCAGGATGCTCAACAGGGTGTCGTCAAGCATCGTCGCCCTTATATGTGGCGTTCAGTTCGGCGCGTATCGCCGGAGTCAACCGGCGGTACTGGTTGCTGGCGGAATCGAAATACCAGACGTGGCGCCCGGCTTTGGGGATCCCGGCCGCTCGCAGCGCACTGACCGTCGGGCGATACGTCGCGCTCAGCGTCATTTCCGGCACCACGCACACGATGTCAGGCCCCAGCCCGATCGGCATTTCGGCGAAGGCATCGGTCAAATCCGCCGCGGTGATGCTGGCTCCGGGCAACAACGTCACCGCGGACACCGCCACCTCCTGGGTGCCGAACGGCACGTTGTAGGTCACCGCGAGGTCCACGCCGTTGATCAGGCCGAGCGCGTCGGTCACGGGCTCGGAATAGACGAGGCCGCGCACGGAGTGCACCACCGAGCCGCGCCTGCCCACCAACCAGTAGTCGCCATCCTCGTCGCGCCGGAACATGGACTCGGTGGAGATCCAGGTGTCGGCGGGCGCGAAGACGCCGCGTTTGACGGACGCCGTCGGGTCGATCGGCCCGTTGGACGCCGCAAGCAACACTCCGACCTGGTCCACGTCGGCGACCTGGACGAAACCCTGCTCGTCTTCCAGGATCAGGTCGTGTTCGGTGTCGTAGGCACCGAGTTCGATACGCCCGGCGCCGGGCAGCGGGCGGCCCTTGCTACCGATCTTGACGCCGGACACGTTGGCCAGCACCGCCTGTCCATCCGTGGTGGCGAAGAACTCGACGACGTGCGCGGGCGCGAACGCGGCGACCACCCGCTCCCACAACCCGGTCGGCATACCCGAACCGATGAACAGCCGCACCGGATGATTGCCGTGCAGCACAAAAGCCGGATCGTCCACGATGTCCCGCAACATCACCCAGGTATAGGACACCACCGTGACGCCGTACTGCCGAATCTCCTGGACGAAGCGGTCCGCGCGCAGGCCGCGCGACAACGCGATGCGGGTACCGCCGACGACCGCGCCGCCCAGGCTGACCAGCAGCGCGGACTCGTGATGCAGCGGCGTCAGGCAGTACACGGTGTCGCGGCGGTCCAGGCCGGCGGCCGACGCGGTACCGAATGCCGACACCGCCCACCGGAAGTTGGTGATCTGCTTGGCGACCAGCTCGCCACCGGCCACGCTGAACGCGATGAACGCCAGATCGCGGGCCAGGCCCGGGTTGGGCCGGTACCAGGCAGGCAGTTCGACGGCTTCCGGGTCGATCTGCTCCATGTCGATGACGTTGCCGTCGTCGGGGAGGTTCAGGTCGCGCGTCTCACCGCCACCGAGCACCAGGACCTGTCCGGACCATTCGCGCGCCGCATCCAGGTTGGTGGGGTCGGTCAGGATTTCGGTGACTCGCCCGAGCCGGACCGATGCGATCAGATCAGCCTCGGGGTGCATCACCACGGCGACCGCGCCGAGCCGCGACAGCGCGGCGATCGCGACCAGCGCACTGGGTCGCGTTTCCATCAGCACGCCTACTCGATCGCCCTGCCGCACGCCCACCTCAATCAGGCCGCGAACGACGTTGTTGATGCGCCGGTCGACCGCCTCGTAGGTGTGCACACGACCGTCGAACAGCAGGAATTCGCCGCGCGGCGCGTTGCGAGCCTGCTCGGTAATGATGCGGCCCAACGAGATTCGCGTGTGGTCATTGATCTGGCCCAGCCGGGCCAGCCGGGGCAGGGTGCGCGCGGTCTCGACGGCCAATGTCCGCATGGACTTGTTGGCCGCGACCACCGCGCCCGTCGCGCCCCGCACCAGCCCAAGCGCCGCCTCCGACGCCTCACCGATGCCATGGGTAAGCCGGGAACTCAACGCGACGCCGCTGTCGGTCCGCTCTTCGGGCTGATCGGCCATCAGGTCGACGCTCGATGGCTTGCCGCCGCCAGTGCAAAGCCATTCGATCCACGCCGCGACAACGGGCCAACCCTGTTCTGCGGCTTTGGATCCGACGACCAAGCCGAAATGCCCTGTCCTGATCCGGGATTCGTAGACCTCGGCGTTGGGCGCCGCGCGCCGGATGCCGCGCACCGATGCCGGCTGGCCGATGTCGTCGACCTCGCCGATAAACGCCAGCACCGGGCAGCTGATATCGGTCAGCGTGACCAGCTGCCCGTTGACGGCGAAACCGCCTGTCATCATCCGATTGTGGGCGATGAACTGCTTGAGCAGCTCGGAGATCGCCGGGCCGGACCAGGCGATCCACCCCTCACGCTCCAGGAATCTGCGTTGCTGTTCGCGCGGCAGCAGTGCCTCGCGGTCATGCAGCTGACGCACGAAGTCGACCCGGGCCTTGGCGGTCTTGAGCGGGTCGAGCATCTGGAATCCGGCCCGCGCCATCCAACCGGGGATGGCCAGCCGGCTGAAAACGTGGTCGGCCATGAAATTGGCAACGGGCGGCGCAAAGTTTGCCGGGATGCCCATCGGCAAGGCGGCCAGGGTGTCCACCGGCGAACCGAAGGTCACAATGCTGGCGAGACTCTTCGAACGCCGGTACGCGGCGACCTGATAGCACCACATGCCGCCCTGCGAATACCCGACGAGATGGATGTCGCTGCCGGTGGCATCCTTCACGGTGTCGATGGCCTGGCTGAGCGCGACGATGTGGTCGGCCAGGTTGCGGCGCATGCCGCCCTCGACCTTGTCGGGTGAGCCGAAGTCGATGACCCAGCAGTCCAGCCCGTGCGAGTGCAGGATGCCGACCGCGCCGTCTTCGCGGGTGACGTCCCACATGTCGGCCGACATCATCATCGGGTGCACCATCAGCACCGGCGGGCCGACCGGGCGCTGGCCGGGGCGGCTGTCGGGCGGAAAGTAGCGCCGAAGCTTGTACATCGGCACGCTCTCGACGATTTGCGACGGCGACGGGACGGTACCGGTCTCCAGGCCGCCCAGCCGTAAGACCTCCAGGCCATTCTGGGCCGTCGCGACCAGTCGTTCCACCGGCCGCGTGATCATCGACAAGTTCAGATCCACAGCTGCTCCCCACTCTCTCGACAGCTTGGACATCATGGCACACCGGGTTGCCGTGCGGATGCGCCTCGCGATGTCGAACCGCGGGCGCCGGGGTATCCCGAGCACTCCCCTCGACCAGGCGACTTCACTGACACAGAACCGGCCCTCGACACGCGACCAGTTCGACGAAGCAGACCGTTAGCTCTTAGCCCGACCGTCGTCGTGCGCCGGCCGCTCGGACCCGTCCGGGTGTTGATCCCACGTTCCGGGCGTCATCGGCACCTGCACGTCCGCGCTGAAGCCGGTGCCGGTCAACTTCACCAATCCCGCAGGGTGCACCCCGGCCTTCGGCACCGTTCCCGAGAACCCCAACGGGCCGGCGCCCGATTGGGATGCGGACGGCACCGCGCCCCGGTCGGCTAGTCCACCGCGAGGAGCACCGGCCGGCGGACCCGGGTCAGCGACATCGAGGTCGGCGAACTCGTGCCCGAAGTCCTGCATCGCCACCCGGCGGCGGCGCCGGACTCGCCCCCGACCGCTGGCACCCGACGCGGCCGCGGTTGCCGCCGATACGCCGGCATCCGGCGCGGTGGCCTGCTCGCGGTCGGTCAGGGTAGGCCCGAAGCCGGTTTCCGGAGATCGACCGAGCGCCAGGTAGCCGAGCGTCTCGGTGCCGGTCACCGGCGCCGGTGCGCCCCCGCCCGAGGACGTCGCCGCGCCGGCCGGCGCACCGGTCGACCCGGTGACGAGACCCGGACCGAAAGCCGGTGCGACCGACTCGTCGCGACCGATCCGCGGTGCCGCCGCCGCTGCGTGGGCGCGTTGCGGGCTCGGCGCTGGGCCGGCGGCGGCGTCAGCGGCCTGCTCGGCGGGCGCCTGCTGATTCTGCAACGTGGAGATGAATTGGTTGATACCGAAGATAAGCAGGGGAAGCACGATCGGTATCCGCACGGGAATGGTCAGGATGAACAGCGCGATCGCCCAAAACACGATGTTTTCCACGATGAACCACCACAGCCGAATCCAATTCCGCGCTGCCTGGTCATCACTGGGCGGGTCGGCGGCGAGACGCGCCACCCCGTGGGACCTCAATATCGCCGGCGCCGGGACGGTGCGTGGGGTCGACGACAAGGCCGCACCGCATGCCGCCGAGTAACCGCTCATCTCGGCGGCGGCCTGCACCCACATCCGTGCGTAGTCGGCTTCGTTGAGGGCAATCGGGATGGTGTTGAGTCCGAAAAAGTTCGTCGCCGTTAAAGCCGCGTGGACGCTGTGGTTGAGGGCCAACTCGGCCAGGGTCGGCATGCCGGCCAGGGCGCTGCTGTACGCCGCGGCCGCAACTTGGTGCAAAGCGGCCGCGTCGGCGCTGTCGATGCTGGCCTGGGTCAACCATCCCAGGTAGGGCAGGTGGGCGGAAACGTAGCTGTCCACGCCCAGCCCCTGCCATATGCCGGATTGCACGGCGTTCAGCAGTCCGGCGAGTTCTTCAGCGGCCGAGGCGTACTCGGCACTCAGCGACGACCACGCGGCGGCAGCCACCAGAACCCAGCCTGGTCCCGGACCGCTGCTCAGCAACGCTGCGTGTACCTCCGGCGGCGAGGCTATCCACACCGGTGCGATCGGCACGCTCATCGTCGGCTTCCGGGACGCCAGCTCGCAAAACTCGACATGACCAAAGTTTACACAACTACGATTGTATAAAAGGCTGTGGCGCCCGAGCGGTGCCGGAGGGTCCGGCCGGCCCCAGTAGGGTCGGCCCGGTGGCGCACCTACTGGGAGCCGAGGCCGTTCACCTGGAATACCCGACTCAAATGGTCTTCGAGTCGATCTCGCTCGGCGTCAACGACGGCGCGCGTATCGGCATCGTGGGGCGCAACGGGGACGGCAAGTCCAGTCTGCTGCGCCTGCTGACCGGTCAGCTGCGGCCCGACTCCGGCCGGGTCACCCAACGCAGCGGATTGCGGGTCAGCGCGCTCAGCCAGGCCGACACCCTGGACCCCCAGCGTCCCGTCGGCTGGACCCTTGTCGGCCAGGCGGCCGACCATCAGTGGGCCGGCGACCCGCGCATCCGCGATGTGGTCGACGGGCTGGTGTCCGATATCGACTGGGATGCAACGATTTCCACGCTCAGCGGCGGTCAGCGGCGGCGGGTGCAGCTGGCCAAACTGCTGATCGGTGAATCCGACGTCATCGCCCTCGACGAACCCACCAACCACCTCGACATCGAAGGCATCACCTGGCTGGCCGGCCACCTACAACAGCGCTGGGCGCGCAACACCGGTGGGCTGCTGGTGGTGACGCACGACCGCTGGTTTCTCGACGAAGTCGCCAACACGACGTGGGAGGTGCACGACGGGATCGTCGAACCCTTCGAAGGCGGGTACGCCGCGTATGTGCTGCAGCGCGTTGAGCGAGACCGGCAGGCCGCCTCGGTGGAGGCCAAGCGACAGAACCTGATGCGCAAGGAGCTGGCCTGGCTGCGCCGCGGCCCGCCGGCGCGGACCTCGAAGCCGAAGTTCCGGATCGACGCCGCCAACCAGCTCATCGCCGACGTGCCGCTGTTGCGCAACACCGTCGAGCTGGCCAAGCTGGCGACGGCCCGGCTGGGCAAGGACGTGATCGACCTGCTGGACGTGTCGGTCTCGTTCGACGGCCGTCCGGTGCTGCGCGATGTCGAATGGCGGATCGGCCCGGGCGAGCGCACGGGCATCGTCGGGGCCAACGGCGCGGGCAAGTCGACGCTGCTGGGATTGATCGCCGGCACCGTCGCGCCGGACAGCGGGCGCGTCAAACGCGGCAAGACCGTTCAGCTGGCGGTGCTCGATCAGCAGGGCGATCGGTTAGCCGACATCGTCGACGACCGGATCGCCGACGTGCTGGGCCGGCTGCGGGGCGGCTACGAGGTCGACGGGCGCGAGGTCACCCCCGCCCAGTTACTGGAGCGGATCGGCTTCACCGAGCTGTCCGCGCGCGTCGGCGAGCTGTCCGGTGGGCAGCGGCGCCGGCTGCAGCTGATGCTGACCTTGCTGTCCGAGCCGAACGTCCTGCTGCTCGACGAGCCCACCAACGACGTCGACACCGACATGCTGACGGCCACCGAGGATTTACTCGACTCCTGGCCCGGCACGCTGATCGTCGTCTCGCACGACCGCTATCTGCTGGAACGCGTCACCGATCAGCAGTACGCGATTCTCGACGGCCGGTTGCGCCACCTGCCGCGCGGCGTCGACGAATACCTGCAACTGGCCGCGCGTTCCACGACTGCCCCGCCACCGTTGCGGACCACGCCCGAGCCCGAGGCGATGTCCGGCGCGCAGCGTCGCGCCGCTGAGAAGGAACTGGCGTCAGTGGACCGCCAGCTCACCCGGCTGGCCGACCGGATTGCGGCCAAACACCTCGAACTGGCAGACCATGACCAGGCCGATCACATCGGTGTCACCCGGCTCACCGGGGAGTTACGCACCCTGGAAGACGAGGTTGGCACGCTGGAGAGCCGTTGGCTGGAGCTCTCGGACGTGGTCGAGTAATCCTCATGGCGAAGCAACCGGTTCGGTATCTGCCCGGCGAAGGGTTGCTAGCGCTGTACCGGCTGCGGGGCCCGGTGATCAATTCCGGCGTCGGCCGGCACGGCTACACCTATCTGCTCGGACCCGAGGCGAACAAGTTCGTGTTCGCCAATGCCGACGCATTCAGCTGGGCGCGGACGTTTGAGAGCCTGGCCATCGTCGACGGACCCACTGCGCTGATCGTCAGCGACGGCGACGACCACCGCCGCCGCCGCAGTGTGGTGGCCCCCGGGCTGCGCCACCGCCAGATTCAGGACTACGTGCAGACCATGGTGTCCAATATCGACACCGTCATCGATGGCTGGCGGCCGGGACAACGGCTGGACGCCTACCGGCAGTGCCGCTCGGCGGTCCGGCGCAGCACCGCCGAAAGCCTGTTCGGCACGCGCTTGGCGATGCAGTCCGACTTCCTCGGCGAGCAGTTGCAGCCCTTGCTGGACCTGACCCACCGACTGCCCCAGGTGGTAGCGCTGCAGCAGCGCGTCAACTCCCCCGGCTGGCGACGGGCGCTGGCCGCCCGAAAGCGCCTCAACGACTTCATCGACGCCCAGATCGCCGACGCACGCACCGCGCCACGGCCCGACGACCACATGATGACGATGCTGATCGAAGGTCGCGGCGAAGAGGGATACGCGCTGAGCAACAACGAGATTCGCGACTCGATCATTTCGCTCATTACCGCCGGCTACGAGACCACGAGTGGCGCCTTAGCCTGGGCGATCTACACGTTGCTGACCGTGCCGGGCGCGTGGGACAACGCCGCGGACGAGGTTCGCCGCGTGTGCGGCGAACGGCCGCCGACTGCTGCCGACCTGGCAGCGCTGACCTGCCTCAACGGCGTCGTCCACGAGACGCTTCGGCTGTACTCACCCGGCGTGATCTCCGCCCGCAGGGTGATGCGTGACCTCGCGTTCGACGGGCACCGCATCCGTGCCGGCCGATTGCTGATCTTCAGCGCGTATGTCACCCACCGATTGCCTGAGTTGTGGCCGCAACCACGAGAGTTCCGGCCGGCCCGATGGGATCCGGGATCAGCCGAGTACCGCAAGCCCGCACCGCATGAGTTCATTCCGTTCAGCGGCGGGCTGCACCGCTGTATCGGGGCGGTGATGGCCACAACCGAGCTGACTGTCATGCTCGCCCGGCTGGTCGCCAGAACGAAGCTGCGATTGCCCGCCCAGCGAATCCGCGCCGCCAACCTCGCCGCGCTCAGTCCGACGCCGGGCCTGATCGTCAACGTCGCCGACTCAGTGCCAGCGCAGTAGCACGAGTTCGGAGAAGAAACCGGGGCCCATCGCGACGATCAGCCCCGGGCTGCCGCCGGCCGGCGGTTTGGCAATCGTGTCGCGCAGGACGTGAAGGACGGAGGCCGAGGAGAGGTTGGCGATCTCACCCAGCGAACGCCAGGTCAGCTCCAGCGCCTCGGGGCGCAGGTCGAGGCTCTTGCCGATCGCGGTGATCACCTTCGGGCCGCCCGGATGGGCCACCCACGCGTCGATGTCGTCCTTGGTCAGCCCATGCCCGCTGAGGAAGCGGTCGACGTCGTCGGCCAGGTGCCGCTCGATCACCGTCGCGAGCTCCGGGGAGAACACCGGTTGCAGGCCGCCAGGACCGACGTTCCACGCCATGACGTGCAGCGATTCCGGGTAGAGGCGGCTGCGCGAATCGACGATGTCGGGCCCGCCGGCCCGCAACTGCCGATCCTGTTCGGCACGGCGATCCCCGACGGCGACCACCGCGGCTGCCCCGTCGCCGAACATCGCGGTCCCGACCAGCCCCGACACCGTCGGCTTGACCGTGGGGAAGGTCAGCGAGCACAGCTCGACGGACACCAGGACGGCGACACCGTCGGGCGCGCCCCGCAGATAGTTGTGCAACGAGGCCACCCCCGCGGCACCGGCCGCGCAGCCCAGGCCGAACAACGGCATCCGGCGCACATCCGGGCGCAGCCCGATCCGTCCCGCGATGCGGGCGTCCAGCGACGGCACCGCAACGCCGGTGACGGTCGTGGTCGCGATCATGTCGACGTCTTGGGGCGCCAGCCCCGCCTCCTCAAGAGCGCCAAGCAGCGCCTCGCAGCCAAGGTTGACGGCGTTTTCGACGAAGATCTCGTTCGTCTCGGTGAAGTCGTTCAGCGACGAGTACCGTTCGAGCGGCAACACTAGGTGGCGACTGTTGACCTTCGCGCCGGCGTGCAGACGCCGAACGATGTCCTCGTGCTCCTTTAAAACCGGTAACTCGACAAATCGGTCGGTTATCTCGGCCTGGCTGTAACGGTGCGGTGGCAAAGCACCGAACACACCTGCAATAACGCTCATATCTAGCCTCTGCTACTCAAAAGCCACTACTCAATACGATTCCCCCATTTGCACGAAAGTTTATGCGGTCTGGTTCACGCCCGCAAAGATACGGTTATTCAACATGTGTCGGATAATGTGCGCGTAATCACCCCCGGCAGCAGGGATTTCGTTATTCAGCATCATCCGGATTGTCGGATTCCAACGCCATAGCAATCAACGCATCGGCGCTCAACGAGTCGATGACGTCATTACTGACCTCTGGACCGGCAAGCGGAATTTCGGATTCACCGGCCAGCAGCAGAAGTTTGTCGAGCAAGCCGGCCCGCCGAAGTTCGCGCAGCGGAATTTTTCTCAGCGAAGACCAGATTTTGTCGTCGCCGGAATCTTCGTGCTCCTCGTGCAGCAGCTGGCGATGCAGGTGATCGGCCAACGCCGCCGGATTGGGAAAGTCGAAGATCAGCGTGCGCGACAACGCCAATCCGGTCGCGGCCTTGAGACGGTTGCGAAGTTCGACACCCGTAAGTGACTCGAAGCCGATGTCGAAAAAGGCACGTTCGACATCGATGTCACGACCGCTCGAGTGACCGAGCACGGTTGCCGCGTGTGTGCACACCAAATCCACCAGCCGCCGGTGCTGCTCCTCGGGGGCGTGTGCGCGCAACAGCTCGGCCAGGTCCGCCGCCCGACTCACCGGAGCCGCCACATCGCCGCCCGCATCCAACCAAAACCGTTGCCGAGCAAAGCCATATGTCGGCAGGTCTACTCGGCGCGCGGCCAGTCCGTCCAGAACCGAAGGCCAAATAATCTGCGCACCTTGGCAAAACAACTCACCGGCTGCGATCTGCACGGCGTCGATTTCAGGCCGATCTTTGGCCAGCGTGGCGATTGCGGCGGCATGCTCGGCGCTCAGCGAGTGCTCCACCGCCGCACTCAAGCCGGCTTCGGGGCCCACCTCGACAAACACGTTGGCCCCCAACGACTCCGCCAATCGCACACCGTCGACAAACCGCACCGGTTGACGCACATGCTCAACCCAATACCGTGCCGATCCGTAGTCAGCGCCGGCCAGCTGTCCAGTCACGTTCGACACCAAGCCAATCCGCGGCGCACTGGGCTTGATGTCGGCCATCAGTCGGGCGAACTCGTCCATCATCGGCTCTACCAACGCCGAATGAAACGCGTGCGACACCGCCAATCGATGCACCCGCGCCCCCTGCTGTGCGAGGCGGTCAGCCAGCGCGCTCACCGGGGCATCGGCACCCGATATCACCACGGAGTTTTGGGCATTGACCGCCGCGACCGCGACACCATCGTTGAGCAATGGGGTTACCTCGTCTTCGCCGGCGCCCACCGCGATCATCACGCCGCCGGCCGGCAGCTGCGCCATCAAGCGGCCTCTGGCGGCCACCAGCCGCGCGGCATCGCCAAGCGTTAGCACGCCCGCGAGGTGGGCCGCGGTGATCTCGCCCACCGAATGGCCCATCACCAGATCCGGTTCGATGCCCCAGGTCTGCAGCAGCGCCGCGGTTGCCAGTTCGATGACGAACAGCGCCGGCTGGGCGAATTCGGTGTTGGCCAATAGCTCCGAGTCGAGACCCCAGATCACGTCGCGCAATCCCAAGCGCAGCTGGGGATCCACTGCATCGACGGCTTGGTCGAAAGCCCGGGCGAATACCGGGTATCGGTCGTGGAGTTGGCGCCCCATCCCCAACCATTGGGAGCCTTGGCCGGGAAACACGAACACCGTCTTGCCGCCTGCTCTGGCCCGGCCGGCGATAGTGCCGGGGTCGCCGGCTGCCAGCCGCGCCAAACCCGCTGTGAGGGCTGGACGATCGCTGCCCACCAGCACCGCACGGTGTTCGAAGGTCGAACGCGTGGTGGCCAGCGACCACGCCACATCCGCCATCGTGAGTTCGTCGTCGGAGGCGACATGGCCTGCCAACCGGGTGGCCTGGTTGGCCAGAGCCTGCTCCGAACGTGCCGACAGCACCCATGCCACAGTGGCATCGCGCGGCGGTGCGACCCGTGCTGGCTGCGCGGGCGCCTGCTCGAGGATCACATGCGCATTCGTGCCACCCATTCCGAACGACGACACTCCGGCCCGCCGCGGCCTGCCCTGCACGGGCCAGCCGGTCAGACCCGTATTAACTTGCAGACCATGGAGTTTCAGGTCATTGCCGGGGGCGGCGTCATCGTAATTGAGACTCGGTGGGATCACCGCGTTTTCGATGGCGAGCACTGCTTTGAGCAAGCCGGTGATTCCGGCGGCGCTGCCGGTGTGGCCGATGTTGGTCTTGACCGATCCGACGCGTACCGGATTGTTCTTACGCTCGGCGAAGATTTCACCGAGCGCCCGGGCCTCGACCGGGTCACCGACTTCGGTTCCGGTGCCGTGGGCCTCGATGTAGTCGATGTCGTCGCTGCCGAGGCCGGCGCGCCAGAGCGCGCGCCGGATGACGTCGGCCTCGCCCGGCATCGAGGGCACGGTCTGGCCCGTGGAGGTGTGTCCGGCATTGCCGACCGCACTGCCCCGGACGACCGCGCGGATTCGGTTACCGTCCCTGATGGCGTCGCTCAACGGCTTCAACAGCACCATGGCGGCTCCTTGCGCCCGCACGTATCCGTCTGCGCGTTCATCGAATGCGTAGGTGCGGCCCGATGTCGACATCGCGCCGAATTCTTGTTCGAGCATTGCGGTTTCGGCGGCCAGGTTGAGGTGGATCCCGCCGGCTATCGCCAGCCGCGACTCGCCCGCACGCAGGCTTTCACAGGCGAGGTGCACCGCGACCAGGGACGACGATTGACCGGAGTCGAGGATCATGCTGCTGCCACGCAACCCGAGGGCATAAGAGATTCGATTGGCGATCATTGCGCGGCTAACCCCGCCGAACGAATGGTGATCGAGATCGTCGGCGCCGTCGCGAAGCGTCAGGACGGCGTAGTCGTCGGTCATGGCTCCGAGGTAAACCGAAACCCGTTCGCCGCGCATAGTTTCCGGCACTACGAATGCGTCTTCGAAAAGTTCCCAGGCCAATTCGAGGGCTAAGCGCTGACGCGGGTCCATCGCGCACGCCTCGCGAGGCGACAGGTTGAAGAAGGCCGCGTCGAATTCGCTGCCGTTTCCCAGTAACTCGGCCTCTTCGCGTCCGTCATGCACGAGATTCCAGAAGTCACGCGGGGTGGCGGCACCGGGCAATCTGCAGGCCAGCCCGATGATTGCCACGTCGGTAGGCGACACGACATTCTCAACCGGTTGCGGCATTAGGGGCCGAATTCGTCATCGAGGATTGCGAAGAGTTCGCGTTCGGTGGCGGTGGTGATGTCGTCGTCGAGTGCCTGCGCCTCACTGTCCGTCAGCGGCGACGGGGTTTCGAGCTCGGTCAGGATGGCCTGAATGCGGGCCGCCAGGCGGGTTTTGTCTTCCTCTGTCCAATTGGGCTGATTGACCAGTGTTTGCAGTTCGCGGGCGATGTCGTTGAAGCGGGCCAGCTGGTCCGGCCCGCCCGCGGGCGAATCGGTCGCCACGGCACTGAGCTGTTCGTCAATATGTTCGGCCAACGCCGCCGGTGTGGGAAAGTCGAAGATCAGGTTCGGCGAAAGGGTAAGCCCAGTAGCGGTTTTGAGGCGATTGCGCAGTTCCACAGCGGTGAGTGAGTCAAAGCCGAGGTCCTGGAACGGCAGTGGGCCCTCGATATCGGCGCTGGACCTGCCGAGAACGGTTGCGGCGTTGGTGCACACCAATTCCACCAACTGGTGGTGACGCTGCTCAGGACTCAGGCCCTGCAGGCGAGTGGCCAACCCCGACGTCGACACCGCCGCGTCGGCATCGCTGATCAGTCGCCGCCCCGGCCGAGCGACCAGATCACGCAGCACCGGCGGCACGGCGCCGCCCGCGCCCAGCCCCGCCGCGTCGATGCGGGCGGCGACCAACAGCGGGCGGTCGGCGAGCATGGCCTCGTCGAACAGCTGCAGCGCATGCGGAGTGGACAGTGGTGCCAGCCCGCCCCGGCTCATCCGGGCCTTGTCCCGATCGCTGAGGTGTTGGGTCATGCCGCTGGCCTGTTCCCACAAGCCCCAGGCCACCGACAATCCCGCCCGGCCATCCGCCCGCCGGTAGGCGGCCAGGCCGTCGAGGAAGCTGTTCGCCGCGGCATAGTTGCCCTGTCCCGGCGAACCCACAATGCCGGCCATCGACGAGAACATCACGAACGCCGCCAAATCCATGTCCCGGGTGAGCTCGTGCAAGTTCCAGGCGCCATCGACCTTGCTGCGCAACACCGTATCCACCCGATCCGGCGTCAACGAGGCGATCAGCCCGTCATCGAGCACCCCCGCGGCGTGAAACACGCCCTTGAGCGGGTACTGGTCTGGCACCTGAGCTATCAAATCCGCAACCGCGTCTCGATCGCTCACATCGCAGGCCACCACCGACACCTCGGCGCCGGCGCCCTTGAGTTGATTCAGCAGCTCCGCCACACCCTCGCCGTCCGCACCGCTGCGGCTGACCAGCACCACATGCCCCACGCCGTATCGCGCCACCAGATGCGCGGCCACCGCCGAACCGGCCATCCCAGTGCCCCCGGTGATCAGCACACTGCCGCCGGCCAGGCCACCACCCGAACTCGCCAGCACCGGATCATCCGGGCCGTCCGGCAGAGTCAGCACCACCTTGCCGATCTGGCGGGCCTGGCTGACAAACCGATACGCCGCCGAGGCGCATCGCACATCAAACATCTTGACCGGCAACGGCTTCAGCACACCCGCGTCGAACAGCTCGATCAAGTCGGACAACATCGAAGCGATATGATTCGGACCGGCTTCCATCAGATCGAATGCGCGATACGTCACGCCGCGGTGTTGCGCAGCGACCGCCTCGGGGTCCCGAAGGTCGGTCTTGCCCATCTCGATGAAGCGCCCGCCACCCACCAGCAATCGCAGCGACGCGTCGAGGAACTCCCCGGCCAGCGAGTTGAGCACCACATCGACCCCGGCGCCGCCCGTCGTCGTCAGAAATTTCTCCTCGAAATCCAGCGTCCGGGTATCGCCGATATGGTCATCGTCAAAGCCCATCGCCCGCAACGTGTCCCACTTACCGCTACTAGCGGTGGCGAATACTTCAGCACCCCAATGCCGAGCCAACTGCACGGCGGCCATCCCCACCCCACCGGTGGCGGCGTGCACCAGCACCCGCTCGCCGGCCTTGAGGCCGGCCAGAACCGACAGTCCATACAAAGCGGTCAAAAACACCACCGGCACGCTGGCAGCCTCTGCCAACGACCATCCCGCCGGCACCGCGGTCACCAACCGCGCGTCCACCACCGCCTCAGAACCGACGACGCCCACCAAGCCCAGCACCGGATCGCCAACGCAAAGCCCTTGAACTTCGGGGCCGACTTCGAGTACCACACCCGCGCCCTCGGCGCCGAGCTCGCCGCCGCCGGGATACATCCCCAACGCCACCAGGACATCCCGGAAGTTCACCCCGACCGCGCCGATGGCCACCCGCACCTGCCCGGCGGCCAGCTCCGCCGGGCCCGCGGGGGCGACCACCACGTCTTCCAGGGTGCCGCCGCCGCCCGCGGCCAATCGCCAACCGCCCGGCGGCAGCTCCAGCACCGCGCCGGCCCCCACCGCACCCAGTCGAGCCGCATGCGCGACACCGGAGCGGACCACCAATTGCGGCTCACCGCAAGCGATCACCTCGGCAAGATCCAACGATTCGTCCGAATCGACCAGCACCACCCGGCCCGGTTGTTCGGCCTGCGCCGAACGCACCAACCCCCACACCGCGGCACCGGGCAGATCCGTGACGTCCTCGCCGGCCAGTCCCACCGCGCCATGAGTCAGCACCACGAACGGCCCCGCGTCGCTACCGGCGAGCCATGACTGCAACACGTCCAGCGCTTCGTGACTGGCCGCATACACCGACTCCACCGCCTCGCCGGTTTCGGAATGCGGCTCCCAAACCGTCATGTTCGCAGCGGCAACAGCGTTGGGCTCCAACGGCACCGGCGACCACGCGACTTCATACAGCCCGCCGCCGCCACCGGCGGCGGCAGCCAACGCGGCGGACAGCGCCCCGATTGAGATGGGTCGAACCACCAACTCCCGCACCGAAAGAACCGGCAGGCCCGTGCCATCGGCCAGGTCTACCGACACCGCCCCGGTGCCGGCGGGCGCTATCCGGACCCGAACCCGTGACGCCCCGGCCGCGTACAGGCAGACTCCCTGCCAGGAGAACGGCAGCATGGTGGATTCGCCGCCCTCGGCAATCCCCCAGGCATGCAACGCGGCATCCAGCACAACGGGATGAATCCCGAAGCCGCCCATGGTCACACCCTGGCCTGCGGACACTTCGGCAAAGACCTCTTGCCCACGCCGCCACAGGGTGCGCAGGCCGCGGAATGCGGGCCCGTAGTCGTAGCCCCGCGCTGCGAGCACCTCGTACATATCGCCTGCCTCGACGGCGGCAGCCCCGACCGGCGGCCACACCGATAAGTCCGCGGCGGCTTCGGGCTGTGCGGCACTCAACGCGCCCTGCGCATGCAGCATCCACACCGAATCCGCGGCCGCACCACGCGAATACACCCATACTGCCCGAGAGCCCGACTCCCCCGCAGCGTCCACGACGACTTGCACGCGGGCTGCCGCACCCGGCACCAGCACCAACGGCGCCAACAAGGTGAGTTCTTCTACCACCGAACAGCCGACCTCGTCGCCGGCCCGCAACGCCAGCTCCACAAACCCGGCGCCCGGGAATAACACCACGCCGTCCACGACGTGATCCGCCAGCCACGGCGATCCGCCCACAGATAGCGAGCCCGTCAGCACCACGCCGCCGGAGTCGGGCCGCTCCACCACCGCGCCCAGCAACGGGTGCGCCGCCCCGGCCAGCCCGACGCTGCTTACGTTGCCCGATCCCACCGCTGAAGGCGGAAGCCAGAATCGCTGCCGGACAAAGCCATACGTGGGTAGCTCAACGCGGTTGCCGTCCCCGATCGCCGCGGTCCAGTCCACTGCCGCACCGACGGTGAACAGATGCCCGAGCCCGGCCAGCACCGACTGCGTTTCGGGGCGATCTTTGGCGAGCATGACCACCGATGTCGCCTGCCCGGTGGTCAACGACTGTTCCACGGCGGCGGTGAGACCGCGGCCCGGACCGACCTCCACGAAGGCGCGAGCGCCCAGCGACTCGGCGGCATGCACCCCGTCGGCGAAACGGACCGGCTGGCGCACGTGGTCGACCCAGTATTGCGGCGACCCGTACCCGGGGCCGGCCAGTTGACCAGTCAGGTTGGACACCAAGCTGATTCGTGGTGGCGAGGCCGACACGCCAGCCAATAGTTGGGCGAACTCCTCGAGTATCGGCTCCATGAGTACGGAATGGAACGCGTGCGAAACGGCCAGTCGATGCGCCCGCCGACCCTGCTGGGCCAGCTCGTCGGCGATCGCGGAGACGGCGGCTTCGGCACCCGAAATCACTACGGCGTCGGGGGCATTGACCGCTGCGAGATTCACCTCCGCAGTCAACAACGGGGTTACCTCCGCTTCGCTGGTCGCGACCGCGACCATCGCCCCGCCGGATGGCAAGGCGGCCATCAGGGCACCGCGCCCTGCCACTACTTTGGCCGCATCCGAGAGCGACAGCACGCCCGCCACATAGGCCGCGGTGATCTCGCCCACGGAATGGCCGGTCACCACGTCGGGCAGCACACCGCAGCGTGCCAGCAGCGCTGCCAACGCCACCTCGACGGCAAATAGCGCCGACTGCGCGAACTCCGTGCTCTGCAGCAGTTCGGTGTCGCTGCCCCACATCACCTGGCGCAGCGGCAACCGCAGATGCGGGTCCAGCGCGGCGACCGCCTCGTCGAAAGCCTGCGCGAATACCGGGAAACGGCCGTAGAGCTGCTCGCCCATTCCCAGCCATTGGGCTCCCTGTCCGGGAAAGACGAACACCGTCTTGCCCGCCGAGCGGACCCGCCCCGCAGTCACGCCTGCGCCCGGCTCGCCGACGGCCAGCTCCGTCAGGCCCGCCACCAACCGGTCGGTGTCCGCACCGACCACGACGGCCCGATGATCGAACACCGCACGCGTCGTCACCAGGTACGACGCCACATCGACAGGGTGCAACTCCGTGTTGGCGGACACGTGCGCGAGCAACCGCTGGGCCTGGTTGGTCAGCGCCTGCTCCGAGCGGGCTGACAGCACCCACGCCGTTGCCCCCGTATCATGTTGCACCACAATGCTTTCAGATTCTGCAGCGGGCGGCTCTTCGATAATCACGTGTGCGTTTGTCCCACTGATCCCGAACGACGAGACAGCAGCCCGGCGCGGCCCCTCGCCGCTGGGCCACGCCCGCGATTCCGTCAACAGCGACACCGCACCAGCCGACCAATCCACGTGCGGCGACGGCACATCCACATGCAATGTCTGGGGAAGCAGCGCGTGCCGGATCGCCTCGATCATCTTGATCACCCCGGCCACGCCCGCCGCGGCCGACGTGTGACCGATGTTGGACTTGACCGAGCCCAACCACAGCGGTCGATCCGCCGGCCGATCCTGGCCATAGGTCGCCAACAGTGCCTGCGCCTCAATCGGATCGCCGAGCACGGTCCCGGTGCCGTGCCCCTCGACCACGTCAACATCCGCGGCGGTCAGCCCGGCGCTGGCCAAGGCCGTGCGGATGACTCGTTGCTGGGACGGACCGTTCGGGGCGGTCAGCCCGTTAGAGGCGCCATCCTGATTGACGGCAGTACCGCTGACCAGCGCCAGCACCGGGTGCCCGGCCCGTCGCGCGTCGGCAAGGCGTTCCACCACCAGAACCCCGGCGCCTTCCGACCACGCGGTGCCGTCGGCCGCACCGGCATAGACCTTGCACCGGCCATCGGGTGCCAGCGCCCGCTGACGGC
Source organism: Mycobacterium montefiorense (assembly GCF_025823255.1). Lineage (NCBI taxonomy): Bacteria > Bacillati > Actinomycetota > Actinomycetes > Mycobacteriales > Mycobacteriaceae > Mycobacterium > Mycobacterium montefiorense. The sequence continues at coordinate 1,139,046 of NZ_JACKVL010000013.1, read as the reverse complement.
TGAATTCGACAAAGGCTGCGGGCGTGGCCATTACGGTGACGCCACCGACCAGGGCCAGGTCGCATTCGCCGGATCGCAGCGACTGCGCGGCCAGGTGCAACGCCACCAGCGACGACGAGCACGCCGTATCCACCGACACGGCCGGGCCTTCCAGGCCCAGCACGTAGGACACCCGGCCGGAAGCCACGCTCAGCGTCGACCCGGTGAGTCCATAGCCCTCCAGCTCGCCCTCCACCTGGCCGCCGTAGCCGGCATGGATCACACCGGCGAATACACCGGTTGCCGACCCCCGCAAACCTAATGGGTCAATTCCGGTTCGCTCCAAGGCTTCCCATGACAGCTCCAGCATCAGCCGCTGTTGAGGATCCATCGCGAGCGCCTCGCTGGGGCCGAGGCCGAAGAACCCGGCATCGAAATCGCCGGCGTCGGCGAGAAAGGATCCCTGCCGGACGTACATCTTGCCGGGGGCATCGGGATCGGCATCGAACAACCCTGCGACATCCCAGCCCCGATCGGCGGGAAAATCGGACAACGCGTCGCGGCCGTCAACCACCATCTGCCACAGAGTTTCCGGCGAATCCACCCCGCCCGGATACCGGCAAGCCATCCCGACCACCGCCACCGGTTCGGACAGCTTGCCTTCCAGTTCCGCCACGCGCCGTCGCGTGCGCCGCAGATCCGCGGTGAGCCGCTTCAGGTAATCAAGGTGTTTGTCGGTTTCCGACACTGGCGCTCCTTGGCGTCTTAGGAGCCGAGTTCTTCGTCGAGGATGGCGAACAGTTCGCTTTCGCTGGCACTGTGGATGTCCTCGTCATCGGCTTGTTGCTGGTCGTATGGATCCAGGTGGCCACTGAGCGTGGTCAGCAGGGTCTGGATGCGGGTGGATAGGTGCGGTTTGTCTTCGAGCTGCCAGTCAGGTCGGTTCAGCAGCGTTTGCAGCTCCCGGGTGATGTCGTTGAAACGTGCCATCAGGTTGGGCTGCTCGGCAGGCCCAGAATTGGGAACCGTGGAGACCGCCAGCCGGGTGTCGAGGTGCTCGGCAAGCACGATTGGCGTCGGATAGTCGAAGATCAGCGTTGGCGAAAGGGTCAGTCCGGTAGCGGTTTTGAGCCGGTTGCGCAGCTCGACGGCGGTCAGCGAGTCGAACCCGAGGTCTTGGAAGATGCTGCCGGCGTTGATGTCTCCGGTACTGGGACGGCCCAGCACCGTAGCGGCGTTACGGCAGACCACGTCCACCAGTTCGCTGTGTCGCTGCTCTGCCGACAGGCCCTGCAGGCGAGCGACGAGGCTGGTCATGGACGCCGAGGTGGTGTCGTTCTCGTCGATTACCCGCCGAATGGGGCGGGTGGCCAGCTGGCTCAGCAGCGGTGGCAGCGAGGAGCCGTTTTGGGCCAGCGCACCGGGGTCGATACGTGCGGCGACCATCATTGGGCGCTCGGCCAGCATCGCGGTATCGAAGAATCGCAGCGCCTGTTCAGTTGCCATGGGCGCGAGCCCGATTCGGCTCATGCGTGCTTTGTCGCGCTCGTCGAGGTGCTGGGTCATGCCGCTGGCCTGTTCCCACAGTCCCCAGGCCACCGACAACCCCGGCAGGCCCAGTGCGCGCCGATAGCCGGCCAACTCGTCGAGGAAGCTGTTCGCCGCCGCGTAGTTGCCCTGGCCCGGGGAACCTACGATCCCGGCCATCGACGAGAACAGCACGAACGCCGACAAACCCATGTCCCGGGTAAGCTCATGCAGGTTCCAGGCGCCGTCGACCTTGGCCCGCAACACCGTATCGACCCGTTGCGGGGTCAACGACGTGACCAGCCCGTCATCGAGCACCCCGGCGGCATGGAACACACCCTTGAGGGGATATTGCGCGGGCAGCGCAGCGATCAACGCCGTAACCGCATCCCGATCGCTCACGTCACAGGCCGCCACCGACACCTCGGCCCCGGCACTGTTGAGCCGGTCCACCAGCTCCGCCACACCCTCGCCGTCGCCGCCGCTGCGGCTAACCAGCACCACGTGGGCCACACCGTAGCGAGCCACCAGATGAGCGGCCACGGCCGAACCGGCCATCCCGGTGCCGCCGGTGATCAGCACGCTGCCGCCGGCCAGTCCGCCGCCCGAACCCGTGAGCACCGCGTCGCCGGGGCCATCGGGGACGGTGAGCACGACCTTGCCGGTGTGGCGGGCCTGGCTAACGAATCGGTACGCCGACGAGGCGCATCGCACGTCAAAGGTGCTCACCGGCAACGGCTTCAGCACGCCGCTGCCGAACAGCTGCAACAGGTCGCAGAGCATCGTCGCGGTGAGATCTGGGCCGGCCTCGATCAGATCGAAGGCGCGGTAGTAGACGCCATGGTGCTGCGCCGTAACCGCCTCAGGGTCGCGAAGGTCGGTCTTGCCCATCTCGATGAAACGCCCGCCGCCCACCAGCAATCGCAGCGAGGCGTCGAGGAACTCCCCGGCCAGCGAGTTGAGCACCACATCGACCCCGCCGCCGTCGGTGGTGGCAAGAAACTTCGCTTCGAAGTCCAGCGCCCGGCTATCGCCGATGTGATCATCGTCAAAACCCATGGCCCGCAACGCGTCCCACTTACCGCGACTGGCCGTGGCGAATACTTCGGCACCCCAATGTCGAGCCAGCTGCACGGCGGCCATCCCCACCCCACCGGTGGCGGCGTGCACCAGGACCTTGTCCCCGGCTTTGACGCCGGCCAACACCGATAGACCGTACAGAGCGGTCAAGAAGACAACCGGCACGCTGGCGGCCTGTGCCAACGACCAATCCGCCGGCACCGCGGTCACCAACCGCGCGTCCAGCACGGCCTCAGAACCGACGACCCCTAACAAACCCATCACGGCATCGCCGACGGAGACGCCCTGCACGCCGGGACCGACCTCGACGATCACGCCGGAGCCTTCGACACCGATATCGCCACCGCCGGGATACATCCCCAACGCCATCAGCACATCCCGGAAGTTCACCCCGACCGCGGCCACCGCCACTCGCACCTGTCCGGCGGCCAGCTCCACCCGAGGCAGCGGACGCACCACCAGATCCTCCAGGGTGCCGCGGCCGCCGACGCTCATCCGCCACTGCCCTGGCGGCAATGTCGCCACCGACCGGGCCGGGGTCAGTCGAGCGGCGTGTGCGACGCCGAAGCGCACCACCAATTGCGACTCACCGCAAGCGACTACGTCGCCGACGTCCAATGATCCGTCGGAGTCGACCAGCACCAGCCGACCCGGTTGCTCGGCCTGCGCCGAGCGCACCAAGCCCCAGACCGCCGCGCCCGCCAGATCCGTGACATCCTCACCGGCCAGCCCGACAGCGCCATGAGTCAGCACAATCAGCACCCGCGCGTCGTCACCGGCCAACCATGACTGCAACAGGATCAAGGCTTCGTGGGTGGCCGCATACACCGATGCCACCGTGTCACCGCTTCCGGGACTCGGCTCCCACACCGTTAGATCTTCGACGGCAATAGTGTTGGGCTCCAAGGCGACCGGCGACCACGTCACCTCCAGCAACCCGCCGCCGGTGCGGGGAGCCGCGGCCACCGCCGTCAGCTGCGCGGCCGAGATGGGACGAACCACCAACTCGCGCACCGACAGAATCGGCAGCCCCGCCCCGTCGGCCAGGTCCACTGACACCGCGCTCACGCCGACCGGCGCTATCCGAACCCGGGCCCGCGTCGCCCCGGCCGCGTGCAAACACACGCCCTGCCAGGAGAACGGCAACATCGTCTCGGCCTGGTCACCGACCACCCCCATCGCGTGCAGCGCGGCATCCACCAGCACCGGATGAATGCCGAAACTGTCCACCTTGACACCGGCGACCTCGGGCACGGCGACCTCGGCGAAGACCTCGTTCCCGAGCCGCCACATCGCGTGCAGACCCTGAAACGCCGGACCGTACCGGTAACCCCGCCGGTTCAGCTGCTCGTAGGCGTCGGCCACGTCCACCGCGATCGCTCCGAGCGGCGGCCATACCGACAGGTCCGCGGCCGGACTGCCCGAGCCCCCGCTCAGCGCGCCCTCGGCGTGCAGCGCCCATTCCGAATCGGGCTGCATACCACGGGAATACACCGACACGGCACGCCGGCCCGAGCCCCCCGCGGCGCCGACCACAACCTGCACCTGTACCCCGTCGGACGCCGGCAACAACAGCGGAGCCGACAGCGTCAGCTCGTCCACCATTGCACAACCGACCTCGTCACCGGCCCGCAAAGCCAACTCCACGAACCCGGCTCCCGGGAACAGCACCACCCCGGCCACCGCGTGATCGGTCAGCCACGGCTGCGCCGCCAACGACAGCCGGCCGGTCAGCACCACGCCACCGGAATCGGGTCGCTGCAGCACCGCGCCCAGCAGGCCGTGTTCGGCGCCGGCCAGACCCAGACCACCCAGATCACTGGCACCAATGTCTAACGGCGGCAACCAAAATCGTCGACCCGCAAATGCATACGTCGGCAACTCCACCTGGTGTCCACCGGAGAACACCGAACGCCAATCCACCGCAACGCCCGCGACGTGGGCCTGACCCGCCGACAGCCAGAACCTCCCCAGCCCGCCGTCGTCGCGGCCCAGCGACGGAATGACAACGGCATCGTCGGCAACGGTGTCTTCAATGCCGGCCATCAGCACCGGATGCGGGCTTGACTCGATGAACACCCGGTACCCGGCGTCGCTGGCGGTGCGGACCGCCTGCTCGAATTGCACGGTCTGGCGGATGCTGCGGTACCAGTAATCGGCGTTCAAACCCGCGGTGTCGATGGGTTCGCCGGTGACGGTGGAGAAGAAGGTGACCGACGACGATCGAGGCTCGATGCCGTTCAGTGCCTCGGCAAGCGATTCACGGATCGCGTCGACCTGTGCCGAGTGCGAGGCATAGTCGACATCGATCCTGCGGGCACGCACGTCGGCGCTTTCGCAGCGCCGCACCAAATCCTGCAACGCGTCCACCTCGCCGGAGATGACAACTGCCGAGACACCGTTGACCGCAGCGATGTTCAGGCGGTCACCCGAGGGCGCCAGCAGCTCGCGCGCTCGCGCCAGGTCGCAAGCCAACGAGACCATTCCCCCGGCACCCGACAGCTGCACCAACAGCCGGCTGCGCAGCGCCACCACCCGGGCGGCATCTTCCAGCGACAGCGCACCGGCGACATATGCCGCCGCGATCTCGCCCTGCGAGTGGCCGATCACCGCATCGGGATACACACCCACCGAGCGCCATAATTCGGCCAGTGACACCATCATCGCCCAGAGCACCGGCTGCACGACGTCCACCCGATCGAGCCCCGGGGCGCCCGCCGCGCACCGGATCACGTCGATCAAGGACCAGTCCACGTGCTCGCCGAGCGCCTTTTCGCATCGGTTCAGCTGCTCGGCGAATACCGGTGCAGCGTCGAGCAATTGGGCTCCCATACCGATCCATTGCGAGCCTTGGCCGGGAAAAACGAACACCGTCTTGCCGGTCGGCTGGGCGCGGCCCGCCACGGCGTTGGCGCCCGGCTCACCGGCGGCCAACCCGGCCAGCCCAGCCATCAACTCGTCGCGGCCGCCGACGACCACGGCCCGGTGCTCGAATGCCGAGCGTGTCGACACCAGCGACCACCCCACGTCGGCCACACCAAGCCGCTGATCGGCCTGCACGTGTGCCAACAATCGCCGGGCTTGGCCCACCAGCGATTCGGCGGATCGGGCCGACAACACCCAGGGAGCCACCGGCATGTCGCTATCAGTGGATGCAGCAACGCTTTCCACCGGCGGAGCTTGTTCGAGAATTACATGCGCATTCGTCCCGCTGATCCCGAACGACGACACCCCCGCCCGGCGGGGACGATCCAGCGGCGGCCACGACCGCTGGCCGGTCAGCAACGACACCGCACCCGCCGACCAATCCACGTGTGGCGTAGGCACGTCCACATGCAACGTCTTGGGCATCACGCCATGGCGGATTGCCTGCACCATCTTGATCACACCGGCGACTCCCGCGGCCGCCGACGTATGGCCCATGTTGGACTTGATCGAACCCAGCCACAACGGCCGATCGGCCGGACGGTCCTGCCCGTAGGTCGCCAGGATCGCCTGGGCTTCAATCGGATCGCCCAGCGTGGTGCCGGTCCCGTGACCCTCCACCAGATCCACGTCCGCAGTACCTAGGCGTGCGCTTTCCAGCGCCGTCCGGATCACCCGCTGCTGCGCCGGCCCATTGGGAGTCGCCAGCCCGTTGGACGCACCGTCCTGGTTGACCGCCGAACCCCGCAGCACCGCCAGTACCCGATGACCCAACCGCCGCGCATCGGCCAGCCGCTCCACCACCAGCGCCCCGACCCCCTCGGAGAAACCGGTTCCGTCGGCGGCACCGGCATAGGCCTTGCACCGGCCGTCGGCAGACAGCGCCCGCTGCCGACTGAACTCCACGAACATCGCGGGGGTGGCCATCACCGTCACGCCGCCGACCAGCGCCACGTCGCACTCACCCGATCGCAGCGATCGCGCGGCCAGATGCAACGCCACCAACGACGACGAGCACGCGGTGTCCACCGATACCGCCGGGCCCTGAAGCCCCAGCGAATACGCGACGCGCCCCGACGCGACACTCAGCGTCGAACCACGCAGGCCGTATCGCTCCAGGTCTCCCGGTACGCGTCCCTGTCCCCCATACGAACCGTGAAAGACCCCGACAAACACGCCCGTATCCGACCCCCGCAGCGTGATCGGGTCAATCCCGGCACGCTCCAACGCCTCCCACGAGACTTCCAGCAACAAACGCTGCTGAGGATCCATCGCCAGCGCCTCGCTGGGTGCGATCCCGAAGAACGCGGCATCGAAATCGGCGACGTCCGACAGGAATCCACCGCAGCGGTTGTACGACTTGCCGGTCGCGTCGGGGTCTGGATCGAACAGCCCCGCCAAATCCCAGCCGCGGTCGGCCGGAAAATCCGACACGACATCGCGTCCCTCAACGACCATCTCCCACAACGCCTCCGGGGAATCGACCCCACCGGGATAACGGCACGCCATCCCCACCAGGGCCACCTGCTCGGTCGCTTCCTCGGTTAGCAAAGCCAGGTATTCGCGATTTTCCCGCTTGAGCCGCTCGTTCTCTTTCAGCGACGCGCGCAGCGCCTCGACCAGTTCTTCCGGACTGCTATTCATCGAACCCGGCCTTCCGTGCTGCCCGCCAAAGCGGGCAAAGCTGCGTAATCGCGCTTCAAAGCAACATATCGGCGCCGCTCCATCGCCGTCACGTCCAATCCGCGATAGCTACCAGACCAGGCAGAGTCCACCCGCCCGCGTCTAGTGCCAGCGCAGCAATACAAGCTCGGAACAGAAGCCGGGCCCCATCGCGAGCATCAGACCCGGGCTTCCACTGGGCGGTTTCTTGGCGATGGTGTCGCGCAGGACGTGCAGCACCGACGCCGATGAGAGGTTGCCGATCTCGCCGAGCGATCGCCACGTCAGTTCCAGGGCGTCCGGGGCCAGGCGAAGTGCCGCGGTGATCGCCTGGATGACCTTGGGGCCGCCCGGGTGGCTGACGAAGGCGCCGACGTCGCTGGCCGTCAGGCCGTGCGCCCCCAGAAATCCGGTGACATCATCTTCGATGTATTGCTCGACAACAGCCGCAACGTCCTTGGACAGCACCAGCTCGAACCCCTCGGTGCCGACGTCATAGCCCATCGTGCGCAGCGAATCCGGATAGAGATGGCTGCGCGAATCGAGGACGTCCGGGCCGCCGGCACCGATCTGTTCGGCGCGACGCTCGCCGACGGCCACCACGGCTGCGGCGCCATCGGCAAACAGGGCGCTGCCGACCAGACCGGCCAGCGATGGCTTATATCCCGGGTAGGTCAGTGAGCAGAGTTCCACCGAGATCAACGCGGCGACACCGTCGGGATCGCCGCGCAGGTAGTCGTTCAGCCGGGCCACGCCGGCCGCTCCGGCTACGCAACCAAGGCCGAACAGCGGTACCCGCCGCACGTCTTCGCGCAGGCCGAGCCGACCGGCAATCCGGGCATCGATCGACGGGACCGCGAGTCCGGTGACCGTCGTCGTCAGCAGCACGTCGAGGTCGCGCGGTTGCAGGCCCGCGTCGTCCAACGCGCCTGACAACGCCTCGCAGCCCAGCTCAACGGCGTTGTCGATATAGATCTGGTTCGCCACGCCGAAGTCGGTCAGCCGGGGATAGCGCTCCAGCGGGATGACCAGATGGCGGCTGTTGACCTTGGAGCTGGCGTGTAGCTGCCGAACGATGTCTTCGTAGTCCTCAAAACCCGGAATGCTGAGGAAAAAGTCGGTGAGTTCTCGCTGCGAATAGCGATACGGCGGCAACGCGCCGAACACGCCTGCGATGACACTCATTGGTCCCACCCCTTGGTGACGAACATGCAGGTCGACCGGTTCAACCCTACGGCTACGAGCTGAGAGTTTAATCGTCTTAGCCGGACCGCGCCGCAAAATCTCGCTGACCTGAGACAACGGCCAAGCGAATCGGGAGTTCTACCGAGCGCGTGTCAGCTTTCGAATTGGTGGCGAAGCTGCACCCGCAGCCGCTCCGAGCTGTCCAGCACGCCACGCAATTGGTCGGCGACCTGGCCGGGTGCGGTGCCGCCGCGGGCGTCGCGCGAGGATACCGAGCCTTCGATGGTCAGCACGTCGCGAACCTGTGGCGTGAGCTCCGGGCTGATAGCCGCGAACTCATCGTCGGTCAGCTCCTCGAGCCCGACACCGCGGCCCTCGGCGGCGCGCACGGCTGCCCCCGCGGCCTCGTGTGCCGACCGAAACGGCACTCCCTGGCGGACCAGCCACTCGGCGATGTCGGTGGCCAGGGTGTAGCCGGCCGGGGCCAACGCCGCCATCCGCTCGACGTGGAAGGTCAGACTTCCCACCAGCCCGGCCATCGCCGGCAACAGCAGCTCCAGCTGAGCCACCGAATCGAATACCGGTTCCTTGTCTTCCTGCAGGTCACGGTTGTAGGCCAGGGGCTGGGCCTTCAGCGTCGCCAGCAGCCCGGCCAAGTTACCGATCAGCCGTCCGGACTTGCCGCGGGCCAGCTCGGCGATGTCGGGATTCTTCTTCTGCGGCATGATCGAGCTGCCGGTCGACCAGGAATCGTGCAGCGTGACGTAGCCGAACTCCGTCGAGCTCCAGATGATGATGTCCTCGGCCAACCGGGAGAGGTCTACGCCGATCATCGCCAGGACGAAGGCCGCCTCGGCGGCAAAATCGCGGGCGGCCGTCGCATCGACGGAATTGGTGGCGGCGGTGGCAAAACCCAGATCCGCGGCGATCGCGTCCGGATCCAGCCCCAGCGACGAGCCGGCCAGCGCCCCCGACCCGTACGGTGACACCGCCGCGCGTTTGTCGAAGTCGGCGATGCGGTCCACGTCACGCAGCAAGGGATGCGCGTGCGCGAGCAAGTGGTGGGCCAGCAGGATCGGCTGGGCGGACTGCATGTGGGTTTTGCCCGGCATGATCGCCGTCGGGTGCGCTTCGGCCTGGGCGGCCAGTGCGCCGACGACGTCCAGCGCGCCGGCCGCGACCCGTCGTACGGCGTCGCGAAGCCACATCCGGAACAGCGTGGCCACCTGGTCGTTGCGGGACCGGCCGGCCCGCAGCCGGCCGCCCAAATCGGGACCGACCCGGTCGATCAGTCCACGCTCCAGCGCGCCGTGCACGTCCTCGTCGGTCACCAGCGGCCCGAAACTGCCGTCGGCAATGTCTTCGGCGAGGCTGTCCAGGCCGGCCAGCAACCCGTCGCGCTGTTCCTCGGTGAGCAGCCCTGCCCGGAACAACACGATGGTGTGCGCGCGCGACGCGATGACGTCGTAAGGCGCCAGCACCCAGTCGAAGTGGGTTGACTTGCTCAGCGCGGCCAGCGCATCAGACGGCCCATCGGCGAACCGGCCGCCCCACAGTGATCCCTCTCGAGTGCTCACGTGCCGTTCGGGTCTTCCTTGGCAGCCAGGTCCCGACGCGCGGACAGCTTGGACGACAACCCGTGCACGTAGACGAAACCCTTGGCAGCCGACTGGTCGAAGCTGTCGCCCTCGTCGTAGGTGGCCAGGTTGAAGTCGTACAGGGATTCCGAGCTGCGTCGGCCGTTGACCGCAATGTGCCCGCCGTGCAACACCATTCGGATCTCGCCGGACACGTGCTCCTGTGTCTTGGCGACGAAACTCTCCAGGGCGGTCTTCAGCGGCGAGAACCACAGCCCGTCGTACACCAGCTCGGCCCAGCGCTGGTCGGTGGTGCGTTTGAACCGGCCCAGCTCGCGCTCGAGGGTGACGTGTTCGAGTTCGGCGTGCGCGGTGATCAGCGCCATCGCGCCGGGCGCCTCATAGATTTCGCGGCTCTTGATGCCCACCAGCCGGTCCTCGACCACGTCGAGCCGCCCGACCCCCTGCGCGCCGGCGCGGGCGTTGAGCTCCTCGATGGCTCCCAGCATCGACACCGGCTTGCCGTCGATCGACACCGGCACACCGCGCTCGAACCCGACGATCACCTCGTCGGGTGTGCTCCAGTTGAGCGTGGGGTCTTCGGTGTAGTCGTAGACGTCCTTAGTGGGCGCGTTCCAAAGATGTTCCAGGAAGCCGGTTTCCACCGCGCGGCCCCACACGTTCTGGTCGATCGAGAACGGCGAGCGCTTGGTGACGTTGATCGGGATGGCGTTCTCCTCCGCGAACGCGATCGCCTTCTCCCGCGTCCAGGCGTAGTAGCGGACCGGCGCCAACACCTCCAAATCCGGTGCCAGCGAACCGAATCCGACCTCGAAGCGGACCTGGTCGTTGCCCTTACCAGTACAGCCGTGCGCGACGATGCCGCCGCCGTATTTGCGAGCTGCCGCGACCAGGTGCTTGACGATCAGCGGCCGGCTGATGGCCGACACCAGCGGGTAGCGGTCCATGTACAGCGCGTTGTTCAACACCGTCGGCAGGCAGTAGCCCTCGGCGAACTCGTCGCGGGCATCGACCACGACCGCCTCGACCGCACCGCAGTCCAGCGCTCGCTGACGTATCAGCTCCATATCCTCGCCGCCCTGGCCAAGGTCGATCGCGACCGCCACGACTTCGCGGCCGGTCTCCTTGCCTATCCAGCTGATGGCCACCGAGGTGTCCAGACCGCCGGAATACGCCAGGATGACGCGCTCTGACATGAATCAATCTCCAGTTCTATTTGAGGTTTTCCAGGGTTCTGGCCAGCTCGGCACCCGTCATCGGCTCCCGGACAGCCACGAAGAGGGTGTCATCGCCGGCGATCGTACCGACGACGTACGGTAACGCCGCACGATCGATTGCGCTGGCCAAATAATCAGCTCCGCCGGGCGGAGTTCGCAGCACCGCGAGGTTCGCGCTGGCGTCGGTGGACACCAGCAGCTCGCTCAGCAGCCGTGACAACCGTGCGGTGCCGCCGGATACGCCGCGCACCGGGCTGCCGTCTTCGGGAACGACGTAGACGCCCACGCCGCCGTCGGCGCCGCGCAGCTTCACCGCGCCGAGCTCTTCGAGATCGCGCGACAGCGTGGCCTGGGTGACGTCGACGCCCTCGTCGGCCAGCCGTACTGCCAGTTCGCTTTGGCTGCTGATCGACGACGACGACAGGATCGCCACGATCCGCGCCTGACGACCGGCGCGGGTGATCTCGGAAGCGGTCTTAGAGGCATTGCGCGTCAACGGGATCGCTCCAAAAGCCACACCAGCAGCGCCTTCTGGGCGTGCAACCGGTTTTCGGCCTCGTCCCACACCACGCTGGCCGGTCCGTCCATCACCTCGTCGGTGATCTCGTCGCCGCGATGCGCCGGAAGACAGTGCAGCACAATGGCTTCCGAATCCGCCAGGCCCAGCATCCTGGTGTTGATCTGAAACGGGCGAAACGGCTTGACCCGATCCAGCCCGTCGGCCTCTTGGCCCATCGACGTCCAGGTATCGGTCACCAAGACGTCGACACCGGCAGCGGCCGCGTCGGCGTCGGCGGTCACGGTGACCGAGGCGCCGGTGTCCGCGGCGCGCTGCTCGGCGGCGGCCAGCACGGCGGGGTCCGGCGTGAAGCCCTCCGGCGCCGCGACCCTGACATGGATGCCAGCGGTGACACCGCCGAGCATCAGGGAATGCGCCATGTTGTTGGCGCCGTCACCGAAGTAGGACATCGTCAAACCGCCCAGCGACCCCTTGTGCTCGGCGATGGTCTGCAGATCGGCCAGCACCTGACAGGGATGGAACTCATTGGACAGCGCGTTGACCACCGGCACCGTCGCGGTCGAGGCCATGGCGTCGACCCGGTCTTGCCCGAAGGTCCGCCACACGATGGCGTCGACATAACGGGACAGCACCTGCGCGGTGTCCTGCAGCGTCTCGTCGCGGCCCAGCTGGGTGCTGCCGCTGTCGACGACGACCGGATGCCCGCCCAGCTGCGCGATGCCCACCTCGAAGGAGAACCGGGTGCGGGTGGAGTTCTTGTCGAAAAGCACCGCGACGCCGCGCGGCCCGTCCAGGGGGCGGCGACTGAACGGGTTCTTCTTCAGCTCGGCGGCCAACTCGAGGATGTCGGCCTGTTCGGCCGGCGACAGGTCGTCGTCGCGCAGAAAGTGTCTAGGCATGTGCGCCAACCGCGTCGAGCACGCCCGGCAGCGCCGCGAGGAAGCCGATGATCTGGGCTTCGGTGATCACCAGCGGGGGCGCCAACCGGATGACGTTGGGCGCGGCGGCGTTGACCAGGAATCCGGTGTCGCGCGCGGCGGCCTCGACATCCTTGGCGCGCGGCGTGGTCAGCACCATGCCGCACAACAGCCCCCGGCCGCGGGCGTGGTCGATCAGCGGGTGGTTCAACGATGCGATGCCCTCGCGCAACGACTTGCCCAACACCTCGGCGTGCCGGATCAGGTCGTCGTCGACCAGCACCCGCAGCACCGCGCGCGCCGCCGCGGTGCACACCGGGTTGCCGCCGAAGGTGCTGCCGTGCAGGCCGGGTGTCAACAGTTCGGCCGCCGGCCCCACGGCCAGCACCGCCCCGATCGGCAGCCCGCCGCCGAGGCCCTTGGCCAGCGTCACCACATCGGGGGTGATGCCGTCGTGCTGGTGCGCGAAAAAGGCGCCGGTGCGACCTATTCCGGTCTGCACCTCGTCGAGCACCAGCAGGGCGCCATGCCGTGTGGTGATGTCGCGAGCCGCCGCCAGGTAGCCCGCGGGCGGCACGACGACACCGCTCTCCCCCATGATCGGCTCGAGGAATACCGCCGCCGTTTCGCCGTCGACCGCGGCGGCCAGCGCGTCGGCGTCGCCGTAGGGCACGTGTGTGACGTCACCCGGCAACGGCTCGAACGGCGCCTGCTTGGCCGGCTGGCCGGTCAGCGCCAGCGAGCCCATCGTGCGGCCGTGGAAACCCTCTTGCGCGGCAACCAGTTTCGTGCGCCCGGTGAGCCGGGACAGCTTGAACGCCATCTCGTTGGCTTCGGTGCCCGAGTTGCAGAAGAACACCCGGGTTTCGGTGTCGGTGCCGAGCAGGGCGACCAATTCTTCGGCCAGCGCGACGCCGGGTTCGGTGGCATACTGGTTCGACGTGTGTCCCAGCGTCGACATCTGCTGCGTGACAGCCTCGATCAGCGCCGGGTGGCCATGCCCGAGCACGTTGACAGCGATGCCGGCGAGCAGGTCGAGGTAGCTCTTACCGTCGACATCGGTGACCACAGCGCCCGCCCCGCTGGCCAATGCGACCGGCGGGGTGCCGTAGTTGTTCATCATCACGGCTTCCCAGCGCTGCCGCATGGTGTCGGTCTGGCTCATGCAGGCACCACCTTCGTACCAGTACCGGCGTCGGTGAACAGCTCGACCAGCACACAGTGTTTGACCCTGCCGTCGATGACGTGTGCACTGGGCACCCCTGAGGTCACGGCACGCAGACACGCTTCGACCTTGGGAATCATCCCGGCCTCCAGAGTGGGTAGCAGTTGCGCCAATGTGGCGGTGTCGATCTCGCTGACCAGTGAACCGCGGTCCGGCCAGCTGGTGTACAGGCCCTCGACATCGGTAAGCATCAGTAACTTTTCGGCGCCGAGTGCCTCGGCCAGCGCGGCCGCGGCGGTGTCGGCGTTGATGTTGTGCACTATCCCCCCGGCGTCCGGCGCCAGGGTGGATACCACCGGAATACGCCGCGCCGCAATCAGATCCAGCACCGCGGCGGTGTTGACCGTATCGACGTCACCGACCAGCCCGATGTCGGTTTCCACACCGTCGACGGTGACACTGCGGCGCACCGCGGTGAAGAGCTGGGCATCCTCGCCGGTGATCCCGACGGCGTACGGCCCGTACGCGTTGATCAGATTGACCAGTTCGCGGCCCACCTGTCCGAACAGCACCATCCGCGCGACGTCGAGCACTTCCGGTGTGGTGACCCGGAATCCGCCCTTGAAATCACCCTTGTCGATGCCGAGCCGGCGCAGCATCGCCGTGATCTGCGGTCCGCCGCCGTGCACCACGACGGGGTGGATTCCGCAGTTGCGCAGGAAAGCCATGTCGGCGGCGAAGGCTTGCCGCAGCGTGTCGTCGGTCATCGCGTTGCCGCCGTACTTGACCACGACGATCTTGCCGTGCAACTGCTGCAGCCACGGCAGCGCCTCGGCCAGTACCTGCGCTTTGACTCCGGTGGGTAGTTCGTTGGCATTGATTGTCATGTGCTGTACGCCGAATTCTCCTCGACGTATGCGTGCGACAGATCGGTGGTCCGGATGGTGGCCTCGCCGTCACCGAGGCCGAGGTCGACGACGACGGCGATGTCGGCCCCGGACAGATCCACTTCGCGAGAGCCCGGGGTGCCGGCGCCGTCGGCGAATACGACAAAATCGTTGAACGACACCGTGATTCGATCTGGCTCGATGATGACTCCGGGCGCCAGGCCGACGGCCGCCACCACTCGGCCCCAGTTGGGGTCCGACCCGAACATCGCGGTCTTGACCAGGCTGTCGCGGGCGACCGAGCGGGCAGCCATGAACGCGTCATCCTCGGAGCGGGCCCCGGTCACCGTCACGGTGACGCGCTTGGTCACGCCCTCGGCGTCGGCTTGCAGCTGGGCGCAAAGGTCGTCACACACCCTAAAAACGGCGTCGTCGAGCTCGGCCTGCGACGGGCAGATCCCACTGGCCCCGGAGCCCAGCAGCAGCACCGTGTCGTTGGTGGAACAGCAGCCGTCGATGTCGAGCCGGTCGAAGGTACGCAGGCTCGCACGGCGCAATGCCTGGTCGAGTGCGGCGGAGTCGGCGACCACGTCGGTGGTCAGCACACACAGCATGGTGGCCAGCGACGGCGCCATCATGCCCGCGCCCTTGGCCATACCGCCGACGGTCCAGTTGTTCTGATGATGCAGCGCAACCTTTTTGGGTACCGTGTCGGTGGTCATGATGGCCTGTGCGGCCTCGTCGCCGCCGCTGAGCCCGCCGTGCATTTCGTGCACGATGTGCGTGACGCCACCCAGCACCTTGTCCATCGGCAGCCGCTCGCCGATCAGGCCGGTGGAACAGACGGCGACCTCGATGGCCCCGGTCTCGGTTCCCCAGTCCGACAGCGCGGCAGCGACCGCCTCGGCGGTGGCATGGGTGTCCTGGAAGCCGCCCGGACCGGTACAGGCATTGGCGCCCCCGGAGTTCAGGATCACCGCGCGCAACTGGCCGGTGGTGAGCACCTGCTGGGTCCACAGCACCGGGGCGGCCTTGACCTGGTTGCGGGTGAACACCCCGGCGACGGCGTAGTCGGGTCCTTCGTTGAAGACCAGCGCGAGGTCACGTGCCCCCGACTTCTTGATTCCGGCGGCAATGCCGGCGGCCCGAAAGCCCGCGGCCGCGGTGACACCTTGGGTGCGCACCAGCCGCGTGCCGGAAGCCTCCGATTCGGTCGCGGGCGCTATGTCGGTCACGGTGCCACCCCGATCACCGAAAGGCCTGCTGTCTCCGGCCAACCCAGCGCCAGGTTCATCGATTGCACCGCGGCGCCTGCGGTGCCTTTGGTCAGGTTGTCGATCGCGGCGATCGCGACGAACGTCTCGGCTGCCTCGTCCACCGCGACGGCGATTTGTGCGGCGTTGCTGCCTATCACCGAGCCGGTGCGGGGCAACTGCCCATCGGGCATCAGGTAGATGAAAGGCTCGGCGTCGTATGCCTTTTCGTATGCAGCCCGCAGCTGCGACAGCGGGGCCTTGGTACGCGCGGTGCAGGTCGCCAGGATGCCGCGGGAAGTCGGGATGAGCACCGGGGTGAACGACACCGAGACATCGCGATTGGTCACGGCACGTAGCCCCTGGGCGATCTCCGGGGTGTGCCGGTGGGCGCCGGCGATGCTGTAGGCCCGAGCCGATCCGATCACCTCGGAGCCGAGCAGGTCGGCCTTGACCGCGCGACCGGCTCCGGAGGTGCCGCTGACGGCGACCACCGTGACGGCGGGTTCGACGAGCTCCTCGGCCACGGCGGGCAGCAACGCCAGCAGGGCCGCGGTCGGATAGCAGCCCGGCACCGCGATACGGCGGGCGCCGCGTAGGCGTTCCCGGGCGCCGGGCAACTCGGGCAGGCCGTAAGGCCAGCTGCCGGCATGCGCGGATCCGTAGAACCGTTCCCATGCTGCGGGGTCGGTGAGCCGGAAGTCCGCGCCGCAGTCGACGATCAGCGTTTCGGCGCCGAGTTGCTTGGCCAGCGCCGCCGAATGTCCATGCGGCAAAGCCAGAAACACCACGTCGTGGCCCTGCAGCACGGCAAGCTCGGTGGGCTCGACCACTCGCTGAGCCAGCGGCGTGAGGTGCGGGTGGTGCTCACCCAGCGTGCTGCCGGCACTGGCCGCGGCGGTCACCGAGCCGATGGCGAGTCGGCCGTCGGCGTAGGCCGGGTGCCCGAGCAGCAGGCGCAGAATCTCGCCGCCCGCATAGCCGCTGGCACCGGCGATCGCCACCCTAGTTACGTCGGCCATTCAGTCAATTCTGCATGGTTATGCAGCCGTTTGCAAATCCATTCCCGGCCTGGCCGCGGGCTTACGCACGCAGTTCGGCGCCCACCGCCTCGGCGGCGTGACGCACAGCGGCATCGCGGGCCGCGCTGGCGTCGTCTTCGGTCAGCGTGCGGTCCGGGGCGCGGAACCGCAGCGCGAAGGTCAGCGACTTGCGATCCTCGCCGATTTGCGGGCCGGTGAACACGTCGAAGAGCTGCATGTCTTTCAGCAGCTCCCCGGCTCCCTCGCGCACCGCGTCGGCCACCGCCTGGGCCGGGACGTCCGCGGCTACCACCAGGCTGACGTCCTGGAAGACGGCCGGGAAGGGCGACACCTGGGGCGCCGGCAGCAGCTCGGTGATCGGAAGCGCACCGAGGTCGAGCTCCAGGGCGCAGGTGCCCTTGGGCAGGCCGGACCGCTCGACGACGGCGGGATGCAGTTGGCCCGCGTGGCCGATGATGGTTTCCCCGACGAGGACCTCGGCGCACCGGCCGGGATGCCACGGCAGGTACTGGGCCGCGCGCAGCGTGACGTCAACTCCACTGGCACGCGCGATGATTCGCACGGCCTCGAGAGCGTCGGCGGCGTCGGCTGCACGGCCGGGCCCCCAGGGGCCCCGCGGTTCGCGCAGCCCGGCCAGCACCGCGGCGACATGCTGCGGCTGCCGGGGCAGCGACGCGTCGAGCATGGCGATCTCGTCCTGCGTCGGCCGGCGATCCACCGGGATGAGCTCGACGCCGTGGGTGCGCTCGCTCGGTTGCACCACCTGCGCGATCGCATATAGCGCGGCGTCGGCCAGGCCTCGGGATACGTTGCGGCCCAATGCTTCCAGCAGCCCTGGCAACAGCGTGGTGGCCAGCTCCGGGCGGTCGGTGTCCAGCGGGTTGAGCACCCGCGTCGTGGTACGTCGCGGATCGTCGGACGGTAGGCCCCACAGATCGAACACATCGGCGGGCAGGAACGGGGTCGGCAGGATCTCGACATAGCCGGACTGCGCGAGTGACTTACCGATTGCGCGGCGGCGTTTCTGCTTGCGCGACAGGCCGCGGCCCGCCGGCGCCGACGGCAGCACCGACGGGATGACCTCGAGGCCCTCCAGTCGCAAGACTTCCTCGACGAGGTCCGCAGGCTGCAACAGATCGGGCCGCCAGCTCGGCGGTGTCACGATCAGCGTGTCGCTGTTTTCGGCTACCGCAGCACCGATTTGAGTGAGGCGCCGGGCGGTCGTTCCCGCGGCGTATGCCACACCGGCGAATCGGTCCGGCAAGTCGGCGGCGATCGAGATAGGCGACCCGGCCCAATCGGCGGCCGAGTTACCCACCGGTGGGTCGCCGCGCCAGTCGGTCAGGGTCGGCGATACCGCTCCCCCGGCGATCTCGGCCAGCAGCGCCGCACACCGGTCCAGCGCCGCCACCGAGATGGCCGGGTCGACGGTGCGCTCGTAACGACGGGCAGCCTCGCTGGGCAGGTGCAGGCGCCGCTGGGTGCGCGAAACTGCGGCCGGATCCCACACCGCGGCCTCCAGCAGCACGTCGGTGGAATCGGCGCGCACCTCGGTGCTCGCCGCCCCCATCACGCCGCCGATCGCGGTCGTCGCGACGTCGTCGACGATCAGCACGTCGCCCGGATCGAGTTTGCGCTCAATGTCATCGAGCGTGACGACGGTCTCGCCGGCCCGGGCGAAGCGGACCTTGAAGTCGCCGGTGATGCGGTTGCGATCATGGGCGTGCATCGGGTGGCCCAGTTCCAGCATCACGTAGTTGGTCACGTCCACGGCCGGGGAGGTCGCCCTGATGCCGGACAGCAGCAGCCGGCGCTGTAGCCACCAAGGTGACACCGCGGCGGGGTCGATCCCGGTAACCGGGCGCAGCGCGAACCGGCGCACACCGGTCTGCGCCTGCACTGTCAGCGGCCACGCTTCACCGTCGGCCGGCAACGGCTTCACCTCTGCGGGGTCGACGAAAGTCAAGTCGTAGGCGCAGGCGATCTCGCGGGCCAGGCCGCGCACCGACATGCAGTAGCCGCGGTCGGGGGTGATGGCCAGGTTGAAGACCACATCGTCCAACCCCAGAACTTCGGCGCCGCCAGCACCCGGTTCGGCGGTTCCCGGCGGCAGCACCAGAATCCCGGAATGGTCGGTCCCCAAGCCGAGTTCGGATGCCGAGCAGATCATTCCGTCGGAGGTACGGCCGTAGGTCTTGCGAGCGGCGATGGCGAAACCGCCGGGCAGCGTGGCACCCGGCAACGCCACCACGACCAGATCGTCGACCGCGAAGTTGGTTGCACCACAGACAATTTCACGGTCTTTGCCCTCGCCCACGTCCACCAGGCAGGCGCGGATCGGCTTCTTGAATTCGGTGAGTTCCTCGATGGCGGACACCCGGCCCACCCTCAGCGGGCCGTCGACCGGACCAAGGGTGACGACTTCCTCGACTTCGTGGCCGATGCGTACCAGCGTCTGTTCGAGGTCGCTGGCACTGACCTCCCACCCCGGCGCCCCGGCGGCCGTCCCTGCATTCAAGACGTCGCGCAACCAGCTGTACGGAATACGCATCAAGCACCCACCCCGAACGGCAACGAGAATCGGACGTCACCTTCGACCATGTCGCGCATGTCGGGAATGCCGTTGCGGAACTGCAGGGTGCGTTCCAGGCCCATGCCGAATGCAAAGCCGGAATAAACCTCCGGATCAATTCCGGCGGCTCGCAACACGTTTGGGTGAACCATCCCGCAGCCGCCCCACTCCACCCAACCGGCGCCGCCTTTCTTGCCGACAAACCACACGTCGACCTCGGCGGACGGCTCGGTGAACGGGAAGAAGTGCGGCCGGATCCGGGTGCGCGCCTCGGGGCCGAACTCGGCGCGCGCGAACGCGTCCAGCGTGCCGCGCAGATGCGCCATCGACAGACCGCGGTCCACCGCCAGGCCCTCGACCTGATGGAACACCGGCGTGTGGGTGGAGTCGAGTTCGTCGGTGCGAAACGTGCGGCCGATCGACACGATGTAGACCGGCAGCTCACGCTCCAGCAGGGTCCGTACCTGGACCGGCGAGGTGTGAGTGCGCAGCAGCTGCCGGGAATCCTCCGGCGCGACATAGAAGGTGTCCTGCTCACTGCGCGCGGGATGGTCGGGCGGGAAGTTGAGGGCGTCGAAATTGAACTGTTCGGTTTCGACCTCCGGGCCCTCCGCCAGCTCCCAACCCATCGCGATGAAGGTGTCGGCGACGTGTTCGGCCAGGATCGTGATCGGGTGCCGGGCGCCGGGCGGCTGGCGCGTCGACGGCAGTGTCACGTCGATACTTTCGGCGACCAGCACTGCGGCGTCGCGCTCGGCACGCAACACCGCCAGCCGTTCGTCGTAGCTGCGTTGAACCTCGCCGCGTGCGGTGTTGACGCGCTTACCCGCGTCGGCACGCTCCTGTTTGGGCAGTGTCCCCAACGACTGTCTGGCCAACGCAATCGGCGAGCGGTCGCCGAGGTGCTCGGTCTTGATGTGTGCCAGCGCGTCCAGATTGCCAGCTCCGGCCAAAGCCCCGCGGGCGGCATTGACCGCCTCGGCCAACGCTTCCGGCGACAGGTCGACGGGTTGATCACCCACGCGGCGGCACTCTCCTTGCTGACGAAGGCTGTTCCGGACCGGATCGTCGCCGAACGGGCGGGCTTGAGCGCGGCACGGGTGGAGTGCCGATCATATGTGACTTCACTTTAGTAAATTGAACGCGCTTGCCCAGCGCGGCGCGATGGCCGGTGCCGGTCAGCCGACCAGGACCGGCCGCAGGTCGGCCAGCGCGTCCCCGTCGGGTGCCGCCGAAGCCGGCGGCGTGCTGCCCGCGGCCCGCAGCTGCGCGATCTTGTACGCCACGAACGCACCGAGGGCACCGACGACCGGCGCGGCGGCCATCGTCCCCCAATCGTGTGCCAGCACTAGGAACCCGAAGCCAGAGGACGCCACCAACATCGCAATCAGCACCGGCGTCCAGCGGATCGGCTGACGGAAGCGGGCGGATACCAGCACGCCCAGGATCACCGCGACGGTGTGCCCGGCATCGGTGAAGTCGGCGCCGATGATCGCCGAGGCCAGGCCCGCCGAGATCCACCAGCCGACCCACGCCGGCCGCCACCGCTGGGGTATCGCCGCCGTCATCGCGCCGAGCACCGCGAGCGCGCCGTAGCTCATCCCGACGTCACTGGCCCGGGCAACGGATATCGGCAGCCAGCCGAACTCGACCGAGGCGGCCAGAGCGGCGGCCACGACCAGCGTCGCGCCGATATGGCCGACCAGGAACGCCACCACCAGCCGAATGGTCTGCAGATGCAGTTCCGCGAGAGCCA
Organism: Mycobacterium montefiorense; assembly: GCF_025823255.1. Classification (NCBI taxonomy): domain Bacteria; kingdom Bacillati; phylum Actinomycetota; class Actinomycetes; order Mycobacteriales; family Mycobacteriaceae; genus Mycobacterium; species Mycobacterium montefiorense. The sequence continues at coordinate 1,117,760 of NZ_JACKVL010000013.1, read as the reverse complement.
GCAGGCAGGTCAGGAACGGCAACCAGAAGTAGAGCGGACCGGCGTCGACGACGAGAGCGCTGCCCAGCAGCGTGCCCACGCGTCCGTGCGCCAGGTTGTGCAGGTTGGTGCTGGCGCGCTGGACGATGACGTCGTGCGCATGTTGGCCGAGCACCAGAATGGCGCAGCTCACCACAAGCAGAACCGTTACGTACCCCACGGTGAACCGGACCCGGGCAAGCCGGGAAAAGAATCCCCCAAACATTGAATCCATTATGACGGCTAAATTGTTTCGTCCCCGTGATGGGACGCTGTCAACTTGTTAAGAGTATTCGAGCCGATAGATCGCCAAGTCCGGCGGAATGCCCGGAGTCTTTGGTGAAAACATCGATTTACGTGCGCGTTTAGCGACCACGCCCAACGCGTCCAGCTCGCTTTGCGGGATCAGATCCAGCGCCGAATTCGATACCATGATGCCGCCTTTTGTGGCGCGTTCCATAACACGAGCGGCGATATTGACGTCGACGCCGAGCCAATCGGCGGCCAATCGCTGCGGCCGGCCGGTGTGGATCCCGACCCGCATCCGCGGCTGATACCCCGCCACCTCGACCGACTTCATCGCCTGGTCGGCGGCCACCACGGCCCGCACCGCGACGTCCGGATGGCGTAATACCGCCATGATGCCGTCGCCCATCCGTTTGACGATGTGGCCGCCCGCATCAAGCAGCGGCGGCTCCACGGCCCGCGCCGCCTGGCGCAGCAGGGTCAGCGCCGCGTCGTCACCGGCCTGCAACGACCATGTCGAGAAGCCGACCAGATCGGTGAAGACCAGCGTCACCTCCGGATTCGCCGGCCGTCGCGACACCGCCTCGGTCAGCGCCTGCCACACCTGCAGCACACTCAAACTGACCTCGCGCGACGCCGCGTCACGATCCCCCAGCAGCCGGTCGGCGGCTCGAGCCGCCGCCCGCGGGCCGCCGTCACCTGCCGTCGAGAGCGGATCACCGAACTCGGGGTCGCCGGGCAGCATCCGACGGGCCCGCCGGACGAACGCCACCACACCCGGGCTGCGATTGGCGGTCTGCCACCACTGTGCCGCGGCGCTTTTCGACACCGGCGATCGGGGCGCCGCCGTCGTCACCGATTCCCGCTCTGTTTCAGGGGCCTCGCCCGGATCCGGATCGCGCGGCGCGAGTTCCACCTGGCAAGGGTAAGTAGTTTCGGCAGACCCGGGCAATGACGGCCGTCCGGTTGTGTCACACGTCGCATCAAACCCACTGATCACGACGGTGCCACACCGCTGTGGAATCTCGGTAACAGCTTCGCGTGCCGTGCCCCGAAAACGTAGACAACATACGTTGTCAAAGTTATCGTGAGCACAGTGAGCAAGTAGGGGGTCGTGATGACTACCGCATCGACTACATCCGCTGATCCGCTGGGGCCAGATTCCCTGACCTGGAAGTACTTTGGCGATCTGCGCACCGGAATGATGGGCGTCTGGATCGGGGCGATCCAGAACATGTACCCACAGCTGGGTGCGGGCGTCGAGGAGCATTCGATCCTGCTGCGCGAGCCGCTGCAGCGGGTAGCCCGATCGGTGTACCCGATCATGGGCGTTGTCTACGACGGCGATCGCGCGGCGCTGACCGGTGCGCAGATCAAGCACTTCCACGACACCATCAAGGGGATCGATGCCGAAGGGCGCCGCTACCACGCGCTCAACCCCGAGACCTTTTACTGGGCGCACGCCACGTTCTTCATGCTGATCGTCAAAGTCGCCGAATACTTCTGCGGTGGCCTGACCGAGGCCGAGAAGCGCCAGCTATTCGACGAGCACGTGCAGTGGTACCGGATGTATGGGATGAGCATGCGGCCGGTGCCCCAATCCTGGGAGGAATTCCAGGAGTACTGGGATCGGGTCTGCCGCGACGAGTTGGAGCTCAACCAGGCGACGCTGGACATCTTCCGAATTCGCATCCCGAAGCCGAAGTTCATCCTGATGCCGACGCCGATCTGGGATCAGATGTTCAAGCCGCTGGTGGCCGGTCAGCGCTGGATCGCGGCCGGGCTATTCGACCCCGCGGTGCGCGAGAAGGCGGGCATGCGCTGGACGCCGGGCGACGAGATCTTGCTGCGCGTGTTCGGCAAGCTGATCGCGCTGGCTTTCCTCGCGGTCCCCGACGAGATCCGGCTGCACCCGCGGGCGCTGGCGGCCTACCGCCGCGCCGAGGGCCGGGCCCCGATCAACGCGCCGCTCGTCGAGGCGCCCGAGTTCATGGCACCGCCGCGCGACCGCCGCGGGCTGCCGATGCACTACTTTCCCCCGGGTTCCCTTCGCACTAAGTCGCTGATCGAGCGGGCCGGGTCGCTGGTGCACACCACGCTCTCGCTGGCCGGGCTGCGCCCCGCCCGTGGGCGTCGCAAGGCCGCCTAAAACCGCTGCAGAACACCCAGAGCCTGGGCGCTCTGATACAGACAGATCGCCGCGGCGGCGGCCACGTTGAGGCTCTCGGCACCGCCCGACATCGGGATGCGCACACGTTGGTCCGCCTGGTCGGTGATCTCTTCGGGCAGGCCGTGCGATTCGGGGCCGAACAGCCAAGCCGTCGGCCTGCTCAGCAGCTCGTCGGCCTCGTCCAGGCGCGTCCCGCCGTCGACGGTGGTGGCCAGCACCTGCAGGCCGGCAGAACGTACCGCGGTGAAGACCGCGTCGACGTCGGGAGCGGAGACGACCGGAAGCGAGAAGATGCTGCCGGCCGACGCGCGCAGGCACTTGCCGTTGTAGGGGTCAACGCTGTGCCCGGCGAGGATCACCGCCACGGCGCCCATGGCGTCGGCGAGACGGATCAGCGTGCCCGCATTGCCCGGCTCACTGATCTCGACGGCAACGGCAACCAGCCGTGGCGAGCCGGCCAGCGCCTGGCGCAGTCCGGTCGCCGGCAGGTCGCACACCGCCACCAGCCCGGCCGGAGTAACGGTGTCGGACAAGGCTTTTGCGGCGCGCTCGGTGACCACATGGACCGGACACCGCTGGGCGGCCAGCAATGTCGCGTACCGCTGCGCCGCGAGTTCGGTGACGAATACCTCGCGGACAAGTCCGCGCGCGCAAGCGGACTCGACCAGATTGGGGCCTTCGGCCAGGAACTGGTTCGACCGCCGTCGCACCACATGGCGATGCAATTTGACCGCCGCGGCCACCCGGGCCGAGCGCTCCGTGAGCACCGGGGTTAAGCAGCTTCTCCGGAGGGGGCGTTGACGTCCTTGGGCAGTGCCGCCCGAGCGACATCGACCAGCGCCGTGAAGGCCGCCGGATCGGTGATCGCAATCTCGGCAAGGTTTTTGCGGTCGACTTCCACGCCCGCAGCCTTCAGGCCCTGGATCAGCCGGTTGTAGGTGATGTTGTTGGCGCGCGCCGCCGCGTTGATCCGTGAAATCCATAATTTGCGGAACTCGCCCTTACGCGCCCTGCGGTCGCGGTAGGCGTACTGCAGCGAATGCAGCTGCTGCTCTTTGGCTTTGCGGTAGAGCCGAGACCGCTGGCCGCGGTAGCCTTTCGAGGCCGTCAGGACGCTGCGCCTCTTCTTGTGGGCGTTGACTGCCCGCTTCACGCGTGCCATGGGTGTTCCTACTCTCGTTCAGACGTAAATGGTCGGGTTGCCGGTGGCAGATAGGCCTTGGCCCGGCACTCGGCTTGTTGGAAGGTCAGCCGTTCAGCAGCGCTTTGACACGCTTGGTGTCATTGGCTGCGACCGTGGTGCGGCCATCGAGCCGGCGGGTGCGTTTGCTCGCCTTGTGCTCGAGCAGGTGCCGGCGATTGGCTTTCTGGCGGACGATCTTGCCGGTCCCGGTGCGCCGGAATCGCTTGGTCGCCCCGCTGTGGGACTTGGCCTTAGGCATGTTTCCTCTAGTTCTCGCTTGTTCTCGCTGTCGGGTCAGTTCGGTGAAGCAGCGGTGTCGCCGGTTTCGTCAACGTCGTGCGCCGCTTGGGGCCTCGGGTCGTCCGGATGCTGCGCCCTGGCGCGTGTCTTCGCGCCCCGGTGCGGTGCCAACACCATCGTCATGTTGCGGCCGTCCTGCTTGGCCGACGTTTCGACGAATCCGTATTCGGCGACGTCCCCGCCCAGACGCTGGAGCAATCGGTAGCCCAGCTCGGGCCGCGACTGCTCACGTCCGCGGAACATGATGGTGACCTTCACCTTCGATCCCGCCTCCAGGAAGCGAATTACGTGGCCCTTCTTGGTCTCGTAATCGTGATCGTCGATCTTGGGTCGCAGCTTTTGCTCTTTGACCACGGTCTGCTGCTGGTTCCGGCGGGATTCACGCGCCTTTTGCGCCGCCTCGTACTTGAATTTGCCGTAGTCCATGATCTTGCAGACCGGTGGCCTGGCGTTAGGGGCAACTTCGACAAGGTCGAGATCGGCGTCCGCGGCGACGCGCAATGCGTCTTCGATGCGCACGATGCCTACCTGTTCTCCCCCTGGGCCGATCAATCGGACTTCAGGTACGCGAATGCGCTCGTTGACGCGGGTCTCAGTGCTGATGGGGCCTCCCTTGTTGGGCTTGTGTCGTCATCTCGCTACGACCGGTGCCTGGGCCCGTCGGGATGCAGCGGTGGAAACACACCACATCAGCAAAAAAGCCCTGCATAAGCAGGGCCCAATGCCGACCGATCACGGCCTGAAACGCTTTCAAGCCGTCCGCGCCAAAGCGCGAAACAGGCACCTCGCGGTGCCGGTGACCGGACCGCTGCACCTTGAAATAATTCCTCGGCTAGCGGTGGGAGTGGGACTCCACTTAACTGTCCCAGGCAATAGCCGGGATGGTCGCGGAGGCAAGTCTAGCAGCCATCAGGCATCTTCTGAGCATCCGAGCCGCCCGCTGCCTCCGAGTACGGCCGTCTGGCCTGCGCCATCGCGCTGCGCCCGGGACCGACAACTAGTCTCGACCACTCTTGGCGCTTCGCCAGGCATTGCAAGGGTTGAAGGCATATCCTCGCGGTCTGTGACTGTCGCAAAGCCTCGTTCAGGCAGCCGGTCGAATTCCCGGTATCGATGGGTACCGGCGGCGACCGGCTGGACCGTTGGCGTCATCGCCACGCTGTCCTTGCTGGCCAGCGTGTCGCCATTGCTCCGTTGGTTGATCAAGGCTCCACGGGAATTCATCAACGACTACCTGTTCAACTTTCCCGACACCAGCATCGCGTGGTCGTTCATCCTGGCGCTGCTGGCGGCGGCGCTGACCGCCCGCAAACGCATCGCCTGGTGGGTGCTGCTCGGCCAAATGGTCCTCGCCGCATTTTTGAACGCCGCCGATATCGCCGCCGGCGACAACACCGCGGCCGAAACGTTCGGCGAGAACCTCGGGTTCGCGATGCACATCGTCGTGATTGTCCTGCTGGTGTTGAGCTATCGGGAGTTCTGGGCCAAGGTCCGACGGGCCGCGCTGCTCAAAGCGGCGGCCGTCCTCGTCGTCGGGGACGTGATCGGAATCCTGTTGTCCTGGGGCCTGGTCGAGCTGTTCCCCGGAACACTTGCCCGACAGGACCGGCTGCCGTATGTAGCCAACCGGGTGGTCGGGTTCGCTCTCGCGGATCCCGACCTGTTCACCGGCAAACCGCACCTCCTACTCAATGCGATATTCGGGCTGTTCGGCGCCCTCGCGCTGATCGCGGCCGCGATTGTGCTGTTCCAATCCCAGCGCGCGGACAACGCGCTCACCGGCGAGGACGAGTCGGCGATCCGCGGACTACTGGAGCTGTTCGGCAAAAACGACTCCCTCGGTTACTTCGCCACCCGTCGCGACAAGTCGGTGGTGTTCGCAAACAGTGGACGCGCCGCGATCACCTACCGGGTCGAGGTCGGCGTCTGCCTGGCCAGTGGCGACCCGGTGGGCGATCCCAGGGCATGGCCGCAGGCCGTCGACGCATGGTTGGCGCTGTGCAAGACCTATGGCTGGGCACCCGGCGTGATGGGCGCCAGTTCGCTGGGCGCCCAGGCTTATCGCGAACGCGGCCTCAATGCCCTAGAGCTCGGCGACGAGGCCATCCTGCGAACCGCCGATTTCAAGCTGTCCGGCCCGGACATGCGTGGGGTGCGCCAGGCCGTGACGCGAGCGCGCCGGGCCGGGCTGACGATTCGCGTCCGGCGGCACCGTGACATCACCGCAGAAGAGATGGCCGAGACGATTTCGCGTGCCAATGCCTGGCGCGATACCCAGTCCGAGCGCGGGTTTTCCATGGCACTTGGCCGTTTGGGCGATCCGGCCGACGGCGATTGCCTGCTGGTCGAGGCACTGGATCGGGACGGCCAGGTGGCCGCGATGCTGTCGCTGGTCCCGTGGGGCAGCACCGGAGTCTCCCTGGACCTGATGCGCCGCTCACCGCAATCCCCCAACGGCACCAATGAATTCATGGTCAGCGAACTTGCCCTGAATGCGGAAGGGCTTGGAATCAACCGTGTTTCGCTGAACTTCGCCATGTTCCGGTCGGCATTCGAGCAGGGGGCGCAACTCGGCGCCGGTCCGATCGCGCGGTTGTGGCGCGGGTTCCTGCTGTTCTTTTCCCGATGGTGGCAGCTCGAGACGCTGTATCGATCGAACGTGAAATACCAACCCGAATGGGTGCCGCGCTACGCCTGCTACGAGGACGCCCGGTTGATCCCCCGGGTCGGCGTCGCCTCGGCCATGGCCGAAGGGTTCCTGGTGTTGCCTTTCAGCCGGCGCGACAAGGTGCATACCGGGCACCATCCCGCCGTGCCGCAAAGGCTGGCGGAATCCGGGTTGCTGCACGAAGACGGATCGGCTCCGGATGTCAGCGGGTTGCAACGCGGTGACGAGGTCGACTCCGAGGAGTACCGGCGCCGGCTACCTGAACAGGTGCGGGTGCGCCTGACCAAGCTAAGGACGCTGCAGCGCAAGGGCATTGACGCCTACCCGGTGGGATCGCCACCCAGCCACACCGTCGCGCAGGCGCTGGACACCGACGACCAGGACACCGTCTCGGTAGCGGGCCGCATCTTGCGGATACGTGACTTCGGCGGCGTGCTGTTCGCCGAGCTCCGTGACTGGTCAGGCGAAATGCAAGTGCTGCTGGATAATTCGCGGCTGGAAGCCGGCCGGACCGCCGATTTCACCGCGGCCATTGATCTGGGTGACCTGGTCGAGATGACCGGGCACATGGGTTTCAGCAAGCGCGGAACCCGCTCGTTGATAGTGAACGACTGGCGGATGGTCGGAAAGTGCTTGCGGCCGTTGCCCAATAAGTGGAACGGGCTGACCGACCCCGAGGCACGGGTGCGCACCCGCTATGTCGACCTGGCGGTCAATACCGAGTCGCGCAACCTCGTCACGGCCCGCAGCGGCGTGCTGCGCTCGGTGCGGGAAACATTGTTCGCCAAGGGCTTCATCGAGGTGGAAACCCCGATCCTGCAACCGATCCACGGCGGAGCCGCCGCCCGCCCGTTCGTCACTCATATCAATACCTATGACATGGATCTCTTCTTGCGTATCGCGCCCGAGCTCTACTTGAAGCGGTTGTGTGTCGGCGGCGTGGAGCGGGTGTTCGAACTGGGCCGGGCCTTCCGCAACGAAGGTGTCGACTTCAGCCACAACCCGGAGTTCACGCTGCTGGAGGCCTACCAGGCGCACGCCGATTACCGGGTGTGGATCGACGGCTGCCGCGAGCTGATCCAAAACGCCGCCGAGGCCGCCAACGGCGCGCAGACCGTGCTGCGGCCCGGCGACGCGTCGAACAGCGACACCCGGCTGGAACCGGTCGACATCTCCGGTGTGTGGCCGGTGAAGACCGTGCACGACGCGGTCTCCGAAGCGCTGGGCGAACAGATCGACCCGGACACGTCATTGACCGCGTTGCGCAAGCTGTCCGACCGCATCCACCTTCCCTATCGCGACCACTGGGACGCCGGGGCCGTGGTGCTCGAGCTCTACGAGCACCTGGTCGAGGACCGGACCGAGGCGCCGACGTTCTACATCGACTTTCCGACGTCGGTCTCACCGCTGACCCGTCCACACCGCAGTCAACCTGGGGTGGCCGAGCGGTGGGACCTGGTGGCCTGGGGTGTCGAGCTGGGCACCGCCTACAGCGAGCTCACCGATCCGGTGGAACAGCGGCGCCGGCTGCTCGCGCAGTCCCTGCTGGCAGCTGGCGGCGATCCAGAGGCAATGGAGCTCGACGAAGACTTCCTGCAGGCCATGGAATACGCGATGCCGCCGACCGGCGGGCTCGGGATGGGTATCGATCGGCTCGTGATGCTCATAACCGGCCGCAGCATCCGCGAGACATTGCCATTTCCGCTGGCCAAGCCGCATTAGCCGGCGGCCGGAAAACCCAGTGATCGCATCGGAAACATTGAGTGATTGCGTTCCGGGATTGTTAAGGATCCATCACAATGGATCGCGTGACAGCGCCGGCGCCCGATGCCACCGGACAGTTATTGGCAACCGGTCATACCTCGCTGATGCACGGCTGGGTACCAATAGCGGTCCAGGTCGTCACGGCGATCGTGCTGGCGCTGGCCATCGGCTGGCGATCGCGGCGCTGGCGGATGGTGTGCCTGCCGTTGGCGGCCGCGATCGGCGGCGCGCTGGCATACGGGACGCACTGGTACATCGTCGATCGGGGCCTGTCCGACGAACCGGCGCCGGCAGGACTGTGGCTCTGGATCGCGCTGACGGGTGTGGCCGCGACGGCGCTGTTTACCGGCTGGCGCGGCGCCCGCAATTGGCAACGCAGCGCCGCCCTGGCGTCGGTACCGCTCTGCGTGCTGAGCGCCGCGCTGGTGCTCAATCTGTGGGTCGGCTACTTCCCCACCGTGCAGTCCGCATGGGGTCAGCTCACCTCCGGCCCGGTGCCCGACCAGACCGATCAGGCCACCGTTACCGCGATGGCCGCCAAGGGAAGCCGTCCGTCACACGGCAGCGTGGTGCCGGTGGTAATCCCCTCGTCCGCATCGCATTTCAAGCACCGCGGCGAGCTGGTCTACCTGCCGCCCGAATGGTTCGACTGGCGCCACCACCCGCTTGCGGGGGACAGCCCGCCGCCGGCGCTGCCGACGATCATGATGATCGGCGGGCAGTTCAATACACCCGCGGACTGGACGCGTGCGGGCAACGCGATCAAGACGATCGACGACTTCGCCGCTGCTCACAACGGCGAAGCCCCGGTACTGGTGTTCGTGGATTCCGGCGGGGCTTTCAACAACGACACCGAATGCGTCAACGGAGTTCGCGGTAATGCGGCCGATCACCTTACCAAAGATGTTGTCCCCTATATGGTCTCGACTTTCGGAGTCAGCCCTGACCGCTCCAACTGGGGTGTGGCGGGCTGGTCGATGGGCGGAACCTGCGCGGTGGACTTGACCGTAATGCACCCGGACATGTTCAGCGCGTTCGTCGACGTCGCCGGCGACTTCTTCCCGAATGCCGGCAACAAGGCGCAGACCATCAGCCGGCTGTTCGGCGGAAACGCCGACGCTTGGGCGTCATTCGACCCGAGCACCGTGATCAACCGGCACGGCCCGTACCACGACGTGTCCGGTTGGTTCGCGATCTCTTCCGACGGCCCGCCCGCGGCACACCGCGACGTCGCGATCGCGGACACCGCCGCGATGCGTCTCGCGGGACGCGAGGCCGACGCCAACCCGGGCAACCAGACTGCGGCCGCCTATTCGCTGTGTGCGCTGGGCCGGACCAATGGCATCGATTGCGCCGTGCTTCCCCAACCCGGCAAGCACGACTGGCCGTTCGCCGACCGAGTCTTCGCGGCCGCGCTGCCGTGGCTGGCCGGCCAGCTGGGCACTCCCGGCGTGCCGCGCCCCGTTGCCCGGCGCACCGACTGTCGACGTGTCTTCGACAGTGCCTGTGGTGGTTCCGGCGCAGCATTCCAACACCGCGACGAGGTAACCGCGGGTGCTCTCGATTGCGCGGTTCCGACGAGCACTGTTCGCCCGGCACTGCAATCCGTGGAGCGCGTGGACGCGCTGGGCCAGCACGCCTTTGATCCTGGTGCCGGCATGGACACGGCGGCGCAGCCACGCGGTGTGGCTCGCGCTGTGGATGGCGGCCAATCCGTTCGTCTTCGGCAAACCCCGTCAGGTACGGGCCTGGTCGACGCGGGCGATGTTGGGCGAGGAACTGTGGATCACCCGCCGGCCCCGTGACCCAGCCGCCGTGGTCAGTGGTCTGACGTCGGCGTCGGCGCTGGTCGCGGTCGTCGCCGCCCGCCGTCATCGGGCGCTGCCCGCGGCGGTTGCGATCGCATTGCAGATGTCGCTCACCCTGGTCTATTGGGAGCAGATGGTGCGCTATCTCGAGCGCGAACGGCAGGATTCCGCATGAGCAACGGAACCGACTGGCGCGCAACCACTTTCTACGCACCGGGACTCGATGCGGCGCTGGCGCTGCTTTTTGGTTCGCGCTGTGATCGGTACGCTGACCGCAACCTTGATCGGTGGGATTTCATGGCGCACGATGACCGGATGATCGCATTCGAGGCAGGGCGGCTGACCGGGCCGATCACGGGTCAGCCAGCTGCCGCCGCCGACCACGAGCCGGCCGTCCAGCAGGCGCATTCACGATGACCGAATCCGGCCCGACGCGCGTCGCCGTCTACCTCGACTTCGACAACATCGTGATCTCCCGCTACGACCAGGTACACGGGCGCAACTCGTTCCAGAAGGACAAGACGAAGGGCCTCGACCAGGATCGGCTGCGGTCGGCGACCGTGGATGTCGGTGCCATCATCGACTTCGCGTCGTCGTTCGGCACCCTGGTGCTCACTCGGGCCTACGCGGACTGGTCCGCCGACGTCAATGCCGCCTACCATAGCCAGCTTGTCGGCCGCGCAGTCGATCTCGTTCAACTGTTCCCGGCTGCCGCGTACGGGAAGAACGGCGCCGACATCCGGCTAGCGGTGGATGCTGTCGAGGATATGTTCCGGTTGCCCGACCTGACGCATGCGGTCATCGTTGGCGGCGATTCCGATTACATTGCGCTGGCCCAGCGATGCAAACGCCTTGGCCGCTACGTCGTGGGCATCGGGGTAGCCGGCGCGAGCAGTCGGTCCCTGGCCGCGGCCTGCGACGAGTTCGTCAGCTACGATGCATTGCCCGGGATCCCCACGGACGCAGCGCAATCCCCCGAAACTAAGAAGCACCGGCGTCCGAGTCCGGCCGAATCCGACGACGACGAGCCGGCGCCCGCCGATCCGCAGGCCGCCGCCACCGACTTACTCGAACGTGCGCTGCGTATCGGCCAGGAGAAGGAAGACGCCGAGTGGCTCCATAATTCGGCGGTCAAAGCCCAAATGAAACGGATGGACCCGTCGTTCAGCGAAAAGGCGTTGGGTTTCAAATCGTTCAGCGACTTCCTGCGCTCCCGCAGCGATCACATCGACCTCGACGAAACCAGCACAACACGGATGGTGCGGCTGCGCGGCGAGGTGACTCCGTAGCGGCGTATCTCGTTCACGATCAACCGATCTGGAAGCTAGCGCCGATCGGTGCGCGCCAGGATTGCTGTTGCCAATCCGCTTCGTCTTCTTTCGTTACCCACCGTTGCTGCCTGCGACGGTGGCACGACGTCCCGAAACCTGTATTCGGATGCGGTCTCTGGCGCGTCGTCGGAGGTCGCGGTAAGAAACCGGTCCGGAAACGCCAATTTGCAGATGGTCCGCATGGTCAGCAGGTACTGACGATGCAACGGACCGGTCGTGTAGGGCAAGTCGTAGCCAATGCACAAAGCACGTACGCGCTCGGCGATTTCACGGTAACGGTTACTCGGCAGATCCGGAAAAAGATGATGTTCGATCTGAAAGCAGAGGTTCCCGCTCATGAACGCAAGCACTGGCCCGGCGCGGAAGTTCGCGGTTCCCAACATTTGTCGCAGATACCATTCGGACTTCGTCTCGTCCTGCAAGACCGACGGCGTGAACTTTTCCGCTCCGTCCGCGAAGTGGCCACAGACAATGACCACGAACGCCCACACATTTCGCAGTCCGTTGGCGATCACATTGGCTCCCAGCGTGCGGTACCACCGCCGACGGCTCAGCGCAGGAAACAGCACATAGTCCTTGCCAACCTGGCGAGCGATCTTGCGGACAAGCGCTGCTTTGTGAGCGGACTTACCGGCGGCCGTCGTCTCGCGCTCCTGTACGGAATACAAGCAATGCAGTGCGACGCCCCACTCGAACAACAGCGCCAGCAGCATCGCGCGCAGCGGCTGCACCAAAGAAACCGGTTGCCACTTTTCGTCTCGAGTTACCCGAAGGACTCCGAACCCGAGGTCGTCGTCCACGCCGACCACATTCGCGAAGACGTGGTGGCGATAGTTGTGGGAGTTCTGCCACTGCGAGCTGAGACTGGCCATATCCCACTCCCAGGTAGTGGAATGAATTTCCGGGTCGTTCATCCAGTCCCATTGACCGTGGCTGATGTTATGGCCGAGCTCCATGTTTTCTATGCACTTCGCCGCGGCCAGTGCGGCGATTCCGACAGCCAAGCCGACCTTGCCCTTGCTAGCGCCGATGATTAGTCTCGCCGCCATCTCTAGGGTTCGATGAAACGCGATGGCACGCTTGATATATGCCCTATCGCCGGCTCCGCGCGAGGATTCGATATCGCGGCGGATCGCTTCCAAGGCGGCCCCGAACTCGTCGAGATCCGAATCACTCAGGTGGGCGTATTCGGGGACTTCAGTGATGGCCATTGAGGCTCAACGCGCTTCGCGCGCGATGGCGTGGCGGGCATGCACAGCAACTCGCAGGCGCGAGGAGTTTGCCATCGGCAGCATTCGGGTGACGTCCCATCTCTTGGGTGGTCGTGGCGCGCGCAAGAACAGGACTGGCGCGAAATCAGCAGAGCGAAAATTCCTGGGAACCTACTGGTCCGTAGCGCCGGTGGAGCACTTGAGTGACCCCCTGGGCCTGGGTAGACCTCCGACGCTACATGAGGCTTAGGATATGCGGATATGCGCATGACTGTTGATCCTGCCATACCCAATCGGTGCACTATCTCGGGCGCGAGCGGCGGGATTGGCCCGCGCGGCAGTAGCGTGGCGAATATGCCCGACGAACCAGCAAACCCCAGCACCGCCCCGCCCGACCCCGGGTACGACAGCGCGGGCGTCCCCACCTTCGAATCGGTGCGTGAGAAAATCGAAGGCCACTACGCGACGTCGCTGGGCGACGCGGAACTCGACGCCGAATCCCCGGAGGGCCGCTCCGTCGCCGAGCAATACGACGAGCGCCAACGCGCCGCGGCCGAACGGCTGGCGCAGATCCGTGAGTCGATGCGCACGGATGAGGGTTAGAACAGTTGGCTTAACGCCGGGGGGACATCGATGAACCAAGCGCGGCCCGATTCCCGGGTCGGTAGCCGATTCGGGCATTACCAGTTGCGCCGGCTGCTGGGCCGCGGCGCAATGGGCGAGGTCTACGAGGCCTACGACACCATCAAAGATCGCGTGGTGGCGCTCAAGCTGGTATCCGAGCAAGTCAGCTCCGACGACGTCTTTCGGCGGCGCATGCAACGCGAAGCCCAGACCGCGGGCCGGCTACAGGAACCGCACATTGTGCCCATTCACGATTATGGCGAAATCGACGGTCAACTGTTCATCGATATGCGCTTCATCGACGGCAAAGACGTTGGCGCGGTGCTGAACCGCACTGGGCCGCTGCCGCCCCCGCGCGCGGTCGCAATCGCCGAGCAGGTCGCTTCCGCATTGGATGCCGCCCACCGCGCCGGGGTCATCCATCGCGACATCAAACCCGAAAACATCTTGCTCACCGAGGGTGACTTCGCCTACCTGGTCGACTTCGGCATCGCCGCGGCCGCTACCGACCAGCGCATTACCAAAACCGGTGCCGCTGTGGGCAGTTGGAACTACATGGCACCTGAACGATTCGGTAAGGACGACGTCACCTACCGCGTCGACATCTATGCTCTGGCCGCCCTTCTGTACGAATGCCTTACGGGGACAACGCCTTTTCAGACCGATAGCCTCAGCAGTCTGATGGCCGCACACCTGATGGAGCCGGCCCCAAGGCCCAGCCGACGAAATCCGGCCATCCCGGCGGCATTCGACGACGTCATCGCGCGCGGCATGGCCAAAGACCCCAACGATCGCTACATCACCGCGGGCGATCTCGCTCAGGCCGCCCTGCGCGCGCTGAGCACTCCCGATCAGCACCGGGCGACCGACTTGATCCAGCACAGCCAGCACTTCGCCCCGCCGCCGCGTGTCGGGCAGTTCTGGGGCCAGCCCGCACCGGCGCCGTCACCGGGCTGGGCCCTCAGCCAGCCCATCGCGCCGTACCCGCCGCCCAAACGCCGACTGGGCCTGATCTTCGGCGCGCTTGTGGTGGTCGTAGCGGCCGTCGCGGGCACCGGGATCTCGTTGGCGGCGCGCAAATCCGGCACTGCCCAGTCCGATCGTCCCGTCACCAGCACCACCGCGGCCCCGGCTCCGGCTCCGAGCACGACCATCGTGACCGGTAGCACCGCCGCCCCGACAGTGGTTCCGGCACAATTGGATTCGCTTCTGGTTCCGGTGGAGCAAATCAATACCATCGTCGCCACCACCGGCATCGTCGTCGACCACAGCAAATCCGAGATGGTAAATCTCGACCCGGGCGACACGTTGTCGGACGACAAGTGCCTTGCGGCGCTGATCGGCTTTCAAGCCCCGACATACAACGGCAGCGGCTACACCGGGGTGCTCGCCCAGCTGCTGAAGAAGCCGCAGAGCAATCCCGCCTACGTCGTGGCTCAGGGCGCGGTTGTTTTCGCGTCCGCCGCCCAAGCCCAGGGATTTGTGTCGGCCCAGGCGCCTCAATGGCGGGACTGCGCCGGAAGAACCGTCACTCAGGTCAGCAATAAAACCACATTCGAATGGACCTTCGGGCAGCTCAGCGGCAATCCGCCCAATATCGCCCTGCAGCACACGCTGGCCAACAGCCCATTGGTGTGCCAGCACGTGCTGTCCGCCGTATCCAACGTGGTCTTCGACGTGAACGTCTGCGCACCCGGAACCATCAACCAGGCCAGGCAGATCGCCAACATGATGGCGGCCCGGCTGCCCCGCTAAGCACCGATCAAGCGCTGACTTTGCGCCGCCGGCGCGGTCGCGACGGGGTACTGACCGCCGCGGTGCTGCGCCCGACGACCTCGGCGAGAAACTTCCCGGTGTAGCTTTCGGGCACCGCGGCGACATCCTCCGGGGTGCCTTGTGCGACAACGGTTCCGCCTTCGGCACCGCCCTCCGGACCCATGTCGACGATCCAGTCGGCCGTTTTGATCACGTCCAGGTTGTGCTCGATCACGATGACCGTATTGCCTTTGTCGACAAGTCCGTTGATGACGCTGAGCAGCTTGCGGATATCGTCGAAATGCAACCCCGTGGTGGGCTCGTCGAGGATGTAGATGGTGCGCCCGGTCGATCGCTTCTGCAATTCGGACGCCAGCTTGACGCGCTGCGCCTCTCCCCCGGACAGCGTCGGCGCGGGCTGGCCCAGCCGGACGTAGCCGAGGCCGACGTCGACCAGCGTGCGCAGGTAGCGGTGGATGCCGCTGATCGGTTCGAAGAACTCCGCCGCTTCCTCGATCGACATGTCCAGCACTTCGGAAATCGTCTTGCCCTTGTAGTGCACCTCGAGGGTCTCCCTGTTGTACCGGGCGCCCTGGCATACCTCGCACGGCACGTACACGTCGGGCAAGAAGTTCATCTCGATCTTGATCGTGCCGTCACCGGTGCACGCCTCGCAGCGACCGCCCTTGACGTTGAACGAGAACCGACCCGGTTGGTAGCCACGGACTTTCGCCTCGGTAGTGGCGGCGAACAAGGTGCGGATCTTATCGAACACCCCGGTGTAGGTGGCCGGGTTGGAGCGCGGCGTGCGGCCGATCGGCGATTGGTCCACCCGCACCAGCTTGTCCAGATGGTCCAGGCCGGTGACCCGGGTGTGCCGGCCCGGCACCTGCCGAGCGCCGTTGAGCCGGTTGGCCAGTACGGCCGCCAGGATGTCGTTCACCAAAGTCGATTTGCCCGAACCGGACACACCGGTTACCGAGGTCAGCACACCGAGTGGAAACGACACGTCGATGTCGCGCAGGTTGTGCTCACGGGCGCCGACGACGGTGAGCTGACGCTTCCGGTCGACGGAACGCCGATGCGTAGGCGTGGCAATGCTTTCCCGGCCCGACAAGTAAGCCCCGGTGATCGACTTCCGGTTGCGCAGCAGCTCCTGATAGGTCCCGCTGTGCACGATCTCGCCGCCGTGCTCACCGGCGCCCGGCCCGATGTCGACAACCCAGTCCGCGTGCGCGATGGTGTCCTCGTCATGCTCGACGACAATCAGCGTGTTACCCAATCCCCTTAGCCGGGTGAGGGTTTCAATGAGACGGCGGTTGTCGCGCTGGTGCAGCCCGATCGACGGTTCATCGAGGACGTAGAGCACGCCCACCAGGCCGGAGCCGATCTGAGTGGCCAGCCGAATGCGTTGCGCCTCACCGCCGGACAGCGTGGCGGCCGCCCGGGACAGCGACAGGTACTCCAACCCCACATCGAGCAAAAAGCCGAGCCGCGACTGGATTTCCTTGAGCACCTGCCCGGCGATCGCCCGCTCGCGCGCGCCCAGGGTAAGCGCGTTGAGGAAATCAGCACAGTCCGAGATGGACAGCTCACAGACCTCGGCGATGGACTTCGCGCCCCGGTTCCCCGCGGCCAGCGTCACCGCCAGGATCTCGGGCCGCAGGCGCGTCCCCTCACACACCGGGCAGGGCACGTCACGCATGAAGCCTTCGTAGCGTTCCTTCATCTGCTCGGACTCGGTCTGTTCCATCTTGCGCTGCAGGAATGCCAGCACGCCTTCGAAATCGGCGTAGTACGAGCGGGTTCGGCCATACCGGTTGCGGTAGCGCACATGCACCTGATGATCGGAGCCCTCGAGGATCGCCTTGCGGGCCTTGGCCGGGAGCTTGCGCCATGGCGTATCGACGTCGAATCCCAGCTCCTCGCCGAGCCCGGCCATCATCCGGGTGAAGTACTCCGCGGTGTGCCCCGCCGACCACGGCGCCACCGCGCCCTCGGCGAGGGTGCGCTCGGGGTCGGGCACCACCAGATCCGGGTCAACCTCTTTGCAGATTCCCAAGCCCACGCATTCGGGGCAGGCGCCGTAGGGCGAGTTGAACGAGAACGAGCGCGGTTCCAGGTCGTCGACCGCCAACGGGTGTCCGTTGGGGCAGGCCAGCTTCTCGGAGAACCGCTGCTCGCGGGGGTGGTCATGCTCGTCGCGATCGTCGGGAAATTCCAGCACCACAATGCCGTCGGCCAGGTTCAGCGCGGTTTCCACCGAGTCGGTAAGCCGTTGCTTGGCGGCGACCTTGACGGTGAGGCGGTCGACCACCACCTCGATGTCGTGCTTCTCCTGCTTCTTCAGCTTCGGCGGGTCGGCCAGCGGGTGCACCACACCGTCGACCCGCACCCGGCTGTAGCCCTGCGCATTGAGCTTGTCGAACAGGTCGGCGAATTCGCCTTTGCGGGTGCGCACCACCGGCGCGAGCACCAGAAATCGAATGCCCTCTTCCATCGCCAGCACCTGATCGACGATTTGCTGCGGGGTCTGACGGGCGATCCGTTCGCCACAAACCGGGCAGTGCGGCGTGCCCGCGCGCGCGTACAACAACCGCAGGTAGTCGTAAACCTCGGTGATCGTGCCGACCGTCGACCGCGGGTTGCGGTTCGTCGACTTCTGGTCGATGGATACCGCCGGCGACAGACCCTCGATGAAATCGACGTCCGGCTTGTCCATCTGGCCCAGGAACTGGCGCGCGTACGCCGACAACGACTCCACGTAGCGGCGCTGCCCCTCGGCGAAGATGGTGTCGAAGGCCAGCGACGACTTGCCCGATCCCGACAGCCCGGTGAAGACGATCAACGAGTCGCGCGGCAGGTCGAGATCGACACCGCGCAGGTTGTGCTCACGGGCACCCTTGACGATCAGGCGGTCAGCCACGCTGCCCCTCTCATTGAAACTTTGCTTGCCTAGCGGCGGCTACTGCGCACGGCGCATTCCATGCTAGGTGCCCCCACCGACAAGACACCCATCCCTGCCCGGCGACCAGTAACGTGGCCGCTATGGCAGCCCCGGACAAGCTCAGCGACAACTACACCGGACACGTCGACCCAGGTAACGCCGCCCGACGCACCCTGCCCGGGGTGACGATCGTCAAGGCGTCCGTGGGCCCGATGGACAACAACGCCTACCTGGTGACATGTTCGGAGACCGGGCAGACACTTTTGATCGATGCGGCCAACGACGCCGAGGTGCTGATCGACCTGGTCCAACGGTACGCGCCAAACTTGACGCTGATCGTGACAAGCCATCAGCACTTCGACCACTGGCAGGCGCTGGAAGCCGTAGCCGCCGCCACGGGTGCGCCAACCGCGTCCCACGAGATCGACGCCGAGCCGCTGCCCGTCAAACCAGATCGCTTGCTGGCCAACGGAGACACCGTACAAATCGGCAAGCTGACTTTCGACGTCATCCACCTGCGCGGGCACACCCCCGGATCGATCGCGCTGGCCCTCAATGGACCGGCGACGGGTGGCGTCACGCAACTGTTCACCGGCGACTGCCTGTTCCCCGGCGGGGTGGGCAAGACATGGCAACCGGGTGACTTCACCCAGCTGATCAATGACGTCAGCAGCCGGGTGTTCGAGGTGTACGAGGATTCCACCGTCATCTATCCCGGCCACGGCGACGACACCATGCTGGGCACCGAACGCCCGCATCTGGACGAATGGCGCGAGCGAGGCTACTAGCGGCCAGCTGCTGCTCATGTCAATTACTTTGCAGCAGAACATGATCCGAACTCCACGACACCGTCGGCGAAGGTCGCTTTAACCCTGGCGCGGCGATCGAGTGGGTGCCTATCGCATCGCATTCGAACCTGGCCGGCCAACACGGCGAGGCCGGCTGCCGAAATCCCGATTGAGCTGCGCCGAAACACCCTCCGCCGCGCGCGTTGGTCGGTAGCATGCGAGCAAACATTCGCACTCACGCCCGCCGCGCAGGCAGTCGTGGCCAATTAACTGATTGGCAAACGAAAATGGATTATGCAGCGCTACCACCGGAGATCAATTCCGGCCGGATGTACGCGGGGGCGGGGTCCGTGCCGATGTGGCTGGCGGCGGCGGCCTGGGACGGGCTGGGCGCGGAGCTGACTTCGGCGGCCGCCGCGTACCGATCGGTGGTGTCCGGGCTGACGGTTGAAGCCTGGATGGGTCCGGCGTCCATGTCGATGCGGGCCGCGGCAATTGTCTTCGCGTCGTGGATGAGCACCACCGCCGAGCAGGTAAAGCAGGCCGCCCGGCAGGCCAGGGCGGCGGCGACAGCTTACGAGGCGGCGTTTGCCGCGACGGTGCCGCCGGCGCTGATCGCCGAAAACCGTGCGCTGCTTGCGTCGTTGGTGGCGAGCAACATCTTCGGCCAGAACACCCCCGCCATCTCGGCCACCGAGACACAGTACGGCGAGATGTGGGCGCAAGACGCGACGACGATGTACACCTATGCCGGCGGGTCGGCGGCCGCATCGAGGTTGACGGCATTCACCGATCCGCCGCAGACCACCGATCCGTCCGGGGTCAGCGCCCAGGAGGCCGCGGTCAGCCAGGCCAGCACGTCCGCAGCGGCCAGCCCCAAAGCCCTGAACCAGGTGCTCCAGACGGTGCCCAATGTGCTGCAGACGCTCGCGGGAGACGCGGGCAATCCCACCCTGTCGGAAATCTTCAACATCACGGCCAGCGGTACCTACGTCGCCAGTGGGGTGTTGTTCATCCTCGGGCCCTTGTTCGCCGGCCCGGTCAATGCGGTGCTACCTGCCACAGTCCTGGGTACTGCGGCCCCGGCACTGGGCGCGGCGGGTGCGGCGGCCGGCCTGCTGAGCGACACGACGCCGGTCGCATCAAGCCTGGGCGCCGCCGCCGGAACGTCGGGCAGCACCGGAGTGTTGGCGGGGCTGGGCCGAGCGCTGCCGGTCGGTGGGCTGTCGGTGCCGCCCGCGTGGGCTTCAGCGGCACCGGTGCTCGCCAGCGCGGCCCGGGCACTGCCGGAAGCCGCCCTGGCCGGGTTGCCCGAAGCCGCGATCGACGGCATTGGGCCCGGCGCCGGCGCGTTCCTGCCGGGCAGCCTGATGGCCGCGGCAGCGGGGGGCGGCGGTGCGGCCGGCGGTGGTTTCGCGGCCACGCGTGCCGGAGCAGCGTCCCAACGCGGCGCGACCCCGCCACCCGATCGCGGGACACCCGCCCAATACGGCCCACCTCCTGCGTTGATTCCGCAGGTGGCGCGCGCGGCCGCCCCGCACGAGGGGATGCACAGTCAGGCGATGCGGACGAATCCGCGTGCGTCGGCCGGCGACGGCGTGGTGACCGAGAATCTCCGCGAGGAACTCAACGATCTGCGCAAACAGATCTCCGACTTGGCACTGGAGCGCGACGTGCTGATGCGGTCCCTGGCGCTGTGGGCCAGGGGAACTACGGAGTAGCGGAAAACCCGTCCGTCAGGTCGTGGTGTGCACGATCAACACGTCGACCTTGGCCCGACGTGACACGTTGGCCGGCACCGAGCCCAACAAGCGGCCCGCGATCGTGCTCAGGCCGACGTTGCCGACGACCAGCAGGTCGGCTTTCACGTCTTCGGCAAGGCTGACCAGGGCGTCAACGGGCGCGCCCTCGATCGGGCGCTCCTCGACGTTCGTCGCGCCAGCCTTGTGCGCACGCTCCTTTGCGTCCTGCAAGATCGCGTAAATCGGAGCCGTTCCCGACACCTTGTAGCTTTCTTCCTTCAGGACGTCTGCGGCCCGGCCATCCTGATGCTGGGGCAGGTACGCCGACGCGACGATCAGCTTGGCGTCGGGCCCGGCGATGGTGGCCGCCCGTTCGACGGCACGCAACGATGAGTCCGAGCCGTCAGTGCCGACCACCACAGTCCGATAAGCGGACATTAACCCTCCCAGTGTCGTTTGCCAGGCCAACCAAGACAGTAGCGCGTTGTCCGATCTAGATGGGTCAGATTAACCACACCGCCACGGCGTGGCGCAACCCTTCATTTATGTCGCCACGCTGCGGGAACGGACGCCTTTGAAGATAATGAGGCAATGGACCGCCTCCGGCCAAGGCCCGAAGGGCTTGCGTGGCGGCCCTTTCCACGGACGACACACGCGGCGATCGAGGGCTTCGAGCCGAGCTTGGCCCGTTGCGCACGGTCTGCCCGACTGCTGATGACCAGGTCGATCGGGTGCGCCTTACAGTGACAGGCACTATGACTGCGCCCACCGTCGAGCAGGGCTCCCCGGATGTCATCAACGAATCCGGGCCGGCCCGCGTGCGTGGCAGGTTGCTCGACCCATGGGTGATCGCCGTCCTGGCAGCCGTGATCAGCGGCGCCTGGGCATGCCGGCCTTCGCTGTGGTTCGACGAGGGGGCGACGATTTCGGCCGCGGCGAGCCGGACTCTGCCCGAACTGTGGCGGCTGCTGGGCCACATCGACGCCGTGCACGGCCTGTACTACCTACTGATGCACGGCTGGTTCGCCGTCTTTCCGCCGACCGAGTTCTGGTCGCGGGTTCCCAGCGCGCTCGCGGTCGGGGCCGCTGCCGCCGGTGTCGTGGTGTTTACCAGGCAATTCGCGCCGGGACGTGGCATCGCGGTGTGTGCGGGTGTCGTCTTCTCGATCCTGCCGCGCACCACGTGGGCGGGTATCGAGGCCCGCTCGTATGCCTTGTCGGTGGCCGCGGCCATCTGGCTGACGGTGTTGTTCGTCAACGCGGTGCGGCGCAATCGGCGCCGGCTGTGGGTGGGCTACGCCGCGGCGCTGATGGTGTCGATTCTGCTGAGCCTCAACTTGATCCTGCTGGTTCTGGTCTACGCGGTGATGCTGCCCCTGCTCACGACCAAGGGATCCCGGAAATCACCGGTCATCTGGTGGGCGGCCAGCACGGCGATCGCGCTCGGCGCCATGACGCCGTTCATCGTGTTCGCGCATGGTCAGGCGTTCCAGGTGAACTGGCTTTTCCCGGTCAGCTGGCACTACGCCTTCGACATCATCCAGCGGCAGTATTTCGACCACAGCGTTCCGTTCGCGGTGCTCAGCGCGGTCGTCATGCTGGCCGCGATCGTCGCCCGTCTGGTCGGCGCGCCGCCACCGGCGGGCGATATGCGCCGCATGCTGATGATCTGCATCGGGTGGATCGTGCTGCCCACCGCCGCCGTGGTGCTCTATTCGGCGATCGGCGAGCCGATGTACTTTCCCCGCTACCTGATTCTGACGACCCCCGCGATGGCCGTTCTGTTGGCGATCTGCATCGGCACCGTCGCGCGACGTGCATGGCTGATCGCCGCTCTGGTAACGCTTTTCGCCGCGGCCGCGGTCCCCGACTACCTCTTCGTGCAGCGCTGGCCCTACGCCAAGGAGGGCTGGGACTACAGCCAGGTGGCCGACCTGATCAGTTCGCACGCGGCTGCGGGCGACTGCTTGCTGGCCGATAACACGGTGCCGTGGCGGCCCGGCCCGATCCGTGCCGTGCTGGCCACCCGACCGGCGGCGTTTCGATCGCTGATCGACGTCGAACGCGGGGTGTACGGCCCGAAGGTCGGTTCACTGTGGGACGGTCACGTCGCGGTGTGGCTGACGACGGCCAAAATCAACAGGTGTACCACGCTGTGGACTATCACCAACTACGACAAATCGTTCCCCGATCACCAAGTCGGGCAGTCGTTGTCGCCCGGCACGTTCGGCCGCGCCCCCGCGTACCGATTCCCGAGCTATCTCGGCTTCCACATAGTCGAGCGTTGGCAATTCCACTATTCGCAGGTCGTCAAATCGACGCGCTGACAAGGCCTCCGCCGATCTCGGCGAAGATGCTCGCAAGCATGTTGCGCTAATGCGGTGCGCGACGATCGCGCCGGCTGGCCTTTGTGGACGCGGCGACGGCCGTCGCCGCCAGCACCGCAATGAGCGCGTACAACCAGCGAGCCGCCACCAAATCCCCGCCCGCGGCGTTGTTGACCACCACGCCGGCCAGCCCGGCACCGAAAGCCGCGGAGATCAATTGAACGGTGTTGATCGCCGCGGCCGCCACGCTCCCCTCTGACGGGTCGTCGACCGAGTCCATGGCGCGCATCGACAGATGCGGCCAGGTCATCCCGATGCCGATTCCGGCGACCAGGAACCCGGCCGCCCACAACAGGACGATCCCGATCGGAGCGTCAGCGCGTTGCGTCGCCGCGGCAAGAGCCAGCCCCAATGCCATCACCAACGGTGCCGCCGCGATCACCCGACCGACAACGCGAGGGTCGCTCAGCGATGCGCTGGCGACCTCGGCGATCGTCCAACCGAGTGCCAACGCGGCACCCAAAAATCCCGCCGCGACCGGCGTCAGATGCGCCAACCGCTGACCGAACAACGGCACGTACGTGTCGGCCATCACGGCGGCCATCTGCACCGCCATCGTCAGATAGATCCATTTCAACGGCCCGCGGCCAAATACGCTGGGCGGCAACACCCCTGCCTGCGTTCGCCAGTCGAGGAACACGAATGCGCAAACCAGCAACGCGCCGGCAACCAGGAGCCCCACCGTCGCGAAGACGTTGTGCGGCAACTCCGCGACGCTGACCGCCAGGGCAGCGGCGCCCATCAGTAACAGCGACCGCCCCGGCACCCTGTGAATCGGAGCCGCCCTCGCGTCGCCGGAGGCGACGTCGCCGTCGGTGAGAGCCATTGGCACCAACACGGCCATCAGTACGGTGAGGATGGCCATCGCGCCAAATGCCCACCGCCACAAACCAAACTGCGCAAATAGGCCGCCTAGAGCGGGCCCGACCAAGGTCGCGACTCCCCACATCGCCGACACCAGCGCCGAGCCGCGGGTCCACAGCGAGCGCGGGAGGGCGGTATTGATCAGCGCGTAGCCCAAGCCGGCCAACAGACCGCCGGCCACCCCTTGCAGGGCACGCCCACCTACCAAAACTTCCATGTTCGGCGCCAGTGCGCACACGACGCTCGCGATGCCGAAGACGGCCAGCCCCCACAGGAATGCGGAGCGCGCACCTATGCGCAGCCGCAAAGCGTTCACCGTGGCCGCGGCGACCACCGACCCGACCAGATACAGAGTGGTCACCCACGCATACAGGCGGCTGCCTCCGATTTCGGCGACCGTGCTTGGCAGCAGGCTGGTGGTCAGAAACTCGTTGGTGGCGTATAGCAGAACACCACCGGCCAGGATGGTAGACGTGCCCAGGTAGCTGCCCAACAGTTCGCGCCAACTGCCGGTGTCGCTCCCCGTCTCCGTCACCCTTACACCGTAAGAGGTGCCGCGAGCGTCATTTCAGACCGGCAGCGTCCATTCCGCGGAGTTCCTTTTTGAGATCGGCGATCTCGTCGCGGAACCGCGCGGCCAGTTCGAATTGCAAGTCACGGGCCGCGGCCATCATCTGCGCGGTGAGGTCTTTGATCAGGTCGGCCAGTTCGGCGCGCGGCATGCTGGCGGTGTCGCGGCCCTCGATGATGCCGGCGCTGACGGCGCGTCCGGGCTCCCCCTGCGCACGCCGGCCGCGCGACGCGTTGCGTCCCGATCCGCCGATCTCCACGGTTTCGGAATCGTCCGCCTCGCGATAGACCTGGTCGAGGATGTCGGCGATCTTCTTGCGCAGCGGCTGCGGGTCGATGCCGTTCGCCTCGTTGTAGGCGACCTGCTTTTCGCGCCGCCGTTCGGTCTCATCGATGGCCTCGGTCATCGAGTCGGTCATCTTGTCGGCGTACATGTGCACTTCGCCGGAGACGTTGCGGGCGGCGCGGCCGATGGTCTGGATGAGACTGCGCGACGATCGCAGGAAGCCTTCCTTGTCGGCGTCAAGAATCGACACCAGCGACACCTCGGGCAGGTCGAGGCCCTCGCGCAGCAGGTTGATGCCGACCAGGACGTCGTAGTCGCCCAGGCGCAGCTGGCGCAGCAGTTCCACCCGGCGCAGCGTGTCGACCTCGGAGTGCAGGTAGCGCACCCTGATGCCCATCTCCAACAGGTAGTCGGTGAGGTCCTCGGCCATCTTCTTGGTCAGGGTCGTCACCAGCACCCGCTCGTCGGCTTCGGCCCGTTTGCGGATCTCCGCGATCAGGTCGTCGATCTGCCCCTTGGTCGGCTTGACCACGACCTTCGGGTCCACCAGCCCGGTAGGGCGGATCACCTGCTCGACGAACTCTCCGGCGGCCTGGCTGAGCTCGTACGGGCCGGGGGTGGCCGACAGGTACACCGTCTGCCCGATCCGGTCGGCGAACTCCTCCCAGGTCAGCGGGCGGTTGTCGCACGCCGACGGCAACCGGAACCCGAAATCGACGAGGTTGCGCTTGCGCGACATGTCGCCCTCGTACATGCCGCCGATCTGCGGCACGGTCACGTGTGACTCATCGATGACCAGCAGAAAGTCCTCGGGGAAGTAGTCCAGCAGCGTCGCCGGAGGCGAGCCGGGTCCCCGGCCGTCGATGTGCCGCGAATAATTCTCGATGCCCGAACAGAAACCGACCTGCCGCATCATCTCGATGTCGTAATTGGTGCGCATCCGCAGTCGCTGGGCTTCCAGCAGCTTGCCCTGACCCTCGAATTCGGCGAGCCGCTCGGCGAGCTCTTCCTCGATGGTCGAGATCGCCTGCGCCATCCGCTCGGGGCCGGCCACGTAGTGGGTGGCCGGGAAGATTCGCAGCGAGTCAACCTGACGAACCACCTCACCGGTCAGTGGGTGCAGGTAGTACAGCGCCTCTATCTCGTCACCGAAGAACTCGATACGCACCGCGAGCTCTTCGTATGACGGAATGATCTCCACGGTGTCGCCGCGCACCCGAAATGAGCCGCGCGTGAAGGACAGATCGTTGCGGGTGTACTGCACGTCGACCAGCAACCGCAGCAACCCGTCGCGCGGCACTTCGGCGCCGACGCGCAGCTCGACCGAGCGGTCCAGGTAAGACTGCGGCGTGCCGAGGCCGTAGATGCACGACACCGAGGCCACCACCACCACGTCGCGACGAGACAGCAGAGACGACGTCGCGGAGTGCCGCAGCCGCTCCACATCGTCGTTGATCGAGCTGTCCTTTTCGATGTAGGTGTCGGTCTGCGCGATGTACGCCTCTGGCTGGTAATAGTCGTAGTACGAGACGAAGTATTCGACTGCGTTGTGCGGCAACATCTCTCGTAGTTCATTAGCCAGCTGAGCGGCCAACGTTTTGTTGGGCGCCATCACCAATGTGGGCCGCTGCAGGCGCTCGATCAGCCAGGCGGTGGTGGCCGACTTTCCGGTGCCGGTCGCCCCGAGCAGCACCACATCGCGCTCGCCCGCCATGATCCGTCGTTCCAGCTCGTTGATGGCGGCCGGCTGGTCACCGGCCGGATCATGCGGGCTGACCACCTCGAAGTCGCCACCGGCGCGCACAGCCTCCTCGACCGCGCGGTATTCGGAATGCGCGACTACTGGATGTTCGGTGGCGAAAGCCATGCCACCAGGGTAGAGGCGCGCACCGACAAGTGTCCCGATGCCGGTCTGCCAATCGCGCGCTCAACCACAGCTGCCACACCAGAACCGCGGGGGAACCACCACTCGATCCGGAAATGCCCGTCAGTGCCGGGTCCACATCCGGGTGACCGGATCGCATTGCAGCAGGTAGCCGTCGTTCGAGGTGGACATCGCGAACACCGGGACGTCGGGCAGGTCGCAGGAGCTGCCCGCGGCATGGACGCCCGACGCGATCGGCGCCCTGTCCCACGTGTTGCCTTCACACACGACCTGCTGGTTGCTGGTCGGGTCGTAGGAGAGTTTGTCGACGTCGGTGCACAACCCGCCGAGAACAGCCGGTGCCGGGTGCGCGGGCGTGGTCGAGGTGGTGATCACCTGGTTGGGATCACCCAAGGTCACCCCCGCCGGCGCATCCCCCACCCGGGTGGCTACCACCGGCACCCGTACCACGGCGCCCTGCGCGCTGCACTCGTTGCTCAACACGGTCTCGGTTTCGGTTCCCCGCAGCGTGCCGTCCGGCTGAGGAGCCAATGACCACGCGACGGTCTCCTGCTGGGTCGACCTGACCTGCCCGTTGGGCTGGCGGCAACCGACCCGTTCCTGCGCAGGCGCGCCCTGCCAATATCCGCTGGCGTACCGCAGCGTGTCGGTTTCGCCACCGTCGGCGGTGCTGGCCACTTGGTGGTTGGCGTCGTCCAACTTCGTGCCGGTGGCAGCGCATCCCTTGGTGGTGCAGGCGGAACGGAACGCCCACCAGTTGGTGTCGGAGCCGTCGTGCCGGATCGCGACGCCGTTGGTGGTCCGCTTGGTCCGGTCATACGTCAGTTGGTAGGTGCCACCCAGGGCCGGTCCCCCGGGCCTGGGCGCGGCACTGGCCGCCGGCGCGGACGGTCTCGATGCCAGCGCGGGGTTGGGTTGCGGACTTGCCGGCTGGAACGAGTACAGCGTCGACCAGGTCGCCGCGACGGCAACGAGCACCGCGCACACCAGCGCGGCCGACCAGCGGACCCTGGACGAGAACCTGTCTTTGGCCGTCGCCGCCAGGCCGCGGGCGCCGCGGCGCCGGTGTGGAACGATCTCGGAAACCGGCGTACTCGGCTCAATCTCGGCGACGGCATCGACCTGCTCGCCGACCGCTGCGGCGAACGCGCGACACCGCTCGAACCGCTCCGTGGGTTGCTTGCCCAGGGCTTTGAAGAACACGTCGTCGAGGTGCACCAAGTCCGGGCGGTAATCGCTGAGCCGGGGCGGGTCCTCGTGCAGGTGCTGGCTGATCACCGCGATGGGGTTGGAATGCCGGAACGGCGGAGCGCCGGTGAGTAGATGAAATGCGGTGGCGGCCAATGCATACTGGTCAGCCCGGCCATCGATGTTGGATCCGGTCAATTGCTCGGGCGCCGCGTACGCGACCGTCCCGACAGCGACATTGGTTTCGGTGATCCCGCTGATATTGGCCAGATGCCGCGCTACACCGAAGTCCGCCAACAGGATTCGCTGATCGTCGTACCCGGGATGAGTGAGCAGGATATTGGCAGGCTTGACGTCGCGATGCAGCAGGCCGCGATCGTGCGCGTAATCGAGTGCGCCCGCGACGGCTTCGAGTATGGCGCACACCTCGCTGACCGGCATCCCGTCGGAGTAGCGCTCTTTCACCAGCCGGGACGCGTCGGTGCCTTCGACGTAGTCCATCGAGATCCACAGCTGGCCATCGAATTCACCGCGATCGTGCACACCGACGATGTGCGGGTGCCAAAGAGTGCCGGCGAGATCGGCTTCCCGATTGAACCTTTCGCGGAACTCGCTGTCCGCGGTGACGGCCTCGGCGAGGACTTTGATCACATCGCGGCGCGGCAGCCGGGGATGCAAAGCCAGATAGACCTCGGCCATCCCCCCGGCGCCCAGCGGCCGCAGGATGGTGTAGCCCGCGAAGGAAGCGCCGTTGGCCATCGCCAGGCGCGATCCGCCGGCTTCACCGGCCGGGCTGTGCGGGGGTGCTACGTTCGGCGTCGAGTTGACCGGGGGAACGCGGCGCAACAGATGTGCGACGGTCGCTGACGGAAGCGATTGAAACCCCGCGCGCAGCGCCACACCGGCCAGTCGCGGATTAGTCAGCAGCCGTCGGCCGCTGCCGACGCGCCGGGTTGGGCGCTTCGCCTCGTCCATATGTGAACAGATCCCCCTCTGGCTCCTCCAGTTCGAACAATGCCGGACGCGGATAGGCAAAAGGCTGTTGGACGCTATGAACCAGCTATGAAGCCGGCCACCGATACAAAGCCAAGTCACAGGCGAGTCCAAGGGGCGGCATTGACTCGACGGACCGATACTTGAGTAGTGAGCCGACCCGCCCCTCCTGTCCTGACAATTCGGCTCGACGGGTCTCAGAGAACCTTCGCCGCGGGCCACGAGGTGATCGTCGGCCGGGATCGAGACGCGGACCTGCGCATCGCCGACCCGCGGATATCTCGTGCCCACCTGGTCCTGCGTTTCGACCAAGGCCGCTGGCTGGCCATCGACAACGGCTCGCTGAACGGGACCTACGTCAACGGCTACCGGATGCCGGTCATCGATATTCACGACGGCCAGAGCATTAACATCGGAAACCCTCAGGGTCCGCAGCTGACCTTCGCGATCGGACCGCAACAGGGTCAGATCAGCGGGCCGCCCCAACCGAGGTCGACGCCTGGTTCCGGGCCATCCACGATCGCCTGGTCCGCCTTGTCCGACATGCCGACAACCACCTCCCACCCGCTCCCGCGACTGCCCCGGCGGCCTCAAATACCCGGTCCGCCAAGGTATCCCGGTGTGCAACCACGCAAAGCACCACCACGCATACCACCGCCGATACGCGCGACACCGCCGGCCGAGTCCACCGTGATCGACGCCAAGACAGCCGACGTGTCGAACCTCTCCACACGCTTTGTGAAGCTGCTCTCACCGCGCGCCTCATCGGCCGCGGGCACCGTCGGCGCCAAGACGATCGGCCGCGCCCCCGAAAGCGACATCGTCGTCTCCGACGTACTGGCCTCGCGCCAACACGCGACGCTGATTCCGACGCCGCTGGGCATGGAGATCCGGGACAACAGCATCAACGGAACATTCGTCAACGGCACCCGGGTCGGTTCGGCGATCTTGAGCGACGACGACGTCGTCACCATCGGCAATGTCGACCTGGTCGTCCGCGATGCAACGCTGATCAAACTCAGCGAAGCAGCCAGCCGGGCCGGCGGCCTGCAAGTGCGCGACGTCAAGTACGTTGTCGACAACGGCAAACAACTGCTGGACAACATCTCGTTGACCGCGCGCCCCGGAACGTTGACCGCCGTCATCGGTGGATCGGGCGCCGGGAAGAGCACCCTGGCCCGCCTGATCACCGGTTACACCACCCCCAGCTCTGGTTCAGTTACCCTCGCGGGCCACAACATTCACTCCGAGTACGCGTCGCTGCGCAGCAGGATCGGCATGGTCCCGCAAGACGACGTCGTGCACCGCCCGCTGACCGTGAACCAGGCGCTGGGCTACGCCGCCGAACTACGGCTGCCACCCGACACCAGCAAAACCGACCGCGCCAAAGTCGTCACCGAGGTGCTCGAGGAGCTTGACCTGACCAAGCACGCCGAAACCCGCGTCGACAAGCTCTCCGGCGGACAGCGCAAACGCGCGTCGGTCGCGCTGGAACTGCTGACCGGCCCGTCGCTGCTGATCCTGGACGAGCCCACGTCGGGCCTGGACCCCGCGCTGGACCACCAGGTCATGATCATGCTGCGTCAGTTGGCCGACGCCGGCCGCGTGGTGATCGTGGTGACGCACATGCTGTCCTACCTCGAACTGTGCGACCAGTTGCTGTTGGTCGCACCGGGCGGCAAGACCGCCTACTGCGGGCCGCCGGACCAGATCGGTACGGCGATGGGCACCAGCAACTGGGCCAAGATCTTCACCAAGGTGGGCGCCGATCCAGACGAAGCCAACCGGCGCTTTCTGGAACGGCGCGATGCGCAGCGACGGCCTCAGAAACCGTTGGCGGCCAAGGACGATGAGCCCGGCGAGCTGGGTGAGCCAGTCCATACCAGCATGCGGCGCCAGATCTCGACAGTCGCCCGCCGGCAGATCCGACTGGTCGTCGCCGACCGCGCCTACTTCATTTTCCTGGCGCTGTTGCCGTTCATCCTGGGCTCGCTGTCGCTGACGGTGCCGGGCGCGAATGGCTTCCATCTTCCGGGCGCCAACGCGGGCACGCCCGACGAATCCGCCCAGATACTGGCACTGCTGATGCCCGCCGCGGCGTTCATGGGTACCGCGCTGACAATCCGCGACCTGGTCGGTGAACGCGCCATCTTCCAACGCGAGCAAGCCGTCGGGCTGTCCACGACGGCGTATCTGCTCGCTAAGACGGCGGTCTTTTGCGGGTTTGCGCTCGTGCAGTCGGCGATCATCACCGCGATCGTGGTAATCGGCAAAAGCGCACCGTCGCAAGGGGGCCTGCTGCTGGGCCACGGCACGGCGGCCGCCACCGTCGAACTGTTCGCGACCGTCGCCGCGACCTGTGTCGCGTCGGCCATTCTGGGCCTTGCCATTTCGTCGCTAGTCCGCTCCAGCGAGCAGATCATGCCGCTGTTCGTGGTGGCGGTCATGGCGCAGCTGGTGTTGTGCGGCGGCATGGTCCCGGTGACCGGCCGCCTGGGGCTCGACCAGCTGTCGTTCGCCATGCCGGCGCGCTGGGGTTACGCTGCCGCGGCCTCGACGGTCGACCTGCGGCACCTGGTTCCGGATTCGCTGCTCTCCCAGGACCGGTTCTGGCAGCACACGTTGAAGACCTGGCTGCTCGACATGGGCATGCTGGCCGCGCTGTCCTTGGTTTATCTCGGCTCCGTCCGGTGGAAAATCCGGCTGCGCCGCTGACCGTCGCGATCCTCGGGAAAGGTGACGCCATCCATCTGCCGAAGCACGAAACGTTCGACCTGGTCGCCCGCACCAACACCGACCCCAAAGGCATCGTGCGGGCGGTCGACGAATACGCCGTATACCCGTGGGGGCTCTACGTCGCCCGACCCACGCCGGGTCGAGCGCAGTTCCACTACTTGCAGTCCTGGCTGCTGCCGTCGCTGGGACTGCGTGCCACGGTCTTCCACTTCAGCCCGGGCCATGAACGTGACCACGACTACTACCTCGATGTGGGCGAATACACGCCCGGTGCGGATGTGTGGAACGCCGAGGACCACTACCTCGACATCGAGGTGCGCACCGGCTCCGGCGCGGGACTCGCCGATGTCGACGAACTACTGGAAGCGGTGCGCCAAGGCCTGCTGACTCCCGAAGTTGCCGAACAGGCGGTGCGCCGGGCCGTGCACGCCGTCGAAGGCCTTGCCCGAAACGGCTATGACCTGCACCGCTGGCTGGCCGGCAACGGTATCGAGCTCACCTGGCAGGTTCGTCGATGATCTCCGGTTCGTTTTCGCGGCGGCACACCGGGGGTAACTATCCGGTATGCCCTTGAGTGAATACCGGCGCAACCGTCGATCTGGCCCCGGCCCCGAGCCGCGCGGCCGGCTAGGACGCAGACGCCGCGCCCGCAAAAACGAGCCGTGCTTCGTCATCGCGCACCACACGACCCGCGGCGACTATTACGACCTGCGCCTAGAGATTCAGGGCGTGCTCGTGTCGTGGGCGATCGCCAGTGGACCGTCGACAAACCCGAGGGAGCGGCGGATGGCGCGCCGCACCGAGGATCACCCACTGGGGAGCCCCGAAGGCGACGACGCACCGATCGTCTGGGATCGCGGCAGCTACGCCAACGCAACCGAGCGTGAGATGGCCGAATGCCTGGATCGCGGCCACCTTTCGTTCTGGCTGCGGGGCGAGAAGCTGTGCGGCGGCTTCGCCCTTACCAGGATTCGGGACGGCGAGGACGAGACCTGGCTGCTGTTCAAGCGCAAAGACGAGGACGTCGATCCGCGGCGTAAACCCGTTACGGGCCAACCCGAACCGGCGATGTACTCCGACGCGCTCGACGATCTAGCCGAATCGCCATAAAGCCCGGCGGAACTCGTGTGGTTGTTCCGATCACGCTGGGCGTAATCTCAGCAGCTATGAGCCCTGATAAACGCCGGTGGATGTCGGTGATTGCGGTGACTGTGATCGGCTCGCAGTTGGTTCCGGCGACGGCGCATGCAGACCTGCACAACATCACCTATAAGGCGAGGATCGACGCCCTGACGACCGGCAGTCAGGCCACGTTCATCACCAACGGCGGCCAGACCAGCACCACGAACCTTCCGTCGATGCCGCGCAACGCGTTCGAAGCCAACACCGTGTTGCCCGATCCTGCTCAAGCAGGCCTGCGGATCGTGCTGCATTTCCCGTACTCGGCGAACGTGCACTGCGAGATCGACGTCGACGACGACGTTTTCACCCAGGCCGACCAGATGGTCCGGCCGTCACCCGGGGTTTCCGACCCCAATAACGGTGTGCTGCAATGCGGAGCACCGCTGCCCACGTAACGGCTACGGCATCCAGCCGGTGAAATCCGCCCATTCCCACGCCCGGCGGTATGCCTCGGCGAACCACGGCTCCTTGGCCTCGACGTAGATCGCGGTGTCGCCGTCCGCGGGCTTTTCGGCCTCGTGTTTGACGGTCAGGTAGTTCACCCGCTCCGCGGGGTTTGCGGCCAGCCAGTCGACGAACAGCAAGGCGAACTGCTGATTGGGCCAGCCGGCCACCCTGATATGCACGTTGGTCGGACGACCGGGATCGGCCGAGGCATGAATTCGCTTGCGCCACAACGCGGGATCGTCTGTGTGGTCGTAGTCGCTGACCGTGCTGCGGGCATCGGCCTTGGCGTCGTCACGGTCGATGTGCTCGATGCGGGGGTAGCCCGCCGATAGCAACGCCTCGCCGAGCTCGTCGGCGAGGGCCAGTGATTCGACAGTGATCTGGATGTCGATGACGTCCTTGGCGTCGAACTCCGGCACCGCTGTCGATCCAATGTGGTCGACTCGCAACGCCTTATGGCCGCACGACGTCGCCAGCCTGTTGACGATGCGCCGCGCCTGGTCCGGCCAGGTCGGATCGGCCGACACCACCCGCGCCGGGGCGCGGACGAATCGTCGCTCGGTCAGGTTGTGCGCGAACGGCACGATCCGGTCGGTCCAGACCTCACGAGCTCGTTTGACGAAATCCTCTTCGCTGCCCGAATTATCCAACCAGATGTCGGCGGCGGCCCGACGCTGCTCGTCATTGGCCTGCAGCGCAATCCTGGCGCGGGCGTCGTCTTCCGGCATGCCGCGCAGCTCGACCAGCCGCCGTACTCGCAGCTCGACGTCGGCGTACACCACGACAACCAACGGGAACAGCGGCGCCATGCCGGATTCCACCAGCAGCGGAATGTCTTCGACCACAACCGCATCCTGCGGCACCACCGCGATGATCTCCGCGCGCCGCTGCCCCACCAACGGGTGAACGATTGCGTTCAGCTTCTGACGCGACGCGTCGTCGGCAAAAGCCTTGGCCGCCAACACCGGGCGATCCAGCGATCCATCCTCGGCCAGGATGTCGTCACCGAACGCCTCGACGAGCGACGCCAACCCTTCGGTGCCCGGCTGGACGACCTCTCGAGCAATGACGTCGCCGTCGACGATGATCCCACCGCTGCGTGCGAACGTGGCAGACAGCGCCGATTTCCCGGCGCCGATGCCACCGGTCAAACCGATGCGCAGCATTACGTGGACTGGGCCAAAAAGATCAAGCGTTGCCGGCGAGCTTTTCCCGCAGCGCAGCCAGCTGAGCGTCGCTGGCCAGCGAGCCGCCCGCCTCCTTGGGCGAGGACGCACCGTTGCCCGGCGCGTGATCGCTGTCGGCGTGCCCGGCCGCTTCGGCAGCGGCGAACTTCTCCATCTGCGCGGTGTGCATCTTGTGCCGGCGCTCGGCCTCGGCGTACCGGGCCTCCCACTCGTTGCGCTGGGTGTCGAATCCTTCGAGCCATTCGTTGGTCTCGGAGTCGAAGCCCTCGGGGAAGATGTAGTTGCCCTGCTCGTCGTAGCTGTCAGCCATGCCGTACTTCGCGGGGTCGAACTCGTCGGTGTAGTCCTCGTTGGCCTGCTTGAGCGACAACGAGATTCGGCGGCGCTCCAGGTCGATGTCGATGACCTTGACCATCGCGTCGTCGCCGACGGCCACCACCTGGTCGGGCACCTCGACGTGGCGCTCAGCCAGCTCGGAGATGTGCACCAGACCCTCGATGCCCTCCTCAACACGAACGAACGCGCCGAACGGGACGAGCTTGGTGACCTTGCCGGGAACGATCTGGCCGATGGCGTGGGTGCGGGCGAAGTGACGCCACGGGTCTTCCTGAGTCGCCTTGAGCGACAACGAAACCCGCTCGCGGTCCATATCGACGTCGAGCACCTCGACGGTGACCTCGTCGCCAACCTGGACGACCTCGGACGGGTGATCGATGTGCTTCCAGGACAACTCGGAAACGTGCACCAGACCGTCGACACCGCCGAGATCGACGAACGCGCCGAAGTTGACGATCGACGAGACCACACCCTTGCGGATGGTGCCCTTCTGCAGCTGGTTGAGGAACTCGCTGCGCACCTCGGACTGGGTCTGCTCCAGCCAGGCGCGGCGGGAGAGCACCACGTTGTTGCGGTTCTTGTCCAGCTCGATGATCTTGGCCTCGATCTCCTTGCCGATGTACGGCTGAAGATCGCGGACTCGACGCATCTCGACAAGTGAGGCGGGCAGGAAGCCGCGCAACCCGATGTCGAGGATCAGGCCACCCTTGACGACCTCGATGACGGTGCCCTTGACGGCCTCGTCCTTCTCCTTGAGCGCCTCGATCGTGCCCCAGGCGCGCTCATACTGTGCGCGCTTCTTGGACAGGATCAGACGGCCTTCTTTGTCCTCCTTGGTGAGAACAAGGGCTTCGACCTCATCACCGACGGTAACGACCTCGTTGGGGTCGACATCGTGCTTGATGGAGAGTTCGCGGGCGGGGATGACCCCTTCGGTCTTATAGCCGATGTCGAGGAGCACCTCGTCCCGGTCAACTTTGACGATGGTGCCTTCGACGATGTCGCCATCGTTGAAGTACTTGATCGTTTTGTCTATTGCTGCGAGAAAGTCCTCGGCGGAGCCAATGTCGTTGACGGCTACTTGCGGCGAGGTGACGGCGGGACTCGGCATGTTGTTGGGTTGCTCCGGACAGGTTTGATCGTAGGGACAATTCAGGGATTTACCCTGCTGAGGTTACTCGACTAGGCACACGCTGGCCAAACTCGGCCCCCAATAGCGTTTGCATATCTGACGCGGACGTTACATTTCGGCGAATTCCGGGCGCGATTACCGCCCGCGTCCCGTTTGCCCGCGCTAGTGCGCGGCGGCGTCCCATGAGCGGCCATAGCCGACGGAGACTTCGAGCGGGACGTCAAGTGGGTAGGCGGCGCCCATCTTGTCGCGTGCCAGCGCTTCCACCTTTTCTCGCTCGCCGGGCGCGATTTCGAACAGCAATTCGTCGTGTACCTGCAACAACATCCGCGACGTGAGCCCGGCCTCGTTGATCGCCTTGTCGACCTCGATCATCGCCACCTTGATAATGTCGGCCGCGCTGCCCTGGATGGGCGCGTTGAGCGCGGCCCGCTCGGCCGCCTCGCGGACGTTGCGGTTACTGCTGTCCAGCTCGGGAAGATAGCGCCGGCGACCGAACACCGTCGAGGTGTAACCGTCCTTGCGGGCCTGCTCGACGACGTCGCGCAGGTAGTCGCGGATACCGCCGAATCGGGCGAAGTATTGGTCCATCTGCTCCTTGGCCTCCTCGGTGGAGATCTTGAGCTGGGGGGCCAACCCGTAGGCGCTCAATCCGTAGGCCAGGCCGTACGACATCGCCTTGACCCGGCGGCGCAGCTCGGGAGTGACCTCCTCGATCGGCACGCCGAACGCCCGGGACGCGACGAAGGAATGCAGGTCCTCGCCGGTGTTGAACGCCTCGATCAGGCCCTCGTCGCCCGACAAGTGGGCCATGATCCGCATCTCGATCTGGCTGTAGTCCGCCGTCATCAGCTCGGCCATTGGTCCGTCGGGGCCGTCACCGACCACGAACGCGTCGCGGATGCGCCGGCCGGCCTCGGTGCGGATCGGAATGTTCTGCAGATTCGGCTCGGTCGACGACAATCTGCCCGTCGCGGCGATGGTCTGGTTGAACGTGGTGTGAATGCGCCCGTCGGAGGCCACCGAATTCAGCAGCCCGTCGACGGTGACCTTGAGCCGAGTGGCATCGCGGTGCGCGAGCAGATGCTGCAGGAACGGATGGCCGGTCTTGTCGAACAGCGACGCCAAAGCGTCCGCGTCGGTGGTGTAGCCGGTCTTGGTGCGCTTGGTTTTCGGCATGCCCAGCTCGTCGAAGAGCACCGATTGCAGCTGCTTCGGCGAGCCGAGATTGATCTGCTTGCCGATCACCTCGTAGGCCGCTTCGGCCGCA
This sequence comes from Mycobacterium montefiorense, assembly GCF_025823255.1. Classification (NCBI taxonomy): domain Bacteria; kingdom Bacillati; phylum Actinomycetota; class Actinomycetes; order Mycobacteriales; family Mycobacteriaceae; genus Mycobacterium; species Mycobacterium montefiorense. The sequence continues at coordinate 1,080,742 of NZ_JACKVL010000013.1, read as the reverse complement.
TCGCGGATCTGAGCGGCGAAATCGCTTTGCAGCTCCGACAATTGCGGCAGATCCACCGCGATGCCGACGTGCTCTAGCCCTGCCAGCACCCGCTGCACCGGCAGCTCCATGCCGCCCAACAGCGAGGTGGAGTTGATCCGGGCCAGTTCCTCGTCCAGCGCATCGGCCAGATCCAGCACCGCCATGGCCCGCAGGATCAGCGTCTGCACCGCCTGGTCGTCGACACCGTCGGAATCGTCGAGAAGCGAAAGCTGTTGCTGCTCAGCTGTTTCCGCGCGCAACTCACGGCGAAGGTAGCGAAGCGAAAGGTCGTCGAGGGAGAAGCTGCGCTGACCGGGCCGCACCAGGTAGGCCGCCAGTGCGGTATCGGAGGTGACACCAGCCAACGTCCAGCCGCGCCCGGCCAGGTCGTGCATCGCCAGCTTGGCTTCGTGCAGCGCCTTGGGCGGGCCGGGGTCGGCGAGCCAGGATGCCAGCGCCGCCTCGTCGTCGGGATCCAGTGCCGAGGTGTCGATGTAGCGACCCTCGCCGTTGGAGGACACGATGGCCAACGCGGTCGCGTCGGCATCGTAAGCCAGGTGGGTGCCGACGACGGCCAGGCCGAACCGCTTGCCCGAGCTGTGCTCGGCCAGCCAGACGGCCAGCTGACCGGCCTCCAGCGCGCCGCCGCGCACCTCGAATCCCTCGTCCACCTCGGGGTCCACCGACACCAGCGTGTCGAACAGCCGGTCCCGCAGCACCCGGAACTCGAGGTCGTCGAAAAGCCGGTGAATCTGGTCGCGATCCCACCCCAGCAGCCGCAGCGTATCCGGCGTTTGGGCCAGCGGCACGTCCTTGACGAGGTCGGTGAGTTCCCGGTTGCGGATGACATTAGCCAGGTGCTCCCGCAGCGCGTCGCCCACCTTGCCGCGCACCGAGTCGACGTTGTCAACCAGGCCCTGCAGCGACCCGTACTCGACGATCCACTTCGAGGCGGTCTTCTCCCCCACGCCGGGAATCCCGGGCAGGTTGTCGCTGGGATCGCCACGCAGCGCGGCGAAGTCGGGATATTGCGTGGGGGTCAGCCCGTACTTCTCGACGACCGCGTCCGGGGTGAAGCGGGTGAGCTCGCTGACACCCTTGCGCGGGTACAGCACCGTCACGTCGTCACTGACCAACTGCAGGGCGTCGCGGTCGCCGGTGACCACCAGCACCCGGTAGCCCTCGTTTTCGGCCTGCGTGGCCAGCGTCGCAATCAGGTCGTCGGCTTCGAATCCCGGCTCCGCGAGCACCGTGATGCCCAGCGCGCCCAGCACTTCCTTGGTGATGTCGATCTGGCCGCGGAACTCGTCCGGGGTTTCCGACCGGCCGGCCTTGTACTCCGGATAACGCTCCAGCCGAAACGTCTGCCGCGACACGTCGAACGCCGCGGCGATGTGCGTCGGTGCCTCGTCGCGCAGCAGGTTAATCAGCATGGCGGTGAAGCCGTAGACCGCGTTGGTGGTCAGGCCGCCGCGGGTCTTGAAGTTCTCCGCGGGCAGCGCGTAGAACGCCCGAAAAGCCAGCGAGTTGCCGTCCAGCAACATCAGTGTCGGCTTGGTCTGTTCCTCGGTCTTCGCAGCGGGGGGCGCAGGCACGGCTCTTACTCTAGGCACCGGGGGTGACGGCTCTGCCGCCCCGACCAACCCCGGGGCAGAACTGCAACACGTTTCAGTTTTGCGTTTGAGCTGGGTAGTCTGACCGAGTGCCAGAGGTCAGCAGTACACAAGCCGCGATCGACGGGTGGTTCGCCACCGATGACGCGGGAAATGCCCATCTGATCGGCAGCAAGTGCCCGCAGTGCGGCACCTATGTCTTCCCGCCGCGGGAGAACAACTGCCCCAACCCGGCCTGCGCCAGCGACACCCTAGAGTCCGTCGCATTGTCGTCCCGGGGAACGCTGTGGAGCTACACCGAAAACCGGTATCCGCCACCCGCGCCTTACCCCGCGGCGGACCCGTTCGAGCCGTTCGCGATCGCCGCGGTGGAATTGGCCAACGAAGGAATCATCGTGCTGGGCAAGGTGGTCGAGGGCACGCTGGCCGCCGACCTGAAGGTCGGCATGGAGATGGAACTGACCACGATGCCGCTGTACACCGGAGAAGACGGCGTCGAGCGCCTCGTGCACGCCTGGAGGATCGCCTGACATGAGTACTCCCGACCCGCTCTACATCCTCGGCGCCGGCATGCACCCCTGGGGCAAATGGGGCCGCGACTTCACCGAGTACGGCGTCGTCGCCGCCCGCGCCGCACTGGCCGAAGCCGGGCTGGACTGGCGACAAATCCAGCTGGTCGCCGGGGCCGACACCATCCGCAACGGCTACCCCGGCTTCATCGCGGGGTCGACGTTCGCGCAGAAGCTCGGTTGGAACGGCGTGCCGGTCAGCTCCAGCTACGCCGCCTGCGCCAGCGGTTCGCAGGCGCTGCAGAGCGCTCGCGCCCATATCCTGGCCGGGTTCTGCGACGTCGCGCTGGTGATCGGCGCCGACACCACGCCGAAGGGCGCGTTCGCCCCGGTCGGCGGGGAACGCAAGAACGACCCCGACTGGCAGCGGTTCCACCTGATCGGTGCGATGAACCCGGTGTACTTCGCGCTGCTCGCGCGCCGCCGAATGGACCTGTACGGGGCGACGTCGGAGGACTTCGCCCAGGTAAAGGTCAAGAACTCCCAGCACGGCCTGCAGAACCCGAATGCCCGCTACCGCAAGGAATCGTCGGTCGAGGACGTGCTGGCCAGCCCGGTGGTCTCCGACCCGCTGCGGCAGCTCGACATCTGCGCCACCTCCGATGGTGCCGCTGCGTTGATCGTGGCGAGTGCGGAGTTCGCCCGCAAGCACCTCGGCTCGCTCGACGGCGTGCCCTCGGTGCGCGCGGTCAGCACGGTCACGCCGCAGTACCCGCAGCATCTGCCCGAATTACCGGACATCGCAACGGATTCCACCGCAGTCATGGCCGCGCCGGACCGGGTGTTCAAGGATCAGATTCTGGATGCGGCCTACGCGGAAGCTGGCATCGGGCCCGAGGACGTGAGCCTGGCCGAGGTCTACGACCTGTCCACCGCGCTCGAGCTGGACTGGTACGAGCACCTGGGACTGTGCCCCAAGGGTGAGGCCGAGGCGCTGCTGCGCAGCGGTGCGACCACCATCGGCGGCAAGGTGCCGGTCAACCCGTCGGGCGGGCTGGCGTGCTTCGGCGAAGCCATTCCGGCCCAGGCCATCTCCCAGGTGTGCGAGCTGACCTGGCAGCTGCGTGGCCAGGCCACCGGCCGGCAGGTGGAGAACGCCACGGTGGGCGTCACGGCCAATCAGGGCCTGTTCGGCCATGGTTCGTCGGTGATCGTCGCCCGCTAGGGCCCTAAGACCGGAGCTCAACCGCGAGCGTGCATCCTGGGCGCCCTCGACGCACACTCAACGCCGCGGGCGCACACTCGATGACGAGCAGCTAGCCAGACGCCTCGTCGGACGCGTCGCCGAGGGTTTCCAACACGACTTCGGCCACCCGCTTCATCGTGGTCCGCCGATCCATGGCGGCACGCTGAATCCACTTGAACGCCTCGGGTTCGGTCATGCCCTGCTTGGACTGCAACAGGCCCTTGGCGCGCTCGACGACCTTGCGGGTCTCCAGCCGGTCGGACAGCGTCTCGACTTCGCGTTCCAGCGCCCTGATCTCGCCGAATCGGCTGACTGCCAACTCAATGGCCGGAATCAGGTCGCTGATCGTGAACGGCTTTACCAGGTAGGCCATCGCCCCGGCATCGCGCGCCCGTTCGACGAGGTCACGTTGGCTGAACGCGGTCAGCACCACGATGGGTGCGATGCGTTTGCTGGCTATCTCGGACGCTGCGTCGATGCCGTCACGGCGCGGCATCTTCACATCCATGATCACGAGGTCGGGTTTGTGTTGCTCGGCAAGCTCGACGGCTTCCTGGCCGTCGCCTGCCTCGCCGACGATGTCGTACCCCTCCTCTCGTAGCATCTCGGCCAAGTCCATACGGATCAGCGCTTCGTCTTCCGCGATCAGGACCCGGCGCGGCACAGCGGCGTCGGTGTCGGTCGTGGGGCCTGTCATGACGAACATTCTCTCGTGGATCGCTGCGACCAGCGACATCGGGGGCAGTGAGAACCGGTGACCACACCGATCCTCTATGGTGGGAGGCCGCTTAAGGTAATACGCCGAACAGGCCCTCGTATCCCAACTGGCAGAGGAAACGGATTCAAAACCCGTGCAGTGTGAGTTCGAATCTCACCGAGGGCACCACACAAGGCATTCATGCGCAGAAGACCGCGGCAGACGCGAGCGTTCGCGCAATTTACAGCCGACCTCGGCAGTCTTACGATGAGAGGGCTGTGACACAGCTCACAACAGAGCGGAGTTTGTCATGTCGCGTCTTGGCAAGATCTTCATCGCGTTCGTCATCATCCTGGCCCCCCTCACGACCGCGGGATGCGGCAGCTCCTGCGATCCCAGCTCATCCAGCTGCTTCATCCTTTAGGCGGCTCGGCCTCATTCACCCCTCGGCGGAGGGGCGGGCGTTGTTGACCCCGACCGATCGGCGAGATTCATTATGCGCCAACATATTTAGGCGCACCCGATGACTCGGCGATCGGAATTGCCGATCGCTGCGCGCAAGTCCCGACAATCGGGGCAGGATCGCGCTTTGGCAACGCTGCGATCCCGAATCAGACTCGCTTGGATTCGGGACCCATTTTGGCCTGTTGGACAGACGTACAGTAAGCACGCTTTGCCCCGTTCCCCCCAGAATGGAGTTCGTCGTGTCGCGTTTTAGCAAACTCTTCATCGGTCTCGTTATCGTGCTCACCCCACTGACCACTTCGGGTTGCGGAAGCTTCTGCCTTCCCGGCGGGACCTGCATCGCGATCTAGAAGGTTCGGCCCTATCCACCCCTGCGGCGCAGGGGTGGATAGTCACTTTCATGGCCGGTAGTCGACGAGCCAAGTCACCTGCGTACCTACGTATTCGGTGAATTCGACAGTTGCGCTTCCCGATCTCAGTAGTATTCGGGAACGCCGTAGCAAACGGCGCCTTCTCGTGCGAGAGGTTGTGGCGTGAATATGCGACGCAATCGGCAAGAACCGTTGCCGGACATCGTCATCGAATTGGATGACCCTGCCGACCTCTTCGCCGTCGACCAGCGGTCGGTGCTGACGGGCTCACGCCGAATCGACAGCGGCATCGACGAACTCGTCGAGCTGATGCTTTCCCAGAGGAGGCACTCCTCCAATCAGCGCATCGTCCTCGCCGGCGAGTGGCCGGAAGAGATGGTCGCGAACCTCGTTGCGTCGGTCTACCGCTACTGCGAATTGGCCGTCCGCCGAGCCGACCGACAGCACGACTTGATCTGGCGCCAGGGCATGCGGTCGTTGATCAGTGGCTCGCTGCTGTTCGTCTCCGGCCTCGCGTTGTCGTACCTGTTCACCCGCCCGTTCGTCGGCGAGCTCGCCATCGAACTACTCGGCAACGGTGTTTTCCTCGTGGTCGCGTGGGTCGGCCTCTGGTACCCGCTCGATGTACTGTTCATCGCCCGAGAGCAGGCCAAACGGGAGTCCTGGGTGTTTTCCACCATGCTGACAATGCCGGTCGTGGTCCGGCCCCACATCGCCGTGGTGCCCGCCGCCCGCATGCCTGAGCTGCTGCCTCGCGGATACGGCGGACGCCGCACCACCCGGCTTCGTGACACGCGCATCCATTTGCGGGGCGCACCGCCGACCGGGAGTCCCGGCCCGAGTTAGCCTTTCGCGGCCAAAGCTGTCGGCCAGGGCGATCGGGACCTACAATTTCAGCGCCAAGCTGGGTATATGCCGAATCAGCGGTTACCCTTTGAAGGTAGTGGCTAAGAAATGTGGTGCCCCACCAAGTCGTTCGGATGACACGACACGCCCGGACTGTAAGGCAGCGGTGCGGGCTAAAAATGTTGCCCGCAACGACCACTACGCCGACAGCCACGCGCGCCGGGTCAGGGTCCTCAACATCAACGCCTTGATGGGCGTGGTGGTGTGCCTGGTTTTCGCAGTTCTCGGCTTCTGGTCCGGACCCGCGGCCTACCCCATTCAGGTGGTCAACGTCATCACCGGGCTGATCTTCGCGTCGGTCCCTTGGCTGCACCGCTTCGGAGAAGTGGTTGCGCCGCTGGCCTTTATCTTCACGGCGTATACCGCGGTCGTCGTGACCTGCTGGGACGTCGGCACCGGCGGGGGTGTGCAGTACTTCCTGGTGACGACCGCCAGCCTCGTGGTGTTGCAGCTCGGCATCGAGCGCATCGGCCTCGCGGCGCTGCTGGCCAGTATCGGCGTCGCGCTGGTTGTCACCCTGCAGTTCCTGGTGCCCCACTCGACCGGGCTGGAACCGCCCTGGGCGATCACGATGAGCTTTGTCATCACCACCGTCTCGGCGTGCGCGATGGTGGTCGTGACGGTGTGGTTCGCGCTGCGCGACACCGAGCGCGCCGAGGCGGTCATGGAAGCCGAGTACGACCGCTCCGAGGCGCTACTGGCCAACATGTTGCCGGCCAGCGTCGCCGAGCGGCTCAAAGAGCCCGAACGCGACGTCATCGCCGACCGATACGAGGAAGCCTCGGTGCTGTTCGCCGACATGGTCGGCTTCACCGAACGCGCAAGCACCACCACACCATGCGACCTGGTCAAGTTTCTCGACCGCCTCTACAGCACTTTCGACGAACTGGTCGACAAGCACGGGCTGGAGAAAATCAAAGTCAGCGGAGACTCGTACATGGTCGTCAGCGGGGTTCCGCGGCCGCGGCCCGACCACGTCGAGGCGCTGGCGGACTTTGCCCTCGAAATGGTCGCTGCCGCCGCCAATCTCGAAGACCCGCACGGTCTTTCGGTGCCACTGCGGGTTGGCTTCGCGGCAGGCACCGTGGTCGCAGGAGTAGTGGGGTCGCGTCGCTTCTTCTACGACGTATGGGGCGACGCCGTCAATGTCGCGGCCCGGATGGAATCGACCGACTCGGTGGGCCGGATTCAAGTGCCCGAGGACGTTTACGAGCGTCTCAAGGACGATTTCGTGCTGCAGGAGCGCGGCCGAATCGAGGTCAAAGGTAAAGGCGTGATGCGCACCTGGTATCTGATCGGCCGTCAGCCGGCAGCGGACGAACCCGGTGATCTGGCCGCCGAGCAGCCCCGTACGACCCACGGCGCCGCGGTCTAAAGCCCCTATTCTGCGATTCGTGGTTGTGCCACAGTGAGGCTATGCAGCCCACTGAAATTCCAAGCATGTTGCCGCATCTGTGGAAATCCACGCTGGTATCGGGATTTCTGACCCTGATTGTCGGCGTCCTGGTGCTGGCGTGGCCGGGAATATCCGTCCTGGCCGCCGCGATCGCCTTCGGTGTCTATCTGCTGATAACCGGTGTCGCACAGGTCGTATTCGCCTTCAGCCTGCATGTCTCGACGGGCAGCCGCATCCTGTTGTTCGTCAGCGGCGCCGCCTCGTTGATCCTGGCCGTGTTGGCATTTCGCCACTTCGGCCAGGGCTACGCCGTGCTGTTGCTGGCCATCTGGATCGGCATCGGGTTCATCTTCCGTGGGGTGGCCACAACGGTTTCCGCGCTCAGCGATCCCGCCCTGCCCGGGCGCGGGTGGTCAATCTTCCTCGGCGCAATCACTCTGCTCGCCGGCATCGTCGTGCTGGCGTCGCCATTCGCGTCGATCGTCACCTTGGCGCTTGTTGTCGGCGTCTGGTTGGCCGTCATCGGCGTCTTCGAGATCGTGGCGTCGTTCGGGATCCGCAACGCCTCTAAAGGACTTGGGAATGGCGCCGGGCTCGCCTAGCTACTACACTGCGTCGTAGAACTCTGCAGTCACGGGAGATGACGAATGAATGTCGTCGACATTTCGCGGTGGCAGTTCGGTATAACCACCGTCTACCACTTCATCTTTGTGCCGCTCACCATTGGGCTAGCTCCCCTGGTCGCGGTCATGCAGACCGCATGGGTGGCCACCGGCAACACTGCCTGGTATCGCCTGACCAAGTTCTTCGGCAAGCTGTTCCTGATCAACTTCGCGATCGGTGTGGCGACCGGACTCGTGCAGGAGTTCCAGTTCGGCATGAACTGGAGCGAGTACTCACGATTCGTCGGCGATGTATTCGGCGCACCACTGGCAATGGAAGGCCTGGCCGCCTTCTTCTTCGAGTCCACCTTCCTCGGGTTGTGGATTTTCGGCTGGAGCCGGCTGCCGAAGCTGGTTCATCTGGCCTGCATTTGGGTTGTGGCGATCGCGGTGAACGTGTCGGCGTTCTTCATCATCTCGGCGAATTCTTTCATGCAGCATCCGGTCGGCGCGCATTACAACCCGGCGACGCGACGCGCCGAGTTGGACAGCATCGCGGCGCTGCTCAGCAATAACACTGCGCGGGCTGCCTTTTCACATGCGGTCACCGGCTCACTGTTGACCGCGGGCACCTTCGTCGCGGCCGTCAGCGGCTGGTGGCTGGTCCGGTCGACCAAGAAATCCGGCGTGGACCTCGGCACGGTGTTTCGTCCGGCCGCCGTGCTGGGCTGTTGGGTGGCGCTGATTGCTGCGGCTGGCTTGTTCTTTACCGGCGACCAGCAGGGCAAGCTGATGTTCCAGCAGCAGCCGATGAAGATGGCGTCGGCGGAGTCGTTGTGCGACACCGAAACCAATCCGGACTTCTCCATCCTGACAGTCGGCCGACAGAACAACTGCGACCACCTGACCCGTGTCATCCAGGTGCCCTACGTGCTGCCATTCCTCGCCGAAAGCCGATTCAGCGGTGTGACATTGCAAGGCGTGCGCAACATCCAGCAGGACAACCAACGCAAATTCGGCCCAAATGACTACCGGCCGAACCTGTTTGTCACCTACTGGTCGTTTCGGGCGATGATCGGGTTCATGGCGGTCGGCGTGCTGTTCGCCCTCACCACGCTGTGGCTGACCCGCGGCCGCCGGACCCCCGATCAACGGTGGTTCTCCTGGCTGGCGCTGCTCACCATTCCGACTCCGTTCCTGGCCAACAGCGCGGGATGGATATTCACCGAGATGGGCCGCCAGCCCTGGCTCGTGGTACCGAATCCGACAGGTGACCAACAGGTGCGACTCACCGTCGCTGACGGCGTCTCCCCCACCACGACCGGCATGGTGATCACCTCGCTTGTGACGTTCACCCTGCTCTACGCGGTGCTCGCGGTCATCTGGTTCTGGCTGCTCAAACGCTACGTCGTCGAGGGGCCGTTGGAACACGACGCGGAACCCGCACCGCCGAAAGCACCCGGCGATGACGAGGTGGCGCCGCTGTCATTCGCCTACTGACGCAGACCGACCCGGAAAGGAACTAACCAATGGCACTCCAAGAGTTGTGGTTTGGTGTCATCGCGACGTTGTTCCTAGGCTTCTTCATTCTGGAGGGCTTCGACTTCGGCGTGGGCATGCTGATGGAGCCGTTCGCTCGCTTGAGCCGTTCCGGCGGCGGCGATCCGGAGACCCACCGGCGCACCGCGCTGAACACCATCGGACCGGTGTGGGACGGCAACGAAGTCTGGCTGATCACCGCCGGCGCGGGGATGTTCGCCTCGTTTCCGGGTTGGTATGCAACGGTGTTCTCCACCCTCTACTTACCGCTGTTGGCGATCCTGGCCGGCATGATCGTCCGCGTCGTCGCGATCGAATGGCGCGGCAAGATCGACGATGCAAAGTGGCGCGGCCTGGCCGATTTCGGCATCGCCGCCGGCTCCTGGTTGCCGGCGGTGCTGTGGGGTGTGGCGTTCGCCATCCTGGTGCGCGGTCTGCCGGTGGACGCTGATGGCCACGTTCATCTCTCGATCGGCGACGTGCTCAACGCCTATACGCTGCTAGGCGGCATCGCCACCGGTGGGTTGTTCTTACTCTACGGCGCGGTGTTCGTCGCGTTGAAGACTTCCGGCACGATCCGCGACGACGCGCACCGATTCGCGGTGTGGCTATCGCTGCCAGTCACGGGATTCGTTGCGGCCTTTGGACTTTGGACCCAGCTGGCGCACGGCAAGGATTGGACCTGGCTGGTGCTGGGGGTGGCAGTCCTCGCACAGCTCGCCGCCGTGACATTGGTCTGGCGGCACGCCTCCGATGGCTGGGCGTTCACGTGCACGGCGCTGGTCGTTGCGGCCGTGGTAATTCTGCTGTTCGGTGTGCTGTACCCCAATTTGGTGCCCTCGACGCTGAATAAGCAGTGGAGCCTGACGATCTACAACGCGTCGTCGACGCCCTACACGCTCAAGATCATGACGTGGGTCACCGTGTTCTTTGCCCCACTGGCAGTCGTGTACCAGGCATGGACGTATTGGGTATTCCGGCAACGGATCTCAACTGACCAGATACCGCCGTCGATCGGCCTGACGAGGCGTGCGTCCTGAGCGCAAGAGGCTCCCGGGCACCCCTGGACCCGCGACTGTGGCGGGCGTCAACCGCCTTGCGCCGCTACCTGGCCGCCACGGTGAGCTGCGGAGTGGTGATCTCCGGCTGCGCGATCGGCACGGCAATTGTGTTGGCGGGCATCGTCGCGCGGGTCATCACCGATCCCTTCGCCCGTAGTCTGCGAGGCTGGCTTACGCCGCTGTCAATCGTGGTGGCGCTGTGGGTCGTCCGCACGGTGACGCGCTGGCTCCAGGCGCGGCTGGGCCAGCGCGGCGCGAGCGCTGTGATCGCCGATCTCAACGACCAGGTGCTGGCGGCGGTAACCGCCCGTCAACCCAATCAACTTGCCGCCCAGCGCGATGAGGCCGCCATTGTGGTTACCCGGGGCCTGGACGGCCTGCGGCCATATTTCACCGGGTACGTGCCCACACTGCTGCTTGCCGCGATCCTGACTCCGGCGACCGTGGCGGTGATCGCGGTCTATGACCTGAAATCGATGGTGATCGTGGTGATCACGCTGCCGCTGATCCCGATTTTCATGGTGCTGATCGGGATGGCTACCGCCGAGCGATCAGCGGCGGCACTGACCGCCATGACCACCCTGCAGGGCCGGCTGCTGGACCTGATCGCCGGTATCCCCACGCTGCGGGCGCTGGGCCGCGCTTCGGGACCCGAACATCGCATCGCCGAACTCGCTGCCGCCCATCGCCGCTCGGCGATGGCGACGCTGCGGATCGCGTTTCTGTCGGCGCTGGTGCTGGAATTGCTGGCCACGTTGGGTGTCGCGCTGATCGCGGTCGGAATCGGTCTGCGCTTGGTATTCGGTGAGATGAGCCTGACCACCGGGTTGACCGTGCTGCTGCTGGCACCGGATGTGTACTGGCCGCTACGCCGCATCGGGGTGGAGTTCCATGCCGCCCAAAACGGCAGAACCGCGGCCGACAAGGCATTCGCACTGATCGGCGAACCCGCCGCGACGGCAGTGCGCACCCGGACGGTAGTCGCGCACGGCGCGCAGATCCGCCTGGAAGCGCTCAGTGTGGCCGGACGAGACGGCAATTCACCGTGCGAGTTGACCGCGACGATCCAGCCGGGTCTGGTGACGGTGCTGACGGGCCGAAATGGCGCCGGCAAGACCACTTCACTGCAGGCGATCGCCGGACTGACGGTGCCGTCGTCGGGGCGGATCACCGTCGACGGGGTCGACGTCACCGAGCTCGAGCAGACTGCGTGGTGGCGACAACTGTCCTGGCTGCCGCAACGCCCGGTGCTGCTCCCAGGCACCGTCGGTGACAATCTGGGCCTGCTCGGCGAGCTAGACGATATCGAACGTGCCTGTGCTGCTGCCGGATTCGATGCCGTACTGGCTGAGTTGCCGGACGGACCGGACACCGCGGTCGGGCGCGATGGTGTCGGGCTATCACTGGGACAGCGACAACGACTGGGTCTGGCCCGAGCCCTCGGGTCGCGCGCTGCGGTGCTGCTACTCGATGAACCCACCGCACACCTGGACACCCACACCGAAGAACGGGTGCTGCGCGCCATTGTCGAGCGGGCACGCGCCGGAGCGACCGTCGTGGTCGTCGGCCACCGGCAGCCGGTCCTGGCGATCGCAGACCAGGTCATCGAGGTGGTTTCGGACGGACAGGTGTCTCATGCCCATGTCTGATCCCTTACTGGCCGCGACCGGCTTGCTGCGCCCCCGGCTGCCCCGCATCCTGGCGGCCATCGCGTTGGGAGTGCTGTCGCTGGGCAGCGCACTGGCCCTGGCCGGAGTATCGGCGTGGCTGATCACGCGGGCTTGGCAGATGCCGCCGATCCTGGACCTGTCCGTCGCGGTCGTCGCGGTGCGCCTGTTCGCGATCTCCCGAGGCGTGCTGCATTACTGCGAACGACTGGCCACCCACGACACCGCGCTGCGTGCGGCCGGAGTTGCCCGGGCACAGATCTACCACCGGCTGGCACACGGGCCGGCCGCGGTGGCCGTCCGGCTGCACAGCGGCGAGCTGGTGGCGCGCGTCGGCGCCGATGTCGACGAACTGGCCGACGTCCTGGTGCGCGCGCTGATACCGATCGGGGTCGCCGCGGTGTTGGCGGTGGCGGCAACCGTGACGGTTGCGGTCATTTCACCCGCAGCCGGCGTAGTGCTGGCGATCTGCCTGCTGGCCACCGGTGTGGTGGCGCCCCGGCTGGCAGGCCGAGCGGCCGCGACCTCCGAAGAGATTGCCCACCAACATCATTCCGATCGTGACACGTCCGCGATGATCGCCCTCGAACACGCGCCCGAGCTTCGGGTCGCGGGGGCACTGCCCGGCATCATCGCTGAATCGCGTCGCCGCCAACTCAATTGGAGTGACGCGCTGGACGCGGCCGCCAGGCCGGCCGCACTGGCCGAGGCCATGCCCACCGCCGCCATCGGCGTTAGTGTGCTCGGCGCGGTGGTGGCCGGGATCGGGCTGGCGCCTGCCGTTGCGCCCACCACGCTGGCGATCCTGATGCTGTTGCCGCTGTCCGCGTTCGAGGCGATGACTCCGCTACCGGCGGCCGCCATCCAATTGACACGCTCACGCATCGCCGCACGTCGTCTCCTGGATCTGACTGTGCAGACCAAAACGGCTGAATCCGATGCGCCGGCAACGACGCCCACCGGCACCGCCAGATTATCGGCTGACGTGCGCACCGGCCACCCGCGGACCTTCGCGCAACAGGTGACAATCGACCTCGCACCCGGCGCGCGGCTGGCCATAACCGGCCCCAGCGGTTCCGGTAAGACCACGCTGCTAATGACACTTGCCGGGCTGATGCCGCCGCTGCACGGCCGGGTGATGCTGAACGGAACCGACCTGACACAGTTCGCCGAAACTGAACTACCCAGCGCTGTCGGCTTTTTCGCCGAAGACGCGCACATCTTTGCGACCACGGTCCACGACAACCTGCTGGTCGCCCGCGGCGACTGCGCAGACGACGAACTAGCGGTCGCGCTGGACGCGGTCGGGCTCGGGGCCTGGCTGGCCAGTCTGACGCAGGGCCTGTCGACGGTGCTGACCGGCGGCGCGCAAGCGGTGTCAGCAGGTCAGCGCAGGCGGCTGCTGCTGGCCCGGGCGGTCCTCTCGCCGGCGCGAATCGTGTTGCTCGACGAGCCCACCGAGCACCTCGACGCGATCGACGCGGATCGGATTTTGGTGGACCTGCTGGCACCTGGATCCGGGCTGGTGAGCGCGCAGCGAACGGTCGTGGTGGCAACTCACCACATGCCCACCGGTGTTCGCTGTCCCGAGCTGCGCATCGGGTAAGCGCGTACCGTGGCATTCATGGCTGCATCGGCGTACCAATGGTATTCGCAGGCAGCGCCGTCTAACGACTCCCCTGCGCCGGTCAAACCGAAAAACGGCCTGGGCATTGCCTCGCTCGTGATCGCCGCTGTCGCGTTGCTTTCCGTCTGGTCGGTGCTGGGCGGTGTCATCCTCGGCGTTATCGCCGCGTGGTCGGGTTTGGCGGCCCGTGCGCGGGTCGTACGTGGCGAAGCTAACAACGACGCGGTCGCGGTGGCCGGGACCATGCTGGGAATCGTGTCGATCGTCGTCGCACTGATTTTCGTTCCGGTGTGGGTCGGTCTCATACAAGTTCAGATACGACAGAACAACTACTACAGCTGCATGGCAAAAGCCGGGCCGGACAAGTACTTACAGCGCATCTGCACGCACTAGCGCGCACTCAGAGGTGGCGCCGGCGCGGCATGAATTCCAGTGTCAGCAAAACGACTACCAGCGGCGCCAGCTGCGTCAGCGATATCAACGCGAAGCGCCGAACGTTTAGCGCATGAAACTTGTGCACGTACCGGTACAGCGACTCGAGTGCGATCAGCGGGTCCAGCAGATGGATCAGCCGGTAGAACACTCGCTCGAGCCGGCCGGGATTCTCGTCGTCGAAGATTTCCGGGAACGCCGCGAAGGACAGCGATAATCTTTGCGCCCCAGCATCTTTGCTGGACATGATCATGTCGACGCTGAGCCGTTCGTCGAGCCCGTTGGGTGCACCACGGCGCCGCCACGGCACGTCGAGACTGATATCGCTGCCGCCGCCGGCCGTCGCGTATCGATGAAAGCCCTGGACCTGCCCACCAGCGTCCCTGGCAATAATTAGCTGCATACCCGGGAACCGGCCCTCCAGCACGCCATCGAGGTTCATGTAGAAACCCCGATCTGTGTGGGCCGCACTGGGCGACGCGTGCACCACATCGGTCAATTCGGCAAGCAACTTTTCGTCGAGTCCCTGCTCCGCCACGATCTCGGTGGTGATGCCGGCGTTGTGAGTGCGCTTCACGGCTGGCGCAAGTTGCGAAACTTGCGGCCCACCATGTCAAAACCGGCCACGTCGACGACGACGTCGCGACCGATCGGTACCGCGCGCAACGATTGTCGAACCACGGCAGGGTCGTTCCACAACTCGAGTCGTCGCTCGCTGCAGCCCACCACCGCGATACGCCACCCGTGCGCATGACACATCGTGGCGAAATCGGCGACCAGCTCGCCGAATTGCGCTTCATCACCGATCGGGTCGCCGCCGACCACCGCGAACCCCATCCGCGTCCGGTACGCCAACGCCGCGGTACCCGCGTCGGAGAAGTGATAGCTTTTGCCCGTTTGCATCGCAAACGGCGCCAGCGGATCATCCGTGGTGGCATTGATCAATGCCCATGCCCGGGGCAGATCTTCGGGTCTGGGATGCGATGACGTCGGGCACATCAACAGCAATCCCGATGCTGCGATCAGTAGGTCACCGAAGAGGTCAAACCCCAACACATGCGAGCCCAGCCCCGCCACCACGGACGCAGCGGCCAGTCCCGCATGCATAGTGGTCACCGGACGGCCCAAAAAGATGCCGCGAGCGATCAGTGCCACGGCGGCCAGCACGGCCAAAGACCAACCCAGCCGATCGGAGTAATGCCATTGCGGCTGATGGCGATGATGGGCGAGTATCGCGACCAGCCAGCACGCGGCACATAGCAGCGCTAAGGCGCCGATACCGCGCGCCGCGATCGAATCAACCTGAACCACAACACGTTCGCGTGCGCGCAGCTTAGGTAGGAGGTCTGCCGACGGGCCTTTCATGGTTCACCTCCCGATGGGCTGAGGTACAGCTGTGCGGCTACTAGGCCACTGGCCCCATCGAATACCCGGCTAATTCGACGCTACGCCCGATTGCGGCCCCGCAGAACCGAAATCGGACCAGTGTCAAGTAACTATTCAATAACCGTTATCGGCCCGAAGGCGGAAAGTATTTGAGCACGCCTTCTTGCACCACGGTCGCCACCATTTGGCCACTGCCATCGAAGAAATGGCCGGTGCCCAGCCCGCGGGAATCCGCGGCCACCGGCGACGACGTCGAATACAACACCCAGTCGTTGAAGTCGACCTGCCGGTGAAACCAGACTGAATGATTGGCCGACGCGGCAAAAATGCGATCGAACCCCCACGACAGCCCGTGCGTGGTGATGACGGAGTCCAGCACCGTGGTGTCCGAGGAGTACACCATCGTCGCGGTGTGCAGCACCGGGTCGTCGGGCACCGTACCCAGCGCCTTGAGCCACACCCGGTTGTGGGGCAGCCGCTCCCCCTTGTCCCGCATCACCCACGCCGGGTCGTTGGTGTAACGCCATTCGACCGGCTGCAGGGCGTTGACGAAATGCGGAACGGTCTGCTCGTATCCGCGCAGCAGCTCGCGCAGCGGCGGCTGGGCATGTGCCTCACCCACCTGTGGCGGATCGATGGAGTGCTCCAGGCCGCGGCCGCCGGACATGTAGGCGACCATCGCCGAGGACAGCAACGTGCCGTCCTGCACCGCATCGACACGCCGATTGGCGAAGCGCCGCTCGTCGCGCAACCGGGAGACGTGAAATTCGATGTCCTTGGTCGTGTCGCCGCCGTTGATGAAGTGCACCGACAGGGCGCTGGGCGGCAGGTCGTCCCGGACCAAGGTGCGACTGCTCGCGACGACCGATTGCGCC
This sequence comes from Mycobacterium montefiorense, assembly GCF_025823255.1. Classification (NCBI taxonomy): domain Bacteria; kingdom Bacillati; phylum Actinomycetota; class Actinomycetes; order Mycobacteriales; family Mycobacteriaceae; genus Mycobacterium; species Mycobacterium montefiorense. Next base: position 1,064,329 of record NZ_JACKVL010000013.1, on the reverse strand, counting down.
ATCAGCTGCCCGCCGAAAGTCCGCATCGGGTTCTTGGTGGGGTGGGACCCGAGGAATAGGTCGTCGCCAACGCGATTGAGGTCCAGCACCGCCAGCAGTTCTTCGAAATCGCCTGAGGAATCGGAATTCGGCTCTCCGTCAGACTCCAAGCCGGCCGGCACGGGCTCTCCTTGCGCGTTAGAGGTCGTCCTCCCCGATGCGGTGGACGTGGATCAAATTGGTTGACCCCACTGTGCCAGGTGGGGCCCCGGCGACAATCACCACCATGTCGCCCCGCTTGTAACGACCCAGCTCGAGCAGCGATTTGTCGGCCTGGCGGATCATCTCGGCGGTGGAGTCCATGATCGGGACGATGAACGTCTCGGTGCCCCACGTCATGGCCAGCTGGCTGCGCACCTCGGGCCAGGCCGTGAAGGCCAGCAGCGGCAACGGAGTGTGCAGACGCGCCAGTCGCTTCACGGTGTCGCCGGACTGGGTGAAAGCAACCAATGCCTTCGCGTCCAGCCGCTCGCCGATGTCGCGGGCGGCATAGGAGATCACTCCGCGCTTGGTGCGCGGCACATGGGTCAGCGGCGGGGCGGCGGTGGAATTGTCCTCGACAGCCGTCACGATGCGCGCCATGGTGCGGACCGCGGCCAGTGGGTATTTCCCGACCGACGTTTCGCCGGACAGCATCACCGCATCAGTACCGTCGAGCACGGCGTTGGCGACGTCAGAGGCCTCGGCTCGTGTTGGCCGCGAGCTTTCGATCATCGACTCCAGCATCTGGGTGGCGACGATGACGGGCTTGGCGTTTTCCCTGGCCATCTGGATGGCCCGCTTCTGCACCAGGGGGACCTCTTCCAGCGGCAGCTCCACGCCCAAGTCGCCACGCGCCACCATGATTCCGTCGAAGGCCAGCACGATCGCCTCGAGATTGTCGACGGCTTCCGGCTTCTCGAGCTTGGCGATCACCGGGACCCGCCGGCCGATCCGGTCCATCACTTCGTGGACCAGTTCGACGTCGGCCGGCGAGCGAACGAATGACAGCGCGACCAGGTCGACACCCAGGTCCAGCGCGAAGGTGAGATCGTCGATGTCCTTGTCCGACAACGCCGGTGCGGACACGTTCACCCCGGGCAGCGACATGCCTTTGTTGTTGCTGACCGGGCCGCCCTCGACCACGCGGCAGACGACGTCGTCGCCCTCGATGGCGTCGACGACCAGCCCGACCTTGCCGTCGTCGACGAGAACCCGGTCACCGACTACGGCGTCCGTCGACAACCGCTTATAGGTGGTCGATACCCGGTCGTGGGTGCCTTCGCATTCGGCGATGGTGATCCGGATCGTTTCCCCGTCGGCCCAGTAGGTGGATCCCGTGGCGAAGCGCCCGAGCCTGATCTTGGGACCCTGCAAGTCGGCCAGCACCCCCACGGCGCGCCCGGTGGTGTCCGAGGCAGCACGCACCCGCTCGTAGGCAGCCTTGTGATCGGCGTAGTCGCCGTGGCTGAAGTTCATTCGGGCGACGTCCATTCCGGCTTCGACCAACGCCAAAATGAGCTCGTCCGATTGAGTTGCAGGGCCGAGGGTGCAGACGATCTTTCCGCGTCTAGTCACGCCGATCAGCTTAGTCGTGCCGTTGGCCCTCGGGGTGACCCGCAGGTGACCACGCGTTGAGGCAGCGGGAAATCACGACGTTGGTTATCCGCTGAGAATCGTCGGAACCAAGGGAAAGCTGGGCAAATTGCGCAGTACCGTCCACGCGATCACCACGCCAGTGAGGGCGATCATCGCCGGGATTGGAAGCGATCGCCGGCCCTGCCGGCGCCGGATAACCAGCCATCCGGCCAACAGCGGCAGACCCAGCAGCAGAAAGATGTTGTCGTTGATGCTGGCCGCCAGGTGGCCGTGCAGCAGGTCGTGCGTCATCCGCAGCCCGCCACAGAAGGGGCATTCCCAGCCGGTGAGCCACTTGAACGGACAGTGGGGGTAAGCCGAATTCGTGCTGTGCGGGTCGATGAAGCCGACGTAACCGAGCGCTCCCGCCAGCAGCAGGCCGGTGCCGGCGGTGATGTAGCGGCCGTGACGATGCACGCCGTGCTGACACTGGTCTCCCGTGCGGGAGACAGAGTCAGGTTCCATCGCGCAGCGGGCGACCATGCGGATCATCGACCTTGTCGGTCAGGATCAGCACAGCGTCGACGATGCTCCAGATCAGACCGATTCCGCAGGTGAGCAGGCCGACGAGCAGTTGTGCGACGCCCAGTCCGATGTCGCCGATGTAGAAGCGGCCGATACCGCCGATGCCGACCAGGCTGAGCAGCTGCAACAGGCCCGCGATGGTCTTCGACTTGTCCGAGTACGGCAGTCCCGTTACCGGGTGGCGGCCATAAGGCGCAGCCGGGTCGTAGGAAGCACCCGACCCCGGGTATGGCGCGTATTGCGGGTAGGGCGGTGGATAACCCGGCGGCTGTGGTGGTTGTGCGCCTGAGCCTGGGGCGTCACTCCACGACGGATCGGTCACGGTCTCAGCATGCCAGATCCACTGGGGGGCCTACCCCTGTCTCAGCGAATCAGGGCATGTCGGCTGCTAGCGCCGGCCCCGCAGTCGCAGTGGCCAGCGGCGCCGCGTTTCCAAAGCGTCGCCGCCGGTGGCCGTCTGGTCTGTGGCCTTCTGCGCTGCGGGTTCTTCGGACTTCGGCTTGGCGGCCGGCGTCGAGTCCGGCTCGCTGGCCTCGGCTTGCTCGACGGCTTCTTCCGCTGCGCTGACCTCGGTCTCATCGTCGGACTCGTCAGCCTCCGCCTCGGCTTCGGGCGCTTGTGCCTCCGCCTCGGGCTCCTCGGCTGCCGCGTCGTCAACCTCCGCCTCGGGCTCGACGGCTTCAGGTTCTTGCGCCTGCGCCTCTTCGTCTTCCGGCTCCTCCGGCTCAGACTCTTCGGCTTCGGACTGCTCGGTTTCAGACGCCTCGAGTTCGGGCTCCTCGGCCTCGGACTCCTCGGTTTCTGCTTCGACTGCCGGCACTTCCGGATCGTCGGCCTCGGGTTCTTCTACTTCCGGCTCCTCGGCCTCCGCCTCTTCCGGCTCCGTGGCCTCCGGCTCCTCGGCCTCGGGCTCTTCGGACTCTGCTTCGACTGCCTGCGCTTCCGGATCGACAGCTTCGGGCTCTTCAGCCTCCGCTTGTTCAGGCTCCTCCGCCTCAGGCTCCTCGGCCTCGGGCTCGATGACCTCGGTTTTGCCGGCGTCGACCGATTCGGCTGAACCGGACGGTACCGCGTCGTCGTCCGCACCGGCCGCAGGTGCCGTCGTCGCCGCGGAAGCCGCAGCGACACTGGCAAGTTGCTCTGACGGCTCGTCTTGCGGCTCAGGTTCGGTGTCGGCAGCGTCATCGTCGCCACGCAAACTCTCGGGATCCTCGCGGCCCTTCGGTGCCAGGACGATGTAGACGACGGCGCCGATAAACACGAAAGTCGATGTAAACGTGTTGATCCGGATACCGGCGATATGTGTGGCGGTGTCATCCCGCATCAGCTCAACCCAGAAGCGCCCGACGCAGTAGAACGCGACATAGGACGCAAACAGTCGCCCGTGACCGATCGTGAACCGTCGGTCGATATAGATCAGCGCAATGAAAACCAGTACGTTCCAAATCAATTCATATAGAAACGTCGGTTGCACGACGACCGCGAGCTGACCGGTCGAAACGCCGTCGAGCGAATGCGGGTCGATGTACCCCGAAGGATCGCGGCGATAGAAGATTTCCAGGCCCCACGGCAGCGTGGTCTCGCGGCCGTAAAGCTCCTGATTGAAGTAGTTCCCGAGCCGACCGATGGCCTGCGCCAAGATGATTCCCGGGGCCAGCGCGTCCACGAAGGCCGGCAACGGGATTCCCCGGCGTCGACAACCGATCCACGCTCCGAGCAGGCCGAGAGCGACCGCGCCCCAAATTCCCAGTCCGCCGTCCCAGATTCGCACCGCCGCGCCCAGCCCCGCACCGCCCGGGCCCCAATATGTCCGCCAATCGGTGGCCAGGTGATAAAGCCGGCCGCCGATCAAGCCGAACGGCACCACCCACAGTGCGATGTCGTAAATCACCCCGCGTTGCCCGCCGCGAGCTGCCCAGCGCCGGTCGCCGATCATCAGCGCGACGACGATCCCGGTGATGATGAACAGCGCGTACGCGCGGATCGGCAACGGCCCGAGGTGCCAGACACCTTGCGGTGGGCTGGGGAAATACGTGGGCAACATCGTCATGATGTCGACACTCGCACACCTTCGGCCAATTCCTGGGTCAAGGCGCGCAAGCTGGGCAGTCCGTCGCGCAGCGCGGTCACCAACGCCGAACCGACAATCACCCCGTCGGCGTAGCTGCCGATCTGCGCGGCCTGCTCGCGCGATCGCACGCCGAGGCCCACGCCGACGGGGATGTTGGACACCGCCTTGACCCTGCGCACCAATGCGGGTGCGGCGTTCGACACCGCATCACGTGCCCCGGTCACGCCCATCGTCGATGCGGCGTAGACGAATCCACGCGATGCCTCGACCGTGGTCACCAGTCGCTGCGGTGTCGACGACGGTGCCACCAGAAAAATGCGATCCAGGTGATGCTCCTCGGACGCGGCCATCCACTCTTGCGCCTCGTCCGGAATCAGGTCCGGAGTGATCAGCCCGTGCCCGCCTGCCGATGCCAGGTCCCGGGCGAACGCGTCAATTCCGTAGTGCAGCACCGGGTTCCAGTACGTCATGACCACCGATCGGCCGCCGGCCGAACTGATCGCCTCGACCGCGGCCAACGTGTCACGAACGCGCACACCGCCGCGCAGTGCGGCCTCGGTCGCCCCGGCGATCGTCGGGCCGTCCATACCCGGATCGGAGTACGGCACACCGACTTCGATGAGGTCACAACCCGATTCGACCAGCGCGGTCATCGCATCCAGCGAGGTACGTAGGTCGGGAAAGCCAGTGGGCAGATAACCGATCAGCGCCGCACGGCGTTCGGCCCGGCACTCATCGAAAAGCGGCGCCAGCCTGCTGGCCTGGCTCTGTTCCACCGTCATCGCTCGCCCTGCTCCGATTGCCCGGCTCCTCCTCGGTCGGCATCGCCGACCGCATCGTCACCGGGCACTAGCAGGCCGAACCATTTCGCCGCCGTCTCGACGTCCTTGTCGCCGCGCCCCGACAGGTTCACCACAATGATTGCGCCGCTGCCCAATTCGTTGCCGAGCTGGAGGGCACCGGCGACGGCGTGCGCGGATTCGATGGCCGGGATGATGCCTTCGGTGCGGCACAGCAGGCGAAACGCGTCCATCGCCTCGGCATCGGTGATCGGCTGGTATTCGGCGCGCCCGGTCTCCTTGAGCCACGCGTGCTCTGGGCCCACACCCGGATAATCCAAACCTGCTGAAATCGAATGGGATTCGATGGTCTGGCCGTCTTCGTCCTGCAGTAGATAGGAGAACGAACCCTGAAACGCGCCGGGCGAGCCGCCGGTGAACGTGGCCGCATGCCGGCCGGTCTCGACGCCGTCGCCGGCCGCCTCGTAGCCGACCAGGCGCACGCCGGGGTCGTCGATGAATGCGTGGAAGATACCGATGGCGTTGGATCCACCGCCGACGCAGGCCGTCACGGCGTCGGGCAGCCGTCCCGCCTGCGTTTGGATCTGAACACGCGCCTCCAGCCCGATGATGCGCTGGAAATCGCGCACCATCGTCGGGAAGGGATGTGGCCCCGCCGCGGTACCAAAGCAGTAGTACGTGTTGTCGGCGTTGGTAACCCAATCCCGGAACGCCTCATTGATGGCGTCCTTCAGCGTTTGCGAACCCGCGTCGACCGAGACAACCTCGGCGCCCAGCAGCTGCATCCGCGCCACGTTGAGCGCTTGGCGCGCCGTATCGACAGCGCCCATATAGATGACGCACTCGAGGCCGAGCAATGCGCACGCGGTGGCGGTGGCCACGCCGTGTTGGCCGGCGCCGGTCTCGGCGATCACCCGGGTCTTACCCATTCTCTTAGCCAGCAACGCCTGCCCCAGCACGTTGTTGATCTTGTGAGAACCGGTGTGGTTCAGGTCTTCTCGCTTCAGGAAGATGCGTGCGGCACCGGCGTGCGCGCTCAGGCGAGTGGCCTCATACAGTGGCGACGGCCGACCCGCATAGTTGGCCTGCAGGTCGTCTAGCAGATCCAGGAAGTCCGGATTGACGCGTTCCTTCTCGTAGGCGGCGGTGACTTCTTCGATCACCGCCATCAATGCCTCGGCGACATAGCGGCCGCCGTATACACCGAAATGCCCGCCCGAGTCGGGGTCGTGTCGGGTGGGTTCTGAGATGGCCGCGCTCGAAAGCGGTAGGGCAGGGCGAGTTGGATCCACCATCACCAATGCTCAACGCGAGGATGGCTCATGGGGTTCAACGTTTCAACGCAGGGTCTCTTGAGTAACTAACGAGCCGGTTTCGGACAGGACGGATGGGTGCCCGCGGTCACCAGATCGGCCACGGCGGCGCGAGGGTCACCGCTCTTGACCAAACCCTCACCGACCAGGACGGCGTCGGCGCCGGCACCCGCGTAGGCCAACAGGTCTGCGGTGCCACGAACGCCGGACTCGGCGATCCTGATCACGTTGCTGGGCAACCCGGGAGCGATGCGTGCGAAGCAATCCCTGTCTACGTCGAGCGTCGCGAGATCACGGGCATTGACCCCGATCACGTTGGCACCGGCCTTCAGCGCCCGGTCGGCCTCTTGCTCGGTGTGAACCTCGACAAGGGCAGTCATGCCAAGTGATTCGGTACGGTCGAGCATCGCCGCCAGCGCCGACTGCTCCAAGGCGGCGACGATGAGTAACAGCATGTCGGCGCCGTGCGCACGCGCCTCGTGGATCTGATAAGGCTGCACCACAAAGTCTTTGCGCAAAACCGGAATCGACACGGCGGCCCGCACCGCATCCAGGTCGTCGAGCGAACCTTGAAAGCGCCGTTCCTCGGTTAAGACACTGATGATCCGGGCACCGCCGTTTTCGTATGCCTGCGCCAGCTTGGCCGGATCGGCAATGGGCGCCAGCGAACCGGCCGATGGACTGGCGCGCTTGACCTCGGCGATGACGCCGATCCCGGGCTCGCGCAGGGCCGCCATCACATCGAGCGGTGGTGGCGCCGCGGCGGCTGCCGCTTTGATCTCGGGCAGGCTGATACGGGCTTCGCGCGCGGCAACATCGGCCCGGACTCCCTCGAGGATGGAGTCAAGGACTGTCGCCGGACTCATACCTGTCGTTTCCCTTCCCACATGTCACCCACGATCACCCAACCGGTTCCTAACCGATTTCGACGACGTCACTGAAGGGTAGCGACCGTCGGCTCGCGACCCGTCACCGACCCTCGGTGTCAGACTCGCGGGGCCGATCGGTCGGGTCGTGACCCTCATCGAGCGCGTCCCAGATCATTCGCTCCGACATGTCGGGGGCCCCCGCCTGCTCCAGCATCGCCCCATCGGCGCCATTGCGTCTCGCAATCGAGCGGCGGCTCGCCGGCGCGGCGTATTTTCTTGCCCCGCCGCGCGCGGACATCGCCGACCGCATCAACAGGACGGCGGCGATCAACGTGCACGCCGCGGCGGCCACCGCGAACCCCGCGCCGGCGTAGTGCCGCTCGCTGCCCACCAGCGTCACCAGCGAAATATGGGCCAGTTCGGCTCCTCGCGCCGCCACCTCCGGCAACACCCACAGGCTGACACCCAGATAGCCGGTAGCCAGGCTGACGACGCCCAGCAGCGCGGCAACCGAGCGCAGCGCCCAGCCGCGCACCGCGAGTGCCGCGACGGCAATGGCCAGCATCAACAGCGCGAACGGCAGCAGAGCAGTCGACCATGACGAGCCGGCCAGGATCACCTCCTTGGGCGGTCCGAGCCCGTCGAACGACCGGATGACCACCCACGGCAGGCGCGAAGCCGCCCACAGCAGGCCCGCGGCGATGACCAGCAGCAGCTGGGCGATGCCGATCGTCAGCCGGGCCCGGCGGTCCGGCGCGGCATCAGGCATTGCGGGTTGCGTATGGGGCACTGAGCGTCTGCGCGGCGGCGATCGCGTTCAGCACCGCACGCGCCTTGCTGCTTGCCTCGTTGTGCTCGTAGGGGCCGTTCGAGTCGGCCACCACCCCACCGCCTGCCTGGACGTATGCGGTGCCATTGCGCATCAGTGCGGTGCGAATGGCGATCGCGAAATCGGCGTTGCCGGCGAAGTCGAGGTAGCCGAGCACGCCGCCGTATACGCCGCGGCGCGTCTTCTCCACCTCTTCGATCAGCTCCATGGCCCGCACCTTGGGCGCGCCGGACAGCGTGCCGGCCGGAAAACAGGCCGTGACCGCGTCCAGGGCGGTGCGGCCCTCGCCGAGCATGCCCGTCACGGTGGAGACCAGGTGCATGACGTGGCTGTACCGCTCGATGTGGCTGTAATCCTCGACGCGGACGGTGCCAGGCGTGCAGACGCGGCCGAGGTCGTTGCGGCCGAGGTCGACCAACATCAGGTGTTCGGCACGTTCCTTTTCGTCGGACAGCAGCTCCTTTTCCAGCAGCTGATCTTCTTCCTCGTTCTCTCCCCGCCACCGGGTCCCGGCGATCGGATGCGTCGTTGCCCGGCCGTCGACGACGGTGACGAGGGCTTCCGGACTGGATCCGACAATCGAAAAGTCAGTTGCGCCATCACTGTTGGGCACACGCAGCAGATACATGTAGGGGCTCGGGTTGGTCACCCGCAGAATCCGGTACACGTCGATCGGGTCGACGTCGGTGTCCATCTCGAAGCGCTGCGAGGGCACCACCTGGAAGGCTTCGCCGGCCGCGATCTGGTCGACGAGGTAGTCGACGATCTTGCCGTATTCCTCGACCGTGCGCTGCGCCCGGTACTGAGGTTCGGGCTTGCTGAAGGTGGCCACCGTCGACGGCAGCGGCTGTCCCAGCGCCTCGGTCATCACGTCCAGGCGCGCGACGGCGTCGTCGTAGGCCTCATCGACGCGGTCGTCGGTGCCGTTCCAGTTCACCGCGTTGGCGATCAACGTGATGGTGCCCTCGTGGTGGTCGACCGCCGCCACATCGGTGGCCAGCAGCATCAGCATGTCCGGCAGATGCAGGTCGTCGACGGCCATTTCCGGTAACCGTTCCAGCCGTCGCACCATGTCGTAGGCGAAAAACCCCACCAGACCACCCGACAGCGGCGGTAACCCCGGTAACGCCGCGGTGGCCAGCAGCTCGAGGGTGGCCTGCAGCGCTTCCAGCGGGTCGCCGCCAGTGGGCGCATCCCGTGGAACCGCACCCAGCCAGACGGCTTCGCCGTCGCGCACGGTCAACGCCGAGGGTGCGCCGGCCCCGATGAACGACCATCTCGACCACGACCGGCCGTTCTCTGCGGACTCCAGCAAGAAAGTACCGGGCCGGTTGGCGGCAAGCTTGCGGTATGCCGACAACGGCGTCTCGCTGTCGGCCAACACCTTCCGGGTCACCGGAACAAAGCGGTGCCCGGCCGCAAGCAGGCGAAATTCCTCCCGTGATGTGGTGTCGGCGAGGTGTGGGTGCACTCGACCATCCTCGCAGATACGTTTGCCCAGCCCCGGCGGTCCCGCGCGCTCGCGGCCCGCAGTGGCGCGGTGAGCCGTCGGGCGTAGCCTGACGGCCATGAAAACTGGTGACACGGTGGCCGACTTCGAACTTCCTGATCAAACCGGATCGCCGCGCACGCTCAGCGCCCTGCTGGCCGACGGCCCCGTGGTCTTGTTCTTCTACCCCGCAGCAATGACACCCGGATGCACCAAGGAAGCCTGCCACTTCCGGGACCTGGCCTCCGAATTCGCCGCAGTCGGAGCCAGCCGGGTCGGCATCAGCACCGATGCCGTGCAAAAGCAGGCCAAGTTCGCCGACAAGGAGAACTTCGACTACCCGCTGCTGTCGGACACCGAGGGCACGGTCGCCACCCAGTTCGGCGTCAAGCGCGGTCTGCTCGGCAAGCTGATGCCGGTCAAGCGCACGACGTTCGTCATCGACACCGATCGCACGGTGCTCGACGTGATTTCCAGCGAGTTCAGCATGGCCGCCCATGCGGACCAGGCGCTGCAGACCCTGCGGGCCCGTTCCTCGGCGTAATCGCTTGCGCTGCTTGCCGTTTACGGAATGATCGCCAAGAACACGAAGGCGGCCAACAACGCCAGATGGACCTCACCCTGTAGCCGCGTCGCCCGGCCGGGTATCACGGTCAGCATGCTGATCACCACGGTCAACGCGAAGAGCACCAACTGGGTGGGACCCAAGCCGAGTATCAGCGGACCCTTGATCCAGATCGACGCCAGCGCAATGCCGGGAATGGTGAGCCCGATGCTGGCCATCGCCGAGCCGTAAGCCAGGTTGAGGCTGGTCTGGATACGGCCCGCACGCGCCGCGCGCGCCGCCGCGAGCGTCTCCGGCAGCAGCACGAGGAGCGCGATCACGACACCGACGAACGAGTGCGGGAAGCCCGCCGCCGACACCAGTTTCTCGATGGCCGGCGACTCCTGCTCGGCCAGGCCCACCACCGCGACCAGCGCCGCCAGCAGCAGCCCCGCGCTCCGCAGCGCCGCGGCGTTGCTCGGCGGCTCCGCATGGCTTTCATCGTCAAAGATGCTCCGCTGACCCTTCTGCGCGATCGGCAGAAAGAAATTGCGATGCCGCACCGTTTGCGTGAAGACAAACAGCAGGTACAGCAGTAACGAGGCGACAGCAGCGAATACCAGCTGGCCGGGCGAGAACTCCTGACCGCCACGAGTGGTGGTGAAGGTGGGCAGCGCCAGGCTCAAGGTCGCCAGCGTTGTCAGCGTGGCCAGCGCCGCACCGCTGCCGTGCGGGTTGAACAACGTGACGTTATAACGATGAGAGGCCAGCAGCAGCGACAACCCGGCAATGCCGTTCGAAGTGATCATCAGGGCCGCGAACGCGGTGTCGCGGGCCAGCGTCGCCGCCTCGTTGCCACCCGACGCCATCAGCGTGATGATCAGCGCCAGCTCGATGACGGTCACCGCGGTGGCCAGCACCAGCGACCCGTACGGCTCGCCGGCCCGGTGCGCGACCACCTCCGCGTGGTGCACCGCGGCCAGCACCGCACCGATGAGAATTACCGCCTCGACCACGGCGAGCGCGGGGCCGGGCACCGCGCCCCAAGTCAGTGCCAGCGTGACGAGGGCGACCAGCGGCACCACCACGTTCCAGGACATCCGTTCGCGCATCGCCCGCCATTCTCGTCGAAATCGTCCGCCGGCGCCCCGGCGCCCGGGCCGCCAAATACTGGCCGCAAATAACCAGCCGCCGCAATCATCGCCTCAGTAGCATGCTCACATGCCGCAAAGCGATGGGTTACCCGAAGGCGCAGCGTTCGCCGGATACACCATCGTTCGGCGGTTGGGGGCCGGGGGGATGGGCGAGGTGTATCTTGCGCAGCATCCGCGGCTGCCGCGCCGCGACGCCCTGAAGATCCTGCCCGGCGAGCTCACCGAGAACCTTGAGTTTCGGCAACGTTTCAACCGGGAGGCCGACCTCGCCGCGAGCCTGTACAACGAGCACATCGTCGGCATCCACGACCGGGGAGAATACCAAGGGCAACTGTGGATTTCGATGGATTTCGTAGAGGGGACCGACGGCGCGCAGCTGCTGCGCCAGTACCCGTCCGGAATGCCGAAAGACGATGTCGTCGAGATCATCGCTGCGGTGGCCGACGCGCTGGATTATGCGCATTCGCGCGGCCTGCTGCACCGCGACGTCAAACCCGCCAACATCCTGCTCGGTGATGCCGCGCCCCGACGGCGGATCCTGCTGGCCGATTTCGGAATTGCCCGCGAGCTGGGTGAAATCAGCGGCCTGACAGCGACAAACATGATGATGGGCACCACCGCCTACTGCGCGCCCGAGCAGCTGCAGGGGCTGGATCTCGACGGACGCGCCGACCAGTACGCGCTGGGGTGCACCGCGTTCAATCTGTTGACCGGATCCGCCCCCTTTCACGGCTCCAACCCGGCGGTGGTCATTACCCAGCATTTGTCCGCGCCGCCGCCGCCGATCAGTGAGCGCCGACCCGAATTGGCCGAACTCGACGGCGCGCTAGCCAAAGCGCTCGCCAAGAACCCCGGGGACCGCTACCCGACGTGTACCGATTTCGCCGCGGCGCTGGGCAGCCAGCTGCATACCGCTGCGGCGAAGGTCGTCGGCCCGACACAACCGGCCCCGATTGCCACCGAAACGATTGCGGCGCCACAATCCGTTTCGGCCGCACCGCCACCAGCACGCAGCAACCGGCGCACGGCAATCGCGGTCACGGCGATCGTCGGTGTCGCGCTGATCGGTCTTGGGGCACTCGTCGGTGTGCGGCTGCTCAGCGGCGACTCGAATCAACCTGGCAGCAGCAGAGCCGCCGCGCAATCGATTGCGCCACCAAGCGCTTCGTCGAGCCCCACGATCACGCTGTCCGGCCAAATCACCGATCAGTCCGGTGTACTCGGGCCCCTCGAGTACGACGCGGTGAACCGCGCGCTCACTAGGCTCTACGACACCCGCGGCACCCGGCTGTGGGTGGTGTACGTCAAGAGCTTCAATGGCCTCAAGCCGTTCCGATGGGCCGAGGACACCATACGCGCCAACAACTTCACGGATAGCGACGCGATCCTGGCCGTGGCGACCGACGAGCCGGCGTACTCCTTCCGGGTGCCGAACGCGGTGGTCATCGGCAAGCCCATCGATCTCGAAGTCATTCGCCGTGACCGTATCTCGCCAGCGGTCTTCCACCGCGAATGGCCCCGCGCGGCGATCGTTGCGGCCAACAGTTTGGACGTAGGCTCGAGCTAGTTCGACCTCCGCACCGTAGCGGTTTCGGCATCCCACCCGTTCGTCAGATCACATATCCCCGCTACATACATATATAATCTTGGTGTCGTAGCCGGCCTCGCAAGAGCAATCGCCGCCTTCCCGCGTCACGAATTCACAGGCTAGGAGACACGCATGGATCGTCTCGGCTTCCTAACGAAGGCCGCCGCAGCAGCAGGCTCGACATTCCTGTCGGCGCCGGCGGGCAGGCAGGAGCCCGACAAGCCCCATGTCTGCTTGCCCAAAGTCGAGGTCACCCCGCTGCGGGTAATCCACACCACGGCAGGCCTACGGCCATACCGCCCCGGCGGGTTCGTCGTGCGCGCCGAATCCATTGGTGCTCAGCGTTTAGTGCACAACTACGGTCATGGCGGCTCTGGGATCACTCTGTCCTGGGGTAGCTCCAAACTCGCCGTCGATCTCGGCCTACCCGGACATCACGGGCCCGTCGCAGTGATCGGGGCTGGCGTCATGGGGCTGAGCACCGCCCGCTTGGCACAGGAGGCGGGCTTTGACGTGACGGTCTACACCAAGGCGCTGCCGCCGGACACCACCTCCAACATTGCTGGCGGAAAATGGGATCCGGTCGAGCTGGTCGATGAAAATGTCGCCACCGCGCAATGGCGCCGGCAATTCCTCGATGCCACCGCCTACAGCTGGCGCCGATTCCAGACCCTGGTGGGCGACGACTACGGCATCCGCTGGCTGGCCAGCTTCGGCGACAGCAGCGCGGTATCGGAGCTTCTTCCCACGTTTCCACCCAACAGCCGCGTGTTGACACGAGATGAACATCCATTCCCCATCGACAAAGTCACCTACTTCGAGACGCTGTATGTCGAAACCGACCGGTACTTGCGTCAGTTGATCCGCGACCTGCAAACCGCCGGCGGGGCAATCCAAATCCGTGAGTTCGCGTCTGTCGGCGATATCGCGGCGCTCCCCGAGCAGCTGGTTTTCAACTGCACCGGTTTTGGAGCGGCCGCGCTTGTTGGTGACAGCGAATTGACGCCGATGCGCGGACAATTGGCTATCCTATTGCCACAGAAGGAAATTCGATATTCCTACGCGTTCGATGACATTGGCTATATGATTCCCCGGCCAGACGGAATCATCTTGGGTGGCACCTACGAAAATGGCGTCCGAGATGCCACCGCACAACCAGCAGACATCAGCCGCATTCTCGATAGCCACCAGAACTTCTTCAAGAAGTTCCGCTGCTAGCCGGCTAAGCGCTACCTTCTTGCTCTAACAGCACGTCGGCGTCGAAGCAGCTGTGGTCTCCGGTGTGGCAGGCGGCGCCGAGCTGGTCGACGGTCAACAGCACGGTGTCTCCGTCGCAGTCCAGTCGCACCGAGTGCACGTGCTGGGTGTGGCCGGACGTCGCGCCCTTGATCCACTGTTGGCCACGAGATCGCGAATAGTAGGTTGCCTCGCGGGTTTCCAGGGTTCGGGCCAGCGCCTCGTCGTCCATCCAGGCGACCATCAGAACGTTACCGCTGTCGCGCTCCTGCACGATAGCGGTGAACAGTCCATCGGCATTGCGCTTCAGGCGCGCGGCGATGTTCGGGTCGAGCGTCATCGCACGGTGATCCCTTCTGCGGACATCGCCGCCTTCACCTGTCCGATCGTCAACTCGCGAAAGTGAAAGACGCTGGCCGCCAACACCGCATCCGCACCGGCGTCGACCGCAGGAGCGAAGTGGTCCACCGCTCCTGCGCCGCCGCTCGCGATCACCGGAACCGTCACCGCAGCGCGGACCGCACGCAGCATCCCCAGGTCGAATCCGGCCTTGGTGCCGTCGGCGTCCATCGAGTTGAGCAGGATCTCCCCTACCCCCAGTTCGGCGCCGCGGGCCGCCCACTGGACCGCGTCGATGCCGGTACCGCGACGGCCGCCGTGTGTGGTGACCTCCCACCCCGATGGAGTCGGCGCCGAACCGGTCGGCACCGTGCGCGCGTCGACGGACAGCACGATGCACTGCGAGCCGAATTGCCTTGACAATTCGGCGAGTAGATCGGGGCGGGCGATCGCGGCGGTGTTGACCGAGACCTTGTCCGCGCCCGCTCGCAGTAACACGTCGACGTCGGCCACCGTGCGGACTCCGCCGCCGACCGTCAGGGGAATGAAGACCTGCTCGGCGGTGTGGCGCACCACGTCCAGCATCGTCGCCCGGCCGGATGACGACGCGGTGACATCGAGAAAGGTCAGCTCATCGGCGCCTTCGGCGTCGTAGGCCGCGGCGAGTTCCACCGGATCACCGGCGTCGCGCAGGTTCTCGAAGTTGACTCCCTTGACGACCCGCCCGTCATCGACGTCCAGGCACGGAATCACCCGCACGGCAAGGTCGGTACCCGCAAACATCTCAGTAGTCCTCCGGTCGGCCGGCACTGCGCACAATCTCGAGGATCTCCCCGTACGCACCCGGTGCCGCGGCCAGCACCGATCGGGACTCGGGAGTCCACGGCTGGCCGGCCAGATCGGTGACGGTGCCACCCGCGGCCCGAACATGCGCTATTCCCGCGGCGTGATCCCACACACTTCCGCCGAAAACGACTGCACCGGCCAGGATTCCGTCCGCCACGTAAACCAGGTCGATGCCGGTCGATCCGTGCATGCGCAATCGCGAGCACACCGTGCTCAGCCTCTCGAGCACCGCAACCCGATAACGTCCGGGAAAGCGGCCGCGGGACTCGGCATTGAACGTGCCGACACCGATCAGGCCGTCGGCGAGACCGCTGTGACTCAGCGACGGCCGCTCGGCACCGTTTTTCATCAGCGGGCCCTCGGCGACCGCGGTGTAGCGGTCTTCGGTGAACGGGATCCAGGTCAGGCCCGCCACGGGTTCGCCATCGTGCAGCAGGCCCAGCAGGATCGCCGCCATCGGTGACCCGGCCGCATAGTTGAAGGTGCCGTCAATCGGGTCCAGCACCCACACCCAGGGCGAGTCAACAGGTGCGCCGCCGAATTCCTCGCCGTGCACGCCGATTCCAGTGGCGGCTTCCAGCGCGGCGACGACCTGCCGCTCGATCTCGAGATCGACTTGGGTGGCGAAGTCGTTGCCCTTCTTCCGAACTGCCGAATCGGCGCGATGGCCCGCCACGAACGGCTCGACTGCCGCGTCGAGGATCACCGACGCCTCAGCCAGCAGCGCGTGCAGATCCATCGGTCTACGCCCGTACCGCGTCCAGTGCCTGCGGCAAGGTGAACCGCCCGGCGTAGAGCGCCTTGCCGACGATGGCTCCCTCGACGCCGCGGTCGGTCAGCGTGGCGATGGCGCGCAGGTCGTCCAGGCTCGACACACCGCCAGAGGCGATGACCGGGACGTCGGTGCGTTCGGCCACGCGGGCCAGCAGGTCGAGATTCGGACCGCCCAACGTGCCGTCCTTGGTGACATCGGTGACCACGAACCGCGAACATCCTTCGCCGTCAAGGCGTTCCAGCACGTCCCATAGGTCGCCGCCATCGGTTTCCCAACCGCGGCCGCGCAGCCGGTGCTGGTCGTCGACGATCTGGACATCCAAGCCGACGGCGACCTTGTCGCCGTGCGCGGTGATGGCCCGCGCGCACCACTGCGGGTTCTCTAGCGCCGCCGTGCCCAGGTTGACCCGGGCGCAGCCGGTGGCCAGTGCCGCGGCCAGGGAATCGTCGTCACGGATCCCGCCGGACAGCTCCACCGACACGTCGAGCTTGCCCACCACCTCGGCGAGCAGTTCGCGGTTGGAGCCGCGGCCGAACGCCGCGTCCAGGTCCACCAGATGGATCCAGTCGGCCCCGTCGCGCTGCCAGTTCAGTGCCGCGTCCAGCGCGGAGCCGTACTCGGTTTCGCTGCCTGCCTTGCCCTGCACCAAGCGCACGGCACGGCCTTCGACGACATCGACGGCGGGTAACAAAATCAGTGGCATTTACAGTCCCTCAACCCAGTTGCTCAATACGGCCGCACCGGCATCCCCGCTCTTCTCCGGGTGGAATTGGGTGGCGGCCAGCGGCCCGTCCTCGACCGCCGCCAAAAACGGCGCCTGATGGGTGGCCCACGTCAGCACGGCCTCCGACGAACCCTCCCACCGCTGCGCGGCGTAGGAGTGTACGAAGTAGAACCGGGCGGATGCATCCAGCCCCTTGAAAAGTCTACTGCCCGAGCCGGATTGCACGACGTTCCAGCCCATGTGCGGGATCACCGGGGCGTCCAGCCGGTTGACGGCTCCCGGCCACTGCCCGCAGCCTGTCGTCTGGACCCCGAATTCAACGCCGCGTGCGAACAGGATCTGCATGCCGACGCACACCCCCAGCACGGGGTGTCCGGCGGCCACCCGCTCGGCGATGATCTGCTCCCCCGCGATCTTGCGCAAGCCGGTCATGCAGGCCTCGAAAGCGCCGACGCCCGGAACCACCAGCCCGTCGGCGGCCGCCGCCGCACCCGCGTCGGCGGTAACTTCCACCGTCGCGCCGACCCGCTGCAGCGCGCGCTGCGCAGACCGAAGGTTACCGGAGCCGTAGTCCAGAACCACTACCGAACGTGTTGTCACAAAACACCTTTGGTGGATGGCACACCCGACACGCGGGGGTCGGGTTCGACGGCCTGGCGCAACGCGCGCGCCACGGCCTTGTACTGCGCCTCGGTGATGTGGTGCGGGTCGCGCCCGTACAGCACCCGGACATGCAGCGCGATGCGGGCATTGGCCGCCAGCGATTCGAACACGTGTCGGTTGATCACGGTGTGATAGGGCACCGAATTTCCGGCGATTGTGGTGTGTTGCAAGTGATCAGGCTCGCCGCTGTGCACGCAGTACGGCCGGCCCGACACGTCGACGGCGGCGTGGGCCAACGTCTCGTCCATCGGGATGAAGGCGTCCCCGAATCGGCGGATACCCGACTTGTCGCCGAGGGCCTGACCGAGCGCCTGCCCCAGCACGATCGCGGTGTCCTCGATGGTGTGGTGTCCTTCGATCTCGACATCGCCCTTGGTGTGCACTGTCAGGTCGAAGCTGGCGTGGCTGCCCAGCGCGGTCAGCATGTGGTCGTAGAACGGCACACCCGTGTCGACGTGAACCTGCCCGGTGCCATCGAGGTCGAGCTCGACGACGATATCGGATTCCTTGGTGCGGCGCTCAATTCGTGCGCGGCGGGTCGCGATGGTGGTCACGGCGCTCCTACGGGACTGGGATCGGCTGGGGCCAGCTCGGGTTCGGCGATCTGGGCGCTCGCTTTGAGGAAGGCGTCGTTCTCGTCGGCCAGCCCGATGGTGGTACGCAGGTAGCCGGGAATGCCGACATCCCGGATCAGCACGCCATCGTCCAGGTAGCGCTGCCAAGCGGCGGGCGCGTCGGCGAATTGGCCGAACAGCACGAAGTTCGCGTCGCTGGGGATGACCCGAAAGCCCAAGCGGGTCAGGGCCGCCGAGACCCGTTCGCGTTCGGCGATCAGGGTGGCCACGCTACCCAGGGTGTCGTCGGCGTGCCGCAGCGCGGCCCGGGCCGCGGCTTGGGTGACCGACGACAGGTGATAGGGCAACCGCACCAACAGCATCGCGTCGATCATCGCCGGCGTGGCAACCAGGTAGCCGAGCCTGCCGCCGGCGAACGCGAATGCCTTGCTCATGGTGCGGCTGACCACGAGCCGGGTCGGATACTGCTCGACGAGCGCCACCGCGCTGGGCTGTGAAGAGAATTCGCCGTACGCCTCGTCGACGACCAGGATGCCCGGTGTCACGTCGAGTAGGCGTTGCAGGTCCGGCAGCGGAATGCTTTGTCCGGAAGGGTTGTTCGGGCTGGTGACAAACACCACGTCGGGTCTGCGGTCGATGATCGCGGCGACGGCCGCATCGACGTCGAGGCTGAAGTCGTCGGCACGGGCGGCCGTCAGCCATTCGGTGCGGGTGCTGTCGGAGATGAGCGGGTGCATCGAGTAAGACGGGACAAACCCGATCGCGCTGCGCCCCGGCCCGCCGAACGCCTGCAGCAGCTGTTGCAGAATCTCGTTGGAACCATTGGCGGCCCAGAGGTTTTCCACACCGAGCCGAGTGCCTGTTTGCGCGGTGAGGTATGCCGCCAGATCGGTGCGCAACGCGACGGCGTCGCGGTCGGGGTAGCGGTGCAGATCGGCGGCGGCTTCCTGCACGGAGCGAACGACGTCGTCGACCAGCGCCGCACTAGGCGGGTGCGGGTTCTCGTTGGTGTTCAACCGCACCGGAACCGCTAATTGCGGTGCGCCATAGGGCGATTTGCCGCGCAGGTCGTCACGCAGCGGCAGATCGTCGAGGGTGACCTGCCGTTCGAATGCGGTCATCGTTCGAACCTCCGCCTTACCGCTTCACCGTGTGCCGGCAGGTCTTCGGCTTTCGCAAGCGTGACCACATGACCGGAGACGTCTTTGAGGGCTGCCTCGGTGTAATCCACGACATGAATCCCGCGCAGGAAGGTCTGTACCGACAGGCCGCTGGAGTGCCGGGCGCTTCCCGCGGTGGGCAACACGTGGTTGGATCCGGCGCAGTAGTCGCCGAGGCTCACCGGCGACCACGGGCCGACGAAAATGGCTCCGGCGGATCGTATTCGGCTGGCAACGCGCGGCGCGTCCACGGTCTGAATCTCAAGGTGTTCGGCGGCGTACGCGTTGACCACCTTGACCCCGGCGTCCAGGTCGTCGACCAGGATGATCGCCGATTGCGGACCACTGAGCGCGGTCGTCACCCGGTCGCGGTGCGCCGTGGTCTGCAGCTGGGCCGCGACTTCGGCGTCGGTGGCCGCAGCCAAGTCGGCGCTGGCGGTCACCAACACACTGCCGGCCATCTCGTCGTGTTCGGCTTGGCTGATCAGATCGGCGGCCACATGCACCGGGTCGGCGGTGTGGTCGGCGAGGATGGCGATCTCGGTCGGCCCGGCCTCGGCGTCGATGCCCACCAGCGAGCGGCACAGCCGCTTGGCGGCCGTGACGTAGACATTGCCGGGCCCGGTGATCAGGTCGACCGGGGCCAGTTGCGCGCCGTCGGTGTCGACGCCGCCGTAGGCCAGCAGCGCCACCGCCTGCGCGCCGCCGACGGCCCACACCTCGTCGACGCCCAGCAGCCGGGCCGCGGCCAGGATGGTCGGGTGCGGCAGGCCGTCGAATTGGGCCTGCGGCGGGCTGGTCACCACCAGCGACTCGACACCTGCGGCCTGCGCGGGCACCACGTTCATCACCACGCTGGACGGATACACCGCATTGCCACCGGGCACGTACAAGCCGACCCGCTCGACAGGGACCCATCGCTCGGTGACCGTCGCACCCGGGCCCAGCACGGTGGTGACGTCGGTGCGGCGCTGATCGGCGTGCACGGCGCGAGTTCGGTCGATCATCACCTGCAGCGCATCACGAACGTCGGCGTCCAGTCCGTCAAGCGCGTCCTGCAGCGCGGATTCGGGCACGCGTACCGCCGCGGGGCGCACGCCGTCGAACGACTCGCCGAATTCCAGGGCCGCCTCGGCTCCGCGCTCGGCGACGGCCTGCACTATCGGGCGCACTTTTGACAACACCGTCTCTACTTCGGCTCCGCCGCGCGGCAAAGCCGCGCGCAGCCGGGAAGGCGTTAGCTCCGCGTCCCGCAAGTCAATGCGGGCCAGCACAGATGGGGGTGTGGCAGTCACAGCGTCCATTGTCCCAGAGGAACTCAAATCAATATCCGACCGGTACAGTGCCGGTAATCAGCGCACAGACGTTCCGCAAGGGGGCCGGCATGTCCACAAAGGATCACCCGAACAACGCCCCGGGCATCCCGATGGTGTATCCGACATGGTTCGAGAACTTCCAGGTCAAATACGTCAACCCGGCGCTGAAGCCGATCGCGCGATTCCTGCCCGGAACGGGCACTATCGAGCACCGCGGCCGCACCTCGGGCAAACCGTACAAAACCATCGTCACGGCCTACCGCAATGGCAACGTGTTGGCGGTCGCGCTGGGTCACGGCAAGACCGACTGGGTGAAGAACGTGCTGGCTGCCGGGCAGGCTGACCTGCACTTTGCCCGCAAGGTCGTGCACATCACCAATCCCCGGATTTTGCCCGCCGGCTCCGACGGCACGGGTCTGCCGTGGCTGGTGCGCCTGCAGCTGCGCCGCATGGCTGTTTTGGTCAGCGACATCGCCTGACCAGCCTGAACTGCCGCGCGGCGTCCTGCCGCGTTGAGTGTGCGCCGACGGATTCGAGTGTGCGCTCACGGCATCCAGCATCGGCGTGTCGCCGCCCGGGACACACACCCAAGGGCCGGAACACACCCTCGACGCGAAGACCGGGACGCAAGGTCTACGCCCTGGTGAAGACCGTCTTGCCGGTCATCGTCGGCCATACCGAAGGCGCGTCCGCCCAGGGCACCACCCGATCGACGGCCGGTGACAGGTCGCAGCCAGCGGCTAGCAGTTCCAGTACCGCGGGGATGGCCGAACGCGCGTTGACCCGCCCAGTGACAAACCGCACCCCGCGGGTGTACATCGGCAGCAGCGGCATCTCGACCATCGGCTGGTAGTAGACCCCGGTGTCGGTGCATACACCGTCGGGCCAGGTCGCACGCAGCGTCGCGGCCAGTAGTGACGGGTCGGCGGAAGTGTGCACGGTGACCGGATACGGCTCCCAGGACTTGTCCGGCTTGACCCGGTCATGGACGACCGCGCCGAGCTTTTCGGCTGCCGCCAGGCGGCGAACGTCATGGTCGACGTAGTCGACACGGGCACCGAGGGCGGCCGCGAACGCCGCCGCGTAGAGCCCGATCGACAGCTTGCCGATCACCAGCACCCGGCGGTCGGCCGGATCGAGCGCGGCTAGTTCGGCCGCATAGGGCCCCACCGCCCGCCAGCCGTCGGGAATGTTGTCCGACAGCGAGGCAATCGCGTTGGACGCCACGCCATCCGGGATCGGGATCAGCATCGCGTCGGCGTAGGGCACCAGCACCTCATCCGACATGAATCCCCCGCCATTCAGACCGGCCAGCGGGCCCAGACCGTACATCGCCATCAACGGCACCGAACCACACGAGCCGGTCACGCCGCGGCGGCACCGCGAGCAACTACCGCAGCTGATCTGGAACGGCACCACCACCCAGTCGCCCGGCCCGACGGTGGCGACGGCGTCGCCGACGGCCACGACCTCGGCCAGACCCTCATGCCCGACGGCGTATCCGGGCGGCAGCGGCGCCTGGCCATTGGCGACCGCGACGTCAAGGTCGCAGCAGGCCACCACCAGCGGCCTGACCACCGCTTGTTCCGGTGCGGTGATCTCCGGCTCCGGCACATCGCGCCACGCATATCGCCCGGCGTCTTCGAAGGTCAGCTGCCGCATGCCGGCCGGACCTACATGTCCAGGCCGATATCGAGCACCCGCACCGAGTGGGTCAGTGCGCCGACGGCCAGGTAGTCCACTCCGGTGCCCGCATATTCCGCGGCGGTGTCCAGGCTGAGCCCGCCGGAGGACTCCAGCAGCACCGCCGGTGCGCGGGAGTCACGACGCTGCACAGCGATTTGGGTCTGCCACACCGGGAAATTGTCCAACAGGATCAGCTCCGGCTTCTCCGGCAGTACCTCGTCGAGCTGCTCGAGCGAGTCGACTTCGACCTCACAGGGCAGATCGGGTGCGGCCTCGCGCACCGCCCGCAACGCCTCGACGACCGATCCCGCGGCGGCGACGTGGTTGTCCTTGATCAACGCGGCGTCGCCCAGTCCAAGGCGATGGTTGACCCCGCCGCCGATCCGCACGGCGTACTTCTGCAGCGCGCGCAGCCCGGGCAGCGTCTTGCGGGTATCGCGGACCTGGGCCTTGGTGCCGCTCACGGCATCCACCCAGGCCGCCGTCGCCGTCGCGATGCCGGACAGGTGGCAGATCAGGTTCAGCATCGTCCGTTCGGCGGTCAGCAGTCCCCGGTTACCCGCCCGCACCGTCAAGACCGGCTGGCCGGGTTGCACGTGGGCGCCGTCCTCGACGCGGTCGAGCACCTGGTACCCGTCGGCGCCGAGCACCTCGTCGAGCACCAGCAAGCCGACGTCCAATCCGGCGATCACGCCCGGCTCGCGCGGCACCATCGAGGCCGTGGCCTCACCGTCGGGCACCGTCGCGAGTGTGGTGATGTCGGGCCCATAGCGCAAATCCTCTTCCAGGCCACGGTGAACGGTCTCGCGAGCGGCGGCCAGTTCGCCGTCGGACAACGTCATCAGGACACCGCTGCCAGGGCTTCGGCGCACACGGTGTCGGCCAGCCGGACCACGATGCTGCGGGCTTGTTCCGGCGCGGTGTCGGGGTACTCCGCACGGTGATGGCAGCCCCGGCTTTCGTTGCGGGCCAACGCCGCGGCGGCCACGGCGCGCGCGGTCAGCGTCAGCGCCACGTCCTCGAAGTCGCGACGGCCCTCGACAGTGCGGACGCGCGCCCGCGACAGCGTCTCGGAGAGGCGCTGCAGCCCAACGGCGTCGCGTACCACCGACGCGTCCTGGGCCATCGCGGTCTGTAGTTCGCGGCGCTTCGAGGCGGTGTGGGTAATCGGCTCCGGCGCGTTCGCGGAGATCCGTCCCGTCGCGAGCGCGTGCGCGGCGGCGGCCTTCCCGGCGCGACCACCCACCACCAGGCCTTCCAGCAAGCTGTTGGACGCCAAGCGATTCGCGCCGTGCATCCCGGTGCGGGCAACCTCGCCGGCGGCGAACAGCCCGGGCAGCTCGGTCTGACCGTGCACGTCGGTCACCACGCCGCCGCAGCTGTAATGCGCGCCGGGAACAACGGGGATGGGTTGGGTGACCGGGTCGACGCCGGCGTCCCGGCATGAGGCGGTGACGTTGGGGAAGCGAGCCTCGAAGCCCTCGATGTCGCGCGCGTCGAGGTAGACGCACTCGTCGCCGGTGGCCTTCAGCCGCGCGTCGATCGCTCCCGCGACGACATCGCGCGGCGCCAGGTCACCCATCGGGTGAACACCAGCAGTGACCGAATTGCCTTGCCGGTCAATTAATACCGCACCTTCGCCGCGAATGGCCTCGGTGATCAGCGGCCGGCGACCACCGGCTTGGCCACCGAACAACATGGTCGGATGGAACTGGATGAACTCGAGATCGCTGATCGGGACGCCGGCCCACAAGGCCAAAGCGATTCCGTCGCCGGTGGATCCGTCGGGATTGGTCGTCGCGCTGTAGAGATGTCCGAGCCCGCCGGATGCCATAATCACCGAGGGCGCGCTGACGATCCCGAAGCCGTCCGGATTGCCCACCGCTACGCCAGTCACCGCGGCGCCATCGTGCAGCACTCGCAACGCCACGTGGCTGGTGCGAATATCCAGCGTCTGCGCGGCGTGGTCGAGCGCTCGCTGGACCTCGGCGCCGGTGGCGTCGCCGCCGGCGTGCACGATGCGGCGTCGCGAGTGCCCGCCTTCGCGGGTGAGAGCCCACTTGCCGGGCACCGCTTCGTCGAATCGCGCGCCGTTGGAGACCAATTCGGTGACCGCGCGATAGCCGTCGGCGACGATCGAGTACACCGCTTGCGGATCGCACATGCCCGCGCCCGCCGCCATCGTGTCGGCGACGTGGGCGTCGACGGAGTCGTCGTTGTCCGGCAGCACGACCGCGATACCACCCTGCGCGTAGTGCGTTGCGGTGACGCCGTAGGTCTGCTCAGCCTTGCTGAGCACGACTACGTTGCGCCCGGCGCGATGGGCGGCCAGCGCGGCCGCCAATCCCCCTACGCCCGTACCGATCACCACGACGTCAGCGTGGTGTGTCCAAGCGGGGCGGGTCATCACTCGCCGCCGCCGGGCTGGCCGATCTCGATCATTCGCTGTACGCTGCGCCGGCCCACCGCCGCGACATCCGGGTCGACGGCGACCTCGTCTGCGCCTTCCACCAGGCAGCGCAGCAGCGCCCCAGGGGTGATCATCTTCATGTATTTGCATGAGGCGCGGTCGTTGACCGCGCGGAAGTCCACTTCCGGTGCGGCTCGGCGCAATTGGTGCAACATGCCAACCTCGGTGGCGACCAGGACCTTGCGGGCGTGCGTCTCGTGTGCCGCGTCGAGCATGCCGCCGGTGGAAAGGATCTTGACCCGGTCGGCGGGAAAGGCACCCTCACCAGCCAGGTACAAGGCCGAAGTGGCACAGCCGCATTCGGGATGCACATAGAGTTCGGCGTCGGGATTGGCGCGGGCCTGCTCGGCGAGCTCGTCGCCGTTGATGCCGGCGTGCACATGGCATTCACCCGCCCACACGTGCACGTTCTTGCGGCCCGTCACCCGGCGGACATGCGCACCCAGGAATTGGTCCGGGCAGAACAGCACCTCTCGATCGGGGTCGATCGACTCGACCACCTCGACCGCGTTGGACGAGGTGCAGCAGATGTCTGTGAGCGCCTTCACGGCCGCCGTGGTGTTGACGTAGGAGACGACGACCGCGCCGGGGTGCTCGTCTTTCCAGGCGCGGAGGTCGTCGGGCGTGATCGAATCTGCCAGCGAGCAACCGGCCCGCTGATCCGGGATGAGCACGGTCTTCTCCGGGCTCAGGATCTTGGCCGTCTCGGCCATGAAGTGCACGCCGCAGAACACGATGGTGTCCTCGGATACGTCGGCGGCGATCCGCGACAGCGCGAGCGAGTCTCCGACGTGGTCGGCGACGTCCTGAATGGCGGGCAGCTGGTAATTGTGCGCGAGCACGGTGGCGCCGCGCAGTTCCGCCAAACGACGAATCTCGTTGGCCCACTGCTCATCGCCGTCCACGCCGCCGTAACCGTTGGGGGAATTGGTGATGCTGGCAACCATGTCTTCGGCGAGCGTGTCCATGCGATTCATCACCGTCACGGCGGCTCCTCTCGACTCAGGAGGTTTTCGACTTATAATCGAAAACATGCCCAATGGTAGCACCGCCCATGAAGTGCTCGCGGTTGTATTCCAGGTTCGCCAGGTTGCCGAGCAGGTTAAGGGAGCCTCCCGAACGGGAAAACCGCAGCTAAACGTGCTGTTATGGGAGCGTGCGCGCGACCCGCAACGAGGCTCCTGGTCACTTCCGGGCGGACGATTGCGCAACGACGAAGACATGATCACCTCCGTGCGGCGTCAGCTGGCCGAAAAGGTGGATCTGCAGGAGCTGGCCCACTTGGAACAGCTCGCCGTGTTCTCCGACCCGCACCGGGTTCCGGGCGCGCGGGTGATTGCCTCGACCTTCCTGGGCCTGGTGCCCTCCCCCGCCACGCCCGAGCTGCCGCCGGACACCCGGTGGCACCCGGTCAGCGCATTGCCGCCGATGGCGTTCGACCACGGCCCGATGGTGACACACGCGCACACAAGACTAATCGCCAAAATGTCCTACACGAACATCGGATTTGCCTTGGCACCAAAGGAATTCGCACTTTCCACACTGCGTGACATCTATGGCGCGACCTTCGGCTATCAGGTGGACGCGACGAATCTGCAGCGGGTGCTGGCGCGCCGCGGCGTTATCACGCAAACCGGAACCATCGCGCAATCAGGTCGTAGCGGCGGACGACCGGCGGCTTTGTACCACTTCACCGACGCTGCGCTGCGGGTCACCGACGAGTTTGCCGCGCTACGGCCGCCCGGCCAGCCTTGATCAGCGCCACGGCCGGCCGCTCAACGAGAAATGGCTCACAACCCGGCCATTACATTTTGGTTACCGCCCGTTCATACGGGAAAATGCCGGGTGGCCTAGAAGGGACCCCTGAATGGTTGAACTCGGCAATTTAGCAGGTAGCGACGGTGCGGAATGGATCGGTCGGCCGCCCCACGAGGAATTGCAGCCCAAGGTGCGCCCGCTGCTGCCCTGCGACGACCCGTTCTACCAGCCACCGTCGGGCTTCCGGCACGCCGAGCCCGGGACGGTGCTGCGTTCCCGCGACGTCGAACTGGCACTCGCCGGCCTGATTCCACAACCCGTTTCGGCCGTCCAGCTGCTCTACCGCACGACGAACATGAACGGCGCCCCCGAGGCATGCGTGACGACCGTGATCGTCCCGTCCGAACGCGTCCCGGGCCAGGCCTGCCCGCTGTTGTCCTACCAGTGCGCGATTGACGCCATATCGTCGCGCTGTTTTCCGTCCTACGCGCTGCGCAGACGGTCGAAGGCGCTGGGTTCGATAGCTCAAATTGGAGCTCTTCATGGTGGCTGCCGCCCTCGCCGAAGGCTGGGCGGTCTCGGTGCCTGATCACGAAGGGCTGCAAGGGATTTGGGGCGCGCCGATTGAACCCGGCTATCGCGTCCTGGACGGTATCCGGGCCGCCCAGAGTTCGGACCGGATCGCGTTGTCGCCGTCGGCGCCGATCGGGTTGTGGGGATACTCCGGCGGCGGCCTGGCCAGCGCGTGGGCAGCCGAGATGTGTGCCGACTACGCGCCGGAGCTGGACATCGTCGGGGCGGTGCTGGGATCACCAGTCGGCGACCTGGGCCACACCTTCCGCCGGCTCAACGGTGGCGTGTTCGCGGGCTTGCCCGCGCTGGTGGTGGCGGCGCTCGCGCACATCTACCCCGAGCTGGATCGGGTCATCACCGAGCACACCAACGACGAGGGCCGCGCCCTGCTGAACCGACTGGAAAAGATGACGACGGTCGGCGCGATCGTGCGAATGGCCGGCAAGAACATGGGGACCTATCTCGACGAGCCGCTCGAGGACATCCTGTCTTCACCCGAGGTGTCGCACGTCTTCGACAGCATCAAGCTGGGCGTCGCGACGCCGGCGCCGCCGGTGTTGATCGTGCAGGCCGTATACGACTACCTGATCGACGTCCACGACATCGACGCGCTGGCCGACGCCTATTCGGCCGGCGGCGCGGACGTCACCTACCACCGCGACGCGTTCAACGAACATGCGTTGTTGCACCCGCTGTCGGCTCCGATGGCCCTTCGCTGGCTCACCGACCGCTTCGCCCGCCGGCCGCTGAAGGACCATCTGATCAGAACCACCTGGCCGACGGCCTTCAACCCGATCACCTATGCGGGCATGCTTCGCCTCGGCGTCATCGCGGCCAAGGTCATCACCGGCCGAAAGATTCGCCGCCGCCCGCTATGAGACGGAGGCTTCCGGCTCCATCGGCGACGTGTACGACGGCTGATCGGTAAGCCCCGAGCTACCCAGGTCGTCGTGGGCACTGCCGGCCGCCAGCAGGGCATACACCAGCGCCGCGACGCCGGCGGGCCACAACAGCGTGGTGGCCATCTGAAGCGGCCCGAGTCCGAAGAACACCGGCGGCGCCTCGACGACGTAGGACACCGCCGGACTTCCCAGCAGCGGCACCTTGTCGACGTCCAGCGCGCCGTAGCGCAGCAGCACCAGCACCGCCCCCACTCCCGAGGCCACCGCGGCGGCGCCCACCATGCCGATCGTCAGGCCGATCACCATGGCTGGCCCGCGAAACCGGCGCCACTGCCACACCAGCACCGGCGCGACGACCGCCAGCACCGTCAAAAGACCCAACATCAGGCACGGCACGTCGAAGAAGTGCTGGGATTCCGAACCCAGGTACTCGTGCACCCGCTCGCCGGCGTGAGTCATCGCGACTACCAAGTGAATCGGCGGAGCCATCCACGCCCACAGTCCGCCGATTAACACCCCAGTCGCCGAGAATCCAAGTGCCACAAGCAAAATCGCACGCAGCCGCGATGCGTGGCCAGCGGACTCGGGAGCTGCCGTGGGAACCGCAGGTCCCGTCACCGCCGAGTCTCCAAGTCCGCCGAGTCCACTTCGCCGTGCCGCGAGCATCGCGCCCGCCAGCCGTCGGGGCGAACCTGGACGATCATCCGGCGCCCGCATTCGGCGCAAAAGCGCGGGGGTTCAAGGCCCAGCTGGGCCGCGGTGGGCACGGTCGTACCCCCCAATTCCCCGGTATAGACGTTGTAGACGCCGGCGCCGACCGGAGCGCCCAGATCTGGAACCACAAGACTCAAACCTAGCCGCTACAAACTCGCGTTAAGCCCCTTAATGGGCATCTGCAGATCCTCGAGCAGTTCCAGATCGGATTCGGCGGGGCGGCCCAGCGTGGTCAGGTAATTCCCGACGATCACCGCGTTGATGCCGCCCAGGATGCCCTGCTTGGCGCCGAGGTCGCCCAGGGTGATCTCCCGACCACCGGCGAAACGCAGCATCGTGCGCGGCAACGCCAGCCGGAACGCGGCCACCGACTTCAACGCCTCGCTGACCGGCATCACCTCGAGATCGCCGAACGGAGTGCCGGGCCGCGGGTTGAGGAAGTTCAGCGGTACCTCGTCGGGGTCGAGCTCGGCGAGGTCGGCCGCGAATTCCGCGCGCTGTTCCAGGGTCTCTCCCATGCCGAGGATGCCGCCGCAGCACACCTCCATGCCGGCGTCACGCACCATCGTCAGCGTCTGCCAGCGCTCTTCCCAGGTGTGGGTGGTGACGACGTTGGTGAAGAACGACTTGGCGGTCTCCAAGTTGTGGTTGTAGCGGTGTACGCCCATCGCGGCGAGCTCGGAGACCTGCTCGGGGCTCAGCATGCCCAGCGAACAGGCAACGTTGATTTCGACCTCGTTGCGGATCGCCTCGATACCGGCCGCGACCTGGGACATCAGCCGCTTGTCCGGACCACGGACAGCAGCCACGATGCAGAACTCGGTGGCACCCGACTTCGCGGTTTGCTTGGCGGCTTCGACGAGGCTCGGAATGTCCAGCCAGGCGCTGCGCACCGGCGAGGCGAACAAGCCGGACTGGGAGCAGAAATGGCAGTCCTCGGGGCAGCCGCCGGTCTTGAGGCTGATGATGCCCTCGACCTCGACCTCGGGGCCACACCAGCGCATCCGCACCTCGTGGGCCAGCCCGAGCAGCTCCTCGAGCCGCTCGTCGGGCAGCTGCAACACCTGAAGAACTTGGTCCCGGCTCAGTCCCTTGCCGTCCTGGAGCACCTGCTGGCGGGCTACCGCCAGGATGTCCGCGTCATGGCCGGCTTCGGTGGTGGGTCGAGTTGCCGCTTGAGTCACCAAGTACTCCCCTGCATCTTTGTCGTGTCCGCATCTGCGGTCACATCCGCCACAACGTCGTGGCAGCTGAACGAAACGGTGTTCAAAGTAGGGTAACGGCCCGCGCAGACCCGCCCGCGACGTGGGCGAGCCCGGACCGAGGAAATGGCGATGGCAGGGGTATACGACCACGATGGCTGCTCAGCATGTCGAGTACCTGGCACACCACTGGATTGTGTTGGCGGTGCCGGCCTTCCTGCCGGCCGTGATCGTCGTCGCCGTGGTCCTCTATGTCGCGTTGAAGGACCGCCGTGATGGCCAGGCAGAGGATTCCCGGGAGCCGGGCACAGCTCCGGACGACAGGGGTGATTGACACACCCTCAATCGGGGCATTACCCCTTGGATCGCCAACCTGGCCGGCGGTAACAAGTGTTAGCTGGATCGGATCTCCCGGGACGTCCCGGCGCAGTAGGGAGGACATGACAATGGTGTCGAAAGTCTCCGAGGGACTGCCGCTTCTGGCCGAACCGTCGGCCCGCGGTGCCGGACTCAACCAGGTGATCGGGCTGTCGGTCGCCGCGATGGTCATCGCGTTGGTCATGTTGTGGGTGGGCTACGCGCACCGCACACATCGCATCACGTGGTTGACCCGGCTGGCCGACAGGCTGGGCAAGATATTCCACCGGCCTAGCTGGGTGGCGCTGCCGGTCCTGGTTTTCACCACGTCGATCATCTGCGCCCTGTTCGGCTTCATCTGGGATGTCAGCTGGCATATCGGCAACGGCCGCGACCCCGGGCCGCTGGCTAACCCGGCGCACTACTTCATCATCATCGGCCTGTTCGGGGTGTTCCTGGCCGGGATGATCGCGATCGTCATCCCGTTCGAGAAGCCCGGTCCCGCGGCGGTGCGCATCACCCGCAACTGGCACGCGCCGGTCGGCGGCGTGCTGATGGCCGGCTGTGGGATGTACGCGATGATCGGCTTCCCGCTCGACGACATCTGGCACCGGATTTTCGGGCAAGACGTCACCCTTTGGGGTCCAACACATTTGATGATGATCGGCGGTGCCTGCTTCTCGCTGTTCGCGGTGCTGATGCTAGAGCACGAAGGCGAGGCCGAGCAGGCTTCGAAACAAGCCTCGCAAGCCGCTCATGGCGCGTTCATCACCTTTCTGCGCTACCTGTCCTTCGGTGGCATGTTCATCGGGCTGTCGGTCTACCAAATCGAATACGACTTCGGCGTCGAGCAATTCCGCCTGGTGTTGCAGCCGATGATGATCGCCTTCGCGGCCGCCCTGGCGGCGGTCGCCGCCCGCGTCACGATGGGCCGCGGCGCGGCGATCATCGCGGCGTTGTTCGCTGTCGCGCTGCGCGGCGGGGTCGCGTTGCTGGTGGGCCCCATGCTCGGCGCCCCGATCAACTGGTTCCCGCTCTACCTGGGCCCCGCGCTGGTGGTCGAATTGCTGGCGCTGACGCAGGTGTTCAAGCGCCCTATCGTTTTTGGCGCCGTGTCCGGTCTGGTGGTGGCGACGGTCGGGCTGTGGCTGGAGTCGCTGTGGATTTCAGCGGTGTACCACTACCCGTGGCCGGTCAGCATCTGGGGCGAGGCCCTGGCCATGGCGATGCCGGTGGCCGTGCTGTCCGGGATGTGCGGAGCGCTGTTCGGCATGGTGTTGACCGGGCAGCGGTTGCCGAGCCGCTCGATCGGTATCTCGGTGGTGGTGGCGACCGTGTTGGTGATCGGCGGCGCGGTGGCCAACGGCCTGCATATCGTGGTGCCGCAACAAGGCAAGGCCGCCATCACGCTGACCGAGCTACCCAGCGCCCCCGGCAAGCGCATGGTGTCCGCCGATGTTCAGCTGACACCGGCCGATACGGTTGGCTCGCAGCCGGATTGGGTGACGATTCTGTCCTGGCAAGGCCGGATGGACAACCAGCGTGGCCTGGTGATCGACCGCCTCGACAAAGTCGGCCCGGGCCACTACCGGTCCACCCGGCCGGTTCCGGTCTGGGGTTCGTGGAAGACGCTGTTGCGGATTCAAGACGGCTACACGATGACGGGCGTACCGATCTTCGAACCGGCCGATGACGCCATTCCCGCGGCCGAGGTTCCCGCCCTGCCCTCGATCGACCGGCCGTTCGTGCACGAGATCACCATCCTGCAGCGCGAGCGTGACCAGAACGCCCCCGGCTGGCTGTACAACATCGGTTCGATCGTCGTGCTGATCCTGACGCTGATGGTCATCGCCGGCCTGACGTGGGGCGCGGGGCGGATCAACAATGCCCAGTCCGAGCCGGAACCGGTGCAGGAAAAGCAACCACTCCCGCGGGCGGCATAAGTCAATGACGTTGCGCAGCAGGCTGTTTGCGGCGTGGGTGACGGTGCTGATGTGTGCTGTGATCGGCTGTGGTGGTTCGCCGGGTCAGGGCACGGCCGGACCGTTGAACATCGACATCACCATTTCCCACGGCCAGGTCACTCCGACGAACGCGACGCTGCAGGCGAAGGTCAAACAGGACATCACCCTGCACGTCGCCAGTGACGCCACCGATGAGCTGCATGTGCACTCGGTGCCCGATCACAAATTCCAGCTCGCGGCCGCGCCCGATCAAGTCTTCCACTTCAGCGTCGACGTCCCCGGCAACGTCGAGGTGGAACTCCATCACCTGGACCGCACGATAGCGACGATTCAAGTCCAACCGTGACGGCCGATCCTGTGCTGCTGGCACATGGCCTGGGCGGATCGGGCGATCTTCCGGTGTCCTACCTGTACGCGATGGTCGGTGCGGCGTGGGCGCTGACGTTCACGTTCGCTTTGGTCGCCTTCGCCTGGCGGCGACCTCGGTTCGATCCGGATGCGCCCGGCCACCCGCTGCCAGCGTGGATGACGACGCTGGTCGACGCGCGCGCGACGCGCTGGACGGCGGCGGCCGTGGCCCTGGCTTTCGCGGGGTGGGCGGTGCTGGCCGGGGTCTTTGGTCCGCAAACGCAAGCCAACGGCCTGCTCGGGGCGTTCTATGTGCTGCTGTGGGTCGGGCTGGTCGCGCTGTCGCTGGCGGTCGGGCCGGTCTGGCGAGCGATCTCACCGATGCGCACGGTGTACCTGCTGCTGCGGCGTGCGCTGCCGGAACGGCTGAGCCGGCCGCGGCTCTCCTGCCCGGAAAGCTGGGGATACCGCCCGGCCGCGGTGGGGCTGTTCGCGTTCGTCTGGCTGGAACTTGCGAGCCCGAACTCCGCGTCGCTGCCCTGGGTGCGGGCTTGGCTGCTGGCGTACGCGGTGGTGTTACTTGCCGGGGCGTTGCTGTGCGGGCAGCGCTGGCTGGCCAGGGCCGACCCGTTCGGCGTGTACAGCATGGCGGTGTCGCGGCTGTCCCCGTTTCGCCGGTCGACGACGACCGGGCAGATCGTCGTCGGCAACCCGTTCGATCATCTGCCGTCGCTGCCCGTGCGGCCCGGAGTGGTCGCGATGCTGGCGGTGCTGCTCGGGTCAACGGCGTTCGACAGCTACTCGTCGGCACCGACCTGGCGCAACTTCGCCGACAGGGTTTCGCGGCTGGCGCACGGCATGCCGGTCACCCTGTCGTCGTCAGCGCTGAAGACGGTCGGGTTGCTGGTCTTTATTTCGTTTGTCGCACTGACCTTTTCGCTGGCCGCGCGGGCAACCGGCGGGCTGGACCGCGAGCAGCGTCGCGCACTACCCGGCCAGCTGGCGCACTCGCTGATCCCGATCGTGGTGGGCTACATCTTCGCCCACTACCTGTCTTATCTGGTCGAGCGCGGACAGCAGGCCGTCATTGCGCTCGCCGATCCACTCGATCATGGCTGGAATCTGTTGGGACTGGCGCATTTACAGGTGGCCTACCTGCTGTCCCAGCATCCGCCGGTGCTGGCCACCATCAAGGTCGCCTGCGTGGTGACCGGACACATCGTCGCGGTGATCGCGGCGCACGACAAGGCGTTGCGGCTGCTGCCAGCCGGCCATCAGCTCACCGGGCAACTCACCATGATGCTGGTGATGGTCGGCTACACGTTTACCGGCTTGTACCTACTCTTCGGCGGCTAAAGCAGGTGCTCGACCCGCTCGTTGCCGTCCCACCGGCGCAAGCCGGCAAAGCTGCCCTCCAGCTGCGCCCGACGGCCGCCAATACGCAGCGCCCGCCCCAGCTGGGCCTCACCGACGAGGCGCGCCAGCGTGACGTGTGCGGTCCACTGCCCGGGAAGGCTGTTGGCCATCGGGGCTGGCGCCAGGTGCGGGCGACACAGCCGGTGCACCTCGGCGTGCAGCGCCAACAGCTCTTGGCTCGGCACCAGCAGCCGGGCGAACACGGCGTTGCTATGGCCGAACAACACGGGCGCGCCGATCAGTGCGTCCAGTACAAGCCGTTGGCTGACTGGACGCAGCAGCTCGTCGACATCGGGCCAAATGCTTTCCGCGACGGCCAGTGTGACGTGTGGACGGCTGGCGGCATGGCTGCGGATTCCGGCGTCCGCCAGCTCTTCGGCGATCCGGCGGACAGCGGCCTCGGTGTCGCGGTCGAAGACCAGTTCGATCGAATGCACCATCAGCCGACGAGCGTCCTCACCCAGTCGGGGTCGAACGCCGCGGCGCTCATCGCCGCGAAGTCGTCGACGCTCATCGCGGCGGCTCCGGCGGGCAGCGCGGCCCGCACCGGTGCCAGCCGGGCCAGGGCCGCCAAGTTCGAGGTCTGCACCAATCCAGGCTGTCGCGGCCAGCTGCCGACTACCAGCCCGGCACATGTAATGTGTTGTCCAGCAAGTGATTCCACAGTGAGCGCGGTGTGGTTCAGGGTGCCCAATTCCGCGGTGACAGTGACCAGCACCGCAGCACCCAGGTCGGCCGCGAGATCACGCAGGGTGACGCCGGCGTCGGCGATTTCGACCAGCAGCCCGCCGGCGCCCTCGACCAGGGTGAGCCTGCCCGGGCGATCCAGGTGGCGAATACGCGCGAGCATTTGATCGCGGGTGGGCAGCGTCGCGCCGGCCTGCTCGGCCGCGGCCACGGGCGCCAGTGGTTGCGGATAGCGAGCCACCCCGGCGATCTCGGTGACCCCGGACAGCCGGGTCACCTCGGCGAGATCGTCGTCGCCCGAGTCGGTGCCGGTCTGAACGGGTTTGCACACCGCGACGTCGATGCCCGCCTGACGCGCGTGAGCGGCCAGCGCGGCGACGGCGACCGTCTTGCCAACCCCCGTGCCGGTACCCGTGACGACCAGGACAGTCAACGGCGCGCCACGGCCAGGACGTCGGTCAGCACGCGGCGCGCCACATCCAACTCGGCGGCGTCCAGGGAGGCACGCGCCGAGAGCCGCAGCCGCGATGTCCCGGCGGCCACGGTGGGGGGCCGAAAACAGCCCACCCGCACACCCGCGTCCAGGCAGGCGGTCGCGGCGGCCAGCGCCACCTCCGGTTCACCCAGAATCACCGACACCACCGCCGACTGCGGCGCCTCGAGCACATCGCAGACACGGGCGAGTTCACGGGCATTGCGCAGCACCGCCGCGGGCCGCCAGACCTCGCTTCGGAGCACGTCGAGCGCGGCCAGCGCGGCGCCGACGGCGGCTGGCGCCAGGCCGGTATCGAAGATGAACGGGCGGGCCGCATCGATCAGATGAGCCCGCACCTGCGCCGGCCCCAGCACCACGCCGCCCTGGCTGCCGAGCGCCTTGGACAGCGTCGTGGTCATCACCACGTCGGGCGCACCGGCGAGTCCCAGTTCGTACAGCAGCCCGCGGCCCTCCCCGCGCACGCCGAGCCCGTGTGCCTCGTCGACGATCAGCAGCGCCCGGTGGCGGCGGCAGACATCGTGCAGGTCTCCCAGCGGGGCCAGTGCGCCGTCGGCGCTGAACACCGAGTCGGTGATGACGACGGCCCGCTCCTCGTCGCGTGAGCTCAGCGCCGCATCGACCGCGTCGACGTCGCGGTGCGGCGTCACCGCCACCCGGGCCCGCGACAGCCGGCAGGCATCCACCAGCGAGGCATGCGAATGCGCGTCGGAGACCAGCAGCGAACCGGGGCCCGAGAGCCCGACGACCGCGCCGAGGTTGGCCAGGTATCCCGAGGAGAACAGCAACGCCGCCGGGGCGCCGACATAGTCGGCCAGCTCGGCCTCGAATTGCTGGTGCAGTTCGGTATCGCCGGTGACCAGGCGCGAGCCGGTCGCCCCGGCTCCCCAAATGCGCAGCGCCGCGACGCCGCCATCGATCACGTCCGGATGCTGGGACAGTCCCAGGTAGTCGTTGGAGGCGAGGTCCAGCTCGGTGGCGACCGCCGGGCGCGGCCGCAGCGAGCGACGCAGCGCGGCCTGTCGGCGCTGCCGTTCGACAGGCTCCAGCCAGGCGAGCGGGGAAACCTCGATCGGTGCCTTCATCGCCTTAGAGACTACGAGAGCCGACGAGCCGGCTGACCTCGACCATCGCCGAGGTGATCCGCGCGATGTCCTCAGGCCCGCAGATGTAGGGCGGCATCGCGTAGATCAGGTTACGGAACGGGCGCAGCCAGATGCCGTGGTCCAGCGCCGCCGGGGTGGCCACGGCCAAGTCGACAGGTGCAGTGCATTCGATGACGCCGATGGCGCCGCGCACGCGCACGTCGGCCACGCCGGGGAAGGCTCGCGCCGGCTCGAGTCCCCGCGCAAGCCCGGCCGCGATCTCGGCGACCCGCGACCGCCAGTCGGTGGCCAGCAGCACTTCGACACTGGCCACCGACACCGCACAGGCCAGCGGATTGGCCATGAAGGTGGGGCCGTGCATCAGCGCGCCGGCCTCACCGGCGCTAATGGTGTGTGCGATGTCGGTGGTGCACAACGTGGCGGCCAGGCTGAGGTATCCGCCGGTCAGCGCCTTGCCAACGCACATGATGTCCGGGCTGACGCCGGCGTGATCGGCGGCGAACAACTCGCCGGTGCGGCCGAATCCGGTGGCGATTTCGTCGAAAATCAGCAGCACGTCGTGCCGGCTGCAGATGTCGCGCAGGTCGCGCAGGTAGCGCGGATCGTGGAAGCGCATGCCGCCGGCGCCCTGGACGACGGGTTCGACGACGACGGCCGCCAGCTCGGCCGCGTGCCCCGCGAGTTGCTGCTCGAAGGCCGCGGTGTAGGCCGCGTCGTAGTCACTGGGTACCTGTGGCGCGAAGACCTGGCGGACCAGGATGTCGGTCCACAGCGAATGCATGCCGCCGTCGGGGTCGCAGACACTCATCGGCGTGAATGTGTCGCCGTGGTAACCGCCCCGCCAGGTCATCAGCCGGTGTTTGTCGGGCAGGTCGCGGCTGCGCCAGTACTGCAGCGCCATCTTCACTGCGACCTCCACCGACACGGACCCGGAATCGCTGAAAAACACCGTTTCCAGACCGGCCGGGGTGATCTCCACCAGCAGCTGCGCCAGCCGGGCCGCCGGTTCGTGGGTCAGCCCGCCGAACATGACGTGATTCATCGTGCCCAGCTGGGTCGTCAGCGCCGCGTCCAGCACCGGGTGGCCGTGACCGTGGATCGCGGTCCACCAGGAACTCATCGCGTCCAGCACCTCGACCCGCTCACGGTCCCGGACCAGCGTCAACCAGGCGCCGCGGGCACCCACGGCCACCACCGGGGCGACGGATTCACTGCCGATGGTGCTGTACGGATGCCACACGTGCGTGGCGTCGATCGCGCTGATGTGCTCGGGCGTCAACCCGGATGTCGCCGCAGGCATAGCAACCGAGAGTAAAGCAGCCGGGTCGCACAAAACCCAGCCATCGGGGAGCATCTATCGGCATGGCGTTGCCGTACCCGTTCGAAGACTCGCACCGCGGCGAGGGCGCCGGGTCCCCGCCGAGGGCTCAGCAGTCCGGCGACCCGGCCAATTTTCAGCCAATGCCCTACGGCGACAACGATTCTGACGAACAGAAATCACATGTCATTCGCCTTCGGGTGGCGCCCTGGGACCTGATCGCCACGCTGACACTGGTGACGCTGCTCGTCATCCTGGCCACGGCGACAACCTGGCCGACCAGGCTCTACGGCTTCCTGCACGAGGTGTGTTCGGACGAATCGTGTGGACTGGTGCCCTTCGGAATCGATGTGTACATCTACCCGGTGGTCTGGGGCGGTATCGGTGCGGCGATCGCCGCGGCGGGGATCGGACCGTTGGTTTCCCTGCTAAAGGGCTGGTACATGTCCTTCTGGCCGGTGCTGTCGCTGGCGATCATCATGGTGAGTTCCGTGATCGGCGATTCGCTCACCGTCTTCAGCTCGCGGTATTGGCACTGATTCGAACGGGGTCGTTCGACGGTCGCGATCACGCACCGGTGTGAGACCGAAATCACAACTGCCGATAAAGATTTGAGCTCGGCGGTCACCTTCCGGTCACGGTCCGACAAAAAATCTTTCATCGAGCTCACCAGCTATTTTCCGGGTGTGAGTTCTGTTGTAAAAGTGTCTGTAGTGACTGGTGTGACTCACCGGGTGAACCGACTGATTCACGTCTCCGCAAGGAGGCGGCGTTCGACCCCAACGAGGGGGTCTGCGCCAGTCATCGAACGGCCGCCAACGCGCCACCGCGCGAAGGCCTTATCCCGACAGAGTTCAGGAAGGTTGGAACTCCAATGAAGCGCATCTATTCGTTCGCCGTCGGCCTCGCCATGCTGGCGGCACCGATGGCCGCCACCCCGGTGATCGCCGCCGCCGACCCCGGCGTGCGGGCCACCGATTACCAGCAGGCCACCGACGTCGTCGTCATGCGTGGTCTTTCGCAGCGCGGCGTGCCGTTCTCGTGGGCCGGCGGCGGCATCACCGGCCCCTCCCGCGGCACCGGCACCGGCATCAACACCGTCGGCTTCGACGCCTCGGGCCTGATGCAGTACGCCTACGCCGGCGCGGGCATCAGGCTGCCGCGTTCGTCCGGCGCGATCTACCGGGCCGGCCAGAAGGTACTGCCGCAGCAAGCGCAGAAGGGCGACATGCTCTTCTACGGTCCCGACGGCACGCAAAGCGTCGCGATGTATCTGGGCAACAACCAGATGCTCGAGGTGGGCGATGTCGTGCAGGTGTCACCGGTGCGCGTCAACGGCATGACGCCGTACCTCGTTCGGGTTATCGGGGCACCGCTGCAGCAGGCTCCGCTGCAGCAAGCGCCGAGCCAGCAAGCACCGCTGGCGCCGACCCAGCAAGCACCGCTGGCGCCGACCCAGCAGGCTCCGGTGCAGCAACTGCCCACCCAGCAGGCTCCGCTGCAGCAAGCGCCTTTGCAGCAACTGCCGCCCCAACAGGCGCCGGTGCAACAGGTGACGCCCGCGCAACCGGCTCCACTTCCGCAGTTGCCGTCGCTGCAGTCGCTCCTGCAGCCGGCCCCGACGGGTTTCGGCCGGTAGGTTTCGCGACCGCTGGAAAAACGCCACTTGCTCCGCTGAGCAGCATCGCCGCGAGGCGAGCGCTCAAGAGCAGGTGGCGTTTTTGGGTAAGTTAACGGTGATCATGCAGACCACGTCACCGCATCCGCCGCCGGCCGCCACGGCGAAACCTGGCGCTAATGGCGCGCTCACCACGGGCTCTGCGGGCTTCTATCGCTTCGATCTCGACGGCTTGCGCGGGATCGCGATCGCGCTGGTCGCCGTGTTCCACATCTGGTTTGGCCGGGTCTCCGGCGGTGTGGACGTGTTTCTGGCGCTGTCCGGGTTCTTCTTCGGCGGCAAGGTCCTGCGCGCCGCGCTCAACCCGACTGTGTCGCTGTCGCCCGTAGCAGAAGTGATCCGGCTGATCCGCCGTCTGGTGCCCGCTCTGGTCGTGGTGCTGGCCGGGTGTGCGGTGCTCACCATCCTGGTGCAACCGCAAACGCGCTGGGAGACCTTCGCCGACCAGAGCCTGGCCAGCCTCGGCTACTACCAGAACTGGGAGCTGGCCAACACCGCGTCGGACTACCTGCGGGCGGGCGAAGCCGTCAGCCCGTTGCAGCACATCTGGTCGATGTCGGTGCAGGGGCAGTTCTATGTCACCTTCCTTGTGCTGATCGCCGGCTGCGCCGTGCTGTTCCGGCGCCCGCTCAAGACTCA
The DNA here is from genome assembly GCF_025823255.1 of Mycobacterium montefiorense. Lineage (NCBI taxonomy): Bacteria > Bacillati > Actinomycetota > Actinomycetes > Mycobacteriales > Mycobacteriaceae > Mycobacterium > Mycobacterium montefiorense. Next base: position 1,024,546 of record NZ_JACKVL010000013.1, on the reverse strand, counting down.
CCTGCGCACCCTGTTCTTGGTGCTGCTGAGCATCCTGACGGTGGCCTCGTTCGGCTACGCGATCTTCGCCCACATCGATGACCAGTCGATCGCCTATTACGACAGCTTCGCGCGCGGCTGGGAGTTGCTGCTGGGCGTGCTCGTCGGTGCGGTGGTGGTCTACATTCGCTGGCCGATGTGGCTGCGCAGCACCGTCGCCACCGTCGCGCTGGCAGCGATCGTGTCCTGCGGCGCGCTGATCGACGGCGTCGACGAATTTCCCGGCCCCTGGGCACTGGTGCCCGTCGGGGCCACCATGCTGATGATCCTCGCCGGCGCCAACCTGCAGGGCGACCCCGACACCGACGGCCGGATGCCGCTGCCCAATCGGCTGCTGGCCACCCGGCCCCTGGTCGAGCTGGGCGCCATCGCGTACTCGCTGTACCTGTGGCACTGGCCGCTGCTCATCTTCTGGCTGTCCTACACCGGCCACAAGCACGTGACCTTCGTCGAAGGGGCGGGGGTGCTGCTGGTCTCCGGGGTGCTCGCGTACCTGACCACCCAGCTCGTCGAGGATCCGCTGCGCTACCGGGCACCTCAGCGATCCGCACCGGCAACGGCCGCCGCGGACCTGCCCTGGTGGTCGGGGTTGCGCCGGCCGACGATGGCGCTGGGCACCGCAGTCGTGCTGCTGGGCGTCACACTGACCGCGACCTCGTTCACCTGGCGTCAGCACGTGACGGTCTTGCGGGCCGCCGGCAAAGGACTGTCCGTACTCAACCCGCAGGACTATCCCGGTGCCCGCGCCCTGACCGAACACGTGCGGGTGCCGACGCTGCCGATGCGACCCAGCGTCCTAGAGGTGAAGGACGACCTGCCGGTCTCGACACATGACGGCTGCATCAGTGACTTCGTCAACCCGGCAGTGGTCAACTGCATCTACGGCGACCTCGCCGCCACCCGGACCATCGCACTGGCCGGCGGCTCGCACGCCGAACACTGGCTGCCGGCGCTGGATCTGCTCGGCCACGCGCATCAATTTAAAGTTGTGACATATCTCAAAATGGGCTGCCCGTTGTCCACCGAGCAAGTCCCGCTGATCATGGGCAACAACGCGCCCTACCCACAGTGCCGCGAGTGGGTGCGAACAACGATGGACAAGCTGGTCGCCGACCGGCCCGATTACGTGTTCACCACAACAACGCGGCCATGGAATATCAAGTCGGGTGACGTGATGCCAGCGACCTACATCGGGATCTGGCAGACGTTGTCCGACAACAACATTCCGATCCTCGGCATGCGCGATACGCCCTGGCTGGTCAAGGACGGCCAGCCGTTCGACCCCGCGGATTGCCTGGCCAAAAAGGGCGGCAACGCCACGTCGTGCGCGATCAAGCGTTCCGACTTGCTGTCCGATTACAACCAAACCCTTGACTTCGTCGAGCAGTTCCCGGCGCTCAAGGTGCTCGATATGTCAGATGCCATCTGCCGCACTGATGTTTGCCGTCCAGTCGAAGGAAATGTGCTGATCTACCACGGTGCTCATCACCTGACGCCCACATACATGCGGACCATGGCCGACGAGCTGGGCCGCCAGATCGCGGCTGCCACCGGCTGGTGGTAGCTCGGACAGGAACGTCGACCGCGGATAAGGTCATGTGGTGCCGTTAACCAACCCGGCTTCCGAACCGGCCGCAGCTTCGGGTGCTGCGACACCGAATGAAGCCACACCCACGCTGCCCACCGTTTGGCCAGGGGACTCTTATCCCCTTGGGGCCACCTATGACGGGGCGGGCACTAACTTTTCGCTGTTCTCCGAGATCGCCGAAAAGGTCGACTTGTGCCTGATCGACGAGCGCGGCAACGAATCACGAATCCCGCTCGACGAGGTCGACGGCTATGTGTGGCACGCGTATCTGCCCAACATCACACCCGGTCAACGGTATGGATTTCGGGTGCATGGCCCCTTCGATCCGGCGGCCGGTCACCGGTGCGACCCGAGCAAGCTGCTGCTTGACCCGTACGGGAAGTCGTTCGACGGGGATTTCACCTGGGGCCAAGCGTTGTTCTCCTATGACCTGAACGCCGTCGACCCGAACGGCGACACCGCGATCACCGGAACTCCCCCGATGATCGATTCACTGGGACACACGATGACCAGCGTGGTGATCAACCCGTTCTTCGATTGGGCATTCGATCGATCGCCGCTGACCCCGTACCACGAGACGGTGATCTACGAGGCCCACGTCAAGGGCCTGACCAAAACCCATCCCGGCATCCCCGAGGGACTGCGCGGCACGTACGCCGCGCTGGCCCATCCGGTGATCATCGATCACCTCAAGTCACTCAACGTCACCGCGCTGGAACTCATGCCGGTGCACCAGTTCATGCACGACGAACGACTGCTCGACCTCGGGCTGCGAAATTATTGGGGCTACAACACATTCGGGTTTTTCGCCCCGCACTACCAGTACGCATCGAACCGGCAAGCGGGCAGCGCGGTCGCCGAATTCAAGATGATGGTGCGCAGTCTGCACGAAGCCGGCATCGAGGTCATCCTCGACGTGGTGTACAACCACACCGCGGAAGGCAACCATCTGGGGCCGACCGTCAATTTCCGCGGCATCGACAACGAGGCCTACTACCGACTGGTCGACGAGGACCTGCGGCTGTACAAGGACTACACCGGCACCGGAAACAGCCTGAACCCCCGCCATCCGCACGTCCTGCAGCTGATCATGGACTCGCTGCGCTACTGGGTAACCGAAATGCACGTCGACGGGTTCCGCTTCGACCTGGCCGCCACGCTAGCCCGCGAGCTGCACGACGTGGATCGGCTGAGCGCGTTCTTCGATCTGGTGCAACAGGATCCGATCGTCAGCCAGGTCAAATTGATCGCCGAGCCGTGGGATGTCGGCGAGGGCGGTTACCAGGTGGGCAACTTCCCGGGTTTGTGGACGGAGTGGAACGGGAAGTACCGCGATACTGTGCGTGACTACTGGCGGGGTGAGCCCGCAACCCTGGGCGAGTTCGCTTCCCGGCTGACCGGGTCGTCGGACCTCTATGAAGCAAGCAGCCGACGTCCGAGCGCCAGCATCAACTTCGTCACGGCGCACGACGGGTTCACCCTCAGTGACTTGGTCTCCTACAACGAGAAACACAATCAGGCCAACGGCGAGGATAACCGCGACGGGGAGAGTCATAACCGGTCGTGGAACTGCGGCGTCGAAGGCCCCACCGACGACCCCGAGGTCACCGAGCTGCGCTGCCGACAGATGCGCAACTTCTGGGCAACCCTGATGGTCAGCCAGGGCACGCCGATGATCGCGCACGGCGACGAGCTGGGGCGCACCCAGCAGGGCAACAACAACGCCTACTGCCAGGACTCCGAATTAGCTTGGATCGACTGGACTTTGGTGGACAAGAACCCCGATCTGCTGGCCTTCGCCCGCAAAGTCACCAAGTTGCGCAAGAAGCATCCCGTGTTTCGCCGGCGCAGATTCTTCGACGGCGAGCCGATCCGAAGTGGGGACGAAGTCCGCGACATCGCCTGGCTGACTGCCAGCGGCCGGGAGATGACGCACGACGACTGGAATCAAGGCTTCGACAAATGTGTCGCGGTGTTTCTCAACGGCGAGGCCATCACCGCACCCGACGCCCGGGGCGAACGCGTGGTCGACGATTCATTTCTGTTGTGCTTCAACGCCCACAAGCGTGAGGTGGAGTTCGTCACACCGCAAGACGACTATGCGCGCGAATGGACCGTGGAGATCGATACCAACCATCCCGCCGGGGATGCCGACCTGGTGGTGGCCGCCGAGGAAAAGCTGACCATGCCGGCCTGCTCGGCGCTGATCCTGCGAAAGACCGCCTGACATATGGCTTTTCCGGTGCTTTCCACTTACCGGTTACAAATGCGCGGTCCCTCTAGTGGAAGCCCGTTCACCTTAGCCGACGCGGAAAACCTGCTCGAATACCTGGACGGACTCGGGGTGTCGCATCTTTACCTGTCCCCGATCCTGACCGCGATCACCGGGTCGACTCACGGATATGACGTCGCCGACCCGACGACGGTGTCGCCCGAGCTCGGCGGGGCCGAGGGCCTGGCGCGGCTGTCCGCGGCGGCCAAGGCGCGCGGCATGGGCCTAGTCGTCGACATCGTCCCCAACCACGTCGGGGTCGATCAGCCTCAGCAGAACGCGTGGTGGTGGGACGTGTTGCAGCACGGCCGATCATCGGTCTACGCGACATTTTTCGACATCGACTGGGACCTCGACGAGCAAGGCCGCATCGTGCTGCCGGTGCTGGGTTCCGACGACGATGTCGCCGCCCTGTCGGTGGACGGCGAGCAGCTGCGACTGGGCGACCTGGCGCTGCCGATCGCCCCCGGCACCGGCGACGGCACCGGCGCGCAGGTGCACGAACGCCAGCACTACCGGTTGGTCGGATGGCGCCGCGGGATCGTCGGCTATCGGCGGTTCTTCTCGATCACGTCGCTGGCAGGGCTGCGCCAGGAGGATCGCGCGGTGTTCGACGCCAGCCATACCGAGATCGCTCGCTGGTTCCGCGAAGGACTTGTCGACGGCGTGCGCATCGACCACCCGGACGGACTAACCGACCCGAGCGGCTATTTGGCGTGGCTGCGTGACCTGTTGGGCGCAGACGCGTGGATAGTGATCGAGAAGATCCTGGCCGTCGACGAGGCCCTGGAACCCACCCTACCGATCGAGGGCACCACCGGCTACGACGTGTTGCGGGAACTCGGCGGAGTTTTCGTCGACCCGGCCGGGGCCCCGGCGTTGACCAAGCTGGTCGAGTCCACGGGGATGGATTATCACGGCATTCCACAGCTGTTGGCGAACCTCAAGGTTGCGGTGGCCACCGGGACACTCGGCAGCGAGCTAGCCAGGTTGCGACGAGCCATCGTGGCTGCCGCCGGCACCGACCACCCGCTGCTGCCCGACGCGGTGGCCGCGCTGCTCAGCCACATCGACGTGTACCGCAGCGACTACCTTGGCCTGGCCGCGATCCTGCCGACCGCACTCGCCGAAACTCAAGCCGCCCGAACGGAATTGGGGCCCGCACTGCAGATTCTCGCCTCGGCGCTGGCGCACGGTGGCGAACCCGCGGCGCGCCTGCAACAACTGTGCGGCGCGGTGACGGCCAAAGCCGTGGAGGACTGCCTCTTCTACCGCGACGCCCGGCTCGTCTCGCTCAACGAGGTGGGCGGCGAACCACATCGCTTCGGCGTTGGCGCCGCCGAATTTCACCACAGCGCCGCCGCCCGGGCCCGACTGTGGCCACACGCAATGACCGCGCTGTCCACCCATGACACCAAACGCGGCGAGGATGTACGCGCCCGCATCGCGGTGCTGTCGCAGGTGCCCGCACTGTGGACGGAGTTCCTCGCCCGCTGGGAAATCGAGGCGCCCTCCCCCGATCCCGCGACCGGACAGTTCTTGTGGCAGAACATCTTCGGAGTATGGCCGCACAGCGGCGAGATCACCGACCAGTTGCGCGACCGGCTGCACGGATACGCCGAGAAAGCGATCCGGGAAGCGGCAGTGCATACTTCGTGGAACGACCCGGACACCGAATTCGAGGACGCGACCCATCGCTGGCTGGACACGGTGCTGGACGGGCCGGTGGCCGGCCAGCTGACCGAGCTTGTCGCCCAACTGAATCCGCACGCCGCCAGTGATGCGCTGGGCCAGAAACTGCTCGCGCTCACCGTGCCCGGCATTCCCGACGTCTACCAAGGCACCGAGCTGTGGGACGACAGCCTGGTCGACCCGGACAACCGCCGACCCGTCGATTATGCCTCTCGCACAGCCGCTCTCGCAGACCTGCAACACCCGAAACTGCGGGTCGTCACCACGGCGCTGCGGCTACGTCGCTCACACCCGGACACCTTCCGATATGGCGACTACCGTCCGGTGCTGGCCAGCGGCGACGCCAGCGATCATGTCGTGGCTTTCCGGCGCGGCGCCGACATCCTGGTCGCGGTCAGTCGCTGGACGGTGCGACTGGCCGAAACAGGTTGGGGCAACACCGTGCTGCCGCTACCCGAGGGGTCCTGGACCGACACCCTCACCGGCGCGATGGCCAACGGGCCCACGTCGACCGGGGAATTGTTCGCGAACCTGCCCGTCGTGCTCTTGGAGCGAAACAATGGCTGAGTTCCGGGTCTGGGCTCCCAAACCCGCGTTGGTACGCCTCGATGTCGACGCAGCGGTGCACGCGATGACCCGCACGCAGGACGGCTGGTGGCACGCAGTAGTCGACGCGCCGAGCGACGCCCGCTACGGGTTCCTTATCGACGACGACCCCACGGTGCTGCCCGACCCGCGATCAGCCCGTCAGCCACACGGGGTGCACGCCCGCTCACAGTTGTGGGACGCCAGCGACAGCTGGACGGACAGCGCGTGGGCCGGCCGGTCGGTCGAAGGCGCGGTGATCTACGAATTGCATATCGGAACATTCACCGGCGCAGGTACTTTCGATGCCGCGATCGAGAAACTCGACCATCTGGTCCATCTCGGAATCGATTTCGTCGAGCTGATGCCGGTCAATTCCTTTGCCGGAACTCACGGCTGGGGATACGACGGTGTGCTCTGGTACAGCGTGCACGAGCCCTACGGCGGACCAGACGGCCTGGTCCGGTTCGTCGACGCGTGCCATGCGCGTGGCTTGGGCGTCTTGATTGACGCGGTGTTCAACCACTTCGGCCCATCGGGAAATTACTTACCGCGGTTCGGCCCGTACCTGTCGTCAGCGAGCAACCCGTGGGGGGAAGGCGTCAACATCGCCGACGCCTACTCCGACGAGGTGCGGCGTTACATCATCGGCTGTGCTCTGCGCTGGATGCGCGACTTCCATGCCGACGGTCTGCGGCTGGACGCCGTGCACGCGCTGGTGGACACCACGGCCGTGCATATCCTCGAAGAGATGGCCGGCGAAACCGATTGGCTGTCACAACAGGTGGGCCGGCCGCTGTCCCTGGTCGCCGAAAGCGACCTCAACGACCCGCGGCTGATCACCCCGCGGGATCGGTACGGCTACGGGATCACCGCGCAGTGGGATGACGATATTCACCACGCCATCCACACCGCGGTATCCGGCGAGCGCCAGGGGTATTACGCCGACTTCGGGGCGCTGGCCACGCTGGCGGACACACTGCGCCGCGGCTTCTTCCACGCCGGCACCTATTCGTCGTTCCGGCGGCGCCGGCACGGTCGCCCGCTGGACACCAAAGCCATCCCGGCCAGCCGGTTAGTCGCCTACACCTGCACACACGACCAGGTCGGCAACCGCGCGATCGGAGACCGGCCGTCGCAGTACCTGACCGGTGGACAGTTGGCGATCAAGGCCGCTCTGGTTCTGGCATCGCCCTACACCGCAATGCTTTTCATGGGCGAGGAGTGGGGAGCCTCGTCGCCATTCCAGTTCTTCAGTTCACACCCCGAACCCGCGCTGGCCCAAGCCACCGCTCAGGGGCGTAAAGCTGAGTTCGCCGAGCACGGCTGGGATGCCGACGAAATCCCCGATCCGCAGGATCCGCAGACATTTGCGCGCTCCAAGCTGAACTGGGACGAGGTCGACGCTGGCGAACATGCGCGGCTGGTGACTTTCTACCGGGGCCTGATCGCCTTGCGGCGCAACCACCCGGACATCGCCGACCCCTGGCTGGCACACCTCACCGTCGACTACGACGAGGAACTGCGCTGGATCACCTTGTCCCGCGGTCAGTTACGCATCGTGTGCAACCTCGACGCCGAACCGGTGACGGTACCGGTCGCAGGAGACGTCGTCCTCGCGTGGGGCGAACCGACCAGCAGCGGCGAGGGCACGGCGCTGGAAGGCTATTCGGTCGCGATCCTGCATCACGGATAGCCGAATACTCGGCGCTGGCGCCCGGCACTCCTCGCGCAACTGGCCCCGGACGCGGCGATTCGCGACCGAGCGCGGGCGAAACTTGCCGGGTTGTCGCCACCGGTCGAGCTGCTGGCCGGGTACGCGCGCGACGCCGCGAAGCTGTTGGGTGGCCGCGGGGTCACGAAGGTGTTGTCGTCACTGGTTTTTCATCAGGTTTCGTTGAGGAGAAGCGCGCCGGTCTGGCCGCTATGCGCGAGACCCTGCGACCCGGCGGCAGCCTGCACGTCGCCGACTACGGACTGCAGCGCACCGCGAAGATGCGCAAGCGGTTTCGTCTCGTGCAGAAGGGTGACGGGTTCGACAACACCGAGCCGAACGCCCAAGGAGTGCTACCGGAACTGATGGCAGAGGTGGGTTTCGACCACGTCACGGAAGCGCAGGTATTCGACACAGTCAGCGGATCCATTTCGATCTACCACGCCCTGGTCCACTAGCGCTACCATCACCGCACCGATAACTGCGACGGAGCAAATATGGCGCAAAAGGTTCAGATACCACCCGATCTCGTCGGGGGCGACGTCGACGAGGGCTACGGCAAGGTCGCCGACGCCTTCCGCCGCAACTCACCGTCGCCAAAGGAATCAAAGACCTCGCCGACTTCAACCGCGACGAGCTGCGCGTCGTCGAGATGCCCGCCGTGAATGGCACCGGCACCGCACGGTCGATCGCCAAGCTGTACGGCAGCGCCGCCACCGGCGGTGCGAAGCTCGGTTTGACCGCCGGCACTCTCGAAGCGCTGCACAAGCCTGCGCTCCCGCCGACAAAAGGACTGCGCGACAAGGTGTTACATGTCGACACCACGTTCTCCCTGGGCTTCAACAAGCCCATTCCCTGGTGCATCTTCGGGTCATCCGACAAACGCCTTCGGAACGCCGGGCGCGGGCGGCTCGTTCGGGTTCGCCGATCCAGACACCGGCATCGGATACGCCTATGTGATGAACAAGCTGGGCTTTCACCTGGTCAGCGACCCCCGCGAGCTCGCCCTGCGTAACGCGCTATTTCACGACGCACTGGGCGCCCGGCCGCAAGTCTGAGGTCACACGCTGGAACGGTCGGCGGTGCGCATCGCGTCGGCGATCGCTTCGGCCAGCGGATCGATCTCAGTGTCGCTCAAATCGGCGATGGTCAATCGGATTCCGGCGGACGTGCCGATCCGGAATCGGGATCCCGGTGCCGCCGCCCAACCCGCGTTGAGCAGCCGGGTGATCACGACCGTCTCGTCGGGCACCGGGATCCAGACGTTGAGCCCCGAGCGGCCGTAAGCGGTGATACCGCGGTCGGCCAACGCGCTGCGTAGCCGGGTCCGGTTGGCGGTGTAGCGCCGCTCCGCCTGGCCGATGAGACGCGACGCGGCCTCGTCGGACCACAGGCTCACCGCCAGGTCTTGCAGCAGATGGCTCACCCATCCCGGCCCGAGTCGCAGTCGTCCATGCACCCGCTCGACGGTGCGCTGATCTCCGGCGAGCACCGCCACCCGCAGGTCGGGGCCGTAGGCTTTCGATACCGATCGCACGAACGCCCAGTGGCTGCTCGATCCCGCTAACGAATGTATCGGCACACCGGAAATGCCGGCGCAGTGATCGTCCTCGACGAGCAGCAGGTCGTTGTCGCGGCCCGCCAACAATTCCCGCAGCTGCTCGGCGCGTTGCCCGGACAGCGCCGCGCCGGTCGGGTTTTGCGCGCGGGTGGTGACGATCAGCGCGCGCACGCCGCGGTCCAGCGCCCCTGCGACGTCGGAAACCAGTGGGCCGTCATCGTCCACACGCACCGGCTCGACCGAAAAGCCGAGTGCGGCGAGTAAATCCAGCAGGTTCGCCCAGCCCGGATCCTCGACAGCCACCCGGTCGCCGGGGCGCAGGTGCGCGGTGAGCGCCCGTTCAGTGCCGTCCAGCGCCCCGCTCGTGATCGCCAGATGGTCGGCCGGAATACCGTCGGCGGCCAGCGTTGTACGTGCGTAGTCGACCAACTCCGGCGACATGGCGGGGTCTCCGTACAGCACCGGAGCTAGATCCGAATAACGTTGTGGCACAGCAGCAATGGGTAGCAGTGTGGAGTCTGGATTGCCGGTGGAAAGGTCGCGGACGCCCACCGGGACGTCCAAACCGAGCAGCGAGCGCGGTGTGGTCGCGGGCCGGTGACGCACCCGGGTGCCCCGTCGCCCCGAGGTTTCGACAGCCCCGCGATCGCGCAGCAGCCGGTAGGCCGCGGCGGCGGTGTTGGCATTGACGCCGAGTCGCGCCGCCAGGTCCCGCACCGGGGGTAAGGCGTCGCCGGGCGCCAGCGCGCCCGTCGAGATTCCCTCTTCGATGTTGGCGGCTATCGACTCCGCGCCCGTCCCGGCTATGCTGTATTGCACTGGCACATACGACAGTATGTACTATTACAAAAAGAAGGACAACTCGATGGAAACCGCGTACCGCCGCACGTCTCGAACGACGCCCACCCGTTACTCCGACCGTGCCAGCTACGACCGCGAGACCGTCCATCGCATCCTTGACGAGGCCCTGATCTGCCACCTGGGCTACCTCAACGAAGGCCGTCCGGTGGTGCTGCCGACGACGCACGCCCGCCTCGGCGAGACCCTCTACCTGCACGGTTCCACCGGCAGCCGGCCCATGCTGAACGCGAGGGAGGCCCTATCCGTCTGCGTTACCGCCACCCTGATCGACGGGCTGGTGCTGGCCCGCTCGGGGCTGGAACATTCGTTTGTCTATCGCTCGGTGATCGTCGTCGGCGACGCACGCCTGGTCGATGACCCGGCGGAGAAGTTGCCGGCGCTGGCGGGGCTGCTCGACCACATCGCACCCGGACGCTCCACCGACTGCAGGGCGCCGAACGCTCGGGAGCTCGCCGCGACCGCGGTGCTCGCCCTGGATCTGGTCGAGGTTTCGGCGAAGGTGGCCCCGTTCGGGCCCACCGATGAGCCGGAGGATTTATCGCTGCCGTACTGGGCCGGCGTGGTTCCGCTGACCCTGACGGCCGGCGCACCGATACCGTCCGACGACCTGGATCCCGCTATCCCGGTGCCGGACTACCTAAACCACTACTCGCGGTGACGGACTAGGCCGTCGGCTCAGCATGGCTGGGCCGCTGAAAGTCCGCTGGGCGAAAATGACCGCTGCGCAACTTCTGTTCGATGTCTTCGAGACTGCGGCCGGTGAGGTCAGGCATCTTCACCAATACGAATACCCACGCCAAGACGTTGAACAGCCCGTAGAGCCACATCGTCTGGCCGACCCCTACCGCGTTGATCAACGTCAGCAGGGTCAGTGTGATGAACAAGTTGGTTGTCCACAGCGTCGCAGCCTGGGCGCTGGTCCCCGCACCGCGGACCGAGAGCGGATAGATCTCCGAACCAGTGAGCCATGCCATGAGCTGCAAGCCACCTGCGTTGAAGAACATGAATACGATCAGGCAGGTCACAATGAACGGAACATCGTCGCGATCACTGTGACCGGTGACGAACAACCCGCCCAGCACGAACAGAGATATCGCCGCCCCGGGGACCATCATCAGCGTGAGGCGCCGGCGACCGACGACATCGACGACGGACAACCCGGCGATCATCATAATCAGGTAGGTGACACCCAGGCCAACACTGACTTGAAGCGCCGTCGAGTGACTGAAACCGTTGCTGGTCAGGATAGTTGGCGCATAGTAGACGATCATTTCGATTCCGCTGAGCTGAGTGAATATGGCTATTCCGCAGCCGACAACCAACGCGGGACGAACCCATGGCCGCCGCAGGCCCCGCCATCCGCTCTCATGACGGGCTGCCTGACGTTGTTCGTCATCGATTGCGACTATGCCCGCCAACTCCGAATCAACGCTCGCGGACTGCCCTCGAAGTCGTTGCAGGACAGCGCGTGCAACCTCGACATGACGTCCCTGCTCCACCAGCCAGCGAGGACTCTCCGGCAATCGCCATGCCATCGCCAGCATCAGAAGCGCTGGCAGTGCGGCACAGCCGATAGCGATGCGCCACGATACTGATTGCGCAGCACCGACAATGGTGGCAATGACAATTCCGGTGCCGATTCCGATCTGGAACGTCAACACGAGGCGTCCGCGGTGATTGGACGGCGCAAGCTCGGCTATGTACATGGGTACCGTCTGGGTTGCACCGCCTACGGCGAATCCCAGGATGACCCGGGCGAGGGCAAGTTCCAGCGCAGCGGGCGCGAGCGCCGAAGCAAGCGAGCCCACGACGAAGACCAGCGACAGCATCATTACGGTCCTGCGGCGGCCGAATCTTTCACTGAGCTTGCTGCCCGCCAGCGCACCGATGATCGCTCCGGCCAAAATCGCGGAGGTCACCATCTCGGTGGTCTGGTCGTCCATCTGGAATTGAGCGCGGATCTGCAGTAACGCACCAGAAATGATGCCGGTATCGTAGCCGTAGAGCAGCGACGAGATCACCGACACCAAGGCACCGACCATCAATATCGAGGTGAACTTACCCTCGCTAGTCTCCTCAATTGTCGCCGTGAGCGGGCATGCGGATTGCCCGGAATTCTCGTCTAACTGATTCTCGTTTGAATCATTCTTGTCTACGTGTGAATCATTCTCGGATGAATCATCATCGTTTGAATTATTCCCATCGAGGCGTGGATCATTCACGTCTGAACAAACCCCGCCGGCGGGCTTTGACACCGTCATTTGTCGTAAAACTCCCGTCCAATCATCATTGATTAACGACGGCGTAGCGACGCCACCAGAACAGCTTGGGACTCTATAGTGTGTTGCGCGCCAAGGAAAGCCGTTCGCGCAAACAAGATCGACAACGAAACGAAAAGGATGGCAAGGCCTTCGATGCTGGCGCTAAAAGACATTTCTCTGCCGAGAATCATTCGGCCGGTACACGTTCCAGCCTATTCGCGTACCGACGTTACGCCCGCAATAGTGCATATCGGTGTCGGAGGATTCCATCGTGCACATCAAGCGTGGTACCTTGATCAACTCCTGGAGCTCCCAGATCAGCGGAACTGGGGCATCTGTGGTGTCGGTGTACTGCCCGCGGATCGGCGCATGGATGAGGTGATGGCCGCGCAGGATTGTTTGTACACGTTGAACATTCGCGGCGCTGATGGGACCTCGGAGCCACGGATCATCGGGTCAATCGTTGAATATCTGCATGCGCCGCGCCGCCCCGATGACGTCATCTCGAGAATGTCCGATCCGGCAACCCAAATCGTCACGTTGACCGTCACCGAGGGCGGCTACAACACTTCGGATCTCACCGGGGAATTCGACATGTCAAACCCTTCCATCACGGCAGACCTTCAGCCAGATGCCATACCGTCAACCACTTTCGGGTTAGTCATCGCTGCACTGGCGCGCCGAAAGGAACAGGGACTGGCACCCTTCACCATCTTGTCGTGCGACAACATCCCGGACAACGGTGCCGTCACTCGTACCGCATTCACCGCATTCGCGCAGTCATACGACCCCGCGCTTGGGGCGTGGCTCGAACAGCATGGAGCGTTCCCGAACTCTATGGTCGATCGCATTACCCCGGCGACCACTGACGAGGATATCGCCTTTGTACGTAACCAATTCGGTATCGACGATGCCTGGCCAGTCGTGGCCGAACCTTTCGCGCAGTGGGTGATCGAAGACCGCTTCGTCTCGGGCCGTCCACGCCTGGAAGACGTAGGAGCGCAACTGGTCGGGGACGTGACTCCGTACGAGGTGATGAAACTACGGCTGCTCAATGGCGGCCATCAGGCACTCTGTTATTTCGGATATCTCGCCGGCTACCGCTGGGTGCATGACGTGGCACAGGATCCGGTATTTGCAAAGTTCTTGTGCCGCTACATGGATACCGAGGCCACCCGCACGCTGCCAGCTGTACCGGGGATCGATCTGAGCGACTACAAACGCACTTTGATCGACCGATTCACCAATGCGGCTGTCGGCGACACGATCACCCGTCTGTGTGCTGACGCATCCAATCGCATTCCCAAGTTCGTGCTGCCCGTGGTCTGGGACCAGCTCCGCGCTGGCGGTGATATTGCATGCGCAGCCGCCATCATCGCGAGCTGGGCCCGCTATTGCGAGGGCATAGACGAAAACGGAGATCCCATCGACATTGCCGATCGCTTGGCACAGCAGCTGATCCCGACGGCGCGGCGTCAGCGCGATGACCCGACCGCCTTCCTTGGCAACCGGACCGTGTTCGGTGATCTCATCGACTCGTCACGCTTCGTCGACGCCTACCAATGCGCACTGCACAGCCTGTATACCCGGGGAGCCCGCGCGACAGTGGCAGGCCTGGCTGGCTAGATGGGATGCCGGCGCAACTCTTCGGCGAGCTCGGACGCGGTGGGGGGCTGTGCGCCCGGGCGCGTACAAGTGATCGCCGATGCCACCGCCGCGCGCCACAACGCTTGGGGAAGATCAAGCTGCCGCTGGTAGAAGCCCTCTAGAAAGGCCCCAGTGTAGGTATCTCCCGCGCCGACGGTATCGGCGACCCTCACCTTCAGGGGCGGAGTTTTCAGGGGGATATCGCTACCCCGCTGGAACGCCAATGATCCCGAAACCCCGCACGTAACAAGGGCAATCTGAATGCCCGGATGGTCGTGAAACCAGCGTGCGATCACATCCTCGATCGATTCTCCCGGATAAAGAAACTCGAGGTCTTCGGCGCTGGCGCGGGCAACCTCGGCGATGGATAACCACGGCGCAATGCGCTGAGCATACGTTTCCCGGTCATCGATAAGCGTCGGGCGGATGTTCACATCGAACGTGACGGGGGTGTCGGGATACCGATCGACGATCCAGCTACGCATCGCCTCACGGCCCGGCCAGAGCACACTCGCGAGCGAGCCCACCCAGATCACCGTGGGAGCGAGCACGGCATCAGGAAGTGGTGAGGACACCACGTCGTTGGCCGTGCCCTGCCAGTAAAAGCTGTACTGCGCGACGCCAAACTCATCAACTTGGGCGATGGCCAATGTCGTTGGGGCATCGTGCGTCATCACCAACGATTCATCGACACCCGCTTTGATGAGGTTCGCGACGCACTGCCGGCCAAACGCATCGTTGGAGACATGGGTGAGCAAGGCCGTGCGTGTACCAAGCTTGGCCGCGGCGATCGCCGTGTTGTATGGGCCACCCCCGGGAACTGATCGCCATAACGCCGACTGATCAACGACCGGGACCATGTCGACCAGCGTCTCACCACAGACGAGAACACCGTCTCTGCCTCCTACACCCACAGTTGGATGCTACCGAAGTTAGGCGGCGGAACCGCTGCACCGTCCATCTGATTCGTGTATTCGACTATGCAAGAATATGTTTCGTCTAGCAGCCGACGACCTGGCGGCCGCGATCCCGGCGCCGGACTACCTCACGCACGACCCGCGGTGGCGGACTACAGCAGCAGATACCGGTAGGCCGGCGAGCCCGGTTGCAGCTTCTCGATGTGAATCTCGGTCTCGCACATCCGGACCATTAGATCGTCCAGGTCCGCCGACGACCCCAGCTGAATACCGACCAGTGCCTCACCGGTCTCCCGGTTGTTGCGCTTGACGTACTCGAACAGGGTGACGTCGTCGTTCGGGCCCAGCACGTGGTCGAGGAATCGGCGCAGCGAACCGGGCTCCTGCGGGAAATCCACCAGGAAGTAGTGCTTGAGGCCGAGGTGGACCAGTGAGCGCTCCAGCACCTCGCCGTAGCGCGATACGTCGTTGTTGCCGCCCGAAATGAGGCACACGACCGTGGATCCGGGCTCGACTTCGGCTTCCAGCAGTCCGGCGACGGACAGCGCGCCCGCCGGCTCGGCGATGATGCCTTCGTTCTGGTAAAGGTCCAGCATCGCGGTGCACACCGCGCCCTCGTCGACCGCCGTGATCGACACCATGTCCCCCGCGGCGGCCAGCGCGGCATGCGTCAAGGTGCCCGCCCGGTTTACCGCGGCGCCGTCGACGAACTGGTCCACATGGCTCAGCGTCACCGGCTCGCCGGCCGCCAGTGCGGCCATCATCGCCGCGGCGCCGGCCGGCTCGATGCCGAGCACCGCCGTGTTGTCGGTCCGCTCGGCCAGGTAGGTCGTAATACCGGCGATGCAGCCACCACCGCCCACCGGAACCACCACCAAGCCGGGCTCCCCGACGCCAAGTTTGTTGAGCTGGTCCAGCACCTCGACGGCGATGGTGCCCTGGCCGGCAATCGTGCGCGGGTCGTCATACGGTGGCACCAGCGTCGCGCCGGTGCGCGCGGTGTCCTCGAGTGCCGCGTCGGCGGCCAGATCATAGGTCGATCCCCCCACGATCAGCTCGATGGAGTTGCCCCCGTGATAGCGGATTCGGTCGCGCTTCTGTTTGGGCGTTTTGGCCGGCACATAGACGCGGCCATGCACGCCCAGGACGCGGCACGCGTAGGCAAACCCCTGCGCGTGGTTGCCCGCCGAGGAGCACACCACGCCGGCGCCGGTCTCTTCATCGGACAGTTGCACCAGCAGGTTGTAGGCGCCGCGCAGCTTGTAGGAACGCACAACCTGCAGTTCCTCACGCTTGAGGTAGACCTGCGCACCGGTGATCGCCGACAGCCGATCGCTGAACTGCAGCGGCGTCGGCGTGACTACTGCAGCGATCCGCTCGGCGGCACTGTCAATGTCGGCCGCGCACAGCGGAGAAGTGCTCGGGGGATCGTTCAGTTCAGCGGACACCGATTAATGGTGCCACGCACCCCCGATCAGCTGCCTAGTCGGCTCAGCTCACCGGGGTCAGCACGAACACCGGAATCTGGCGATCGGTCTTCGTCTGGTAGTCCGCGTAGTCCGGCCACGCCGCCACGGCGCGCTCCCACCAGACGGCTTTCTCGTCTCCAAACACCTCACGGGCGTCGTAGTCGCGGGTGACCGACCCGTCTTGCAACTCGACCCGTGGGTTCTTGTCGATGTTGTAGTACCAGACCGGGTTCTTCGGGGCACCGCCGAGCGAGGCGACCACGGCGTACTCACCGTCGTGCTCGACCCGCATCAGTGGCGTCTTGCGGAGCTTGCCGGTCTTGGCTCCGATCGTGATCAGCAGAATGATGGGCTTGCCCTTCATATCCGCGGCCTCGGCCCCGCCGGATTCGGCGTATTTGTCGGCTTGTTCGCGGGACCAATCCCACGGTGACGGTTCGTACTCTCCGGTAAGCGGCATGTCCACCACTTTAGGCTCGATTCATCACCCTATGCATGGCGCGCAACCTGTTTGGGCCAGCGACCGCGGCGCGAATCACTGCGTCCGGGCGAGCTCGGCGATCGTGTTGACGCGTCGAGTCGCGGTCGCGATCTCGTCCGCGAACTCCTTGCGGCGCTTGGCGATGTTCTCCCGGTCGGCGCCGTCGACTAGCTCACGATGGCGCGCCAGCCGCAGCGCGGTCTTGAAGAGCTCCATCGACCTCGACTCGGCGCTGGCGATTCTGCGCTGCAGCTCCCACTGCTTGCCCACGTCGAGACATTCGGCGAGGAACGCGTCTTCGTCGAGCGACTCGTCTTCAAGGGCGGCCAGCCGGTCGGCGACGATGTGGTAGGCGTCCAGGAACGGCCGCAGCACCAGGTGCGCCAGCAGTAGATCGGCCGACTTCAGCAGCCCCCGCACGTCAGCGGCGGCAGCGGGCTTGCTGGTGTCCTCCACCGGTCCGATCAGCCGCACTTCGTCGGCCAGCTCCTTCTCGAACTGGGCACGGCCGGAGAACAGGAACTCGAACTTCAGCAACTCACGCAAGCTCAACGCCTCGTCGCGCACCGTCACCGGCGAAACCATGCCGTCGGCGGACTTCTCCGCGCCTTCGACGGCCGCCAGCAAGGCCGTTTCGGCGATGGCGCGATCGACCAAGATGTGGATCGCGGTATTGCGGTAGAACGCCGCGACCAGGTGCTGGTCCTCGCCGATCCCCCACACCGCTTCGGTGCCGGCTTCGTACACGCTGACCACGCCGGAGGCCACGAGCTGGTGCAACGTCCACCGAATCGTGGAGCGATTGGTCAGGTCCGCGGCACCGGCGACCGCCCAGTTTCGCGCCGTGATGTAGCTGGCTAACGGTTGCACGGTGGCCAGCACCTCGCTGATCGACAACCACCGGTCCGCACCCAGCAACGCCAGGTTCACCACCGCGGTGGGAGTCACCGCTGTCGCGCGGTTGATCCGGTGTTCGACGTCCAAAGCGATGCGTTCGATCTCGGTCCCGGTCCCCACTTCGTCGCCGCGCATCTCCTCGAGACGTTTGCGCAGCGGCAGCGGCTCGCCGAAGTCGAGGTAAGCCCGACCGAGCCGCTTGCCCTGCTGGCGGGCCAGGCCGACCAGGAAGCGAAGGTCTTCGGGCCGTTTCACCGCGCCGTAGGCTTCGGTGGTCATCGCCTCGACCTCGTGCAGCTGGTCGTACACGATCGAGGTCGGCACCAACAAATACACTTCGGGGCCGTCGATTTCGTCGACGGCGTCGGTGAGGTAGCGCAAGATGCCGAACACCGGAGGTCGCAGCTTGCCGGTTCGGGTCCGGCCACCTTCGATCGACCAGGTGAGGTTGGTGTGGTCTTGTACCAGCGCGGCAGTGTAGGCGCGCAACACGAACCGGTACACGGGAATGTCCTTGGTCTGACGCCGGATGAAGATCGTCCCGGTGCGCTTGGCAAAGCCGCCCATCGGGAAGAAGTTCAAGTTGGCCCCGCCGAACGTAAACGCCGCCGAAAGCCGGTTGGCCAAGATCATCTCCGGCAGCAGCATGCCGTCCAAGTACGACCGGTGCGAAAAGGCGAAAGCCAGCGTCGCTTTGCGATCCAGTGTGCGCAGCTGCGCAATCTGGTCCTCGTCGACCAGCACGTCGTAGGCCCGCATCAGCCAGCGGCTGAACCCGCGCCAGCCGTGCACCGCCCGCTCGTCCAGCGAGGCCGCCATCTCGCGCAGATACCCGGCCGCCTCGGCGCGCACGTCGCCGGCGTCGCGGCCCAGCTCGTCGGCCAGCTTGGCCAGCCGCTCGTCGTACCACGGTGCACCCAGCAATTGAGCTACGGCGGGCGGGTCGGTCGATAGTGGTGTCACTGATTCTTCGATAATTCCGCCGCGCTGCAACATCTTTCGCACCCCAACGCCGCCGAGTTCACGCGCTGTCGCGAGCCGCCCCCCGGTCACGCCGCTCGCACCGTTCTCGTCATTCATGTTCTCCTTCAGGTGTCGCCGGGTGGCGGAACCGGCATGTCACCAGCTGCGCGTGGTCCACATCCCCTCGGTGAGCGTACGTCCGTTGTCGGTGGCCACGGAACACAATTCGCGTATTCGCGCACCTCTCCGACAAGCCGGCCGGTGGGTGCCTAGTACGTTCGGATCATGCGTCCCCGACCCGGTAGGAACGCGAGTGGCCTCACGCCGCTCGAAGAGACCGCGTTGCTGACCCAATACGCCCGAGCGCTGGACAGCCAATGGGCCCAGCCGATTCTCGGCGACACGCTCGCCGCCGAAATCGTCGCAAAGATCGACTACGACTTCGCAGGTCTCGGCGTTCCCGCGAGCGTGGTGTGCCAGACCGCGCTGCGCGCCAAGATGCTGGACGAAAGGGTGCGCGCATTCACCGCCGAGCATCCGGACGCCGTCGTCGTCGACCTGGGCGCCGGCCTGGATTCGGGTCCATTTCGGGTGTGCCCGCCCGACACCGTCGACTGGTACAGCGTCGACCTGCCGGGTGTCAGCGCTCTGCGCCGCCAGCTGATGCCGACCAGCCCGCGAGCCCATGTGGTGACCGCATCGATGGCCGATCAGAGCTGGCCCAACACCATTCCCGCCAATCGGCCCGTGATGGTGATCGCCGACGGACTCTTCGCATTTTTGTCCGAACCGGTGCTGATCGGCGTCTTTCGACGCGTCACCACGTATTTCACATCCGGTGAACTGGCCTTCAACGACTACGGCCGGATCGGCCGGTTCACCCGGCTCACGGTCAAGCTGGCCCCGCAGCGGATGTTCAGCAGTGTCGGCGCCCAATGGGGCTACCTGGGGTTCGACGATCCCCGAGTGCCCGAAAAATGGAATCCGCTGTTGAAGCTGGTCGAAGAGGCCAGCCTGGCACACGCTCCCGAGGTTGAGCTGTTTCCGGGCTGGATTCGCCTCGCTACCAAGGTTTCCGGGATGTTCGAGGCGTCCGCCCGCAAAGCCCGGATCTTGCGCTACCAGTTCTAGGCCGGGTGGATGCCGCACGTGCAGGCGTCGATGGACGGGCAGGTGCAGCTCATCCCCCATTCGATGACGGCTCGCGCCCGAGCCAGTGCCGCCATCTGGTTGTCGATCTCGGCGAGCTTGGCCTCGGCGAGCGCGCGACTGGCGGGACGGCCCGGCGCCTCGTCGGCGAACAGCAACTGGATTTCTTCCAGCGCGAATCCCGCGGATTTACACAGCCGGATGACCTCGAGGCGGGCCAGGATCGAGCTGTCGTAGCGGCGGCGGCCGCCCAGGCGGGCGGGCGACGGCAACAGCCCGATCTGCTCGTAATAGCGCAGCGTGGTCGCGGCCACTCCGGCTGCGCGCGCGACCTCTCCGATCGTGAGCGTCGCCCGCGGGCGGGCGGGTGCCGCGGCAGCCATCGAACCTCCCAGCATCACAGCACTTGACTTCGAGTCAACTCGAAGTCGTTGACTGTCACCATGCATAGCAGCACACTCGGCGAGCTCAGCGACGCCCGTTACGCCCTGCTCCGATCGTTTCGGCGCGACGGCACACCCGCCGACACCCCGATCTGGTTCGCGAAGGACGGCGACGCGTTGGTGTTTCGGACCAAGGTCGGCCCCAAGACCAAACGGCTGGCCGCCCGCCCCGACATCGAACTGCGCGCCTGCGATTACCGGGGCCGGGCGCGCAGGAATGCCGAGACGGTGGCCGGTCGCGCCACGCTGCTGTCGGGCGCCGATGCCGAACGCGGCAACCGCCTGCTGCACGAGCGCTATGGCTGGCAGTGGAACATCGTGCCGCTGATCAAAATCCCGGGCGTGACCAACGTGCACCATAATCTGGCACTGCGAGAGAAGCTGCGCCGGGCGCGTGACCGCGGGGTGTGGGCCGACAGCGCAATCGTGCGGGTCGACCTTGCTTAGCGATCTTAACTGCCAAGGCAGCCCGGGCCGAGGAGTTCCTTGAGGTCCCCCATCAACGCCGGCGACGGTGTCACCCGCAGCGACTGATCGAGCTCCAGCGTGGTGATCCGGTCGCCGCTGATCAGCCGCAGGTGCACCTGCGAGGTTCCCGGATGGCGCGCCAACACCTGCTTGAGCGCACTCACCTTGTCGATCGTGCACTGCCGGGTGGGCAGGCTGACCGCCAGCGGCCGGTTCGGCTGAGCGTTGGAAAAGTCCGGCACCGCAAGCTCATTGGCGATCAGCGAGATTCGGTCGTCACGGATCGCGACCTTGGCATTGACCAGCACCACCGCGTCGTCGGCGATGTCGGCACCGAAGGCCGAGTACGCATGCGGGAAGAACATCACCTCGATACCACCGGTGAGGTCTTCCAATTGGGCTGATGCCCAAGGCATTCCGTTCTTGTTGACCCGCCGGTTCACCGAGGCCAGAATGCCGCCGACCCGCACCTGGGTCTCGTTGGCGACGTCGCCGTCGAGGATCGCGGGTATCTGAGTGTCGACCTGTGCGGACAGCAGGTGCGCCACACCATTGAGTGGATGCCCGGACACGTAGAGCCCCAGCATCTCCCGCTCCAGGGCGAGCTTGTGTTTGTCTTCCCACTCATCCTCGGGCACCCGGATAGTGAACACGTCCTCGGCACCGGCGTCACCGCCACCGAACAGGTCGAATTGTCCTATCGCCTCGGCCTTCTTGGTGCCCAGCACCGAGTCGACCGCGTCGGTGTGCACCAGGAACAGGCCCTTGCGGGGATGCCCCAGTGAATCGAACGCGCCCGCCTTAATCAGCGATTCAGTGACCTTCTTGTTGCACGCCGAGATGTCGATCTTGTTCAGATAGTCCGAGAAATCGGTGAATTTGCTTTTCTCGCTGCGGGTTTTGATCAGCGAGCCCACCACGTTAGCGCCGACGTTGCGCACCGCGCCCAGGCCAAAGCGGATGTCCTTGCCGACCGACGCGAAGTTCACCAGAGACTCGTTGACGTCCGGCGGCAGCACCGTGATGCCGAGCTTGCGGCAGTCCGCCAGGTAGACCGCGGCCTTGTCCTTGTCGTCGCCCACCGACGTCAGCAGCCCGGCCATGTACTCGGCCGGATAGTTGGCCTTCAAGTACGCGGTCCAGTAGGAGACCAGGCCGTAGCCGGCGGCATGCGACTTGTTGAACGCATACCCGGCGAACGGAAGGATGGTGTCCCACAACGCTTTCACCGCGCGCTCCGAGAAACCGTTGGTGGTCATACCGTCGTAGAAGCCCTTGTACTCCGCCTCCAGCACCTCGAGCTTCTTCTTGCCCATCGCCTTACGCAACGCATCGGCCTTGCCCATCGTGTAGGAGGCGACCTTCTGGGCGATGAACATGATCTGCTCTTGGTAGACGATCAGACCGTGAGTCTCGGCGAGGATTTCGCGCAGCGGTTCCTCGAGCTCCGGGTGAATCGGCTTGACCGCCTGGCGGGCGTTTTTGCGGTCGGCGTAGTCGTTGTGGGCGTTCATGCCCATCGGCCCCGGCCGGTACAGCGCGAGCACGGCGACGATGTCGTTGAACTCGGTGGGCTGCATCCGGCGCAGCAGATCGCGCATCGGCCCGCCGTCGAGCTGGAACACACCCAGAGTCTCGCCGCGACCCAGCAGCTCGTAGGTGAGCTTGTCATCAAGCGGTACGGATTCGAGGTCGAGGTCAATTCCCCTGTTGGCCTTGATGTTTTCCAGCGCGTCGCCGATGATCGTCAGGTTGCGCAGGCCCAGGAAGTCCATCTTCAGCAGGCCGATGGCCTCACACGAAGGGTAATCCCAGCCGGTGATGATGGCGCCGTCCTGCGGCCGCTTCCACAGTGGGATGGCCTCGGTCAGTGGCTCGCTGCTCATGATCACCGCGCACGCGTGCACGCCGGCATTACGGATCAGGCCTTCCAGGCCGCGCGCCGTCTGGTAGATGGTGCGCACGTCCGGGTCGGTTTCGATCAGGCTGCGAACCTCGGACGCTTCCTTGAACCGCTCATGATTGGGATCGGTGATGCCGGACAGCGGGATGTCCTTGGCCATGATCGCCGGCGGCAGCGCTTTGGTGATCCGGTCGGCGATCGCGAACCCGGGCTGCCCGTAGTGGATCCGCGCTGAATCCTTAAGGGCCGCTTTCGTTTTAATCGTGCCGAAGGTAATGACTTGAGCAACGCGATCGGAGCCCCATTTGTCGGCGGCGTAGCGCACCATCTCGCCGCGGCGACGGTCGTCGAAGTCGATATCGATATCGGGCGCCGACGGACGCTCGGGGTTGAGGAAGCGCTCGAACAGCAGACCGTGCGGAATGGGATCGATGTTGGTGATACCCATCGCGTAGGCCACCAGCGAACCCGCCGCTGAACCACGCCCAGGCCCGACCCGGATATCGACCGAGCGCGCGTAGTTGATCAGGTCGGCGACGATCAAGAAGTACGCCGGGAAGCCCTTGTCGCAGATGACCTTGATCTCGTATTCGGCCCGGTCGAGGTAATCCTGTCCGACACCGGAGGGAAACCGTCGCTGCAGCCCCGCCATCACCTCGTGGTGCAGCCACGTTCCCTGGTCGTGCCCTTCGGGCACCGGGAACACCGGCATCCGGTCGCGCGGCGCCCATACGTCGGCGTAGGACTGCACCCGCTCGGCGATCAGCAGGGTGGAATCGCAGGCGCCGGGCACCTCGTCGTCCCAGATCTTGCGCATGTCGGCGGCCGACTTCAGGTAGTAGCCGTCGCCGTCGAATTTGAACCGGTTCGGATCCGACAGCGTCTTGCCGGTCTGCACGCAGAGCAGCGCCTCGTGGTTGTGGGAGGCGTCGCGGGTGACGTAGTGGCAGTCGTTGGTGGCCAGCGGCGGGATGCCGAGCTTGCGGCCGATCTCGAGCAAGCCGTCGCGGACCCGTTGCTCGATGGACAGGCCGTGGTCCATCAGCTCCAGGAAGTAATTTTCGGGACCGAAGATCTCGCGCCACTTGGCGGCGGATTCCAGCGCCTCGCGGTCGTGCCCCAGCCGAAGACGCGTCTGCACCTCGCCCGATGGGCACCCGGTGGTGGCGATGATGCCCTCGCAGTGTTCGGCGATGATCTCGGCGTCCATCCGCGACCACTTGCCGAGCTGGCCTTCGAACGACGCGAACGAGGACAGCTTGAACAGGTTGCGCAGCCCGGCGGCGTTTTCGGCCACCATCGTCATGTGCGTGTAGGAGCCACTGCCCGAGACATCGTCGGACTTCTGGCCCGGGTCGCCCCACAGGATTCGCTTCGTGTCGAAGCGCGAAGCCGGCGCGATGTAGGCCTCGACGCCGATGATCGGCTTGATCCCGATCTTGGTCGCCTCGTTGTAGAACTCGCTGGCGCCGAACATGTTTCCGTGGTCGGTCATCCCGACCGCGGGCATCCCAAGCCGCTGTACCTCGGCGAGCATCGGCGTGATCTTCGCGGCACCATCCAACATCGAGTACTCGGTGTGGTTATGCAGGTGCACGAAGGAGGATTGATTCATAGGGACGCCAGTCTATGACTGAGTGCCGACGCTTCCTCGGCGTGTCGCGGGGCGAGTCTCGAGCCGTTTATCCGTACAGCTCGACGAAGTTCTTCAGCGACTTCTCGACATCGCCTTTGACGGCGCGCGCCGCCGCCGATCCGACCGGCCCGAACAACGCCCGACCGCCCAGTTCAAGGCGCAAACCGAGGGTCGAACCGTCCCCGGTGGGCCGCACCGTCAGGGTGACGCCGTATTTGGCTCCGCCCTTGCCCGAGCCCGACATCGCGACCTCGCGCGGCGGGTCCCATTTGGTCACCGTCCAGGTCACCCGGTTGCGCATGCCCTTGGCGCGCGCCACGCCGATGATCTGGGTGCCCTCGGCGATCTCGTCGGGCAGGTCGCTGCGCCACCCCTCGTGCATCGTCAGCCAGTCCCCCAGGTCCGCCAGATCGGCGACGTGGTCCCACATGTCCTGCGGGGACATCGGAACGTCGGCGTTGAGCTCCACAGCGGCCATCAAGCAAACCTAGCCCGTGCGGCCACCCGGCGAGGTGCGCTCAGAGCTTTGATTGTGCGCTCAGTGGCTGGGGCCGCCACGGAATCGGTTGCCGATGCGGATCGCCGGCAGCAGCAGGCTACGTGGTGTGTACCTGCCGCCGTTGCTGACGACCTTGGGCACGACGCCGGGAACGACGGTGCGCTTGCCGCCCAGCATCCCGCCGATGGCGGCTTCGGCGACGTCTGCGGGCGAGACTTGCGCCATGGGCACGCTGAACCGCTTGGCGTTGGCGATCTCGGCCCACTCGGTGGGTACCGGGCCCGGGCACAGCGCGGTTACCGACACCCCCGTCCCGTGTAGCTCCTCGTGCACGGCTTCGGAGAATGTCTGCACAAACGCCTTGGTCGCCGAGTACACCGCCATGAACGGAAGCGGCTGAAACGCGGCGATCGACGCGATGTTCATCACCGCCCCCGCGCTCCGCTCGACCATGCCAGGCAGTGCCGCGTGGGTGAGTTCCATCAACACCAGCGCGTTGAGCGTGACCTCTTCGCTCTCGCGTTCGATCGGCAACTCGTGAAAGACCCCGCTGGTGCCGAAGCCGGCGCTGTTGCACAGGCCGGCCATCGGTTCGGTGCGCAGCCGACCGGCCAATTTCGCGCGCGCCTTGGTGTCGCTGAGGTCCAGCGGCATGACCTCAACGGCGACCGAGTGTTCCTCGCTCACCTGGTTGGCGATCTCGTCGAGACGCTCGCGCCGCCGCGCGACCAGCAGTAGCGGGAAGCCGCGCCGGGCCAGGCCGCTGGCCAGCTCGGCACCGATGCCCGAGGAGGCCCCAGTGATGACAACCGTCGTCTGATTACCGGCTTTAGGAAGGCTCATGACGTCACCAATGAATTCCGCGAGTTGCCTGCACGAACGTCTCACTTCGTCTGTCGAATTGCGATGGGTCAGTGGAGGATTCACTGCCCTTGGCGGCATGGGAGTCGTCGAACATGCCGAAGGCCCGGTTACGCACGCGATCCATCACATTCGGGTTGACGGCATCGGCGACGGCGGCGAATTGCCCGAACGGTGAACTGGCCCGCCGCGGCCGGTGCACGATCGCGTCGGTAATCACCCCCGCAGCCTGATCCGGCGTCAGCGCTGGGAACTTGTCGTACATCTTGGTCGGGCTGATCATCGGGGTTCGCACCAGCGCCATGTGCACGGTGGTGAATCGAACATCGTCGGTCACGACTTCGGCTTGCAGTGCGTCGCAAAGACTGTCCAGCGCGGCCTTGCTGGCGATGTAGGCGCCGAAACGCGGTGCGCGGGTCTGCACGCCGACGGACGAGACGTTGATCACCTGCCCGAAACCACGCTCGCGCATCCCCGGGATGAACTTGAGGATCAGCTGGACCGCGCCCAGGTAGTTCAGCTGCATGGTCCGCTGATAGTCGTGAATCCGATCGTAGGAAAGCTCCAACGACCGTCGGATGGACCGACCCGCATTGTTGATCAGGATGTCGACGCCGCCAACCTCGTCGAGCACCTTGTCCGCCATCACGGCGATGGCGTCCATGTCCGACAGGTCGCATGGGTAGACGTGGGCAACGCCGCCGTCGCTGCGGATCTCGTCGGCGACCTTCTCGAGGTTTTCCGGTGTGCGAGCCACCAACAGCACGATTCCGCCGGCTTGCGCGATTCTCTTCGCGGCGGCCTCCCCGATGCCCGACGAGCCCCCGGTGATCAGCACGGTCCTACCTTGGACGGCATCGCTGAGCGAGCGCCCTTGCACCGCGTCAAGCAGATTCCGCAGATAGAACGGCCGATATCGGCCGGCCGAGTTGGGGGTGTTGATGATGTTGGAGACCACCGCAAATGGCTTTTCCACCAAGTTCGTTAAGTCGCCAAGGTTCATCGGTTGTCGCTCCTGACGGTAAATGGTGTGACGTGAGTCATACAGCCAACCTAGGGCATCGGCCGACCAGGACCGCAAATCGCCCACCCGCGAACGGCGGCGCGGCTCTCACGCGGTGTCCGATGATCTAGCCACCCGTCGGCAATCGGCTTGTTACTTACGGCAATCCGAGCGTGATCGCGGACTAACTGACGGGCAACGCCGCGATGTTCGGATGGTGGCATGAAACTACGGGCACAGTTCAGCAACTCGGAGCCGGCAACCATCTACGCCCGGATCGGCGGGCATGAGGCGCTCGAAGTCGTCGTCGAAGACTTCTACGTGCGGGTGCTTGCCGACGATCAACTGTCCGGCTTCTTCACCGGAACGAACATGAACCGCCTCAAAGGCAAACAGGTCGAGTTCTTCGCGGCCGCACTCGGCGGCCCGGAGCCCTATACCGGCGCCCCGATGAAGCCGGTGCATCAGGGACGCGGTATCACCATGCACCACTTCAACCTGGTGACCGGGCATTTATCCGACGCACTGGCCGCCGCCGGGGTCTCGCCGAAGACGGTGGTGGAAATCATCAGCGCCATCGCACCACTGGCTCCCCAGATCGTCTCCGGCGAGGCCAGCACCGCCAAGGTCTGAGCCGGGCCACCGGCGAATTTTCCGGCATCCGGGCGTGTCGCGCGTGGTTGCCGCGGTGCAGCCGGTAATCAGCAGGTATGAGGCCGATCGCAGTCATCGCCGCGGCACTGCTTGTGGGCGCGTGCAGCTCCACAACCAACCACCCGGTGTCCAGTTCGCCCGGGCCCACCAGCTCCAGTCCCGCTCCGATCGCCGGGGCCCTGGACTGCACCAAACCGGCGAACGCCGCGCAACAGCTGGTCTGCAGCGACCCGCACCTGACCGACCTCGACCACCGGCTGCAGACCGCTTACCAGCAGGCGCAGGCCCGCCCCGGCGCGGATCGATCCGCACTGACGACCGCGCAGACCAGCTGGGCGACATCCCGCGATAACTGTGCCCGCAACGCCGACGTCCACACCTGTGTGCTGGAGGCCTATGAGACCCGGCTGGTTCAGTTGGCGATCGCCGACCCCGCCACAGTGGCCCCGCCGGTCGTCACCTACCACTGCCCCGCCGACGCCGGCCCGCTGACCGCTCAGTTCTACAACCAGCTCGATCCGCAGACAGCGGTGCTCAACTGGAAAGGGGCGCAGCAGATCCTGTTCCTGCTGCCGTCGGGCAGCGGCGCCAGATATGGGCGGCAGGGTTCGGAATACTGGGAGCATCAGGGCGCGGTCACACTTGATTTCAACGGCACCAAGTTCGTCTGCTCGACGTCCTGATGCCCGACAATGCTTAGCGTGGGCCGCACATTTGAAGATCTGATCGCAGAAGCTGATTCGGCATCCGTGGACGGCTGGGACTTCTCCTGGCTGGATGGCCGGGCCACCGAGCAGCGACCGTCGTGGGGCTACCAACAGCTGATCAGCCGACATTTCGCGGCAGCTTCGGCCGCGGTGGATCTGCAGACCGGTGGCGGAGAGGTGCTGGCCGGCGCCGGACCTTTCCCGCCCACCATGGCGGCCGTCGAGTCGTGGCCACCGAACGTCTCGCTGGCGACCAAGCTGCTCCATCCCCGCGGTGTGGTTGTGGTGGCCACGCCGGACGAGTCGCTGCTGCCGTTCGCTGACGAGGCATTCGACCTGGTGACCAGCCGGCATCCGCACACCGTGTGGTGGTCCGAGATCGCCCGGGTGTTGCGTCCCGGCGGCACCTACGTGGGCCAACACATCGGACCCGCGACGGCGGCGGAGTTAGTCGAGTACTTCATCGGACCGCAGCCCGAGGCATGGGCTCTCCGGGACCCGGACAACGAAAGCGCGGCGGCGCGGGCAGCCGGACTGGAGGTCGTCGGTATGCGTCTCGAGCGGCTGCGCCAGGAGTATTTCGACATCGGCGCCGTTGTCTACTTCCTGCGCAAGGTGATCTGGACGGTGCCGGATTTCACGGTTCAGCGCTATCGCGATCGGCTGCGGGAGCTGCACGACCGCATCGAATCCGACGGGCCCTTCGTCGCACACGCCGCTCGGGTTCTCGTCGAAGCCCGCAAGCCCGGCTGATCACCCCTCGTCGCGCAACACACCCAACGCGTGCTCCAGGTCGGCCGGGTACGGGCTGACGAACTCCACCCAGCGCCCGTCGGCCGGATGGGCGAACCCCAGCGACCGTGCGTGCAGCCATTGACGTTCCAGGCCAAGCCTTTTCGCGAGCTTCGGGTCGGCCCCGTAGACCAGGTCCCCACAGCACGGATGGTGCAATGCGGCAAAATGCACCCGAATCTGGTGGGTGCGACCGGTTTCCAGATGTACATCGAGCAGGCTAGCGGCGACGAACGCCTCCACCGCGTCGTAGTGGGTGATGCTGTGGCGGCCACCCTGGGTGACCGCGAACTTCCACTCCCCGCCCCGGTGCCGCCCGATCGGCGCGTCGATCGTCCCGCTGGACGGGTCCGGATGTCCTTGCACCAGAGCGTGATAGCGCTTGTCGACGGTGCGCTGTTTGAACGCCCGCTTGAGCAGGGTGTAGGCGCGCTCGGAGATCGCGACCACCATCACCCCCGAGGTACCGACGTCGAGGCGATGCACGATGCCTTGGCGCTCGTGCACACCCGATGTGGTGATCCGGTAACCCGCGGCGGCCAGGCCGCCGAGCACCGTGGGCCCGCTCCAGCCCACCGAGGCGTGCGCGGCTACCGCCGGCGGCTTGTCGACCACGACGATGTCGTCGTCGGAGTACAGGATTGTCATGCCCTCGATTTCGACCGGGGTGTTCTCCGGCGGCGCCGGCGCCTCGGGCAACCGCACCGCCAGCCAGGCGCCTGGTGTCAGCCGGTCGGACTTTCCGGCCTGCACACCGTCCAGCTCGACGCCGCCATCTTCGGCGATCGCCGCCACGGCGCTGCGTGACAGGCCGAGCAGGCGGGACAGTCCGGCATCAACACGCATGCCCGCCAGTCCCTCCGGAACGGGCATCGAGCGGTCGGTCATTCGGTTTGGTCGGCCTTGCCCCGGCCCCCGGATGTCGCGTCGGCCTTACGCCGACCCACATTGTCGAAGTCGAAGCCGAAAACGGAGAGCACGACGAGCAGGATCGCACCGCCAACCACCGACGGGTCGGCGACGTTGAACACCGGCCACCAGCCGATCGACAAAAAGTCCACGACATGGCCGCGTAGCGGCCCCGGCGCGCGGAAGAAGCGATCGACGAGGTTGCCCATGGCGCCACCGAGGATCATGCCGAGGCCCACCGCCCACCACGGTGACACCAGCCGCCGTCCCATCCAGAAGATGCCGATCACCACACAGGTCGCGATCAGCGTCAGCATCCAGGTGTATCCGGTCGCCATCGAGAAGGCGGCCCCCGAATTGCGCACCAAAGTCCAGGTCACGGTGTCGCCGACGATCGACACCGGCTGCCCGGGCAGCAGCAGTCTGACGGCGAGCACCTTGGTCACGACGTCGAGCGCCAGCACGACGGCCGCGACCGACAGCAGCAGGCGTAACCGTCTCGGAGCTGGCTGCGGCGCAGGGGTCTCGGGCTCTTTCACTTCCCCGGACGTTGCAGCCTCCCCCGCTGACGTCACCGGCTCAGCCGATCCTGTTGGTTCTTCGGGCACTTCCCTATCATCCCCTAGCGCTCGGCTTGCTCGGGTGCGGCCTGGTCGCCACGGCCCATGCGGAATGATTCGACTATGGGTCGCATCACCGTCATCACCACCGGTGGCACGATTTCGACCAACACCGGCGCCGACGGCGTGCGCCGTCCCAGCCGCAGCGGAACAGACCTGACCTCCGGTCTCGGTGTCGACGTCGTCGACCTGATGGCGGTGGACAGCTCGGAGCTGACGGTCCCCGACTGGGACCGGATCAGCGGCGCCGTGCGGGCCGCCGTCGACGACGGCGCTCAGGGCGTGGTCGTTGCGCACGGCACCGACACGATGGAGGAAAGCGCCCTGTGGCTCGACCTCACCTATGCGGGCAACGCCCCGGTCGTGCTGACCGGTGCCATGCGCAGCGCCGATGCGCCCGACGCCGACGGCCCGGCCAATCTGCGTGACGCGGTGGCGGTGGCGAACAGCCCGGCCGCAGCTGGCCTCGGCGTGCTGGTGTTGTTCGCCGGCCGGGTGCTGCAACCATTGGGCGTGCACAAGGCGGCTACCCAGGATCTGAGCGGCTTCGCCGGCGAGTTGGTCGGCACGACGACCGGCGGCGTGGCGCTGACCAGCGCCAAGATTCGCCCCTACCTGGGCGAGCTGCGGGCTGGCGACGCACCGCGGGTCGACATCGTCGCGGCCTACCTGGGCAGTGATTCGGTGGCCCTGGACGCCTGTGTGGCCGCCGGGGCGCGAGCCGTAGTGCTAGAGGCGCTGGGCTCGGGCAATGCCGGGGCCGCGGTGGTCGACGGCGTCCGCCGGCATTGCGCCGACGGCATCGTCGTCGGGGTGTCCACCCGGGTTCCCGGCGGCGGGGTCAGCGCGGGCTATGGTCCCGGTCACGACCTGGTCGAAGCCGGTGCCGTGATGGTGCCGCGGCTGCGCCCGCCGCAGGCCCGGGTGCTGCTGATGGCCGCGCTCGCCGCGCGGTTACCGGTCGGCGATGTCATCGCCCGCTGGGGCTGACTCGTCGGCGGGATCCTGGGCGCGCAGCGCGCCCAGGTAGTCCGGCCAGTCCAGGGAGTCGACCGGGTTGGCGCCGACCAGGCCGGCGGTGCCGGCGGGGAATGTCTTGGCCTGGCCCGGCCCGCTGCTTCGGGTTTCGAATCGCACGGTGACCACGCCGTGACCGGCGCCCTGCACCCAGCCGTGCCCAAGCTCGCGGTGCTCGACATCGTCGCCCACCCGCCACGGCGAGGCTTCGGCAGCCGGCGCGAACATGGCCTCCGTCGCGGTTTCTGTTGCCGCTTCGAAGGAGTGCGCAGCCTCCGTCTCCGGCGCCGCCAGCTCCAGATCCGGAAACAGCGACTCCTGGCGGACGTCGCTCAAGCCGGAAAACCCAACGCCGAGTAGACGAATGGGCCCGATCTCGCGCGGATCGAGCAGCAGTCGCCGCGCCACCGCGATTAGCGAGGCGGCCTCGGCTGTCGCGTAGGGCAAGGTCGCCGAGCGGGTCAGCGTGCTCATGTCGGACTTCTTCAGCTTCACCGTGACGGTGCGCGCGCCGCGGCCGTCGCGGACCAGGCGTTGGTGCGCATGCTCGGCGATCGGATCGATCGCGTTGTGCAGCTGCTCCAGGCTGGTCAGGTCGACGGCGAAGGTGGATTCGGCGCTGATCTGCTTGGCTTCGGCACGCTCGGCGACGGGGCGATCGTCGATGCCGCGCGCCAACCGGTGCAGCGCCGGCCCGACCGTCGCACCCAGGATATTGGCCACCTCCGCATCGGTCAGCGCGGCCAGCTGCCCGATCGTCTCGATGCCAAGCCGGTTCAGCTTCTCCTCGGCCACCGGGCCGATTCCCCACAGCCGCCGCACCGCCAGCCCGTCGAGCAGCAACCGTTCCTCGGCGCGCCGCACCACCCGGATACCGTCGGGCTTGGCCAGCCCCGACGCGATCTTGGCGATCTGCTTGCCCGAGCCCGCCCCCACGGACGCGACCAACCCGGTCTCGTCGCGCACCCGTCGCCGCAACCCTTCGCAGAACTCCTCGACATCGTGCGCCGACGCCCCGGCGAGCTGCGAGGGCTCCCCGAACGCTTCGTCGAAGGACAACTGCTCGACGACGGGCACCACGCCGCGTACGGCATCGAACACCCGCCGGCTGGCGATCCCGTACACCACGCCGCGCGGCGGCAACACCACCGCGGTCACGCCGATCATCCGGCGGGCCTGATGCATCGGCATGGCCGACCGCGCCCCGAACACACGCGCCTCATAGCTCGCCCCGGCCACCACCCCGCGGCCGCCCAGCCCGCCGACCAGCACCGGCCGGCCTCGCAGGGTCGGCCGGGTCAGCTGCTCGACGGAGGCGAAGAACGCGTCCATATCCAGGTGCAGCACCCATCGGGACTCCACAAGACCGATGCTATGGGGCTAACGTTTTCCACATG
This sequence comes from Mycobacterium montefiorense, assembly GCF_025823255.1. Taxonomy (NCBI): domain Bacteria; kingdom Bacillati; phylum Actinomycetota; class Actinomycetes; order Mycobacteriales; family Mycobacteriaceae; genus Mycobacterium; species Mycobacterium montefiorense. The sequence goes on along the minus strand of NZ_JACKVL010000013.1, from coordinate 991,541 downwards.
GCCATGAACCTCGCGCACCGACGGATCTGCAGCTCGGACCGCTGGGCCAAAGCAGTCGAAGACGACCTGCTGCCGTGGGCGCTGGCCGAGGTAGACCTCGGCGACAACACTCTGGAAATCGGGCCCGGCTACGGCGCGATCCTAAGGGTGTTGGTCGACAAGACGCCGAAGCTGACCTCGGTCGAGATCGATACCCCGATGGCGCAGCGACTGCAGCGGCTGTACGGCGATCGGGCGCGAATCATCAACGGCGACGCCACCAACACCGGATTGCCCGCCGAGGAGTTCAGCTCGGTGGTGTCGTTCACGATGCTGCACCACGTCCCGACTGTCGAACTGCAGGACCGGTTGTTCGCCGAGGCCTTCCGCGTGCTGCGTCCCGGTGGGGTCTTCGCCGGCAGCGACAGCGTGACATCGCTGCGCTTCCGGATTCTGCATTTCCGCGACACCTGTAACACCGTTTCGCCGGACACCCTGCCGGATCGCTTGCGCGCGGCTGGATTTAGCGATGTCGAGGTCGAGGTTCGCGATGGCAGGCTGCGCTGGCGCGCGGTCAAAGCCTAGTGGCGATGTATTCCGCGATATCGCGCACGCGGGCATTCGTGCCGCTGACATGCAGACAGTCCGGGATCCGCAACGATGCTTCCTCAGCTACCGGACCCTGCCGCTTTTCGTGATTAGTACGACACGATCTTTGGCCGGAGAAGCTGCCGGATCGCTTGCAGTCAGCAGGTTTTCGTACCGAAGCTGGCAACGGCAGGCATGGCCGGAACGCTGTCCAGGAGTACAACTGAAGACATGCCCCCTGTGTCGACTGAACCCTCGCCCTCTTCCGACCGGCAGCCGCACCTCCTCCGCGATATCGCAGAGTCCTTCGGAGTGGACGCCGATCGCTACGACCGGGTCAGGCCCCGGTATCCCGATGCCCTGATACAACGCATCATCGCCGCAAGCCCCGGCGCCGAATTCCTGGATGTGGGCTGCGGTACCGGCATCGGAGCGCGGCAGTACACGGCAGCCGGCGTCACGGTACTCGGCGTCGACCCGGACACCCGGATGGCCGAGGTGGCCAGGCGGACCGGGATCGAAGTCGAGATCGGCAACTTCGAAACCTGGGACGCGGGCGGCCGGTCCTTCGACGCGGTCGTCGCCGGGCAGGCCTGGCACTGGGTGGACCCGGTGCGCGGCGCCGGCAAGGCCGCACAGGTGCTGCGGCCACACGGCTTGTTGGCGGCGTACTGGCATGTCTTCGACCCACCCAGCGAGGTCGGCGGCGCCTTCGACGATGCATTTCGGCGGGTGGCCCCCGACGCGCCACCGCAGACCCCTGGTGTGGAACTTCAAGAGGCGAACCTGAACAGGGCTACCGACGGCATCCGAACTGCCGGCGGTTTCGCCGAACCCGAGCATTGGCGTTTCGACTGGCAACGGGGGTACACGCGCGATGAATGGCTGGACCATCTGGCCACCACCGGCCAGCTCACCCTGCTCGGGCACGACGAGGTGGCAGCGGTGCGAGATGCCGTCGGAACCGCAATCGACTCGCTCGGCGGCGGCTTCACGATGCAATACGTCACCCTGGCAGTCGCGGCGACGCTCGCCTAAGCCTTAACGATCGCCACCCGCACGCCGTCGCCGATCTCGGCTGGGTCTGCGGGATCGCCGAATTCGAAGCTGGTGGCTAAGATTTCACCGGCGATCAGGTCGCGGTGAACGCGCGCCCACTCGGACCGTTCGGCGGGTACGGCCATCACCACCCGGATGCGATCCGAGACGTCCAGGCCCGTCGACTTGCGCAACTCCTGCAGCTCGCGGATCCGGTCCTTGGCCCAACCCTCGGCCTCCAGCTCCGGGGTCACCGTACCGTCCAGCACCACCAGACCCGCGCCGGCGGGCAGTGCCGCGGTGAATTCCGGATCGGCGGCCACCAGCCGCGAGCTGTACTCCTCGGGTTGCAGCACGGCCGGACCGGCGGTCAGGGTGCCATCCAGGTTGACGACGCCCTGACCGGCCTTGACCGCCTTGATGGCGGCTTGCACGTCCTTGCCCAGCCGCGGCCCGGCCACCCGGGCGTTGACGGTGAGCTCGAAGCGGCCGTAGCTGTCGATCGCGTCAGTCAACTCCACGCTCTTGACGTTGAGCTCGTCGGCGATCAGATCAGTGAACGGGGCAAGCTGCCGCGGATCCTCCACTGCCACCGTCAGTTTCAGCAGAGGCAGGCGAACCCGCAGCTTCTTGGCCTTGCGCAGCGACGACGCGGCCGAGCACACCTCGCGGACCTGGTCCATCGCGGCGACCAGGCCGGGGTCGGAAGGCACCATGCCGGCTTGCGGCCAGTCGGTCAGATGGACCGACCGCTCACCGCTCAGACCGCGCCAGATGATCTCGGTGATCAACGGAAGCAGCGGCGCGCTCAGCCGAGAGGTGACCTCGAGCACGGTGTGCAGGGTGTCGATCGCGTCGTTGTCCTCTTCCCAGAACCGCGAACGAGACCGTCGCACATACCAATTCGTCAGGGCCTCGGTGAACTGGCGCAACTGTTCGCACGCCCCGGAGATGTCGCAGACCTCCAGCGACTCGGTGAGCTCGTCGCGCAGCACCGCGAGCTTCGCCAGAATGTAACGATCCAGTACGTGTGCCGAATCGGTGCGCCAGGTACCGACTTTCGGCGCGTAGAGGGCCAGGAAGCTGTAGGCGTTCCACAGCGGCAGCAGTACCTGTCGCACGCCTTCGCGGATGCCCTGCTCGGTGACGATCAGGTTCCCGCCGCGCGGGATCGGCGAGGCCATCAGGAACCACCGCATCGCGTCGGAGCCGTCGCGGTCGAACACCTCGGAGACGTCCGGATAGTTACGCAGCGACTTGCTCATCTTCTGGCCGTCGGAGCCGAGCACAATGCCGTGTGCCACACAGGTTTTGAATGCGGGCCGGTCGAACAGCGCGGTGGCCAATACATGCAGGGTGTAGAACCAGCCTCGGGTCTGCCCGATGTATTCCACGATGAAATCACCCGGGTAGTGAGTGTCGAACCAGTTCGCGTTCTCGAACGGGAAGTGCACCTGGGCGTACGGCATCGAGCCCGAGTCGAACCAAACGTCGAGCACGTCGGGGATGCGCCGCATCGTGCTGTTTCCGGTCGGATCATCGGGGTTGGGCCGGGTGAGCTCGTCGATATAAGGGCGGTGCAAATTGGTGGGCCGCACCCCGAAGTCGCGCTCGAGTTCGTCGAGGCTGCCGTAGACGTCGATGCGTGGATAGGCGGGGTCGTCGGACTTCCAAACCGGAATAGGGGTGCCCCAGTAACGATTTCGCGAAATCGACCAGTCGCGGGCGCCCTGCAGCCACTTGCCGAACTGGCCGTCCTTGACGTGCTCTGGGTACCAGGTGATCTCCTGGTTCAGTTCCACCATGCGATCCCGGAATTCAGTGACCGCGACGAACCACGACGACACCGCCCGGTAGATGAGCGGATTGCGGCATCGCCAGCAGTGCGGATAGGGGTGCTCGTAGGTTTCGTGACGAACCAGTACCGGCTGGTTCACCGCGACCGGCCCGCTCTGGTTCTTCAGGTCGCGGATGATGTTCGGGTTCGCGTCAAAGACGTGCTGCCGCTGGTAATCCGGGACCGTAACGTCGAAGCGGCCCTTGGAGTCGACCGGGGTGACCGGCAAGATGCCCACCTTGTCGGTGGTCGCCATGTCGTCCTCACCGTAGGCCGGCGCCATGTGCACGATTCCGGTGCCGTCCTCGGTGGTCACGAAGTCGCCCGGCAGCACCTGAAATGCTTCTGCTCTCCCCGGTTCCCCGGCCATGAAATACGGGAACGGGGGCAGGTAGCGGGTGCCCAGCAGGTCGACGCCGAGATGGGTGCCGAGGATTTCGGGTTCTTCGCCGATTTCGCGGGCATAGGCGGCCAGCCGCGCCTCGGCCAGCACGAACCGCCGATCCCCCACCTTCACCTGCGCGTAGGCCACGTCCGGGTTGACGGCAACGGCCAGGTTCGACGGCAGGGTCCACGGTGTCGTGGTCCACACCAGCAGGTAGGCGCCGTCCAGCTCGCCACCGGTCACCTTGAAGCCCACGGTTAGGGCCGGGTCCTGGCGGCTCTGGTACACGTCGTCGTCCATCCGCAATTCGTGATTGGACAACGGGGTTTCGTCGCGCCAGCAGTACGGCAGCACCCGGTAGCCCTCGTAGGCCAGGCCCTTGTCCCACAGCTGTCTGAACGCCCAGAGCACCGACTCCATGTACGGCAGATCAAGCGTCTTGTAGTCGTTGTCGAAGTCGACCCAGCGGGCCTGACGCGTGACGTAAGCCTGCCATTCGCCGGTGTAGCGCAACACCGATTCCTGGCAGGCTTCGTTAAACGCCGCGATGCCCATGTCGTCGATCTGGGACTTGTCGGTGATGCCGAGTTGGCGTTCGACTTCGAGTTCGGCGGGCAGCCCGTGGGTATCCCAGCCGAAGCGGCGGTCCACCTTGTATCCGCGCATCGTGCGGTACCGCGGGACAATGTCTTTCACATAGCCGGTGAGCAGGTGCCCATAATGCGGCAACCCGTTGGCGAACGGCGGCCCGTCATAGAACACATACTCTTCGGCGCCGTCACGCCGTGCGACGCTGGCCCGAAAGGTGTCGTCGCGAGCCCAGTAGTCGAGAACATCGACTTCGAGTGCGGGGAAGTCGGGGGCCCCACCGGGGAGCTTGGGATAAGCCCTGGCGTCAGCGTTTTCGGTCACGGTGCGCGTCGTCTCCTGCGTGCCTACGGTCAGGCCGGGGACGACGACGCGCTACCTGCGCGAGCACCGCGGTACCACCCCGCTTGCCGCGCTCACGCACGGCCGCTCGATAGTGGCTGTGACGGGCCTACCCGTTCGGGTCTACTGGGCCTGGCGGCTGTTCTTCCGAAGGCTCCCCGGTGATGGCCGGATCGGTGCCGTTAGGAAGATTCTACGGACCACTGCAAATCAAGAACTTCCGGCTCCAAGGGGCAAGCTGGCCGGCCAACCGGCCTGCGGTCGACTAGCCCCTTGGAGCCATCGGACTGGGTGCATCCATCCGATCAAGCCCGGACTTCGAGCAGCCCAACACGCAGCAGGGCCGCGTACACGTGACGCACCGGAACGGTCAGCAACAGCGCCACGCCGTCCACCACCGGGTCGTGGCCGATGCCGAACGGCAGCGCGTCGGCGCGGCGCGCCGCCTTCTTGGGTGCGGCAGCCCGCGTGGGGGTCATGTCGGGCACCACGTGCAGGTTGCGGGCGGGTGCTACGGCTACTACTTCGTCGAACAGTGCTGCGGTCATGATCGTCTCCTGACGGAATCGCAGACGGGTACTGACTGGACTGAGGTGTCCGTCCCGTAGTAGTTCCGATCCGAGAACGCTTGAGCGGCAAGCCGATTAACGTTATGCGGTGACTTAGCCGAGGGCGTCGAGCCGGAGGCCGGATCGGGACGGAACGGAGCCCGGATTTCGCTCCGGACTGCCACTGGAACTCACGAGTCCCTCACCTCCTCTACGGCCACGACGCGTGCGGTTTACCCACGTCTAGTGCGCGCACCAAAAGGAGTTCAGAATCCGGCGACCGCCAGAAATCCGCACCCCTCTCGTCAGAGCTTTGGCACCACACGACGTGTCCGGAAATTCGGAAGCCACTTTGGCTCAACCCTTAAGCCGGGAGGAGCTGTCCTGACCCGGGGCGTCTTTCGACGTTCGGGGTCAGTGGCCTGTGTTCGTGTAGCCGCCTCACCTAACGAGGTGCTGCTGCCATCCTCCACGAGGGGCCCAATCGGGTCAATCCGTTCCGGCGCGTGTCGGGCAAGTTCTGGGCGTCTTCACAGGTTTCCATCAGCTCTTCCGGTGCTGAACTGCGCAAATGCTATGACCTGAGCGGCTGTGGCATGGTTCACAGCCGCGGCACGCTTGGTCGCCGCACGCGAGGCTACATCCATTCCGGAACGCCCGGTCGCCTGGTCAATCGTCGGCCAAGTTTTCCAGCCGTCCGATGGTTTCGGCGAACTCTTCGATCATGTCGAGCATGACCTTTCGGGTCGGCCGGACCCGGTCGAGCGAACCGACCACCTGGCCGACGAAATAGGTTGCCAGCTCACGAGCCTTGGTGCCGGGATGAGCGGCCGCCTGGTTGATACGCATCTGAGGTTCGGTCACCAGGGTCGTCTACAGCGGCATACCAAGAGGCGCCGGGTTTTCGGGCCGCTCCCATTCCTCGGTCCAGGCCGTTCGCAGCATCCGCGCCGGTTTGCCGGTCATCGACCGCGATCGCACCGTGTCCGAAGAACTGGCGGCCAGGAACTTCTCCTTGACCACCGGATCCGTCTCGGCCTCCTCGGTGGTCAGCCAGACCGAGCCGCACCACACGCCCTCGGCACCCAGCGCCAGCGCCGCGGCGATCTGGCGGCCGCGGGCGATCCCGCCCGCAGCCAGCACCGGGACCGGTGCGACCGCGTCGACGACTTCGGGAACCAGGACCATGGTCGCCACCTCGCCGGTATGACCGCCCGCCTCGGTGCCCTGCGCAACGATCAGATCGACTCCGGCCGCGGCGTGTCGTCGCGCGTGCGCGGTGGTGCCGGCCAGCGCCGCCACCAACACGTCGTGGCCGTGCGCGCGTTCGACGAGGTCGGCAGGCGGCGGCCCGAGCGCGCTGGCGATCAACCGGATGTCATGGGCAAAGGCGACTTCGAGCAGCGGCTCATACCCCTTGGGCGAGATGTTGAGGCCGCCGGCGGATGCACGCGGCGGTTCGGCCGGCGCGCTGATGCCGTACCGGGCGAGCAAGTCTTCGACGAACGCGCGGTGCTCCTCCGGAAGCAGGTCCCTGACCTGTTTCGCGTCGATGCCGCCTTGCTCGGCGCCGACGTATTTGGGCGGCAGCAGCAGGTCGACCCCGTAGGGCTTGCCGCCGGTCTGCTCCTCGATCCAGGCCAGCTCGCTGCTCAGCCGCTGCGGGCTGTGCGCGACCGCCCCGAGGACGCCGAATCCACCCGCGTTGGTGACCGCGGCGACGACATCGCGACAGTGGCTGAAGGCGCATATCGGGAACTCCACACCGAGCAGCTCGGCGACTCTGGTCCGCATGTCACGACGCTATGAGTTATTGCCTGACATGGCAATCAACTCGCGGGTGCACACCCGTCGGGCGGCCAGCCCGACACGCCGTCCTCCAACGGGACTTCGAGGCTCTGCAGAATCGACGAGACCATTCGCCACGCGCTGATCGCGGTGACGAGCACCACGAGAATCGTTTTGTCGCTGTGCAATTCACGTTCGCAAGCCGCCCAGCTTTCAGCACTCACCGCGCCGTGGCGCACCACGTCGTCGGTGGCCGCCAGCACCGCACGCTCGGTGGGGCCGAATGCGTCGTGCTGTTGCCAGTCGCGCACGCCGACCAGGTCTTCGGCCGTCACGCCCAACCGGGTCGCGACGCGCCAATGCTGGGTCCATTCGTATTCGCATGCGGTGAGCCACCCGATCCGCATGATTATCAGTTCCCGTAACCGCGCGTCGAGGGAACCGTGCCACAGCATGGTGGCGAGCAGGTCGTTGACCGCACGCGCGAGCTGCGGATGGTTGAGCAACACCTGGAAGATGCTGAGTTCGGCCATGTAATCGGGAACGGCCGCCTCGTCGGCGGCGGCCTTGGCCTCACCGATCGGCAATCCGGGCACGCGGGCTGATTTCATCGTGTGAACACTCCGGTCTACTGGCGCAACATCTTCGCGTTCACCGGCAATGGTAGCCAGCTGCACGCCAGGCGCCTTGCGGGCGCGGTGCGTGCCGGGTTCGACTACAGCAATCCCACCAGCTGCAGGTCGGTGACGTACTTGATGATGACCGGTGCCGAGATGTGCGGGATGTCATTATCCGGGCCGATTTTCGCTTCCTGCACCGCGGCGCGGAAACGGTCGGTCGGCGCAAACGATCCACGGGTCGGCTCGAGCGCCTGTATCTGGTCGGGATTGTGCAGCATCAACTGCAGCATCTGCAGCACCGAGTGCTGACGCTGCCGATCCGGCAGAGCACGCAAGCCGGCCTCGAACTGACGCACCCACTCCCCGAAATCGTCGATGCACTGAATCGGATAGCCGGCATCGATCAGCCAGTCGACGTACGTGTCGATTCCGATGCCGTCGTCGTGCGGATTCATCACGTGATAGGTCTCGAACCCGTCGACCACCTGGGCACCCAGGGTTGCGATCGCCTCGGCGACGAACTCGACCGGCAGCCCGTCGAAGTGGGCCCGTTGCCGGTTGCCGTTCTCGTCGAGCTGGTAGAACGAGCCGGGAGCGACGCCGGTGGACACCAGGCTCAGAATCATCCGGGTAACGATATCGGTGACGTTGAACTGGCCCGCATAGCTGACGTCGGACAGGATCATGTCGCTGCGGAATACCGAAACCGGAAGGCCGAACTGCTCATTGGCCTCTCGCAGCAGTACCTCACCCGCCCACTTGCTGTTGCCGTAGCCGTTGGCGTAACTGCCGTCGAGGACGCGGGTAGGACTTACGACCCGGATGTCGGCATCCTCGGTGAACAGCGCCGGCTCAACCTGGCGACCCAGGTCCGACGTCGACACGTACGCGTAGGGCTTCATCCGCGTGGTCAGCGCGAACTTGAGCAGCTCGGCGGTGCCGACAACGTTGGGCCCGAACAACTCCCGATAGGGCAACACACCGTTGACCACAGCGGCCGAGTCGACGATCAGATCGACGGTGTCGGCCAGCCGCTGCCAGGTCTGCTCGTCCAGGCCGAGGTTGGCCTCGCCCTTGTCGCCGGCGACGACCTCGAGATGGTCGGCGGCCAGCTGATGGAAGTGCTCCACCAGCTGCGGATCCCCGCTGTCAAAGGTCTTCTCCAGCCGATTCCACGCCTCTTGATCAGAGCTGGCTCGCACCAGGCAGATCAGCTTGCCGTCAACGCGTTTCAGTTGCTTGAGCCACTCCAGGGCCAGATAGCGGCCCAAGAAACCGGTCGACCCGGTCAACAACACCGTGCGCGCCTCGGCACTCGGGCCGGGCAGTGTCGGTGCATCGTTGAGCGTCGTGTCGTCGATGAACTTGTCCAGCATCAGGTCGCTGGCGCGAAGCCCCTCGGTGTCGCGGCCATGCACGGCAACATAACTCGGTCCGTGCCGGTCGGATTCCTCGTCCGAGTCGACGTTGCTGTCCAAACGCCCACTCACGCTTCGGACCGACGGCCCCTCGAACAGTGTGCGCACCGACAGGTTGGCATTGAACGCCGTGTTGATCGCGGCGACGACGCGCATAGCCGACAGCGAATCGCCGCCCAGGTCGAAGAAGGAGTTCTCGACGCCAACCCGCTCCAGGCCCAGCACCTGGCCGTAGATCCCGGCCACGATCTCCTCGGTGGGCGTAGCGGGCGGCGTGTAACGGAGAACATTCTGGTATTCGGGTGCGGGGAGCGCGCGTTTGTCGAGTTTGCCGTTGACCGTTCGCGGCAACGTGTCGAGCACCACGACGGCCGTGGGGACCATGTAAGGCGGCAGCCGCTCAGCCAGCGCGGCGCGCATCTGCGCCGGGTCGACGTCCCCGGTGACGGTGACATACCCGACCAGCCGCTTGTCGCCCGGACGGTCCTCGCGAGCGATCACCGCGGCGGCCTGCACCCCATCGAGTGCGGCCAAAGCTATTTGTACCTCACCCAATTCGATGCGGTAGCCGCGGATCTTGACCTGCTCGTCGGCCCGACCGAGGTACTGCAACTGCCCGTCGGCACCCCAGCGCACCAAGTCGCCGGTGCGATACATCCGAGCCCCAGGCCCACCGAACGGACACGCCACAAACCGCGACGAGGTCAAGCCGGGCCGGCGCAGATAGCCGACGGCTACACCGCGACCCGCGATGTACAACTCACCGACCACACCCTCGGGCGCCGGACGCAGCCATTTGTCCAGCACAAACAACGCCGCACCCGGGATCGGCACACCGATCGGCGCGCCCCCGCCGACCGTGAACGGCGCACTGATCGCGGCATAGATCGTGGCCTCGGTCGGACCGTAGGCGTTGATCATCACCCGCCCCGACGCCCAACGATCCACTACTTCGTTCGGGGTGGCCTCCCCCGCCATCACTAGCGTCGCGGACTCCAGCCCCTCGCCCGGCATCATCGCCAGCGCCGACGGGGTTTGGCCCACCACGGTGACCTGTTCGGCGATCAGCAGGTCGCGCAGATCGTGGGCAGAAGCCACCGCCGACTCGGGCACCACGACCAGCCGCGCGCCGTGGAGCAGGGCATTGAAGATCTCCCACACCGAGACGTCGAAGCTGTAGGAGTGCCACTGGGACCACACCTGATCCGGCCCGGTGGGCGCATTAGGATCGGGCGATTCCAGCAGCGACGTCGCATTCGCGTGCGTGATCGCGACGCCCTTGGGCATCCCGGTCGTACCGGAGGTGTAGATCGTGTAGGCCAGATCCTCCGGCGCCGCCACCGGCAAGGTCACGTCCGAAGGGACGGCCAGGTCCGGGTCGTCGACGTCGATGACCGGCAGGTCGGCTCCCTCGAATCGGGACCGCATGGCCGCGTTGGTGACCGCCGCGACGGGAGTGGCATCGCCGAGCATGAACTCCAGTCGCGCATCGGGCATGACCGGATCGATCGGTAGGTAGGCAGCTCCGGACTTGAGCACCGCGATCATCGCCATGATCGCCTCGGCCGAGCGCGAAAACAGCAGTGCCACACACTCACCCGGGCGTGCACCGCGGTCGACCAGCACCCGCGCCAATCGCTCGGCCGCCTCGTCGAGCTCGCGGTAGGTCCATGACCGCTCACCGTCGACCAGCGCTACCCCGTCCGGGGTACGCGAGACCTGCGCGGCAAACATTTCCGGAATCGTCGTGGCCCCGACCACCGGCTGGGTCAACACCGCACGGTTGCCCCACTCGTCCAGGCGGGCATGCTCACCGGCATCCAGCACATCCATCGACGACAACCGCTGGGTCGGGTCGGCGGTCATGGCGGCCAGCACCCGCTGGAACCGCTCGACCAGCGTCTCGATGCTGGCCGGGTCGAACACATCGGTGTCGTATTCGACGCGGATGCCCAATTCGTGGCCCGGCAAAGCCATTACGGACAGCGGGTAGTGGTTGTACTCGCGGTTGGTGACATCGGTGATGGCCAGCTCGTGGACACCCACCGGCACGTTCGTGTCGATCGGGTAGTTCTCGTACAGGAACAAGGTGTCGAACAACTGGTCGTGACCGGTCGCGCGGTGAATGTCGGTAAGCCCCAGGTGCTCGTGCTCAAGCCTGTTGTTGTGAGCGTCCTGCAGTTGCTTGAGCAAGTCGGCGATGGTGGTGGCCACGGTGGTGTTCGCCCGCACCGGAACCGTGTTAATCAGAAGGCCCACAATCGATTCCGAGCCCACCACTTCGGGAGGCCGTCCCGAAACCGCGGTGCCGAATGCGACGTCACGCTGGCCGGTCAGCCACATCAGCAGCTGTGCCCACGCGGCCTGCAGCACCGTGTTGACGGTGGTGTGGCAGGAGCGGGCCAGCGTGCTCAACTCCCTGGTGGTCTCGACGGACACCCGGTACGAATCGACGCGCCGGCGGCCGAGTCCCAGCCGGGTTGCGGGGCCTACCAGGGTCGGGTTGTCGAAGCCGTCGAGCATCTGTCGCCACGCCGCCTGAGCCGCACCGCGATCCTGGGCCGCGAGCCAGGTGAGGATGCTGCGGTACGACGCGGGCGCCGGCAAGCGCTCACCGTAGTAGCTGGCGAAGATTTCGCGCAGCAGGATCGGCAGCGACCACCCGTCCATCACGATGTGATGGTTGGTGAGCACAAATCGGTGCTTGTTGTCAGCGATCCGGATCAACGCGGCGCGGAAGGCCGGCCGGGCGGCCAGGTCGCTGACGGCGTCCCGTTCCTCGGCGCACAGCCGGTCGACCTGCTCGTCGTGGCCGATTTCATCGCTGTCCAGCTGGATGTACCGCCAGGCCATGACTGGTTCGGCGGGGATGACCTGCAACGGCTCGTCGAACTGAGCGCAGAATCGCGCCGCCAGGTTGGGGTGCCGATTGACCACGGTCTGGAGCGCGTCGCGCAGCCGGTGTGGGTCGATGGCGCCGGCCACATTGATGCCCAACTGCACCGCATATACGTCGTCGCCGTTGTCACCGCCCTGGGCGATACTGGCGTGGAACAGCAACCCCTGCTGCACGGGGGTCAGCGGCAATACGTCGGCGAGACTGTACTGCTGCTCGAGATCGTTGAGCTGCTGCTGGCTCAGGCGTGCGGGCGCAAGGTCGGACGGGGTCAAGCCTCCCCCGCCATTGCGCACGTGCGCGCAGATACCGGTCAGCGCCTCAAACCACAGCTGACTCAGGCGGCTGATCTGTTCGCCGTCCAGCGCCGAGGGCGCCCATGTCCAGCTGGCGTGCAGATGCGGGCCCGCTTCGGTATCCATGGTCCCGGCGTTGAGGTCGACGGTGTGCATGAGTGGCAGCGGTACCGCGGTCGCCGCGCCGGCGACCGACAAGCCTTCTTCGGAGATCCGCCACAAATCGCCGGTGAGTTCGGCGGCGGTACCCGCGCCCAGCCGGCCCAGGTAGTTGAACCCGATCGCCGGGTCATTCCCCTGCAGGTCCACGTCCTTGTTCGCGTAGCGCAGCAGACCGTAGGTCAGCGGATCGGGCAGGCCGCGCAGCTGCTCCTTGGCGTCCTTGATCAACGGGCCCAGCGCCGTGTCACCGGCCATCACCTGCGCCCAGTCCAGGCCACCGACGGCCAGCGAGACCGGGTACTTGGTGGTGAACCAGCCGACCGTGCGCGACAGGTCGACGTTGGGCGCCAGTTCCTCGTGGCGCCCGTGCCCCTCGACCCCGATGCCGATCGGCGCCCCGCCGTTGTCCAGGAACTCCGTCCAGGCCAACCCGAACGCAATCAACAGAATGTCTTGCACCCCAGCGTGAAACGCCGCCGGCACCTCACCCAACAGCAGCCGGGTCGTCTCGACATCGAGCTCCGCCGACATCTGTTCGGCGGTGACGTAGGTGTCCACCTCGGGGCGCACCGCCGGCAACGCGGCCGGGACCGATGCCACTCTCCGCCACGCCTCGGCCTGCTCCACGACGGCGGGAAGCTGCGCGTGATCCTCGAGCAGCGACGACCACCGGGCAAACGACGTCCCGCCCGGGGGTAATGCCATCGGCTGTCCGCTGTGGTGCTGAGCCCACGCAATATTGAGGTCTTCCAACAGGATTCGCCAAGACACGCCATCGACGGCCAGGTGATGAATGATCAACACCAACTGGGACGTGGAGCCAACCCACAACGAGCTCAACATCACTCCGGCGGCCGGGTTCAACCGCGATCGCGCCTCGACGAGAGCCTCGTCGGACAGCACATCGACCGACGCCACCAGACCGGCGGCGTCCACGGTCCCGACTTCGGGTACCGCAAGCGACCACTCGCCCGCGTCGTCGTCCTCGACACGCAACCGCAAGGTGGCATGCCGATCCACCAACGCCTGCAGTACCGGTGCCACGTCGGCTTCGGTCACCCCGGTCGGCGCCTGCACCACCATCGTCTGGTTGAACTGTTCGACGGGGCCCACCACGCCTTGCAGCCAGCGGATGATCGGGGTGGCCACCACCTCCCCGATCCCCTCATCGACCACGCCGTCGGCGCCATCGGTCATCGTGGCCACCCGGGCCACTCGCGCCACGGTCTGCTCGACGAAAATGTCACGGGGACGGCACAACACGCCAGCGGCCCGGGCCCGGGCCGCTACCTGCATCGACAGGATGCTGTCGCCACCCAGGTCGAAGAAGGAGTCGTCGACTCCGACCTTCTCCACTCCGAGCACCTGGGCGTAAATCTCGGCGAGGATCTCCTCGACCGCGTCGGATGGAGCGCGGTATTCGCCGCCGCCGGCGTATTCAGGTGCGGGCAGGGCGCGTTTGTCGAGTTTGCCGTTGACCGTCAGCGGCAGCGTGTCGAGCACCACGACGGCCGTGGGGACCATGTAGGCCGGCAACCGATCGGCCAGTGCGGCGCGCATCTGCGCCGGGTCGGCCGCCGGGGTGACGGTCACGTAGCCGACCAGCCGCTTGTCGCCCGGGCGGTCCTCGCGAGCGATCACCGCGGCGGCCTGCACCCCATCGAGGGCATCCAAAGCTGCTTGTACCTCACCCAATTCGATGCGGTAGCCGCGGATCTTGACCTGCTCGTCGGCACGGCCCAGGTACTGCAACTGCCCATCGGAGCCCCAGCGCACCAAGTCACCGGTGCGATACATCCGAGCCCCAGGCTCACCGAACGGACACGCCACAAACCGCGACGCCGTCAATGGAGACCGACGCAAGTAGCCGACCGCCACACCACGACCGGCGATGTACAACTCACCCGTGACGCCCTCGAGTGTCGGCCGTAACCACTTGTCCAACACGAACAACGCCGCACCCGGCACCGGCGAACCGATCGGCGCGCCCGAATCGGGCGTCAACGATGTGCTCATCGCCGCATAGATGGTGCCCTCGGTCGGGCCATAGGCGTTGATAAGCACCCGCCCCGGCGCCCATCGGTCCACCACCTCGGACGGCAGCGCCTCGCCAGCCACGAACACCGCCGCGGACTCCAAGCCCTCCGACGACAACATCGCTGCCGCAGAGGGGGTTGGCATAGAACGCTGACCTTTTCGGCGACCAGCAGGGAGTGCAGGTCCTCCGGTGAACTCGCCACGGTCTCGGGGACGATCACCAGCCGCCCGCCGTGCAGCAGGCAGCCGAAAATCTCCCACACCGAGACGTCGAAGCTATAGGAATGCCATTGCGACCACACCTGTCCCGAGCCCGACGGCACGCCCGAGTGCAGCTTTTCCAGTAACGAGGTCGCGTTCTGTTGGGTGATCGCCACGCCCTTGGGCACCCCGGTCGTACCCGAGGTGTAAATCATGTACGCCAGATCCTCCGGTGCCGGCGCCGACAACTTCGTGTCGGGGTCGGCGCCCGGCTCGTCGAAGTCGACGACGACCAGATCGGCTCCATCCAAGCGCGACCGCAGTGCCGCCGTCGTGACCGCGGCCACCGGTGCGGCATCGCCGAGCATGAACTCCAACTCGCGCGTCCGGCAATGCCGGGTCGATCGGCAAGTAGGCAGCTCCGGCCTTGTGCACCGCGACCATCGACACGATCGCCTCGGCCGACCGCGAAAATAGCAGTGCCACAGTCTGACCCGGGCTTGCGCCGTGACCGGTTAGCACCCGTGCCAATCGCTCCGCGATTTCATCGACCTCGCGGTAGGTCCACGACCGGTCACCGCACACCAGCGCCACTGCCTCAGGAGCCGCTGCGACCTGCGCGGCGAACAGCTCCGGAATCGTCACGGCCGTCACCGGCCGGGTCAGCACCGCGCGGTTGCCCCAATCGTCTAACTGCGCGGCCTCACCACCGTCCAGGAGGTCAATCGATAAGAGCCGCCGTTTTCCGTCGGCCATTACTCGTCCCCTGCGTCGTCGGTCATGGCCACCAGCACCCGCCGCAACCGCTCGAGCAGCGTCTCGATGCTGGCCTTGTCGAAGATGTCGGTGTCGTACTCGACGCGCAGGCCCAGTTCGTGGCCCGGTACGGCTTGCACTGAAAGCGGGTAGTGGTTGTATTCGCGGTTCGTGAACCTGGTGATCGTCAGATCCTGGACACCCGACAGCGCAGCGGCGTCGATCGGGTAGTTCTCGTAGACGAACATGGTGTCAAACAGCTGGTCGTGCCCGGTGATTCGGTGAATTTCGTTCAACCCCAAATACTGGTGTTCGAGTGTGTCGGTGTAGGAGTTCTGCAGTTGGTCGAGCAAGTCGCCGAGTTGAGGTTGGCGCGGATCGGCACCGTGTTGATCATCAGGCCGACAATGGATTCCGCGCCCGGCAGATCAGTCGGGCGTCCCGAAACCGCGGTGCCGAACGCGACGTCCGGCTGCCCGGTCATCCGCATCAGCAGCTGCGCCCACGCCGCCTGCAGCACCGTGCTTACGGTGGTGCGGCAGGAACGGGCCAGCTCGCTCAGGGCGCTGGTGGTGTCCGCGGACAACTGGAACTCCTCGACGCCCCGCGGTCCAAGTCCCATCCGTTGCGGCGGCCCGACCAGGGTCGGGGTGTCAAAGCCACTGAACACCTCGCGCCACGCCGCACGGGCCGCACTGCGATCCTGATCAGCGAGCCAGGCGACAAACCTGCGGTACGACACGGCCGCGGGCAGCCGATGGCCGTAGTAACTGGCGAAAATCTCTTGCAGCAGAAGCGGTTTCGACCAGCCATCCAGCACGATGTGGTGATTGGTCAGCACAAACCGATACTGGTCTTCCGCGGTGCGCAGCAACGCCGCCCGGAAGGCCGGCAAGGCGGCGAGATCGCAGACGGCGGCACGCTCGGCCGCGGCCACCTGCTCAACCTGCTCGTCGACGTCACCGTCCAATTCGAGGTACTGCCAAGTCAACTCGGGCTCGGCCGGCAAAATCTGCAGTGGCTCGTCGAACTCGCCGCTGAAGCGAGCCACCAGGTGCGGGTGCCGGGTGACGACGGCATGCACCGCATCGCGCAGCCGGTCGGAGTCGACGGCACCGCTGATGTTGATGTCCAGTTGCACCGCATACAGATCGTCGCCGCTGACGCCGAGGTCCTCCGCGGTACTGGCGTGGAAGAACAGGCCCTGCTGCAGCGGGGTCAACGGCAGCACGTCGGCGATCTGGTCGAGCTGTTGCAGTTCGTCGATCTGCTGCTGGCTCATCCGGGCGGGCGCAAGGTCGGACGGCGTCAGGCCGCCGCCACCACCACGCACGTGCTCGCAGATGCTCGATAGCGCGTCAAACCACAACTGGCTCAACCGAATAACCTGCGCCTCATCAAGCGCCGACGATGCCCATGTCCAGTTGGCCTGCAACTGCGGGCCGCTCTCGGTGTCCATGGTGCCGGCGTTGAGCTCGACGGTGTGCGCCAGCGGCATGGCGACAGTTGTCGCCGCCGCCACCCCTGCCAAGTCGTCCTGGGAGATGCCCCACAGGTCACCGGAGAGGTCGGCCGCGCCCGCTCCCAGCCGGCCCAGGTAGTTGAAGCCGATCGCCGGGTCGGCTCCGTCCAAGTCGACATCGGGGTTCAAGTAGCGCAGCAGACCGTAGGTCAGTGCATCGGGCAAGCCGCGCAGCTGCTCCTTGGCGTCCTTGATCACCGGACCCAGCGCGGCCTCACCGGCCACCACCTGCGCCCAGTCCAGACCGCCGACGGCCAGCGACACCGGGTACTTGGTGGTGAACCAACCGATCGTGCGCGACAGGTCCACATCGGCGGCCAACTCCTCGTGCCGGCCGTGACCCTCGACATCGATGCCGATCGGCGCCCCGCCGTTGCTCAGGAACTCCGTCCAGGCCAACGCGAACCCAATCAACAGAATGTCTTGCACCCCAGCGTGAAACGCCGCCGGCGCCTCACCCAACAGCAGCCGGGTCGTCTCGACGTCCAGCCCGACCGACAGTTGTCCGGCCGTGTCAAACGTGTCCGCCGACTGTACTGCCGGTAGTGCGGCGGGCACGGCAGCCACCTGCCGCCACGCCTCTGCCTGGGCTACCACCTCGGGAACGCGCGCATGCTCAGCAATCAGCGACGACCAGCGGGCGAACGACGTGCCCGGTACCGGCAACGCCACCTCTTGCCCGCTGTGATGCTGAGCCCAGCCAATGTTGAGGTCTTCCAACAAGATTCGCCATGACACACCATCCACGGCCAGGTGATGAACGATCAGCACCAATTGCAACGTGGAGTTGGCCCACACCGCACTGAGCATCACACCGGCGGACAGGTTCAACCGCGACCGCGCTTGGACAAGCGCCTCGTCGGACAACACGTCGACCGACTGCAGCAGTGACCCCGCATCCACCGAGCCCACCTCGGGGACCCACAACGACCAACCACCGGCACCGTCGTCGTCGACGCGCAGCCGCAACATGGCGTGGCGATCCACCAACGCCTGCAGCACCAAGGCCACGTCGGCCTCGGTCACTCCGTCGGGAGCCTGCACCACCATCGTCTGGTTGAACTGCTCGACCGGGCCGTCGGTGTCACGCAGCCAGCGAATGATCGGGGTGGCCACCACCTCGCCCAGACCCTCGTCGGCCGCGCCGCCGCCTTCGCCGGCCAGGCTGGCCACCCGGGCCAGCCGGGCCACGGTCTGCTCGACGAAAACGTCACGGGGACGGCACACCACACCGGCCGCACGGGCCCGGGCTACCACCTGCATCGACAAGATGCTGTCGCCACCGAGATCGAAGAAGGAGTCGTCCACTCCGACCCGCTCAACTCCGAGCACCTGGGCGTAAATCCCGGCCAAGATCTCTTCGACCGCGTCGGCCGGGGCGCGATAACTGTCGACACCTTGGTATTCCGGCGCGGGCAGGGCGCGGGTGTCGAGTTTTCCGTTGACCGTCAGCGGCAGCGAGTCCAGCACCACCACCGCGACCGGCACCATGTAGGTCGGGAGCCGCTCGGCCAACTGGCTGCGGATCTCGTTCGGGTCCGCGGTTCCCGTGACATAGCCGACTAGACGCTTGTCGCCGGGGCGGTCCTCGCGAGCGATCACCGCGGCCTGTCCTACCCCGTCCAAACCGGCCAGCGCTGCCTGGATCTCGCCGAGTTCGATGCGGTAGCCGCGAATCTTGACCTGCTTGTCGGCGCGACCCAGGTAGCGCAGCTGCCCGTCGGTACCCCAGGACACCAGGTCTCCGGTCCGATACATCCGAGATCCGGGTCCGCCGAACGGGCAGGCGACGAACCGCGTCGTCGTCAAGTCCGGCCGGCCGAGATATCCGCCCGCCACACCGGCGCCGGCCACATACAACTCGCCGACCACCCCGGGCGCGACGGGCCGCAGCCAGCCGTCCAGCACGAAGAAGGCCAGGTGCGCCAGCGGCACCCCGATCGGGCTGTTGTTGCTCTCGACGTCGGCGTCGACGATCTCCCGGAACGACGCGTGCACGGTGGTCTCGGTGATGCCGTACATGTTGATCATGCGCGGCAGCCCCGGGTGATTGTGCAACCACGTCTGAAGCCGTTGTGGCTCAAGCGCTTCGCCACCGAAGACCACAGTCTGAAGTTTCAGCTGCTGGCCGAGCTCCGGCTGCAGCGCGTCGGCGGCTTGCAGCGCATAGAACGCCGATGGTGTCTGACTCAAGACGCTGACCTGTTCGCTGACCAGCAAGGCGTGCAGGTCTTCCGGCGAGCGGACGATCGAGTCGGGCACCACGACCACCCGGCCGCCGTGCAGCAAGGCACCCCAGATCTCCCACACCGAGTAGTCGAAGGCCAGCGAATGGCACTGTGTCCAAACCTGTCCCAGCTCCATCTCGGCGTCGAGGGACTCCAGCAACTGCGTCACGTTGCGATGCGTGACAGCCACGCCCTTGGGCTTACCAGTGGTTCCCGAGGTGTAGATGATGTAGGCAACGTGGTCGGCTGCAGGGGTCGGCAATGCGGTGTCGGGTGCCGCGCTGACGGCTGGGTCGTCGATATCGATGACCGCCACGTCGGCCGCGTCCAGCCGCGGCCGCAGGTCCGCCGTGGTGACGGCAGCGATCGGCGCGGCGTCGGAAAGCATGAAATCCATCCGCGCCGTCGGGTGCGCGGGGTCCATCGGCAGATAAGCCGCCCCGGTCTTCAACACCGCCAGCAGCGACACAATCGCCTCGGCGGATCGATTGTGCAGCACCGCCACTCGTTCGCCGGGGCCTGCACCGCGGTCGGATAGCAAGTGCGCCAACCGATTTGCGGCCTCATCGAGCTCGCGGTAGGTCCAGGAGCGATCCCCGCAGTTGACCGCGACGGCCTCGGGGGCGCGGGCGACCTGTGCGGCGAACAGCTCGGGAATCGACACCGGAGCACTCGCGGGCTGCGTCAGCACCGCGCGGTTGCCCCACTCCTCAAGTCGCGAATGCTCGTCGCTGTCAAGAAGATCGATCGCCGACAAGCGTCGCGTGGGATCGGTGGTCATGGTGACCAACACCCGCCGCAACCGCTCGATCAGTGTGTCGACGGTGGCCACATCGAAGACCTGGGTGTCGAACTCGACGCGCAGGCTCAGTTCGTGGCCCGGTGTCACCACGACCGACAGGGGGTAGTGGTTGAATTCGCGACTGCTGAAGTCGGTGATGGCCAATTCGTGGACGCCCAACAGAGCGCCGGCGTCGACCGGGTAGTTCTCGTAGAGGAAAAGCGTGTCGAACAGCTGGTCGTGACCGGTGACGCGGTGAATGTCGCGCAACGCCAGGTGGTCGTACTCGAGGGTGTCGTTGCGCGCCCGCTGCAGCTGGCCCATCAGGTCGGCAACGGTCGTCGTCGCTGAAGCGTTGGCGCGCACCGGAATCGTGTTGATCAACAGACCCACCAGCGCTTCCGCGCCGGGCAACTCGGTCGGCCGGCCGGAAACAGCAGTGCCGAAGGCGACATCCTGATGGCCCGTCAGCCACATCAGCACCTGCGCCCACGCCGCCTGCAGCACGTTACTCACGGTGGTCTGATGCGAGCGGGCCAGCTCGGTCAGGGCTCCGGTGGTATCGGCACCAACCCGATACGATTCGACGCCGCGCTCAGCCGCCTGCCCCGGCGGGCTCACTAACGTGGGCGTGTCGAAGCCGGCCAGCAGCTCACCCCACGCCGCTTGGGCCGCATCGCGATCCTGCTCGGCCAGCCAGGTGACAAAGCTTCGATACGACGGGGCCGCGGGCAACCGCTGCCCGTAGTAAAGCGTGAAGATCTCCTGCAGCAGGATCGGCAGCGACCAGCCATCAATCACGATGTGGTGAATGGTCAGCACAAACCGGTGCCGGTTGTCTCCGGTACGGATCAGCGCCACCCGGAACGCCGGCTCGTCGGCGATGTCACAGACGGCGGCGCGTTCGTCGGCGCACAGCTGCTGGACCCGCCGATCGACTTCGGGGTCGGCACCGCTCATTTCGGCGTACTGCCACGCCATGACGGGCTCGGCCGGAATGATCTGGATCGGCTCGTCGAACTGTTGGCTGAACCGCGCCGCCAGGTTGGGGTGGCGATTGACCACCGACTGAACGGCCTCGCGCAGCCGCTTCTGGTCGAGCGGGCCGGTGACGGTGATACCCAGTTGCACCGCATACAGGTCGTCGCCGGAGCCTTCCGCGATCGCGGCGTGGAACAACAGTCCCTGCTGCACGGGGGTCAGCGGGAGCACATCGGCGATGCGGATCTGCCGGGACAGGTCGTCGATTTGCTGCTGGCTCAGACGGGCCGGGGCAACGTCGGACGGTGTCAGCCCGCCGCCACCGCTGCGCACATGCGCGCAGATGCCGACAAGCGCGTCGAACCAGAGTTGGCTCAGCCTGTTGATCTGGGTCTCGTCGAGAGCTGAAGGGGCCCAGGTCCAGTTGGCGTGCAAATGCGGCCCGGCGTCGCTGTCGATCGTGCCGGCATTGAGCTCCACGGTGTGTGCCAGCGGCATGGGTATCGCCGCGGCCGCGGCGGCCAGGTCGAGGCTCTCCTGGCTGACCCGCCAAAGATCTTCGGAGAGCTCGGCCGCCGAGGCGCCCATGCGGCCCAAGTAGTTGAACCCGATCGCCGGGTCGGTTCCGGCCAGGTCTACCTCGGGGTTCAGGTAGCGCAGCAGACCGTAGGTCAGCCCATCGGGCAGAGCGCGCAGCTGTTCCTTGGCTTCCTTGATGACGGCACCGAGTGCCGGGTCGCCGGCGGTGACCCGTGCCCAGTCCAGCCCGCCGACGGTCAACGACACCGGGTACTTGGTGGTGAACCACCCGAGCGTGCGCGACAGGTCGACGTAGGGAGTCAGCTCTTCGTTGCGCCCGTGGCCTTCGACGTCGATACCCAGCGGCTTGCCCGGGGAGCCCAGGAATTCCGCCCAGGCCAACCCGAACGCGATCAACAGAATGTCTTGCACCCCAGCGTGAAACGCGGCCGGAACCTCGCCCAGGATCTGACGCGTCGTGTCGACATCCAGGTCTACTGACAACCGCCCGGCGCTGGCGTGCGTGTCCACCGCGGGCTGCACCGCCGGCAACACGGCCGGGGTCGACGCCACCTGCCGCCAGGCGTCCACTTGCCGCACGACGGCCTCGGAGCGGGCGTGCTCTTCGAGCAGTGCCGACCAGCGGGCGAAGGACGTGCCCGGTGCCGGCAGCTCCACGTCCTGCCCGCTGTGATGCTGGGCCCACGCAATGTTGAGGTCCTCCAACAGGATTCGCCACGACACCCCATCGACGGCCAGGTGATGAATGATCAAGGCCAACTGCGACGTCGAGGTGACCCACAGCGCGCTGAGCATCGTCCCGGTGGACGGGTTCAGCCGCGACCGCGCTTCGACGAGCGCCTCGTCGGACAGCACCTCGACCGACTGCACCAGACCGGAAGCATTCACCGACCCGACGTCGGGCACCCACAGCGACCAGCCGCCGACACCGTCATCATCGGCGCGCATCCGCAGCGTGGCATGACGATCGACCAACGCCTGCAACACCACCGCGACGTCGGCTTCGCTCACTCCGGTGGGCGCCTGCACCACCATCGACTGGTTGAACTGTTCGACCGGGCCGTCGGTGTCCTGTAGCCAACGGATGATCGGTGTGGCCACCACCTCGCCGAGACCCTCGTCGGTCGCACCGATCTCACCGGTGGCGACGTTGGCAACCTGGGCCAGCCGGGCCACGCTCTGCTCGACAAAAACGTCCCGCGGACGCAGCAGCACACCCGCCGCCCGGGCCCGGGCCACCACCTGCATGGACAGAATGCTGTCGCCGCCCAGGTCGAAGAATGAGTCGTCGATCCCGACTCGCTCGAGACCCAGAATTTCGGAGTAGATGGCGGCCAGGACCTCTTCGACCGCGGTTGTCGGAGCACGGTAAGCGCCACCGACGTTGTGGTACTCGGGCGCCGGCAGGGCGCGAGCGTCGAGCTTGCCGTTGGGGGTCAGCGGCAACGAGTCCAGGACGACCACCGCGGCCGGGACGATATAGGCCGGCAGTCCCTCAGCCAGCCTCGTCCGCGCCGCGGCGGGGTCGATGGCGCCGGTGACATAGCCGACCAGGCGCTTGTCGCCGGGACGGTCCTCGCGGGCGATGACGGCCGCCTGCTTGACGTCGTCCAGCGCGGCGAGCGCGGCCTGCACCTCACCCAACTCGATGCGGTACCCGCGGATCTTGACCTGTTCGTCTGCGCGACCGAGGTAGAGCAGCTGTCCATCGTCGCCCCACGAGACCAGGTCTCCAGTGCGATACATCCGATCCCCCGGCTGCCCGAACGGGCACGCCACGAAGCGCGACGAGGTCAGCCCGGCCCGGCGCACATATCCACACGCCACCCCGGCTCCCGCCACATACAACTCACCGACCACGCCCGGCGGCACCGGCTTCAGCCATCGGTCCAGCACGAATAACGCCGCACCGGGGACCGGCGAACCGATCGGCACCACGCCGGATCCGGGCACCAGTGGTGCGCTGATCGCCACACAGACCGTGGTCTCGGTGGGACCGTAGCCATTGATCATCACCCGTCCGGGTGCCCATTGGTCCATGACCTCGGGTGGGCAGGCCTCGCCCGCGACCACCAACGCCGCCGTCTCCAAACCCTCGGGTGAGAGCATCCCGACCGCAGAGGGTGTCTGGGTGAGCACGCTGACGTGTTCGCCAACCAGCAAGGCGTGGAAGTCTTCCGGTGAGCGAGTCACCGACTCGGGCACCACAACCAGGCGCCTGCCCCCGAGCAGGGCAGCCCAGATCTCCCACACCGAGAAGTCGAAGGACAGCGAGTGGCACTGCGACCACACCCCGGTCCGCGGCAGGCCGGCATCGAAGCTGGCGAACAGCTGCGTGACGTTGTGATGCGTGACGGCAACGCCTTTGGGAGTGCCGGTGGTGCCGGACGTGTAGATGATATGGGCGATATTGTCCGGGTCCGGCGGCGGCAATGCGGTGCTGGGCTGCGTCGCGACACGCGGATCAGCGACGTCGATGACCACCAGATCCCGGCCGTTCAACCGCGACAGGAGATCGGCGGTAGTAACCACCGCGGTCGGCGCGGCGTCGGCGACCATGAACTCCGTTCGCGCCGAAGGCAGTGCCGGGTCGATCGGCAGATACGCAGCACCGGTCTTCAACACCGCCAGGATCGCGATGATCGCGTCGGCCGAACGGGAAAACTGAAGGGCCACACAGTGGCCGGGGCCCACGCCTTCGCTGGCCAGCAAGTGCGCCAATCGATTAGCGGCCTCGTCGAGTTCCCGATAAGTGGTGGATCGGCCCTCGAAAGTGACCGCCACTGCCTCGGGGGTGCGCTCGACGTGTCCGCTGAACACCGCCGGAATCGACAGCTTCGCCGTGGCCGATTCGGTCAGCACCGCGCGGTTACCGATCTCGTCAAGGCGGGCCGAGTCACCGGCGTCCAGAGCCTCGATCGACGACAGTGGCGCGTCGGGGTTCTCGACCATCGCCAACAGGACGCGCTGCAACCGCGCGGCAAGATCGGGGACGGCGAAATTCGCGAACGGCTGCCCCGGACCGGCCGTGCTCAGGTGGAGCTGATCGCCGGCACCGAGGAAGAAAAATCCGAAGTGGCCAACCGGGCCGTGGTTGGTGTACGACGCATGCGCCGGAGCACCGGCAAGGTTCAGGGTCAGGCGCGACGGGATGAAGTTGACGCCCACCCGATTCGCGTCCTGTCTGGCGCCACCCTCACCTTCGAGGGCGTGCACCGGGAAACGCTGATGCTGCAACAACTCCCGAATTCGCGTGTCGACATGGGCAACGAAATCGGCAACCGTCGACTCCGGTGATGTCGTCAAGACCAACGGAACAACTCCGGCAAGCATCGCGGGCAGTTTCTTCGATGCTTCGGTCACCCGGCGGCTGACCGGGAAATCGAGCACCACCTCGGAAGCGTTCCCAGACCATCCGCGTACCAGCAGCGCACACGCGGCGGTAATAGCCGAATACCGGCGTACCCGAAGCTGTTTCGTCAATTGCTGCATTCGGCCCACGACCGCCGGGTCCACCTGAACCGACGCGGAAGTCAGATACGGGTCGCGCTCGGCCGTGGCCTGAGGTAGCCGGTAATGGAATCCGCTTTCCGAGGGCAGGTGTTCCTGCCAATAGGCCTGGTCGTCCTGATAGTCGGGGGACGCCTCGTAGCCGGACTCGCAGTCGATCAAGTCCTGCAAGGAGCCGAAATACGCGTCGGGCGCCGGCTCACCGGCGACCAGCGCTGAGTAGATGGTGGCAACCCGGCGACTCACCAGGGCCATGCCCATGCCGTCTACCGCGATGTGGTGACAGCAAGCAAACAAATAGAATTCACTGTCTTGTGTTTGGAATAACGCAAATATGAAAAGCGGACCAGAGAATGGCATTGGCGTACGTTGAATTGACGATGCCGTTTCGCGGGCTTTTCGAACAGGATCCTCCGCGCCTCTTAAATCATAGAAACCCAGCTCGGTATCCGGATAATCGACAGCCTTTTGCAAAACGTGGCCATCCGCTTCGAAGAACGCGACCCGGCCGGATTCGGCTTCGGCGACCACTTGGCGGATCGCCTGCTGCAGCAAATCGCGATCGACGTCACCCTCGATGCGCACCAAAAGGCCGAGCTGCCACTCGGTGCCGGCAAAGCCGGTTTCCTGCGACAGCCAAATGTCCAGCTGCCCACGCGTCAGCGGGTGTGTCTGCTCACCACGTTCCATGTGAGACCCCCAGAGCTCCACCCGAGTCCCCATACCCAGGCGGTTTACTTATCAAAACTCCGACCCGCTGCCAGCCGCTCGCGCAGACTCTTCGGCCGGATATCGGGCCAGTTCTGCTCGATGTAGTCAAGGCACGCCGCACGGTCGGCTTCGCCGTATACCACCCTCCACCCCGTGGGAACATCGGCGAAGGTAGGCCACAGGCTGTGTTGCTCTTCGTCATTGACCAAGACGAAAAAACTGCCATTATCGTCGTCGAACGGATTGGTGCTCACAGTTCTCCAGGCGTTCTCTCGATATAGGTGGGGTCGTTCCAAACCATACTGGAGGCCAACAGGCTCGGTCGGGCGTTTGGACAAAGTTCCCGATGTGATCTGTTAAGCACTCGTGACACCTCTTGGCAATTGGGTGCGCCGACGCAACGCGCGGGCGTTGACGCCTTCGAGTGCAGTGACCTGCAGTGACGGCATTGGCTGTCTGTCGACTGCCCAGAGTACGGTACCGGCGCCGAACAGACGACCGAGCGACGGTCTCCTTGCTCGTTAGTTGCGGGGAGCCAAACCCGCCACACCCGACCACCGCGGGGCTCCGCAGATCAGACCGAATACCGTGCCGGGTAAACGCGAGGACCGCAAGGTAGCTATCAGCCCCCGCACGCCCATTCCATCGAGCGCCTAGGCGAGCCTCGCCTTAGCGGCAAGACGGGATCGCCAGAATCGTTCTTAAGACCACAAATCACACGCTTACGCACCACCAACACTTCGTTAGCTGGCCATGCCCTAGCCTTCAGCGGATGGTCGCTTACTGCACGGGATCGCACGGGAATGTAATATCAATCACCATTGCTCGGGACAATGACGCATACAACCCCTGCCGTTCGGGGGATTCGGCAGATTTGGTAGCGTGCCACTACGCTGGCGGTTCCAGTAACGATCACATACCAGGTTACGAAAGATCTGATGTCGGAGCCAATGGCATGGTTTACTCATCAAGATCTGATCGCACTCGCCGAACGCCACTCGTATGAGACGACCGCCGCAGGTCTGGCGTGGTGCGATCGAAGTGTGGGTACATGTTTAAGCGCTTGAAACAGCGAGTCCAGGAACGGGTTGAAGGGGGTGCGGTGGTCGAACACGACGTTCGAGCCCGGTCCGACGCCGCCGCCGGGGGTAACCATGACGTTGGTCAGCCCTCCGGTCGCTTCGGGCGGTTTGGTCGCCAGTCGTCGCCGGGTTCTCAACCGCCCGACGGCCCGCGAAAAGGCGGCCGCAACGCGGGAACTGGAGCATTCAGGCTGCTGGGGCGAATCTGGATTCCACTGCTCATCGTTGCGGTGCTGACTGCCGGCGGATTCACGGTCTCCCGGTTGCACGGGATATTCGGCTCTGAGAAGCGACAGTCGTACGCCGACACCAGGGTCAAAGACAGCAAGCCGTTTAACCCCAAGCATCTGAAGTACGAGGTTTTCGGCGCGCCCGGGACCGTGGCCGATATCAGCTATTTCGATGTCAATGCCGACCCGCAGCACATCAACGCCGTCACTCTGCCGTGGTCGATGGATCTATCGACGACGCTTCCGTCAATCGTGGGAAACGTAGTGGCGCAAGGTGATACCGATACGATCGGCTGCCGCATCATCGTCGATGGCACCGTCAAGTCCGAGAAGGTGTCCCACGAAGTGAACGCCTTCACGTACTGCGTGCTAACGGCGGCATGAGCGACGAAAACATCGGCACGGAGCGGCCCGCGCGGCCCTTCGTGGCGCGGACGATCCACCGGTTTTCCATACTCATCATCCTGGGATGGCTGGGTTTCGCCGTCTTCGTGACGATAGGTGTCCCTCCGCTGGAGGTCGTCGAGCAACAACATTCTGTATCGCTGACCCCCATTGACGCGCCATCTTTCAAAGCAATGCTGCGCCTCGGCCAGGATTTCAAGGAATCCAATTCGGGCGCTTTGGCGATGATCGTCTTGGAGGCAGACAGGCCCCTCGGCCAACAGGACCACCAGTATTACGACGAGTTGGTCCGTCGGCTGGAAGCCGATACCAAACACGTTCAACACGTCCAGAATTTTTGGGGTGACCCGGTCACGGCTGCCGCCGCGCAAAGCATTGACGGCAAAGCCGCGTATGTGCAGTTGAACATCAACGGCGGCCAGGGCGCGGCCGCGGGGGACGAATCGGTACAGGTCATCCGGAACGTCGTGGCGGAATTGGCTGCGCCGAACGGACTTCACGTTTACGTGACCGGCCCGGCAGCAACCGTCGCGGACATGAATAAGGCAGGTCAGGAGACTGTCACAACGGTCACCTTGGCCAGCCTTTCAGTGATCTTCATTATGCTGCTGCTCGTCTATCGCTCGCTTTTCACCGTCATTCTTTTGTTGGTGATGGTCGGGCTGCAATTGACAGTCTCGCGCGGAATGGTCGCCTTGCTGGGCTATCACGGCCTCCTCGGGCTCACCACGTTTGCCGTTAACCTGCTGGTGGCCGCCGTCATCGCCACCGGTACTGACTATGGAATATTTTTTGTTGGGCGGTATCAGGAAGCCCGACAGGCTGGCGAAGATCGCGAAGCCGCTTTCTATACCACGTTCAGTAGCGTTGCCAAGGTTGTCCTGGCGTCCGGTTTGACGATTGCCGGGGCGGTGCTTTGCCTGAGCTTTACCCGGCTCCCTTATTTCCAACCGCTCGGGCTTCCCAATGCCGTGGGCATCGCAGTCGCGGTCCTGGTGGCGCTCACGCTCGCGCCCGCACTTCTGGCTGTTGGAGGCCGTTTCGGCCTTTTCGAACCGAAACGGAAGCTCCAGGTTCGCGGCTGGCGACGAATTGGTACAGCGATAGTTCGCTGGCCGACACCCATTCTCATCTCCACGGTAGCGGTTGCCCTCATCGGTCTGCTGACGCTACCCGGATACAATCCCAGCTACGACGATCAGAAGTTTATCCCCGAGAATATCCCCGCCAGCGTAGGAAATGCGGCAGCGGCGCGACACTTTCCTGAGTCGCGAATGATGATGCCGGAAATTCTTTTAGTAGAAGCCGATCACGACCTGCGCAATTCTACCGATATGCTGGTATTGAATCAATTAGCTAAGGGCATTCTCGCAGTGCCCGGAATCTCTACGGTTCAGAGCGTTACCCGGCCGGAGGGAACAGCGCTCGCGCATACCAGCATTCCGTACATCATGAGCATGTCACAGTCATCTCAGCTGACAAATATGGCGTTCCAGAAGGACCGCATGAATGACATGCTGAAACAGGCGGCGGAAATGGGCAAGATGATTGCCCTGATGCAACACATGCTAGGTGTGATGAAAGAACTTACCGCGACGACGCATGACATGGTCGCGCGAACGCATGAAATTCAGAAAGTTACGGCGGAATTGCGGGATCGCGCTTCCGACTTCGAAGATTTTTACAGGCCTCTGCGTAGCTATTTCTATTGGGAAAAGCATTGCTACGACATTCCCGTCTGCTATGCGATTAGATCCGTCTTCGATGCCATCGACGGCGTCGACGAAGTCAATGACAAGTTCACCGAACTAGTGGTCGACCTCGATAAACTCGATCTGCTGTTGCCGCAGATAATCATACAGATCCCGCAGATGATCGAAACTATGCAGAGTATGCGGACAATGATGCTCACCATGCATAGCACCATGCAGGGGACCATGGGCCAGATGGAGGTGAACGGCGGCCAAAACCCG
Organism: Mycobacterium montefiorense; assembly: GCF_025823255.1. NCBI lineage: Bacteria > Bacillati > Actinomycetota > Actinomycetes > Mycobacteriales > Mycobacteriaceae > Mycobacterium > Mycobacterium montefiorense. The sequence continues at coordinate 962,099 of NZ_JACKVL010000013.1, read as the reverse complement.
AATGCGATGGGCCAGGCGTACGACAGCTCCAAAAACGACGATAGTTTTTATCTGCCGCCGGGCATTATCGAAAGTTCGGATGCCTTCAAACGGGTCATGAAGATCTTCCTGTCGCCGGACGGCAAGAACGCCCGGATGCTTATTTCACAAAAGGGCGATCCGGCAACACCTGAGGGCCTCTCGCGCGTAGAGCCGATCAGAACAGCCGCTGAGGAGTCGCTGAAGGGCACTCCGCTAGAAGACTCCAAGATTTACCTCACCGGAACCGCAGCTGTGGTGAAGGACTTAGTCGACGGCGCCAAATACGATCTCTTGATCGCCGGCGTCGCGGCCCTATGTCTTATTTTCATCATCATGCTGATCATGACGCGAAGTTTTTTCGCCGCGCTGGTGATCGTGGGGACGGTATTGCTTTCGTTGGGGGCGTCCTTCGGGATGTCCATCCTGGTTTGGCAATATTTACTGGGCCTGCAAATCCACTGGACCGTACTTTCGATGTCCGTGATCGTCCTTTTGGCCGTGGGCTCTGACTACAACTTGTTACTTGTCTCCCGGATGAAAGAGGAGCTGGCCGCCGGCATCCACACCGGCATCATCCGCGCCATGGCGGGCACCGGAAAGGTCGTCACCAATGCTGGCCTGGTGTTCGCATTCACAATGGCGTCGATGGCCGTCAGCGACCTGCGCAGCATCGCCCAGCTGGGCACCACCATCGGGATGGGTCTGCTCTTCGACACCCTGGTGGTGCGTGCCTTCATGACACCGGCCGTCGCGGCGTTGCTGGGGCGCTGGTTCTGGTGGCCGCAGCAGGTGCGCACCCGGCCCGCAAGCCAGATGCTGCGCCCGCTGGGGTCCCGCCCGTTAGTACGTTCGCTGCTGCTGAAAGAAACGCGGTGAGACGCGACATGACCACGGAACCTACAGCTACCGAACACCCTGAGCCCCCGGTTCAGAAGCCGTTCGTGGCACGGACGCTCCGCAATCTTTCGCTGCTCTTTGTCCTGGGGTGGATCGCGCTGACCCTGCTGGTCACCTTCGGAGTTCCGTCGCTGGAGCGGGTGGGCCGAGAGCATTCAGTGCCGCTGGCTCCCCAGGATGCGCCGGCGGTGCAGGCCATGATGCGCATGGGCAAGGTCTTCAAAGAGTCCGACTCGGATAGCTTTGTCATGCTCGTGATCGAGGGGCAAAACGAGCTCGGCGACAACGCGCACAGGTACTACGACAAATTGATGCGGGTGCTCAAGGCCGACACAAAACATGTCGAACATGTGCAGGATTTGTGGGGCGACCGACTGACCTCGGCGGGTGCACAAAGTGCCGACAGCAAGGCCGTATACGTCCAAATGAATCTGGCCGGCAACCAGGGCACGACGCAGGGCCAAGACTCGATCGCCGCCGTCCGAGACATTCTTGCGAAAAATCCGCCCCCTGCTGGGATCAAGGCTTATGTCACCGGTCCGTCTGCGCTGTTCTCGGACATGCAAGAGGCTGGCGATAGATCGATCCTGAAGATGACCGCGGTAGGCGCGGCGATCATTTTCGTGGTGCTACTTTTCGTCTACCGGTCGATCATCACGACGATCCTATTGTTGATCACCGTCGGGGTCGAGGTACTCGCGGCCCGCGGAATCGTCGCGTTTCTCGGCGATAACAGTCTCGTGCAGTTGTCGACATTCGCCGTCAACCTGCTGGTCGCCCTTGCGATGGCGGCCGGAACGGACTACGGGATCTTCTTCTTCGGCCGATATCAAGAGGCACGCCAAGCCGGCGAGGATCGGGAAACCGCCTACTACAGCACCTTCCGCGGGGTCGTTCCCGTTGTCTTGGGGTCCGGCTTGACGATCGCCGGAGCGATGTTGTGCCTGAGCTTTACCCGAATGCCGATCTTCCAGACCATGGGCGTGCCTTGCGCCATCGGCTTGGTCGTTTCCGTTGTCATCGCGCTGACGTTGGTGCCGGCAGTCCTGACCATTGGAGGCCGCTTCGGGCTACTCGATCCCACGCGAGCGATCCGCTTTGGTCGGTGGCGCCGGATCGGCACGTCAATTGTCCGCTGGCCGATCCCGATTCTGGTCGCCACGATCGCCGTCGCGCTGGTCGGCTTGGTCACACTGCCGGGTTACCAAACGAGCTACAACAACCGGCTCTACATGCCCGACGATATTCCAGCGAATGTCGGCTATGCGGCCGCTGACCGTCACTTCTCCCAAGCGCGTATGTTGCCCGAGATTCTAATGATCGAATCTGATCACGATATGCGCAATCCGGCCGATTTCATCGTCCTACACAGGTTGGCCCGGGGGATCTTTAGAGTCCCGGGGATTGCTCGGGTTCAGGGCATAACCAGGCCCGAGGGAACCCCGATTGAACACACCTCAATCCCCTTCATGCTCAGCATGCAGAACTCGGCCCAGACTCAAAATATAAAATATATCAAGGCGCGCATGGACGACATGCTCGAGCAGATCCGCATGATGGATGTACAAATGGCGTCGATGAAACGTCTTTACGCATTACAGAAAGAGCTCACTGCCCTTACGCATGACTCGATCACCAAGACCGCCGAGATGACCCAGATCTTGTACGAATTAAGAAACCATTTCGCAGATTTCGAGGATTTCCTTCGACCCATCAAAAGCTACTTCTACTGGGAAAAGCATTGCTTTGATATCCCAATTTGCTGGTCCCTGAGGTCAATATTTGACCTGCTCGATGGTATCGATGAGCTGAGTGAAAAAGTCGGTGATTTACTGATCGATCTCCGCAAAATGGACACGTTGCTGCCACAGTTACTCGAAATGTACCCGCAGATGATCGCGTCCATGCAGTTCTTCAAAACCACGACGCAGACTATGCACAGCACGATGTCTGGGATCGTCGGCCAGGTGGACGTCGACAACAAAGATGCCACCACTATGGGCCAGGCATTCGATGCCTCCAGGAATGACGATTCCTTCTATCTGCCACCCGAGGTTTTCAAAAATCCGGACTTCCAGAAGGCGATGACGCAATTCCTGTCACCCGACGGGAAAGCCGCCCGATTCATCATTTCCCACAAGGGCGACCCGGCATCGCCCGAAAGCGTGGCACGGGTGGACAGGATCCGGACGGCAGCCGAGGAGGCGCTCAAAACGACGCCCCTCGAAGGCTCCAAGATCTGGCTCGCCGGCACCGCGTCGACCTTCAAGGACTTCAAAGACGGCTCTAAATTCGACCTCTTCATCGCGGGCATCGGCGCTCTCTGCCTGATTTTCACGATCATGCTGATCATCACGCGCAGCTTTGTCGCCGCCTTAGTCATCGTGGGTACGGTCGCACTCTCGCTCGGCTCGTCGTTCGGGCTCTCGGTACTGATCTGGCAGTACATCCTGGGCATCAAGTTGTACTGGATGGTCCTGCCGATGTCAGTGATCGTGCTTCTCGCGGTGGGGTCGGACTACAACCTGCTGCTGGTGTCCCGAATGAAAGAGGAAATAGGCGCGGGCATCAATACCGGCATCATTCGCGCCATGGGCGGTACCGGCAAGGTCGTGACGAACGCCGGTCTGGTGTTCGCTTTCACGATGGCGTCGATGGCGTCCAGCGATCTGCGAATCATCGGCCAGGTCGGTACGACTATCGGTCTGGGCCTGCTGTTCGACACGCTGATTGTGCGCTCATTCATGACCCCCACAATCGCCGCGCTGCTTGGACGTTGGTTCTGGTGGCCACAAGTCGTTCGTCCGCGCCCGTCCAGTCAGATGCTGCGGCCCGAAGGATCCCGCCCCATGGTACGTGCCTTGCTAGGCGAGGAGCACCCTGACGACGCGCCCACGGCCGAGATCCCAAGGCAATCGGTTTAATTGACGATACCGATTGCGAACGCGGAAAAGCTTGAGGGCATTTGGCTAAGAATTTGCAGGTGGATGCGTACAAGCCGTTTTGCAGAGGCCATCGAAAACCACTGTCCCAGACCATGTAACACCGATACCGACAACACACCGGCACCCACCATGGAATACTCCCTACTGTGAGCTCACTGGCGATCGAAGTCGACGGCCTCTCTAAGACCTTCGGGCGAAACACGCCTGCGCTCAATGGTGTTAGCTTCTCTGTCCCACCAGGAACAGTGTGCGGTCTGCTCGGCCACAATGGCGCCGGCAAGACCACCTCGATCAATATTCTGTCCACGCTGATACGCCCGACTTCGGGCCGGGCCACCATTGTCGGACACGATATTGCCCGCCGACCCGCTCAAGTGCGCGCCAGCATCGCGATAGCGGGGCAATTCATTGCCTTGGACTTTCTGCTCACCGGCCGGGAGAACCTCGTCTTGTTCGGCAGGCTGCGAGGCCAACGTCGCCGGGAAGCGAAGGCTCGCGCGGACGAGTTGATCGAGCAGTTCGACCTAGTCGAAGCCGCGGACCGCGCAGCGGGCACATACTCCGGCGGCATGATGCGTCGCGTTGACCTCGCCGCAGCATTGATGGTGCGACCGAAGGTGCTTTTCCTTGACGAGCCGACGGTGGGCCTCGACCCGCGCAGCCGCCGCGACGTGTGGGCCCTAGTGAGCTCGCTGGCCGAGCAGGGGGTCACCGTGCTACTGACTACGCAGTACCTAGAAGAGGCCGACGTACTGAGTGACTCAGTCGTCGTGATCGACCACGGCCAGGTGATCGCCAGCGGTACCGCCGAGGACCTCAAACGTCGGGTCGGTGCCGACTACTGCCAAGTGAGCCCGGCGAATCCCGCCGACTTGCCCCAGGTCGCGGCTGCCCTGACAGGACTAGACGGCGTCGACGTCGACGTCGACACCAACTCGGTGTCGGTGGTCGCTCCCGAAGGAGTAACCACACTCGCCGATGTCTTTCGCCGAGTTGATGCCCTCGGCATCGAACTCGCCGACATCTCGCTGCGCAAGCCTTCACTCGACGAGGCGTTCCTGCATATCACCGAGCGGACCACCGCCCGCCCATGACCGCTTTGGCCGCCCTTACCGAACGTTCGCTGCTGTCATCGGCGCGGGATGGCGAGATCATCTTCGAGGTGGTGTCGCCAGTCGCCTACTTGGCGGGTTTCAGCGTGGCGCTGCGTGGCCTGATCGAAACCGGCAACGTGACTTATTCCCAGTATCTGGTCCCGGCGGTGGTCGTCCAATCGATGATCTTTGTCGGGCTGATGACCGCTGACCGCGCGGTACGTGACCACCTCAGTGGACTCGGCGAGCGGCTACGCACCCTGCCGATTGCGGCGATTGCCCCGGTTACCGCCCGCATGGCTGCCACTCAGATCCGGGCTGCGCTTGCGCTCTCAGTGGCAGTGGCCACCGGCTTCGGTTTCGGATTCCGGTTTACCGGCGGGGCGGGATACGCGACGGCCTTCGTCCTCATAGCGTTGCTGCTGTGCCTGGGCGTCGGGTTGGGCGCTGATGCGCTGGGCTCGAGCTCGAACAGTCTCCAGGGCGCGAGCTACATGCTATTCATCCCCCAATTGTTGCTGTTCATGCTGTCCACCGGAATCGCCCCGGAGAAGACCTTCCCGAGCTGGTTGCGCCCAGTGGTGCGCAACCAGCCGGTGTCACAGGTTGCCGAAACGCTGCGCGGCCTCGGCGCCGGGCACGTCGCTGTCGACAACGCCGCAATCACCTTGACGTGGTGCATCGGCATGGTGTTGGTGTTCGGGGCGATCACGCTTCGGATGCAAAGGCGCAGTTCGTGACCTCCGAGACGGGGGCGCGGCACTCGCTTCTCTCTCAGACTTGGGTGCAAGCCAGTCGACTCCTGGTCCGGTGGCGGCGTGACCGCCCGGTGCTGCTGGGGTCGATATTCTTTCCGGTCTGTCTACTCCTTCTTTATCAGGCGATCCTTGGCCCGCAGGTGCACAAAGTCACCGGCGTCGAGAGCGTATACGGGTTGGTACCCGTCTGTTCGGTGTTGTCGGCCCTGTTCGGCGCCTTGGGCAATGCCGTCGGCATCACAGTCGACCGGCAGTCGAGGCTGCTTACCCGCATGTGGGTTTTGCCAGTCCACCGGATCAGTGCACTTACCGGACGTCTGACCGCCGAGATCGTGCGCGCGCTCATTGGAACGACCGTCATCACTGCACTTGGCGTGGCGATGGGACTGCGTTTCGCCCATGGCTGGGCCACCGCCCTGTTGTACCTTCTGGTCCCGTCGATCATGGTCGTCGGGTTCACGACAGTGGTCACGACCGCGGTTGTCAGGAGCAAAGGGCCCAGCATTATGACGTGGTTGGCGGGCGGAACTGTGACGCTGGCTTTCCTTAACCCCGGTACCACTCCGATCGGGATGTACCCGAGTTGGCTCCAGCCATTTGTTCGCGTACAGCCGATATCGCCACCGGTTGAGGCGATGCGGTCCTTAGCGCTTGGCGGTCCGCTGCTGGTGCCCCTCGGAATAACTCTGCTGTGGACGGTCGTGCTTGCCGCGGTGTTCGCGCCCTTGGCCGTGCGGGGCTATCAGCGCGCCGCCGAGGCCGGTGGCTGAGGCCTGCCCTAGCTCCTGGCCTTGAATCTGACCAGCCATTGGCGAAATACCGCCTGGCGGACTTCCTTCTGCTTGAACAACGCCAGCGTCCGGCCGGAAATCTCGGCGGCCGCAGCCCAAAAGAATATCGGCAGCCGCTTTCTGAACTCTTTGTCGACAGCGCTGCTGATCCCGGTGACATCGTTGTACAGCGTGACGACAATATCCATGTACCGGGTGACTAACGCGGGGTTGGACAGGCAGCGAATGTTGAAGTCCCAGTCGGCCCAGATGCGATACCTGAGGTTGTAGGGGCCGATACCGGCGAAAAGCTCGCGACGATAGAAAATCGCCTGGTGGCACATATTCGTCTCGAACAACAGACGGTCGAGGTCGAATTCGCCGGCGTGGCGGGTCCCAGTTGACCGGTTGATCACATCGCCGTACACCAGACCGGCGGAGTCGTGCCCGTCAATGAAAGCCGCCACCCGGGCCAGCGTGTCAGCTTCGTACAGAACGTCGTCGGCGCCCAGGAAAAGCACCCAGGAGCCACTCGCCATGTCCACTCCGCGATTCATCGCGTCGTAGGGCCCGTCGTCAGGACCGGAATGGCTCACCAGACGCGTATCAAGCTCGGAGGCAAAGGTTTTCACGGTGTCGAGGGTGCCATCCGTGGAACCACCGTCCACCAAGACCACCTCGAAGTCGTTGCAGGTCTGGCCAACAATGCTGCGGAGGCAGGCGTCGAGGGTCGAGGCGGTATTGAAGGTGGGAACGATGATGGAAAACATCGGCGCAGTCATGGCGCTAGCCACGTTAGCAGCGTCCAACCGGGCGTGCGCCTCAATCGAGCACCCGCGGCTTCACTCATTCGCTCTGCCGGAAAAAGATGCCATCCGCCTGCAACATCTGACCATCCCGCGGATCGACGAAACACGGCAACAGGCCGGTCAAAGTAAAGCCCATGGAATATACGAGATCGAGCGCTTGATTTATTAGCATGCCGCCTTCGTAAAGCGGCAGGAACGACAGCTCGAGTTGCATGCCGACGCAGCGATTATTGATCGTTGATTCGCCACCGGCAAGTACATGTTGTTCGAATCCTTGCACGTCAATCTTGAGAAAAGCCTTGTCGGTCGGCTTGAGGATTTCCGACGCCACGTCATCCAGCCGATGTATGGGCACCTCTTCGGTACCGACGTAGTTTGCCGGCGGATAGGCATCCTGGTGGCGTTTCAGCATCGGGAGGACAGAACTACTTTCGCCGGCATTGCCTGCGACATTGACCGAGATCGTCCCCTCGGTATCCCCCAGCGCACAACGTCGGATCTCCCAGAGCGGATCCTTGGATGCGTTGCTCTGCAACCGCGAAAACGGTTCCGCCAGCGGCTCGAACGATATCAGCCGCCCGTTGAAACCCGCCTTACGAAGACCGGCTGCATATTGGCCAGAATTAGCACCGATATCAAATACAACGTTTACCTGATGCGAATCGAGATGTTTGACAAAATGGCGTTTCAGGTCCCGATCAGAATAGGAACGCGACACCTGAAGTGCGACGGCACGTGCAATCAAGCCGGCACGATTTAGTAATTGCATTGTGTGACACTAACATGCGCATATGTGAGGGGAATAGATCCTCCAACAACGGAGCGATTCGAATACGAACAAAGACTAACGCCGATGCGAGTGGACGCCTGGCACCGCGCGAGCCACGATGTCATCTCCGCACCGCACCGGCGCTGGCGCGGTACCACGCCACCGTGGCCTCGATACCCTCTCGCAGCGCGATCCGGGGCAGCCAGCCCGCCTGACGTAACACCGATATATCCAGCACCTTGCGCGGTGTCCCGTCCGGTTTCGTTGGATCCCAACGTGTTTCGCCTGTATAGCCCACCGCGGCTGCTACCATGTCGGCGATCTCGCTGATGGTGTGGTCGATACCGGTCCCGACGTTGACGTGCTCGGGACCATCGAAGTGTTCCAGTAGGTGCAGGCACGCACTCGCGAGGTCGTCGACGTGCAGCAACTCGCGCCGCGGAGTTCCGCTCCCCCAGTTCGTCACCTCCGCCGCACCGCTGGCTTTGGCTTCCTCATACCTCTGGATGAGCGCCGGCAAGAGATGCGAGTTAGTCGGGGAAAAGTTGTCACCCGGCCCGTACAGATTGGTGGGCATCGCCGAGATCCAGGCCAGCCCGTGCTGACGCCGCACTGCTTGGACCTGGAGAATGCCGGCGATCTTGGCAATCGCGTAAGCATCGTTGGTCGGCTCCAGCGGCCCAGTGAGCAGCGAGGCCTCCTTGATCGGCTGCGGTGCGAATTTCGGGTATATGCAGGAAGATCCGAGGAACAGCAGCCGCGGCACGCGCGCGGCGACGGCGGCATCGAGCAGATTGACCTGGATCTGCAGGTTTTCGGACAGGAATTCAGCCGGATAGGTGTGGTTTGCCATGATGCCGCCGACCCGCGCTGCCGCGTCGATCACCAGCTGGGGCCGAGCGCCCAGGATGAAGTCGAACGTCGCGGCCCGATCGGTCAGGTCGAGTTCGGCGTGCGACCGCACCACGACATTGGTGAACCCCGCGGCCTGGAGGCCGCGCAACAAAGCGGATCCAACCAAACCGCGGTGTCCTGCAATGTAAACGGGCGCTGCCCGGTCGAGGACGCCGGCTGATGTACCCATCCCCCCGCTCAGCCCCAACCTGGCAGGGCCGGCTTGTCAATCCAGGGCTTACCGTCGCACTCCAGTGCCGCAATGTCCGCGTCCACCATGATGCGGGCGAGCTCGCCCGTGTGGACCGCTGCCTTCCACCCAAGCACCTGGGCGGCTTTGGTCGCGTCGCCGATCAGCGAATCGACTTCGGTGGGACGCAGATAGCGCTCGTCGAATTTCACGTACTTCTGCCAGTCGAGTCCGACATGCTCGAATGCAGCCACGACAAAATCGCGAACGTTGTACCCGCGCCCTGTCGCGAGAACGAAGTCGTCCGGTTCGGCGGCCTGCAGCATCCGCCACATTCCTTCGACATACTCGGGTGCGTATCCCCAGTCGCGGATGGCATCGAGGTTGCCCAAGTAGAGGTCTTCCTGAACTCCGGCCTTGATCCGCGCCACCGCCCGGGTGATTTTCCGGGTCACGAAAGTTTCTCCACGCCTGGGTGATTCGTGATTGAACAGGATGCCGTTGACCGCGAACATCCCGTAAGCCTCGCGATAATTGCGCGTTACCCAGTACGAGTAGACCTTTGCCGCGCCGTACGGCGAGCGCGGATAGAACGGCGTCTGTTCGCTCTGAGGTGGCGGCGACGCGCCGAACATCTCTGACGACGACGCCTGATAGAACCGGCAATCCACCTTGGACAGGCGAACGGCGTCGAGCAACCGCATCGATCCCATGCCGGTGGTGTCACCCGTGTGCACCGGTTCGTCGAAGCTGACGCGCACGTGGGACTGCGCCGCGAGGTTGTAGACCTCGTCGGGCTCGATCGTGCTCAGCAGCGTGACCAACCGGGTGCCGTCAGTGAGGTCGCCGTAGTGCAGGAACAAACGCGCATCCGATTGATGCGGGTCGACGTATAGGTGGTCGATCCGCGACGTGTTGAAGGTCGAAGCTCGACGGATCAGCCCGTGAACTTCATACCCCTTCCCCAGCAGCAGTTCAGCGAGGTAGGAGCCGTCCTGGCCGGTGATTCCGGTGATCAACGCTCGCTTCATCAGAATCCCCCCGGGGTCGACGCGTCCTCATCACCAAATGTCCGGCATCTCATCATCGCGGCCGCTTCACTCCTCACGTTGCTGAATCGGTAAGGCCCCGCTGTCGACTCATAGTAAATGTCGCGGGCTAGAGACGTTGAGCGATGGGCCCACTGATCGCCACGGCGGCTGCGAATGATGCGCTTCCAGGCCGCGGCTCAGAGCTTCTCTTCGGCGTTCGTCTGAGTATTGACCACGGGCAATCCTTTTAGGGAAGCCAGTCGCCGCTCGCCTCGCAGATAAGTCAGCCGGCCCTTGCTGTCCCTGGACTCGGCGAACTTCGATGTCACGTAGCCCTCCGCAGCGGTCAGGACCTTGAGTCCGTGCTGCAGGTCGGAGCGAACGAAATAAGCGTTGTTCCCTGCACTGTTGCTGCCGACAAAGTCATATCCCTTGGAATTAGCGAGGTCGCACATAGCCGGCAGCGAGGCGCCGAAGTACAGATTGTTGATGCGCGCTCTACTGAAATTCGGGTCGTAAGGGATCGTGATCGCTCGTTCGGCGCCGAACACGCTGTTGTACTCCATGATCGCGATCGCGGGTCGTACGGCATCCAGGCCACGCCAGACCCAGTAGTCGTTGCCATCAATGTCGATATGAAGAAGCCCGATCTCGCCTTCGAACCCATGATCCAGCATCAATTGGTTGATATTTTCTACCGTCACGAAGGTGCAGGCGCTCTGAAGATCATGGCGCCACGAGATTTCGTCGCGCTTGATGACAGCGACGTTCCGATCGGAGCTATCCATCACCAGTCCGCGCCAGTTGTCGTTCAGCAGCAGGAATCGAGTGTTGGACTCTCGATAGTCCCCGACACCGAACTCTACGAAGGTCTCGCTCAATCCCGAAAGCCGATGGATGAGCCACTGAATGATGCCGTCGTCGCCGAATTGACTGAACACCGAGAATTCCACGTCGGCCAGGCCGTTGACCACTTCCCGTTCACGCACCTGCCACGTGAGCCCGCGGCCAATCAGAGTGCGCTGCCTAGCTTCGCCCGCCGTCAGGGCTTGCGCGAGGAGGGCCAGCGGATTGAGATTGAGTTCCACGTGAGTCCTATTCCCGCTGCCTACACCCGTCGCGGCCGGATCCGTGAGCACTGAGTCAGCAACTCTATTCTTAGCAAAGCATCGGCCCACGGGGCAATGGGCATTGAGGGTCGTCACGCTGTCCGCTAATTTTCTTTGAAATATCAAGGCACTCAACGGCTTCCGCGCCAAACACCAGCCAGTAGTCGGATTTCGATGCGAAGTCGAGAAGCGCTGACGACGTTGATATCTCGCCATCGTGAACGCGAAAGGCGCTCTGCCGCAGGGGTAAGCGGAATGTTCTAAGACTCCGGTATCCAAGATGGGAGTGCGCTTACCAGAAGCTGGCTACTTGGACTGGTCGAGAAATGCTTTTGTCGAAGCCCGGGTCCGCGACGTGATCTAAACGTGTGAGCAACGCAATCCCCCGCGGGCTGCTGCCCCACGCAACAGGTCCGACCAGCGGCTTGTCCGCGGTGTTGTGACGGCCGGAGTTAACTCAACGACCGGGGGCGGTGATTGCGCACGTGGCGCTATCAAGATCGATCAGCAACCTCGCCCCCGCAGTACGCAAAGTCGCGGTCCTCTGGACGAAGCATGGGCTGGACTGCCCGCATAGCGAACGATTTGGCCCTCGACGCACCCGTGGTGCGCGGCGGTCCATAAGGTGAGCGCCGCATCTAAGGTGGGTTGGCTTGCTCATCACGCAGAACGTGCCGTACGTTCTGTTTGGCCTCCTTCCGCGTTTGCCGACGTGGCGGGAGACACCTCAGGAGGGTTTGATTGAGAGCGCTCATCTGCGGCATTTCAGGCCAGGACGGCGCGTATTTGGCGCGCCTGCTCCTCGACAAGGGCTATGAGGTGTTCGGCACGTCGCGCGACGCACAGATTGGTACGTTCGCGAACCTGACGCGCCTGGGAATTCGTGACCGCTTGAACTTGGAATCCATGGCCACCAATGACTTTCGTAGCGTGCTCAACGTACTACGCGAGACCGATCCCGAAGAGATCTACAATCTGGCCGGACAAAGCTCGGTTGGCCTGTCGTTCGAGCAACCGGTGGAGACCCTCGAGAGTCTCGCGGTCGGTACAATCAATCTGCTTGAGGCGATCCGCTTCCTTGATAAGCCTATTCGTTTTTATAGTGCCGGCTCGAGCGAATGCTTCGGAGACACAACGGGTGGCGCGGCGAGCGAGCAGACACCGTTTCGTCCTCGCAGCCCATACGCCGTAGCGAAGAGCACTGCGCATTGGCTCGTCGCTAACTACAGAGAAGCATACGGACTCCACGCGAGCACCGGCATATTGTTCAATCACGAATCCCCTTTGCGCCCTGAGCGCTTCGTGACGAAGAAAATCGTGGCGGCAGCTGTCCGCATTGCCCGTAACGAGCGGTCGCGCCTCATGCTGGGCAACATTCAGATCAAACGAGATTGGGGATGGGCACCCGAATATGTTGATGCGATGTGGCGGATGTTGCAGCAGCCCAAGGGGTCTGACTTCGTGATCGCTACCGGCGAGAGCTCTACTCTTGAGCAGTTCGCAGCTACCGCGTTCAGCCAGGTGGGGCTCGACTGGCGCGAGCATACAGATCTCTCGAAGACCCTAAGGCGCCCTTCGGATCTCGCCGAAGGGCGCGGCGATGCTTCCAGAGCAAGAGAAGTCCTTGGCTGGTCGGCCACCTACCGAATGAGCGACGTCGTCAAGGCAATGGTCGAGGCCGAGTGGGATCGGGCTGAGCACCGGTGAAAGTCGCCTTTGATCACCAGATCTTCTCATTCCAACCATATGGCGGCGTTTCACGCTACTTCTTCGAACTGGCGAGCCGCCTACCGGCCCATGGCGCTTCCGACGTTTCCGTCGTCGCGCCATGGCACGTCAACAAGTACCTGGCTGATTCTGGCAGCAGCTTCACACGCGGTAGGTACCTGAACATACCGCCGTACACAATCGGCGGGATTTCGGTCATTCCTATGGCAAATCAGCTCGTCGCACCGTGGACGTGGCGGGGAACGAAACCCGACATCGTCCACGAGACCTACTTCGCCCCCAAGCCCGTCGGTAAGGGCCGGCGCCGCGTGGTGACGGTGTACGACATGATCCACGAGCTGCTCCCCGCAGAATTCCCAGACGCCAAACGGATGACCGCAGCCAAACGCGCCGCGGTCGATCGGGCAGACCATGTGATCTGCATTTCCGAGAATACCCAGCGGGACCTCGTGCGTATCTACGGCGTCAACCCGGAAAAAACGAGCGTTGTCCACCTCGGCTACTCAATGACCGCGGGCGCCAACGCGACGACGACGCAGGAAGATCGCCAAAAGACCGCGCCATTCCTTCTCTACGTGGGAAATCGCCGGGGCTACAAGAACTTCAGCACGCTGCTGCGAGCTTACGCCAGCTCCCCCGTCTTGCGAGAACTCGAACTGATCGCGTTCGGCGGTCCCCCCTTGTTGCCCGACGAGCACGAAGAGATCGGTGCACTGGGCATCACTGATCGGGTGCGGTACGAGTCGGGATCTGATCAGAAATTGGCCACCCGCTACCGGGCAGCTGCCGCGTTCGTCTGTCCCTCAAAATACGAGGGATTCGGGCTTCCTCCACTTGAGGCGATGGGTCATGGCTGCCCGGTCGTGTGTAGCAATGGCGGCTCGATTCCCGAAGTAGTCGGGGACGCGGGCGTCTATTTCGACCCGAACGATCACGAAGAGTTGCGGGCGGTACTTGAACGTGTGGTTACCACCGACGAATTGCAGGCTGATCTACGCGAACGGGGATACACGCGCACCGCCGTGTTTTCCTGGGACAAGTGCGCGGCCGGCACGGCACAAATCTATCGGGAAATCATCTGATCGCGTTTTCATTTGTCGACCGATGTAAACCAACCCGAGAATTCTATCGCGATAGCCGTACCTCATTCATCGACTTCGTCAGGGCGTTGATAGATGCTATGCACCCCCACTACCGGGTCACCACCAGCGAAACCGGCGTTCAAGTCGGACATCCTGACCGATCCGGGAAGTCTCAGTGCCAGCGATTACACCGATTTTGGGCGCTATCGAGATTTACGATTCCCTTGTCGTTGTGCGCCGTGCAACCCGTGGCCTGACGCGAAGCACCCACCGGCCCTAAGCAGCCAGCCGGATGCGTCGTGGCACAGTGGACCTGGTGCGGCGCTGTAGACCCGGAAGTAGCCGACGGAGCTGTCGAGAGGGACACCAATGAAAGCCGTATTGCTGGCGGGGGGGGTTTGGTACTCGCCTCAGCGAAGAAACCGCAATCCGCCCCAAACCCATGGTGGAGATCGGCGGACGGCCAATCCTATGGCACATCATGAAGCTCTACTCCCACCATGGCATTCACGATTTTGTTGTCTGTTGCGGTTACAAGGGGTACGTCATCAAGGAATACTTCGCCAATTATTTCCTACACATGTCGGACGTCACTTTTGATATGTCGGCAAACAAGATGGAAGTCCACCGGCACCACGCGGAACCCTGGCGAGTGACGCTGGTGGATACGGGTGAGAACACCCTGACAGGCGGCCGCCTGAAGCGAGTGGGATCCTATATCCGGGATGATGAGGCCTTCTGCTTTACCTATGGTGACGGGCTGAGCGACGTGAACATCGGCGCGAGCATCGAATTCCACCGCCAGCACGGGCGCCGCGCCACAGTCACCGCGGTGCTGCCGCCGGGCCGCTATGGGGCCCTCAAGTGCTCGGGCGACGTGGTCAAGGGCTTTGCCGAGAAGCCGCGGGGCGATGGTGGCCTGATCAACGGTGGATTCTTCGTTCTCTCCCCCGCGGTGCTCGACTACATCGAAGGCGACCAGACCTCGTGGGAAGGCGCGCCCCTGACGCGTCTGGCTGCCGATGGCGAAATGATGGCCTTCGAGCATTCCGGCTTCTGGCAGCCCATGGACACGCTTCGGGATAAGAACACGCTCGAAGAGCTCTGGAGTAGCGGCGAAGCGCCGTGGAAGTGCTGGCGTTGAACGCTTTCGAGACTGCCTATCGGGGCCGGCGCGTCCTCGTCACCGGCCATACGGGCTTCAAGGGCAGTTGGTTGTGTCTCTGGCTACATATGCTGGGGGCCCAGGTCGCCGGGCTCGCCTTAGACCCGCCGTCCGAACCCAGCCACTGGGACCTCCTGAAGCTAACGATCCAGGACCATCGCCTCGACATCCGCGACGAAGCGTCCGTCCGAAAGGTCTTCGCGGCCGCCAAGCCCGAGATCGTATTCCATTTGGCGGCACAGCCTTTGGTGCGTCGCTCCTACCGCGAGCCGATCACCACCTGGGCTACCAATGTGATGGGCACCGCGCATGTCCTCGAGTCGGCCCGCCAATCACCGGATGTGCGTGCCATCGTCGTCGTCACGACCGACAAGTGCTACGAAAACCGCGAGTGGCCGTGGGCGTACCGAGAACGAGACCGCCTTGGAGGCCACGACCCCTACAGCGCGTCCAAGGCCGGCGCCGAGTTGGTGGCCGCAAGCTATCGGACCGCGTTTCTGCACCAGGCGTCGGCTCCGCTGCTTGCAACCGCCCGGGGCGGCAACGTAATCGGCGGTGGTGACTGGTCCGAGGACCGGCTGATTCCCGACCTGGTGCGTTCGGTTGCCGCCGACAAGCCGCTCGTCATTCGCTCGCCGCGCGCCACGCGGCCCTGGCAGCACGTATTGGATTGCCTCAGCGGCTATCTGCTGCTGGGGCACCGGCTGCTCGCCGGCGACGCCGCCTGCGCCGGTGCGTGGAACTTTGGCCCGGACGGGGAAGGAAACCGAACCGTCGAGCAGGTACTTCAGGACCTTGCTCACACCTGGCCGCAGCTTCGGTGGCAAGTGACGTCTGATCCTCAGCCGCACGAGGCGGGTCTGCTGCAACTGGACAGCGCCAAGGCGAGGATGCAGTTGGGGTGGCGTCCCGTCTGGAAGCTTGAAAAGGCAATCCACCACACTGCCAACTGGTATCGCCTCCTGATGGAATCGGGTGAACTGCCGAGCACTGACGAACTTACGGCCTACACCGCCGATGCAGCCGGAGCCGGATTGTGTTGGGCGACAGCATGAAAGTCGTTGACACGCCGTTGGCGGATCTGAAAATCGCGCAGTCGATACCGCACCGCGATGCGCGCGGCGCGTTCACTCGGCTTTTCTGCGCCGAGGAACTTCAGCCCGTGCTGGGCCAGCGCCGGATCGAGCAGATCAACCACTCGCGAACCAGCAGCGTCGGAGCTGTGCGTGGCATGCACTTCCAACATCCGCCGTATGCGGAGGTGAAAATGATCCGCTGCCTTCGCGGGCGGGTCTGGGATGTCGCCGTCGACCTGCGTACGGGATCCGCGACGTTCTTGCAGTGGCACGCTCAGGAACTGGCACAGGATGACGCGCAAATGCTAATCATTCCAGAAGGTTTCGCGCACGGCTTTCAGGTCTTGGAGCCGGACAGCGAGTTGCTCTATCTGCACACCGCGTTCTACCACCCGGCCGCCGAAGGTGGCCTGCGGCCTGACGATCCGCGGCTGGACATCGCGTGGCCGTTGCCGCCACAGGACCTTTCAGCTCGTGACCTTTCCCATCCGTTATTGAGTGCCGATTTCACCGGAGTCGCCTTATGAAATGCCGACACTGCGGCGTGGCGTTGGAGCACAGCTTTGTGGACCTCGGCTTTGCGCCCCCCTCGAACGCCTATGTCTACGCCGAGGAGCTGTCCAACCCGGAGGTGCACTACCCGCTGCGGGTGAAGGTGTGCCACCGCTGTTGGTTGGTGCAGACCGAAGACTATGCCCAGGCCGAGGAACTGTTCAGCGCCGACTACGCGTACTTCTCCAGCACTTCGAGCAGTTGGCTCGAACACGCGGCCGGCTACGCACGCATGATCACCGACCGGTTGCGGCTTGGGCCCGAGAGTTTCGTCATCGAGGTGGCCTCCAACGATGGCTACCTCCTGAAGAATTTTGTGGCAGCAGGGATTCCCTGCCTGGGCATCGAACCAACTGCAAGCACGGCCGCAGCGGCCGAGGCGCTGGGAATCCCCGTCATGCGGGAATTCTTCGGCGAAGCCCTGGGACGGCGACTAACGGACGAAGGACGTTCGGCGGACCTGATCGCCGGCAACAATGTGTACGCCCACGTGCCCGATATCAACGACTTCACCCGGGGATTGGCTGCGGTGCTCAAGCCGGAAGGCACTGTCACACTGGAATTTCCGCACCTTGTCCCATTGATCGAGCAGACCCAATTCGACACGATCTACCACGAGCATTTCTCCTATTTGTCACTCACCACGGTGGCCAGCATCTTTTCCGAAGCAGGCCTGCGGGTGTGGGACGTCGAGGAACTGCCGACCCACGGCCATAGCCTGCGGGTTTACGGATGCCACACCGAGGCTGCAATCGTCACAACGGAGCGCGTTGCGGCGCTGCTCGCGCGCGAAGACCAGTTCGGGGTGACTCGGCTGGAGACCTATACCGAGTTCCAGAAGCGAACCGACCGGGTGAAGGACGATCTAGTAGCCTTCCTCATCGAACAGAAGCGTGCCGGCCGACGAGTGGCGGCCTACGGAGCGGCCGCCAAAGGCAACACCTTGCTGAACTACGCCGGTGTCAGGCCCGACTTGTTGCCCTACGTCTGTGATGCCGCACCATCCAAGCAGGGGAAATTGCTGCCGGGAAGCCACATTCCAATCCGAGCGCCCGAGGCGCTGTGGGAAAACTTGCCAGACTACGTGGTGATCCTGCCGAGGAACATCGCTCAAGAAGTGCGGACCCAGCTGAAAGATCTCGCCGAGGGAGGCGCGATCTTCGTGATAGCGGTTCCTGAACTGAGCTTCCTGTGAACCCAGGTATTGCGTACACCAGGCCATCGATCACCGAACTCGAGGTGCGCTACGCCACCGATGCCGCGGCCAACGGCTGCGGCCGAGCAGTGCTATGCATACATCCGTCCCGGCGTTTCCGGCGACGTTGATGTTCCCGGGGCACATCAACGTCGGGGACTCGCCAGCAGGTCTTCATACGACGTGTATGTTTAAAAACTGCATGATCGTTCGTCGGCAAGTTTGGCAGGTGCAGCTAGACTTTACTATTTGCGAGGTGAATTAACTCGTGGCGACTGTCCCAGTATTCAAGCCGCTGATCGAGGTTGAAGAAATTGCTGCTGCAGTGGAATCGCTCGAACTTGGATGGCTCGGCATGGGCAGCTATGTTCAAGAGTTCGAAGAGGCAGTTGAAAAGACTTGTCAACTCGAATCGGATGATGACCGTCATGTTGTAGCAGTTAGCACTGGGCACGCTGCGCTCCATCTTTCACTGCTGATGATGAATGTCGGGCGCGGCGATGAGGTAATTACGCCGTCCTTCAACAACGCCGCAGATTTTCAAGCCATACGCGCCTGCGGGGCCGACCCAGTCTTCGTAGACATCAAGGAAGAAACACTCTGTATCGATCCTGATAAAATCGAAGAATTGATCACACCCAGAACTAAATGCATTATTGCCATGGATTACGACATTTTCATCTGTGATCATGACGCAATCGCTGACGTGGCGGAACGACACGGTATCCCGGTGCTACACGATGCAGCGCATTCCTTCGGATCGTTTTACCAAGGCCGGCCTACTGGCAATCAGCACGAATTCACGATGTTTAGCTTCGATCCGGTAAAGACAATCACATGTATTGACGGCGGTGCGATTGTTGTCCGCGGCCGCGATAACGTGTCGAGGCTCCACGCGAAGCGGCTGATTGGCATGACCCAACCTGCGGCGCAGATGTATACAAATTCGCGTGCGTGGACCTATGACATTGAAGAACTCGGTTTCAGATATCATTTGGCGAATCTCCACGCCGCAATAGGTGTCGCACAAATTTCAAAGATCGATGAAATCCGGTCCACGCGGCAACAGGCCTGTAAGCGATATTACGCAGAGCTGTCGTCACTCAACTCGATCGATGCCCCTCGTGGCGACTTCGACCAAGTCAACCCGTTCTTGTACTACGTACGAGTGCTGGGCGGTCGTCGTGACGAACTTCGTGCCCACATGAAGGATTGTGGAGTCGATACGGGTATCCATTGGCAAGCTGGGCACAGTTTTTCTTACCTCAAGGACTGTCGTAGGGGATCGCTGGAGGTCACCGAAAAGATTGTTGATCAGATTCTTTCCGTTCCGCTCCACAGTAGGATGAGCAGTGAAGATCAATCGCGAGTGATCAATTCCATTTCGACATTCAAGGCTGACTGATGAAATACCAGGAGCTGTTCCAGTGCCTCAAGGGCGTCGGTGATCTCGATCTGTCTTCCCTCTGCCTGCCGGTCGAAGGGACAGCATATGGCCTTTTCCCAATTAACTGTCAGGCCGACCGGATAGACGACCGCACAGTTAGAATGCTGACGGAAGCCCGCAATTCTAACTCCGCTTTCTTTCCTTACCTATTTTACCGCCACCGCTGAGCGAACGGCGGGCTGGCTTGCGGGTGCGGTAGCAGGCGATCCTTCACGGATATTGTTTTCGGTGAGCAATATTGAATCGAATGACCATTACGGCTATATGGGTTTAGCCTACGGAGATCCTGCTGGAACGAGGATCGAAGGAGATGCAATTGTCCGATTTGCGGGAAAGTCGGAACCTGGCCTGATGAGAAGCGCATTCTCGCGCTTGGTCAACTGGGCGAAGTTGGACCTTGGTATTGGCGATGTGTGGGTTAGAGTGTTGTCCGATAATCCGGCGGTCGGATTCTATGAATTGTGCGGCTTTTCTAGAGTGAAAGAGACGCCACTCTACGAGACTCGCGGACCGCATGGCGAGCTTGTCGAGCTTTCAGAAATTCCTTCAGTTGATTGCGCGGGCGAATCTTCGCGCACCCTTGTGCACATGAGGTGCTCGGTGTGATCCGTTCAGTAAGTAGCAATTAGAACCACTTCAGATGAACCATTAACAGGAATTGGAACAATGTCGGACTTTAGTTATTCCTCATCGAATTCGACTATCACTCTAAGCGATGGATCGGTAATTAATTTGAGTGACCCTAAAGCTTTCTCGATCATTTCTGAAGCATGGCTGAGGGCAGGTTGGGATACGAAATACGTATATGGGTTCAGTTGGCTCGGCCGGCCAATAATCCAGCTTCCAGAAGACATGCTCAGAATTCAAGAAGTCATCTACGAGGTTAAGCCAGATGTAATCGTTGAGACAGGCGTTGCGCACGGTGGTTCCTTGATTTTCTACGCTAGCCTTTGCGCGGCGATCGGGAAGGGCAGGGTTGTCGGTATTGACATCGATATTCGCCCGCACAATAGGAAGGCGATCGAGGAGCATCGACTTAGTCCGGCCATCTCCCTGATCCAGGGGAGCTCCGTGGATTCGGTGATCGTTGATTCGGTGAAGGGCGCGATCGGGAAATCGGAGACCGTCCTGGTGATTTTGGACAGCAATCACCTCAAGGATCACGTAACTGCAGAGCTTGAGGCTTACTCACCTATGGTAAGCCCTGGTAGCTATATCGTCGTGTGCGACGGAATCATGAAGCAGGTGACAGGTGCTCCAAGAACGGAAGAGGACTGGTCTTGGAACAATCCGCTCTCGGCGATAGACGAGTTTTTGGAAGGCCATCCTGAATTCGATTGTGTCGAGCCTGCCTGGCCGTTCAATGAGAGTGCCTTGACGGAGCGGGTGACGTACTGGCCGCGGGCTTACCTTCGGCGAAACTAGTTGGTAGTAACGGCATTCACGCCGCACTTACGGCAGGGACTCTAGAGAGTTTTTAACTCGGGAACACCGGCGACGAAGTTTCCCGCTCTGCCCCCTCCGCTAGTCCATTCTCAAGCACTTATTTGATACTGCGCAGCATTCAGTTGCCCCTCCGCATTGGGCGCAGACCGGCCTTGTACCGCTGATACAACGCGGTGAATGCTTTCCCATAGGCCCCGCGCCAGTTGAGAACCACAAGCCGAGACAATAGTGACAACCTGTCGGCCAGAGGGAAAGGCTTGGCCAATTTGAGCGCATGGGCCGAGAAAGTGAAAAACGGCAGTACAGCTTCGATGCGGCCACTTCGCAGAACACGCCATGCGTCCGCGCCGCTGCTGGCTCCCGACACACCGAGTTCCAACCAGCCGTCATCGGTTCGATTGATGTTTCCACGCGAGGCAAGGAACAGATCGATCGCCCAATCTACCGCCCAGAATGACTGACCGATGACATCACATTGGCGCAGGATTGCGGTCCGAACCACAGAGTAGTACACAGCTTGAGATTGCCAGCAGTGGTCCATAAAGCTTGCAAAGCGTTCGGCCGGAGTGCCGACAAGCGAGAAGGTGACATTGTCCGCTTCGGCCTGCCCCTTGAACCTGTTCGGGCAGGTTGACGCTACATGGTCGACATTTTCGTCCAGGAAGTTGATATTTAATTCCAAGAAATTGCTTGACCGCGTATCGTCTGCAGCAAGCCAATGAAAATATTCACCGACTGCTTTATCTAA
The DNA here is from genome assembly GCF_025823255.1 of Mycobacterium montefiorense. Taxonomy (NCBI): domain Bacteria; kingdom Bacillati; phylum Actinomycetota; class Actinomycetes; order Mycobacteriales; family Mycobacteriaceae; genus Mycobacterium; species Mycobacterium montefiorense. Next base: position 940,373 of record NZ_JACKVL010000013.1, on the reverse strand, counting down.
AACGAACTTGAAATTAGCAGCGGCGCCAATATTATTTTCCTGACGAAAGTATTTCACTCGAGGATTGATTGCAGCCATTTCTCGGCAAATTTGAGCCGTATTATCCGTGGATGCATTGTCAGAGATGATTACCTCGTAGTCATGGAACGACTGCGAATCTATAGATCTGAGAGCCTGCTCAAGAGACGCCTCGCCATTGTAGACGGGAATGCCGATACTTATTCGAACTTGGCCATTCACGTTCACATCTTCCACGTTCACATCTTCCTGCGCAGGAACCCGCGTGGCGCCACTGAGATCAGCGGCTTGCTGTCGATGGAGTCATCGATCTCGAACTCCGGATGGGTCTCAAAGTGCTTCCAAACGACGGTTTTCGGGTTGTCCCCGTGTCCCCAGAGACGATCCGGATGGGCACCGACCGGCAGGTCTTCGACAATCGTCGCCGCAATATCCTGCGGGCGGCCAAGCGCGGTGAAATGGTATGAGTATCGAGCACTAGTGGACGCGGAAATCCATTGAGAAGAAAGGAGCGTAAGCTCTTGGGTTTTGCCCTGTTCGGCGACTTCCTCGGCACATTCAGCGCAAACTTTTTCGTGCTCGTTCACGGGCGCTTTCCTATCTCAATTCGCACTTGATACTCTTCTCCCCATCCCGAAACCAACATCCTCGACCGGCTCAGCATAACTTCGCCGCGCAAACGCCTGCGCCGCCATGTGGATCACCAGAGCCGGGTTGTGCGATGCGCAATGACTCCACGAGTTTAGAAGGATCGCGGATGTCCGCAAGCGCTTCCCCGGAGAGTAGTTTGCGCCCCGACGCCAATTCGAACAGGCCCGGTTTCCGTTTGGGGGCAGGGCATAGCCGTACACGTCGCATCCCAACCGCTTAAGCAGCGCCATCATCCAACTGCCCTCGAACCCCGTGCGACCGGTCGGGAACACGCTTTTGCCGGCGACCACAGTGCCGAGCAGGCCGTACTTCGTCTAGCGCACTTTGTATTTGACGATGACGTGCCTACATATGTTGCGCTGCAAGCGGTTACGGCGATACTCGACAGGGCAGGCGTAATCCCAAGACCAGGTTGCAGTTGAGGTTACGGACGCACCATAGTGCCAACCTGGCAAGCCGGCTAATCGACGTTGCGCGTCGACCGCGTAATGCGCTGCAAGGCAGGATAATTAAAGAAGGGATAGGTGAAACCCCAAGTAGCAGTGTGGTGGGCACCGAAGCACCGCACCCAGCGCCACTCAGTCGCATTCCGAACTCAAGATTGACCGCGGGACCTCCGCAGAAGTTGAAGATAACAGTAGCGCCCGACGGTTACCTGCGTTGCCTGTGCTAGAGCCGTAACACCAATCAGCGGCCGTCCACGATTCATTCAACCGCTTGCGCAACCCAGTCAATCGGATACCCCGCTCGCGGTCGTCTCACTGGATGCATTTCGGTCATACCATGGTTTGCAATCAGGGGACAGCGAGCGTCGCTAGTGCCACTGTTGGTAACCAAGGCCAGCTGGCCGGGCCACCCAGCCAAAGCACATCTGAGAGTCGAGGACTAGTGTCATGGCAGCGGCGTCGTCCTACTATTCGACACACGGAAGGCAGGATTCGTCGTGAAGTTTGCGCTGGCGAGCTACGGAACCCGCGGCGACATCGAACCCAGCACCGCCGTCGGACGCGAACTGCAGCGCCGAGGGCATGAAGTTCGGCTGGCCGTCCCGCCCAACCTGGTGGATCTCGTCGAGGCGGCCGGGCTTGATGTGGTCCCCTACGGACCGGATCAGCAACAAGGGTTCTGGGACGTGGACTTCCTCCGCAAGTTCTGGAAGGTCCGGGAGGTGCTCGACTCGTGGCGCCAAACTCAGGACCTGCTGCAAGTTTCGTTGGGCGAGATGAGCGCGACGCTGGTGGCGCTGGCCGACGGCGCCGATCTGCTGTTCACCGGCCCCGGTTTCCCTCAGGTCCCCGCCAATGTCGCGGAGTACTACGGCATTCCCTTGGCCGCGATGCATTACTTTCCGATGCTGCCCAACGGCCAACTCGCTCCTAATGTGCCCGCGCCGCTGGTACGCACCGCGATGACGCTGCTGGACTGGCCGCAGCGCGTCGTAACCAAGAGGGCCGAGGACGCACAACGCCGCGAACTGGGCCTGCCGAAGGCCACTGGGCCGGCCCCCCGCCGCATCAGCGCGCGTGGATCGCTGGAGATCCAAGCCTACGACCAGGTTGTGTTCCCCGGATTGGCCGACGAATGGGCCAAATGGCGCGATCAACGGCCGTTCGTGGGCACCCTGACGATAGAGATGTCCACGGAGGCCGATCAGGATGTCGCGGCGTGGATCGCTGCCGGAACTCCGCCGATTTTCTTCGGCTTCGGCAGTACGGCGGTGAAGTCTCCCGCCCAAACAATCGAGATGATCGGCTCGGCGTGCGCACAGTTGGGAGAGCGAGCACTGGTCGGCTCGGGCGGGAGTGACTTCAGCACCGTGCCTCATTTCGATCACGTCAAAGTGGTTGGGCCGGTGAACTATGCCACTGTCTTCCCCGCCTGCCGGGCGGTGGTCCACCACAGCGGCGCCGGCACCACGGCCGCCGGCCTGCGCGCCGGCGTGCCGACGCTGAGCCTGTGGAGCCTGGGTGATCAGAGGATTTGGGCCGGCCAGGTCAAACGACTCCGGGTGGGCACCGCCCGGCCTTTTTCGGCCACCACCCAAGAAACACTCGTCGGCGACCTGCGCGAGATCCTCGCCCCGGATTGTGTCGACCGTGCCCGCGACATCGCCACCCGGATGACCAATCCCGCCGAAAGTGCCGCCAAGACAGCCGATCTGCTCGAAAATTTCGCCCGCATGCCGGCAACGAACAACTAGACGGCAACTGAAAGGTCTTGCTCCTGATGAAATTCGCCCTGGCAAGCTACGGGACGCGCGGCGATATCGAGCCGTCCGCCGCTGTCGGCCGCGAACTGCAGCGCCGGGGGCACGAAGTCTGTTTGGCAGTCCCCCCCGGATTGATGGACTTCGCCGAGGAGGCTGAGCTGGCGGCCGTGGCTTACGGGCCACCGATAGAGAAATTTCTGGACGAGGATTTCCTGCGCAATATGTGGACGAATTTTTTCCGGAGCGCCTGGACGATCAGCGGCCCGATCAACCTGGTGCGCAAAATCTGGGAGCCCATCATCGTGCATTGGGCCCAAGTGAATACGACCCTGATGTCGCTGGCGGAGGGCGCCGACCTGCTGTCCACCGGCATCAATTTCGAACAGGCCGCGGCAAACGTGGCGGAGCACTACGACATTCCGCTGGCCACGCTGCATCACTTCCCCATGCGGGCCAACGGCCAGCTCGTCCCGACCATGCCGGCTCCCCTTGTCCGTTCCACGATGACGGCGATCGAATGGCTGTTTTGGCGCTCGACGAAGAAGGTCGAAGACGAGCAGCGCCGCGAACTGGGCCTGTCGAGCGCGGCATCGCGTTCACAGCGAAGGATCGCCGAGCGAGGATCGCTGGAAATCCAGGGCTACGACGAGGTGTGCTTTCCCGGGCTCGCCGCCGAGTGGGCGGAGTGGGATGGCCGCAGACCATTCGTCGGCGCGCTGACAATGGAGTTGACGACCGAGGCCGACGACGGGGTCACATCGTGGATCGCCGCGGGAACACCGCCGATCTGCTTCGGCTCGGGCAGCATACCGGTGGAATCCCCCACCGAGTTGGTCGAAATGATCAGCGCGACGTGCGCGGAGTTGGGCGAGCGCGCGTTGGTGTGCTTCGGCGGAACGGACTTCACGAACGTTCCGCATCCCGATCACGTCAAGCTGGTAGGCCCAGTGAACTACGCGACCGTTTTCCCCGGCTGTCGCGCTGTAGTTCATCACGGCGGCTCGGGCACCACTGCCGCGAGCCTGCGCGCGGGGATCCCCACGCTGGTGCTGTGGAGCTCGGCCGATCAGCCGTACTGGGGAGCTCAGGTCAAACGGCTGAAAGTCGGGGCCGCCCGGCGCTTTTCGACCGCCACCCAGGAGACGCTGATTACCGATCTGCGCGAGATCCTGACCCCGCAATACACCAGCCGCGCCCGCGAACTCGCTACCCGGATGACCAAACCCGAAGAAAGCATTGGCCGCACGGCTGATCTCTTAGAAGATGCCGCCCGCCGGAAGGCGTCCGTCTGAGCGGACTATTTGGCCGGCTTGATCAGTAGGCCCTGCCCGGTGGGCAGTGCGCAGATCGATACCCCCAACTCAGCCGCCAAGATATCCATAGCGACGCGCTGCTCGTCACGCCCTCGGTTCGCGTAGTCGTCGAGGAGCACAAAGGCGCCTGGTGTCAGCAGCGGCCAAAAGTGGCGCAGCGCAGCGATTTCGGGCGGAGCGCAGTTCATGTCAATGTGCAGGTAAGCGACCGCGCGCGCCTCGACTTGCTCCAGGGTCTCCGGAACCGTACCAACGATGATGCGCTGGTTTTTCCACTGCGCGAAATTGGCGCGGACACCCTCGACGCCGCTGACATACATCCCATTGCGCAGCTTCAGCTGGCTTCGTTCAACTTCCCCCGATTCGCGTTCCCCGTCGGTGACGAAGCGGGGATCGATCCCCGAGAAGGTGTCGAGCAAATAGAAGGTTTTGCCGGTCCGATCCCAGTCGAGGCGCTCCATGATGGCGCTGCTCAAGAACCCGTAACTGACGCCACACTCGACGAAATCGCCGTCCAGCAGGCTCGCGTTCTGCGCCGCCCATAGCCCGACGTGCACCCGCCATTGCCACTGATACCAGTCCTGGTCGGGCAGAGCGCGCGCACCGCGTTGGTAAGCGCGCTGGAAAGCGGGGTCGTCGAGGAACGCATCGTTGTGGAAGCTGATCAGCCCGTCGCTTGCGTACACGTCTGGTAGCACGGCGCGCGCGAGCCAGTACTCAAAGCGCACCCACCACATCAGCAGGTTTGTTTTTGCGTTTAGACCGGTGGCCACGGCGGCAACCATAGCATTGGCGCGCACCTTGTCTCCGGCGAATCGGACGGGTTCATTACCAACTCATTTGACTTAGTACGCAGCAGCTCGGAAAGCAAACATGTTCGTAGACAAGCGGTTTCCCGCGAACGGCATTTGCCGTCCGTGCTTTCGGGAACCCAGACATTACAGCTGTGCGATGGTCATGGCTTGCGCCACAGCACGCCGGTGCCATCGATTTCCACGATCTCAGCAGTTACTCCGTGCTTCTCGCGGTAGTCCGTTACCGCTTGCTCACACGCTTTCAGCGCGTAGTAGTCATCGATGATGCAATAACCTCCGGGCGACAACCGGGGGTAAAGCGCGTCCAGGGCCTGAATCGTCGATTCGTACAAGTCACCATCAAGCCTCAGTACCGAGATCTGCTCAATCGGAGCGTCGACCAATGTGTCTTTGAACCATCCCGGCAGAATACGAACCTGCTCATCCAGCAGCCCGTAACGCTCGAAATTCGCTCGAACCTCTGCCTCAGATACCCCAAGCACGTTCGCATGCCGGTGCAATCTAATACCCTTATCCGCCTTGTAATTCGTCGTGTCCGGAGGAGGCACTCCGGCGAACGAATCACACAGCCACACCTTCCGCGTCTGGTCCCCGTAAGCCGAAAGCACCGCACGCATCAAAATCGCAGCGCCGCCCCGCCACACACCACACTCGACCAGATCACCCGGAATGCCGTCGTCCAGAACGGTCTCCACACACTGCTGCAAACTGGTCAGCCGCTGCATGCCAATCATGGTCAAAGCATCCGCCGGCCAATCCAGGCCGTGATCCCGCGCGTACTCATTGAACGGGCGTTTGCGCACCAGCATGAAATTCCGGGCGTTGAACAGTGGCCGCCCCAGCCGATACAACCCCACCGGCACCAGTTCGTCCTGGCCATATCGAGTGAGGTCACGACGGAGCAGATCGAGGTACGCGGACCGCGAGTCGCGTTCAGTCACGGTCAAAACTGTCCTCTCCTGGCATGCCACTTACTCCCAGTCATGGAGCCTAGACGCCCCTCGACGCCATCGACGCGTTCCACGTTCTTCTGTCAACTCCCCCGCTCGACCAGCAATCATGTTAGCTGAGTACCCAGCACCTCACCTCCGACTCGCGTTGCCGAAGCGCACCTGCGACGTCGGATGCACAGGAGGCCAGCTACCGAAACCCCGCCGGTCCGGACGCCCCCCACTTCTCTCGACGCAGCGCGGGGGTGACTCCCAGACTAGCGTCGATCACGCAAAGCGTCCGTTATGCGCGAAACTTTCAAGCAGATCAACTGCACGGCTGACGCTATCTGCAGCCGGTGTCATCTGGGGCGCGATGGCTCGGGCGCGGGTGGCGTATTCCGGTTTAAGGATCTCCCGCAGATCCTCGACCAATGTTTCCTGGGTGGTGGCCGAAAACTTCCGGCCGGCACCCACTTTCAGCTGTTTGAGATGACCGCCCCAGAACGGCTGGTCTCCCGCTGTCCAAAGAATCAGGGTGGGAAGACCCGCGCGAAGTCCCGCGGCCGTGGTGCCCGAGCCACCGTGATGCACTACTGCGCGGCAACCCGGAAAGATCTTCGCGTAGTTCACCGCCGCGACCATCTTGATGTGATCGAAATGCGGCACTTCGCTGAAGTCGGCCCAACCGGCGCAAATCAAGGCGCGCTCGCCCAATTGCTGGCACGCCGCCGCGATCATTTCGACCGTGTCGGCTGGAGATTCGCTGACCGGCATGCTGCCAAAGCCGAAAACAATCGGAGGTGTCCCAGCGTGCACCCATGACGCGACATCGTCGTCGACATCCGTTGTCAGCCCCATCGTCAGGGCGCCGACGAAAGGCCGTCGCTCCCCCATTTCGCCCATTCTTTCGCCAGCCCGGGGAAGCACACCTCGTCGTATGCCTGCAGTTCCAGTGACCCGCGCCGAGCGATCCGCTGCGGCGACGCACAGTCGGTTTTCGGGAGGCCGAGTTTACGGCGCTGCGTGTCCTCGGCCTTCTTGTTCATGCGCCAGACCATCCAGTCGTACGCCGCCATACCGGTCCGGACGAGTGGCGAAGGCAGGTTCGGAATGAGCTGACCGTTGGGGCGCATCGGGATGTAATGCAGCACAGCCAACGGGATGTCGTAGTACTCAGCCACGTTCGTCGCGAGGTCCTGGTACAGCTGCCCGGTGAAGAGCACGTCGGACCCCGCGGTCAGCGCCGTCAGAGTCGTGCTCATGTCCGTCCAGGACCGCAGAACAGGCTCCCAGGCTTCACGCACCAACTCGATCGGACCCTTGACAGTCCAAAACGTGCGACGGAATCTCGACCAGAAGTTGCGCAGGAACTCGTCATCCCAGAATGCCTGCATGTCCGGTCCGTAGGCAACCGCATCCAGCCCGGCCGTCTCGGCCAGGGCGAGCAAGTTGGGCGGAATAGCTATGCGAACTTCGTGCCCCCTGCGCAACAGTTCGCGTCCCGCTGCGAGAGAGGGCTCGACATCCCCACGAGTTCCATAACATGCCAGAGCAAATTTCATCGCGAGGCTAGACCTATCACTTCCGATGTTTGTAAGCAAGCCCAGGCTAGCGTGCTTACCCCTGGTTCAGACGGGTCTTGCATGGTTCAAGTTCCCCCAATTCGCCGTAGCAACAGATACATCTTACCGGGCCCCTGCCGGCTATCAGAAGACGTGATGGGAGGGCCAAAGGCGGTCTGCGGATTTACTATTCAATAACGCAACACCTCCGCGAAGTTTTGATTACACTGCTGCCGCCGGACGAATGACAAATTGCCCCGGGCATTGAATCAAACTGGCAGGTTCTGATTATATCCCCGGACAATTGGCGGTGAGCCGCGCTCGCCAATTACGCGTAATGCTTCGCGCGAGCGAAGTTTTCGACCAGGTCGGCGGCGGCGCTGACGCTCTCGGCAGGCTTGGTCATCCGGGTAGCGAGCGCACGCGCCCTCGACGCGTACTCCGGGCCGAGGATTCGGCGTAGGTCCGCAACCATCGATTCGCGAGTGGTGTTCGAAAAGCGCCGGGTAGTACCAACTTTCAGCTTTTTGAGCTGCGATCCCCAGATCGTCTGGTTAGGGTCCATCGAGAGAATCAACGTGGGAACTCCGGCGCGCATGCTTGCGGCCGTGGTTCCCGAGCCACCGTGGTGCACAACTGCGCGGCAGGCGGGAAAAACCTTTGCGTAGTTGACCGCTCCCACCACCTTGACGTGTTCGGAATGCACAACGCCGCTGAAGTCGCTCCAGCCGGCACACACCAATGCCCGTTCTCCCAACTCCGCGCAGGCGGCACTGATCATCTCGATCATGTCGGCCGGTGATTCCACCGGCATGCTGCCAAAACCGAAGCAGATTGGCGGCGTGCCCGCGGCGATCCACGACGCGACCTCGTCGTCGACGTCGGTCGTCAACTCCATCGTCAGCGTGCCGACGAAGGGGCGATGGCCGTCCCATTTCGCCCACTCGGTTGCCAGCCCGGGAAAGCAGGCCTCGTCGTAGCCCTGGATTTCCAGGGACCGGCGCTCGGCGATCCGTCCCGGGGAGGGCCCGGTTGCCTTGGGCAGGCCGAGCTCACGCCGCTGCGTGTCCTCGATTTTCTTATTAAGGCGCCAGCAGAACCAGTCGAACACCGTCATCGCGTAGCGGGCCACCGGCGAGGGCAGGATCGAAACGACCTGCCCGTTGGGCCTCATCGGAACGTGATGCAGCGTGGCCAGCGGCAGGTCGTAATACTCCGCAACATTGGCGGCCGGTTCCTGGTAACTCAGCCCCGCGAATAGCAGGTCGGCGTCCTTCGCCAGCGACACCAGCGTTGTGTTCATCTGTGTCCAGCACTGGTCGCTGAGCTCCCACATCTCGTGCCACAGCCTTCTCAACTGCCGAATCCGCCAGAATCTGCTGAAGAAAGACGTCCAGAAGTTGCGGTACACGTCCAGCCAGGTCCGCGTATCCAGCCCGTAGGAGACCGCCGGAAGCCCGGCCGCCTCGACGAATTCCATCAGATCGGGCGCGACGGCCATCCGCACATCGTGGCCCCTGCGCTGTAGCTCACGTGCGACAACGAGGGAAGGCTCGACATCGCCTCGAGTTCCATAATTCGCCAGCACGAATTTCATTGCGGACCCAAAGTTTACGGTTGTTTGGCGGTCATGGCTTACGCCATAACACGCCTGTGCCGTCAATTTCTACGATATCGGCGGATATGCCCTGCTTTTCACGATAATCCGCCACAGCCTGCTCGCACGCTTTCAGCGCGTGGTAGTCGTCAATGATGCAATAACCGCCGGACGATAGTTTCGGGTAGAGAGCATCGAGAGCCTGAATCGTCGATTCATACAGATCCCCATCAAGCCTCAACACCGCAATCTGCTCGATCGGGGCATCTGCCAACGTGTCCTTGAACCAGCCAGGGATAAACCGCACCTGATCGTCCAGCAAGCCATAACGCTCGAAGTTCGCCCTTACTTCTGCCTCTGGGACTCCCAGTATTTTCGCATGACGATGCAGCTTAATTCCCTTGTCGGCTTTGTAATTCGCAGGATCTGGGGGTGGTACGCCGGCGAACGAATCACACAGCCACACCTTCCGCGACAGGTCCCCGTAAGCCGAAAGGACCGCACGCATCAAAATCGCAGCGCCGCCCCGCCAGACGCCACACTCGACCAGATCACCCGGAATACCATCGGCCAGCACCGACTCCACGCAATGCTGCAGACTGATCAGCCGCTGCATCCCAATCATCGTCAGAGCATCCGTCGGCCAATCCAGGCCCAGGTTCCGAGCATGCTCGTTAAACGGATATTTACGGACCAGCATAAAATTACGGCTATTGAAAACAGGCCGCCCCAGGCGGTGCCACCCGACAGGCACCAGCTGATCGTGACCGTATCTTGTGAGGTCACGACGGAGTAGGTCGAGATACGCCGATCGCGAGTCGCATTCAGCTGCGGTCAAAACTGCCCCTTACTTCCCATACGTCTACTTCTTCTTCCCATGTGTCGGCCGGTTGCTCAGCCTAGATGTCCGCCGACCCCGCCAACTCGTTTCGCGGTTTTCCCTCATGCTCGGGCGCAACCTGTAACCGTGACCTCGACAAAGCCAGATAGCCTTCGAAGGCGGCTTGGGCTTTGCTCGCTGCGGAGCCAAACCAATCGAACTTCACGGACTCGTGGCGTGGGGCAGTCTACCGCCAATCGCCGATCAACCTAGCGCGTCCGGTCGAGCTTACCCAGACCGGTGATCTCGAGACTCACCGATTTCCGCGACCCTGCGGCACCGAGCAGGAAAAGCATGTCGCTGATCGGAGCGCCTAACCAGAATCGCCAGAACGGTTTTCTGAAGCACTTCACCGTGAAGCTGCCCTCCCCGATCAACCAATAAACCGGAAGCGCGACCAAGCGGTAAAAGATGCGTTTCCACCGGTGGGAAACCATCTCGAGATTCATCTCCATCATCTCGAGACCCCAGGCCCGGTATTGCCATTCCAGCTCGTAGCGATTCTGAAACTCGAAGAACGCCCGCATTTCACCATTGGTGACGAGGTACTCGTCGAACACAAGGATGGACCCCGGCACGAAGTGTTCCTTGCACGTCTCCAATCCATGCAGGCAACTCTCATATGTGTCCAAATCCATGTGAAAGAGCCTGATCGGCGCGTTCGGCCGGTCTGCCAGAAATGGAGCTAGCGTGTCGTAAGTGCTTCCCTTGACGAACTGGACTTTACGGCCGAGAGCGTCAGGTAGGCCCTCGTGAAAAGTCACACCGGTGTCGTGCATAAAGCGTTGGGCGAACGGATCTGTCAATGAAAACGTTCCGCGTTTGACGACATGGTCCTCGAGTTTCCAGTCCTCAACGAGACCCTCGAAGCTGTCGAAGCCGTAGACCATTCGATCGCTGGCATCGGATATGAGCCTCGTTGACCACCCGATCCAGACGCCGAGATCCAGGATCAATTCGTCGGAGCCGCCCAGGGATGGCCCCGCCAAGTTCGACGCTTCGGACAACAATGTGTGGCCCCGAATCCGGCGTCGGCGCAGATCCGCCATGGTCTGGCGAATAAAATCTCCATAGGCCTCGTCATAAATCCTGGTGTCCCGCGCATATAAATTGGGAATGTAGCGATCGCGCCCCGGATAAACAATGCGCGCCAATATCAGCAACCCCAGGAGCACGCCGATCGGGATCAGCAGAGTCGGCACGTAAAAGCATGCTGTGGCCACGACAAGCGCGCTGCCAATGAGGACCGCTTTCCACAGACGATGAACTGTCGTCCGCTCCACCGCCCGCTTGTCGACCACAACGCCCACCGGTCACCTCCCTGTACTGGCTACAGTAATAGCGAATCACTTCAATTGCGGAATGAATCACGCGATTGCCCGTAAGTCATCCTGAGCCCCCAGCGAACTCAGCGTCACCGCGTCCGAAGCCGGCCCGCGTGCTTGTCCTTTGCCCCACGGCGTCATCGCAGGCCGTGCGCACCCGCTCGTTAAAGGACCCGCCATTCATAGCCCGGGCGCCGTTAATTGCGACCGGCATGTTCGGCTACCGAGCGGCTTGATTCGAGTGTGTGATCGGTTGCCGTGGAAGGGGATTCGTACTGTTGTCCGATCCATTCCAGCAGTTCACGCAATCCATCGTCGAGCGTCCACTTGGGACGCCAATCCAGGGCTTCTTTCGCGGGCTCGATGTCGCAGCTCGCGGCACGCACATCGCCATCGCGGAATTTCGATACGACGACCGGTTCGGGCGCCCCGCAGACGGCGCTGATCGTTTGCGCCAGCTCATGGATCGTTGTCGGGGTGCCTGACCCGATGTCGAGGCAGCGTTGCTCGGCCGCGGGTTGCTGGACCGAAGCAAAAAGCGCGTCGACCACGTCATCGATGTACACGAAATCGCGCACGATCCGACCGTCTTCGTAGACCTCCAGCGCGTGTTGCTCGCGGGCCAACCGCGCGAAGAGAGCAACTATCCCGGTATACGAATTGGTCAGCGACTGGCCTGGCCCATAGACGTTCTGCAGTCGCAGCACGCTGACGTTCGTGTCGTGCGCGGCGGTCCAGGCGGCGAGCGTGTGCTCCTGGGCGAGCTTGGTCGCCGCGTACACGTTGGTGGGCCGTGGCTCTGTCCGGCCTGCGCAGCTCGCAAGTGGCACCGCACGTTCACCCGTAGGGCCTTGCGGATCCCAGATGCCGGCCGCCAGCTGTGCATGGCTGCGAGGCCGCGGATAGAAGGTTTGTGCACCAGATTGCCAAGCGCCCTCGCCGTAGATGGCCCTCGACGACGCCACCACCAGCTGGTCGGGCACAAGTCCCGAGCGGCCCAGGGCGTCCAGCAGCTGGGTGGTGCCCACGACGTTGACGGATCCGTGGCGGGTCGCCTCCGACAGGGACTGTGCCGTTCCCGTCTCGGCTGCCAGATGGACGATCTGGGTAGGACGGAACAACCGAAGAACGGCATCCCAGTCGGGCGCGTGGGTGACATCGCCGGTGAATAACCGCACGGATGCCGGCAAGTCGATCGCTTGACCCGTGGCGTGCACTTGCGGGTGCAGGACATCGAGCACAGCGACGTCATAACCGGCTTTGGTGAGGCGGCGCGACAGCGCCGACCCGATGAATCCAGCTCCACCAGTGATAAGCACGGATTGTGTCAAGGGTCGACGTCTCCCGTTGGTCTGCAGGGTTGGTAGTACGAACACATGCATTGTCGAGAATGGGTTCAATCGATCATATATACGACCGCGGGTGCGCCAGCAGCATTCCCGATATAGGGCGGCTAGACGCGGGTAGTTGCCGATCGATTCGAGACCGGTTCCAAGCCGCTAGGCCCAGGTTCCACGGCGCCCGTGTGCGATCGCGACAAGCTCCATCATCGGCATCGCAACCGACGGCCGCAGCAACCTGAACAGCATTTTCTTGGACCGGCTGCTGAAGTCCTCACACGCCGTGCGTAACTCGTCGCTTTCGCGATACGACTCGAAAATGCAATCGAGTGCGGCCTCGTTCGGCGGCTCGTCGTGTGCGGCCTCGCACAGTGTGTTGTAGACCACTGAAATCCAGTCCGCACCGACAAGCCCCTTCCCTGTCACGCATCCGGAGTGGCGCTGGCGCCGGAGATCGGGAGTGAGGAACGCCTCGATTGCATCTTCTTGGTGCGTGTTCAATTCGATGTCGAGCGTCGTGGCGATCCGCTTTATCTCCCGCGGCCAGTCGTCGAGGAAGTCGGCGTAGTCAACGAACACGCGCGGCAGACGGCGGGTGCACCGCTCCGCCATGAGGCTGTATTTCAACCACAGGGCACCCGAGAGCTCGCGCGACACTCGCCAGGTCGCGGCGACGGACGAGATCACCTCCAACGGGTGGCGTACCGCGATCACGACCGCAACGTCGAGCCCGGCCCGTCGTGCCGCTTCGAACCAGAGTTCAGTCAGCGTCGTAATCCGGGGTTCTTTGATCACCAGCAGCGGCGCGTCTGGCAGCCCAGTGAGATACTCCTGAATCGAAGCGATGCAGGCGGCCTTCTCTTCAGCATCGAGCGCGTCGTCCATCGAGCGCAGCGAAGGATCAAACCACGCGCTCTGGTGGCGATAGAGGATGCCTTCGTTGATGGCGATGGCCTTGCGCGGTTCCCAATAGCCGCGCGGATTGCCCGCGTCGGCGCCCAACATCCCGGCAGGCAACGCAACACCACACAGAGAAAGAACGCGGGTAATTGCCGACGTTCCGGACCGTTGCGGCCCCAGCACGAATAGCACCGTGCGACGCACGCAGTTTGGCAGGCCAGTCATGGGCGCAGTCCCGTGCCGGATGCGGCTCGCGCGCCCGTCGCGGTGCAACACCGACTTTTAATCATTACCCAAGGTAATTTACGGGACCGAAAGGAAATTGGCACGGGCACTTCGATGGTGGATCTGGGTGTACGCACCAAGAAGCCCTTTCACTCGGCCCCTAACCTCGTGGTTCTTTGGCTGGCACCGGGTGTACACCATCGAGGGTTCGCTGATAATACCGCCGAACCCGGCATTTCGAGAGGGAACTCGGATCAACCAGCGACGGCGCCAGGCTCGCTGAACGGCGCCCCGAATTCGCTCACCGGCCGGAACCCATGCTTGCGGGCCTTACCGACGCCCACCCGCAGCAGATTGCCCAACGTGGCCACCCCGGAATGATCCAGCACCAGGAACGGTGACAACAATCGGTTGTGCACGAACGAGAACGCGAGCCCGGACGCGGGGTCGGCCCAACCGAACGAACCGCCCATTCCGACGTGCCCGAATCCCGGCATCACGTTGCCGAACGGCACGCCGTGATAGCCCAGGTGGAATGACAAGGGCACCATGATGTTTCGGTCCCGCTTCAGGCTCCGCCGTCCGGTTAGTCCGGCGACAATCTCCGGTGACAAGAACCGGATGCCGTCGATCTCGCCGCCATTGGCGATGGCGCCGTACATCCGCGCCAGACCACGAGCCGTTGCCACCCCGTTCGCTGCCGGCATCTCGGCATCCAACAGCGGGATATCGCCTTGCACGGCGGCCATCACGCCACGGAAGTACAACGAGCGGAATCCACCGGACAGCTCGGTAGCCACCTTGCGTGCCGCATAGCCGATGATTGGATTGCCGATGACGTGCTGCGGCATGATGATTTCGGCTACCCGCGTCGGGGCGCCAGCGGGCGGGCGGCCCAAGTGCATGCCGTCGGTGCCCAGTGGCTCTGCCAGTTCTTCGCGAATCAGTGCGCGCATCCCCTTGCCGGTCACGGCACGGGCCAGGCCGGACATCAGCCAGCCGAAGGTCAGCGCGTGGTAGGCCGGCTTGCCCAGCAAGCGTCCGGGAGACGCCGCTGCCAGCCGCTCTTCCATGACGAGGTGATCCAGCAGGTCTTCCTGCGTGGCTCCGCGCAAGCCCGACAAGCCGCCCCGGTGCCTCATCACCTCGCGAATCGTGAGGGTCGATTTGCCGTTGGCCCCGAACTCACGCCAGTACTCGGCGACCGGGGCTTCGTAGTCGATCAGGCCCCGATCGGCGAGCCGGTGGATCACGGTCGACGCCATGCCCTTGGTCGCCGAGAAAACCATCGGCGCCCGGTCAGCCGTCCAGCGCAGCTGCCCCGCCCGGTCCGACCAGCCCGTCCACACATCGACGACGGGTTGGCCATCGAGATAGACCGCCAGCGCTCCGCCGCCGAATCGACGTCCGGGGAACAGGCTCGAAAAACCGCGTACGACGCAAGAGAAGTTTGGGTCCACCGAACCGAACACACGATGACCTGCGTCAGGAGCATCGTCGGAGGGATTCGCGCGGTGATCGACCCCGTTGTCTACCGTCACAATTTTGAATTTACTTTGGATCAGCCTGTGTCAAGCACAAACACGGATTAATTTACCTTTCCGTTAGCGAGACGCCGCGTCTAGTATTTGCTGGGCCGCCATCGCAGGGGTCAGCTCGCCGGCTTTGACTTGCCGCTCCAACTCGGCGCGCATCTTGCGCACCCCCGGATTGGACAGCACCCGGTCCAGGACGGTGTCCCGGACCATCTGCCAGGTCCAGTCGACCTGTTGGGATCGCCGTCGAGCATCGAACTCCCCCGCCTCGCTGAGCACCTCCCGATGGCGCTCGACGGTGTCCCACATCTCGGTCAAACCGGTCCTCTCCATCGCGCTCATCGTGAGAACTGGTGGCCGCCATAGGGTTTCACGAGGATAGATCAGCCTGATCGCGGACGAGAGCTCGCGTGCGGCTTTGCGCGCCTCGGGTAGGTGATCGCCGTCGGCTTTGTTCACCACCACGATGTCGGCGAGCTCCAGCACACCTTTTTTGATGCCCTGCAGCTGGTCGCCGGCGCGCGCCAGAGTCAGCAGCAGGAAGGTGTCGACCATGTTGGCCACGGCCACCTCGGATTGGCCCACCCCGACCGTTTCGATGAGGATGACGTCGAAACCGGCCGCTTCCAGTAGGACGACAGTCTCCCGGGTGGCCTTTGCTACGCCCCCCAGCGTTCCCGACGTAGGCGACGGCCGAATGTAGGCATCCGGGTGCGCCGCCAATCGCGACATCCGGGTTTTGTCGCCGAGGATCGAGCCGCCGGTACGCGTCGAGGAGGGGTCGACCGCCAGGACCGCCACCCGGTGGCCACGGTCGATCAGGTGCATACCCAATGACTCGATGGTGGTGGACTTTCCAACCCCGGGGACCCCGGTGATGCCCACCCGATGGGCGTTTCCGGAGTCGGGCAGCAAGTCGAGCAGCAGCTGCTGCGCCCGCTCGCGATGGTCGCCGCGGGTGGACTCCAGCATCGTGATGGCCCGGGGCAGCGCGGCCCGGTCCCCGCTGCGAATGGCCTCGGCTAGCCCTTCGACGGCCTCACGATCGGCCTTGCCGGCATTGGTCGCCATCTAGCTGAGGTGGTAACCCAACCGCTCGGCGAGCTTGTGCAGCAAGCCGATCGCGGCGTCGGCAATCACCGTGCCGGGCGGGAAGATGGCCGCGGCGCCGGCCTCGTACAGCTCGTCGAAGTCACCGGGCGGAATGACGCCACCGACCACGATCATGATGTCGGACCGACCGACCTCGGCCAGCGCGTCACGCAACGCCGGCACCAGGGTCAGGTGTCCGGCGGCCAGCGAGGACACGCCGACCACATGGACGTCGTTGTCGGCAGCCTGGCGGGCCACCTCCTCGGGCGTGGAGAACAGCGAACCGACGTCCACGTCGAAGCCGATGTCGGCGAACGCCGTTGCGATGACCTTCTGACCGCGATCGTGGCCGTCCTGGCCCATCTTGGCCACCAAGATCCTGGGCCGGCGGCCGTCGGCCTCGGCGAACTTCTCGACTAGTTCGGTGGCGCTTGCCATGTTCGGAGCCTTTCCGGCTTCGTCGCGATAGACGCCGGCGATGGTACGGATCTCCGCCTGGTGGCGGCCGTACACCCTCTCCAGCGCATCCGAGATCTCCCCGACCGTGGCCTTGGCACGCGCGGCGTTGATGGCCAGCGCCAGCAGATTGTTGCCCAGCCCATCTTCCCCGGCGCGGCCCTGTGCGGCGGCCGCCCGGGACAACTCTGCCAGGGCGGCCTCGACTTCCTGCGAATCCCGGCTTGCCCGCAGGTCTTTCAGTTTGGCCAACTGCTCGGCGCGCACCCGGCTGTTTTCGACCTTGAGGACCTCGACCTCCTGATCCTCTTCGACCTGATACTTGTTGATCCCGACCACCGGCTGAATCCCCGCGTCGATCCGGGCTTGGGTGCGCGCGGCGGCCTCCTCGATTCGCAGCTTGGGAATGCCATCGTCGATGGCCTGCGCCATCCCGCCGTGCTCGGCAACCTCGGCGATGTGGGCACGCGCGCGCTGCGCGAGCTGATGAGTCAACCACTCCACGTAATAGGAGCCGCCCCATGGGTCGATCGGCCGTGTGGTGCCTGACTCCTGCTGCAGCACCAGCTGGGTGTTGCGAGCGATCCGGGCGGAGAAGTCGGTGGGCAGCGCCAGCGCTTCGTCCAGCGCGTTGGTGTGCAGTGACTGGGTGTGGCCCTGCGTTGCGGCCATCGCCTCGATACAGGTGCGGGCAACGTTGTTGAACGCGTCTTGGGCGGTCAGCGACCAGCCTGAGGTCTGTGAATGTGTGCGCAGTGACAGCGATTTCGCGCTCTTCGGGTCGAACTGGCTGACTAATTCGCTCCACAGCAACCGGCCGGCGCGCAGCTTGGCGATTTCCATGAAGAAGTTCATCCCAATGCCCCAG
This sequence comes from Mycobacterium montefiorense, assembly GCF_025823255.1. NCBI lineage: Bacteria > Bacillati > Actinomycetota > Actinomycetes > Mycobacteriales > Mycobacteriaceae > Mycobacterium > Mycobacterium montefiorense. The sequence continues at coordinate 922,655 of NZ_JACKVL010000013.1, read as the reverse complement.
AAGAAGGACAGCCGGGGCGCGAACTTGTCGATGTCCAGGTCGGCGTCCAAGCCTGCCTTGATGTAGTCGACCCCGTCGGCCAGCGTGTAGGCCAGCTCCAAATCCGCTGTAGCACCGGCCTCTTGGATGTGGTAGCCAGAAATCGAGATGGAGTTGAACTTCGGCATCTTGGCGCTGGAGTAGCCGAAGATATCGGAGATGATGCGCATCGACGGCTTGGGCGGATAGATGTAGGTGTTACGCACCATGAACTCTTTGAGGATGTCGTTCTGGATGGTGCCGGCCAGCTTCTCCGGTGGCACCCCCTGCTCCTCGGCCGCCACCACGTACAACGCCAGGATCGGCAGCACGGCGCCGTTCATCGTCATCGATACCGACACCGTGGACAGGTCGATGCCGTCGAACAGCTGCCGCATGTCCAGAATGGAATCGATTGCCACACCGGCCATTCCAACGTCGCCCTGAACGCGGGGATGGTCGGAGTCGTAGCCGCGGTGGGTGGCCAGGTCGAAGGCCACCGACAGGCCCTTCTGGCCGGCGGCCAGGTTCCGACGGTAGAACGCGTTGGACTCCGCGGCGGTGGAGAAGCCGGCGTATTGCCGAATTGTCCACGGCTGGTTGACATACATCGTCGGATACGGGCCGCGCACAAACGGTGGTTCGCCGGGGAAACTTTTCAGCGGATAGCCGTCGGCCTCGACGGCCGCACGATCGGCGGCGATGTACACCGGCTTGACGTCAATGTCTTCCGGGGTATGCCAGACTAGCTGGTCTGGCGTGTACCAGTGCGCGGCAGCCGCCGCGGCGACATGCTCGTCCACGGCAGCTTCGGTGGGCTGCTGGCCCACTCGATCGCCGTGCAATGGAATGTCGGCGAAACTGCCTATCACAGGAGTAGACGTTGTCATCTTGTTACGCCCCCAACCGAGTGAGCAGATCCGAAAGCGCTTCGACCGCATTGATTTTAGCTGTCAGGTATTCGTCGGGCCGGTGCTGCGGGCCAGTGTCGGCCACCGCCTTTTCCGGCCCCGCCAAGTAGACCCTGGACACTCCGGCGGCACGCGCCGCGTCGACGGCTCCGGCCGCCTCGGTGACGTAACGCTTGTCGGTACCGCAGATCACCGCCACGGCGGGCGATCCCGCATCGGACACCGCCGCGGCGACGGCCCCGGCGTCCAGCGTTCCCGGGTTGACCGCCTCGATGCCGCCCGAAGCCAGCAGGTTCGCCGCGAATGTGGCGCGGATGTTGTGCTCGGCCAGCGGCCCCAGTGGAAGCAACAGCGCCTGCGGGCGGGCACCGGTGCGGGCCAGGAAGGCGTCCGAGCGATCGCGTAACGCCTCGAATGCGGCAGAGTAGCGCTGCAGGTTGCCGACATCCGGCTGGCCGATCGAATCACTTTGCAGCAGTGTGGGTTCGGTCAAGTTCGGAAATTCGTTGACGCCGGTGATCGCCGTACGCCGATGCGCGATGTCGTCGGCACGCCGTCCGGCGATGTCAGCGATCGCCTCCGCGATGTAGTCACGAGCGTCGACGAACCCGCCGCGAGCCTCGACGGCCTGGAATTGCTCCCACGCCCGCTGCGCAAGCTGTTTGGTGAGATCTTCGACGAACCACGATCCACCGCCGGGATCCAGCACCCGCCCGACGTGCGACTCCTCTAGCAGCAGCAGCTGTGTGTTGCGTGCAATTCGGCGCGCGAAACTTCTTGCCGTGCCCGGAAACCCGCCCGGGATCGCGATGTCGAACGGGAAAACCAGCACGGTGTCGGCGCCGCCGACCCCGGCACCGAAGGCGGCAAGCGTGCAGCGCAACATGTTCACCCACGGATCGCGCTGGGTCATCATCGGCAGCGACGTTTGCGCGTGCACGATCGCCCCGCCGGCGTCGGGTTCGCCGACAACCTCTGCGACCCGCGCCCACAGCTGACGCGCTGCGCGCATCTTGGCGATCGTCATGAACTGATCGTCATCGGCGGCAAACCGAAAACTGATCTGGCCCAGCGCTTTACCCACCGGTATCCCTGCCTCGGTGAGCACCCGCAGATAGGCGACCGCGGCCGCGATTCCGGCGGCCAGTTCCCAGGTCGCGTTGGCGCCGAGGTTGTGGAAGGCGGTCCCGTCGACGGTGATTGCCCGCACGCCGCGCTCGTCGGTCACGCGCGAAGCCACCGCGACGACGTCGTCGATCGCCGCCGCGGGACGCCCGCTCAGTGCCGCGGTCAACGGGTCGGCGCCCAGGTCAATCGACAAGGTGGCACGCTGGTCGGCTTCGACGTCGGCCACCAGGGCGAGCATCGCGTCGGCCGCCACCACGTAGTCGGCACCGGCCTCGATGACGATCGGCGCCATGCTCAGGTAGACGCCCGAGAGCAGCACCTCGAGGTCCTGGGCCGTCGCACCGTCCGCCCCCACGCGGATCAGCAACGCGCTGACCCCGTCGCCGAGCGCACCCAACACGGCCGCGTTGGCTTCGGCGGCGGTGGCTGCGGCGCCCGGAAACGCCTCGACGACCTTCCAGCCGGATTTCACGTCGCGGAACGGGTCCCCGCCACGCAGGTAGGGCCACTCGCCGGGCAGCGACGGTTCGGGCAGCTCGTCGAACGCTGTGTAAAGCGGGCGTACGGCGAACCCGTCGTATGTCTGGGTGTCCAGCAGATGCTCGGGCTGTTCGCCCAACTCGGCGGGTTCCTTGCGGGCACTCTTGGCAAGCACACCGGCCACCGCGGTGCGCCAGCGCTCGCGAACCTGTTCTAGGTTGGCGAGCTCGGGTACGTCAATGGACACCGACGGCTCCTGTTTTCGCAGCTATTGGCAACGTTGCTTGAGGTTGCGGAGGACACGCGACTCACTAATCAGGCTAATTGATTGGCCCCGCCGCCAAAAACCGCGAGGTGAATCGATCGAGCGAGGACACGCCGAAACGCCAGGCCCGGGATACAAGTTATTCATTTCTGGCCCGTAACGTTTAGTGGCGTGACGGGCTCCGCCACTTCTAAAACCACCAGCACGCTGCGCAGTCTCTGGCGCGCGCTGGCGATGACCACACGCCAGGTGTCCCGGCCGCGCGCTCTGGCGGCAGTGGTCGGTATCACACTCTTGGTTGTGCTGGCGCTATGTGTTCCATTGCCCAGCGCGGTGCAGCTGCGCGATTGGGCTCAATCGTTGGGCCCGTGGTTCCCGTTGGCGTTTCTGATCGCGCACACCGTCGTTACGGTGGTGCCAATCCCGCGCACGGCGTTCACCCTGGCCGCGGGGCTGCTGTTCGGCCCCGCCCTGGGCGTGCTGATCGCGGTGGTCGCCAGTACCGCCAGCGCGGTGTTGGCGCTGGTGCTGGTCCGCGCCGCAGGGTGGCGGTTCGACCGGCTGGTTCGCTACCGAGCGCTGCACCGGGCCGACCAGCGGCTGCGCGAGCGGGGCTGGGTGTCGGTCCTGTCGCTGCGGCTGATTCCCGTCCTGCCGTTTTCGGTGGTCAACTACGCCGCCGCCGCGTCCGCGGTCGGCATCAGGCCGTACACGCTGGCCACGCTGGCCGGTCTACTGCCCGGCACCGCCGCGGTGGTTTTTCTCGGCGACGCGCTGGCCGGTCACCCCAGCCCGCTGCTCTTCTTGGTGTCCCTGGTCACCAGTGCGCTGGGGCTCACGGGGCTGTTCGTCGAAGTCCGTCATTACCGCCGACGACACCACACGGCGCACCCCGACGAGCCCGCTTCCGAGCCGGTCATTATCAGCTAACCGGGCCGGACTGTTGAGTGCGCAGCCAGTTGCCTGAAAGATCTACTCAATGGAGCGGGTCTACGCGCAGCAGCTAGCGACTTTCGGTTTGCAGCCGTCGCGGGCGGGCCTGCTCGTGCTCCTGCTCGGCGCCCTCGCGTCGGTGGGCGTCGCTGTCTTGTCGTTCCTGCTCGATCGGATCAGGCTGTATCGCGTACCGACCGGCGACGTGGTCGTCGCGTCGGCCGTCTCGTACCCGCATGCCGCGCGGGAGCGAACGCGCGCCTCGTGGCTGACGATCGCAGCCGCATTCGCCGCCGCTGTGTGCATGACGGCCATCTGGCTGGCACCCAAGCACATCGAGCGCGTGCAAGAACCCGCGCCCATTCCCGAACTGACCCCCATCGCATTGCCGGCGTCGACGGCCGCCGGCCCGGGCGCGGGCATCTATGTTGAATACGCCGATGGCTCCGGCGGAATGGGTTGCACTGCCGGCTTTTTAGTGCGTACCAGCACGGGTGAGGCTGGTCTTCTCACCGCCGGTCACTGCAATCGGCCGCACACACCAAGCAAGGTGGTGATGAACCTCGGCGGCATCCTCCCGTACGCAAAGCTGGGCACATTCGCCCGCACAGTCAGCGAAGGCGTGCACAACGAGCAACACGACATCGGCCTGATCGTGCTCGACGGCGACAACGTCCCGCGGAGTTCGGCGGTCGCCACCACGCTGCCGATCACGGGGGTCACCACCGATCTGTCGATCGGACAGGAACTGTGCAAATTCGGCATGAGTAGCGGTGAGGCCGAATGCGGCCCGGTGCTCGACGTCACCGAGAGCAAGGTCTCGTTCTTGGCGGGCGGTCAATGCGGCGATTCCGGCGGCCCGGTCTATCTGATCCAAAACGACGGCACCGCCACGGCGGTCGGCATCGACATCCGTGGCAGCAATCCTGCCACTCCGAACGCGGGCTGCCTGGCCCCGGCCAAATTCTCGGTTGCCGAGCTAGTACAGCCGTGGCTGAACAAATGGCAGCTAACCGCCGCGATCGCGCAACGACCCGGTCCGCGCTAAAGACCGGACGCGCCACCGTCTTGATCCGACGAGCAATGTGGGGAGCCGCATGACATCCGACAACAACTCCATCGGCGCACCCGGGCGGCGATTCTCCACCGCGGCGTTACTTGGTGCCGGTCTGGTTGGCCTGATCCTCGGCGCGATCGCCGCGTTCGCGATCACCGGCCTGGTGTTTACGATCCGCGTCCAGCTGCCCCCGCCGCCCTATCCGCCGCCGTTCTCCTCGACACCGCCGTCAGGGTATCCCGCGCCGTCTGCCATCACACCGGCGCCAGCGCCGAGTGCCGTGCCGATGCCACCATTGCCGCCGGGCCCCCACGCGCTGCCGCCGTCACCGCGGCTCGATCCGGTCTCGCCGTAGCAGCGCCCCTGGGTTTGGTTTAAGTGGCACAAGCACATTCGCGATCCCTTGTCGCCAGGGCGGCCGGGCGGCTGTTGCGGACCCGACCTCTTGTCCGCGCGCCGATCTGGATCTACCGGTGCCGCGGCGGCGCACTGTTCGGCTCGCGCATCCTGATGCTCGAACATCTGGGCCGCAAGTCCGGCGTCCGGCGCTACGCCGTGTTGGAAGTGGTCGACCACCGCGGGGCAGACGTATACATCGTCGCATCGGGGTTCGGCCGAAAAGCGCAGTGGTTCCGCAACATCCAAGCTTCCCCACGGGTGCGCATCTACGTCGGCAGCCGCGCGCCCGCGCCCGCGACCGCACGTGTCCTCGACCAACGCGAAGCCGATCGCACGCTGGCCGACTACCGCAGCCGTCACCGGCGAACGTGGGAACAATTCAGGCCGGTGCTCGAAGAAACACTCGGCGTTGCGATCACCGACACCGATACACCGCTGCCGTTGGTCGAGTTACGGCTCGACTAGTTGTGCTCCGGCCCCTTCACCGTCATCGCGGCGAAGATGGCCAAAAATACCGCTGCCGGAAGGCCATTGACGACCTTGTCGCGTACCCGGACGTGCGCGCCCACCGCCAATACGAAGTACAGCGTCAGCATCGCCGTCGTCAGCCTGGCCAGCGCGGGGAAGCGGCTGACGGACAGCAAGCCGACCGCCGCGGCCGCCTTCACCACCGGCAGCACGGGCCGAACGTTGTCCGGAAGACCGACGTCGTCCAACACTTTCTTGATCGGAGCTACCTGAACACCGCACAACACCGCGTCCACGGCATGAAACGCGCCCAGCGCCGCATAGGTCTTCGGCGAACTCAAAGCAGTCATCCGGCAATCCTATTGGGTCAATTCTGGCGGCGGCCCCGGCTGGCCATCGACCGGCTTGCGGGCTATCGCCTCTGCCTTGGCTACCGCCTGGGCGATCTTGGGATCGGACTCGGTGGAAAACCAATCGGCGATCTCGGCGTCGTCTGCGTCGGCCGCGTGTTTGGGCACGTCCTCGACCGGAGATGGCTGGAACCGGAACACCCCGTCCTCGCCCGGTGCGCCCAGCAGTTTGGTGAAACCCTGTAGCGCCGCACTGAAGTCGCTGGGGACCACCCACACCTTGTTGGCGCTGCCGCGGGCCATCTCGGGCAGCGTCTGCAGGTACTGGTAGGCCAGCATCTCCGGGGTGGGCCGGCCCGCCTTGATCGCGGCGAACGTCTTCTCGATGGCCTTGGCCTGACCTTGCGCCTGCAGGTAGGCCGCGGCACGCTCACCCTGGGCGCGCAGCATCCGCGATTGTCGCTCCGCCTCGGCGGCCAGGATCGCGGCTTGCTTGGCACCCTCGGCGGCCAGGATCTGCGCCTGCTTGGCGCCCTCGGCCTGTTTGATCGCCGCCTCCCGGGTACCTTCGGCGGTCAAGATCATCGCCCGCTTCTCCCGGTCGGCCTTCATCTGCTTTTCCATCGAGGCCTGAATCGACGGCGGCGGGTCGATGCTGCGCAGCTCGACCCGGGCGACCCGCAGGCCCCAGCGGCCGGTGGCCTCGTCGAGCACTCCGCGCAGCTGTCCGTTGATCTGGTCGCGCGACGTCAAGGTCTGCTCCAGCGTCATCCCGCCGACGACGTTGCGCAGCGTGGTGGTGGTGAGCTGCTCGACGCCGACGATGTAGTTGCTGATCTCGTACACCGCGGCCTGCGGGACGGTGACCTGGAAGTAGACCACCGTGTCGATGTTGAGCGTCAGGTTGTCTTCGGTGATGACGGGCTGTGGCGGGAATGACACCACCCGCTCGCGCAGGTCGATCCGGGCACGCACCCGGTCGATGAACGGGATGAGCAGCGTCAATTGCCCGCTGACCGTGCGGCTGTACCGACCCAGCCGTTCGATCACCGCGGCCTCGGCCTGCGGAATCAACGCAACCGACTTGGCCACCACGATGATTGCAAAGATCACCAGGACTGCCAGCAACACCAAACCAGCAACCGCACCTTCCACCGGAATTCCTTTCTCTCGCAGCGCTTTCGCAGCGTCTGTGTCGACGGGCTACTGTTTGATCACCACCGCCGTCGCGCCGTCGATGTGCACGACAGTGACCGATTCGCCGGCTTCGTAGACATCGCCGTCGTTGAACGGGCGCGCGGTCCACACCTGGCCGTCGAGCTTCACCTGCCCCACGTCGCGGGCGACTCGGTCAAGCACCAACGCGCGTTTGCCCTCCAGGGCCTTGATGCCGGTGGGCAGCTCGTGTGTAGGCGTCAGCCGACGCCGCAGCGCGGGCCGCACCAGCACGACCAGCAGGACCGAAACAATCAGGAACACCGCCCCGTCGGCCAGGATCGGCCAATCCGTGAACCATGCGGTGGCCGAGGCGGCCAACGCACCGCCGCCCAGCATCAACAGGAACATATCGCCCGTCAGTGCCTCCGCACCGGCAAGAGCCAGTGCGAAGATTAGCCAGCTCAGCGCGATCGCCATGCCGTCAGAATACGCGTGATCCGCCTTTGCCGGACCAAACAACTACACTGCGAGATCATGTGGTGTCCGAGTGTTTCGCTGTGCGTGTGGGCTAACGCCTGGCTCGCGGGCAAGGCTGCGCCCGACGACGTGTTGGACGCGCTATCTCTTTGGGCGCCAAAGCAATCGGTCACCGCGTATGATGCTGTTGCAGCCGGCCACACCGGGCTGCCGTGGCCCGACGTGCACGACGCCGGGACCGTCTCGTTGTTGCAGACGCTGCGCGCCGCGGTTGGCCGGCTGACGCTGCCGGGGGCCACGGGTGCTTCGGGTCCATTGCCGGGGACGATCAACGTGGTGTTGCCGGTTCCCGGTGACGTTCGCGGCCTGGCCCCCGGGACCCAGTTCGAGCGCGACGCGCTAGCCGCCGGTGAGGCGGTGATCATCACCCACCCGGACGACCCCACCGCCGCTGTCGGGCTGGTCCCCGAGTTCTCGTACACCGATCCCGAGGAGGCCGGCGACGACGACCCGGGCTTACCGGAACTGTGCGCGCTGGCGTGGACGGTGTATTCACTGCCCGGCGCGCCGGTGTTCGAACACCACGAGCTGGGCGATGCCGAATACTCGCTGCGGTCGGCCGTGCGTTCGGCCGCCGATGCGCTCGGCGCTATCGGGCTGGGATCGGCAAGCGACATCGACGATCCGCGAGGACTTGTCGAACAGTTGCTGGAATCCGCACGGCAACACCGGGTTCCCGACCACGCGCCGTCGCGTGCCGTGCGGGTGCTGGAGAACGCCGCACACGTCGACGCGATCATCGCGGTGAGCGCCGGGCTCAGCCGGGCCTCCGATCCGTCCGCGCACGCGGGCGGCGCTCCGACCGCGGATCGCTTCGCGGCCCGTGTCGTATCCGGGCTGGAACCGATCGGCACCCAATCATCGTCGGAGGCGCGGATCGCCGGCGACGCACTGCGACCGCTGAATTCGGTGGTGCGCTCGGCGCGAATGGCCGCGGTTAACGCGATCCTTAACTCGGCCTGGGCCGACTAACCCTCTTCTCCCGCAACGCAATGCGGCGGGCAGCACGCCGCGCCGTCGACGCTGGCAAGGCAACCCGGTACCGGGTCAGGTCCGCCGGTGCGGGCCGGAGCGCGGCTGTAGCGCAGTTCGTCGATCAAATCCGCGGCCAGCATCGCGAATCGCCGGTCGGCGTTCGGCGTGGCGGCCCGGGCCAATGCCACCCCCGCCGCCCGCGCTTGTGACTGCAATTCTTCGTCGAGGTCCCACACCACCTCGATGTGGTCGGCGACGAATCCGATGGGACAGACGATGACGGCCTTGGTGCCGGTCTCCGCCAGTACCCGCAGATGGTCAGCAACGTCGGGTTCCAGCCACGGAACCTGCGGCGGACCCGATCGGGATTGCCAGGCCAGGTCGTAGTCGGCGTATCCGGCGGCCGCGGCGACCAGCCTTGTGGCGTAAGCGACTTGACGGCTATACAGACGCGGGCCGCAGCGCTCATCGGCGGCCACCGGAATCGAATGTGCGGTGAATACCAGCCGCGCCTGGCCACGCAACTCGGCCGCCAACGTGTCGGCGGCCGCCGCGATCGCGTCGGCGAACATCCCTACGAATAGCGGATGATCGAAATAGGTTCGCAGCTTGACCAACTCGGGCGCATTCGCACCTGCGGCCCGACGGCCGCGGGCGATGTCTTCGACATATTGCGTGCAGCTGGAGTAGCCGCTCCAGGCTGACGTGGTGAATACCGCAGCGCGACGAATACCATTGTCACACATGACTTTTACCGTATCTTCGACGTACGGATCCCAGTTGCGATTGCCGAAGTACACCGGCAGATCCGAACCGCGGTCAGCTAACTCGGCTTCCAGTTGCGTGATCAGCGCGCGGTTGATGCCGTTGATCGGCGATACGCCGCCGAAATGCAGATAGTGCTCGGCGACGTCGTCTAGCCTTTCCGGCGGTATATTGCGGCCGCGGGTGACGTTCTCCAGGAACGGTCGCACCTGCTGTGGGCCCTCTGGGCCCCCGAAGGACAGCAGCAGGACGGCGTCAAATTCCATTGCCGGTTAAAGCAATTGGGTGCTGGCGCCGCCGTCGGCGTAGATGATGGAGCCGGTGGTCGCGGGCAGCCACTCCGAAAGCAGCGCGCACACGGTCTTGGCGACCGGCGTGGGGTCTTTCATGTTCCAGCCGATCGGGGCGCGCTGGTCCCAGCCCTCCTCGAGCAGCTGCATCTGAGCACCGGCCTCGTCGCCGAGTGCGCCACCGACGATCGCGCTCATCGCGAGCGTTCGGATCGGCCCGGCGGCAACGAGGTTCGAGCGCACCCCCGCCTTACCGGCCTCGCGCGCCACGAACCGGTTCACCGACTCCAGTGCGCTCTTGGCGACCGTCATCCAGTTGTAGGCCGGCATGGCCCGGGTCGGGTCGAAATCCATACCGACGATAGAGCCGCCGGAATTCATAATCGGCAGCACCGCTTTGGCCAGCGAAGCGTACGAGTACGCCGAAATGTGGATGCCCTTGGCCACGTCTTCGTAGGGCGCGTCGAAGAACGGGTTGATACCCATTCCCGTCTGCGGCATGAAACCGATCGAGTGCACCACACCGTCGAGCTTGTTGCCCTCGCCGATCTCGGCGCTGATCCGATCCGCCAACGTGTCGAGGTGCTTTTCGTCCTGCACATCGAGTTCGATCAGCGGGGCCTTTTCCGGCAGCCGATCGGCGATGCGCTGAATCAGCCGCAACCGGTCAAAGCCCGTCAGCACCAACTGAGCGCCCGCTTCCTGGGCCACCTTGGCGATGTGAAACGCGATCGACGAGTCGGTGATGATCCCGGTTACCAGGATCCGCTTGCCGTCGAGAATGCCTGCCATGTCTAATGTTTTCCTTCTCTAGTGGCCCATGCCCATGCCGCCGTCCACGGGGATGACGGCGCCGGCGATGTAGCTTGCATCTTCAGACGCCAGGAAGCTGACCGCCCCGGCGACCTCCTCGGCAGTGCCGACCCGCTTGGCGGGGATGAACTCCAGCGCACCCTCCTGGATGCGCTCGTCGAGCGAGCGGGTCATCTCGGTGTCGATATAGCCCGGCGCCACCACATTCGCGGTCACCCCGGCTTTGGACAGCTCCCGGGAGATGGAGCGGGCCATGCCGATCAGGCCGGCCTTGGCGGCCGCGTAGTTGGCCTGGTTGCCGATGCCCCAGCTGCCGGACACCGAACCGATGAAGATGATCCGGCCGAATCGCTTGCGCTGCATGCTGCGCGATGCGCGCTGGGCCACCCGGAACGCACCGGTGAGGTTGGCGTTGATGACCTCCTCGAACCGCTCCTCGGTCATCCTGATCAGGAACGCATCCTTGGAGATACCGGCGTTGGACACCAGCACCTCGACCGGACCCTGGTGCTCCTCGACCAACTTGAAGGCGCGGTCGACGGCGTCGCTGTCGGTCACGTCACACACGACGCCGAAAAGCCCCTCGGGCGCACCTGAACCGCGGTGCGTGACGGCAACCTTGTGACCGTCGGCCGCCAGCCGCTGCGCGATCGCCAGGCCGATCCCCCGATTTCCGCCCGTCACCAGGACTGAACGGGATACGAATGCGGGTTTGCCGCCGTCGGCGGCGAGCTCGGTGGCTACGTCAGTCACCCGGCCAACTTATCGCCTCGGTGCGGCAGGGCTGCAGTCTGCCCCCTTTGCGGCCGGGACCTACCTTGGCTCGCGGCGCTTGTCGGTGATTCTCGGCACAATTCCGCCAATGCGACGTCGCCGAAGACCATCGCGAGATCAGCTAGGTCGGTAGCCGGCGGTTGATCAGCAACGCCGACAGCGCCGCCAGCGCCAACACCAGCGCTCCCAGCCGCAGCCAGCCCACGCTGGCGTCGCCTTTGATCGTCTCGTAGCCGATCTGCTCCTGCAGCGACGCGTACACGGCCTTGAGCTCCTGCAGGGTCGAGGCATTGAAGGAATTTCCGCCCGAAAGCTGGGCGACCTTCTTGAGTGTCTCGTCGTCGACCGGCACCGGCTGACGCTGGTCGTTGATCTCGACGAAGCCGTACGGGGTACCGAACGAGATCGTCGAGATCGGCACGCCCTGGTCCTTGGCGGTCCGTGCGGCGGTGAAGGCGCCCTTGGGGTTATCCGGGTTGGTCGGCATCGTCTCCTTACCGTCGGAGAACAGCACGATGCGGGCCGGCGGCGGCTTGTCGCCGCCACCGATGACCGCGCCGACCGTGGCGATGGCCTGCAGCGCGGTGAAGATCCCCTCGCCGGTGGCGGTGCGGTCGGCGAACTGAAGCTTGTCCAGCGCAATCTTGGCTGCCTCGCGGTTGGTCGTCGGCGACACCAGCACCGTCGCGGTACCCGCATAGGCAATCAGGCCGAGGTTGATGCCCGGTGTGAGCTCGTCGGCGAATTGCTTTGCCGCCTCCTGCGCGGCGGCCATCCGGTTGGGTTCGACGTCGGTGGCACGCATCGACTGCGACACGTCGATCACCAACATCACCACCGCGCGGTTGCGTGGAATCCGGACGTCGTTTGTCGGCCCGGCCATCGCGACGGTGAACAACACCAGCGATGCCACCAGCAGGATCGCCGGCACATGGCGCCATCTGGCAGGCCGTTTGGGAGCCACGCTTTCCAGCAGCTCCATGTTGGCGAACCGCAGCATGCGTCGCTCGCGGGCCAACTGCATCAGCACGTACAGCACGACCAACCCGACAACGACGAGCAGGAAAAGGAAGAACCATGCGTGCGCGAACCCGGACAGTGACATCGCGCCGAGCAAAGGCATTGTCATAACAGACCCGTCTCGCCGTGCATGACCGCCTTGGGAAAAGCGCGAGTCACTGGCGCCCCGCCATGGCCCCACGCCGGCGGGACTCCACGAAGCGGACGATGTCGGCGATCCAGTCCCGGTCGGTGCGCAGCGTCAAAACCGGTGCGCCACAACCGCGAACCGTTCGGGCCACGTCGGCACGATGCGCCGCCGCCGCCTTGGCGAAGTCATCCCGCAGTTGCGCATCGACGGTGAATTCGCGGGTCACGCCGGTTTCGGCGTCCTGAAGCACAACGTCGCCCACATCGGGTAGTTCGACATCGCGCGGGTCGAGCACCTCGATGGCCAGCACCTCGTGGCGAGCGGCAATCGCGCGCAGCGGACGCATCCAGTTGATCGGCCCAAGGAAGTCACTGATGATCACGGCCATTCCGCGACGGCGTTCCGGGCGACGCAACGCGTCGATGGCGACCGCCAGGTCACCGCGCACTCCGACCGGCGCTTTGGGCATAGTCGCGATGGTGCGCAACAGCGTCTGTTCGTGTTGCCGCCCGGAGCGGGCCGGCACCCGGACGTTGTCCGCACCATTGGTGACGAGTGCGCCCAGCCGATTGCCGCCCCCGCTGTTGAGGAATGTGATCGCGGCCGCCGCGGCGACCGCCAGGTCACGCTTTTCGCAGACCGTGGTGCCGAAGTCGAGGCTGGCCGACATGTCGACCACCATCCAGGTCTCCAGCTCGCGGTCGGCGATCATCTGCCGCACGTGCGGGTGGGTGGTGCGGGCCGTGACCGCCCAGTCCATCCGTCGGACGTCGTCGCCGGGCTGGTACTCCCGCGACTCCCCCGGCTCCGAACCCGGGCCCGGTATCAGGCCGAGGTGGTCACCGTGCAGGACTCCGTCGAGCTTGCGCCGGACGGTGAGTTCGAGCGTGCGCAGCGCCGCCGACAATTTCGGGTCATCGAGCTGTCCGCGCTGAAACGACGGCGGATGTAGCGCCGCGGACTTCGCGGCGGGGTTCGGATCGGTCACCGACTGCTAGCCGCGCCCGCAGCCTGCATCACCGGCGGAACCGAATGCCCTTGCTGCGGAACGGCATTCACCTGCGGAAGGGCGACGGTCTGCAAAATCCTGTTGATGACGACCTCAGGCGAGATTTCGTCGGCGAGCGCATCGTAGGTCAGCACCAAACGGTGGCGCAGCACGTCGGGGATGACCTCGACGACGTCTTGCGGGATCACATAGTCGCGACCGCGCACCAACGCCAGCGAACGGGCGGCCGCGATGATGCCCAATGAGGCACGCGGCGATGCGCCGAACGAGATCCACGTCTTGACGTCGTTCATGCCGAGTTGCTCGGGATGGCGGGTCGCGGTGACGACGCGCACCACATAATCGACCAGCGCGTGGTGCACGAAGTTGTTGGCCGCGACGTCCTGCAGCCGCAGCAGGTCACCGGTGTCCAGGATCTGCTTGGGCTGCGGCGGCTTAACGCCCATCCGGTAGATGATCTCGCGCTCTTCCTCGGGCGAGGGGTACCCGACATTGATCTTGAACAGGAAGCGGTCACGCTGCGCCTCGGGCAGCTGGTAAACCCCCTCGTGCTCGATCGGGTTCTGCGTCGCCATCACCAGGAACGGGCTGGGCAGCGGGTATCTCTTGCCACCGATTGACACCTGACGTTCGGCCATCACCTCCAGCAGCGCCGACTGGACCTTGGCCGGCGCGCGGTTGATCTCGTCGGCGAGCAGGAAGTTGACGTGGACCGGGCCGAGCTCAGTGTCGAACTCTTCCTTGCCCTGCCGGTAGATGCGGGTACCGATGATGTCGGTGGGCACCAGGTCGGGCGTGAACTGGATACGCGCGAACGTGCCGCCCACGACCTTGGCGAACGTCTCGACGGCCAGCGTCTTGGCCACGCCGGGGACACCTTCGAGCAGCACATGGCCCTTGGACAGCAGACCGACCAGCATCCGCTCCACCAGCTGATCCTGACCGACGATGATCCGCTTGACCTCGAAGATGGCCCGTTCCAGGGTGTGTACTTCGGCAGCCAATCCGTCGGCGCCACCTGGCGCCGCATGGGCCCCGGGGCCAGACTGCCCGCTCGGACCCGAGTAACCGCTGGCGCCCGGGGGCGGCCCACCTGCTGCTGTCATTAACATCCTCTTCTCGGTTTAACCGATACAGCTCAAATCGAACACAACTGCCATCACGACGAATGTCGTGGGGCAGCTACGTGCCCTCGTCCAACTATTCCAGGCCCTAGGGATTCCATCGACGCCGCGCTCCGCTGACGAGCAAATCAAACCCGCCGGGTTCGGCCGCGATCCCGACGGCACACCTGGGTCAGTACTCGATGATCCTAGTCAGGTACGGCGTCATACCGGGCTTTCGCACGGGGCTCACAGTCACCTTGGCGGCACTTCCGGAGGCCTCCAGCATCTGGCCGTTGCCCAGATACATGGTGACGTGCTGGCCGCCGCCCGGGCCGTAAAAAATCAGGTCGCCGCGCCGGGCCTCGTTGGGAGGAATGTGGCGGCCAGCGTTGTACTGGTCACCGGAGAACCGCGGGATCAGCACGCCGACACCGGCAAATCCATAACGCATCAGGCCCGAACAGTCGAAACCGTTGATGTTGGCGCCGTCGCCGACGCCCTTGCTGGGGCCTTCCAGCGAGCCACCACCCCATGAGTACGGCACCCCCATCTGGGAGCCCATCCGCCGGATCACGTACTCGATGGCCTGCCGGCCGTTGGCCCGCGGGATTTTGCCGCCGGGGTTGGTCGGGGTAGCCGCGGTGGGAGCGGAATCGCCGCCGATGTTGATCCCGAGGCCGCCCAGAAATTGCTTACCGAGGTCGAGGGTGGTCTGGGTGGCCTGGGCGGTGGCCTGCAGCGAAGCGTTGGCCACCGCGAGCGGATCGCCCGGAGCGCCGGCGCTGATGGTGGCCGGCAAAGTGGGGTCCCACCCGCCGGGGTCAGCCGTGGCCGGGGCGGCGACAGACAACATCAGCCCGGTCACGACTGTGGCAATCCAGGCCAAGTTGATCAGGCGAAAACGCTTGTGCCCCATAGCTCCTCGTTAGTACTCGATGTAGCGGATCACGTACGGGGTCATGCCGCTGGTGCGTACCGGTGCCACGCGCACCTTCAGTCCGATGTCGGGGGCCTCGAGCATCTGGCCTTGACCGAGGTAGATCGTCACGTGCTGGCTGCCGCCCGGGCCGTAGAAGATGACGTCGCCGCGACGCATTTGAGAAGACGGGATCTTGCGGCCCAGGCCGTACTGCGAACCCGAGTAGTGCGGCAGCTTGATGCCCACCCCGGCGAACGAGTACAAGATCAGGCCCGAGCAGTCGAAGCCGGTGATCCCGGCGCCAGAGTCGATTCCGTGGCTCGGGCCGGCCGCGTTGCCACCGCCCCAGGAGTAGGGCACGCCGATCTGTGACATGCCGCGACGGATCACGTATTCGGAGGCCTGCCGGCCGTAAACCCGCGGAATGCGTCCCCCGACCCCACCGGGTGCGGCGTTGGTGATCCCAGTGTCGTCGGGCTTGAGAATGCCGAGTTGCTGCAGGAAGCCCTTCCCCATGCTGGCGGTCACCTGCGTGGAGGTCGCCGAGATGCCCAGCACCTGGTTGATCACCGCGACCGGGTCACCCGGGATATTGGCACTGGGCACCATCGGCAGCGTGGGATCCCAACCGTCCCACTGGCGGCCGCCGGTGTGGGGCGCACTGGCCGGCGCGCCGGGGTCCCACCGGTCGCCCGTCGTTGGTGCACCGCCGCCGTTTCCGGTCGACCAATGCGCGGACGCAAGTTGGGCCTGCTGCAGTTTGGCCTGGGCCGCGTCCCGCTCGGCGGCCAACTGGTCGATCTGCTCACGCTGTTCTTCGAACTTGTGCTTCGAGGTGGTGAGCGCAGCGACCGCGGCATCCTGACTGGATTTCGCGTCGGCAGCAGCCTTTTCGGCCTTCTGCTTGGCCAGCCGCGCGGCCGACTCCTTGTTTACCTGCTCGGTGCGGGCCCGCTGCAGGTTGTCCATCACCGTTTGGGAACTGGTCGCCAGGGTCCTCGAAGCGGATTCGGTGGCGATGATGTCTTCGGGGCTAGTCGCGGTCAGGTAGCTGCCCGACGGACCATTCATGTAGGTGGCCGCCGCGAACGTGTTGAAACGGCTTTGGGCCGCAGCGATTGCCGCGTTGGCATCCTTGACCGACTGCTGGCTGACCTCGACGTCATGCTGCGCGGTGGTCACGCCGTCCCGTGCGGTCTCCACATCGACCAGGGCCTTGTTGACGACCTCTTGCTCCGTCTGGATTTCAGCACTCAGGTTTTCCAGACGCTGGTTGGCCTTGGCGACATTCGCGATCAGCGCGCCGAGGGTGTCGGCGTTCGGATCACCTTGCGCCAGACCCGGTGTGGTGACGAGCATGGCCACGCTCAGGACCGCTGGAATGACCGGACGGACCAACCTGGCGGTCGGTCGCGCAGCTGGGCCCCGGCGTGTGCGTCTCATTCGACTTAGCTCCCCTTGGGCTTAACACGGACGGCGGCGCCAGACACATTTACCTCTATAAGCGCCAAAGAAAACACGAGCATCATTTGCACCGTACGTCACACCGGTCGCCGGGGAAACGCTCGTCACAAATCGCAACCCTCTACGTGCGTTTAATGTGACCGAACGGTGACCTACGCGATTTGCCGCAGACGATCGTGAGTTGTCCCCAGCCAAACCAACCGAGGTGAACGTGGGAGGTTAGATGCCCTCGACGGGCTGTGCTACGTCAGCCTCTTCGGCATCGGCCGAGGTTGCTGACCGTCGGCTGCGCAGCTGCAGGAATCGGGCGCCGACGGCCGCCGCGAGCACGCCGATAAGCAAGAAAATGGTCAGCCCGGTCCAGGGGAACTCGGGGCTTTCCAGCTCGTGCAAGAAATGTTGCGCCGAGACCACCGGATTGCCCGTCTTGGCGATGTCTTCGCCGGCTTCAAGGGTGACCCGGGGGAAGTGCGTGCTGTAGCTGCCCACGTAGCTCGGGCTGAGCGTCAAGACGGTGGCATCGGGATAGTCGGCGCCGACCACGGTCGAGATATCGCGCAACGGGGTGTCGTTCGGCGGATTGTGGTCGAGCAACACGATTTTGAGATTGATACCTGCGGCATGAGCGTGGTTGACCACATCGAGAAGGGCCGGCACGGCATCCGGCGGCGCGCTGACCCCGGAGGTCGCGACCTGAGCTTTGACCGCCGTCATGTCGACGTCTTGCGGAATGTAAGCGGGCAGAACCGGCTGCAGGAAGAAGGTGGTCTGAGCTAGTTCAACGAACGATCCTTGCCCGGTCACTGTGTGCCTCCTCCCTCGGTGCTACAGGCACCGTACGCGAACAGTCGGAGAAAGGGGTTTCAACGCGGCCTCGACCCGGCAAGACTGAGAATCGGACTGCCGCTTTCTTACAGGACAAGCGTACTGTTAAAGTGAGCAACGCACCGTCGACACGGCCCGTCGGCGGCAGAATTTAATCCCAGGGAGTTGATGTGACCAACCAAGAAACTGTGAACTCGTTCGGAGCCCGCGACACCCTGAAGGTCGGCAAGAAGAGTTACCAGATCTATCGTCTCGACGCCGTCCCGAACACCGAGAAACTCCCCTACAGCCTCAAAGTCCTCGCCGAGAACTTGCTGCGCAATGAGGACGGCGCCAACATCACCAAGGACCACATCGAAGCCATCGCGAACTGGGATCCCAAGGCAGAGCCCAGCATTGAGATCCAATACACGCCCGCCCGCGTCGTGATGCAGGACTTCACCGGCGTGCCGTGCATCGTGGATCTGGCCACCATGCGCGAGGCGATCGGCGACCTAGGCGGCAAGGCGGAGAAGGTCAACCCCTTGGCGCCGGCCGACCTGGTGATCGACCACTCGGTGATCGCCGACCTATTCGGCACCCCCGACTCCTTCGAGCGAAACGTCGAGATCGAGTACCAGCGCAACGGTGAGCGTTACCAGTTCCTGCGCTGGGGTCAGGGAGCTTTCGACGACTTCAAGGTGGTACCGCCCGGCACTGGCATCGTGCATCAGGTCAACATCGAATACCTGGCCAGCGTGGTGATGGATCGCGACGGAGTGGCCTACCCAGACACCTGCGTGGGGACCGACAGCCACACGACGATGGTCAATGGCCTCGGCGTGCTCGGCTGGGGCGTCGGCGGCATCGAGGCCGAGGCCGCGATGCTGGGCCAACCGGTGTCGATGCTGATCCCACGCGTCGTCGGCTTCAAGCTGGCCGGCGAGATCGCGCCGGGCGTGACCGCGACCGACGTCGTCCTGACAGTCACCGAGATGCTGCGTAAGCACGGCGTGGTCGGCAAGTTCGTCGAGTTCTACGGTGCGGGCGTTTCGGAGGTACCGTTGGCCAACCGCGCCACCCTGGGCAACATGAGCCCCGAATTCGGTTCTACCGCAGCTATTTTCCCGATCGACGAAGAGACCATCTCCTACCTGAAGTTCACCGGCCGCACGGACGAGCAACTGGCACTTGTGGAGACCTACGCCAAAGAACAGGGCATGTGGCACGACCCCTCCCATGAGCCCGCGTTCTCCGAATACCTCGAACTCGACCTGTCTACCGTGGTGCCGTCTATCGCCGGACCGAAGCGCCCGCAGGACCGAATCGCCTTGTCGGACGCCAGGTCCACGTTCCGCGAGCAAATTCTGAGCTACGTCGACGGCGACGAGGACAGCAAACAGGGCTACTCGAAACTGGACGAGTCAGTCGAGGAGACTTTCCCGGCCAGCGATCCGGGCGCGGTGTCCAACGGACACGCTGACGACCTACCCCCGGTGCATTCGGCGGCCGCACATTCCAAGGGCCGCCCGAGCAGCCCCGTGACCGTGCGCTCCGACGAGCGCGGCGAATTCGTGCTCGACCACGGCGCGGTGGTGATCGCCGCGGTCACGTCGTGCACCAACACCTCCAACCCGGAGGTGATGCTGGGCGCGGCACTGTTGGCTCGCAACGCCGTAGAGAAGGGCTTGGCGTCCAAGCCGTGGGTGAAGACCACAATGGCGCCCGGCTCCCAAGTCGTCAACGACTACTACAACAAAGCCGGCCTCTGGCCGTACCTCGAGAAGCTCGGCTTCTATCTGGTCGGCTACGGCTGCACCACCTGCATCGGTAACTCCGGCCCGCTGCCGGAAGAGATTTCGAAGGCCATCAACGACAACGACCTTTCGGTGACCGCCGTGCTGTCGGGCAACCGGAACTTCGAGGGCCGCATCAACCCGGATGTGAAGATGAATTACCTGGCTTCACCGCCGCTGGTCGTGGCCTACGCATTGGCGGGGACCATGGACTTCGACTTCGAGTCGCAGCCACTGGGCAAGGACACGGACGGCAACGACGTCTTCCTCAAGGACATCTGGCCGTCGCAGCAGGACGTCTCCGACACCATCGCCTCGGCGATCAACTCCGAGATGTTCACCAAGAACTACGGCGATGTGTTCAAGGGCGACGAACGGTGGCGCAACCTGCCCACCCCGAGCGGCAATACCTTTGAATGGGACGCGGATTCGACGTATGTCCGCAAGCCCCCGTACTTCGAGGGCATGCCCGCCGAGCCCGAGGCGGTCGCCGACATCACCGGAGCCCGGGTGCTGGCGCTGCTGGGTGACTCGGTGACCACCGACCACATCTCCCCCGCCAGCAGCATCAAGCCGGGCACCCCGGCCGCGCAATACCTCGACGAGCACGGCGTGGACCGTAAGGACTACAACTCCTTTGGCTCCCGACGCGGCAACCACGAGGTGATGATCCGCGGCACGTTCGCCAACATCCGGCTGCGCAACCTGCTGCTGGACGACGTCTCCGGTGGATACACCCGCGACTTCACTCAGGACGGCGCGCCCCAGGCCTTCATCTACGACGCGGCGCAAAACTATGCGGCATCCAACATTCCGCTGGTGGTGCTGGGCGGCAAGGAGTACGGGTCGGGGTCGTCGCGAGACTGGGCCGCCAAGGGAACACGGCTGCTGGGCGTGCGGGCGGTGATCGCCGAGTCGTTCGAGCGCATCCACCGCTCCAACCTGATCGGCATGGGCGTGATTCCGTTGCAATTCCCCGAAGGCAAGACGGCGCAAGAGCTCGGACTCGACGGCACCGAGGTGTTCGACTTCACCGGCATCGAGGCGCTCAACGACGGGAAGACGCCGAAGACGGTGCACGTCAAGGCCAGCAAGGAAGGTGGGGACGACATCGAGTTCGACGCGGTTGTGCGCATCGACACTCCCGGTGAGGCCGACTATTACCGCAACGGCGGCATCTTGCAGTACGTGCTGCGCAACATGCTTAAGTCCGGCTAGTGGCGACCGCACGGCCGGCGCGGCCGGGCGCAGCGGGTCGACACCCGAGGACCTGAGCCCACCGCCCGTGCCCAAAGTCAGCGAGGACCATCTGGCGGCTCGACGCCGCCAGATCCTTGACGGTGCTCGTCGATGCTTCGCCGAACACGGCTATGACCGAGCCACGGTTCGGCGGCTCGAGCAGTCGATCGGGATGTCACGCGGTGCGATCTTCCACCACTTCCGCGACAAGGACGCGCTGTTTTTCGCGCTCGCGCACGAGGATGCCGAGCGGATGGCCGACGTCGCGTCTCGCGAAGGCCTGATCCAGGTGATGCGCGACATGCTTGCCGCGCCTGAGCAGTTCGACTGGTTGGCAACCAGGTTGGAGATCGCGCGCAAGCTGCGCAACGACCCCGCGTTCAGCCGCGGATGGTCGGAGCGCTCCGCGGAACTGGCAGCGGCGACCCAGGATCGGCTGCAACGGCAGAAGGAAGCACACCGGGTGCGCGACGACGTACCCGGTGACGTGTTGCAGTGTTACCTGGAACTGGTCCTGGACGGATTGGTGGCCCGGCTGGCCTCCGGAGAAGATCCGCAGCGACTGTCGGCGGTCCTCGATCTAGTGGAGAACTCGGTGCGCCGCAACGATTCTGGGGTTACATCAATCTAGCGGTGCCGAGATGTGTGGTTGGGTCCGCCGCGGCTGCGCATCGTGGTACCCGACTCACGCAGCATGCTGTGAATCGATCCGTACGACCTGCCGGTGTTGGCGACGAGCTTGCGAATGCTTGCTCCGCTCTCGTAGGCATTGCGCAGCTCATGCAACAACTCGGCGCGCATCTCTTTCGACTTTGGCACTATCCCCTCCACGCTTGAACACAAACCCAAGCCCCCAGAGTAAGAACTTGCCGTCATACGCGTGTCAATTTCGCCGAATTCGCGTGCGATGACTTATGCAGCTCAGGCGAGCTCGATGAGATCCCGGTATTCCTCGGACCAATAATCCTCGGTGCCGTCCGGCAACAGCACCACGCGTTGTGGGTCCAGCGCTTCGGCCGCTCCGGGGTCGTGCGTCACCAACACCACCGCGCCTTGATAGCTGCGCAGCGCGTCGAGCACCTGTTCCCGCGACGCGGGATCGAGGTTGTTGGTTGGTTCGTCGAGCAGCAACACGTTGGCGGTGGATGCCACTAGGCCGGCCAGCGCCAGCCGCGTCTTCTCGCCTCCGGACAGGGTTCCTGCCGGCTGGTCGAGCTGCGCGCCGCTGAACATGAACGCTCCGAGCAACCCACGCAAGTCCTGCTCGCCCGAGGACGGCGCGGCGTGCCGGATGTTCTCCCACACGGTCGCGTCGTTGTCGATGGTGTCGTGTTCCTGCGCGAAATAGCCCATCCGCAAACCATGTCCGGGTTCGAGGCCTCCGGTGTCGGGTGTCTCGGTGCCGGCCAGCAGGCGTAGCAGCGTCGTCTTGCCGGCGCCGTTGAGTCCCAACACCACCACCCGGGAGCCCCGGTCGATAGCCAAGTCGACGCCGGTGAACACTTCCAGCGACCCGTAGGACTTGCTCAGCCCCTTGGCCACCAGCGGAGTGCGCCCGCATGCGGCCGGGGTGGGGAACTTGATCCGCGCCACCTTGTCGGCGACCCGCTCCTCGTCTAGAGCGGCCATCATCCGATCGGCACGCCGCAACATGTTCTGCGCCGCAACGGCTTTGGTGGCCTTTGCACCCAGCTTGGCGGCTTGTGAACGCAGCGCGGTGGCCTTGCGTTCGGCGTTCGCACGTTCCCGGCGGCGGCGCTGTTCGTCGGTGGCCCGGGCATCGAGATACTTCTGCCACGTCATGTTGTAGACGTCGGCCTCGCCGCGCACGGCGTCCAGAAACCACACCCGGTTCACGACGTCGGCGAGCAACTCGACGTTGTGGCTGATGACCACCAGTCCACCATTGTGGGACCGCAGGAAATCCCGCAGCCAGCCAAGCGAATCCGCGTCCAGGTGGTTGGTTGGTTCGTCGAGCAGCAGCGTGGTCGACGAACCCGCGCCGGTATCGGAGGCGGCGAACAGGATTCGCGACAACTCCACCCGGCGGCGCTGACCGCCGGACAGGGTGCGCAGTTGCTGCGTCATGACGCGTTCGGGCAGGCCGAGACTCGCGCAGATTCGCCCGGCTTCGCTCTCGGCGCCATAGCCGCCCAACGCGACGAACCGCTCCTCTAGCTGGCCGTAGCGACGGATCGCACGATCGCGCGCATCGTCGTCGGCAACCTCGGCCATCAACGCCTGCTGCTTCTCCAGATCGGTGAGCAGAACGTCCAATCCGCGGGCCGAAAGCACCCGGTTGCGGGCCAGAACATCGAGATCGCCTTCTTTGGGATCCTGTGGCAAGTAACCGATTTCGCCGATCCGGGCGACCGTACCCGCGTACGGCTCGCTCTCCCCCGCCAGGATGCGCAGGGTCGTGGTCTTGCCCGCGCCATTGCGGCCGACCAGCCCGATGCGGTCGCCCGGCTGAATCCGGAGATCGGGGCCGTCGGGAGAGAGCAGGATGCGCGCGCCAGCGCGGACCTCGAGGTCCGTGGCCGTGATCACGATCGCTCTCCTCTATACAAGCTATTTGTCGTCGGTGAACACCGCGGGCCGCCGTTCTGCGCGCGCAGCAACCGCTTCTTCGAAGTTGGCGGTAAGCAGACGAACGAAAAGCTGTCCCAAGCCCTCGGCTTGCATATGCCCTTCCAGGCTACCGGCGTCCAGCCCACTCCAGAGTGTGCGTTTGGTCAACTCAACGCCGGGCCGGGAGAACGCGGCTATCCGCGCCGCGATCGCGTAGCAGGTGTCTAGCAGCTGACCCTCGGGCACCTGACAGGAAACCAGCCCGATCCGCTCGGCTTCCTCGGCGGTGACGTCACGACCGGTCAGCATGATCTCGAAGGCTCGTGAGGCTCCGATGGCCCTGGGCAGCAGGTAGGACAGGCCCAGTTCGCTGGCGGTCAAACCGTTGTTGATGCCCGCGGCCCGGAAATAGGCGGTAGTGGAAGCCACCCGAATGTCGGCGGCCAGCGCTAGGCACAGCCCCCCGCCGATCGCGGCGCCGTTGACGGCGGCGATGACGGGCTGATGCAAGCGGCGCAGCAGCAGGATGACGTCGTCGAGCACCTGCATGGAGCGCAGCGCATACGTCGGCCGGGTCAGCCCGTCCACATTCGGTACCTCGCCCGCTGACTTGTGATCAGCGCCGGAAGAAAACCCTCGACCCGCCCCGGTCAGCACGACGACACGCACGGAATTGTCGTAGCTGACCTCTTCCAGGGCCTCCTTCAACGGCACCATCACGTCGAATGCCATGGAATTCATCCGCTCGGGCCGATTGAGGGTTATCAGCGCAACGCCGGGGCGTGGATGTTCAACCAGTACCAAACTCACCCGTGAACGGTATCGCGGACGTTGCTAGAGACCTATTCGGCGCCGCGCCTCAGGCCTGATCTGCTTGAGCCGCCTCAACGTCGAAGTCCCTGATTTGCTGCACCAGATCCTCGAGAGCGGCCGGCGGCAGTGCCCCGGGCTGGTTGAACAGCAGCTTGCCCTTCTTGAAAGCCATCAGCGTCGGAATGGACCGAATCTGGGCGGCCGCCGCCAGCTGTTGCTCGGCCTCGGTGTCGACCTTGGCGTGCACGATGTCGGGGTGCTTCTCCGACGACGCCTGAAAAGTCGGCCCGAACTGGCGACATGGCCCGCACCAGGAAGCCCAGAAGTCAACCAGCACGATGTCGTTGTTCTCGATGGTCGGGTTGAACTGCTCCGCAGTGAGGTCCTGTGTGGTCACGTTTTGCCTAACGCCGCGTGTTACTTGGATGTTCCCGCGCGAATGTCGCCCATTGGCGCACCTGCCCATACTGCTACCGCCAGCAGGGATTAGCCAGTCCGACGGCCCGCACCGCCACTTGGTTTTCGATTGTGGACGACAACGGTCACTGCCCGGAGGTTACGGTTGCGGAGGTTTTCCCCGCTCGGACAGACTAGGGCTGATGATCCGTCGCCGGACGGGCCAGTCGAGGGAGATGTCTTGGGCCACTACATCGCTAACGTCCGTGATCTCGAGTTCAACATCTTCGAAGTTCTTGATGTGGACGCTGTTCTCGGTACCGGGAAGTTCAGCGAGCTCGACGCTGACACGGTGCGAACCATCTTGTCCGAGGCGGCACGCCTGGCAGAAGGCCCGGTGGCCGAAACGTTCGCATTCGCCGACCGCAACCCGCCGGTCTTCGATCCCGACGCGCACACCATCAGTGTGGCGCCCGAGTTGGCCAAGACGGTGCAAGCGATCAAGGACGCCGAGTGGTGGCGCCTCGGCCTGGCCGAAGACATCGGTGGCATGCCCGCACCACCGCCGCTGGCATGGGCGGTCAACGAAATGATCTTTTGCGCCAATCCCTCCGCAAGCTTCTTCTGCCTGGGTCCGTTTATGGCGCAAGCGCTTTACGCCGAGGGCGATGAGCAGCAGAAGCAGTGGGCCGCAGAGGGAGTCGAGCGTGGCTGGGCGGCCACCATGGTGCTCACCGAACCCGATGCGGGCTCCGACGTCGGCGCCGGCCGCAGCAAGGCCATCGAACAACCGGACGGCACCTGGCACATCGAGGGCGTCAAGCGGTTCATCTCCGGAGGCGATGTGGGCGACACCGCCGACAACGTTTTTCACCTCGTGCTGGCCCGCCCGGAGGGGGCCGGGCCCGGTACCAAGGGGCTGAGTTTGTTCTACGTGCCGAACTACCTTTTCGACCCCGACACGTTCGAACTCGGTCCGCGCAACGGGGCTTTCGTGACGGGGCTCGAACACAAGATGGGTATCAAGTCCTCCCCGACCTGTGAGGTGACGTTCGGCGCCACCGACGTGCCGGCCGTGGGCTATCTGGTCGGCGGCGTGCACAACGGGATCGCGCAGATGTTCACCGTGATCGAGCACGCGCGCATGACGATCGGCGTCAAGGCCGCGGGCACGCTCTCCACCGGCTACCTCAATGCGCTGGCCTACGCCAAGGAGCGGGTGCAAGGTGCCGACCTGACCCAGATGACCGATAAGACCGCGCCGCGGGTGACGATCATGCACCACCCGGATGTGCGCCGCAGCCTGATGACCCAAAAGGCTTATGCCGAGGGGCTGCGAGCGCTCTACATGTATGCCGCCGCACATCAGGATGATGCTCTTGCACAACATGTTTCGGGTGCAGACCACGAGATGGCACACCGCGTCGACGATCTACTGCTCCCCATCGTCAAAGGGGTGAGCTCGGAGCGGGCGTACGAGGTCCTGACCGAATCGTTGCAGACGCTGGGCGGTTCGGGCTTCCTGCAGGACTACCCGCTGGAGCAGTACATCCGCGATTCAAAGATCGACTCCTTGTACGAGGGCACCACCGCGATCCAGGCGCTGGACTTCTTCTTCCGCAAGATCGTCCGCGACCACGGCCAGGCGCTGGCTTTTGTCACGGCTCAGATCAATCAGACCATCGACAACTGCGACGAGGCGCTGAAGTCACAAGCGCAGGCGGTGCAGAACGCCCTCGACGAAGTCACGGCGATGACGGGCGCGTTGACGGGCTACCTGATGTCGGCGACCCAGCACCCCAGCGAGATTTACAAGGTGGGGCTCGGGTCGGTGCGGTATCTGCTCGCGGTCGGCGACCTGCTTATTGGCTGGCGATTGCTGGTACACGCCGGGATTGCGCACGCGGCACTGGCGAACAATCCCGCCGAGAAAGACGCGGCGTTCTATCAGGGCAAGGTCGCGACGTCGGCGTTCTTCGCCAAGAACATGCTGCCGAAACTGACCGCACTGCGCCACATCCTCGAATCGATCGACGACGACGTCATGCGCATTTCCGAAGACGCGTTCTGACTCAGCCGACGCTATCGCGTGACGGGTCTATTGACGTCGTTGAACCTGACGATCACGTGCTCAAGTTGTTTGACGCGTTCGGCTTTGGCGCGTTTGGCGTAGGTCCGCCGATCGGCCGGCGTGAGTTCGGCGTCGTCGCTGAATGCGCTGAGCAACGCCCGCGGATAGAGCTGCTCCACCAGCACGACGTTCAGCTCAGCGCACAGCACCAGCGTCGTCGAGACCAGATACAGGAAAGCAAGCAAACCCAGCACCAACGCGAAAATACTGTTGGTGACGCTGGCCGTCTCGACCGTGTGCTGAATGTAGCCGGCCCCGAACCACTGCAATAACTGCCAAATGAAGGCTGCCACAACAGCTCCCGGCAGGACCTGCCGGTAGGTGAGTTCACGCGCGGTGGTGACCCGAAAAACCACCAGACAGATCAGCGCGTTGATCGCCACGGCGGCCAGCGCCACGCCGATCTTTCCGAAGACACCCAGTGTCTGAGTCGCCTGAGCGACCCCGGACAAGACGGTGGCCCCGAGGAGTGCCGAACCGAGCACCAACAGCAGTAGCAAGCTGCGCACGCGGGACCGAATCGGATTGGGGCGCTTGTGCTTCGGGACGGCCCACACCGAGTCCATCGCGTTCTGGACGGCCTGACCGACACCCAGCCCGCCATAGAGCGCAGCAAGGATTCCGACGACTATGGCGACCGTCCCCCCGCTGAGCCCCCCGGGCTGATGGAGCTGACTGCCGATCACCGGAAACTGGCTCAAGGCGCTGTGCAGCAGCTGCTCTTGTAGAGCGGGGTGCCCGGCGAGCACCACACCCAACCCGGTAGTCAACAGCAGCAGCATCGGGAACAGCGACACGAAGCCGTAGTAGGTGATCAGCGCGGCCAGGTAGCCGCCTTGATCATCGAGATACTTGTAGATGACGGCAAGCGCCACACTCACGGGGGAATTCCGTCGTTGCAAACTGTCCAGCCAACTGACCACGGCCGATCACCCCCAGAAATCGACAGCCAAAACAGCGGGATGCGCGGGGCATACCCTGATTTGCCGGCCGCCAACCGCGCCACCCCGGAGTGGGGCTACTGCTAAACGGTGAAGCCGAGTGCACGCAGCTGTTCGCGCCCGTCCTCGGTGATCTTGTCCGGGCCCCACGGCGGGTTCCACACCCAATTGATCCGGATGTCGTTGACCAGACCGCTGCCGACCAGCGCGCTGCGCGACTGATCTTCGATGACATCGGTGAGCGGGCAGGCCGGCGACGTCAGCGTCATGTCGATGGTGGCGACCTTGCCCTCGTCGCCCTGTTCGACGTTGAGGCCGTAGACCAACCCCAGGTCGACGACGTTGATCCCCAATTCGGGGTCGACGACGTCACGCATCGCCTCTTCGAGGTCGGCGATAAATTCCTGGTCGGGTGCGGTGGTTTCGCTCATCGTTGGTCCTCCTCGAAAGCATGGCTGGCTTGGGCCAGTGCGTCTTTGCAAGCCATCCAGCCCAGCAGAGCACATTTCACCCGGGCCGGATACTTGGCTACTCCTGCGA
Organism: Mycobacterium montefiorense; assembly: GCF_025823255.1. Taxonomy (NCBI): domain Bacteria; kingdom Bacillati; phylum Actinomycetota; class Actinomycetes; order Mycobacteriales; family Mycobacteriaceae; genus Mycobacterium; species Mycobacterium montefiorense. The sequence goes on along the minus strand of NZ_JACKVL010000013.1, from coordinate 894,455 downwards.
AGGCGACGCCGTCGCCCAGGACATCCTCGTCCCCCTCGACCGTTCCCCGCGACGACACCATTTCGGTGAAGGCGGTGATGGTCTTCAGCGCTTCCCCGACGCTCTGGCCGACCACCTGCTGGGCGAGCACCGAAGTGGCCGCCTGGCTGATCGAACAGCCCTGCCCGTCATAGGAAACGTCGGCGACGGTCTGACCGTCGCCGGACAATGTCACCCGCAGCGTGATCTCGTCGCCGCAGATCGGGTTTACGTGGTACACCTGCGCGCCGAACGGGTCGCGCAGACCGCGGTGCTGCGGGTGCTTGTAGTGATCGAGGATCACGTCCTGATACATCTGCTCTAGGCGCACGGCTCACGCTCCGCCGAAGAAGTCTGTCGCCCGGCGCACACCGGCCACCAACCGGTCGACCTCGTCGGCGGTGTTGTACACCGCGAACGACGCCCGCGCCGTGGCGGCCACACCGAATCGGCGGTGCAGCGGCAACGCGCAGTGGTGCCCGACCCGCACCGCGACACCCTCGTCGTCGAGTACCTGGCCGACGTCGTGGGCGTGCACACCGTCGACGACGAATGCGACTGGCGAGCCACGGTAATCCATCGATGTCGGCCCGATGATGCGCACCGCGTCGATACTGGACAGCCCCGCCAGCGCCGCGGCCACCAGCTCGTGCTCGTGGGCTTGCACGGCATCCATGCCGATGGCGCCGAGATAGCGGGTGGCCGCGGCCAATCCCACCACCTGGGAGGTCATCGGGGTGCCGGCCTCGAATCGCTGCGGGGGTGCCGCATACGTCGTGCCTTCCATCGTGACCGTCTCGATCATCGATCCGCCGGTGAGGAACGGCGGCAGCTCCCCGAGCAACTCACGTCGAGCGTAGAGCACCCCGATCCCGTTGGGGCCCAGCATTTTATGTCCAGAGAAGGCGCCGAAGTCAACGTCAAGGGCGCGGAAGTCGACGCGCTCGTGTGGCACCGACTGGCAGGCGTCCAGCACCGTCAGCGCGCCCACGGCCTTGGCCCGGGCGACCAACTCGCTGACAGGCGCTACCGCGCCGGCGACGTTGGAATGATGGCTGAATGCAACAACTTTGACGCGCTCGTCGAGTTGCAGGGAGTCCAGGTCAATACGTCCGTCGTCGGTCACGCCATACCAGCGCAGCGTCGCCCCGGTCCGCCGGGACAGCTCCTGCCACGGTACCAGGTTGGCGTGATGCTCCAGTTCGGTGGTGACAATGACGTCGCCTTCGCCGACCGCGCCATCGAAGCGCTTGTCGCCCAGCACATATGACACCAGGTTGAGCGATTCGGTCGCGTTCTTGGTGAAAATCAGTTCGGCGGTGTCGGCACCGACGAACGCCGCGATGTCGGCTCGGCCCTGCTCGTAGGCGTCGGTGGCTTCTTCCATCAACTGGTGGGCACCGCGGTGCACGGCACCGTTGGACGTCAACAGGAATTCCCGTTCGGCGTCGAGCACCTGCAGCGGGCGTTGCGACGTGGCACCGGAATCCAGGTACGCCAATTGGTTGCCGCTGCGCATGATTCGCTTCAGGATCGGGAAGTCAGCACGGATCGCCGCGAGATCCAGAGCCGCAGTCGCCATATCGGGCCGAGTCATGTCAGGCCTTCGCAGACGCCGCCTGGACGAAGCGCTCGTAACCACTCGCTTCGAGCTCGTCGGCCAATTCGGGGCCGGCCGACTCGACGATGCGCCCGCCCACGAACACGTGCACGAACTGCGGCTGGATGTAGCGCAGGATCCGGGTGTAGTGCGTGATCAGCAGGACGCCGCCGTGCTCGGCTTCGGCGTAGCGGTTCACTCCCTCGCTGACCACCCGCAGCGCATCGACGTCCAACCCGGAATCGGTCTCATCGAGGATCGCGATCTTGGGCTTGAGTAGCGACAGCTGCAGGATCTCGTGGCGCTTCTTCTCACCGCCCGAAAAGCCTTCGTTCACACTGCGTTCGGAGAACGCCGGATCGATTCCCAGATCGTCCATCGCACCCTTGACTTCCTTCACCCAGTGCCGCAGCTTCGGGGCCTCGCCGCGTACGGCAGCGGCCGCGGTGCGCAGGAAGTTCGACATCGACACGCCGGGCACCTCGATCGGGTACTGCATGGCGAGGAACAAGCCGGCCCGGGCACGTTCGTCGACGCTCATCGCCAACACGTCCTCGCCGTCCAGCGTGATCGAGCCGGACGTCACCTCGTACTTCGGATGCCCGGCGATCGCGTAGGACAGCGTCGACTTGCCCGACCCGTTGGGGCCCATCAGCGCGTGCGTCTCTCCAGACTTCACCGTGAGGTCGACACCCTTGAGAATCGGGATGGCGTCGGACTCGTTGGTACGTGCGACGCTGACGTGCAGATCTTTGATTTCGAGCGTGGTCATCAGTTCTTGATTCCTTCGGTTAACTCAAGTTCGTGTTCGATGGCCTCGGTCAGCCGATCACGCACGGCGGCCACGGCGATCTTCTGGATGATCTCGCCGAAGAAACCACAAACGATCAATCGGCGGGCTTGGTCTTCCGGGATGCCTCGAGCTTGTAGGTAGAACACCTGCTCATCGTCGAATCTTCCCGTGGCACTTGCGTGTCCGGCGCCGACGATCTCGCCCGTCTCGATTTCGAGATTGGGCACCGAATCGGCGCGGGCGCCGTCGGTGAGCAATAGGTTGCGGTTGGTCTCGAAGGTGTCCGTGCCGGTGGCCTCCGCGCGGATCAGCACATCGCCCACCCAGACGGTATGCGCATCGGGACGGCTGGATTCCGGATCAGCTTGCAGCGCACCCTTGTACAACACATCCGAACGGCAGTTGGGGTACGCGTGGTCGACGAGTAACCGGGACTCGAAGTGCTGGCCGTCATCGGCGAAGTAGGTACCGAGCAACTGGGCGTCGCCGCCTGCAGCGGTGAACCGCACCGTCGTCGACGTACGAACGAGGTCGCCCCCGAGCGTCACGTTGACATGGCCGAGCACCGAATCCTTGCCCAGCCGCGCATGGTGCGCACTGACATGAACCATGTCGTCGGCCCAGTCGGCGATCCAGATTACCCCGAGGGCCGCCGAGTCGCCGACGATGATCTCGACGTTGTCCGCGTACGTCCCGCTCCCCCGCAGGTCGATCACGACGATCGCCCGTGCCAGTTCTTCGACGCGGATTTGCAGATGCCCGTACGCGACCGCGCCCTCGCCGGGCCCGGTGATGGCGATCTCGATCGGTTTGGCGACCTCGGTGTCGCGCGCCACGGTCACCACCGTCGCGGAGTTGAACGACGAGAACGCTTGGGCCGCAACGCGGTCGGCGGGAACACCGCCCTGCCCCAACCGCTCGTCGCCGCGGCGCACGGCCTCGGTCCGCACGCCGGGCTGTTCCCCGACGCTGATAGCAGCCTTGCCGTTGGCGACAGCCGATCCGTCGTGCAGACCGCGCAACCGTCGCAGCGGGGTGAACCGCCAGATCTCGTCGCGACCGCCTGGCACCTCGAAGGCGTCCACGTCGAACGACGCGAACAGCTCCCCCTTGTTCAGTGCAGTGAGTGAAGACCCTTCGACAGCGGTCATCCGACCGCGCCCTCCATCTGCAGCTCAATCAGCCGGTTGAGCTCCAGCGCGTACTCCATCGGCAGTTCCTTGGCGATCGGCTCGACGAAGCCGCGCACCACCATCGCCATCGCCTCGTCCTCGGTCATCCCGCGGCTCATCAGGTAGAAGAGTTGGTCCGCGCTGACCTTTGACACGGTGGCTTCGTGACCCATCGTCACGTCGTCCTCGCGGATGTCGACGTAGGGGTAGGTGTCGCTGCGGCTGACCGTATCGACAAGCAGCGCATCGCATTTCACGCTGGAACGCGACCCGTGGGCACCCTTGTTGATCTGCACCAGGCCGCGGTAGGAGGCGCGGCCGCCGCCACGGGCCACCGACTTGGAGACGATGTTGCTCGATGTGTTGGGCGCCAGGTGCAGCATCTTGGCGCCGGTGTCCTGATGCTGGCCCTCACCGGCGAACGCGACCGAGAGAACCTCACCCTTGGCGTGCTCACCGGTCATCCAGACGGCGGGATACTTCATGGTCACCTTTGACCCGATGTTGCCGTCGACCCACTCCATGGTGGCGCCGGCTTCGGCACGAGCCCGCTTGGTGACCAGGTTGTAGACGTTGTTCGACCAGTTCTGGATGGTCGTGTAACGGCAACGGCCACCGGGCTTCACGATGATCTCGACCACCGCGGAGTGCAGCGAGTCGCTCTTGTAGATCGGTGCGGTGCAGCCCTCGACGTAGTGCACGTAGGCGCCCTCGTCGACGATGATCAGCGTCCGCTCGAACTGGCCCATGTTCTCGGTGTTGATCCGGAAGTAGGCCTGCAGCGGAATATCTACGTGCACGCCCGGCGGCACGTAGATGAAGGAACCACCCGACCACACAGCGGTATTCAGCGCGGAGAACTTGTTGTCACCGGCCGGAATCACGCTGCCGAAATACTGCTTGAAAATCTCTGGATGTTCCCGCAGGCCGCTGTCGGTGTCGAGGAAGATGACGCCCTGGGCCTCCAGATCCTCGCGGATGGAGTGGTACACCACCTCGGATTCGTACTGTGCGGCGACGCCGGAGACCAGGCGCTGCTTCTCCGCTTCCGGGATCCCCAGCCTGTCGTAGGTGTTCTTGATGTCCGCGGGCAGATCGTCCCAGGTTGCGGCCTGCTTCTCGCTGGAGCGCACGAAGTACTTGATGTTGTCGAAGTCGATGCCCTCGAGGTTGGAGCCCCAGTTCGGCATCGGCTTCTTATCGAAGGTGCGCAGTGCCTTCAGCCGGGTCTGCAGCATCCACTCCGGCTCGTTCTTCTTCGAAGAGATGTCCCGAACGACCGCCTCGGACAGCCCACGCTGCGCGCTGGCGCCAGCGACGTCGGAGTCCGCCCAGCCGTAGCCATACTTGCCCAGGGACTCGATCGCCTGCTCCTGGGTCAGGGACTCTGCGGGCGCGCCGGAAACCGGCGGCGTGGTTGCCTCTGGCGTGAGTGTCATTCGGGACGCTCCTTTGGTGCTCGTACGGTGCTGGCGCGGGCTGTGCGCCGCTTGATGCTAGGTCTTGCTTGCTGCCTTGCTCGCTACCTGGGCGAGCGGCACATGGGTAGTGCAGGCGCAGTCGCCGTTGACGATGGTCGCCAAGCGCTGCACGTGGGTGCCGAGAACCTCGGCCATCGCCTCCCGCTCGGCCTCGCACAGTTCCGGGAATTCCTCGGCGACGTGCGACACCGGGCAGTGGTGCTGGCAAATCTGCACGCCGTGCAGCGGCGGGCCCACCCGGGTGGTGGTGGCGACGTAGCCAGCCTTGGTCAGTGCTCCGGCCACCCGGTCGGCGGCCGCCTCGACGTCGGCATCGGCGGCACTGTCGGCCGGCTGGACATCGGCCAGGATCGTGTCGATGCGGCGCCGGGCGAACGTCTGCAACGCTCCCTGTCCGCCGATCTCGCGCAGTTGGCGCATGGCCGCGACCGCCAGGTCGTCATAGGCGTGGTCGAGCTTGGCTCGGCCGGCCGCGGTCAACCGGAAACGCTTCGCCGGACGCCCACGGCCGGCCTGCTGCCATGCAGCGGCCGCCGCCGACTCCGCGTCGCCCGCCTCGATCATCGCGTCGAGATGCCGCCGCACGCCGGCGGCAGCCAGGCCCAGTCGGTCACAGATCTCGCTGACCGTGATCGATCCGGATTCCAGCAGCAGCCGTACGATGGCGCGGCGGGTGTGGCCATCCGGCACCGCAGCAGGGGCCGCCGCACCGATTTCAGGCGCGGAAACGGCTTCCTCAGCGGTCCGGATTTTCACAACACCAGTGTGACGCAATTCCGGAAATCGGACTAGCAAGGGTGCCCTGAGTCGCGGGTCGTGCCGATTCGCGGCGAGCACCGGCCGGTCACTTCTCGGCATGTCGCTACGCTGCACTGATGGCAGTGCGCCACCACACGCTGAGCTCGTCGATCGCCGCCTTGCACGGCGACGAGAAGCCCGTCGGCTCACCGTTGAATGAGACGGAACTCACCGCACATCGGCGCACTCGCCTGTTCGGTGCCACGGGCACCGTCCTGATGGCGATCGGCGCGCTGGGCGCCGGAGCCCGGCCCGTCGTCCAGGACCCCACGTTCGGCGTCCGGCTGTTGAACCTGCCGTCCCGGATTCAGACGGTGTCGTTGACGATGACCACCGTCGGGGCGGTCATGATGGCGCTCGCCTGGTTGATGCTGGGCCGATTCGCGTTGGGCAAGCGGCAGATGTCGCGCGGCGATCTGGATCGCACCCTGGTGCTGTGGATGCTGCCGCTGCTGATCGCGCCGCCGATGTACAGCAAGGATGTCTACTCGTACCTGGCGCAGAGCCAGATCTCCGTCGAAGGCCTCGACCCCTACAAGGTCGGTCCGGCGTCCGGGCTCGGCCTCGGCCATGTGTTCACCCTGTCGGTGCCCAGCGTGTGGCGGGAGACCCCGGCGCCCTATGGTCCGTTGTTCTTGTGGATCGGCCGCGGCATCTCAGCCGTGACCGGCGAGAACATCGTCGCCGCGGTGCTCTGCCACCGCTTGGTGGTGCTGGCGGGCGTGGCGATGATCGTGTGGGCCACCCCGCGGCTGGCCCGGCGCTGCGGTGTCGCCGAGGTCAGCGCGCTGTGGCTGGGTGCCGCGAACCCGCTGCTGCTGATGCATCTGGTCGCGGGCATCCACAACGAGGCGCTGATGCTCGGGTTGATGCTGATCGGCGCCGAGCTCGCGCTGCGCGGGATCGACGCACCCCAGCTGCGGCCCACGTCGTTGCGCCGCATCGGCCCCGACTGGGAGCCGCTAGGGATGCTGCTGGTCGGCTCCATCCTGATCACGCTCTCCTCGCAGGTGAAGCTGCCCTCGCTGTTGGCGCTGGGATTCGTCACGATGGCGCTGGCCTATCGGTGCGGCGGCAACCTGCGTGCGCTGCTACTGGCCGGTGGCGGCATGGGGGCGCTCTCGCTCGCGGTGATGGCAGTGGTCGGCTGGATCAGCGGGCTCGGATTCGGCTGGATGTTCACGCTCGGCACCGCCAACGTCGTGCGCAGCTGGATGTCGCCGCCGACGCTGCTGGCCCTGGCCACCGGGCAGGTCGGGATCCTGTTGGGCCTGGGCGACCACACCACCGCCGTGCTGGCACTGACCCGTTTCATCGGCGTGCTGATCATCATGGTGCTGGTCACCTGGCTGCTGTTCGCGGTGATGCGCGGCCGGTTGCATCCGATCGGCGGCCTTGGCGTGGCGCTGGGCATCTGCGTGCTGCTGTTCCCCGTGGTGCAGCCCTGGTACCTGCTGTGGGCGATCATTCCGTTGGCCTGCTGGGCGACCCGCACCGGCTTCCGCGAAACGGTCATCGTGATCACGCTCGTCGTCGGCATCTTCGGCCCGACCGCCAACGGCGACCGCTTCGCGCTGTTCCAGATCCTGGACGCCACCCTGGCCAGCGCCGCCGTGATGGCCGTGCTGGTCGCGCTGACCTACACCCGGCTGCCGTGGCGACCGCTGCAGTCCGCGGGTGGCGAAACGAATGACGCCGCGGCCGGCGAAGCGAACGACGCCGCGACCGTCCAGACCCGACGTCCGACGTCGGCACCCGACGCCTACGCTGACTCGACGTGAGTTCAGGCCCCCAAAACCCCCAGGCCCCCGAAACAGTGGTGCGGCTGCGCGGGGTGAGCAAGCGGTACGGGTCAACGACAGCGGTATCCAATCTCGATCTGGAAGTGCACGCCGCCGAGGTGCTGGCCCTGTTGGGCCCCAACGGCGCGGGCAAGACGACGGCGGTCGAGATGTGCGAGGGCTTCGTGCGCCCGGACGCCGGGACGATCGAGGTGCTGGGGCTGGACCCGATCACCGACAACGCCAGGTTGCGCGCGCGCATCGGGGTGATGTTGCAGGGTGGCGGTGGCTACCCGGCGGCCCGCGCCGGCGAGATGCTCGAATTGGTCGCCGCCTACGCCGCCGACCCGCTGGACCCGCAGTGGCTGCTGGCCACCCTGGGCCTGACCGATGCCGCCCGCACCACCTACCGGCGGCTCTCCGGCGGACAGCAGCAGCGGCTGGCACTGGCCTGCGCGCTGGTCGGACGCCCCGAGCTGGTGTTCCTCGACGAGCCGACGGCCGGCATGGATGCGCACGCCCGGCTGCTGGTGTGGGAGCTGATCGACGCGCTGCGCCGCGATGGTGTGACGGTGGTGCTCACCACCCACCAACTCAAGGAGGCCGAGGAGCTCGCCGATCGGCTCGTCATCATCGACCACGGCGTGACGGTGGCCGCGGGCACACCGGCGGAGCTGATGCGCTCCGGCGCGAAAGACCAGGTGCGGTTCACCGCACCGCCGCGACTTGACTTGTCACTCTTGGCTTCTGCGCTGCCCGAGGATTACAAGGCCAGCGAGGTGACGCCGGGCGAGTACCTGGTCGAGGGGCCGGTCGATCCGCAGGTGCTGGCAACCGTGACGGCGTGGTGCGCCCAGATCGACGTGCTGGCCACCGATTTGCGCGTCGAGCAACACAGTCTCGAAGATGTGTTCCTGGACCTCACCGGCAGGAAGTTGCGACCGTGACCGACACCAACACCCCGTTGTTTCCGGCGGGCACCTTCACCCCGGACCCGCGTCCCAACGCAGTCCCGAAAATGCTTTCCGCACAGTTCGGCCTGGAGCTGAAACTGTTGCTGCGCAACGGCGAACAACTGCTGCTGACGATGTTCATCCCGATCACCCTGCTGGTCGGGCTCACGCTATTGCCGTTCGGCTCCTTCGGCCAGAACCGCGCCGCGACGTTCGTTCCGGTGATCATGGCTCTGGCGGTGATCTCGACCGCTTTCACCGGGCAAGCGATTGCGGTCGCGTTCGACCGGCGCTACGGCGCCCTCAAACGGCTTGGGGCCACACCACTTCCGGTCTGGGGAATCATCGCCGGCAAGTCGCTGGCCGTCATTACCGTGGTGTTCCTGCAGGCAATCATATTGGGCGGCATCGGTTTTGCACTGGGCTGGCGACCGGCCCCGGCGGCCCTTGCGCTGGGTGCGGCGGTCATCGCGCTGGGCACCGCCGGCTTCACGGCGCTCGGCCTGCTCCTGGGCGGCACCCTGCGCGCCGAGATTGTGCTCGCGGTCGGCAACCTGATGTGGTTCGTCTTCGCGGGGCTGGGCGCGCTGACCGTCGAGACGAACATGATCCCGACGGCGGTCAAGTGGGCAGCCCGGCTCACCCCCTCCGGTGCGCTCACTGAGGCGCTCTCGCAGGCGATGACGTTGTCGGTCGACTGGTTCGGACTTGTCGTGTTGGCGGTGTGGGGCGTGCTGGCCGCGCTGGCCGCGCTGCGCTGGTTCCGCTTCACCTGACACACACGCCGGGGAAAGCCTGCGAAATTACAGTCGTAGCGCAAACGGTCCCGTACTACAGGCCGTAGTTTTCATTGGCCTACGATCGGGCGGTGGCTGTCGGACGAGTGTTGTTGCGGTTGGTGGACCTGCTCCCCGACCCCAGCCTGCGCGTCCAGCGGATCATCGCCGCCACCGTGATCGGATCCCAGGGCGGTATCGCCGTCACCGGCTCGATCGTCCGCGTCACGGCTTCTGGCCTGGGTTGTCCCACCTGGCCGCAGTGTTTCCCGGGCAGTTTCGTCCCGGTCGCTGTCGCCGAAGTACCGCGAGTTCATCAGGCCGTCGAGTTCGGCAACCGGATCTTCAGCCTCGCGGTGGTGGTCACCGCCGCGCTTGCCGTGCTGGCGGTGTACCGGGCCCGCCGGCGGGGTGAGGTGCTGGCGTACGCGTGGCTGATGCCGGTGTCGACGGTGGTGCAGGCGGTGATCGGTGGCATCACGGTGCGCACCGGGCTGCTGTGGTGGACGGTGGCGATTCACCTGCTGGTGTCGATGACGATGGTGTGGCTGTCGGTGCTGCTGTACGTCAAGGTCGGCGAGCCGGACGACGGGGTGGTGCACGAGCGGGTGGCCAAGCCGCTGCGGCTACTCACCGCGCTGACTGCGACGAACCTGGCCGTGCTGCTGGTCACCGGCACGCTGGTGACCGCTGCCGGCCCGCACGCGGGCGACCGCAGCCCGAGTCGCACGGTGCCGCGGCTGCAGATCGAGATCACGACGCTGGTGCACATGCATTCGTCGCTGCTGGTCGCCTATCTCGCGCTGTTGGTCGGGCTGGGCTTCGGGCTGCTGGCCGTCGGCGCGACGCGGGCGATCATGCTGCGACTGGGCGTGCTGCTGGCCCTGGTGTGCACGCAAGCCGCCGTCGGCACCACGCAGTACTTCACCGGCGTTCCCGCGGCCCTGGTTGCCGTGCACGTCGCCGGCGCCGCGGCCTGCACAGCCGCGACCGCTGCGCTATGGGCGTCGATGCGAGAACGGGCCAAGCCCGAGCCGCTCGCAGGCTGACTCCACCGCGAGCGCGAACTCGCGCTGGGCCAGGTCTCGAGCCCCGGCATCGAGTCGCCGCCAGTCCAGCGACGGATCGATCAGCTGCAGCTCCAGCAACTGAGAACCACTCAAATGCACTCGCGCATAAAGTAATTCGCTTACCTGGATGCTCGTCTCGGCCGCCGCCGCGGCCAGTGTGGCGGCGCCGACATCCCAGAGTTCGAAATCGGGCTCGCAGGGAAACGCATGCGAGGGCTTGCCCCCGAGAAAGACCAGCACCGTCTCAGGCCCAGGCGCGGGCTGCACCAGCACACTGCGCCCGGCGTCGTGCAATTGCGCGGCATACGCGGCCGCCGCGGACCGATCGGCGCACAAGCGAGTGCCCGTGCCGACGGCCGGACCAATGAACACCTGACCGGAAGCCGGCAACCGAACCCGTCGGTCCGGCGCGACGATCTCCCCGGGCACCGTCGGCACCCCGCGGGCTGCCAGGTCGCGCAGATAACGCCGGTCGAGATTCCAATTGACAACATTCGCTGCATTCAGCAGTTTCTTGATGCCGACGGTCCACGCGAGGAACTCCTCGAGCCGCCCGGGGTAATCGTGCGGGGCACGCAAGATCACCAGATCCGCATGGCACGTATCGGGGTTATCCCAGGACAACCAGCGCGCATGCAGACCGCGCTGGCGCAGCGCGGCGACCAAGCCCGCGTCGTCGCCGTCACCGGCGGGGTGCTGTGGACATCCGGCCAGCACGATGCGGGGATGGAAGACGTCCGGTCGGGCAAGCTTCATGCCCGGGCATGATAGCGACATGCATGCAATCGAAGTCAGTGAAACTGGCGGCCCCGAGGTCCTGCGCTACGTCGACACGGCACAGCCCACGCCGGGCCGAGGCGAGCTGCTGATCCAGACCGAGGCCGTCGGCGTCAACTTCATTGATACCTATTTCCGTTCCGGGCAGTACCCCCGCGAAGTGCCCTTCGTCCTCGGCTCCGAGGTGTGCGGCACCGTGGTGGCCGTGGGTGAAGGGACCAACGAAGAGTTCAGCGTCGGCGACCGCGTGGTGTCTGCGGCGGCCTCCGGTGCGTACGCCGAATTTGCCACTGCGCCAGAACATTTGACCGCTAAAGTACCGGACGGCGTCAGCTCCGAAGTGGCGGCCTCAGTGCTACTGAAAGGCCTGACCGCGCACTACCTGCTGAAGTCGGTGTACCCGGTGCAGGCTGGTGACGCAGTACTGGTGCATGCCGGCGCCGGCGGCGTCGGGCTGATCCTGACCGAGTGGGCACACCTGCTCGGCGCCCGGGTCATCTCCACCGTGTCCACACCCGAGAAGGCCAAGCTGTCCAAGAAGGCCGGCGCCGACGAGGTGCTCTCCTACCCTGATGACGCCGCGCAGTTCGGCCTCCAGATTCGCGAGCTCACCGGTGGCGTCGGGGTGGCTGCGGTGTACGACGGCGTCGGCGCCACCACGTTCGACGCCAGCCTGGCCAGCCTGGCCGTCCGCGGGACTCTGGCGCTGTTCGGCGCCGCCAGCGGGCCCGTGCCGCCAGTGGATCCACAGCGACTCAATGCCGCTGGCTCGGTATTCCTGACCCGCCCTACGCTGGCCCATTTCATGCGTACCGGCCAGGAGTTCAGCTGGCGCGCCGACGAATTGTTCGAGGCGGTTGCCAGCGGAGCGATCAACATCGAAGTCGGCGGCCGCTATCCGCTGGCCGAAGCGACACGCGCGCACCAGGACCTGCAGGGCCGCAAGACCGCCGGCTCGATTGTGCTTCTGCCGTAAGCGGTTTCAAGGCACGTCAGGCCTTCGGGCAGAAGATTCCGAGAATCTGCTGGCAGTTGTCTCTATTGATTAGGCCCGGCGGCGCCGGCGGCGGAGGGGGCGGCGGATTGTCGCCGTCCCAAATGTTTTGGGCCACATTGCCCTGCCCGAAGTAGACGTAAAAGTAGGTGTGGCAAATGTTGTTGTCCCAAACAACCGGGTTGGTGACGTGATTGCCGGTCGGCGGCAACGGTTGCCCCGGGCACCAGTGGCATGGTCACTGAGGGTGGTCGTTGGGACAGCCGGGCCAAGCATCCAGCGGGACGGGCCCGCGTTGAGCCTGGGCGGTGGTGGTGGTCAGGCCGAAATCGGACAACGCCAGACCACCCGAGAGCAGCGCCGCGGCGATGAACTTCTTGACGATGCGCCTGTGTGCCATGGTCTCGCGTCCTTTTCCGCACGGTGTGACAGCCAGTATTGGGCTGCGCTCTTTGCACCGCATGGGTATTGGCTGTGCGTCACTGGCAAGTGCACAAGCGTCAGCGCACTACCTATGTCGAGAAAGCGATATCGGTGTCAGAGCAGCGTCGGCAACGCGATCACCGAGTCGACCGCCAGCGCGCAGAACACCACCGCGAGGTAGTTGTTCGACTGCAGGAACAGCCGCAACGGCTTGACCGGTTCGCCGGCCCGGACCCCGGCGTACAACTGATGGGCCATCGCCAGGAACCACACCCCGGCCACCACCGCGACCGCCGTGTACAGCCAGCCGGCGGCCAGCGCCAGCACCATGGTGGCCAGCACGGTCAGCCAGGTGTAGATCAGGATCTGCTTGGTGACCTGACGCTCGGTCGCCACGGCGGGCAGCATCGGCACGCCGGCCAATTTGTAGTCGTCCTTGTACCGCATCGCGAGCGCCCAGGTGTGCGGGGGCGTCCAGAAGAAGATGATCGCGAACATCGCCAACGCCGGCCAACCGATGGTGCCGGTGACGGCCGACCAGCCGATCATCACCGGCATACAGCCGGCCGCGCCGCCCCACACGACGTTCTGCGAGGTGCGGCGCTTGAGCAGCAACGTGTAGACGAACACGTAAAACGCGATGGTGGCGATCGCGAGCAGTCCCGACAGCAGGTTGGTCGTCCGCCAGAGCCAGAAGAACGAGCCCACGGTGAGCACCAGCCCCAACACCAGGGCATTCCGGGTCGGCACCGCGGCCCGGGCCAATGGCCGGCGCGCGGTCCGTTTCATCAGTTTGTCGATGTCGGCGTCGACCACACAGTTCAGCGTGTTGGCCCCGCCGGCCGCCAGCATCCCGCCGACCAACGTGTTGAGGATCAGCAGCGGGTCCACCTGGCCGCGGTGCGCCAACAGCATCGCGGGGATGGCCGTCACCAGCAGCAGTTCAATGACCCGCGGCTTCGTCAGCGCCAGGTAAGCCAGCACCGAGCCACGTATCCGGCTCGGCGCGACGCGCCCGCGAACGCTCACGCAATAACTCCTTGGGGTCGCAGCAGGGCGCAGCATCTACTACGCACGATGGTAGACCGGGTCGAGGCCGCAGCCAGCCTCCAGGGTCTATTCACACAGAATTTCCCGGCGGCGGCGGTGATCGCAAGCTCTGAGACGCTCGGATGTCATGTCCACGAAAGGCGATAGGAATACCCGCAAACCCGCACTGCAAACGCTGGCGCTCCCGCACTAGGGTGAGGATTGATCTGCGCTATGACTTACGGCCACCCCAAGGACTGACGCCTGTGACCACTCTCGAAGAGATCTCTACGCTGACCCGACCGCACCACCCCGACGACTGGACCGACCTCGACTCGGTTGCCGTCGACACGGTGCGGGTGCTGGCCGCCGATGCCGTGCAAAAGGTCGGCAATGGCCACCCCGGGACGGCGATGAGCCTGGCGCCGCTGGCCTACACCCTGTTCCAGCGCACGATGACCCACGACCCCAGCGACCCGCACTGGTTGGGCCGCGACCGGTTCATCCTGTCGGCCGGACACAGCAGCCTGACGCTGTACCTGCAGCTCTACCTGGGCGGGTTCGGCCTCGAACTGTCCGACATCGAGTCGCTGCGCACCTGGGGCTCCAAGACCCCGGGGCATCCGGAGTTCCGGCACACCAAGGGTGTTGAGATCACCACGGGTCCGCTGGGCCAGGGCCTGGCGTCCTCGGTCGGGATGGCGATGGCGGCGCGCTACGAACGCGGCCTGTTCGATCCGGACGCGGCCCCGGGCGAAAGCCCGTTTGATCACCACATTTACGTGATCGCGTCGGACGGAGACATCGAGGAGGGTGTGACCTCCGAGGCGTCCTCGCTGGCGGCCGTCCAGCAACTGGGCAACCTCATCGTGTTCTACGACCACAACCAGATCTCGATCGAGGATGACACCGACATCGCGCTGTGCGAGGACACCGCCGCGCGCTACCGCGCCTACGGCTGGCACGTGCAGGAGGTGGAAGGCGGCGAGAACGTCGTCGGAATCGAAGAGGCGATCACCAACGCGAAGGCCGTCACCGACCGGCCGTCGTTCATTTCGCTGCGCACCATCATCGGGTTCCCGGCCCCGAAGTTGATGAACACCGGCAAGGCGCACGGCGCTGCACTGGGCGACGAAGAGGTCGCGGCCGTCAAGAAGATCCTGAACTTCGACCCCGACAAGACCTTCGAGGTCCGCGACGACGTCATCGCGCACACCCGCAAGCTGGTGGATCGCGGCAAAGAAGCGCACGAGAAGTGGCAGGCCGAGTTCGACGCCTGGGCCCAGCGTGAACCCGAGCGCAAGGCCCTGCTCGACCGGCTGATCGCGCAAAAGCTGCCCGACGGGTGGGATGCCGACATCCCACACTGGGAACCGGGATCCAAAGAGCTGGCCACCCGGGCGGCCTCGGGCAAGGTGCTGTCCGCGGTGGGGCCCAAACTTCCCGAATTGTGGGGCGGTTCGGCCGACCTGGCGGGCAGCAACAACACCACCATGGATGGCGTGAAATCGTTTGGCCCGCCGTCGATTACGACGAAGGACTACACCGCCGACTGGTACGGTCGCACGCTGCACTTCGGTGTCCGTGAGCACGGGATGGGCGCCATCCTGTCCGGCATCGTGCTGCACGGGCCGACCCGCGCATACGGCGGCACCTTCCTGCAGTTCTCCGATTACATGCGCGGAGCAGTGCGGCTGGCCTCGCTGATGGACATCGACACCATCTACGTGTGGACACACGATTCCATCGGCCTGGGCGAAGACGGGCCGACGCACCAGCCGATCGAGCACCTGGCGGCGCTGCGAGCCATCCCGAAGCTGTCGGTGGTACGTCCGGCCGACGCCAACGAAACCGCCTACGCCTGGCGCACAATTTTGGCGCGCGGCAATGGCAGCGGCCCGGTCGGGTTGATCCTGACCCGTCAGGGTGTGCCGGTGCTCGAGGGCACCAATATCGAAGGCGTCGCCCGCGGAGGGTACGTGCTGGGCGATGAAGGCGACGAAGAACCCGACGTCGTCCTGATCGCCACCGGGTCCGAAGTCCAGCTTGCGGTCGAAGCCACAAAACTGTTGGCGGACAAGAACATTATTGCCCGGGTCGTGTCGATGCCGTGCGTGGAATGGTTCGAATCCCAGCCGGCTGAGTACCGCGACAGCGTGCTGCCGCCGTCGGTCTCGGCCCGGGTGGCCGTCGAGGCGGGCATCGCGCAACCGTGGCACAAGCTGGTCGGCGACACCGGGAAGATCGTCTCGATCGAGCACTACGGCGAATCCGCCGACGCCAAAACATTATTCCGCGAGTTCGGCTTCACCGCGGAGGCCGTCGCTGCCGCCGCAGAAGAAGTAGTCGACAACTGAGAAAGGGCGATTACATGAGCACTCAGAACCCCAACCTCGCTGCGCTGTCCGCCGCGGGCGTGGCCGTGTGGCTTGACGACCTGTCGCGGGACCGGCTGAAGTCCGGCAACCTGCAGGAGCTGATCGACACCAAGAGTGTGGTCGGCGTGACCACCAACCCGTCCATCTTCCAGAAGGCGTTCGCCGAGGGCGACGCTTATGACGGCCAGATCGCCGAATTGGCCGAACGCGGCGCCGACGTCGACGCCACCATCCGCACCATCACCACCGACGACGTCCGCAACGCATGCGACGTGCTCAAGCGCGAGTGGGAAGCCTCGGACGGAGTCGACGGCCGGGTGTCCATCGAGGTCGACCCGCGGCTGGCCGGCGAGACCGACAAGACCTCCGCACAAGCCGTCGAGCTGTGGAAGATCGTGGACCGGCCGAACCTGCTGATCAAGATTCCCGCCACCAAGGACGGCCTGCCGGCAATCACCGCCACTCTGGCGGAAGGGATTTCGGTCAACGTCACGCTGATCTTCTCCGTCGAACGGCACCGGGAGGTGATGGACGCCTACCTGGCCGGCCTGGAGAAAGCCCGCGAGGCGGGACACGACCTGTCCAAGATTCATTCGGTGGCATCGTTCTTCGTCTCGCGCGTGGACACCGAGATCGACAAGCGACTGGAAAAGATCGGTTCGCCCGAGGCACTGGACCTGCGCGGCCTGGCCGGTGTCGCCAACGCCCGACTGGCGTACGCGGCCTACCAGGAGGTCTTCGAAAGCGGCGAGCGCTACCTGGCGCTCAAGGCCGACGGAGCCCGCGTGCAGCGTCCGCTGTGGGCGTCGACCGGGGTGAAGAACCCGAACTACTCCGACACCCTCTACGTCACCGAACTCGTCGCCGCCAACACCGTGAACACCATGCCGGAGAAGACGATTGACGCCGTCGCCGACCACGGTGACGTCACGGGTGACACGATTCGCGGCACCGCCGACGAGGCCCAGGGCGTGTTCGACAAGCTCTCGGCGGTCGGGATCGATGTCACCGACGTATTCGTGGTCCTGGAGAACGAAGGCGTGGAGAAGTTCGTCGAATCCTGGACCGAGCTGCTGGACGAGACACAGAAACAGCTGAGCTCCACCAACAAATGACGCAGAGCGCTGATGGCTCGCAATGGTGTAATCCCTTGCGAGACAAGGACGATAAGCGACTGCCCAGAATCGCCGGGCCTTGTGCAATGGTGCTTTTCGGCGTCACCGGCGACCTGGCGCACAAAAAGGTGGTGCCGGCCGTCTACGACCTGGCCAATCGTGGCCTACTGCCGCCGACCTTCTCGCTGGTCGGCTTCGGCCGCCGCGACTGGGATCACGACGCCTTCGCCCAGGTAATCCACGACGACGTCAAACAGCACTGCCGCACCCCGTTTCGGCAGGCCATTTGGGATCGGCTGGCCGAAGGACTGCGGTTCGTGCAGGGTGCTTTCGATGATGACGCCGCGTTCGCGCGGCTGGCCGAGACGCTCGACAAGCTTGACGCCGAGCGCGGCATCGGCGGCAATCATGCCTTCTACCTGGCGATCCCACCGAAGTCGTTTCCGGTGGTATGCGAAAAACTGCACTCCTCCGGGCTGGCCCGACCAATTGAGGACAGGTGGAGCCGGGTCGTCATCGAAAAGCCGTTCGGCCACGACCTGAAAAGCGCGTGCGACCTCAACCACGTGGTGAACTCGGTGTTCCCAGAGGAGTCGGTGTTCCGCATCGACCACTATCTGGGCAAGGAGACGGTGCAGAACATCTTGGCGCTGCGCTTCGCCAATCAGCTGTGGGACCCGATCTGGAACGCGCACTACGTCGACCACGTGCAGATCACGATGGCCGAGGACATCGGCTTGGGCGGGCGGGCCGGCTACTACGACGGCATCGGCGCGGCCCGTGACGTCATCCAGAACCACCTGATGCAGCTGCTGGCGCTCACCGCGATGGAAGAACCGGTCAGCTTCAATGCACACGCTTTGCAGGCCGAGAAGATCAAAGTGATGTCGGCCACCCAACTCGCCCAGCCGATCGAGGCGACCACCAGCCGCGGCCAATACGCGGCCGGCTGGCAGGGCGGCGAGCAGGTGGTGGGACTGCTTGACGAGGAAGGTTTCTCGAAGGACTCCACCACCGAGACCTTCGCGGCGATCACGCTCGAGGTGGACACCCGTCGCTGGGCCGGGGTGCCGTTCTACCTGCGCACCGGGAAACGCCTGGGCCGCAGGGTGACCGAGATCGCGCTGGTCTTCAAACGCGCCCCGCATCTGCCGTTCGACGCCACCATGACCGACGAACTCGGCACCAACGCCCTGGTAATCCGGGTGCAGCCTGACGAGGGCATCACGCTGCGGTTCGGATCCAAGGTCCCGGGCGCGATGGAGGTCCGCGATGTCAACATGGACTTCTCCTACGGCTCGGCGTTCGCCGAGGACTCCCCCGAGGCGTATGAACGGCTGATCCTGGACGTGCTGCTGGGTGAGCCGTCGCTGTTCCCGGTGAACGAGGAGGTCGAATTGGCTTGGCAGATACTCGATCCCGTCCTCGACCATTGGGCATCGAACGGTAAGCCCGACGCGTATGAGTCGGGTACCTGGGGGCCGGCTTCGGCGGATGAGATGTTGCGCCGAACCGACCGGGAATGGCGGCGGCCGTGATCGTCGATCTGCTCGACACCACCACCACCGCGGTCAACAAGAAGCTCGACAAGCTTCGTGAACAGGCCGGCGTGGTGATGATGGGCCGCGTTGGAACGCTGATCATCAAGTCCGACAACGACACCCTGCTCGAGGAGGCCATCGAGGCCGCCAATGCAGCCAGCCACGAACACCCCAGCCGGGTCCTCGTCGTGGCGGCCGGCGACACCGATGGTCGCGATGCCCGCCTGGATGCCCAGGTTCGGGTCGGCGGCGATGCTGGCGCCGGGGAGGTGGTGGTGCTACGGCTGTCCGGCCCTCTTTCCGGTCACTCGGCCAGCGTCGTCATTCCGTTCTTGCTTCCCGACATTCCGGTCGTGGTGTGGTGGCCCGATATCGCTCCCGCGGTGCCCGCCCAAGACCCGTTGGGCAAGTTGGCGATTCGCCGGATCACCGATGCGACCAACACCGACGACCCGCTGTCGGTGATCAAGAGCAGGCTTCCCGGATACACCGCCGGGGACACCGACCTGGCCTGGGCGCGGATCACCTACTGGCGGGCGTTGCTCACCTCCGCGGTCGACCAGAAGCCGCACGAGAAAATCGAATCCGCGCTGGTTTCCGGTCTACGCACCGAACCCTCGCTCGACGTCCTGGCTGGCTGGTTGGCCAGCCGGATCGACGGGCCGGTGCGCCGCGAGGTCGGCGAGCTGAAGGTCGAACTGGTACGTAAAACCGAAACCATCACTTTGAGCAGGCCGCAGGAGGGCGCGACCGCGACCCTGAGCCGAACCGGGCGCCCGGATGCTCTGGTTCCGTTGGCGCGCAGAGAAACCCGCGAATGCCTGGCCGAAGACATGCGGCGCTTGGATCCCGACGAGGTCTACTTCAGCGCGCTGGAAGGAATCGATAAGGTGCAATACGCGTGAGTACAGTCGTTGAGATCTTTCCGGACAGCCAAACCCTGGTCGAGGCGGCGAGCGGCCGGCTGGTCGACACCATCAGGGCCGCGGTGACGGCGCGGGGGCGCGCCCTGATCGTGCTGACCGGCGGCGGCAACGGGACCGGGTTGCTGAAGCATCTGCGCGCTCATGCCGACCAGATCGACTGGTCGAGGGTTCACCTCTTCTGGGGCGACGAACGCTACGTTCCTTTAGCCGACGACGAGCGCAACGAGAAGCAGGCGCGCGAGGCTCTGCTCGATCACATCGACATCCCGTCGAGCAACGTGCACCCGATGGCCGCCAGCGACGGCGAATTCGGCACCGACCTCGCCGCCGCGGCGCTGGCCTACGAACAACTGCTGGCGGCCAACGCCGAAGCCGGCGAGCAGGTCCCGAACTTCGATGTGCACCTGCTGGGCATGGGCCCCGAGGGGCACATCAATTCGCTGTTCCCCGACACCGCGGCGGTGCGTGAGAGCACCCGGATGGTGGTGTCGGTCGACGACTCCCCCAAGCCGCCGCCGCAACGAATCACCCTGACGATTCCGGCGATCCGCCGCTCCCGCGAGGTGTGGCTGATGGTCTCCGGGTCCGCCAAGGGCGATGCGGCCGCCGCTGCCATCGGCGGCGCCCAGCCGGTCGCGATACCGGCCGCGGGGGCCGTCGGGCTCGAAACGACGCTGTGGCTGCTCGACTCCGACGCCGCCGCCAAGCTTCCCGCCCCGGGCTAGACCGCCCCGCCGGCCACCGCAGCGCCGACGCCTGCGCAGATCCAATTAGATGTTTCGAAGTTTTGCCCGGTTGTGTCCCGGTCATAATTAGCGTTATGGCAGACCGAACGGTGCGCAACGGGCCCGAGCGAAATCGGATCAAGACCCTCACTCAGGCGGCTTTGAACGCCGATAAGACGGTCGAGCAGGTCGAGGATGTCCTCGACGGACTCGGCAAGACCATGAACGAGCTGAGCAGTTCCCTGACCCGGTTGAACGGCACGGTCGAGCGCTTGGACGGCGGCCTGGATCACCTGGAAGGAACCATGGAAAGCCTCGATGAGCTCGCCAAACGCCTCATCTCGTTGGTCGAGCCGGTGGAGGCGATCGTCAAGCGCATCGACTACATCGTGAGCATCGGCGAGACGGTCATGTCGCCGTTAGCGGTGACCGAACACGCGGTCCGCGGTGTGGTGGACCGGCTGCGGAACCGGACGACTGGCTAAATCAGAATCGGTGGCTCGTGTGCGCGCAGCGGCGGAAGTTCACCGGTGAACTTCTCCATCTCAACGAGTACATGTTGACCCGTGCTGCCGTGTGCCAACGACGACGTGCCGCAGTCGTTGCTCAGCGCATTGGGGTTACCGTGCACGCACATCGATGCCGGATCGCTTGGGTCGGCGGGGTCGAACCATGCCCCGGTGGATAGCTGCACCACTTGCGGTCGCACGCTGTCATCGACCACAACACCCGCCAGGCAAGCGCCGCGATCGTTGAATACCCGTGCGATGTCGCCGTCGCTGAGCCCCCGCGCCGCGGCATCATCCGGGTGAATCCGGATTGGTTCTCTCCCCTGAATTTTTGACGCAATGCTGGCAGCACCGTGATCGAGCTGGCTGTGCAGGCGAGTCTTCGGCTGGTTGGCGATCATGTGCAACGGATACCGCGCGGCGCGCGAACCGCCTAGCCACTCGGTCGGTTCGTACCAGGCGGGGTGGCCGGCACAATCCGACAGGCCGAACCCGTCGATCGTGTCCGAGAAGATCTCGATGCCCCCGCTCGGAGTCCCCAACCGGTGGGCGGCCGGGTCAGCACGAAAATCGGCAAGCCACGTGAGGCCGGTCCTCGTCGGCAGCTGAAGCTGGCCGGCACGCCAGAAATCGTCAAACGACGGCACCGCGAAATCCAGCTCTGCCGACCACTTTTCATAGCTGTGTTCCAGCCACTGACGTGCACTGCGGCCTTCTGTGAATCGCTCACCGAATCCCAATCGGTGGGCCAGCAAGGAAAAAGTGTCGTAGTCATCGCGGGCGTTGGCGTACCTCGGCACCATCGCCAGCATCGCGGTCAGCATGGCAGCGGTCTTACTCCCCGCAAAATCGTCCCGTTCGAAACTGGTGGTGGTGGGTATCACGATGTCGGCGTGTTTCGCCATTGCAGTCCAGAACTGTTCATGCACCACAATCGTGTCCACCCCGGCCATCGCCCGGCGAAACCGCGGCAAATTCTGGTGGTGGTGAAAAGGGTTGCCGCCCGCCCAATACACGCATTTGATATGCGGCAGATCGAGTAGTTTGCCGTTGTAGGCCAGCTGTTCACCCGGCCGGCAGAGCAGCTCAGTGATCGCCGCCACCGGGATATACGCCGACACAGGGTTGCTGCCCTGCGAGAATTTCGGCAGGCTGCACGCCAGCGGCGGGTTACCGACGCCATTGGCGCTGTAACCGTGACCGTATCCCCCACCCGGAAGCCCGATCTGGCCCAGCATCGCCGCCAGGGTGGCACCCATCCACACGGTCTGCTCGCCGTGTTCGGCCCGTTGCAAAGACAAACTGGTGGTGATCAGAGTCCGGCCGGCTGCCATCCGACGGGCGAGATTCCGCAGGCCATCTGCATCGATCCCGGACAGGGCTGCGGCCCATTCGGGTGTCTTAGGCGTCCCGTCCTCGCTGCCCAGCAGATAGCGCTCGAAGCGTTCGTAGCCCACACAGTAGGTGTCGAGGAAGACGCGATCGGCCAGCGATTCAGTGGCCAGCACATACGCCAGCCCCAACATGATCGCCACATCCGTGCCCGGCACGGGTGCGATCCACTGGCAGCCATCATCGAGCGAGCCGGCGATCGCGGTGATGTCGTCGCGCAGCGGGCTGATCGACACCAACCGGCCGCCGCCGGCCCGGTATCGGGTGACGTAGTCACGGTCTGGATGCGCGGCGGCGCCACCGGGCATCACCGCGGAGTTCTTCAGCGGCAACCCGCCGAACGCCACCAATAGCTCGGTGTGGTCGACGATGACATCCCAGGTGGTGCTGCTTGCCATGGCATCAAACAGGTTTGAGCCGAAGACATGGGGGAAGATGACTTCCGATGCGCCGGCGCTGTAGCTGTGTCGGGATGCGGTGTAGCCGCCCAACATATTCAGAAAACGGTGTGTCTGACTCTGCGCATGGTGAAACCGCCCGGCGCTGGCCCAGCCGTAAGAGCTGCCGTAAATCGCCTCGTTGCCATAACGGTCGACCACGCGGCGCAGCTCGGCGGCCACCAGGTCGATCAATTCGTCCCAGCTGATCTCGACGAACTCCTCGGTCCCGCGCGCCGAACTGGGTCCAGGACCGTTTTCCAACCACCCACGCCGCACGGCTGGGTTGAGGATGCGGCTGCGGTGCCGCACCGCACCCGGCAAGTTCTGCAGCAACTGAGACGGATTCGTGTCATCGCTCGGCGCACTCACCGACGTGATGTCCCCATCACGCACCTGCGCGGTGAATACCCCCCAGTGCGTTACCGATGTGTGAGTGAGCGACATCTGCGCCAGAATACCCGCCGCCAGCGGCGCTAAGGTCAGCCGCTGTTCCGCAGCGCGCTAGCCAACCCGTTCATCGTCAACAGAATGCCGCGCCGCACCATATCGTCGTCGTCCCCCGAGCGGTATCGCCGAAGCAGCTCGACCTGCAGGTGATTCAGCGGCTCCAGGTACGGGAAGCGGTTGAACACCGAACGGGCCAGCGCCGCATTGTCGGCCAGCAGGTCGTCTTGACCGGTGATCAGCTTGTGCATCGCGATCGTCCGTTGATGCTCGTCGACGATCTTGTCGAACACCCTGCGCCGCAGCGATTCATCGGCCACCAATTCCGCGTATCGCGCCGCCAGCCCCAGGTCGCTTTTGGCCAGCACCTGCGCCATGTTCGACAACACACCGCGGAAGAACGGCCACTGCTGATAGAGATCGTGCAGGACTTCGACTCGCTCGCTATCGCTTTCGGGGCCCGCCGCGATCCACTGCTCGAACGCCGACCCGGTGCCGTACCAACCGGGCAGCATCACCCGCGACTGGCTCCATGCCAACACCCAGGGGATGGCGCGCAGGTCGGCGATCGACTCGGTGGGCTTTCGTGATGTCGGACGGCTGCCGATATTCAGCGACCCGATCTCGCTGACCGGTGTGGATGCTTTGAAATATTCGACGAAACCCGGTGTCTCGTGCACCAATTCGGTGTACGCCTGACGGGCCAGCGCGGCGATCTCGTCGAGCACCGCATAGGCCGGTTCCGGCTCGTCGCCGAGACCCTCCACGTCGAGCAGCGTCGACTCCAAAGTCGCCGCCACCAGACTCTCCAGATTCCGTTGCGCCGTCTGCGGTTCGGCGTACTTGGCCGCGATCACCTCACCCTGCTCGGTGAGGCGCAGCGAACCCTGTACCGCGCCGGGCGGTTGCGCGAGGATGGCTTGGTAGCTGGGTCCGCCGCCGCGCCCGACGGTGCCGCCGCGACCATGGAAGAGCCGCAACCGAATTCCGGTTTTCCGAGCCACTTCGACCAGCGCCAGCTCGGCTCGATAGACCGCCCAATTCGCGGTGAGGTATCCACCGTCCTTGTTGGAGTCGGAGTAGCCGAGCATCACTTCCTGGCGGTCGCCCCGAGCCGCCACCAGTGCCCGATAGATCGGGAGTTCCAGCATCGCGTGCAATATCTCCGAACCGTTGTGCAGGTCGTCGATCGTCTCGAACAGCGGGGAAATACCGACGGGGCAATAGGGTTCGGGTCCGGAGACATCCAGCAGCCCGGCCTCTTTGAGCAGGA
Source organism: Mycobacterium montefiorense (assembly GCF_025823255.1). NCBI lineage: Bacteria > Bacillati > Actinomycetota > Actinomycetes > Mycobacteriales > Mycobacteriaceae > Mycobacterium > Mycobacterium montefiorense. Next base: position 870,047 of record NZ_JACKVL010000013.1, on the reverse strand, counting down.
TCGCGGCCTCTAACACGTCCGACACGGACTGGCACATCGAAATGATGTAGTTGGGCACCGCCGCGGGACCATAACGCTTGACGGCGTGCGCGGCCGCCTCGACCACACTCAATTCCTTATGGGCCAGCTCCGACAACCGGGCGCGGTCGCTGAGCAGTGGTCGCCTCGTACTCAACTCGCCCGCCAACAGTTCCACCCGCTCGTCTTCGGGCAGCGAGCCGTAGTCGGGGTGCACGCCGGCCCATGCCAGCAACTCGGCGACCACTTCCTCGTGTACGTCCGAGTTTTGCCGCATATCCAAGCCACTCAGGTGAAACCCGAAGACGTGCACGCCCTCTCGCAGCAGGCCCAGCCGATCCTCGGCCAGCACCGCGCTGCCGTGCGCGCGCAACGAGGAGTCGATGATGTCGAGGTCGGCCCGCAGTTCGTCCGGCGAGGCGTACGCCGTGAGACCAAGGTCGAGCAGGTGCAGCGGTTCGGAGTCCAAGATCTGCGCGGCGGTCACGCTGAGCCGACCGCGAATCACCCGCACCGCCCGCCGGTAGGGCTCGTCGGACCTGGCCTGCTCGGGGCAGCCGCGCTCCAGCTCCGTCAATTCGGTTGTGACAGTGACTAATCGAGCCGACATCGATAGTTCTTGCTCAAGATCGGTGAGTTCGGACAGGTAGTGCGCCACCGCGGCGAAAGCGGCGCTGCCGGTGGCCCGCCGCACGATGGCGGCGGTCACGTTCGGGTTGCCGTCGCGGTCCCCGCCGATCCACGACCCCGGCTGCAGGATCGGCTCACCGAGCAGCTCGGCGTCGGGCCACCGGGCGCGCAACGCGTCACGAACACCGGCGTTGACCTGTGGAATCACTTCGAACAACGCAGCCTGGTAATAGCGCAGGCCGACGTCGATTTCGTCAGTGATCTGCAGCCGGGACAGCCGGATCAGCGCGGTCTGCCAGAGCGTGAGCACCTGGCGGCGCAACTCGCGTTCGATGCTGCGGCCGTCGCCGGTCTCGCGAAAGCCCTCGGCGTGCAGTCGCATCAGCTCTGTGATCCGGTGCTGGGCGACGAAGACGGTGCGCCGGCGAGTCTCGGTGGGGTGGGCGGTGATGACCGGAGAAACCAGCGCTCCCTTGAGCGCATCGGCGACGGTTGCCGAATCCAGCTCTGCGGAATGCAGTTTCGCGTAGGTGGCGGCCAGACTGCTGTCTTGCGGTGGTTCGCCGGCGTCGACGTGAATATGACGCCGTCGCTCGCGGTGGATGTCTTCGGCGACGTTGGCCAGCAGCGCGAAATGGCTGAACGCCCGGATGACCGGGAGCGCCTGGCGGATGTCGATGCCGTCGAACATGTGCGAGATCTCGTCCCGATCGATTTCGGAACGACGCACCCGGAACGACTCGACGCGGGCACGTTCGACTAAGTCGAATACCTCGTCGCCGTTCTGCTCGCGCACCGTGTCGCCGAGGATGCTGCCGAGCAACCTGATGTCGGCGCGCATCGGCTCGGTCGCCTCGCGTCCGATCCGGGTCCGTTGCACGGCACCGATCGGCGCCAGCGCGGCGTCAGAAGCCTCAACCATGTGTCTCAGTATCGGTGCGAACGACGTAACCCGCCTGCCGACAAAACTGGGTCAGCGGTATTTGATCTGTAGCGCCATGCCGATGATGCACACCAGCCAGATGCCGACGACGAACACCGTCAGCCGGTCCAGGTTCTTCTCCACCACGGTCGAGCCGGACAAGCTGGACTGCACGCCACCGCCGAACAGCGTCGACAGGCCGCCACCTTTGGCGCGGTGCAGCAGCACCAACAGGACCACCAGAACACTGGTGACCACCAGAGTGATTTGCAGGCCCAATTGCATGCCGCAACCCTACCTGGTGGGCTGCGAGCAGCCCCAACCGACGCTCGGAGCGGCTACGGGAGGGGCCCGCCGGCGGCGATGGCAGCCAAGGTCGCGAATTGCTCGCCGTCGAGCGACGCTCCCCCGACCAGGCCGCCGTCGACGTCTTCCTGCGCGACGATCTCGCCGACGTTCTTGGCGCTCACCGAGCCGCCGTAGAGCACTCGCACCGTCTCGGCGACCTTGGGTGATGCCAGCGCGGCCAGCTGCTCGCGGATCGCCCCGCAGACCTCCTGGGCGTCCCCGGCGCTGGCCACCCGGCCGGTTCCGATCGCCCAGACCGGCTCATAGGCGATGACGACCTGGCCGATCTGCTCGGCCGACAGTCCGGCCAAAGACTCGCGCACCTGCTTCTCGCAGTGGCTGACATGCTCGCCGGCCTCCCGTACATCGAGATGCTCGCCGACGCACACGATCGGCGTCAGGCCGTTCTTGAGCGCGGCGCCGGCCTTGGCGGCCACCAGCGCGTCGTCCTCGTTGTGGTAGGTGCGCCGCTCGGAGTGGCCGACGACCACGTAGCTGCAGCCCAGCTTGGCCAGGAAGGCGCCGCTGATGTCGCCGGTGTAGGCACCGGAGTCGTGCGGGGACAGGTCCTGGGCGCCGTAGGTCAGCCGCAGCTTGTCGCCGTCGACCAGGGTCTGCACGCTGCGCAGGTTGGTGAACGGCGGCAGCACCGTGACGTCGACCTTGTCGAAGTACTTGTCCGGCAATGCGAATGCGATTTTTTGCACCAGCGCGATGGCCTCGAAGTGGTTGAGGTTCATCTTCCAGTTGCCGGCGATCAATGGCTTACGGCTCACGGCTACTCTCCTTCGCTCGGCTGCGGGCGACCCAACACCTCGATGCCGGGAAGCGTCTTGCCCTCCAGGTATTCCAGCGATGCCCCACCGCCGGTGGATATGTGTGAGAACTCGCCCTCGGGAATCCCGAGCGCACGCACCGCGGCCGCGGAATCACCGCCGCCGACCACGCTGAACGCGCCCTTGCCGGTCGCCGCGACGATCGCCTCGGCGACACCCTTGGTGCCGGCGGCGAACGCCGGGAATTCGAACACGCCCATCGGGCCGTTCCAGAACACCGTCTGGGCGTTGGACAGCAGCGCCGCGAAACGCTTCACCGACTCGGGCCCGATGTCCAGGCCGATCGCGTCACCTCCGATGGCATCTGCCGCAACGGTCTGCGGTGTCGCATCGGCAGCGAACTTGTCGGCCACCACGATGTCCATCGGCAGCCGCAACACGTCGACGTAGGTGTCCAGCAGCCGACGGCAGGTGTCCACCATTTCCTCTTCGAGCAGCGACTTGCCCACCGGAAAGCCTTGTGCGGCAAGGAAGGTGAAGCACATCCCGCCACCTATCACGATGCTGTCAGCCTTGGTCGCCAGCGACTCGATGACGCCGAGCTTGTCGGACACCTTCGACCCGCCCAGCACCACCGCGTAGGGGCGAGTGGTCGAGCTGGTCAACTGCTCCAGCACCCGGATCTCCTCGGCCACCAGCGTGCCGGCGTAGTGCGGCAGCAGCGTGGCGATGTCGTACACCGAGGCCTGCTTGCGGTGTACGACGCCAAAGCCGTCAGAGACGAAAGCGCCTCCCGGCCAAACCAATTCGGCCAGCTGCTTGGCCAGCGCGAGCCGCTCACCGTCGTCCTTGCTGGTCTCGCGCGGGTCGAAGCGGATGTTCTCCAGTAACAGGATGTCGCCGTCGGTCAGACCCTCGGCACGCGCCAGCGCATCGGTACCCACCACGTCGCCGGCCAGCTGAACATGCCGCCCGAGCTGCTCACTGAGCGCGGCGGCGACCGGCGTCAGCGACAGCTTCGGGTCGGCACCGTCCTTCGGGCGACCCAGGTGCGCGGCCACCACCACCTTGGCGCCAGCATCCAACAGCGCCTTCAGCGTTGGGACCGACGCGATGATCCGGCCCGGGTCGGTGATCGCACCGGCGTCGTCGAGCGGCACGTTGAGATCGGAGCGCACCAACACCGCACGACCCGAAACGCCTTCGGACAAAAGGTCTTCGAGGTTTGGAACGCCCACGGTTTACAGCGACTTACCGACCAGCGCGACCAGGTCAACGAGACGGTTGGAGTAGCCCCACTCGTTGTCGTACCACGAGACCACCTTGGCCTGGTTGTCGATCACTTTCGTCAACCCGGAGTCGAAGATCGAGCTGTGCGGGTCGGTGACGATGTCACTGGAGACGATCGGCGCGTCGTAGTACTTGAGGATGCCCTTCATCGGACCCTCGGCCGCCGCCTTCATCGCGGCGTTGATCTCGTCGGCGCCGGCCGGCTTGCGCAGTTCGGCGGTCAGGTCGGTGACCGAACCGGTGGGAATCGGCACCCGCAGCGCGTACCCGTCGAGCTTGCCCTTCAACTCGGGCAGCACCAGGCCGATGGCCTTGGCTGCGCCGGTCGAGGTCGGGACGATGTTCAGGCCCGCCGCCCGGGCGCGGCGCAGATCGCTGTGCGGTCCGTCTTGCAGGTTCTGGTCCTGGGTGTAGGCGTGGATGGTGGTCATCAACCCCTTGACGATGCCGAACTCGTCGTTGAGGACCTTGGCCAGCGGCCCGAGGCAGTTCGTGGTGCACGACGCGTTGGAGATGATGTTCTGGCTGCCGTCGTACTTGTCGTCGTTGACGCCCAGCACGATGGTGATGTCCTCGTCGCTGGCAGGCGCGGAGATGATCACCTTCTTGGCGCCTGCGTCGAGGTGGCCCTGCGCCTTGTCGCGCTTGGTGAAGATGCCGGTGGACTCGACGACCACGTCGACGCCCAGGTCACCCCATGGCAGTGCGGCCGGGCCCTCGCGGACCGCCAGCGCCTTGATCTTCGCCGGGCCCACCACGATGGCGTCGTCGCCTTCCAGGCTGACGTCGTGCGGCAGCCGGCCCAGGATGGAGTCGAATTTCAGCAGGTGCGCCAGGGTGCTGTTGTCGGTGATGTCGTTGACCGCCACCACCTCGATGTCAGCTCCGCCCTGCTCCTGCTGGGCAAGCAACGCACGGTAAAAATTGCGTCCGATTCGACCGAAGCCGTTGATACCTACTCGGACTGTCACTTGTGTCTCCCTCGTCTTTCCTGAGTCTGGCGGTGAACCCCTGGCCGTCAGCCTAGATCAGTAGCAGCAACGGTTGCGGAGCCGGTAAGAGTCCCGGACCGTGCAGGAGGCTATGCCCGCGTGCTTTCGAATTCAAGCCGTGGGCCGTCGGGACAAACGCCGAGCTAGAAGACACCGACCAGTTCAGGCCGTGGATGAGACGTAGGTTGCTGCGGCCCTACCGGACCACCAGCCGCGACCCCCGCGGGAGCGGCGGATCCTGCGCTGTGGGCTGCACCACAAATCGGCGCTGCAGGTTCTCGATAAGGCGGTCGAGGGCTTTGCGCTCCTGCTCTTCGATGCGCGCGGTGCGCCGGAAAACGGACGCGCTTTCGGCGTCGTCTCGGGCCTCGGCGACAGCGATCGCCTTGTGGTAGCCGTCGATCCGCTGGTCGATCAAACGGCGGTTCTGGGTGAGCAGACGCAGAAAGTAGTCCGCCTGGCGCTGGTCCGCGGTGTCGGCCGCATATGTGACGCGATCAGCAGCGGCGGCGGGCCGGTGCGCGCTCAGCGCCCCTGCTTGATGAACATGGCCCGGGACCGGACGGACCGCGGCGACGTGTGGTGTCCGCCCGCGTCGGTCACGCCCACTACTCGAATGGTGCGGTAGGACCGGACGTGGATCCGGCTCCTCGGGTAAACCAGCGAAGTCCATTGTTTCTCTCTCAACTGGCATGTCATTAGTCAGCTCGGTAACAATAACTCCCGGAATGTGGCCTGCACCATACGCTTCGGCGCGAAGCTTAGGTCGCTTTTGCTAGCACAGAGTAAATGCCCAATCAGCCGCTCGGAGGCGCTGACTCCTTCGGCGGCTCCGAGGCGCTGGCTACCAAGGACATTGAGCGGTCGCGTCCGCACCACAACACCGCCACGAAAGTCGCCGATACTTTGCTGTAGCCTTTCGAAAGCTTGCGTCACGCTGTCCCGAAGTAGTTGCGGGGCAACCTTATTACGTCAGACGTCACAACGTGCTTGCGATTGCCGCAATGTGGATTGCGGGCAACCCGCGGTCAGCGCGCAGCGACAAGCTGACGGTCCGTTATCCACCCATCCATCGCCCGGACGATCGGGAGCGGGAAGGCAAGAGCGTTTGCCTGTTAGGCATCCACTGCGAGTCTCTAGCTACCTAGCCTGGGACCGTCACACCCAAAAGGTGACCTGTTCACTGCTACCGACCAAAGCGCGGCCATAGATCTCGCGGCTGAGCCCGGTGTTGATGCTGGGATGGCGTGCCGCGGTCTCCAAGTCCCGCCACAGACGCTGAATCGGGCTGGAGGCGGCCATACTGGCGGCTCCCGCGACACCAAGCAGCAACCCCATTGCAGCGCGCAAACAAGCCGAGGCATGCCCGGCATCCATCCGCACCCGTGCGCGATCCACCGGGTCGAAGGACTCACCGGCGGCGGCGGTGGCATCCAGCATGTTTGCCGACCGATATACGTGCAACCGTGCCGTGTCGATGCATGTGGCCGCGTCGGCGAGGGCAGCTTGTGCGCTCGGCGAATCGGCAAGGCGCCGATAGTTGGACATTGCGAGCGGCTTGTCCCCTGCCACGATCACCGTCACGTGGTCGAACGCTGCCTGCGCCGAGCCCAGCATTGGGCCGACCAGCATTAACGGCAGTGCAGCCAGTGGAATGCGGTACACCGGCTCGACGGGCGCCGCTAGCCCGGAGAGGACCACGCTCAATTGGCAGACTCGGTGCTCCGGCACGAACACCGAATCGGCAACCAGGGTGTGGCTGCCCGTGCACCCCATGTGGAACTCGTTCACTGATCTCACGCATGACCGTCTCGGCATCGGGAAGGTTCACCGAGCCGTTGAAATGGACTTTGGTAGGCGGCATTTCAAATCTCCTGCACTTCTTTGGACTCTTCGATCCATCGCAGCGGCTGCGACGCCTGAATTCGGCCCGCAGGCTGACTCATGCGGTGCCGAAAACCATGGCATCGCCGATGCGGCTGAAGCGGTGCACAATTGCATCGGCAAGGTAGTTTTGGCCCACTTTCCAGGGACGCTTATTCCCCGACTTGGGCAGTGCGTGCACACTCCTCGTCACATACCCGGAGGTGAGATCGAACAGTGGACGCTCCGGCATCGTCCCGGCGCCACGATGCGGATACGCCATGCCAGCAGATTAGCGACTGAACGGGCGGTCATGTCAGCGCGCAGAGTCCAGCTCAGACCCGCGTAGCCGATGCACCAGGCGAGGTTGGGGACATCTTCGATCATGCGCGCCTTGTACATGTACCGATCTTGCGGCCTTATCTCAGCACCATCAATGCTGACCGCGATCCCGCCGAGGGCCAACATGTTCATCCCAGTGGCTGTCACGATGATGTCGGCGTCGAGGTGCTCGCCGGATCTCAGCGCGATTCCGGTGGCATCGAAATGGTCGATGTCACCCGTGACTACCTCGACCCTGGCGTCGCGTATTGCCTTGTAAAACTCGTTGTTGGGCATTATGCATATCCGCTGATCCCACGGGTCGTATCGCGGCGTGAAGTGGGTGTCCACGTCGTAGCCATCGGGCAGCTGATCGACAGCCGCTTTGCGCAGGATCTTCTTGACTAAGCTCGGAGCCCGGTGTGAAAGTTCCCACAACAGGACCTCGACGACCGCGATCCTGAAGCGGGTGAGCGTGTGCGCGGTTATTGAGGGCAACATCTTTCGCGCAAGCGTGGCGCCCGGGTCTACCTTTGGTAACGACAGCAGGTAACTGGGTGAGCGCTGCAACATCGTCACCTTCGCGGCCCGCTTTGCCAACGAGGGCACCATCGTTACGGCGGTGGCACCGCTACCGATGACGACCATCCTCTGGCCCAGGTAGTCCAGGTCTGCGGGCCAATGCTGAGGATGAATGATGGTGCCACCGAACTGTTCGGCGCCCGGGAAGCCAGGCGCATAACCCTGGTCGTAATCGTAGTAGCCGGTGCCGAAAAACAGGAACCGAGCTCGCAAGACCGTCGGCGTTGCCGCGGCGTCGACAGCGGTGCGCACCGTCCACGTGTGAGTAGCGGAATCCCAGTCTGCCGAACGAATATGGATGTTAAAGCGGATGTTCTTGTCGATCCTGTGTTTCTGCGCGGTCCTGGTGATGTACTCGCGAATCTGTTCGCCACCGGCGATGGCCTCTGGCTGGGTCCACGGTTCCCACGGAAAACACAACGTGTATGTGCTGGTGTCGCTGCGCACGCCCGGGTACCGGAAGAGGTCCCAAGTGCCACCGACCTGGGCCCGCCGCTCCAGGATGACGTAGCGCAGGCCCGGGTTGCGTTCGGCAATCCGATAGGCCGCTCCGATGCCGGAGATGCCCGCTCCAATGATGATCACGTCGAAGTGGCCCGACGATGTATCTGAGGGCGAAGAGTCCTGCGGGGTTGCTGTCATCGAGGAAAGACCTCTCGGTGTTGGACTAACTTGTGCTGCTTACTGATTCAGAACCATCGAATCGTGAGGCGGCTGGGCACCTACTCGGCGCCTTCACCATGGCTCCCATACCTGCGTCGCCGCATCGGCGATAATCAGAGCGACCTCCTCCGGTCGGGACAGCATCGGCGAATGACTGCTCGGCATGCGGCGGACATACGTTGCACGTTTGGCCATCTGCGCCTGTGCTGCCGCAGGGAGTGCCCGGTCCTCGTCACAAATCACATAGGTGGACTCGATCTCACGCCACGCCGCCTGCGTAAGCTGTTCTGTAACAGTGGAATAACTCGAAGGCAGTAGACGCTCAATCGCCCGCCTGGCGTCATCAAGAGGCACATCGGAAAAAATGTTTCGAACGGTCGCCCAGCACTGAGCATGTCGTCCTCGACAATCCACCACGGGGCGGGTCCGCCAACGACGCCGAGCAGCGAGTCGCCCACGTCAAGCTGAAATGCCGCAAGATAAATGATGTGTGCGACGTTCTTAAGGCCCACGGCCGCCTGCGTGGCGACTATACCGCCGTAGGAATGCGCCACGACCACAACCGGATCCTCGATGACCTCAAGCCGACGACGAACCGCAACCGCGTCGTCATGCATGCCATAGCGCGGCTGGTCTTTGGCCGCCACGCTTGGCAATGCGACCGTCTGCGCTGACCATCCCAGCGCCGCGAGTCGGTCAACAACCTTGCCCCAGACCCACACGCCATGAAAACCCCCATGGATCAACATGATCTGGATGCGCTTGTCGACGTTTGTGGCGCCAGTGTTTGCGATGTCATTCACGGTCGCGGCCTTTCTCGGATGTGAATTGTTTCTCGTGTTCTCCGCCCGCGTCGCCGACCATGTCCAGGCCGATCTGCGGCGGCCGGATGGCTGCCGCCGACGAAAGGTGGGAGCGGCGGGTCGATCAGTTAATAGCTGGGGTCGTGGCTCCAGACGCCTAAGTTATTTCTGGCGGTTGTGTGTGGGCACGACGAGCACTATGCGCGTGCGCTTGTGCACCGGTGCGTGAACAACAGACTGCCGTGGGCGCAGTTTCCTTGGCGGGCAGATAGCCAAGTACGGTGAGCCACCGCGAGTTTTGCAAGGCACGTCCAGTCTCATCGATAACCAGATCGACTGTTAATTGCGATATTTCAGTGCTGTCGACACGCGACTTAATCCGCACTCCACTGATGATTTGTCCGTCATCGGTACGGACGATTCCTAACACGTCGCGGTGGCCGACGATCTCCACGTCTGGCAATTCTCTAACTCGCTCACGCACCAACTGTTCCAACAGCCCTCTGCTGCAGAAACATCCGATGCTTCCGGAGGTTTGGGGATTTTTCGGGTGCACGTCTATCACCCTGCCGGACCGCACGCTCGGACGGATGGCTCCCGCGGCGAGTAGCTCAGCGTCGAAACCTGGAAATCGCTTGTTCAGCGCAGCCAGTCCGTCGGCAAGGAGGAGGTGCAGGTGCTTACCCTGCGATACGTCGCGGCACCCGGAGATACGGGCGGGCAGCTGATCTCGCTCCATCAGCATCACCTGGCCGAAGGTTTCACTCAGCGCGGAGGCGGCCAGGAGCCCGGCCATGCCGGCACCGATTACGACGGCTTGAGTCGGTTCGATCATGACAGCAAGCATGGCGCCGGTCGATGGTCAGTTACCAGACCATTCGGTGCTCAATAACGGCCCGTTTCCGGTTTCAGTTCCCAGTTCCACAGTGCTTCGCAGATCCGTTTGGTTCCGCCGGCGAGGTGTCGACGGTAGGTGCTGAATGGCAGGTTTAGCTGTTCGGCCGCGGCTTCCTGGGTGGGCACTGGGCAAAAGAACGTGGTGTGCACAGCACGGTACTGCTTGACGGCACGGACATCGTCGGCCAGCACTTGGACGGCCTCGTTCAGCAGTCCGCGCAATTCGTGCCCCGTATCCGCTAAACCTGTGCCACACAAGGGGTTCGCGTCCAGGGCGGCGTCGTGGCCAACGTGTCGCAGCGCTGCGCGCACCGCCGCATCGAACGCGCGGCGGGGCAAGGCATGGCGCGATGGCTGGGCAGCCACGGCGGGCCGGTGGCCGGATAGGACCTCGGTGTCCTGCCGCATCAGCCACGACTCCAACGGCATGGCGCGCCAGTCGTGGCCATAGAGCAATAACTCCCGCCCGCCGACCGTCACCCGCTCGCTGATTGGCTGGTGCTCAACCGTTTTGGCTTGGCTAACCCACGGTTCAATGTCCAGTAGCACCAGGAACGACCAGGCCAACCGATGTGCGCACAGCCATTCCGCAACTATCCTAGTGACCATGAGGTCGATTGCCGGCGAGGTCTTTGCATATGCCTCGACGTCGACAGTGAAGCGCGAGACAGCGATGTACTCGCCGGGACGGGTAGGGCCATCGGTGGCACAGTGGCGCCAGGCGGCCGCGATGACCGGGTCGGCGGCTATCTCCTCCGGTTCGGGATGGTGCAGCCGCAACCACGCGGAGAACGCGACGATCTCGCCGGTATCAGCCTTGCGCTGCAGGTGGAAGGCGTCCGGTTGGCGGTCGAGCCAGAATCCGGCGATCCGGACCGATTCGGCGTCCTCACACTCGGCGGTCAACCGCAACACAGCTGCCCGATCCTCGGGCAGGTAGGGGGTCTCGTAGACCTCGCCGCGTCCGGCCCACGTGAGGTACCCGGCAAGCGAGCTGGTGTGTCGATAGAGAAAGAGCCACGAGCGCGCGGCCTCGATTACCTCGGGGCCCGAGGCGGCGCGGACGCGGTCGAGGACATGATCGTGAATGGTGCGGTGCAGTGACCCGGAGCCTTCCGGGTCACGCCAGCGTAGGTCTTGGCTCAGTAGATCCCGCACTACGTCGTGCGGATACACACCGTAGCGGCTGGACTCGATGAACGGCAGACAACGCAGCCATTCGAACAGATCTGCGGCGCCGTCGCCGAGCGCGCTGCGCAGCAGTTCCTCGGTGGTGACCTCAACGTGGGCGCAGACTTCGAGGGCCTGCCGGTGAGCCGACGTAGGGATGTGGCCGATGAGTCTGTGCAGCAACGTCTTTACTACGTCCTGGTCTGGTCTCCAATCCTCGGGTGCGAATTCACGACCGGTTGCCAAGCCCGCGGCCAGAGTCAGTGCCAGCGGCTGACCGCCGGCGAAGTCGAGCAGCGCCGCATGCCGTTCCTCGGGCACTCCACGGACCGCAAGCAGCGCGCGCGACTCCGCGGCGTTTAGATCCGGCAATGTGATCACCCGCAACAGGTCGTTCCAGTCGGGATCGGTGCGCCAAACCGAGTCCGGCGGGAGCCGGCCCGCAATGACAACGAGTGCATCGATCGGCAGCCGGGGCAAGAACCGGGTGCGCAGCCAGCTTTCTAACGCCTGGCTCTGCTCGAAGGTGTCGATCACCAAAACCGCGCCCGCGGTCGTCAGCGCAGTGGCACACGCGACTTCGAAAGCCATTGGCGTGGCGCTCGTCACGTGGAAGTCAACCTCGACCACAAACCTGCCCGACGCGCGGGCGTCGTCGGCGAGTACACGTAGCAAGGCCGATTTCCCCGCGCCGCCGGGCCCGTGGATGTACAGCACCGAGAAGCCGTCCGGGTCGCGCAGCAAAGCGGAGTGGAACAACGCGCGCTCGACGTCACGTCCAACAAATGACCGCAATCGTGCCGCACGAAGCCGCTGCCCAAGAGTGCCTGGATCATCGGCGGGATGGGGGTGACGCTGTTTCGTCATGATTCCAACGATAACAAAATTTTGATATCAATGAGATTGCTGATATCGGTCTGCTCGATGGCAGTGCAAACACCGAAACGCTTGAGATGCCAGGCTGCCCCCGTCGACGACTTTGCTCCGATCGATGCGAGCAAATTGAGACCCCATCCGGGTATCCAGCCGAGATGACCGGTTACCCCCGTCGCTACCATCTAGGGACTCAGCGCGGGAACTCTCGAGGAAACCACAAGGGGGCATCGGTGAGCGAAGTGGACGAATCCAGCAGTGACGACCCCGAAATCGGCCAATTCGACCCGGGGCTGACCCAGCGCCTGATGGGTGTGTTGCGGCCAGTGTTGAAGCGCTATTTCCGCTCCGAGGTGCACGGCCTGGACTCCTTTCCGCCCGGGGGCGCGCTGGTGGTCGGCAACCACTCCGGCGGCATGTTCCCGATGGACGTCCCGATCTTCAGCGTCGACTTCTACGACAAGTTCGGCTACGACCGGCCGGTGTACACGCTGAGCCACGACATCTTGTTCATGGGCGTGACGGGCGGGCTTTTCCGGCGGGCCGGCTACATCCGGGCAAACCGGGAGAACGCCGCCAATGCATTGCGGTCCGGCGGCGTGGTGGTGGTCTTTCCCGGCGGTGACTACGACGCCTACCGACCGACCGCGTCGGAGAATGTCATCGACTTCGACGGCCGCAAGGGATACGTCAGCACCGCGATCGAGGCCGGCGTGCCGATCGTTCCCGCGGTCTCCATCGGCGGCCAGGAGACCCAACTGTACTTGACCCGCGGCACCTGGCTGGCCGAACGGCTGGGTATCAAGCGCCTGCTGCGCAGCGCCATCCTGCCGGTCTCGTTCGGCTTCCCGTTCGGGTTCAGCGCGGTCGTCCCGCCGAATGTGCCGCTGCCCACCAAGATCATCACTCAGGTGCTGGAACCGATCGACATCGCCGCACAGTTCGGCGAGGACCCCGACATCGACGAGGTCGACGCGCACGTCCGCTCGGTGATGCAGTCTGCCCTCAAAGACCTCGCCGCCAAGCGCCGCTTCCCGATTCTGGGCTGACCGATGCCGTCTCCCCTCGACCAGGCTCGCGGCGTCTTGGGCGTCGTGACGACGCTGCAACGCGCCGGGATGATCGCGCCGATGCGGCCCGACCGGTACCTCAAGATGGCGGCGGCGATGCGTCGCGAAGGCATGGGCATGACGGTCGGTTTCGCCGGCGCGGCGCAGCGCTGCCCGGACCGTGCGGCCCTGATCGACGAACTCGGCACGCTGACCTGGCGCCAGCTCGACGAGCGGATCAACGCGCTGGCGGTCGCACTGCAGGGCTTGGCGTCGGGCCAGCCGAAGGTGGTCGGGATCATGTGCCGCAATCACCGCGGCTTCGTCGAGGCGGTGGTGGCGGCCAGCCGGATCGGCTCCGACGTTGTGCTACTGAACACCTCGTTCGCCGGACCGGCGATGGCCGAGGTGGTCAACCGCGAAGGCGTCGACGCCGCCATCTACGACGAGGAGTTCACCGGCACGGTGGACCGCGCGCTGGCCGACAGACCCGACGCCACCCGCATCGTGGCCTGGACCGAGGGCCAGCACGACCTGACCGTCGAGAAGCTGATCGCCGACCACCTCGGGAAGCAGCCGCAGCGGACCGGCGGCAAAGGCAATATGATCCTGTTGACCTCCGGAACCACCGGAAGTCCCAAGGGCGCCAAGCAATCCGGTGGGGGCGCCGGGATCGGGACGCTCAAGGCGATCCTGGATCGCACACCGTGGCGCGCGGAGGAAACGGTCGTGATCGTCGCACCGATGTTCCACGCGTGGGGCTTCTCGCAGCTGATCTTCGCCGCGTCGATGGCGTGCACGATCGTCACCCGGCGCAAGTTCGATCCCGAGGCCACACTGGACCTCGTCGACCGTTACCAGGCGACGGGCCTGGCCGTGGTGCCGGTGATGTTCGACCGCATCATGGACCTGCCCGACGACGTCCGAAACCGCTACAGCGGCCGCTCCCTTCGCTTCGCGGCGGCATCAGGTTCGCGAATGCGGCCCGACGTGGTGACCGCGTTCATGGATCAGTTCGGCGACGTGATCTACAACAATTACAACGCGACGGAGGCGGGCATGATCGCGACGGCCACGCCGGCCGACCTGCGCGCCGCGCCCGACACCGCGGGCAAGCCGGCGGGAGGAACCGAAATCCGAATCCTGGAACCGGAATTCAACGAAATGCCCACCGGCGATGTCGGCACCATCTATGTCCGCAACGACACCCAATTCGACGGCTATACCTCCGGCAAGACCAAGGATTTCCACGCCGGGTTCATGTCGTCGGGCGACGTCGGCTATCTCGATGAAAACGGACGGCTTTTCGTGGTGGGCCGCGACGACGAGATGATCGTCTCCGGCGGCGAGAACGTCTACCCGATCGAGGTGGAGAAGACTCTTGCCGCGCACCCCGAGGTGGCCGAGGCCGCGGTGATCGGGGTGGACGACGAGCAGTACGGCCAGCGGCTGGCGGCGTTCGTGGTGCTCGGGCCCGGCTCGACCGCCACGCCCGACACACTCAAACAGCATGTCCGCGAGAACCTCGCCAATTACAAGGTGCCGCGCGAGATTTCGGTGCTCGACGAGCTGCCCCGCAGCAGCACCGGCAAGATCGTGCGCGCCGAACTGCAATCGCGGGTGGGTGGCTGATGCGCCGGCCATTCTTCACAAGAAGGCCGCTGTTGCGTGCAGCAGTCGAACTCCTCAACGCCGTCAACGGATTACGCCCGGTCAGCCGCAATCCCTACGCATCCATAGCGGTGTTCTGGTTCGGCTGGCCGGCCTCCGAGGTGCCCGGCTTGTACGCGGGCGCCTCCATCGTTGACGCCGCGCGGCGCGCCCGCCGCGGCGACTTCGCGGGGCCGAAAGGCAAAGCGGCGCTGGCACTGACGGCCGCATCCTGGGCGGTCCTCGGGGTAATCGGCTACCGGGGTGCGACCACCGCGGGCCCGGTACTGGAATCCGGCCTGACCGAACAGCTCGGCCCCGACTACGCCGAGGAACTCAAAGCACTGCCCGCCGAGCCGACCCGCAGGGGCCGGCGCAACCCGCCGCTGCGCACCACCGCCGCCCGCCGCCGCTTCGTCGAAAAAGAGAACATCGTGCGCTACGGCCCGCACGGGCGATCCAACCTGGCCGACGTCTGGCGCCGACGCGACTTGCCGCGCGACGGCAAGGCCCCGGTGCTACTGCAGGTGCCCGGCGGCGCGTGGATGATCGGCTGGCGCCGTCCGCAGGCGTATCCGTTGATGAGCCACCTGGTTTCGCGTGGCTGGATCTGCGTATCGATGAACTACCGAGTCTCCCCCGTGCACACCTGGCCCGACCACATCGTCGACGTCAAGCGCGCGCTGGCGTGGGTGAAGGAGAACATCGCGGCCTACGGCGGTGATCCGGATTTCGTTGCCATCAGCGGCGGTTCGGCCGGTGGGCACCTGTCCGCGTTGGCGGCCCTGACTCCGAACGAGCCCCAGTTCCAGCCCGGCTTCGAAGAAGCCGACACGTCGGTGGCGGCGGCCGTCCCGTTCTACGGCCGCTACGACTGGTACTCCACCACGGACCCCGGGCGCGCTCAATTCGTCGAGGTGCTGGAAAAGCTGGTGGTCAAGCAGAAACTCAGCGTCAACCGGGACATCTACCTGGACGCCTCACCGATCCAGCACCTACGAGCCGATGCGCCACCGTTTTTCGTGCTGCACGGCACCGACGATTCGCCGATCCCGGTCGTCGAGGCGCGGGAATTCGTCGAGGAGCTACGGGCGGTGTCGAAGTCGCCCGTCGCCTACGCCGAGTTGCCGAACGCCCAGCACGCTTTCGACATCTTCGGCTCCCCGCGAGCTCATCAATCGGCCGATGCCGTGGCGCGGTTCTTGTCCTGGGTGTACGCGACGACTTACCTACCCCGCGACTGACGACTTAATCTGCCGCGGCGGCCTTTTCGAGCTCGGTCAGCGCGCCTTCGATGGCATCGGCCATCTCGTCGATGTCGTTGGCCAACTCCGGCGTGGTCACGAAACCGAAGTCCAGCGAGTCCTGATACGAGAAGCAGGTGATGTTCAGACCGACGTCCATCACCGGCGGCCCGAGCGGCGCCAGCATGTCCAGTTTGGCGCCCGCCATATACAGCGGGAAGTTCGGACCGGGGACATTGGAGACGACCAGGTTGATGGGGGCCAGGTTTTGCGACAACCCGCTGGCGGTGTACGCGCGCGCGGCCAACTGCAGCAGCCCCGGTGGCGTGGTTTCGGTAAGTCCCATGATTTGATGCGCCGACAGCGCCTTGGCCATTTCTTTGGCGCTCTGTGTGCTCTCGTAGATGACCCGCAACCGCTCCACGGGGTTTTCGATGTCGGTGGCAAGAGATACCGTCATCGAGCTCACCTTGTTGCCGACGTCGTCCTTGTCGTCGTCGGTGCGGGTGGAGACCGGGATCTGCGCAATGAGCGGTTTGGCGGGCAGCTCACCACGTTTCTGCAAGTATTCGCGGGCGGCGCCGGCCACCAGCGCCAGCACCACGTCGTTGAGCTTGACGCCGTAGGCGTCCTTGACGGCCTTGACCCGGGCCAGCTCGACCCGGCTGCCGGTAATCCGGCGGTGTGGCGACACCTTCGCGTTGAACCGGGTTTTCGGCGCTTCGAAGTAGCGCGGCGGCCTGCGCTGCACGCCCAGGGTGGCGATCTGCTGCCGCACCGTCTGTTCCATCAGCCGGGCAATCCGGAACGGCGTCTTGATCCCGACGTTGATCAGCGCGCCAATCGCGCGCCGTTCCAGGCCCGGAAGCTGAGATCTCTCCACCGCTCCCACCGAATCATGCTGCGGCGGGCGGGGTTCCGGCGTGACGTCCAACAGGATTTCACCCAGCCCGGCGCCCGAGACCCCGTCGACGATGGCGTGGTGCATCTTGGTCAGTGATGCGATCCGGCCGCCCTCGACGCCCTCGATCACCCACATTTCCCACAGCGGCCGCGACCGGTCCAACTTGTACGACATCAGCCGGCCGACCAGCTCCTCGAGTTCGCGGCGACCGCCGGGCGCCGGCACGCCGATGCGGCGGATATGGAAGTCGATGTCGAGATCCTCGTCTTCGACAAACCACGGCCGGTCCAGACCCAGCGGCGCCCCACTGATCCGCCAGCGCAGCTGCAGCAGTTCCGGCAGCCGCTCGATGATCAGCTCGCGGAGTCGCTGAAAGCTGTAGTCGGGCGCATCACTGGGATCACAGATCGCCAACGCACCGACATGCATATGCCAGCCCGCAGTTTCGGCAGACCAAAACGCCGCATCAACGCTCGAAAGCCGCTTCATGCGACGACCGTAGCCCTCGCCAGCAAATCCTGTAGAGCTATCCGCAACAATCCCACCACGCGCCCCCCATATTCATCCCCCGCTGCGATGCGGCTGTTCAAGCTTCTCCCGACTCGCCTACGTTCCAAGTCCCGCTCCCTCGCCGCTTCGCGGCCGGGGGCGGTACCCCGATGGTCGTCAGGCGTCCTCCAACAGGTCTGGCGTCACCGCCGACTCGGTATCGGGGATGCCTTCGACCTTCGCTTTGCGGTCGGCCATCGACAGTAAGCGCCGAATGCGGCCCGCTACAGCATCTTTCGTCATCGGCGGGTCGGCAAGGCGACCCAGCTCCTCCAGCGAAGCCTGCCGATGCTCGACGCGCAGCTTGCCGGCCGAGGCCAGATGATTGGGAACGGTGTCGCCGAGGATCTCCAGCGCCCGCTCCACCCGGGCCGCCGCCGCGACCGCGGCCCGCGCCGAACGGCGCAGGTTCGCGTCGTCGAAATTGGCCAGCCGGTTGGCCGTCGCACGCACCTCGCGGCGCATCCGGCGTTCCTCCCAGACCAGCCGAGTGTCCTGGGCGCCCATCCGGGTCAGCAACGCGCCGATCGCCTCGCCGTCGCGCACCACCACGCGATCGGCGCCGCGCACCTCGCGGGCCTTGGCACTGACCCCGAGCCGGCGGGCCGCGCCCACCAACGCCAGCGCCGCCTCCGGTCCCGGGCAGCTGACCTCCAGCGCCGACGAACGTCCGGGCTCGGTCA
Organism: Mycobacterium montefiorense; assembly: GCF_025823255.1. Taxonomy (NCBI): domain Bacteria; kingdom Bacillati; phylum Actinomycetota; class Actinomycetes; order Mycobacteriales; family Mycobacteriaceae; genus Mycobacterium; species Mycobacterium montefiorense. Next base: position 851,820 of record NZ_JACKVL010000013.1, on the reverse strand, counting down.
GCGACCCGTGTGCCAGAAAAGCACCCCGCCACGCAGCTTCGGCGTCCCCGATGCTGCCACCGACGACCTGCGCCGGCAGGCCGCGCACCGGACGGCCACGCATGTCGAGCAGCCCGGTCTGGCGGGCCAGGGCCTCACCGTCGTTGGCGACCCGCAACACGTACCGGGTGCTCTTACGAATCCCGCTGGCCGACAACACATGTACCACCGCGTTGTAGCCGTACAGGTCGAAGATGTCCTTGCGCAGCCGGCGTGCGATGTTGCCCAGGTCCACCTCGGCCTCGACGACCACCCGGCCACCCACGATGTGCAGCCCGCCGGCAAAGCGCAGCAGGGAGGTGACCTCGGCTCGACGCGCGCTGACCGATTTCACTACCAAGCGGCTCAGCTCGTCCTTGACTTCGGTCGTCATCGCCACGCGTCGTCACCCCTTGGTCCGCTCACGCCCGTCGTTGAACTTTCACCGTCAACCCGAATCTCTGCGGTGGCCTTCGCCGAAGGCGCTGCCGGACCCGTGCGGCCCGTTCGGACCCCGTCCAGGGCCGCCGCAAGCTTGCCCGGATCATGTAAAGGTGTACCAGGTCGGGACACGTCGGCGAAGTGGACCTCGGCCTTTAGCAGCGTCGCGGTGCGGCGCAATTGCTCGCGTTCGCGCTCACTCGGCACTCGATCGGCGTCGATGATGATGTCGCTGACGGTGAATCCGGGCGCGTGCTGGGCCAATACATGCAGATGGCGCTCCACCGAGAAACCCGCGGTCTCCCCCGGCTCGGCGACCAAGTTGAGCACCAGGGCGCGGCGGGCCGGCGTGGCCTGCAGCGCCGCGGCCAGCTCCGGAACCAGCACGTGCGGGAGCACACTGGTGAACCACGACCCGGGCCCCAGCACCACCAGGTCTGCGGCCATGATCGCGTCGACGGCCTGCCGGGTCGCCGGCGGATCCGGCGGAAGAAGGCGCACGCGGCGCACCTTGCCCGGTGTGGTCGCGATGCCGACCTGACCGCGGATCACCCGGAACATCCGGGGGTCGGCCTCCAGGCCGGACACGTCGGCCTCGATCTGCAACGCGATCGGGCACATCGGCAGCACCCGGCCTTTGACGCCGAGGATGCGCCCCAGCTCGTCGAGAGCGGCGACCGGATCGGCAAGCACCTCGGACAGGCCGGCCAGCAACAGGTTGCCGATCGGATGTCCGGCCAGTGCCCCACTGCCGCCGAATCGGTGCTGCAGGATGGTCGCCCACAATCGCCCGTACGGACTGTCAGAAGCCAACGCCGCCAACGCCATTCGCAGATCACCCGGCGGCACCACGTCCAATTCGCTGCGCAGCCGGCCCGAGGAGCCACCGTCGTCGGCGACCGTCACCACGGCGGTGACGTACGGGGTCAGCCGGCGCGCCGCGGACAGCGTCGCGTACAGGCCGTGGCCGCCGCCCATCGCGACGATGCCCTCGCTTTGTGGTGGACTCATTCGCGGCCCAGATCCCGGTGCAGCACCCGCACCGACAGTTGTTGATCGGTCCGCAGCAACTGCATCAATGCCTCAGCGATCGCGACACTGCGGTGTTTGCCGCCGGTGCAGCCAATCGCGACCGTCATGTAGCGCTTGCCCTCCCGGCGGTAGCCGTCGACAACCAGAGATAGCAACTGATGGTAGGTGTCGAGAAACTCCGCCGCGCCCGGCTGGCCCAATACGAAGTCACGCACCGCCGGATGTTGCCCGGTGAGTGACCGCAACTCGTCGACCCAGTGCGGGTTGGGCAGAAATCGCACATCCATCACCATGTCGGCGTCCATCGGCAGGCCGTACTTGAAGCCGAACGACTCGACGGTGACACTCGTCGTTGCGCTGGCCTCACCACCGAAGGCGCGCTCGATGCTTTCCCGCAGGCCCCGCACCGACAGCGTGGAGGTGTCGATGATCAGGTCCGCGGTGGCGCGCACCGGTGCCAGCATCCGGCGCTCGGCCGCGATGCCCTCGGCCAGCGTCTGCTGGCCCTGCAACGGGTGGCTGCGCCGATTCTGTTCGTAGCGGCGCACCAGCATGTCGTCGGAGGCCTCCATGAACACCACGCGTGGATTGATGTTGCGGGTGGCCAGTTCGTTGCGTACCTCGTCGAGGTCGCCGGTGAATCCGCGCGATCGGACGTCCATCACCACGGCGAGCTGGGTGATCCGGGATCCCGCTGCCAGCCCGAAATCCACCATCCGGGTGATCAGCTGGGGTGGCAGGTTGTCGGCGACGTACCAGCCGAGGTCCTCGAGCACTTTGGCGGCGGTGCCCCGCCCCGCCCCCGACAATCCGGTGACCAGAACGACGTCGATCCCGGCCGCGTCACCCGCGCGGCCGGCGGCCAGCTCCCGATGTCCGGCGCCGGGCCGCTTCTCGCTGTCCCCGAAGTGGCTCGTCATGCCGACGCTCCGGGTTGCTCGGCTTGCTCGGCTGGTCGCAACGCCTCGAGGACGGCCGTGGCCGTTGCCACGCCGATACCCGGGACGGCGGTGATCTGGTCGACGGTGGCCTCCTTGAGGCGGGCTATCGATCCGAAGTGGGTGACCAGCGCCTTGCGGCGATGTTCTCCCAATCCTGGCACCGAATCCAGCGCAGAAGCGGTCATTCGCTTGGATCGCTTGCTGCGATGGTAGGTGATCGCGAACCGGTGCGCCTCGTCGCGCACCCGCTGCAGCAAATAAAGTCCCTCGCTGTTGCGCGGCAGGATGATGGGATCCGGCTCCGACGGCACCCACACCTCTTCCAGCCGTTTGGCCAGGCCGATCACCGCGACGTCGGTGATGCCGAGCTCCTCGAGAACGGCGTTGGCCGCGTTGACTTGAGGTGCGCCGCCGTCGACGACGTACAGATTGGGTGGATAGGCGAACCGGCGTGATTTGCCTTCCGCGGAAAGCATATTCGGGTCGTTTTGGTCGCTGAGGTGACGCAGGAAGCGGCGGCGGGTCACCTCGGCGATAGAGGCAACGTCGTCGGAGCGGCCCAGACCTGCGGCCTCTCGGATCCCGAAGTGCCGGTAGTCGGACTTGCGTGGCAGGCCGTCCTCGAACACCACCAGCGAGCCCACCACATCGGTGCCCTGCACGTGGCTGACGTCGACGCACTCGATCCGCAACGGCGCATCGGCGAGCCCCAGAGCCTCCTGAATATTCTGCAGCGCAGCCGATCTGGCGTTGAAGTCGCCAGCTCGCTTCAACTTGTGTTGCTGCAGTGCTTCTTTCGCGTTGCGCTGCACGGTTTCGGCCAGCGCCCGCTTGTCGCCGCGGCGCGGCACCCGCAGCGCAACCCGCGATCCCCGCAGCCCGGACAGCCAGCTCGCCAACTCGTCGGCGTTGGACGGCAGACACGGCACCAGCACCTCACGCGGAACCGGATTGGCAGCTTCGTCGGCCGCGCCACCCAGCTCCGCCTGGTCGCCGTAGAACTGCGTCAGGAACTGCTCGACCAACTGCTCTTCGCCCGAATCACCTGGGTCAGCAGACTTTTCGACGATCCATCCACGCTGACCGCGGACCCGGCCACCGCGGACGTGAAACACCTGCACCGCCGCCTCGAGCTCGTCGTCGGCGAACGCCACCACGTCGGCGTCGGTACCGTCCCCGAACACCACGGCCTGTTTCTCCATCGCCCGCTTCAGCGCGCCGATGTCGTCACGAACCCGTGCCGCCCGCTCGAAGTCGAGTTCGTCGGACGCCGCATGCATCTGGTGTTCCAGCTCGCGGGCGAACCGGTCGGTCCTGCCGGACAAGAAGTCGCAGAAGTCGTCGACGATTTGGCGATGTTGCTCGCCACTGACCCTGCCGATGCAGGGCGCCGAACATTTGTCGATGTAGCCGAGCAGGCACGGACGGTCGATCTGCTTGTGCCGCTTGAACACTCCACCCGAACAGGTTCGCGCGGGAAACACCCGGGTGAGCAGATCCAGCGTCTCCCGGATCGCCCAAGCGTGCGAGTAGGGGCCGAAATAGCGCACACCCTTACGCCGCGGTCCGCGATAGACCATCAGCCGCGGAAACTCTTCATTGAGAGTCACGGCCAGCACCGGGTAGGACTTGTCGTCGCGGTAGCGGACATTGAAACGTGGATCGAATTCCTTGATCCAGTTGTATTCCAGCTGCAGCGCCTCGACTTCGGTGTTGACCACGGTCCACTCGACCTTGGCCGCGGTGGTCACCATCTGCCGGGTGCGCGGGTGCAGATTCGCGATGTCGGCGAAGTATGACGTCAGCCGGCTGCGCAGGCTCTTGGCCTTGCCGACGTAGATCACCCGACCGTGCGAGTCCCGGAACCGGTAGACGCCCGGCTCGACCGGAATGGATCCGGGAGCGGGACGGTAGGTGGCGGGATCTGGCACGCATCCAGGCTAGTAGCCCGTTCCGTCAAGTCGTGGACGGCTTGCGGCCTTGCGCACCGGTCTACCGTGCAGCCAAATGCACTTCGGGCAGCCGAGGAACTCAACGCGTTGCCGGCGGTGGTACCCGGGTGCGCCCAACCGGCGGCGAAGTTAACCACACTGACCCAAGATTGCGTTGGCAACGGTTCTTGCCTTGCCGATGATGCCGAGCAACTGAGCTCCGGACATCGAGAATCCGGACGGCTGAAGTGCGGATCACCGCACAGCTGACCTGCGGATAAAGGCGGATCGAGCGGGCCTGACGGTTTGGAAGGCCGCCGTTTGGGTTAAGTACCGTGTTAGCTGTGGCGCTAGAGTGGGTGCAACAGTTGGAGGGAGCTTTCACATGAGCAAACGACCGTTGACCGGGCTGGCCGTCGGGGTTGGCTGTCTGGCGTTGTCGTTGAGCGCGGGGGCGGGGGTCGCATCCGCGACGCCCGATATCGGCCCGATGGTCAACACGACGTGCAATTACGACCAGGCGATGCGGGCAGTCCACGCGGAAAACCCGATGGCCGCCCAGTACCTCGATCAGTCGCCGCCCAACCTGCAATTTCTGCAGCAGTTCATGGCGTCATCGCCGGATCAGCGGGTGAATCTGCTGAAGGCGATCCAGAACAACCCGGGAGCCGACCAGGCGTTCCCGATCTTCCGGCAGATGATGATCGACTGCAAGAACTACTGAGCCAAGCGTCAGGTGGGCCGGCTGTCTAGCTGTGCCCTTCTTTTCGCCGCCCAGTCGGCCATCGGGAAGCCGGGTTTGAAGTCGCAGGCCGATAGCAGCAAGGCCGTCCGCGCAACCGCGACCAGTCCGTAGTCGCAGTTCCAATCCGGGCGGGTCATAGTCCACACCAGGACACCGGACGACGGTGTGCCGAAGGAACTGAGCCGCATCGGCTTGGAATCCCCGAGTGGGGCGTGACCGACCGCGTCCCCGTGGCATTTCGACACGGCGCCGAAACCCTTCGACACCACCTGGTGCGGATTCAACTTCTTGTCGTAGACATCGACCGATTCGGCGTAGAGCGCCGGGCCGTTGATCCGGTACCCCGACTCGGCGTGGTCCGACGAGCGGGCCGGCCGCAGCGGCGACCCCTTGAATAGCAGTGCGGCAGCGCATTCGGCCGGTTGCACGCTGGTGAAGTAGGTGTCGCCCACCGGAATCGCCGTCGCCACACCGAGCGGAGTGGCGTCGTTGTCCTGAAGCAGCAAATCGCGCGCCGGGATCCGTCCGGGCGCCGGTGAGGTGGACGTCGAAGCGCCGGACGGCGACTGTTCGGTTCCCCGAATCGCCCGGCCGCTAACCGATGTGGTGCACGCACACAACGAAAATGCGACCACAACCGATGCGCCGGCCGAACGCAATTGACGTGCCATCGGGCGATCGTACGACAATGTCGCCGCTCGCGGTGTTCAGCGCTCCCGCAAATCGGGCCGATAGCGCGCCAACAGCGACCGCACGGCATCCATGGCGTCCACGGCCCGGTCTTTGTCGACGGCCTGGATCGCCATCACGGGGATGTACTCGTCGTCAGGCAGGTCGATATGCGCCCAGCGGCTGCCAGCCGGAAACGATACGCCGACCACCTCAGACCATGGAACGACCTTGTCTCCTAACAGATTCCGCACTGAAAGGCCCGGTGCCCCTACTCGCAGCCGGGGCCGGGCGAACAACAGCACGACGCCCGCGATCACCAGGCCCAGTAGGGCCATCGCCACCTGGTCGGCGGTCTGGAAGATCACGCCGCTGGAACTCATCTTCAGCAGCAAGCCGACGGCAATATGCGCCGCGGCGATCAGAAATGCTGCACCGTAAGCAAATAGCGGCGTCCAGTGCGGACGCAGTTCAGCATCCCACTGCTCGCGGGCCGACAGCCGAGTCACGACCGAGCGCGCAGGTCTCGCAAGGTCAGGGCGGCGGTCAGCGCCGCCCCGGCCGCCTGAGCTCCCTTGTCCTCCGTGGACGACGGAAGCCCGGCCCGGTCCAACGCCTGCTCCTCGGTGTCGGTCGTCAAAATGCCGTTGCCAACGGGCGTCGACGCGTCAAGGGAGACCCGGGTCAGGCCCTGAGTTACCGCGTCGCACACGTACTCGAAATGTGGTGTTGCACCCCGGATTACCACGCCGAGAGCGATGACGGCGTCATGGTTGCGGGCCAGCTCCTGAGCCACTACCGGAATCTCGATCGCGCCGTGCACCCGCACCACCGTCGGGCTGTCGATCCCGGACGCCGTCGCGACCTTCTGGGCGCCGGCCAGCAGCGCCTCGCAGATCGTGCTGTGCCAGGTGCTCGCGACGATACCGAGCCGCACCCCGGACGCATCGAGCTCCCCCACCTGCGGAATGCCCACTCCGCTCATTTGCGCCGCTCCTGCGCATCACTACGTCCTGCATCGTCGCCGGCGCGGCTCACAAAGCGCCGCCGAATTCGCCTGGCAAATGGACGGATTCGTGGAAGTCATCCAGCCCGGCCAAATCGTGTCCCATCTTATCCCGTTTGGTCATCAGATAGCGGATGTTCTCGGCATTGGCGCGCACCGGAAGAGACACACGCTCGATGATGTGCAGGCCGTATCCGTCCAGCCCAACCCGTTTAGCCGGGTTGTTGGTCAGCAGTCGCATCGAGCGGACTCCGAGGTCTGACAGGATCTGCGCACCGATTCCGTAATCCCTTGCATCGGCCGGTAACCCGAGCTTGAGGTTGGCGTCCACGGTGTCTTCGCCGGCGTCTTGCAGCTGATAGGCCTGCAGCTTGTGCATCAGGCCGATCCCGCGGCCCTCGTGGCCGCGCATGTACAGCACCACGCCGCGCCCCTCCCGCGCGACCATGGCCATCGCCGCATCGAGCTGGGGCCCACAGTCGCAGCGCCGCGAGCCGAACACGTCACCGGTCAGGCATTCGGAGTGCACCCGCACCAACACGTCGTCGCCCTCACCGCTCGGCCCGGCGATGTCGCCGCGAACCAACGCAACGTGTTCGACTTCCTCGTAAATGCTGGCGTAGCCGATGGCGCGAAACTCGCCGTGCCGGGTCGGAATGCGCGCCTCGGCGATCCGATCGATGTGCTTCTCGTGCTTGCGGCGCCATTCGATGATGTCGGCGATGGTGATCAGTGCGAGATCGTGCTCGTCGGCGAAGACCCGCAGCTCGTCGGTCTGGGCCATCGAGCCCTCGTCCTTTTGGCTGACGATCTCGCAGATGGCACCCGCGGGTTGCAGTCCCGCCATCCGGGCCAAGTCGACGGCCGCCTCGGTGTGGCCGGGTCGCCGCAGCACACCGCCGTCTTTGGCGCGCAACGGAACCACGTGACCGGGCCGGGTGAAGTCGTCAGCGACGCTGGTCGGATCGGCCAACAGCCGCATCGTGGTGGCGCGGTCGGACGCCGAAATCCCGGTGCCCACCCCGTTTCTTGCGTCAACGGTGACGGTGTAGGCGGTCCCGTGCTTGTCCTGGTTCAGCGCGTACATCGGCAACAGGCCCAGCTTGTCGCAGATCGCGCCGTCCAGCGGGACACACAGGTAGCCCGAGGTGTAACGCACCATGAAGGCCACCATCTCCGGCGTCGCCTTCTCGGCGGCGAAAATCAGGTCGCCCTCGTTTTCACGTTCCTCGTCGTCGATGACGACGACGGCCTTACCGGCAGCAATGTCGGCAACCGCCCTCTCGACAGAGTCCAACCTCGTCATCTGTGCTGCCTTGCTGTCGTGCCGAGCAACACGCGAAGCCCGCGTATTGCTTCAAGTATGAACCACGCGGGACGCAGCGTTATGGCCACTTCTTTGTGCACCACATTGACACCGACGTTGCTCATTCGCGAGGCGTTCACACCAGCCCGAGCCAAGATGGGCTGTCGTGCCTGCGTGCACCGCGATTCTGCCTCGCCACTACCGGCTCTGAGCTGCGGTGATCGCCTGCCGGCCGGCACGCAAGACAAGGTGCGTTGTGACGATTCTTACGGGGAATTGCTCAACGCTGGAAGTTCGATATCCACCCGCGGCCGGGGCATCGCCGTACTGGCGAACGGCCGGGTGGCTGACACGTACATCGAGCGTGCACTGACGGCTTACCGGCCCGCCGGAAAGTTGCTACCCGCTCCGCCTGGTCGGCATCTGAATCACCTGGCCGCCACCGCAGTCGGTCGCATAGTGGGCCAGCCACCTGCCGACCGAACCACCGACCTCGATGAAGTGCGTCCACTTGCTGACCTCTGCGGTCGCGGCGGGGAAATTGGAAAACCGTCCCAGCGACACGTCGCGCTCATCGACACCGATCAACTCGTAGCTTGTGTAGTCGCGCACTCGGTGCTCGATGATCGTCAACGTTGTGTCGTTGACTTCCCTGCTCCACACCGGTCGAGATGTTTGAGCCTCGGCCTTGCGGCCGGCCAACGTCGCTACCGCTTCAAATGCGAGGTCTTCGTAGACGGCCTCGGCTAACCTTTCGACGGACATTTCTGCAGCTCCTTCGCGTGGTTAGGGCGGCCTGGCCTATGCAATCGAGTATGTACCCGCGAAGGGCTGCGTGGGGATTTAGAACAGGCGTGTCGCCATGGTGTAGTGCGATCGTGACTATTGTTACCAAAATGCAATCTTTGGCCGGGGTCCCTTCCCGGTGCGGGAATCCCCCGTAAATGGCATGGAGGCAACGAGCCACGGGGCTCTCAATTGCCCTTTTCCGGCCGCTGCCACACCTTCTGGGACTCAACAGGATTACTTGAATCCGCTTGCGACAGAATGTAATTAGGCTTTTATCGCCAACTGGCCGGTAAGTCGACCAGGTGATTGGGGCAGAAGTCCTGAACCCCCAGGGAGATCGCATTTCGCGCGTCCGACGCCGTCATCTTGCCACGCAACATCATGAAGGCGTATTCGGCGGGCTGATAGCCCGAATCACGTCCTTCAGGATCGTCCATCAGTTGACACGCCTCTTTTTCCTGGTTCGCGTCGGCGTGGGCGGTTCCGCAGCTGAATAGCCACGCCGTCCACACCACGGCGCCGGCGGCGATTACGGAGACGACCCTCATTGGTTTCTTGCAGTCATCAGCCGTTCGACGTATTTCGCAATTACATCGACTTCCAGGTTCACCAGGGTGCCGACCGGGGCATTGCCCAACGTGGTCAATTCCCGGGTGGTCGGAATCAGCGAGACCTCGAACCAGTCCCGTGGCTGCGCGCCAATCCCGGAGACGGTCAACGAAATCCCGTCGACGGTGATCGACCCCTTCTCCACGACGTAGCGAGCGACCTCCGGGGGGATCTCGATGCGCACTACTTCCCAGTGTTCCGACGGCGTGCGGGCGACCACCTGGCCGGTGCCGTCGACGTGCCCCTGCACGATGTGCCCGCCGAGCCGGCTGTTGACCGCCGCGGCCCGCTCGAGATTGACCCGCTTACCGATCTGCAACCCGCCCAGATTGGACCGGTCCAGGGTTTCGGCCATCACATCGGCGGTGAACTGACCATCGGCCAGCAACTCGACGACCGTCAGGCACACGCCGTTGACGGCGATCGAATCTCCGTGGCCGGCGTCGGCGGTGACGACGGGCCCGCGGATGGTCAGGCGGGCCGCGTCGGCGAGGACGTCCCGGCCGGTGATCTCTCCGAGTTCCTCGACAATTCCAGTGAACATTCCACCAGGCTAATTCGCCGATGCTTTGCCTGGTGAACGGCCACGACCGACAGGCGAAACGTGCTCGTCGCGCGGCCGAGGGCCCCCCGCGTCCCGAAGCCCCGTCATCGAGACCCTCTACGATGCACGGTATGCAGACACGCCGCCGTCTAACGGCCGTCCTCGCTTCCCTGACTGTCGCCACCGCCCTGATCGCGGGCTGCTCGTCGGGTTCGAAGCAGAGCGGTGGCCCATTGCCCGACGCCACCACATTGGTCAAGCAGTCCGCCGACGTCACCAAAACCGTCAAGAGCGTGCACCTGGTGCTGTCGACCGAGGGCAAGATTCCCGGACTGCCGATCAGGAAGCTGACGGGCGACCTGACCACCACTCCGAGCACCGCCGCGTCGGGCAACGCGCAGCTGTCGATGGCGGGCTCCGACATCGATGCGAACTTCGTGGTCTACGACTCGGTGCTGTATGCCACGCTCACGCCGAACAAGTGGAGCGATTTCGGTAAGGCCTCCGACGTCTACGACGTCTCGGTGCTGCTGAGCCCCGATGCCGGCCTGGGCAACATGCTGGCGAACTTCTCCGACGCCAAGGCTGAGGGACGCGAAACGATCAACGGCCAGACCACGATCAAGATCAGCGGCAATGCCACCGCGGACGCGGTGAACAAGATCATCCCGAGCATGAACGCGACCCAGCCCCTGCCGTCCACCGTGTGGATTCAGGAGGGTGGCGATCACCAGCTGGTCCAGGCCAACCTGCAGAAGAGCCAGGGCAATTCCGTCCAGGTGACGTTGTCGGACTGGGGCAAGCCGGTCACCGTCACCAAGCCCCCGGTGAGCTGATGAGTATGCGAGCTGGACGCGGAATCGCGATCAGCGCCGGCAGCCTCGCCGTGCTGCTGGGCGCCCTGGACGCTTATGTCGTCGTCACGATCATGCGCGACATCATGAGCGACGTTCATATTCCGATCAACCAGCTGCAGCGCATCACCTGGATCATCACGTTGTACCTGCTGGGGTATATCGCCGCGATGCCGCTGCTGGGCCGGGCTTCGGACCGGTTCGGCCGCAAGCTGGTGCTGCAGGTCAGCCTGGCGCTGTTCATCGTCGGCTCGGTGATCACCGCGCTGGCCGGACATTGGGGCGATTTCCACCTGCTGATCGCCGGCCGCGCCGTCCAGGGCGTCGCCAGCGGCGCGCTGCTGCCGGTCACGCTGGCGCTGGGCGCCGATCTGTGGGCGCAACGCAACCGCGCCGGCGTGATGGGCGGCATCGGTGCCGCACAGGAGCTGGGCAGCGTGCTCGGTCCGTTGTACGGGATCTTCATCGTCTGGCTGTTCCATGACTGGCGCTATGTGTTCTGGATCAACGTCCCGCTGACCTTGATCGCGATGGTGATGATCCAGTTCAGCCTGCCGTCACACCAGCGCGCGGAGAAGCCGGAGAAGGTCGACGTAGTCGGTGGTGTGCTGCTGGCCATCGCGCTGGGCCTGGCGGTCATCGGGCTGTACAATCCCGAGCCTGACGGCAAGCAGATCTTGCCCAGCTACGGATTGCCGCTGGTGATCGGGGCGGTTGTGGTCGCCGTGCTGTTCATCCTCTGGGAGCGCTTCAGCCGCACCCGGCTCATCGAACCGACTGGAGTGCACTTCCGGCCCTTCCTGGCCGCGCTGGGCGCGTCGGTGGCCGCGGGCGCGGCGCTGATGGTGACCCTGGTCAACGTCGAGCTGTTCGGCCAGGGCGTGCTGCAAATGAGCCAGGCGCAGGCCGCCGGCTTGCTGCTGTGGTTCCTGATAGCGCTGCCGATCGGGGCGGTGCTGGGCGGTGTCATCGCGACCCGGATCGGCGACCGTGCGATGACCTTCATCGGGCTGCTGATCGCGGCCTACGGTTACTGGCTGATCCACTTCTGGCGGATGGATGTGATGACCCAGCACCACGACATCCTCGGGGTCAGCCTGCCGCTGGTCCACACGGACCTGCTGGTAGCCGGTCTGGGACTCGGCCTGGTGATCGGTCCGCTGACCTCGGCCGCACTGCGGGTCGTGCCGTCGGCCCAACACGGCATCGCCTCGGCCGCGGTGGTGGTGGCCCGGATGACGGGCATGCTGATCGGCGTCGCGGCGCTGAGCGCCTGGGGGTTGTACCGGTTCAACCAGATCATCGCGGGGCTGTCGGCGAAGATCCCGCCGGACGCGACGCTGCTGGAACGGCTTGCCGCCTCAGCCACCCTGTACCTCAAAGCGTTCGCCCTGATGTACGGCGACATCTTCGCGGCCACCGTCGTCATCTGTGTGGTGGGCGCGCTGCTGGGACTGCTGCTCGGCGGCCGCAAGGAACATGCCGAGGAGCCGGAGGTCCCCGAGCAGGAGACCGTCGCGGCGGGTGAGCGCTAGCCGCGCTGCGGCACCAGGCTGAGCAGCAGATCCGGGCCGACCCGGTCCACGCCGTCGAAGCGCCACCGCATCGCCCGGGCGATGGTCGGCACGCCCACATCGTGGACCGCGGTGACGGGGCCACCCAGCAGGATCGGCGCGACGTAGGTCAGGATGCGGTCGATCGCCTCTTCCCGCAGGAAGGCGCTCGCGAGGGTGGGACCGCCCTCCAGCAGGACATCGGTGCGATCCGTCAGCGCCTTGAGCACCTCGACAGGATCGTGGGTGCGAATCACCATGGTCCGCGAATCGTCGTTGAGAACCTTTGCCTCGGGCGGTACTTCGCGCATGCCGACCACGACACGCAGCGGTTGTTTCTCCGCCAGTGAGCCGTCGGGCAGCCGGGCGGTCAGCGCCGGATCGTCCGCCAGCACGGTTCCGGTCCCGACGATGATCGCGTCGGCCGCGGCGCGGCGGCGGTGCAGGTCCAGGCGTGCCGCCTCACTGGAGATCCACCGGCTGGTGCCGTCGGCGGCGGCGCTGCGGCCGTCGAGGCTGCTGGCGTATTTCCATGTCACGTGCGGCAATCCGGTCCGTTGCTTGTGCAGCCACTCGCGTAGCGGTCCGCCGGCGGCTTCGGCTGCCAGCACGCCGGAGGACACCTGCGCGCCCGCGTCCGCCAGCCGGGCCGCGCCGCCCGCCGCGATCTCGTTCGGGTCGGTGACGGCGTAGGCGACGGTGCGCACGCCGGCGTCGATCAGCGCGTTCGCGCACGGCGGAGTCTTGCCGTAGTGATTACACGGCTCCAGCGTGACTACCGCGGTGCCACCGGCGGCCAGGCTCCCGGCCCGGCGCAACGCCAGCACCTCGGCGTGGTCGCCGCCGGCCGGCTCGGTACCGCCGACACCGACAACCTGGCCGTCGGCGTCCAGAATCACCGCTCCGACAGGCGGATTCGGATAGGTGCTGCCCTTGACCAGTTTGGACTGTTCGATCGCCAGGCGCATGGCGGCGTCGAGGCTGTCGACAGACTGACCGGTCACCGGCGTAGATGCGGTGACGCGGCGCCGGCTTGGCGTCGTAGCGCCGCGACCGCGGCCTCGGGGTCCTGCGCGCCATAGACCGCGGACCCGGCGACGAAGCAGTCGACCCCGGCCTCGGCGGCCTCCTCGATCGTGTCCGCGTTGATGCCGCCGTCGATCTCGACCAGGATCGTCAACTCCCCCGCGTCGATCATCTTTCGCACAATGCGGACCTTGCTCAGCACTTCGGGGATGAAGCCCTGGCCGCCGAAGCCGGGCTCGACCGACATGATCAGCAGGGTGTCGAACTGCGGCAGGATGTCCAGGTAGGGCTCCAGCGGAGTGCCCGGTTTGACGCTGATCCCGGCCTTCGCGCCGGCGGCCCGGATATCGCGGGCCACCCCGATCGGGTTCTCGGTGGCCTCGGCGTGGAAGGTGACGTTGTAGGCGCCCGCCTCGGCGTACGGGGGCGCCCACCGGTCCGGATTGTCGATCATCAAATGGCAATCCATCGGTATGCGCGTGGCGGCCAGCAAGCTCTCGACCACCGGCAGACCGATCGTCAGGTTGGGCACGAAGTGGCCGTCCATCACATCGACGTGCAGCCAATCGGCACCGGCCACGGCGGCGGCCTCGTCGGCGAGCCGGGCGAAATCGGCGGCCAGGATCGACGGAGCTATCAGGGGTCCCCCGGTGCTGCCAGACATGTGCGCCACACTACTGAGCCGGGATGCCGAGCTCACGGCAGCCGGCCCAGCGCGGCGGCGAACATCGCGTCGGTGCCGTGCCGGTGCGGCCAGAGCTGCACATAGGGCCCTTGCGCGGAAGGACCCAGCTCCGCGGGCTCGAACAGCGGCCGGGCGTCCAGCGCCTGCACCGGGTGGCGGCGCAGCGCGTCGGCCACCACCCCCACGGTTTCGGCGAGATGCGGCGAGCAGGTCGAGTAGAGCACCACGCCGCCGGGCCGGGTCAGCGCGATCGCGGCGGCCAGCAGTTCGCGCTGCAACTTGGCCAGCGCGGGCACATCGGACGGCTGCCGGCGCCAACGGGCCTCCGGCCGGCGGCGCAGGGCACCCAGCCCGGTGCAGGGCACGTCGACAAGCACCCGGTCGAAGCCCGGCTCGAGACCGGTCTCGCGTCCGTCCACACGCAGCACGTCGACGTCCAGCCCGCGAGTGTTCTGGGCGACCAGCTCCGCGCGGCCCGGCGACGGCTCGACCGCGGTGACCCGGGCACCACGCTCGACTGCCAGCGCGGCCAGAAGCGCCGTCTTGCCGCCCGGGCCGGCGCACAGGTCGAGCCAGCGTCCGGTGTCGCCGTCGACCGGAACCAGCGTTAGCGCGCGGGCCACCAACTGGCTGCCCTCGTCCTGAACCAGGGCACGGGCGTCGCGCAGCTGCGCCAGCTGTCCGGGGTCACCACCGGGCAGGTACACCGCGTACGGCGAGTACCGGCCTACGCTGCCGCCGGCGGCGTCGGCCAACTCCTGCGCGCTCAGCACACCCGGGCGAGCGGCCAGGTGTACCTGGGGGCGTTCGTCGTCGCTGGCCAGCACCGCGTCGAGTTCGCCGGCATCAGCGCCCAGCGCGTCGGCGAAGGCCTGGGCGATCCAGCGTGGGTGCGCGTGCACGAAGGCGGCGTGACCGATCGGATCCCGAGACGGGTCGGGAGCAAGTTCGTCCACCCAGGATTTCTCGTCCCGCACCGAGATGGTTCGCAGCACACCATTGACGAAACCGGCTCGCGCCGAATCGAATTCGATCCCAGCCTGTTCGACGGTGGTCGACACCGCGGCGTGTGCGTCGACACGGGTGCGCAGCAGTTGATAGGTGCCCATCCGCAGCAGATCCAGCAGCACCGGGTCGATCGCCTCCGGCGGGCGTCCGGCGGCCGCGCCGATAACCGCGTCGAGCAGGCCGCGAGTGCGGCAGGTGCCGTAAGTCAGCTCGGTGGCGAACGCCGCGTCGCGTCCGCCGATGCCGCGATCACGCAACAGCGCGGGCAGGGCCAGGTTGGCGTACGCGTCACGCTCGCTGACGGCCCGCAGCACCGTAAAGGTGGCTGCCCGAGCCGGATCAAGCGGCTTGCGCCGTTTGGGCGGGACAGCCCGGCGCTGTTTCGGGGCTGAGCTCATGACGCCCGCGCGGCGGCGTCAAGCCGGGCACCGCGCGCCCAGTCGACGGCGTTCATCAGTTTCTTGCCGGGAGGCTGAAGCTGGCCGAGCCGCACCGGTTCCGAGCCGGTACCGATCCGAACGCTTTTGCGGTCCACGTGAATGACACCGGGCGGCAACGACTCTGACGAGTCCGCATCGATCTGCACCGGCCCCAGCTTGACCCGCAGGTCCTCGATCATCGTCCAGGCTCCAGGGTTGGGTGTGACGGCGCGGATACGGCGCTCGACCACCGGTGCCGGCAGGTCCCACCGCACCCGGGCCTCTTCGACGGTAATCTTGGGTGCAATGCTGACGCCGTCGGCCGGTTGTGGCTGCGGTGTCAGTGCCCCGTCGGCAATGCCGTCCAGCGTTGCCACCAACAGCGCCCCACCCGAAATCGCCAGCCGCTCAAGCAGATCGCCCGAGGTATCGGTCGGCTGGATCCGCTCGGTCACGACGCCGTAGACCGGTCCGGAATCCAGGCTGGGTTCGATCTGAAACGTCGTGGCGCCGGTGATCGCGTCCCCCGCGGCGACAGCGGCCTGCACCGGCGCGGCACCGCGCCAGGCCGGCAAAAGCGAGAAGTGCAGGTTGACCCAGCCGCGCGGCGGCACGGCGAGCAGTCCGTCGCGCAACAGTGCGCCGTAGGCCACCACCGGGCAGCACTGGGGTGCGAACTCGGCCAGTTCGGCGACGAACTCCGCCGAGTTCGGCCGAGGCGGGCGTAACAGCGGGATGCCACGCTCGAGTGCCTCGCGTGCCACCGGCGACGGCTCGGGCTTGCCGCGCCGCCCGGCGGCGGCATCTGGCCTGGTCAGCACGGCGACCACCTCGTGACGGGGCGAGTCGATGAGGCGACGCAAGGCGGGGAGCGCCGGTTCGGGGGTGCCGGCGAAGACGAGACGCACCCGGACAGTCTAGGAAGCGATGGGATTTGTCCTCCCCGCACGTGCTCCCAGCTAGCTTTCAACCGGCATTCAGCTGAAACTTATAATGCAGATATATATTATTGCTGATAGCTACTATCGCTATGGGTAATGATTGGCTCGCTCCCGCGATGCCGCCATCGACGACGATGTCGAGTAAACAGCCTTTTTCCCGCGCCCCCAGGAGGGTTTCATGACACTCGACACTGCCATTCCCGAAGACCACGCGCTGGCGGCCACTCATCGCGCCATGTGGGCGCTGGGCGACTATGCATTGATGGCCGAGCAGGTGATGGCTCCCCTGGGCCCGATTCTGGTCACCGCCACCGGCATTGGGCACAGTGCCCGAGTACTCGACGTCGCCGCCGGTTCGGGCAACATCTCGCTGCCCGCTGCCACGACCGGCGCCACCGTCGTTTCCACCGACCTGACACCGGAGCTGCTGGCGCGGTCGCAGGCGAGGGCTACTGCGCAGGGACTGACGCTGGACTACCGGGAAGCCAATGCGCACGCGCTGCCGTTCGGCGATGACGAGTTCGACGTCGTGATGTCGGCGATTGGCGTCCAGTTCGCGCCGGACCATCAGCGCGCGGCCGACGAGCTGGTCCGCGTCTGCCGGCCCGGCGGGACGATCGGCGTGATCAGCTGGACACCGGAGGGATACTTCGGACGCATGCTGGCCACCCTCAGGCCATACCGGCCGAGCCTTTCGTCGGCCGTTCCACCGGCGGCTCTATGGGGACGTGAGGGCTACGTCACCGGGCTGCTGGGCGAGCGGATCGGTCGCATCACCACGGCGCGCTCCATGTTGGAAGTCAATCGATTCGACTGCGCCACAGCCGTTCACGACTACTTCAAGAACCACTACGGCCCAACGATCGAGGCTTACGCCAACATCGGCGCCAATAGGGTCTTGGCTGCCGAACTCGACGCACAACTGGTCGAACTCGCTGCGGAGTTCCTGACCGGTGGCACCATGGGATGGGAATATCTGTTGGTCACCGCGCAGAAGCGATGACGCCAACGCGGCGAGCTACAGATCGAGGTCAATCGTCGCGTCGGGTTCGCCGCCGGCGGCGGTAAAGGCCGTCAGAGCCCGTACCAGGCCGTGACGCTCGGCCACCGGCATCTGTTCCACGATCGCGGCGATTTCCGCGCGCCGGTGTGAGGTAACCCGGCGCACCACCTCGCGGCCCCGTTTGGTCAGGGCGGCGATCAGCTCGCGCCGTGAGGTCGGGTGCGGCAGGCGGTCGATCAGCCCGGCGGCGACGAGCCGGTCCACCATGCGTCCGGTGGCCGACGGTTGCACACCCAGCAGGCTGGCCAGCGTGGCCAGGTTGACCGGACCGCGATTGGACAGGATCACCAACGTGCGGAATTGCGGGATCGTGATGTTCTCGTCGACCTGCGCGATTGACCGTGCCGACATGCTGACAAGCAACCGTGACGCCGTCAGCAGCGCATCGGTGATGACATCCAGCGACTCGCTGGCTTTCGTCGTGTTCTCCGTCGCCATCCAGGCCACCTTCCCGGGCCCGATCCGGGCCGCCGCAGGCTAGCTAAAGGGCTGAAACTATAACAACCTGCGAACATGTAGAGATAAAGATTGTTGCTCATGCATACTATCGCTACGTGAGGCGGTCTGCGACTTCTATCGGAAAATTGCTGGGTGAGTGGCCCATTCGCGATGTCTAGCCAATATGCAGCGGGTCGATCTGCACGCGAACCGGCTCGTGAGTTTGCCGGGCGCTGAGCACGCCGACGCCGCGTCGCAGGCTAGCCGCCAGTTCCAGACCCCGCTCGCGGCGCACCCGCACCAGCATCCTGATCACCGGCACGTCCGCTGGGGTACCGGGCGGCCGGCGCACCCCCGGCGGCAGATCGACCGGGCCGAGCACGTCTGCTTCGTCCGGCAAGCGGGCTTCGTCGAGCAATGCCGTCACCGCGCCGGCGCCACCGTCAATCGCCGCCATATGCACACTGGGCGGCAGGCCGACCTCGCCGCGCGCCACCAAATCGGCTTCCGCGTGACCCACCGGATCCCAGCGGATCAGCGATTGCACGGTCGGGATCGTTGATTCGGCGACCACTGTCACCACGCCGCCGTCGCCGCGGGCACGCACCAGCGCCGCGGCGCTCATCCAGCGCCAGAGCGCATCCTCGGCGGCGCGCAGATCCTGGCGGCCCAGCAGCGCCCAGGTATCCAGCAGCAGCGCCGCCCCGTAACCGCCGTCGGCGCGGGGTTCGGCCCCCGGCGTGGCGACCACCAGGGCGGGGTGAGCGGCGACCTCGGCCACGATCGTGTCGCCCGCCGAGGTGATCACCGGCGTCCCGGCGAAGGCGCGACCCAGCTCTTCGGCAGTGCGACGGGCCCCGACGACGACCGCGCGTACCGCATCCGACCCGCACCGGGTGCAGCGCAGCGCCGGCTCGGCACGTCCGCACCAGCGGCACAGCGCGCCGGGTCCGCGCTCCTGCAGTGACTCGGCCAGTGAGAGAGGCCCGGTGCAGTGCCGGCAGCGGGCGATGGCGCGACAGCGTCCACAGGCCAGCGACGGCACATAGCCCCGGCGCGGCACCTGGACCAGCACCGGCGCCCCGGCCTGCAGCGACGAGCGGGCGGCGCGCAGCGCGATGGACGGAATCCGCGCGGAGCGGGCCGCCGGGTCGCGCTCGTCGGCGTAACCGGTGTCGTCGAGCGCGACCACCCGCGGCGTGCGGGCCCGCACCACCGGCCGGGTCGCAACGATGTCTTGGGCCCACCCGCTTTGCACCAGGGCGTGCGCCTCGGCGGTGCGGGCGTAGCCGCCGATCAGCGCAGCGCAGCGCGCCTGATGCGCGCGCAGCATCGCCACTTCGCGGGCATGCGGGTAGGGCGCACGCGGCTCGGACAGGCTGTCGTCGGAATCGGACCAGACCATGACCAGCCCCAGGTCGGCAAGCGGGGCGAACGCTGCGCTGCGGGTGCCGATCACCAGTCGCGCCTTGCCCCGCAGCGCCGCCAGCCAGCGCCGGTAGCGTGCGGCCGGCCCCAGGCCCGCCGACAGCGCCACCACGCTGTCTTCGTCGATCCGGGCGGTCGCGGCCAGCCACAGCGCATCCAGGTCCCGTTGATCGGGCACGATCGCCAGCGCCGCGCGGCCGGCGCGGACCGTTTGCGCGGCGGCCTCGGCGAACCGGTCCGCCCACGGCTCGCCCGGCAACGTCTGCCACACGGCACGAGCGGCACGCGACTCGGCCAGGGCGGTCAGGAATTGCTCGCCGCGGCTGTAGACCTCCCAGCCGGACGGGTCGACGGGCTCAATGGTCGGCGGCGGCGGGATCTGGGTGATCTCCCGCTCCACCCTGGCGTGCCGGGCCGGGACCGCCAGCCGCAGCACGTCCGGGCGCGTCCCGGCGTAGCGCGCGGCCACGGCATCGACCAGCCGGCGGATCTCCGGGGTGAGCACCGGCTCCGCGGACACGACGCGATCGAGCCAGCCCAGCTTCCCGGCGTGGTCGGTGTCGTTGCGGCGCTCCAGCACGAACGCGTCGACCAGCCGGCCGTGGAACCGGACCCGCACTCGCACCCCCGGCTGGGCGTCGTCGGATTGCTCGGCCGACACCAGGTAGTCGAACTCACGATCCAGGTGTGGCACCGACAACATCGGCAGCACTCGTGCGATCGGTTCCACCTCGATCGGCGTGCGTGCGGCACCGGTCGCGCTCACAGCACTCCCGAGCCACGAAATACGCAGTCAGCCAGCATCATTACCGTCCGTGGGCCACACCGTAGCGGCGACCACCGACAGTTATCCTTGCGCCGGCCCGGGTTCATCGTCAGGGCCGGCAACGTCACGGCCGAAGAAGAACCCTGCCGTGATCAGGACCATCGCGGCCGCGTACAGCCACCAGATCGGCACCGCCAGCGCCTCGTGGCCCAGGATGAACCGGCTGATCGCGATCATCGCGTCCGATGCCATGAAGCACACCGCGCCCACCGGCACCCAGATCGTCGGCAACCGTGCCGCGATGGCCGTGCATGCCATCGCCGTCAGCACAAAGATGTACACCGTCACCGGGAGGGTCAAATCGTCACGACCGAGGTGCGGCCAGAACCACACCAGCAACGCGATCGCGGCCACGCCCAGCGCCACCATGACGGCGATGCGGGCCCGCGACAGCGTCCCTTTGACCACCAGCGGGGCCAGCGCGCCGATGAAGCACAGGTGCGCACACAGAAATGCCGCCAACCCCAAGACAAATGACATGGTCCACCACGGGATGGCGAGCAGCCAGTCGCCGGTGGCCGAGAGCAATAGCGCGGGCATCAGCCAGCGCCGCTCGCTGACGATGGGGTGTGCGAATGCGGCGACAGTCAACAGCAAGGCCATCAACGCCTTGAACGGCGGCTGCAGAATCCAATGCCCGGTGAGCTCGGTTCCGGGCGGGGAATGCACCGCGACCACGGTCAAGTACACGCCATAGGCGATGCCCGCCCAGCCGGCCGCCACCCAGCAGACGGCCATCACGCGGGGTGCGTACGGTACCTGAATGCCCAGCTTTGACAAAGCCGACGAGAAACCTCCTATCGACCCCATCCTGCTGAAGGTACTCGACGCGGTTCCGTTCCGGCCATCCACCGACGACGGCATCGATGCTGCGCGTCAGCGGTTCCGCGACCTGCCGCGCCGGTCGGTGCATCCTGAACTGCGCGTCGAGGACCGCGCCATCGACGGGCCCGCCGGCCCGATCAACATCAGGATCTATTGGCCGTCAACGGATTCCGGATATAGCGCGCTGCCCGTCGTTGTCTACCTCCACGGCGGCGGGTTCGTGATCGGCGATCTCAACACCCACGACGGCACCGCTCGCCAGCATGCGGTGGGCGCCGACACGATTGTGGTGTCGGTCGATTACCGGTTGGCGCCCGAACACCCGTATCCCGCCGCGGTCGAAGACGCTTGGGCCGCAACACGGTGGGTCGCCGGGCACGCGACCGAACTGGGCGGCGACCCGAACCGCATGGCTCTCGCCGGGGATTCGGCTGGCGGCAACATCGCCGCGGCGATCGCCCAGCAGTGCCGCGACGAGGGCGGACCGCCGATCATCTTCCAGCTGTTGTGGTATCCGTCCGTGCTGTGGGACCAGTCGCTGCCGTCGTTCGCCGAGAATGCCATCGCACCGATTCTTGACACCCGGGCCATCGCGCAGTTTTCCCGTTGGTACGCAGGCGATGCCGACTTATCCGACCCGCCGGTGCGCATGGCGCCGGGGCGGGCGAAGAACTTAGCCGAGCTGCCGCCGGCCTACATCGGCGTCGCCGGTTACGACCCGCTGCGCGACGACGGCATCAGCTACGGCAAGCTGCTGGCCGCCGCGGGCGTGCCCGTCGAGGTGCACAACGCCGAGACGTTGGTGCACGGCTACCTCGGCTACGCCGGCGTGGTGCCCGCCGCCACGGACGGGTCGGATCGCGGGCTCGCGGCGTTGCGAGATGCGCTGTACGGGTGAACACCCGGCGTACCGTGAACGAATGATCGACCCTCCCCTCGCCCGACCTGACATCGATCCGACGTTCAAAGCGCTGCTCGACGCCTTCCCGATGACGTTCAACGCGGACGACGGCGTCGAGCTCGCGCGCGAGCGGCTCAAGGTACTCAAGGTGCCGCCCGAAATGCTGCCGGATCTGCGGATCGAAGAGCGCACGATCGGCCACGGCGGACTCAACGACATTCCGATTCGCATCTATTGGCCGCCTACCCCGGCCGAGGTATCACCCGTTGTCGTCTTCTTCCACGGCGGCGGTTTCTGTCTGGGCGACTTGGACACCCACGATCACGTCGCCCGCGCGCATGCGGTCGTCGCCGAGGCGATCGTGGTCTCCGTGGACTACCGGCGCGCTCCGGAGCACCCCTACCCAGCCGGGGTCAACGACAGCTGGGCCGCGTTGCAATGGACCGGCGAACACGCCACCGAACTCGGTGGTGACCCCAACCGCATCGCCGTGGCCGGTGATTCGGCGGGTGGCAACCTCGCCGCGGTGATGGCCGTGATGGCCCGGGACAACGGCGGGCCGGAGCTGACGTTCCAGCTGCTCTGGTATCCGATCGTGACCGGGGATCTTTCGCTGCCGTCGCACACCGAGAACGCCTTCGCCCCGATTCTGGACCGCGAGGTGATCGAAGCCTTCCTGGCCTGGTACCTGCCGCCCGAGATCGACATCACCGACCCCACCGTGCTGCCGATCACTCTCGCCCCGGCCAATGCCGCCGACCTGTCGGGTCTGCCACCGGCGTTCATCGGCACCGCGGAGCACGACCCACTGCGTGACGATGGGGCGCGCTACGCGGAAATGCTCAACGCCGCGGGCGTTCCCGCCGAGCTGAGCAACGAGCCGACCCTGGTACACGGCTATGCCAGCTTCGCGCCGGTGATACCGGCTGCCGCCGCGGCCACCGAACGCGGGCTGACGGCGCTGCGAAAGGCACTGCACTACTAGGAAAGACGGAACGTCAATGAGCCCCGACCGCAACGAGAATCCCGACTATCAGACCCTGATAGTCGGGGCCGGATTCTCCGGCATCGGTGCCGCCATCAAGCTCGACCAGTCCGGGCTCACCGACTACCTCGTGGTCGAGGCCGGTGATGGAGTCGGCGGAACGTGGCACTGGAACACTTATCCCGGTATCGCCGTGGACATTCCGTCGTTCTCCTACCAGTTCTCCTTCGAGCAGAGCCCGGATTGGTCGCGCACCTACGCGCCGGGCCGGGAACTGAAGGCGTATGCCGAACACTGCGTCGACAAATACCGCATCCGGTCGCGAATCCGGTTGAACACCAAGGTTCTTTGCGCCGAGTTCGACGACGAGCACTCGCTGTGGCGGGTGCAGACGGATCCGGGCGGAGAAGTCACGGCCAGATTCTTGATCAGCGCCAGTGGCGCGCTCACCGTGCCGAACCTGCCCGACATCGTCGGCGTGGACTCCTTCGACGGCATCACGATGCACACCGCGCGCTGGGATCACAGCAAGGATCTGACCGGCAAGCGCGTCGCGATCATCGGCACCGGCGCCTCGGCCGTACAGATCATCCCGGAGATCGCGCCAATTGTTAAACAGCTCACCGTATTTCAGCGCACCCCGATTTGGTGCTTCCCCAAATTCGACGTCCCGCTGCCGGCGCCGCTGCGCTCGGCGATGCGGATTCCCGGCGGTAAGGTCCTGCAGCGGCTGCTGAGCCAGGCCTTCGTCGAGTTGACTTTCACGATCGCCGCGCAGTACTTCACGGTGATTCCGCTGGCCAAACGGATGGGGGCCGCCGGTCGCCGCTACCTGCGTCAGCAGGTCAACGACCCGGACGTCCGCGAGCAGCTCACGCCCCAGTATGCGGTGGGATGCAAACGGCCCGGGTTCCACAACGGATACCTGGCCACGTTCAACCGCGGCAACGTGCGACTGGTCACCGAGCCGATCGACAAGATCACGCCCGGGTCGGTGGCCACCGCCGACGGCGAAAACCACGACATCGACGTGCTGGTGCTGGCAACCGGATTCAAGGTGATGGACACCGACAGCATGCCGCCCTTCGCTATCACCGGCAGCGGTGGCACCACGCTGACCGCGTTCTGGAACGAGCGCCGACTGCAGGCCTACGAGGGAGTCAGTGTCCCGGGATTCCCGAATATGTTCAGCATCATGGGCCCGTATGGTTTCGTCGGCTCTTCGTGGTTTGCGCTGATCGAGACGCAGACGCACCACATCGTGCGATGCATGAAGCGGGCGCGGCGCGACGGCGCGGCGCGCGTCGAGGTGACCGAACAGGCCAACGACCGCTACTTCGCCGAGATGATGCGCAAGCGGCACCGCCAGATCTTCTGGCAGGACAGTTGCCGACTGGCCAACAGCTATTACTTCGACAAGAACGGCGACGTGCCGCTACGTCCCACCACCACGCTGGAGGCGCAATGGCGCAGTCGCCGTTTCGACCTCGACGACTATCGATTCACCAGGCGTTAGGCTCGAGGCATGTCAAAAGAGTTTTCGCGTATCGACGAGTCACTGCGAGAATTCATCGAAAGCCAGGCCATGTTCTTCGTCGCTACCGCCCCGTCCGAAGGCGGTCGAATCAACCTATCCCCCAAGGGATATAGCGATACCTTCGCGGTGCTCGACGAGCACACCGTCGCCTACCTCGATCTGTTCGGCAGCGGCGTGGAGACGATCGCGCACCTGCGCGACAACGGCCGGATCACCCTGATGTTCTGCTCGTTCACCCGGAACTCGCGGATCCTGCGGCTATCCGGCACCGGACGCACGGTCCGTCCGGATGACGCGGAATTCCGGAATCTGGCGGAGCATTTCGGCCGCGATCATGCCGGCATCCGGGCCGCCATCGTCATCGACGTCGAGCGCATCGCCGACGCCTGCGGATACGCGGTGCCGTACTACGAGCTTGTCGACGAACGCCCGGTGCTCGACACCTATCACGCCAAAGCCAACGACGACTCGTACGTGCACGCCGTCAAGCGCAATCAGCACAGCATCGACGGGCTACCCGCGCTGGACGCGGACCACCCGTTGCCGTCCAGCCTCGACGACGCGGCGGCACGCTCAGACGCGCCTTAGATGGCGCGCTTGAGGTCGTCGACCTTGTTCTCCTGCTCCCAGGGCAGCTCGACATCGGTACGGCCGAAGTGCCCGTATGCGGCGGTCTGCGCGTAGATCGGGCGCAGCAGGTCCAGGTCGCGGATGATCGCGCCGGGCCGCAGGTCGAACACCTCGGGCACGATTTTCTCGATCTTGACCGGGTCGACGGTCGCGGTGCCGAACGTCTCGATGAACAGCCCGACCGGGGCGGCCTTGCCGATGGCGTAGGCCACCTGCACCTCGACCCGCTCCGCCAGCCCGGCCGCGACGATGTTTTTGGCCACCCAGCGCATCGCGTACGCCGCCGACCGGTCCACCTTGGACGGATCTTTGCCGGAGAAGGCGCCGCCGCCGTGCCGGGCCCAGCCGCCGTAGGTGTCGACGATGATCTTGCGGCCGGTCAGGCCGGCGTCACCCATCGGCCCGCCCAGCACGAACTTGCCGGTCGGGTTGACCAGCACCCGCGTCGCCGACGAGTCCAGGGTGTCGTGGGCCAGCTCGTCCAGCACGGTCTGCAGCACGTGCCGCCGGATGTCGGGGTCCAGCGTCTTCACCAGGTCGATGCCGTCGGCGTGCTGGGTGGAGACCACCACGGTGTCCAGCCGCACCGGGACGTCGTCCTCGTAAGCGATCGTGACCTGGGTCTTGCCGTCCGGACGCAGGTAATCCAGCGTGCCGTTCTTGCGGACCTCGGTGAGCTTGCGCGACAGCCGGTGGGCCAGCGCGATGGGCAACGGCATCCGCTCCGGGGTGTCGTTGATCGCGTAGCCGAACATCAGGCCCTGGTCGCCGGCGCCCTGGGAGTCCAGCGGGTCCGCGGCGCCCTCGACGCGCGTCTCGTGGGCGGTGTCGACGCCCTGGGCGATGTCCGGCGACTGCGCGCCGATGCCGATGTTCACACCGCAGGTGAGACCGTCGAAGCCCTTGTCCGAGGAGTCGTAGCCGATGTCGAGGATGCGCTCGCGCACCGTGTTGGTGATCTCGGCGAACGCCTCCTTGGCGGTCGTCGTGACCTCGCCGACCACGTGCACCTGTCCGGTGGTCACCAGCGTCTCGACCGCGACACGTGAGCGGGGATCCTCCGCCAGAAGCGCGTCTAGGACCGAGTCGCTGATCGCGTCGCAGATCTTGTCGGGATGCCCCTCGGTCACCGACTCACTGGTAAACAGCCGACCCTTTTCGCTCACTGCGTCATCCTTCCGTACTGACTAATGTTAGTTAGGCAAATTATCTTAGGCGCCTTCAACTCAACCGGCTCCGGCGGCCGATTGCAACCTGGCGCTATCCGCTGTCGCTGTCCAAGAACGTGACGATCGCATCGACGATGCGACTCGCCATCAGCGTCTTCGATCCGTGCTGGAGCGCCGCCTCGGCTCCGTCGGAGGCCAGCAGCCAGCCGTCGTTGCTGTCCACCTCGAATGCCCTACCGTCGCCAACGGCGTTGACCACCAACAGATCACATCCCTTGCGTCGCAACTTCGCTCGGGCGTGGAACAGCACATCGCCTTCTGTGTCGCCGGTCTCGGCGGCAAAACCTACGATAGCCCGCATCTTGGGCAGCTCCCCGTGCGATCGCGCGCGCACCGCGCCGGCCAGCACGTCATCGTTGCGCACCAACTCGATGGTCGGCGGCCGATCTTGATCATTCGGGCCCTTTTTGATCTTCGCGGCGGCAACCTGGGCGGGCCGGAAGTCGGCTACCGCGGCGGCCATCACCAGAACATCGGCATCGGGCGCGTGCTTGGAGACCGCATCGCTGAGTTGTTGAGCCGAACTGATGTGCACGACTTCGACGCCGGCCGGATCGATGAGCCCGACCGTATGGCCCGCGATCAGCGTGACCTCGGCCCCGCGCTGGGCGGCGACCCGCGCCACCGCGTAGCCCTGCTTGCCGGAGCTGCGGTTGCCGATGAAGCGGACCGGATCGATCGGCTCGCGGGTTCCGCCGGCGGTCACCAGCAGCTTGCGGCCGGCCAGGTCGTAGGGCAGCGCGTCCGAGCGCTCCAGCAGCAGGTGGGCCAGCGTGGTGATCTCTTCGGCCTCAGGGAGCCGTCCCTTGCCGCTGTCCGTGCCGGTGAGCCGTCCGAATGCCGGTTCCAGCACCACAGCGTCCCGACGGCGCAAAGTCGCCACATTGTCGACGGTGGCGGGGTGTAACCACATCTCGGTGTGCATCGCGGGCGCGAACAGCACCGGACATCGCGCCGTGAGCAGTGTCGCGGTCAGGAGATCGTCGGCCCGGCCGTGCACCGCGCGGGCCAACAGGTCGGCCGTGGCCGGCGCCACCACCACCAGGTCGGCCTGCTGACCGAGCCGGACGTGCGGCACCTCGGGAACGTCGGAGAACACGCCGGTGTGCACCGGCTGACCGGAGAGCGCTTCGAACGTGGCGGCCCCGACAAAGCGCAATGCGGATTCGGTGGGGATGACGCGGACCTCGTGGCCCGCCTCAGCAAGCTGCCGGACGACGGTGCACGCCTTGTACGCGGCGATACCCCCGGAGACACCGACGACGATCCGCTTGCGATCCACCTACGCCGGCCCTTCTTCGTTGAAGCGGCTCTGCACGCCCGGCCCCGTCCTGTTACTCGCCCTCGGTGTGCTCGAGCAGGTCGCCGTGGATTTCACGCATCGCGATCGAGAGCGGCTTTTCCTGCAGCCCCGGCTCGACCAGCGGACCAACATACTCGAGGATGCCCTCGCCGAGCTGGTTGTAGTAATCGTTGATTTGCCGAGCTCGCTTGGCGGCGTAGATGACCAGCGCGTACTTGCTCGAGACGCGGTCCAGCAACTCGTCGATGGGCGGGTTGGTGATGCCCAGTGGGGTGTCGTAGGCACGCTGGCCACCCGCCGAGGGATCGAATTGATCCACGGCGGTCAGCGACGCGTCAGACTGCGGAATGCTCACTTAAGACTTTCTCCTGGCGCTTAGAGCGGTTGAAAACGGTTAGAGACTTCGATTCAAATCGCGTCTGACGAGTCGGCTCATGCCGCGCCAGGCGCGTTTCCCACCAGCAAGGATACCAATTCGGCGCACGCAGACTCCAATTGACTGTTGACCACGATCTGGTCGAAGTCTTCTTGGGCTGCCAATTCCACCCGTGCGGTTTCCAGGCGGCGCGCCATGGCTTCCGGCGTTTCGGTACCACGCCCGACCAGTCTGGCCTGCAAGTCCGCCCAGCTGGGCGGGGCCAGAAACACCGTGATGGCCTCCGGCATCGCCTTCTTGATCGCCCTGGCTCCGGCCAGGTCCACCTCGATGAGCACCGGAGATCCCGAGCCAGTCGCGGACCGCACCGGCTCCGCCAAGGTTCCCGATCGCTGCAGCCCACCGTGGATCTCGGCCCACTCCAGCAGGGCGCCCTCGTCGATGAGTTGCTGGAAGCGGGCGGGACTGACGAAGTGGTAGTCGACGCCGTCGACCTCGCCCGGCCGCGGCGCCCGCGTCGTGGCCGAGACACTGAAATGCAGGTTCGGCACCTGCTCTCGCAGACACCGGACCACTGTTGACTTTCCGACCGCTGAGGGACCGGACAGCACTATGACGCGTCCCTTGCCTGACGGCTCAGGACGTGTGCGGCGCCCGATGTCCGGTCCCTCGTCGACGCTCATCGGCGCCCCATGGTCGGTGCGCCCACAGGCCATCCGGCCTGCATCGTCGCAGGTCGGGTTAGGCGGTGCCGAACTTTTCCAGCAGGGCCTTGCGCTGGCGGTCGCCAAGACCACGCAGGCGACGAGTCGGAGCGATCTCCAGCTCGGTCATGATTTCCTGCGCCTTGACCTTGCCCACCTTTGGCAATGCCTCAAGCAGGGCAGACACCTTCATCTTGCCCAGGACTTCATCGCTCTCGGCATCCTTGAGCACCTGGGTCAGGTTGGTGCCACCGCGCTTGAGACGGTCTTTCAGCTCTGCTCGTGCACGTCGTGCGGCAGCCGCCTTCTCCAACGCGGCCGCGCGCTGCTCGTCGGTCAACTGGGGAAGGGCCACGATTCCTCCGTATCTAGATCAATCTCGTGTCTCTGCTGGGTGCTTGGCCCAGCGGAGACGACCGTACTCACGCTTCCTGACGAAATCTAACCCGACCCCCTGGTTAACGGGTTAAATCCGCTGCTTGTACGGCGGCTACGGATGCTGTCAGCGGCCTGCTGGGCATCGCTGGCAGCGACCGGATCCGGTGCCGGGGCGCTGGCCACATTCCCGCAGGGCCGAGCCAGATCAGGCCTTCTAACTGCGGTTTTAGCACTGAGCAGCGCGGATACCGGATACCGCAACGGGGCCCTTGCGGAGGGCGCTGACTGATAGCCGCAGGGCCCGTGCCGGGTATCACGATTTGCCATGGCGTGTCGCGCGTGTCGCGGCGCGGACAAACAGCAGGTCGTCGGGTGGAACCCGATCGGAAAAGATTCCGGCGGTGTTAACCGGGCTCCCGATCGGCCCGCTATTGCACACCGAGATAGGCGACGGCGTCCAGCATTCGTTCGCCCGCCGCCCGCAGATCCGGCACGTTCGGCCCGGCCCGCAGCACCTCGCGCGCCACCGCCGGCAGCAGCTGGCCCGGCACGGCCCCCCCGAGGCCGCCGAGCGCCTCAGGGCGGCCGCCCTGGACCCCGACCCCGGGAACCAGCACCGGTCCGCCCAGCGCGCTCACATCGGGCGCCTCGAAGACCGTCGCACCCAGCACCACACCGACGTAGCCGGGTCCGGACGGGGTGGCGGACCGGTTGACCACCGCCGCCTGGTCAACGACCAGCTGAGCCACGGTGCGGCTGTCGAAGGTGGCGCGCTGCACGGTGCCACCCTCCGGGTTGGAAGTTGCCGCCAGCACGAAGACTCCCCGGTCGTGCGCCGCGGCGGTTTCCAGCAGCGGTCGCAGGGAGCCGAAGCCCAGATAGGGCGACGCGGTCACGGCGTCGGCAGCCAGCGGCGAATCGCCGGCCCAGGCCGCCGCGTACGCCGCCATCGTCGACCCGATGTCCCCACGCTTGGCGTCGGCCAGCACCAGCACCCCGACCGAGCGCAGCGCGACGATCGTGCGTTCCAGTACCGCAAAGCCGGCCGAGCCGTAGGACTCGAAGAACGCCACCTGGGGCTTGACGACGGCGAAGCCGGAAAACGCATCCACACAGATGTCGCAGAACTGGGCCAGGCCATCGACGGTGGTCGGCAGATCCCAGGCCTCCAGCAGATCCGGGTGGGGGTCGATGCCCAGGCACAGCGGCCCCCGACTCGACTTCGCCTCGGCCAGCCGGACGCCGAACCCGGTCATCGGGAGTCCTTTTGTGTCGCGCCCCCGCGCCCGATCGCGCTGTGCAGCTCCTGCAGCGACCGCACCCCGATGTCACCTCGGATGCCGGCCTCGATGCCCTGGACAGCGGCCGATGCGCCCTGCACGGTCGTCACGCAGGGGATGTTCACCGACACTGCGACGGAACGGATTTCGTAGCCGTCGATACGCGGGCCGGAGTTGCCGTAGGGCGTGTTGATCACCATGTCGACGTCACCCGCCTTGATCGCCTCGACCGCCGATACCTCGGGGCACCCGGGCCCGGGGGGTTCGAAGTGCTTGCGCACCTCGTCACACGGAATCCCGTTGCGGCGCAGCATCTCCGCGGTACCTTCGGTGGCCAGCACGCGGAAACCCAGGTCGGCCAGCCGCTTGACGGGGAACACCAGCGATCGCTTGTCGCGGTTGGCGACCGACACGAACACGGTGCCGTCGGCCGGCAACGAACCGTAGGCGGCGGTCTGGCTCTTGGCGAAGGCGCTGCCGAAGTCGCGGTCGATGCCCATCACCTCGCCGGTCGATTTCATCTCCGGGCCGAGCAGAGAATCGATGGCCGCTCCGTCGGCACGACGGAACCGGTGGAAAGGCAACACCGCCTCCTTCACCGCGATCGGGGCGTGCTGGGCCGCATTGGCCCCGTCCCCGGCCGCCACCAGCATTCCCTCTTCGCGAAGTTGGGAAATGGTGGTGCCCAGCATGATCCGCGCACACGCCTTGGCGAGCGGGATCGCGGTGGCCTTGGAGACGAACGGCACGGTACGGCTGGCCCGCGGGTTGGCCTCGAGGACGTAGAGCACGTCGTCTTTGAGGGCATACTGAACGTTGAGCAGACCCACCACACCGATGCCGTGCGCGATGGCCTCGGTCGCCCGGCGCACCTTCTCCACGTCGCTGCGGCCCAGCGTCACCGGGGGCAGCGCACAGGCCGAGTCGCCGGAGTGGATGCCGGCCTCCTCGATGTGCTCCATGATGCCGCCGATGTAGACCTCGGCGCCGTCACACAACGCGTCGACGTCGATTTCGACGGCGTCTTCCAGGAAGCGGTCGACGAGCACCGGGTGCTCGGGGGACAGCTGGGTGGCGCGGGTGATGTAACTCTTCAGCGTCTCCTCGTCATAGACGATCTCCATGCCGCGCCCGCCCAGCACATACGAAGGCCGCACCAGTACCGGATAACCGATCTCATCGGCGATCCGGCGAGCTTGTGCGAAAGTTGTTGCGGTGCCGTACTTCGGCGCCGGCAGACCCGCCGCACCGAGCAGGTCGCCGAAGGCGCCGCGGTCCTCGGCCAGGTCGATGGCCTCCGGCGGGGTGCCGACGATCGGAACCCCGGCGTCGGCGAGCCGCTGGGCCAGTCCGAGCGGGGTCTGGCCGCCGAGTTGCACGATGACACCGACCACCCCGGGGCCACCGCTGGCCGACTCCGCTTCGGCGCGGAACACCTCGACGACGTCCTCGAAGGTAAGCGGTTCGAAGTACAGCCGGTCGGCGGTGTCGTAGTCGGTGGATACCGTCTCGGGGTTGCAGTTGACCATCACCGTTTCGAAACCGGCCTGGGTCAACGTGGTTGCCGCGTGCACGCAGCTGTAGTCGAATTCGATACCCTGCCCGATCCGGTTCGGCCCGGACCCCAGAATCAGTACCTTGGGCTTCTCGATCTGCGGTGCGACCTCGGTCTCGGCAGCAGGGTCAAGTTCGTAGCTGCTGTAGTGATAAGGCGTCTTGGCCTCGAATTCGGCCGCGCAGGTATCCACCGTCTTGTACACCGGGTGGATGCCGAGGCGCTCGCGCAATGAACGGACCCCGTCTTCGCCGGCCAATTCGGGTCGTAGCGCGGCGATCTGGCGGTCGGAAAGTCCGCTGTGCTTCCCGCGCCGCAACAGGTCGGAGTCGAGCACCGGGGCTGCGGTCAGCTCGGCGCGCAGCGCCACCAGTTCGCCGATCTGCGCGACGAACCAGGGGTCCACCCCGCTGGCCTGGCCGACGCGCTCCACCGGAGCGCCCAGCCGCAACGCCAGCTCGATGTCATAGAGCCGACCTTCGGTCGGGGTCTCTAGCCGGGTCAGCACCTCCTCAACGTCACCGTCGGGGTCGGGTCCCGTCCAGAAGCCGGCCCGGTCGGTCTCCAGCGACCGCATCACCTTGCCGAGCGCCTCGACGAAGTTGCGGCCCAGCGACATTGCCTCGCCGACCGATTTCATCGTGGTGGTCAGGGTCGGGTCGGCTCCGGGAAACTTCTCGAACGCGAACCGCGGCGCCTTGACCACGACGTAGTCCAAGGTGGGCTCGAAGCAGGCCGGGGTCTCCTTGGTGATGTCGTTGACGATTTCGTCGAGCGTGTAGCCGATGGCCAGCTTGGCGGCGATCTTGGCGATCGGGAAGCCGGTGGCCTTGGAAGCCAGTGCGCTGGAACGGGATACCCGGGGATTCATCTCGATGACGACCAACCGGCCGTCGGTCGGGTTGATCGCGAACTGGATGTTGCAGCCGCCGGTGTCGACGCCGACCTCGCGCAGGATGGCGATGCCCAGATCGCGCATCCGCTGGTATTCCCGGTCGGTCAGCGTCATGGCCGGCGCGACCGTTACCGAGTCACCGGTGTGCACGCCCATCGGGTCGACGTTCTCGATCGAGCACACCAC
Organism: Mycobacterium montefiorense; assembly: GCF_025823255.1. NCBI lineage: Bacteria > Bacillati > Actinomycetota > Actinomycetes > Mycobacteriales > Mycobacteriaceae > Mycobacterium > Mycobacterium montefiorense. The sequence continues at coordinate 818,764 of NZ_JACKVL010000013.1, read as the reverse complement.
CACGACGTTGTCGTTGCCGTCGCGCATCAGCTCGAGCTCGAATTCCTTCCAGCCGTAGATCGATTCCTCGATCAGCACGTTGGCGCTAGGGCTGGCGGCCAGCCCGGCGCCGGCCATCCGGTCGACCTCCTCGACGGAGCGCGCCATGCCTGAACCCAGCCCGCCCATTGTGAAGCTGGGGCGCACGACCACCGGCAGGCCGAGTTCGGAGACCGTCTCCCGTACCTCTTCCATCGTGAAACATACTCGGCTGCGCGCGGATTCACCGCCGACCTTGGCGACGATATCTTTGAACCGCTGCCGGTCCTCACCGCGCTGGATGGCGTCGAAGTCGGCACCGATGAGTTCGACGTCGTAGCGTTGCAATGCGCCGTTCTCGTACAGCGCGACCGCGGTGTTGAGCGCGGTCTGCCCGCCCAGCGTCGCCAGCAGCGCGTCGATCTTGTTGCCGCGCTCGGCCTGTTGGGCGATCACCCGCTCGACGAAAGCCGGGGTGATCGGCTCGACGTAGGTGTGGTCGGCGTACTCGGGGTCGGTCATGATGGTGGCCGGGTTGGAGTTGACCAGGCTGACTTGCAGGCCCTCGGCACGCAGCACCCGGCACGCCTGGGTGCCGGAGTAGTCGAATTCGCAGGCTTGACCGATGACGATCGGCCCGGAGCCGATCACCAGGACGTGACGCAGGTCGGCGCGACGCGGCACTAGCGTGTCCCTTCCCTGTTGTGAGCGGCCATCAGATCGGCGAATTCGTCGAACAGGTACTCCGCATCGTGCGGGCCGGCGGCGGCCTCTGGATGGTATTGCACCGAAAATGCCCGGCCATCAAGCAGTTTGACACCTTCTACTACGCCGTCGTTGGCGCAGGTGTGGCTGACGATCGCTTGGCCGAACGGCGTGTCGAACCGCTGGCCGGCCTCACCTTCCAGCGCGAACCCGTGGTTCTGCGCGGTCACCGCCACCCGTCCGGTGGCGTGGTCGATGACCGGGATGTTGATTCCGCGATGGCCGAAGACCATCTTGTAGGTGGACAGGCCCAGCGCGCGGCCCAGGATCTGATTGCCGAAACAGATGCCGAACAACGGGATTCCGGCGCCCAGCACCTCTCGGGTGAGCGCGACGATGTGGTCCGCGGTGGCGGGATCGCCGGGCCCATTGGACAGGAACACCCCGTCCGGCTTGACGTCGGCGATCTGCTCAAAGGTGGTCGACGCGGGCAACACGTGGCTGCGGATTCCCCGCCGGGCGAAGTTGCGCGGCGTGTTGGTCTTAATCCCCAGGTCCAGGGCGGCGACCGTGAATCGCTGTGGCCCTTCGGCTGCTACGACGTAGCCGTCCGGGGTGCTGACCTCGCCGGCGAGATCGGCACCGAGCATCGACTGCTGGTCACGCACCCGGTCCAGCAACTCGTCCGGTTCAGCGAGCGCAGCACCGGAGAACACGCCCGCCTTCATCGACCCACGGCTGCGCAGATGGCGCACCACCGCGCGGGTGTCGATACCGGCGATCCCGACGATGTGCTGGCGGATCAGCTCGTCCTGAAGGGTCGAAGTGGCACGCCAGTTCGAGGCGCGCGGCGACGAGTCGCGGATCGCGTAGCCGGCGACCCAGATCTTGTCGCCCCGGCTTTCGGCGTCCTCGCCGTTCCAGCCGGTGTTGCCGATCTGCGGCGCGGTGGCCACCACGATCTGGCGGTGATAGCTGGGGTCGGTCAGCGTCTCCTGATAGCCGGACATGCCCGTGGAAAAGACAGCCTCGCCAAGGGTTTGACCGATGTTGCCGAACGGCGTCCCAGTGAAGATGCGGCCATCTTCAAGTACCAGCTGGGCTTTGGTCGTCACGCAGCCTCCTGTAGCCAACCGTCGTATTCATCGCGATTACCCGCCCGGAACCCGGTGTCGATTTCGACGCCCGACGGCAGCCGCCACCGAATGGCCAACACCCCATTGCGAGCCGCGACCTTTCCGGCCATCACGCGTTCGGTGCGTACATCGGAAATCGCACTCTGTGGAATCCAAATCGGCTTGGCGCGTACGCGTTCCAGCAGGATCCCCTCGGGATAGCGGCTCAGCACAGCCTTGCTGCGATACCCGAGATCACCGGCCGTGACCCGTTCATTGGATTCCGGGGCCAGCGTCGACCCGACATAGATGCCGCGCAGCGTGGTGGTAGCCGTTCCCACCGCGTCGGGCACCTCAGGCAGGTTGCCGATCAGCTCCTCCTGGCGCAGCGCGCGCCGGCGCCAGCCCAGCATCATCAGCTGGATGACTACCGCGATCACCACCACCAGCACGGCCGCGAAGATCAGCGACCCCACCAGCGTTGAAGAATTCATGCCGGGCTCTTCCCATCGCGAGCGGTGATCTTTCCGCGCAGCAATGTGGCCGTCACGGTGGCGGGCAAGGTCATCGACTCGTAAGGAGTATTGGCCGATCGGCTGGCCAGGTCGCCACCGGTGACCGTCCAGGTCGCATTCGGGTCCACCACGGTCAGGTTGGCCGGCTCCCCCACCTCCAGCGGCCGGCCGTGATCGGGCAATCCGACAATGCGCGCTGGGTTTTCGCTCATCACCCGGGCGACATCGCGCCAGGTCAACAGTCCAGGTTCCACCATCGTGGCCACCACCACCGACAGCGCCGTCTGCAGCCCCAGCATGCCGGGCCGGGCTGCTGAGAACTCGCAGCATTTCTCATGCTCGGCGTGCGGGGCGTGGTCGGTGGCCACGCAGTCGATCACCCCGTCGGCCAATGCTTGGCGCAATGCGATCGCGTCGGTGGCTTCACGCAGCGGCGGGTTGACCCTGTTCACCCCGTCGTAGCTGGCCAGCCTGGCGTCGTCGAGCAGAAGGTGATGCGGCGTCACCTCGGCGGTTATTGAAATACCTTGACCCTTAGCCCATTTCAGAAGCTCGACGGTTCCCGCAGTGGAGGCGTGGCAAACGTGGACGCGGGCGCCGGCGTCGCGGGCCAGCAGCGCATCCCGCGCGACGATCGACTCCTCGGCGGCTCGGGGCCATCCGGCGAGGCCGAGCCGGGCCGCCGTGGGCCCCTCGTGCGCCACCGCACCGACGGTCAGCCTCGGCTCCTCGGCGTGCTGAGCGATCAGCACGCCCAACCCGGTGGCGTATTCCAGGGCGCGGCGCATGATCAGGGGGTCGTGCACGCAGACGCCGTCGTCGGAGAACATCCGTACCTGCGCGGCGCCGGCGGCCATCATGCCCATCTCGGTGAGCTCGGTTCCGGCCAGGCCGACGGTGACCGCGCCGACGGGGTGTACGTCCACCAGGCCGACCTGCTGGCCGCGGTGCCAGACGTGATCGGTGACCACCGGGCTGTCGGCCACCGGTTTGGTGTTCGCCATCGCGAACACCGCCGTGAATCCACCCAAAGCGGCAGCAGCGGAACCGGTCTCGATGTCCTCGGCGTATTCGCGGCCGGGCTCACGCAGATGGGTGTGCAGGTCGACGAACCCGGGCAGCAGCACATGATCCGTGGCGTCGATGACGTCTGCGAATTCCGGGATGCCCAACCCCGCACCGATTTCGGCGATCTGGCCGTCATCGACCCGAACGTCGACCCGGTCACCTTCGCCGTACAACCGGACTCCGCGAAGCAACACAGTCACGCGGCCCCCTCACTTCCGGCCGATTCGGTTCCGACCAGTACATGGAACAGCACGGCCATCCGCACGTGCACACCGTTGGAAACCTGTTGCAGCACCGCGGATTGCGACGAATCGGCCACTGAGGACGCGATCTCCATGCCGCGCACCATCGGCCCGGGGTGCAGCACCACGGCATGACCCGGCAGCAGCGCCTGGCGCCGGTCGGAAAGCCCGTAGCGCACCGAGTATTCGCGCACCGACGGGAAGAACCCGCCGTTCATCCGTTCGGCCTGCACCCGCAGCATCAGCACGGCGTCGGCGGCCGGCAATTCGGCATCGAAGTCATAGGAGACGGTGGCCGGCCAGCCGTCGACCCCGACCGGCAACAGCGTGGGCGGCGCCACCAGTACCACCTCGGCACCCAACGTTGCCAGCAGCATCACGTTGGAGCGCGCGACCCGGCTGTGCAGGATGTCTCCGACGATCACGATGCGCCGGCCCTCGATGCCGCCGAGGCGCTGGCGGATGGTCAGCGCGTCCAGCAACGCCTGCGTCGGGTGTTCATGGGTGCCGTCGCCGGCATTGATTACCGAGGGGCCGCCTTCTGCACCGTCGGCCGGAGCGGTCCAGTCGGCCAGCAGATGTGCGGCACCCGAGGCCGGGTGCCGGATGATCAGCGCGTCAGCGCCGGCCGCGTGCAGCGTCAGCGCGGTGTCGCGCAACGACTCCCCCTTGCTCACCGATGATCCGGACGAGCTGACGTTGATCACGTCGGCGCTCATCCACTTCCCGGCCACTTCGAACGACACCCGGGTGCGCGTCGAGTTCTCGTAGAACATCGTGACCACGGTGCGCCCGCGCAGGGTGGGGAGTTTCTTGACCTCGCGCCCGACCAGAGCCTGCGCGAAACGGTCGGCGTCGTCGAGGATGGCGGTGGCGTCGTCACGAGTCAGGTCCCCGGCGGTCAGCAGGTGTCTGGTCATGAGGCTCTCTTCATTCGGAGTCCCTCCCGATGACGACGCCGTCGTGATCGTCGTGCTCGTGCAGCTGCACATGCACGCTCTCGGTGCGCGAGGTGGGCACATTCTTACCCACGTAGTCGGCGCGCACCGGCAGCTCGCGGTGGCCGCGGTCGACCAGCACCGCCAGCTGCACGGCTCGCGGCCTGCCCACGTCGCGCAGCGCGTCCAGGGCGGAGCGCACCGAGCGACCGGAATACAGCACGTCGTCGACGAGAATCACCAGCGCGTCGTCGATGCCACCGGCCGGAATCGAAGTGACCTCCAGCGGCCGGGGCGGCTTGGTCATCAAATCGTCACGGTACAAAGTGATGTCGAGGGCACCATGGCCGACATCGACACCGCAGAATTCACCGATATTGGCAGCCAGGCGTGCGGCCAGAGTCACCCCGCGGGTCGGGATTCCCAACAGCACCACGCGTGGCGCGTCGGGACTATCGAGCGCGGTCTTTTCGATGATCTGGTGCGCGATACGCGAAATCGTTCGGCCGACGTCGGCCGCCGACATCAATTCGCGGCCGGTTGCGGAATCACCCGCGGCACTCATGCGAAACCTTGACCTCCTTCTCCGCCTCTCGGGACGGATCGTTAAAGGATGTCGACTGTCGGGCAGCGTAGCATTCCGCGGCTCGCACGACGATGGCGGACGCGCCTGGGCCTATTTCCGCGGCCGCCGCGGACGCCGGCACCACACCCGCCACGAATGCCGCTTCGGCGTCTACGCTGGCGGAAATGACTGACACCAACCCCTCCGGCTTTCCGTCCGGATTGCAGCGCATGGACTTCGACGCTTTGTACCGCGGCGAGAGCCCCGGCCAGGGCATCCCGCCGATGACCACACCGCCATGGGATACCAAGGCGCCCAAGGAGAACGTCATCAGCTGGCACACAGGCGGCCGGGTGCACGGCAATGTCCTGGACATCGGCTGCGGCCTCGGCGACAACGCGGTGTATTTGGCCAAGAACGGCTACACCGTGACCGGGTTGGACATCTCCCCGACCGCGCTGATCACCGCCAAGCGGCGGGCCGAGGACGCCGGAGTCGACATCACGTTCGCGGTAACCGACTCCACCACGCTCGAGGGCTACACCGACGTGTTCGACACCATCGTGGACAGCGGGATGTTCCACTGCCTCGACGACGACGGCAAGCGCAGCTACGCGGCCGCCGCGCATCGCGCTACCAAGCCCGGCGCCACGCTGTTGATCAGTTGCTTCTCCGACGCCAACCCACCCGATCCACAGCGGCCACGGCCCGCGGTGTCGGAGCAGACACAGAGCGACGTCCTCGGCGGCGCCGGGTGGGATATCGACGCGCTGGAACCCGTCACGGTCCGACGCGAGGTCGACGGCAGCGAAATCGAAATGGCCTTCTGGTACGTGCGCGCCGGGCGGCGCTAACTCACCGCGGGCATGGCCACGAGTTCCCAGCTAATCTGACTCGCGTGACTGACGCTCACCCGTCCCGTCCACTTATCGGGTTCATCACCGGCGATAATGCGCCGCGGATCACCCCGGCACCGGTTAGCCGGGAGTGGATGTCAAAACAGTCGGAAGCGGACAAAGGTTGGCCCAGTCGGTGTTTACCGATGCTCATCGCCAATCAGAGCGGCTGGGAGCTGCGTAATCCGTACGCGTTCACCGCCACCTGGATTGCTCAAAACGACGGTATGGATGTGCTGATCGAACCCGACGAGTACGGAGCTAATCAATTACTGCCCCTTAGCCATTTCGGCAACGGCATCCTGACCTGGCGTCTGCCGATATTGTTCCGCACTCCGGCGGGGTACAACCTGTTGGCCCGCGGACCGGCGAACTATCCCAAGGACGGCGTGTGCCCGTTAGAGGGCATAGTCGAAACCGACTGGGCAAGTGCGAGTTTCAGCATGAGCTGGAAACTCACCCGCAAAATGCTGCCGGTGCGATTCGAGGTCGGCGAGCCGATCTGCATGATCGTCCCGCAGCGCCGAGCCGAGCTGGAAGAGTTCGCCCCGGAACTCAGGCGCATCGAGTCCGACGAAGACCTGCAGCGCAAGCATCGGTTGTTTCTCACCGAACGTGACACGGCACAGCACGCCGAGCAGCTGGCCAGGGTCGCCGCGGGAGACCGAGTCCAGTGGCAAGGCGACTACACCCGCGGCAAACACCGGGACGGCGAGGCCGGGGCACCGGATCACCAGACTCGCCGTAAGCTCCGCCCCTTTGCTCAGTCAGAACACGATAAGTCGCGATAGGCGCTTACCTGCGGGCGACCCGACGTCCCCTGATGGCCATGGCAAAGAGGACGTTTGGCCGGACCGGCGCAACGCCGATGCCTCAACAACAGCTGACGCCGGTCGTTGTCACACCGTGAGCAGGTCTAATGTCCTGCACTGGCGGGTTCTTAGTTTCCACAACTAACCTGGCCGGTGTGAGCGATACGCCCCGCCAGCCGGCCTACCCGCTAATCGGGTTCATCACGCGCGATAATGTGCCGCAGATTGCGCCGGCATCGACCGGCCGGGCTTGGATGCGGGAGATGGCGCAGCGGCAGACGGGCTGGCCCAATCGATGTCTGCCGATGCTCATCGCCAACCAGAGCGGCTGGGAGCTGCGCAATCCGTGCGCGTTCACCGCCACCTGGATGGGTCAGGAGAACGGCGCAGACGTGGTGATCGCACCCCATCAGCGCGACACCGGCCAGCTGCTGCCCGCCAGCCATTTCGGAAACGGCATCTTGACCTGGCATCTGCCGATTCTGTTCCGCACACCGCCGGGCTATAACCTGTTGGTCCGCGGGCCAGCAAACTATCCGAAGGACGCCGTATGCGCGTTAGAAGGGATAGTTGAAACCGACTGGACCAGCGCAAGTTTCAGCATGAACTGGAAATTCACCCGCAAAATGATGCCGGTGCGATTCGAGGTCGGCGAACCGATCTGCGTGATTGTCCCGCAGCGCCGAGCCGAGCTCGAACAGTTCGCCCCAGAACTCAGGCCTATCGAGTCTGACGAAGAGCTACGGCGCCAGTATGAGTTCTTTCTTGGCTCCCGCAGCGCGGCAAAGCAAGCCGAGCAGACAACCAGGATGGCCGCGGGAGAACAAGTGCAGTGGCAGGGCGACTACCTGCGGGGCAGACACACCGACGGCAACGCCGGGACATCCAATCACCAGACTCGCCGTCACCTCCGTTCCTTTGTCAGCCACAAGATGTGAAGCGGCAATAGACGCTGTTGTACCTACGCGCGCAACGGCGCTGGCTGGCTTCGGGCTAACCTGACCTGGTGAATCTCGATGGCAACCAAGCCTCCATCCGCGAGGTCTGCGACGCCGGCCTGCTCGCGGGTGCAGTGACGCTGGCATGGCAACACGGAGAAGTCCTGCAGGTCAACGAGATCGGGCACCGCGATGTCGACGCGGGCCTGCCGATGCAACGAGACACGCTATTTCGCATCGCGTCGATGACCAAGCCGGTCACCGTGGCGGCGATCATGAGCATGGTCGACGAGGGCAAGCTGACGCTGAAAGACCCGATCACGCGCTGGGTCCCGGAGTTGGCCGGCCTGCGGGTGCTCGACGACCCGCGGGGCCTGCTGGACCGCACCCACCCGGTGAACAGGGCGATCCTGATCGAGGATCTACTGACCCATACCAGCGGCCTGGCCTACGGGTTTTCGGTGTCCGGGCCGATCTCTCGGGCTTATATGCGGCTGCCGTTCAACCAGGGCCCGGATGTCTGGCTGACCGAGCTTGCCAAGCTACCGCTGGTGCACCAGCCCGGTGAGCGAGTTACCTACAGCCATTCCATAGATCTGTTGGGCGTCATCGCTTCTCGTGTCGACGGCAAACCGTTCCACCAGGTTCTCGATGAGCGGGTGCTGGCTCCGGCAGGCATGCCCGACACGGGATTCTTCGTCTCACCCGAAGCCCGGCGACGGGCCGCGACCATGTATTCGCTCGACGACAATCATCAGCTACGGCACGACGTGATGGGGCCGCCGCACATCACGCCGCCGTCGTTCTGCAATGCCGGCGGCGGGTTGTGGTCGACCGCGCAGGATTACCTGCGGTTCATCCGGATGCTGCTCGGCGACGGGACAGTCGACGGCGTGCGGGTGTTGTCGCCCGAGTCGGTATGCCTGATGCGGACCGACCGGCTCACCGACGAACAGAAACGCCATGACTTCCTGGGGGCGCCGTACTGGATGGGACGCGGCTTCGGGTTGAACTTGTCGGTGGTGACCGATCAGGCGAAGTCCACGCCATTGTTCGGGCCGGGCGGAGTGGGAACGTTCAGCTGGCCCGGCGCGTACGGGACGTGGTGGCAGGCGGACCCGACCGCGAATCTGATCCTGCTGTATCTGATTCAGAACATGCCCGACCTGACCGTGGACGCGGCCACTGCCGTCGCGGGCAACACGTCGCTGGCCAAACTACGCACGGCGCAACCGAAGTTCGTCCGGCGTACCTATCAGGCGCTCGACATCTAGCGCCGTGGTCGACTACCCACCCGACCGCATCATCGGGCCGCGGCTGCTGCTGCGGCTGCCCACGCTCGACGACGCCGGTGCGCTGTTCCAGCGGGTAGCCCGTGATCGCGCGGTCACGAAGTATCTGCTGTGGGCGCCGCATCCCGACGTGGCGACTACGCGACGGGTGATCGCCGAGAAACTCAACGCCACCGGCCAGGAGCGAACCTGGGCCATCGAACTGCGGCACAGCGGCGACGTCATCGGGCTGACCAGCTGCCGGCGCTCGTCGCCCGAATCGGTCGAAATCGGCTACTGCCTCGGCCGGAAGTGGTGGGGCAAAGGTTTGATGTCCGAGGTGCTGGACTTGCTACTGACCGCGCTGGAGGCCGACCGGAAGGTGAATCGTGTCTGGGCCACCTGCAGCGTCGACAACGTGCGATCGGCACGTCTGCTGGAACGGGCCGGGTTCGTGCTGGAAGGACGACTGGCACGGCACGCCGTCTACCCCACGATGGGACCCGAACTGCGGGACAGCCTGCTCTACGCCACCACCCGGCGTTGAGTGTGCGGCCGCGATGAGAAGTCGCCGAGATCTGCGCCCGGTGCGCACACGCGATGCCCAGGATGGGCACTCGACTCTCCAGCGGCTAAGCGTCGACCCGCCTGACTACGCGTTTTGGACTTCCAAGGCCCGGCGCGCGTAGGCCCGCACGTCGGCGTCGCTGTCCTTGAGCGCGATGCCGAGCGCATCACGAGCCGCGGCGTCGGCGGCCCAGCGGGTCAGGCTGAGCACCGCCGCCTTGCGCACGTCGAGGTGCGGGTCGGACAGCGCGCCGGTCAGCCGTGGCACCGCGAATTCGGTCGTGGCGCCGGCCAACGCGCGAGCCGCACCCACGCGTATCTGCCACGCCGGCGCTAGCAACGCGCGTTCGACGACAGCGAAATCGTCTTGGCCGCAGCCTAATTCACCGAGCGCAGCGAGCGCGGCCGCGCGCACCAACGGATCGGGGTCGGCGATCAGCGCGCTGACGGCCGCCACGCCGGAACGCAGGGTTGCCAAACCGGCGGCCGCCGTGATGCGGACCTCCCGGCTTTCGTCGCGGGTGGCCAGCTCGACCCCGGCTACATCGTCGACCGACACCAGCGCCCGCACCGCCTCGATACGCACCCGGTGGTCGGGATCGTCTAGGGCGCGGCGGTATTGGCCGGCCGCACCGGCCCGGCGGGCGGCCAGCAGGTAGACCGTGGCGGCCCGCACGACCGTGTCGGCCGACAGCAGATACGGCTCGGCGCCGGCCGGGTCGGGCAGCACTTCGACCAGCTCGCGGATCCCCTCGGCGCTGGTCCGGCGCACCCCGGCGTCGGCATCGTCGAGCGCTGCGAACAGGGCAGGCGCATACCCGTCGGGAATGTGCTCGGTCAGTGTTGCCACGGCGGTACGCCGCACCCCTGGATCGGCGTCGGCCAAATACGGCTGCAGCTCGGCGATCGTGGGCTCTTCGAGCGCGAGCACCTCGGCAATACGCGGTGACGGCGGCTCGAACGTGTTTGGGGCCACAGTGATTCGGGAACCGGCAGTGGCCGGGGCTTTGCCGCCGACCAGTGGTGGCTGCTCTACCTCGTGCACCGTCTGGTCGGTCGGCGGCAGGCCATCCAGCTCCGGGACCGATACCAGGTACGGGGCCACCGGGCGCTTGAGGAAGACCATCTGGCCGCCGGATCCCTTACGCAGGTTGAGGTGATAACCCCACTCGCTGTCATCGCGGACCGGCATGTCGGCGCGTTCGTGGTAGAGACCCCAACGGGACTCGGTGCGGGTGAGCGAGGATCGCGCGGCCATCTCGGCGCAGTCCCGGATGAACGACACCTCGACGGCCCGCATCAGCTCGTGCGGGGTGCGGGCACCCATCTCGGTGATCTCGTCTTTCATCCGATCGAAAGTGCGCACTGCGATCGACAGCTTGGCCGCCGTCTTCGGTGGCGCCACATAGTCGTTCACGAACCGCCGCAGCTTGTACTCGACCTGTGGCTGCGGCGGCCCATCCGGATGCTGCAGCGGCCGATAGATCAACTCGTGCGCCTCACGCAGTTGATCGTCCGGAAGTCGCTGCGGCGCAGTCACTTCTGTGCGCACCGAGGCGGCGTGACTGCCGGCCAGATCGCCGAATACGAAGGCCCCGATCATGTAGTTGTGCGGGACACACGCCAGATCGCCCGCGGCATACAACCCGGGGACCGTGGTTCGCGCATGCTCGTCGACCCAGACACCGGAAGCGGAATGACCACTGCACAAGCCGATTTCGGAGATGTGCATCTCGATGTCGTGCGTCCGGTAGTCATGGCCACGGTTGGCGTGGAATGTGCCCCGGGTGGGACGTTCGGTGGTGTGCAAGATGTTTTCCAGCGCCGTGAGCGTCTCGTCGGCTAGGTGCGAGACCTTCAGATAAATCGGCCCGCGCGCGGAGTCGATTTCACTTTTGACCTCCGCCATCATCTGGCCCGACCAATAGTCGGAGTCGACGAACCGCTCGCCGTCCGAATTGACCTGGTAGCCGCCGAATGGGTTCGCCACGTAAGCACAGGCCGGGCCATTGTAGTCCTTGATCAGCGGATTGACCTGGAAGCACTCGATCCCGGACAACTCGGCACCCGCGTGGTAAGCCATCGCGTACCCGTCCCCGGCGTTGGTCGGATTCTCGTAGGTGCCGTACAGGTAGCCCGATGCGGGCAGCCCGAGCCGACCGCAGGCCCCCGTCGACAGGATGACCGCCTTGGCGCCGATGGCGACGAATTCGCCGGTGCGCGTGTTCAACGCCGCGGCGCCGACGGCACGCGGCTCCCCGGAACTATCGTCGACCAGCACCCGCACCGGCATCAGGCGGTTCTCGATCTGGATCTTCTCTCGCATCGACCGCTGCCGCAGCACCCGGTACAGCGCCTTCTTGACGTCCTTGCCCTCCGGCATGGGCAGCACGTAAGAACCCGAGCGGTGCACCCGGCGCACCGCGTACTCGCCGTGCTCGTCTTTTTCGAACTTCACCCCGTAGCGCTCCAGCCGCTGCACCATGGCGAACCCGCGGCTGGCGGTCTGGTAGATGGTGCGTTGATTGACGATTCCGTCGTTGGCACGGGTGATCTCCGCGACGTAGTCCTCCGGCTCGGCCTTGCCCGGGATGACGGCGTTGTTGACCCCGTCCATGCCCATCGCCAGCGCACCGGAATGCCGCACATGGGCTTTCTCCAGCAGCAGCACCTGAGCGCCGTTCTCGGCGGCCGACAGCGCCGCCATGGTTCCCGCGGTGCCGCCGCCGACGACCAGCACGTCACAGTCCAGGCGTACCGGTGTGGCAGCATCCGGTATCTGCATCATGCGGCTACCGCCGAATGGTCTAGTGCGGCAATGACTTCGGCGCGAACGGCGCTGCGCTGCTGGTCGACGCGCGGCTCCGGCACGTCGACCAGAGCACGTAACGGCTGTCCGACCTTGCCCAGCACCGCGATGCGGTCACCCAGCAGCAGCGCCTCGTCGACGTCGTGCGTGACGAAGACGATCGTCGTCGGATGAGCACTCCAGGTTTCGATCAGCAACCGCTGCATGGCCGTACGGGTTTGAGTGTCCAAGGCACCGAACGGCTCGTCCATCATCACCGCACGCGGCGTCCCGGCCAGTCCGCGGGCCAGCTGGACACGCTGGCGCATGCCACCGGAGAGGCTCTTGGGCAGGTAGTCGCCGAAGCCGGTGAGACCGAGCTCGGCTATCCAGCGGTTGGCCTCCGCTCGGCGTCGGGCACGGGGCACGCCCCGCAGCCGCAGCGCCAATTCGATGTTGGATCGCACCGTGCGCCATGGCAGCAATGCGTTGTCCTGGAACACCATCCCCCGGTCGCCGGAGGTGGTGGTCACATCGGCGCCGTCGGCCAGAATCCGGCCGTGGTCGGGTCGTAGCAGTCCCGCCAGGGCGCGCAGCACAGTCGACTTGCCGCAACCCGAAGGACCGGTGAGCACCAGGATCTCCCCCGGACGTACGGCTATGCTCAGCCCGTCGATCACCGGATCATCGGTGTAGGACAGGCGAACTCGGTCCACTTCGAGACTCATCGCGTTACTTGTTGTAGTCATCGCTGCTCCTCCTTGGCGCGCGGCAGCCAGCTGGTCACCCGACGGCCCACGACTTCGACGGCCGCCGCTGTCGCGAATCCCAGCACGCCGATGGTGATGATGCCGACGAACACCTGGGGGTAAGCCAGCACGGTGTAGTCCTGCCAGGTGCGGTAGCCGATCCCGAGGCGGCCCGAGATCATCTCCGCGGAGATCACGCAGATCCACGCCACCCCCATGCCGACGGATAGGCCGCCGAACACTCCCGGCAGGATGCCAGGCAGCACCACCTGTTTCAGGACGTCCCACCGGTTGCCGCCGAGGGTGCGCACCGAGTCTTCCCACAGGGTGGGCAGCGCCCGAACCGCATGCCGGGTGCTGACCATGATCGGGAAGTAGGCCGCCAGAAACGTGATGAACACGATGCCCGACTCGTCGGTGGGGAACAGCAGAATCGCCACCGGCACGATCGCGATCGCCGGGATGGGCCTGGCCAACTCTGCCAACGGGCCAAAGGTGTTGGCGAACAAACGGGAGCGGCCCAGCAACACGCCCGTCGCGACGCCGATCACGGCGGCCAGTCCGAAACCGGTGAGAATACGGATCAACGACTGCGCCAGGTCAAGCCAGTACTCATAGGTGCCGAGCCGGCGCTGCAGCGCGTGCACGATCTCGGTGACGGTCGGCAACGTGTCGAATCGCAGCAGCAGCCGCACCTTGTCCGCGGTCAGCACCTGCCACAGCCCGATGGCGGCGGCAACCGAGGCCAGCCGCAGCAGCCGCGGAAACCATGGCGAGGCGGCACGCCGCGGGGCGCCGGTCGCTGCGACCACGTCGACGACGTGGCCGGTGACCGGCGCTGCCGGGTCGCCGGTCAAGAAAGCGGTCATACCGATCCTCCAAGGGCCTGTTCGTAATTCACGATGGCGCCGCCAGGGTGAGCGGCGAGATAGCGATGCGCGCCGGCCGGAGTTCCGAACGGGAGGTAGTTCTGACCGTCTTGCACCCAGACCGCCTTGTCGGCGAACCACCGGGTGCCCAGCTCAGCGTCGGGAACATAGGCGGCGCGCACTTTGGCACCGCGGGCGGTCGCGACCCGGACCGCCCGCAGCAGGCCGTTCGGGTTGGCCATCGTCTGGGTCGAATCGGAGCCGTCCAGCCACAGTTCGCTTGCCAGGGCGGGATCCCCGCTAAGCACCGACGGGTTGGCGGAAGCGGCCAGGGTGGCGTCGTAGTTGCGGCCGCGAGCACCGAACACGGCGCGCAGCGGCGCATCCTGGACGAAGCCGGCCACATCGAGGTCGGCGAAGTCACCGATCGACTTCAGGTACGGGACATCGTTTTTCAGCGCCTCGATCAGCGATGGCTTGAGCGTGGTATCGAACGAGGTGCCGCCGGGACCGTTGTAGAGGTAGACCACTTCCTGCGGCAGCCCGCTGCCCTGGGCGACGATGCGTGCCGCCTCCAATGGCTTCTGATTGAGGAAGTCGGTGGCATCAAGTTGCGCCTGCAGGAACGCCCCTAGCACCTCCGGGTGAGCGCTCGCATACGAGCGACGCACCACCACACCGTGCAGGGTCGGCAGGTTCAGTTCGGCGCCGTCGTACAGCAGTTTGGCCTTGCCGTCGAAAACCAGCAGCCCGGGCCACGCGACGAACTGCGAAAGGCCTTGTACCTGACCGGACTCCAGAGCCGAGGCACCTACCTGTGGCTGCTGGTTGAGTACCTCCACGCCTGAGATCGCGGCCCGGTCCAGCGCCCGCATCAACGTGCCATGACCCGCCGAGCCCGCGCTCGCCGAGACCTTCGAGCCGGCCAGGTCGTTCAATGTGGTGGCCGACGAACCGGGCGCCACCACCACCATGTTCAGGGCGCCCTTGGGGTTGTAGCCGGTGATCGAGACGATCTCAGTTTTCGCCAGCGGGTTGGCCTGCGTCTTGGAACCGTTGATCAGCATGGGGTAATCCCCCATCGAGCCGATGTCGATCTTCTCGGCCAGCATCTGTGCGGTGATCGGGGCACCGGTGTCGTAATCCTGCCACCGGACCGCGTATTTGGTGCCGGTACGGGTAGTGATGTCGGCGAGCCGGTGCTCGAGATAGCCCTGCGCGCGCAGTAGGGTCCCCGCGGTCACGGTGTTGATGGTCTTGGACTGATAGCCGATGACGACGTTGACCACACCGGAGGACGCCGAGAGTGATTCCAGCGAGCAACCGGACAGGGCCGCGATGATCGCGGCGGCGACCGACACCAGCACAGTGGCGTGTCGTTTCATAAAAGATCCTGGGCTGTAGGGTATTTCAGCGAAGTAGATACGGCATATTGACCGTCACAGCACCGGTCGGGCAGCGCGCGGCGCAGGGGCCGCAGTACCAGCATTCGTCGACGTGCATGAACGCCTTGCCGGTGTCGGGGTTGATGGCCAGCGCGTCCAGCGGACAGATCTCGACGCAGAGCGTACAGCCGTCAATACACAGCGACTCGTCGATGGTGACCGGGACGTCGATTCGGTTGTTGTCAACCAGCGTCATGGCTTGCTCCTTATTAGATTGCCGCGCATGGTGATTCGATCCCCCCGCATCCGGATGTACTCCAAGTCCACGGGTCTGCCGTCGTCGAGGCTGGTGACGCGCTCGAGCATGAGCAGCGCCGCGCCGTCGGGCACCTGCAGGGTGGCCGCCGAATGCGCGTCGGCCGGGATGGCCTCGAGCGCCAGCGACGCCGAGCCCAGCCGGTGTCCGCTCACCTGCTCGATGAGCGCGAAGAGGTCGTTGTTTTCCAGAGGGTGATCCAGAATCTGGGTTCCGATATCGGGAGCGAGATAGGTCAGGTCGAGGCTGAGCGGCAAGTCACCGAGGTAGCGCAACCGCTCGATGAACACCGCCTGGTCCCCGGGCTCCAGCGCCAGCCGGCCGGCCACCGCGGGTGGAGCGACCACGAGCATGGCGGCGCGCACCTCGTTGCGCACTTCGCCGATGTGTTTGAAGGTCTCTTTCAATCCCAGCAGGGAGTCGATCCGGTGGTCGTACTTGCGCTGCGCGACATGGGTGCCGACCTTGGGTCCGCGGTCGATCAGACCCTCATACTTGAGGATGCCCAGGGCCTCGCGAATAGTGTTGCGCGACGCCGCGAACTCGGCCGCCAATACGCTTTCGGCCGGCAGGCCGTCGGGATAGGCCGCCGCGTGGATCTGCTGGCGCAGCACGTCGGCCACCCGGCGAGCACGGTCGGCCCGGGGTCCGCGAATGGGTATCGGCTCAGCCACGCCGCCACGCTAACGCAGCTCAGGGGCATATTTCGGGTGGCCAATCAGCAACCGCGATGGCAGGTTGAGGTATTGCGCCGGATGAACTTCAGCGGCGACCAGCGCAAACCCGGGCCGGGGTGGCTATTGCGCCACCTGCGGAAAAGCGCCGCCTTTGCGATCCCGGTGATCAGAACCGTTCGGGTGCAGCAGCCGTTCTAGCCCGTGGTGTCTTCGAGATACCGGGGCTGGCAGGCCTGGTATCCGCCAACGATCAACGCCACGACGGTGACCACTAGGAAGCCGAACGACAACGCCCATTGGCCGCTGATCTGATGCAGAACACCGAAAACCAGCGGTCCGGCGCAAGCGACCAAGTAGCCGACACCCTGCACGAAGCCCGATAGCGCCGTCGCGCCCGCCCCGGTGCGGCAGCGGAGATTGATCAACGTAATCGCCCCCGGGAACGTGCTGGGACCGAGTCCAACGATGAGCACCCAAACGACAGTTGCCGTCAGCGGAAGCCAGAGCAATCCGGCGAAACCGATCAAATAACAGACCGCGCAACCGATCACGACAGGGAAGGGGTTCGCGAACCTGGCGAACAAGGCCGGCGTGACAAACGCCGCGACAAGCCCGCTGATCGAGAAGGCCGCAACCATGGCACCGCCGAACGCCTCGCTGCCACCGGCCGAGGTGAGGACCTGCGGGATCCAGGTCAGCAACGCGTAGGTATTCAATGAGGTCATCGAGAACATCACGGTCAAGCCCCACGCGACAGGTGATCGCCACACAGCTCCGATTGCCTGCGGTGCGCCAGCGCGGCGATCCGCGGTAGCAGCCTCGTGCGGCCGCAGGGTGATCATGATGCACGGCAGCAGCGCGGCTACCGGGATCAGCGCCCACACCCCGAGCGACACTCGCCAGCCCTGCGCGTCGGCGATGGGCACCGCCAGGGCAGCAGGAATGATGGTGCCCAACTGGATACAGGCCGTGTAGACGGCGCTCATCGACGCGACCCGATCGGCGAAGTAGCGCTTGATCAACGGTGGGATCACGATATTGCCGATCCCCATGCCTGCCAGCGCGACCGTCATCAGCCCCAGCAGCCCCGCCACGCTCGGCACCACCGAACGGCCCGCAAGGCCAGCGGCTGTCGCGACAGCCGCGCACAAAGCCAATCGTTCGAGCCCGATCTTGCGGCCCAGCGCAGGGCCAACGAATCCGGCCAGGGCGAACATCGCGGTGGGAAGCATCCCGAAGAGGCCGGCGATCGTGCTGCCGAAGCCCATGTCACCTGACACTCGCGACAACAAGGGTGTCAGTGAGGTGACCGCGGCACGCAGCGCCAGCGAGAACAGGACGATCGCCAGCAGGACGGTAATTCGCCCGGCAACCAGGCGTCGCTGGGCGACAGGGGGCTCAACCTGGGCATTCGCAATCGCAGCCATTGTCTCGTTCTCGTAGGGGATATTCATCAAATCATCGGATGATTCTATGAATTCGTCAAACCGGGCTACCATCGGATCGTGCAACCAGTTCGGCGCCAGACACTCGTCGCGCAGGTCAGCGATCAGCTGCGCGACGAAATCAGGTCTGGGCGGTGGCAGGTCGGCGAGCGCATCGCGACCGAACCGGAGCTGTGCGAAATGACCGGGGCGTCGCGTCACACCGTGCGGGAGGCGGTGCAGGCGCTCGTACACGCGGGAATGCTCGAACGACGACAAGGGTCGGGCACATACGTCGTCAGCAACGACGAGCACTGCGGCGCGCTCGCCGAATACTTTGCCGCAGCACGCGAACGCGATGTGTTGGAGTTACGCGAGGCGTTGGAAGTTACCGCCACATCGCTGGCAGCACAGCGGCGCGACGCAACTGACATTTCGACTTTGCAGGCAATGCTGGTGCGGCGAAATGAACTGTGGAGTCGAGATCCCGACACCGAATCCCAACGTACGGAAATGGTTTCGGCCGACGTGGCGCTGCACCGGGCGATCGTCGCGGCCAGCCACAACGAGGTCTATCTGCAGTTCTACGATCTGCTGGTGCCAACGCTGAACCGATCGGTCGAGGTCCGCCCGGTCGGTATCCGGGACTCATACGAGGCTCAACATACTGAGTTGGTCGACGCAGTCATCGCGGGTGATCCGCAGCGGGCCGTAGCAGCGGCACGCGTGTTCATCTCGGTACTGCGCGGATAACGAAAAGCCTTAGCGTCACCCGTGGTTGATGTAGATGTGCTTGGGCTCGAGGTATTCTTCCAGCCCGTGCGCACCCAATTCGCGTCCGATACCAGACTGTTTGAACCCGCCCCAGGGCGCCTGTAGCGGCGCCGTCTGCGACTCGTTCACCCACACCACGCCCGCCCGAATCGCGCGGGCGGCGCTCAGGGCGCGGCTGAGGTCGGACGTCCACAGCGTCGCGGCGAGACCGTACGGACTGTCGTTGGCCATCCGGAGCACCTCGTCGGTGTCGGTGAATCGCACCACCGCCATCACCGGACCGAAGATCTCTTCGCGCGCGACGACCGCCGTATGCGCCACTTCCAGCACCGTGGGCGGCACGAAAAAGCCGTTCTCGAGGCCAGGGTCGGTCGGCAAACGGCCGCTCACCGCGACATTGCCTTCCTTGGCGCCGATGCGGATGTACTCCGTGACACGCTCCTGCTGAACCTGGCTTACCAACGGGCCCATCGTCGTGTCGGGATCCAGTCCGGCGCCCAGTTTGAGGTCGGCCGCGATCGCGCAGATGCCTTCCAGCACTTCGTCATACACATCCGCGTGGATGTAGACGCGCGAACCCGAGGAGCAGATCTGGCCCTGATTTGCGAACACCCCGCCGCGGTACCGGCGATGGCCGCCGCAAGGTCGGCGTCGCCGAAGACGATGTTCGGCGATTTGCCACCCAGCTCCACCCCGACCCGCTTGATCGAATCCGCCGCCGAACGCAGTACCAGCCGGCCCACCGCGGACGATCCGGTGAACGACACCTTGTCCACCCCGGGATGGGCGACCAGGGCGGCGCCCGTTCGGGCGCCGCCCGTCGCCACCTGAAACACCCCGTCGGACAATCCCGCTTGAGCGAAGAGTTCCGGTAACCGCAGCGAGGTAAGGGGTGTCTGCTGAGCCGGTTTCAGGATCACGCTGCAACCGGCAGCCAATGCCGGCGCGACCTTTTGGGCGGCCAGCATCAAGGGGTAGTTCCATGGGGTGATCGCGGCAACGACCCCGACGGGTTCGTGGACGACGATGCTCAGCGCCTCGGACGAGACGGGAAAGCTCTCTCCTGCCAATTTCGTTGGCCAGCCGGCGTAGTACTCGAAGATCCGGGCGGCTTCCGCCACGTCCCACTGCGCTTCGGCCAGCGGCTTGCCGACATCCAGCGACTCGAGCCGGGCCAACTCGTCGGCCATGGCGCGCACCAACTCCGCGGCACGCGCCAACACTCGCCCGCGCTCGTCGTCGGGAGTGCCAGGCCACCACTTGCCCGCGTCGAAAGCCCCGCGCGCCGTGGCGACTACGGCGTCAACGGCGACCTCGTCCATGTCCTCGATGGACGAGATCTGTTGCGCGGTCGCCGGGTCGAGAACCTCGATCGTGCTCATCCGCGCACCAGCGCTTCGGCAGCAGCGGCGCGACCGGTGCGAACCGCGCCCTCCATGTAACCCGCCACCCACTGGTCGGAGCCGCACACGTAGAAGGGTGGCTCGTGGGTGCCGTGCAACCGACCAACTCGGTGGACATCGCCCGGACGCCACTGCGTAACGTATCCCTGAGTCCAGGGATCTGTCCCCCACAACCGCTCGAAAGTCGCGACCGGGGTCAACGCCGGCGCTCCGAACCAGTTTGCCAGCTCGGCAAGCGCCTCCTCTTGGCGGTGCTCCATCGAGGTGGACAAGTAGGCGGCGATGCGCTCCGGCGGAACAAGGCAGGAAAGCACCCCTTCGGTCTGCGGCCACGAAGACCCAAGGATGCCTTCGGATTCGGTCAAGCCGTTCTGCCCCCGATCGCGCCAGAACGGCCGCTCGTATGCGGCGACGAACTTCGCGGCCAGAGCGTGACGCTGCCGGCGCAGCGACTCCAGGCGGGCGTCGGACACACCCTCGACGGCGATGTCCCGGAACGGGCCGGCGGGAAGCGAGCTCACCACGGCGTTCGCCTCCACCAACTCGCCCGAAACCAGTTGTACAGCACTGCTTCCCGATGCCACCTTGATCGAGCGAACCGGGGAACTCAACCGAATGCGGTCACCCAACTCGGCAGCCATCCGCAGTGCCACCGTGGCCGACCCCTCGGCCACCCGAAGGTTCTCCCATTCGTCGTACGCGTACAGCTCCTTACTCGGCATGCTGGCTGCCTTGCGCAGCAATGCCAGCAGTGAAGTCCGTTCGAAGGAACCCGAACTCAGACCCAATTGGCCCGCCTCGAGCGCACGCCGCACGTTCGGAGTTGCACCAATGCAGCGCAGCCAGCTCATCACGGGCATGGCGTCCAGCGACACCGCGTCCGGGTGCGACCACGGGTCATCCGGGTCGACGGTCGCGGCGAGCGCCGCGAACTCGTGCTTCACCTCTCGCATGCTGCGCTGGTCGTCGTTGGAAAACCACGTCGGTTCGTCGCCGATATACGTCTGGTCATCCAAAACGTAAGTGAGCTCACCCGGCTCGGCAACGTAACTCGGAATCAAGGTGAGCCCGAGCTCAGCGACCAGCTTCTGGTACGCGGTGTGCCCGGTACCAACCACCTCACCACCGAGCTGGACAATGCGGCCATCGTCGAGCGTGATCTGCTCAACGCGTCCGCCCACTCTGCCGCGAGCCTCGAGGACAATAACGTCGGCCCCGGCCTTCATCAGGTCTCGGGCAGCAGACAGGCCGGACAGACCGGCACCGAGAACGGCTACATCGTAGGACATTGTTCTAGTTCCTTATTCTCCTCAGAGTACGAGACAGTGTTCGGCGTGCCAACCGATTCGGACCCGCTCCCCATCGGCCCAACGTTCCTCGGTGCGCGCCGAGTCCAAGTTCTGTTCGAGCACCGAAAGCTCAACTCCCGGTGCAATTTCGAACAGGTATGTGGTGGTGGCTCCACCGTAAATAGTCGCCTTGAGAATGGCATCGATCTGCACCATGTCGGGTTTGAGTTCGGACATCCAAATCTTCTCGGGGCGCACCGCGATCGTGACCTCGTCGCCGGCGACCCGACCGTCGAGCCGACCCGTGCGTAGCACCACGCCCGCCGGCAGTGTGATACCGGTTCCCAGGTATGTTCCGGTCATCAGATTGGCGGTTCCGATGAACTCTGCAACACATCGATTCGCGGGCCGCTCGTAGATACCCTCGGGTGTCCCACATTGTTGAATGATGCCGCCGCTCATCACCGCGATGCGGTCCGACATGGTCAGAGCCTCCTCCTGGTCGTGCGTGACGAACACGAAGGTGATGCCGACCTCACGTTGGATGCGCTTGAGTTCCACCTGCATCGTCTTGCGCAGCTTGAGATCCAGCGCCGCAAGTGGCTCGTCGAGCAACAGCACAGATGGACGGTTGACCAGCGCCCTGGCCAGCGCGACACGCTGGCGCTGGCCTCCGGACAGCGCGCTCGGTTTGTCTTTGTCCCGACCGGTCAGTCGCACCATTTCGAGCATCTCACCGACGCGCCGGGTTATCTCGGACTTGCCAACCTTGCGGCGGCGCAACCCGAACGCGACGTTGTCCCACACGGAGAGGTGGTCGAAGAGTGCGTAGCTCTGGAAAACCGTGTTGATGTCGCGGCGATTCGGCGGCAAATGCGTGACTTCATTGCCGTGCAACCACACCTGGCCGCAGGTCGGATTGACAAAGCCGCCCAGCATCCACAGGGTGGTGGTCTTCCCGCAGCCGGAAGGTCCTAGCAGGGAACAGAATTCACCCGCCGCGACGTCAAGGTTTAAGTCCTGCACCACTGCGCTGTCACCGTACGACTTCGAGATGTTGCGGAGCGAGACCGCAGCCACGGCGGGCTCAGCGGGCGGTCCCGCCGATTCGCCGGCTGGAACCAGGTTCACGTCACCTATCGTTGTGGACAATTCTCATCCTCCTAATAAGTTGAGGCCGTTGCCGCGCCTACCGAAGAGTCGCGGGACCAGTAAGGCGATCCCGATGAGCATCAATGAGGCAACCAACATCAGCGTGCCGACGGCGTTTATCGAAGGCTGGATTCCAAACCGGATCGCAGAGTAGATGCGAACTGACAGCGGCTGAGGATCCACACCGCTGGCGAAGAACGCGAGAACGAAGTCATCGAAGACGAGCGTGAAAATCAGGATGACGGCCGACATAATGGCCGGCAGCATCGTCGGTAGCGTCACCAGACGAAGCGCCTGAAAGCGAGTGGCGCCAAGGTCCATCGCGGCAGTCTCGATCTCGGGATTGAGCTCCGCGACCCTTGCCCGCAGGATCACCGTCACATAAGAGATCGAGAACGTCGTCTCCGCGAGAATCAGGGTTATCAATGAGGGTTGCAGCCCAACGCCTTTGAACAGCATCAGTGATGCGACACCGGTGACGATCTCCGGGGTGATCAGTGGAATCAGCATGATCGCGTTAGCGGCGTTGCCCAGCTTCGAGCGCGCACGGACCAGACCGAAGGCCAGCGGGACGCCGATCGCAACCGAACCGATCATCGCGATAACCGCCACAGTCACACTCGTGTGCAGGGATTGAATCAGCTCGTTGTCGTCGAAGAACGCCCGATACCAACGAAGCGACCAGCCGTCGAACACGGTGAGCGATTTCTTGCTGTTGAAGGAGAACAGAACCACCGAAATGATGGGCAGGTAAAGCAGGACGAAGAACAGCACCGTGACGCCAATGGCGAAGCGGGGCTTGCGATTAATCGGTGATCGCCTCATCGGCGTGCCGCCTTGGCATCGCGCGCGGTCTGTCGCAGGTAGGCGAGCATGCAGACCAGCAGCAAAATCATCAATGCCATGGTCAGTGCGGCACCACCCGGCCAGTTCTGGCCGGCGAAGAACTTGTTTTGAATGAGGTTGCCAATCATCAGGTTGTCGGGGCCGCCCAGTAACTGCGCACTGATGAAATCGCCCATCGCAGGTAGGAATACGAGTGCGAGTCCCGCGTACGCGCCTGCCCTCGACATGGGCACGGTCACCGACAAGAAGGTACGCAGCGAGGTTCCGTAGAGGTCCCGCCCGGCATCGATGAGTGAGCCGTCCATGCGCTCCAACGAGGCGTAGATCGGCAGGATCATGAAGACGACATAGCCGTAGACCAGACCACCGATCACAGCGGCAGCGGTATTGAGGATCTGGAAATCCGCCGAGATGCCCAGCGGGCGCAGCCAGCTCATCAGGATGCCCTCGTCGGACAGCAGCGTCTGCCAGCCATACATCCGCACTAGGTAATTGGCAAAGAACGGCACTACGAGCAGTGCGACCAGAGCGTTCTTGTAGCGCCCGCCGTGCCGGGCGATCGCGTAGGCAACCGGGTAGGCGATGAGCAGACAGATCACTGCAGCGGCCACCGCATACACCAAGCTGCGCAGCATAACCCGAACATAGGTCGGGGTGAAGATGCTTGCGATGTTGTCGAGCGTGCTGCCAAAGCGCGGGTTGCCCAATGCATCGGTGGTTCCGAAACTCAATGCAATGAGCAGCAAGAGCGCGAAGACGAAGAATGCCGACATCCACAGGGTGCCCGGCACCAACATCCAAGTCCACATGCGTTCCCCGCGGACGCGCCGCGACGTCGGGGTTGCTGTCTGCAGCGTTGTCGTGGTCATGCCCCGACCGTCATTTCCGTGTAGGCGGCGTCACGGGCCTGGGTCTTGGCCACACTGTTGTTGGCGTAATACAGATTGCGTGACAGGTCGTCGACGGTGACGGCGCACGACGGGAAATCCGCGACGATATCGGCGTATGTGCTCTCAGTCCCGTGGACTGGCATCGGATAACCGATGTGGTTGATGTTCTTCATGACATTCTCCGGACGCAGCATGTAGTCGATGAAGAGCAGCGCGGTGCCTGGATGGCGCGCACCGACCGGGATCGCGTAAGCATCGGTATTGATCGGTGCGCCTTGGATCGGCGCTTCGAATCCATAGATCGACGGATCCTGCGCCTGCCGGAGCAACGCGGCAATGTCACCACTCCAGGTCTGGTGCATCCAGGCGTCACCGGACAGCAAGTTGTTGTAGTCGTCACTGGAAAAGCCGCGCAGGTACGGGCGCAGGCTGCGGAACTTCCTGACCAAGGCCGCGAGCTCCCGGTCGTCGGCGGTGTTGACGTCGTACCCGAGTAGCAGCGCAACCATGCCGAGCACTTCGTTGCGGTCAGCCAGGACAAACGTGTGCCCTTTCGACGTCTCGTTCCATAGGTCCGACCAACTGCCGGTGAGCTTTTCGCCGAGTTTGTCTTTACGCCAAGCGATTCCGGTCTTGTACATCGTGAACGGGATGGAATGCGCGGAATGCTGGTCGTACCAGGGGTTCCTGAAGTAGGCGTAGTGGTCGAAGATCAGCGGGGCGTTCTTCAGCGTCGACGGGTCGATGACGCGTAGCTGATTGGCAGCAACCATCTTCTGCACCCATTGCGCCGAGGGAAAGATGATGTCGTAGCGATTTCCGGCGGCGAGCTTGGCTTGCATACTTTCCATCGAGTCGAAATTCGACTGGATCACCTTGACGCTATATTCGCGCTCAAATCCCTGGAACACGCTGGGATGCACGTAATCCGCCCAATTGAAGTACACGAGATCACCGTCGATCTCGGGCTTGACGGGCTCGGTCTGGGCCGCTTGCAGTGTGGGCGTCAGGTAAGCGCAGCCGGGCAACCCAAGAAGCGCTGCGACGGCCGCACTGCCGGAGAGGAACCTGCGGCGTTGGATACCAGTGTTCATCGCCGTAGATCTTCAGGGAACTCGTCCGCGATCCCGAGCGCACCGCTAGCCTGTTCCCAGATCGCCGCACGGACGGAATCGATGGTCAGCGAAGGGTTCCCGAGCATCAACTGCCCACCGAAACCGTCACATAGCGCACTGATCATGCGGGCGAGCGCCCCGATGTCACATAGCTCGAACTCTCCGCTAGCCACACCATCGGCGAGGGTTTCTGCGATCCAGTCTTGCTGCGCGCGGTCCAACTCAATGGCCAGAGCGCGTGACTCCGGGTCGCGGATCGCTCGACACCACAACTCCTGATACATGGCCCACTCTCTGCGCAAGCCGACGGTGGTCGGCAGCGACGCGGAGATGACGCGCGCCAGGCGTGCTGTCGCGGTATCGGCTGCGGTGTTTGCCTGATAAATATCGCGACCGGTGTTCTCGAAGGAATAGCGCAGCGCCGCGGCGAAGAGCTTCTCACGGTTGTCGAAGTGGTAGTGCAGTGCCGCCGTGGATACCCCGGCTCGCTCGGCGACCATCCGCATCCGAATGCTTTCAAAGCCCTCTTCGCTAATGATTTCGCAAGCGGCGGACAGGATCGCTTCCCTGGTCTCGGCCGCGATTTCGGCTCTGGTGCGCCTGCTGGTATCGGAAGGCACCATCCTCACCGACCGACCTCTTCGTTCAGGTCGCCCAAGTCGGCGCGGATGCGACCGGCGAACCACGCGACACCGCGCTCACGCATGGACAGTGGCCCTGGCTGAAAATCGGTGTTGCCCAAACCGATTTGCATCCGCTGCACGAGGTCTTCGTCCTCATGCGTGGTGATCGCGCTGATGTAGAAGTTGAGCTTTTGGGCGATGCGGGTGCGCTTTTCGCAGTTCGCTCGTCGTAGATAGACGCCGGGAACGTCGACCCCATCGACGCCACGCGGGTTCATCTTCCAAATCAGCACGTGGTCGGGATACAAGTCGATCATTGTGTTCGGGTAGATCGCGATGTAGCGAAAGACGCGGTGGTCTTCTTCGATGAGCCCGGGCATCGGGTGTACCACTCGCTGATAGAGCCGCTCGGCCCAGTTGTCCGACGCCTTGTCGCGCAACGGCGCGTTGTAGACGGCATAGATATCGGCGGTCTCTACGGAATAGCGCTTGTAGTCGAGCAGTCGCATGAGGCCTGGGTGCGCGACCGGGACGTGGTACCCCTCGAGGTAGTTGTCGACCGCCACCTTCCAGTTCGACTGTTGCGTGTGGTCGGGGTTGTTGACGTGGATGCGCGCCTTGCCGAACGGCTCCATCGTGCCGCCGAGGTAACGCTCCAGTAGCGGACGGACGCCCTCTAACTGCGGTCCAAGCGGTTCGGCGGCCATGTCGAGATTGACGAAGATCAGTCCACAGAACACCTCGGCTCGGGCGCCGAAGAGTGACAGTTTCGATTTGTCGAGGCACGGGATCGTGCGGTTCTCCGGTGCCCCGACGAGCGTGCCGTCGAGATGATACGTCCAGCCGTGGTACGGGCACCGCAGCGCCTTTTCCTCACCCGGCCCTGCCACCAGCCGGGTGCCGCGGTGCCGGCAGGTGTTGAGGTGGGCGCGAATGCTGCCGTCCTCGGTGCGGACGACTACGACCTCTTTACGTCCCACCGAACCGACGATGCGCGACCCCGGGTTCGGCAGATCGGTCACGTGTCCGACCAGCTGCCAGCTGCGGTCGAAGATCCGCCGCTGCTCGAGGTCGCCGACCCGCGGATCTGTGTAGTAGCGCGAATCCAACCCCGGCTCCAGCGGTTTGACGTCGCTTTTCGGGCGCGGTCTGGCCTTGACGGATGTCTCGTTCATCGGTGCGATGCGTCCTTCTGCTCGGCTTCCGAAAAATTTGGAACTAGCTAACTAACTGATTAGTTTGTTACTGTGCCAGTGTGCAGCATCATATGTCAAGGGTTAGGGCGATCTACGCCACAGCTCAAAGGTTGGGCAGCGTTCGGGAAAAGTCACCCCGGACGCCGACCGCTTGGCTGGGCCTCACCCCCGAGCCGGAGCAGTCGCTTCCCGAACTGCTGGGCTTCCTCAAGGACGAGTCGACGCTTTCGCGGGAGCGCAGTGACGTCACCAGGCTCATCCTGCGGGGCACCAGCAGGCGGTGGTTGCGTTATCTCGACCGAGCAGCGCAGGTCGCGCTCGATGTCGCCGGCGGGCACCGCCAAGGCGACCCCGCGTTGGCTCTGTCCGTCGCACAAGTAGTGCTCGAGCACGACCGGATGCTGATCGGGCTGTCGGGCAACGCCTACTACCGCACCACCGAACGCCGAAAGCGTCTCGCCGCGGCCATTCCCGTACTCAAGGCACGTATCAACACCAACCCATTGGAGGTCTCGTGAAACTCGTCCTCGACCAAGACACCTGCCAGGGCTACGGCCTCTGCCAGGCAGCCGCTCCAGCGCTCGTCGATCTCGATGACGATGGCTACGCCCACCTGATGAGCGACGACAACGTGCCTTCTGCTGAACACAACCATGCCCACGACGCGGTGAACGCGTGCCCGGCACGGGCCTTGCGGGTGCTCAAGTGAGCCGGGATCTGACCAGCCTGTTCAACCCCTCCTCGATCGCGGTCGTCGGTGCCAGCACCGATCCGGCCAAGTGGGGCAATGCCGTTGCGATGCAGGCGCGTCGCGGCGCGTATCGACACCGCATCCAGTTGGTCAACCGAAGTGGCGGTGAAATCCTCGGGCAGCCGATGGTCAGATCGATTGACGAACTGGACGGGCCCATCGACCTGGCAGTCATCGCGGTGCCCGAAGCGGGATTCGAGGCTGCCGTCGATGGCGTGCTTGCCAAGGGCGCGCGTGCCATCGTCGCGATCACAGCGGGCCTGGGTGAGGCCGGCGAGTTGGGACGAGCACGCGAGAATGCTCTGATAGCCCGTGTCCGAGACGCAGGCGCGGTGCTGGTAGGCCCCAATTGTCTTGGCCTCGTTGATAACACGACCGCGACCTATCTGTCGTCGAATCAGTTCGCAGCCGGCGACGTCGCGCTGCTGAGCCAGAGCGGCAATCTCGCCATCGAACTGGATCGGCTGTTCGCCGTTCGGGGCCTGGGTATCTCGCGGTTCGTCTCACTGGGCAACCAGGCCGACGTAAACCTTGTCGAGTTGATCGACGATTGCGCGGCCCACCCCGAGACATCCGCGATCGCCGTGCATATCGAGGACTTCCGGGATGGCCGCGGATTCGTCGACGCGGCCGCGGCCGCGGTCCGGGCGGGAACGCCGGTGGTGGTGCTGGCCGCCGGTGCGAGCACCGCCGCTGCCCGCGGCGCCCAGTCCCACACCGGTTCTCTCACCAGCGATTCGGCGGTGATCACCGCGGCCTGCGCGGTAGCAGGCGCCACGCTGGTGCGCACTCCCCGTGAACTCGCTGACGTGTTGTGCGCCCTGCGGCAACGGGCGGTTCCGCGGGGACGCCGGGTCGCCGTCCTGACTGACGGTGGCGGGCACGGCGTCATCGCCTGTGACGACATGTCGCCGCAGAACTGAACGACGCCGCGTCGGCCTTTGCCTCGACCATGACCACACTGGTAGACGACGAATGGCACGGCCCAGTCTCAGCATCACCGGCAGCAGCCGCCGCGGCACGCTATACGAGATGGCTGCGAACCACCGCCGCCTGGGCCGATCGCAACGCCAGGCAAGCCGACGCAGCCGTGGCCGCCTACGAAACCGCATTCGCTGCAACCGTTCCGCCATCAGTGGTCGCGGCTAACCGCAGCCAACTGACTCTCCTGGTGGCGACCAACTTCCTCGGCCAGAACAGCCCGGCGATCATGGCCACCCAGCTGCAATACATCGAGATGTGGGCTCAAGACGCCCAAGCGATGACCAGCTACGCGCTCGCGTCGATGGCCGCGGCGCAGTTGACATCCCCTAGCCCACCACCACAGGCCGTCAAAGGGACGGACGATCGAGACGCCGGAGCCAACGGACTCAAAGACGACGGTCCCCCAGATTGGTGGACGGACTTCATGAACAACTGGGGCCCGAACTCAAACACGATGAACTCCCTTGCCACCATCGTCGCCGGCTTCATGGTGCCTACGACGTGGACGGGATTGGTTGCCGGGGGTGAGGTAGCGGCGGCAGCCGCGGACGGTGCGGAGGTAATCGGGGACGGTGCGGTGGCGGCAGCTGCCGACGCCGGCATGCTCGGTGCCGCGCTGTCGGGAGCGACCGGTTTCGGAAGCGTCACGGCCAGCACCGGCAACGCGACCCTGATCGGCAAGCTATCGGTGCCGCCGAGCTGGACCACAGCGTCGGAAATAACCCGCGTCTCGTCGGCGATTGGCACTCCCCTGGTTGCGCCGGCGCAAGCGGCCGCGGCCGGGATGCCCGGGATGCCCATGGCGCACATGGCCGCTCGAAACGTGGGGCGCCATGCCCCGCAGTACGGTTTCCGCCCACAGATGGTGGCGCGGCCGCCCTGCGGCGGCTAACGACGAACCAGCTGTCAAGCGCCTTCGGTGACCGCGTGCTGGACGCGGTCACCGTTGCGCGCCCCATTTAAAACGGATGTGTCCGAAGGAAGTTCGAACGCCGGAAACGCAGAACCCACCGCGGCGGCCGCAGCGCTTCGTTGGGCTTCCAGGCGTGCCAACGCCTCCGGCGTGAACACCGACAGGCCGAGTTCCGGGTTGTATCCGTGGATTTCCTTCACGTCGAGCTGAGCCAGGAAATACAGGATTTCTTTGGAGACGACCTGACCCGGGACCAGCACCGGGAAGCCCGGCGGATAGGGCACCACGAACGTGGTGGACACCAATTTCCTGCCCTCGGCGATCCGCCGGCCCGCGCTGCCGATCTGCACGTACTCGCGGTCGGACTCTTCGTACCCCGCGTAGAACGCCGACCGCATGTCGCCGAAGGCGCAGGCATCCACCGGGCGGAAGGCGATATCGAATTCGCTGAAGTCGGGAAGGTGCGGGAGATCCTGGGTGATCTCCTCGACGCGGCGCTGGTGCAGCGTCCAGTCGGCCACGCTGGCCAGCTCCCTCTCCCGGTCGAGGTCGGTGGCCACCCGGCGCAGCACGTCGAGCAGATGATGCACGCTCGACCAGGTGACACCGATGGTGAAGATCAGCAGCACGCTGTTGATCGATGTCTTGTTGATCTGAATTCCGAAGCGCTCCATCAGGATCTTCTCGCGGAAGTCGTACCCGTTCATTCCGGTGTTGCCGAGGAACAGGGTGACTCTGGTCGGGTCCAGCACGAACTGATCCGACCGCCAGGCTTCGTTCCACTCCGCCAGCGCACCCTGCCGAACCTCGCGATACGAGCTGACCGCGGACGCCCGGAACTCCTCGGGCACCAGGTCGGCTTCGTCGAGAATGCGGAACCACTTGCTGATCAGCCGGTCCTTGCGGACCCGGTGCCGAAACACCAGTGCCATGTCATAGGTCTGCCGAACCAACTGGAATCCCTCGATGTCGACCTGCCGGCGTGCCAGGTCCAACGAGGCGAGCAGTTGCTGATTCGGCGATGTCGAGGTGTGGGTCAAGAACGCCTCACCGAACGCGTCGCGGGCGCGCGAATTGAAATCCCGGTCGCGCACGTGGATCATCGACGACTGCCGGAACGCCGACAGCGACTTGTGGGTGGAGTGCGTCGCGTAGACGCGCACCCGCGCCTTGCCGGGGTCGGGCAGCAGCCGATGGTTCACCCACTGCGACCGTGGGATCCCCTCCATCGATGCGGCCCAATTGCGGTATTCCGCAGCATATTCCGGCGACGCCAGCATCTGTTCGAGACGATCCGCCGCAACCATGGCGGTCCGTTGCCGGGCCCAGGGAACGGCAGTCGCGAAGGCGTACCACGCCTCATCCCACAAAAAGCAGATGTCCGGCTTGATCGCCAGCACCTCTTCCATCACCCGCTGCGGGTTGTAGACGACGCCGTCGAAGATGCAGTTGGTGAGCAACACCATGCGCACCTTGTCCAGTTCGCCGGCCGCCTCCAGGTCCAGCAGCTTGGTCTTGATCGTCTCCAGCGGCACCGCACCGTAGATCGCGAACTGCGGCAGCGGATAAGCGTCCAAATAGAGCGGATAGGCGCCGGCCAGCACCAGACCGTAGTGGTGCGACTTGTGGCAGTTTCGGTCGATCAGCACGATGTCGCCCGGGCGGGTCAGCGACTGCACGACAATCTTGTTGGCTGTCGACGTGCCATTGGTGACGAAGTACGTCTGGTTGGAATTCCAGGTTCGCGCGGCTTTGTCCATCGCCTTCTTGATGTTGCCGTGCGGGTCCAGCAGCGAGTCCAGGCCGCCCGAGGTGGTCGAGGTCTCCGCCATGAAGATGTTGCGGCCGTAGAACTCCCCCATGTCCTGCAGTGACCGCGAGTTGAAGATGCTGGCGCCCCGCGCGACGGGCAGCGCGTGGAACTGGCCGACCGGCGAGTCCGCATAAGCCCGTAGAGCATCGAAAAACGGTGTTGCGAAACGATTCCGGAGCCCGGCGAGCACCGTGCTGTACAGATCGGTGACATCGTTGAGTCGGTAGAACGTCCGGTCGTAGACGCCGTTTTCCGCGTCGTTGCCGGCCGCGATCGACTCGTCGGTGAGCAGGTAGAGGTCGATGTGCGGTCGTAGCTCGCGGATCCACTCGCCGCATTCGATGCAGTCGGTACCGCAGTCGCGGCTGACCGGATCGTCGGTGGCGCCCAGCAGTGTGTTCATCAGCGGGACGCGGTCACGCGAGCGCAGCGGCACGTCGTGGCGGATGATCGCAGCCTGAATCTCGCCGTTCAGCGCCACCGCGGTGATGGCGTCCTCGACGCTCGACACCACCAGCAGCTCGAACTGCACATCATCGGAGGCACCGCGCAGCTCCCGCAAGCTTTCGGCCAGGCAGTCGGGTCCCATCGTGGGCGAGTCGTCGGCGAGCAGCACGGTGTAGAACTGCTGCTGTTTGGCTTCGGCCACCAACTCCTGGTCGGCCAACGGGGCGGACGTGTCGAAAAGTGCTGTACGGTCGCCATATTCGCTGAGCAGACGCACCGCCAGCGACACCTCCTCGGCGAGCCGCACCGTGGACAGGCTTTCGAGGTGAGCACGGTAGGTCGCCAGGTTCTCTCGCCCCGGATACAGCCAGTACCGCTCGTAGGCATTCAGACGGTCCATCAGCCGCCTGACCTTCGCCACCTCGTGCGATTTGTCCAGCCCGGCCAGGTCAACCTCGGCGAGGTGACGGCACGCGTCGTCGAGCAGGTTCCAGGTGTCGATGCGCGTGTACGACGGGTTGGCCACCGCCGCCAGCGCGGAGACGCGCAGGCGGCGCGTGTAGGCACTGTAGGGATTCATGTCGTCACCGTTCTCTGGTGCGGGTCGCGGCCGCCAGTGCAGCTATGACGTATCGCGGCAGGCACGGAAATGGTCCGCCACCATTGTTATCCGGTATGGCCTGAGTCCGCGATCTTTTCGCTAAGGATTCAACTGGATTGGTCAGCGCTCGGTTTCGTCGCTGTCGACCACCCGCCGGCCACCGCGGGTGTTGTCCATCCAGCGCAGCATCGGCAGCTCGCGTCCACGGGCCGGCAGGTCGGTGACGTCGCTGAGCGAGCGCACCATGGCCTGGGTGAGGCCCATAATCGCGGCCATCACCGGCAGCAGTGGCTGTAGCGGCTTGGCGGCCGACCGCACCGTGCTGATCCGGCGGGCCACAATCAGACGCTCTACCGAGTGGTACAGCCAGGCGCCGACACCCAGCGCATAGATCGACAGCGCCGACGCGACAACGGTCAGCCCGTAGGCGGCGCAGATCACGGCGCCCAGCACCACCGTCGCTGCCAGGAAGGCGGCGAGGAAGGCGCGGAGCTCCAATCGGCTCATGACGGCGGTTCGGGGTTCTCCGGTGTCGTGGCCAGGCCTGTTGGCGTGGCTTGCCTAACGGCCCGGGCGGCCGCCCGGATCTGCGGCGTCACCAGCATGACCTGTCCCAGCACTCCGTTGATGAAGCCCGGTGAGTCGTCGGTGGACAGCTCCTTGGCCAGCTGCACGGCCTCGTCGACGGCGACCGGTTCCGGCACGTCGTCGGCATAAAGCAGCTCCCACACCGCAACTCGCAGGATCGCACGATCGACCGCGGGCAGCCGGTCCAGCGTCCAGCCCTGCAGGTGGGTGCTGATCAGGTCGTCGATGTGGGCGATCTGATCGCCGACGCCGTACGCCACCGCCACGGTGTACTGATGCAGCGCCTTGACGTCGGGGTTGGCTTGCGCCAGCGCGGCGCGCACGTCGGCCACCTCGACCGGGCTCAGGCCGCGGGCCTCGGCTTCGAACAGCAGGTCCACGGCTCGCTTGCGGGCATGATGGCGTCCTTTGGCGGGCCTCGGCGATTTACCGTCCGGCATGGTCAGGAGTTGACCCGGCCCAGATAGCTGCCGTCGCGGGAATCCACCTTCAGCTTGTCGCCGGTGTTGATGAACAACGGCACCTGGAGCTCCGCACCTGTCTCGACGGTCGCCGGCTTGGTGCCGGCGCTGGACCGGTCGCCCTGCAGACCCGGCTCGGTGTGGGTGACGACGAGCTCGACCGACACCGGGAGCTCGAGGTACAGGGGTGCCCCGTTGTGGAAGGCCACCTGCACCGGCAGACCCTCCAGCAGGAACCGGGCGGCGTCGCCGACCAGCGATTCCGGCAGCGGGTGCTGTTCGTAGTCCTGGCTGTCCATGAACACGAAGTCCGAGCCATCGCGGTACAGATAGGTGGCGTCGCGGCGGTCGACGGTGGCGGTATCCACCTTCACGCCGGCGTTGTATGTCTTGTCGACGACCTTGCCCGAGAGCACGTTCTTCAGCTTGGTACGTACGAAAGCCGGGCCCTTACCCGGTTTGACGTGCTGAAACTCGGTTATCGTCCACAGCTGGCCGTCGATCACCAGCACCAGTCCGTTTTTGAAGTCGGCAGTCGATGCCACGGTCGGTCTATCTCCTACAGGATGGCCAATTTTCCAGGGCCGAGCTTTTGCCCGGTGGCGGGTTCCGCCGCACATGGTGCGAGCAGCACCGGATGCAGCTTACCCGCGCGCCGGTTGCGCACTCACCACGCCGCTAATGGAGCTGTCCGGCACCGCACAGGCCGAAAAGTCCGTCGTTGAGATCGCACAGGTCCGTCGCGTTGGACGGGGCGACGATGCCGGAGGCGGGCGACACTGGCAGGTGGTTCGCGGCGATGTTGCCGATGAAGCCCAACCCAACACCGACCGCGACCAGAATCGGGCCGCGCGGGGCCGCCCGGCGGATGTGCTTGGTGATGGCGCCGGTTCCGTCATTGTCGTGGCTGACGAAAAATGCTGCAGTGAGCCACATCCCGGCAAGCGCGGAGAGTGCGGCCACCGCATGGACGACGATCAGGGCGACATAGGCCATTGCCCGAACATTACCCAGCCGCCGGAGTTCGGGCAGGGGCCGGCGAGTTTTCATAGGAAAGTGCGACGCACCGCCAGCTATGTCAGGATGGCCAGCTCTTTGGGGAACCGAGTCAACAGCTCCGCGGTCTGGCCGCTGGTTTCCGTCGCGTCGTCGGCGACGACCAACGTGTCCTCGATGCGGACACCGCCACGGCCGGGCAAGTAGACGCCAGGCTCCACCGTGACCACGGACCCGGCCAGCAACGTCCCGGCCGAGGTGGCCCCGATACCCGGTGCCTCGTGGATCTGCAGACCCACGCCATGTCCCAGACCGTGGCTGAATTGGTCGCCGTACCCCGCGTCGACAATCAGCGCACGCGCGGCGCCGTCCACCTCGCGCAGGTCCGCACCCGCCCGCAGCGCCTCCCGGCCGGCCCGCTGCGACTCCGCGACCAACTGATAGATCTCCAGCTGCCAGTCCGCGGCCTTGCCGAGCACGAACGTGCGGGTCATGTCCGAGTGATAGCCGGCGACCAGCGCACCGAAGTCGATCTTGACGAAATCGCCGTCGGCGAGCACCGCGTCGGTCGGACGGTGGTGTGGGATCGCCGAATTCGGCCCGGCGGCCACGATCGTCTCGAACGAGATCGCGTCGGCGCCGTGGTCGAGCATCAGCGCCTCGAGCTCGCGGCTGACCTCACGTTCGGTGCGACCGGGCCGCAAGCCGCCGCGCGCCACCAGGTCCTTCAGTGCGGCATCGGCCGCCTCGCAGGCCAGCCGCAGCAGCGCCACCTCGCCGGCGTCCTTGATCTCACGCAGCGCTTCGACGATTCCGGCGGCCCGCACCAGTTCGGTGTTCCCGCTGCGCTCACCCACCTCATCGGTCAGCGTGTCGAAGCCGTCGACCGTGACCACACTGCTTTCAAAGCCCAATTTGGACACGCCGGCGTCGGCCGCGTGCCCCGCCAGGTAGCGCCCGACGGCCCGCTCGATGGCCACCTGGAGATCGGGTGCCTGCGCTGCGGCCTGGGTGCGGTAACGGCCATCGGTGGCCAAAATCGCTTCGCGATCGTCCGCGAAGACCAGCAACGCGCCGTTGGATCCGGAGAAACCTGACAGATAGCGCACGTTGATCAGGTCTGTGACCAGCATCGCGTCCAAACCGCTGGCACCGATCTGGTCTTTTAAATTGTCTCGACGCTGGGAATGTGTCACGACTCACGACGGTACTCGCTACGCTGTTTGCCCATGACTAACTGGATGCTGCGCGGGTTGTCGTTCGCGGCGGTGATGGTTGTCGTCCGGTTGTTCCAGGGGGCGATCATCAACGCATGGCAGACGCAGGCCGGGCTGGTAAGCGTGGTACTGCTGCTGCTGTTCGTCATCGGCGTTGTGGTGTGGGGGGTGATGGACGGCCGAGCCGACGCTAAAGCCACCGCGGATCCCGATCGCCGCCAGGATCTGGCGATGACCTGGCTGCTGGCCGGCCTGTTCGCCGGGATTCTGAGCGGGGCCGTCGCCTGGCTCATCGCGCTGTTCTACAAGGGCCTCTACACCGGGGGCCTGATCAACGAGGTGACGACATTCGCGGCCTTCACCGCGCTCTGCGTCTTCCTGCCCGGGATCATCGGCGTGGCCCTCGGCCGCTGGCGGGTGGACCGCAATCCCCCGGCCGACCGCCCAGCCGGACCGGGCGAGGACAGGGCTGACACCGACGTGTTCACCGCCGCCAGTGCCGATGAGGCGCCGACCGGCGAGATGGCCGTACAGCATCCCGGCGCGCAGGCGGAGGCATCGACGTCGGCGGTGGCCACCGTGGAACGCGACGCACCCACCGAGACGATCCCGACGGTCGAGCGGGAGTCAGCCACGGAAACGATCGCCACTGGTCCCGATGACACCAAAACCGAGGTGATTCGTACCGACAGCGACCCGAAGAAGGACTAGCCGCTAGTCCTTCTTCGCTTCAGCCAGGTAGCGCAGCGCAAGCAGATAGCCCTGAACACCGAGCCCGACGATCACGCCGGTCGCCACCGGGCTCAGGTATGAGTGACGCCGAAATTCCTCGCGGGCATGCACATTGGAGATGTGCACCTCGATCAACGGTGCACGCAGTTCGGCGCACGCATCGCGCAGTGCCACCGAGGTGTGGGTCAGGCCGCCGGCATTGAGGATCACCGGTTCGGCCGCGTCGGCGGCCAGATGAATCCAGTCCAGCAGTTCTGCTTCGCTATCACTTTGCCGTACAACGGCTTTGAGCCCGAGCCCGGCAGCCTCACGCTCGATGAGCGCGGCCAGCTGATCGTGCGTGGTGTCCCCGTAGACCTCGGGCTCACGCTGGCCCAGCCGGCCCAGGTTGGGGCCGTTGATGACGTTGACCGTGCTGCTCATGGCGCACATACTCCCGCATACGCCGTCACCAGCAGACCCGGGTCCGGCCCCACCAACCGGCCCGGCTTGGCCAGTCCGTCGAGAACCACGAACCGCAGCACGCCGGCGCGGGTTTTCTTGTCTCCGGCCATGAATTCCAGCAGCTGCGGCAATGCCTCGGGGTCGTAACTGACCGGCAAGCCCAGCGAGGTCAGGATGGCGCGATGACGCGCGGCGGTGTCGTCGTCGAGGCGGCCGGTCAGCCGGGCCA
Source organism: Mycobacterium montefiorense (assembly GCF_025823255.1). Lineage (NCBI taxonomy): Bacteria > Bacillati > Actinomycetota > Actinomycetes > Mycobacteriales > Mycobacteriaceae > Mycobacterium > Mycobacterium montefiorense. The sequence continues at coordinate 781,442 of NZ_JACKVL010000013.1, read as the reverse complement.
GCTCAGCCGCGAACACCAGCCCCACCGATACCGCCGCGCCGTGCCGCCACTGGTAACGCTCCCGGCGCTCGATGGCGTGCGCCAAAGTGTGCCCGTAGTTCAGGATTTCGCGCAGCTCGGACTCTTTCTCGTCCGCGGCGACCACCTCGGCCTTGACTGCGATGGCGCGACGGATCAACTCCGGCAGCACGTCACCCTTCGGGTCCACCGCGGCCTGCGGGTCGGCCTCGATCAGGTCGAGGATCACCGGATCGGCGATGAACCCGGCTTTGACCACTTCGGCCATCCCGGCCACGATTTCGTTGTGCGGCAACGTTTCCAGCGTCGTCAGGTCCACCAGGACGGCCAGCGGCTGATGAAAAGCGCCGACCAGATTCTTGCCGGCGTCGGTATTGATACCGGTCTTGCCGCCCACCGCGGCGTCGACCATCCCGAGCAACGTCGTCGGCACATGCACGATCGAGACGCCGCGCAACCAGGTGGCCGCCGCGAAACCCGCGACATCCGTAGCCGCGCCGCCACCCAGACTGACCAGGGCGTCCTTGCGGCCAATTCCAATGCGGCCCAGCACTTCCCAGATGAAGCCGACGACCGGCAAATCTTTTCCGGCTTCGGCGTCCGGGATTTCGACGCGGTGTGCGTCGACGCCTTGGTCGGCCAGGTAGCTGCGCATCGCCTCAGCGGTCTGCGCCAGCACTGGCTGATGCAGGATCGCGACCCGGTGGCGGCCGCCGAGCAGCTCGCCCAGCTCGTTGAGCAGGCCGGTGCCGATCACTACCTGGTACGGCGGGTCGACGGCCACCTGCAGGGTGACCGGTGGGGTGGGTTCTGTCATGTGGTGGCCTTGCTGGCATTCGGAGTGCCGGGGTTGACCGGCTGTTGGGTGGTTTGCAGGGGAAGCCGGGACATGACGTAGCGCACCACTGCCCCGGGGTTTCGGCGGTTGGTGTCGACTTGCAGCGTCGCGACGCGCCGGTACAGCGGCACTCGTTGCGACATCAGGGCACGGTATTTCTCGGCGCGGTTTCCACCGGCCAACAGGGGGCGTACGGAGGTGCCGCCGGTGCGCCGCACCCCTTCTCGGGCGCCGATCTCCAGGTAGATGACGGTGTGGCCGGCGAGCGCATCGCACACCCCCGGGCTGGTCACCGCGCCGCCGCCGAGCGACACCACACCGTCGGAGTCGGCCAGCGCCGCGCGCACCACGTCTTCCTCGATGCGGCGGAATTCCTGCTCCCCGTCGGTGGCGAAGATGTCGGCAATGGTGCGGCCGGTGTGCTGTTCGATCAGCACGTCGGTGTCGACATAACCAACGCCCATCGCTTTGGACAGCCGACGGCCGATGGTCGACTTGCCCGAGCCGGGCAAGCCGACGAGTACCGCCCTGGGGGTCACGGGGCGCCTACCCCGATGCCTTGGCGCGCGCGGCCGGCGTCTCGTGCTCGGTCACCGCGCGCTGGTAGGCCTCGACGTTGCGCCGGGTTTCGGCCAGCGAATCGCCGCCGAACTTCTCCAGCGCGGCGCGGGCCAGCACCAGCGCCACCATCGTCTCGACGACGACAGCGGCGGCCGGCACGGCGCACACGTCCGAGCGCTGGTGGATGGCGACAGCCTCGTCGCCAGTGGCCATGTCGACGGTGGCCAGTGCCCGCGGCACCGTCGAGATCGGCTTCATCGCCGCCCGCACCCGCAGCGCCTGGCCATTGGTCATACCGCCTTCCAGGCCGCCGGCCCGGTTGGTCGAGCGGATCACGCCGTCGGCACCGGGGTACATCTCGTCGTGAGCCTGGCTGCCGCGGCGGCGCGCGGTCTGGAAACCGTCGCCGATCTCCACGCCCTTGATGGCCTGGATGCCCATTACGGCGGCGGCCAGCTGACTGTCCAGGCGGTTGTCGCCGCTGGTGAACGAACCCAGCCCGACCGGCAGGCCCAGCGCCACGACTTCCACCACACCGCCGAGCGTGTCGCCGTCCTTCTTGGCGGCCTCGATCTCGGCGATCATCGCCTGCTCGGCGTCCTTGTCGTAGGCGCGCACCGGGCTGGCGTCGATCGCGTCCAGGTCGCCGGGCCCCGGCGGCGGCCCGTCGTAGGGCTGCGACGGACCGATCGCGATGACATGCGAGAGCACCTCGACACCGAGTGCCTGGCGCAGAAACGATCGGGCCACCGTGCCCGCCGCGACACGGGCGGCGGTCTCTCGCGCGCTGGCGCGTTCCAGCACCGGCCGCGCGTCGTCGAAGCCGTACTTGAGCATGCCGGCGTAGTCGGCGTGCCCGGGCCGCGGCCGGGTCAGCGGCGCATTACGCGCGATGTCGGCCAGCTCGGTGGGATCGACCGGGTCGGCGGCCATCACGGTTTCCCATTTCGGCCACTCGGTGTTGCCGATCTCGATCGCGATCGGCCCACCCAGCGTCACGCCGTGGCGAACCCCGGCCAGCACGGTCACCGCGTCGCGTTCGAACTGCATGCGGGCGCCGCGGCCGTAACCGAGGCGGCGACGGGCCAATTGGTCGCCGATTTCGGTGGAGGTGACCTCCACCCCGGCGACCATGCCTTCGACTACGGCTACCAGCGCGCGGCCGTGGGACTCCCCGGCTGTGATCCAACGCAACACGGGTCCCATTCTCCCATGGTGCGCAGCTTGGTTTCGCCACGGTGGGCAGTGGCGAGGCGCTGGGTGTGACTGCTGTGCCTCAGAGCGTTTCGCCGCCAGGCTCATGCGACGACAAGGCCTACCGCCGCCGCGGTGGCCAGGCACATCGACGGCCCGTGCGGCACCGAGCCGCGACGCAGCACCGCACCCAGCAGCGCGGTCAGCAGCGGCGCGGCCAGAGCCGCGGCAAACCACACCGCGACACCGAAGCAGCCGCTCAGAGCGCCCAGACCGATCGCCAGCTTCACATCGCCGGCTCCCAGTCCGGCCGGCGCGACCAGGTGCACCACCAGATACAGACCGGTCAAGGCCGCGGCCCCGGCCAACGCGGGCCATCCGCGCCCGACACACCCCGCGGCCGTCAGGATTCCCCCGGCCGCGGGCAGCGTCAGCAGGTTGGGCAGCCGGCGTTGCCGGATGTCGTAGCAGCTCAGCGCCGCCAGCCAGACCAGAACCACCGCCGCCGCTGTTGCCCGCACGCGCGGGACGCTAATCCAGGGCGGCCAGAGCGCAAGTCATCGCCTCGCGCGGCGCGGGCAGTCCGGTGAACTGCTCGACCTGCGCGAAGGCCTGATGCAGCAGCATCTGCACGCCGTTGATCACCCGCCCGCCGGCTGCTGTCACTGCGGAGGCCAGCGGTGTGGGCCAGGGATCGTAGACGGCGTCCAGCAGCACCGGAATCGTCGCGAAGACGCCGGCGTATCGCGACGCCACGTCGGCCGGGATGGTGCTGACCAGCACCTCGGCGGCCGCCACCTGGTCGGCCAGCTCGGCGCTGTCCAGCCCGCAGAACCGTGTTGGCACACCGATCCGGGCGCCCAGGTCCACCAGCCGGGCCGCCTTCTCCGGGTCACGTGCCACGACGGTGATACCGCTGACGCCGAGGTGGGCCAGGCCTGCGACGGCCGCGGGCGCGGTGCCCCCCGATCCACACACCAGCGCCCATCCCGAGGCGGAGCCGACCGCTCCACTGACGCCGTCGATGTCGGTGTTGTCGGCACGCCAGCCGCCTTGTGTGCGCACCAGCGTGTTGGCCGATCCCACCTGCTCGGCGCGTTCGGTGCGCTCGTCGGCGAACCGCAGCGCGGCGAATTTGCCCGGCGCCGTCACCGAAACACCGACCCATTGCGGCCCGAATCCGCCGACCACACCCGGCAACTCCTCGGCGCCGCACTCGATGCGCTCGTAGGTCCAGTCGTCCAGGCCCAGCGCGCGGTAGGCGGCCAGGTGCAGTTGCGGGGACTTGGAATGCGCGATCGGCGACCCGAGAACGGCCGCCTTGCCGGGGGCCCCGCTAGTGGGGCGTGCTGTCGAGGACACCGTTGTGCCTAGCCAACTCGATATTGGCCAAATGCTGCTTGTAGTCCCTGGTGAACAGCGTGGTCCCCTGGGCGTCGATCGTGACGAAGTACAGCCAATCACCCGGCTCGGGGTGCTCGGCGGCATGCAGCGCGTCGATGCCGGGTGAGCAGATCGCGGTGGCCGGCAAACCCTGGGAGACGTAGGTGTTCCACGGCGTCTTCAGGGCCCGGTCGGCATCGCTGGTGGCTACCTCGCGGCGGTCCAGCGGATAGTTCACCGTCGAGTCGAACTCCAGAGTGTGATGTGCGTTCAACCGGTTGTAGATGACCTGCGCCACCTTCGCGAAGTCCTGCGAGTAGGACTCCTGCTGCACCAGCGAGGCCACCACCAAGATGTCGTACGGCGACAGCCTCATCGCCTGGGCGGTCTCCATCAGCGCGGACTGCGTGTACACCACGGATCCGGCGCTGATCAGGTTCGTCAAGATGTCGGGCGCCGAGGCCGAGGGATCGACGTTGAAGGTACCGGGCGCGATCAGGCCCTCGAGCCGGCGATGATCGCTGCCCAGCTCGGCGACGGGCTGGATGGCCCAGGCCGGCACGGACAGCGCAATGGGTGGGGTGTTGCTCGCCGCGGCCCGCAGGTCGTCGGTCGACACACAGCGCCGGTTTCCGTCGAGATCCACACAGGTGGCCCGCGAGATCAGCGTCAGGATTCCCGGTGTCACCACATTGGACTTCGTGTCGGTGGTGTCGTCGAGCTGACGCCCTTCGGGGATCACCAGCTTGCCTACCCGATTGCCGGGATCGGCCAACCGCGCGACCGCCGAAGCCGCCGGGATTTCGGTGCGCATCCGGTAGAAGCCCGGCTGGATCGAGTTGATCGCGGCGTTGCCGTGCGCGGCGTTGACGAATGCTCGGACGGTGGCGATCACGCCCTGGTTCTGCAACGTCTCGCCGACCATGGTGGTGGAGTCGCTGGCCTGAACCTGAATCACGATGTCGCGCTTGCCGTCTCCGCTGTAATCGTCGCCAATGCCAAACATCGTGTGCCACATTTTGGAGCCGACGACAATCGCCGCCACCACGATCACGACGAGCACACCCAAGACGGCGCGGCCGATGGCACGGCGCCGCCGGCGCCCACGCTCGGCCCGGTTCCGGGCCATCCGGCTCATCCGTTGGCGGGGTGGACCGACCGCGGCCGGTTCGGCCCGCTCGCCGCGTGCGCTATCAACCATCGATGACATCCCCCGCCGCAGACTGGACCCCGGACTCGGCCAGAGTGACCCGGCGCTGATCGAGCCAGCTCTGCAGGATCGCCACGGCCGCCGCCTGGTCGATCATCGCCCGCTGCTGTCTGGCCCGCACCCCCGCCTCGCGCAGCGAACGTTGTGCGCTGACGGTGGTCAGTCGTTCGTCGGCCAGCCGCACCGGCGTCGGCGCCACCCGTTGGGCCAGCGCCTCGGCCATCTCGATCGCGTCGAGTGCCGACGGGCCGGTGCGGTCGGCCAGCGTGCGGGGCAATCCGACGATCACCTCGACTACTTCCAGTTCGGTGACGAGCTCGGCCAGCCGTCGCAGATGCTTGCCCGAGCGGTCCCGGCGCACCGTTTCCACCGGGGTGGCGAGGATGCCGTCGGGATCGCTGGACGCCACACCGATGCGCACACTGCCGACGTCGACACCGAGCCGCCGTCCCCGCCCGGGGTCCTGGTTAGGATCGCCGGGCCGGTCGGGCAAGCGATGCTGTGCCACTACCACTCAAACGCCCTGCGCTTTGAGAACCTCGTCGCGAACCGCATCGAGGGCCGCGTCGATGCCGGCCGGATTCTTGCCTGAACCCTGCGCCAGGTCGGGCTTGCCACCGCCGCGCCCATCGACCTCGACAGCAAGTCGTTTGACCAGGTCGTCGGCCCAGACTCCGATGTCCTGGGCGGCCTGATTGGCGGCGACGGCATAGGGCACAGTATCGCCATCGCCTTCAGAGATGAGCACAACCACCGTCGGGTCGCTGGGGTATTGGCGAATCTTGCCGGCGACCAGGGAGCGCACCTCGGCTGCGGTCTGCCCAGACGTCCGATGCGGGAACACAAGGACGGCGCCCCTGCGGTCGGGCTCGACCTTTTCCACGGTTGCGGACAGTGTGCTTTTGCGCACGCGCTCGAGTTCCTTCTCGGCGACCTTGAGCCGTTCGACCAGATTGGCCACCCGGGCGGGCACCTCATCCGAGGGCACCTTCAGCGACGACGCCAGCCCGGCCATCAGCGCCCGCTCCTTGGCCAGGTGGCGGAACGACTCCAGTCCCACGTAGGCCTCCACCCGGCGCACCCCGGACCCGACCGACGATTCGCCGAGGATGGTCACCGGACCGATCTGCGCCGAGTTGTGCACGTGGGTTCCACCGCACAGCTCCAGCGAGAACGGCCCGCCGATCTCCACCACCCGCACCTCGTCCGGGTAGGCCTCGCCGAACATCGCCATCGCGCCCATCGCTTTGGCCTTGTCGAGCTGCTCAAGGGATGTGTGCACCTCGAAGTCGGCCTGCACGGCCTGGTTGGTCACTTCCTCTACTTGGGTGCGCTGGTCGTCGGACAGCGGCCCCTGCCAGTTGAAGTCGAAGCGCAGGTATCCCGGACGGTTCAGCGACCCCGCCTGAACAGCGTTGGGGCCCAACACTTGTCGCAGCGCAGCGTGCACCATGTGGGTACCCGAGTGTCCCTGAGTGGCACCCTTGCGCCAGCCAGCATCCACCGCCGCGATCACGGTGTCACCCTCGACAAACTCGCCGGACTCGACGTTAACCCGATGTACCCAAAGGGTTTTGCCGATCTTCTGGACGTCGGTGACCGCGGCCCGCGCGCTCTGTCCGGCACCCGTTCCGCTGATGGTGCCCTCGTCGGCGATCTGGCCACCCGATTCGGCGTACAGCGGTGTGCGGTCCAGAATGAGCTCGACGCGATCCGCCGCGGCCGGGTCCCCTTGTAAGCCGTGTGCGACCACCGGGACCCGCTTGCCGTCGATGAAGATGCCCAGAATTCTTGCCTCGGAGCTCAACTCCTCGAATCCGGTGAATTCGGTGGGGCCGGCATCGACCAGCTCGCGGTAAGCCGTCAAGTCGGCGTGTGCGTGTTTGCGCGCGGCGGCATCGGCCTTGGCGCGGCTGCGCTGTTCGGCCATGAGTTCCCGGAAGCCGACCTCGTCGACCCGCAGATCGGCCTCCGACGCCATCTCGAGCGTGAGCTCGATCGGAAAGCCGTAGGTGTCGTGCAGGGTGAAGGCATCCGAACCGGAAACCACCTTGGCCCCAGCCGCTTTGGTGGTGCCGGCCACCTCGTCGAACAACTTCGAGCCCGACGCCAGCGTGCGGTTGAACGCGGTTTCCTCGGCGACGGCAATGCGGCGGATCCGGTCGAAATCGACGACCAGTTCGGGATAGGACGGGCCCATCGCGTCGCGCACGGTGACCATCAGGTCGCCGACGATCGGGCCTTCGATGCCTAACAGCTTGGCCGAGCGGATCACCCGGCGCAGCAGCCGGCGCAACACGTAACCGCGGCCGTCGTTGCCCGGACTCACCCCGTCGCCGATCAGGATCGCGGCAGTGCGGCTGTGATCGGCGATGATGCGGTAGCGGACATCGTCGTTGTGGTTGCCGGCGTCGTAGCCGCGCGGCGCACGCGCGGCCACCAAATCGATGACCGGCCGCATCAGGTCGGTTTCGTACACGTTGTGAACGCCCTGCAGGATGAACGCGACCCGCTCCACACCCATGCCGGTGTCGATGTTCTTGCGCGGCAACGGCCCTAGGATCTCGAAGTCTTCCTTGCTGGTGCCCTCGCCGCGTTCGTTTTGCATGAACACGAGGTTCCAGATCTCGATGTAGCGGTCCTCGTTGACGATCGGGCCGCCCTCGTCACCGAATTCCGGTCCGCGGTCGTAGTAGATCTCCGAGGACGGGCCGCACGGCCCCGGGATTCCCATCGACCAATAGTTGTCGGCCATGCCGCGGCGCTGAATCCGCTCGGCCGGCAGCCCGGCGATCTCCTGCCAGAGTCCTGCGGCCTCGTCGTCGTCGAGATAGACCGTGGCCCAGAGCTTTTCCGGACTGAGGCCGTAGCCCCCTTCGGAAACGCTGTTGGTCAGCAAGTCCCACGCCAAAGCGATGGCCTCGCGCTTGAAGTAGTCGCCGAACGAGAAGTTGCCGGCCATCTGGAAGAAGGTGTTGTGCCGAGTGGTAATACCCACCTCGTCGATATCCGGCGTGCGGATGCACTTCTGGATGCTGGTGGCCGTCGGATACGGCGGGGTGCGCGCGCCCAGGAAGAACGGCACGAACTGAACCATGCCGGCGTTGACGAACAGGAGGTTGGGGTCGTCGAGGATCACCGATGCGCTCGGCACCTCGGTGTGACCCGCCTTCACGAAATGATCAAGAAACCGCTTCCTGATCTCGTGTGTCTGCACTGTTCTCCGCTTCTTCCTATATTCCTTGCGTTCTCCCGGACCCTCCGGGAGAACGCGCGTGTTGCGTTGAGGCCGAATTCCAGCCTATTCGCCGGGCTATTGAGAAGCCGTCTAACGACGCGATTCGACCGCTCACAGTACCGGTCGCGGCGGCGTCGGTTACCTGGCAGCTAACCCTCCAAAAAGCTCAGTCGCACCGACCGCCGCGGATTGTCCTGGTTGAGGTCGACCAAAACGACGCTTTGCCAGGTGCCCAGCTGCGGCTCGCCGGCCGCGACCGGCACCGTCACCGACGGCGACACGATCGCGGGTAACACGTGATCGGCGCCGTGACCGGCCGAACCGTGCGCGTGCCGGTAGCGGTCATCGCGCGGCAACAACCGTTGCAGTGTGTCGATCAGGTCATCGTCGGAGCCGGCACCGGTCTCGATGATCGCGACCCCGGCCGTCACGTGCGGGACGAACACGTTGCACAGGCCATCGCCGTAGGAGAAGCAGAACCTGCGCACCGCGTCGGTCAGATCCACGATGCGACGACTGGTGGTGTCCACGTCGAGCACGTCGGTATGCATCCGCTCAAGAGTACGGCGCGGCCGCGCTGACCAGCCAATCGTTTGTGAGCGCGGCCACACGTCGCGCCGTGAACCCATTGCCACCGGTAGTCGGGAGGAGGAAGGTGTTTGGTGGGACCGGTGGCGCCACCGGGGGCGCTGCCCCGAACAGTTGGGAGCCGTCGTGTACGCACGCTCTTTCACCATCGAGGGGCAACCCTTGTCGGTCGACATCGGAATCGCGCATATTCGCGATGTCGCCATACCAGAAATGCGCGAGATTGACGGATATGTCGGCATGTCACTGTTGGTCGATCGACAATCCGGCCGCTGCATCGCCACCAGCTCCTGGGAAACCATCGCGTCGATGCGCTCTAGTGCCGAGCGGGTGGCCATCGTCCGTGACCACGTCGCGTTGATGTTCGACGGCAGCGCCAGCGTCGAAGAATGGCACATCGCGTCGCTGCACCGCCGGCACCGGTCACCCGAGGGTGCGTTTGTGCGAGCCACCTGGCTCAAGGTGGTGCCCGACCAGCTCGAGCGATCGCTGGACTTCTATCGCATGGCGGTGCTTCCGGAGATGGAGAGACTTGAGGGGTTCTCCAGCTCCAGCCTGATGATCGACCACCCGGCCGGCCGGCGGGCGGTGTCGTGCTCAACGTTCGACAGCCAGGAGGCGATGGCCCGCAACAGCGAGGAAGCCAGCGAGCTGCGCAGCAGGCGTGCGCGCGACTTAGGCGCCGAGATCGTCGACGTCGCCGAGTTCGAGCTGGCAATCGCGCGCCTGCGGGTTCCCGAGTTGGTCTGAATTTCGTCGTTGACGGCTAGCCGCGCTTGCGGCGGATGATCGCGCGCAACCGGTCCAGCCGCCCGGCGATCTCACGTTCGACGCCACGCCCGGCCGGCCGGTAGTAGTCGACGTCCACCAGCTCGTCCGGCGGGTATTGTTGTGCGACAACGCCATCCGGATGGTCGTGGGCGTATTTGTAGCCCTGTGCATGTCCCAGTGCCGCCGCGCCCGAATAGTGGCCGTCGCGCAGATGGGCCGGCACCAGACCCGCCTTGCCCGCCTTGATGTCGTTCATCGCCGCCGCCAGGGCGGTGGTCACCGCGTTCGACTTCGGCGCGGTGGCCAAGTGAATGGTGGCGTGCGCCAACGTCAATTGCGCCTCAGGCAAGCCGATCAGTGCCACCGTCTGCGCGGCGGCGACCGCTATCTGCAGCGCCGTTGGGTCGGCCAACCCGATGTCCTCGCTCGCGAGAATCATCAGCCGGCGCGCGATGAACCGCGGATCCTCCCCCGCGACGAGCATGCGGGCCAGATAATGCAACGCCGCGTCGGCGTCGGAGCCACGCACCGATTTGATGAATGCGCTGATGACGTCGTAGTGCTGATCGCCGTCGCGGTCGTAGCGCACGGCGGCTCTGTCCAGCGATTGCTCGACGGCCGCGACGGCCAGCTCGCCGCCCGCCTCGACGGCTTCGGCGGCGACCTCCAGCGCGGTCAGCGCGCGGCGGGCGTCGCCCGCGGCCAACTGCACCAGCAGGTCGATCGCCTCGGGCTGCACCCCGATCTGACCGCCCAGGCCCCGGGGATCGTCGATCGCGCGCTGCACCACGGCACGCACGTCGTCGGCAGTCAGCGGGCGCAACTGCAGGATCAGCGACCGCGACAGCAGCGGCGCCACGACAGAGAACGACGGATTCTCGGTGGTCGCCGCGACCAGCAGCACCACCCGGTTCTCCACCGCGGAGAGCAACGCGTCCTGCTGGGTTTTAGAGAACCGGTGCACCTCATCGATGAAAAGCACCGTCTGCTCACCGGAAAGCAGCGCCCTGCGCGCGCTGTCTATGACCGCCCGGACGTCTTTGACGCCGGCCGACAACGCCGATAGTGCAACGAAGCGGCGGCCGGTCGCTTGCGAAACCAGTGCGGCCAACGTGGTCTTACCGCTTCCCGGCGGGCCGTACAGAATGGCCGAGGCCACCCCCGAGCCCTCGACGAGGCGGCGCAGCGGCGATCCGGCTGCCAGCAAGTGATCCTGCCCGACGACCTCGTCCAGCGATGCCGGCCGCATCCGGACAGCTAGCGGCGCGCCGGCCGAGACGCCCAGGGCGTCGTTGGCCATCCGCGATTCGCCAGGCAGGTCAAACAGACCGTCGGACACGGTTTCAGGCATACCACGCAGAACGGACAGGCACCCGCATTGGCAGCGCCGACCCGTCAAACAAGCAAAGGCCAATCCTCGCCCCGCGGCTGCTTATTTGTTAAGTTCCGCATTGCCAAATTCCGCGCGTGTGCCAGCAAGCTACTCCGACAGCAAATTAGGACAGCAAATGAGCCAGCCCCCAGAACACCCAGGCGACCCGGCCGACCCCACCTTCGGCAACCAGAACCCTGCGGATCAACCGCCACCGCCCCGGCACGCCGCGCCGGGGTATGGCGCGCCGCCTGCTGGCTACGGCCAGCCACCCGGCTACGGAACGCCACCACCGCCGCCGCCCGGCTACGGAACTCCGCCACCACCGCCGCCACCCGGCTACGGCGCACCCCCGGCCGGCTACCCGCCGCAACCCGGCTTCGGCGGCCCGGCGGGTGACCCGGGTGTCCCGCGGTTCGACGTCGGTGAGGCGGTGAAGTGGTCGTGGGCCAAGTTCATGCAGAACCCCGCGGCACTCATCGTTCCGGTCCTGGCCTACGGGGCAGTGATCACCGTCTTCGCCCTTGTCGCCGGGCTGTTACCGATGGCCTTCGGCCAGACCACCAGCAGCACTTACACGACCAGCTACGGCGAGACCACCAGTGGCGTCGAGATCGCCTACGGTCCGGCGTCGATCGCCGTGATGATCGTCGGCTACATCCTGGTGTTCATCGCCGCGGTAGTCATGAACGCGGGATTGTTGACCGGTTGCCTGGACATCGCGGACGGCAAGCCGGTCAGCATCGGAACCTTCTTCAAGCCACGCAATCTCGGCCCGGTGTTCGTCGCCTCGTTGCTCGTGGCGGTCGGCACCTTGGTCGGATCGATCCTGTGCATCGTTCCGGGCCTGATTTTCGTGTTCCTCACCTTGTTCGCGCTTCCGTTCGTCGTCGACCGATCGCTGTCGCCGGTTGAGTCCATCAAAGCCAGCATCGCGCTCGCTCGGGCCAACGTGGGCCCCGCGCTGCTGTCATGGCTCGTGCAGTACGCGGTGATGGTGGTCGGTCAATTGTTGTGCGGGGTGGGCGTGATCGTCGCCTTGCCGGTCGCGGTGCTCATCCAGGTGTACACCTACCGCAAGCTTTCCGGCGGTCAGGTCGTTCCGGTGGAGCAGCCTGGTTATCAACCGGGACCTCCCGCTGGGCCGCCGCCCGGACAGCAGTTCGCCTAGTAGCCGGCTCCCCGGGCCTGACCGCTCACGCCCGGGGAGATCGGTCGCGCGACACGTAAGTCGAGCCTCGCCCCGTGGCTGCTTATTTGTTAAGTTCCGCAATGCCTAGTTCTGCGCGTGTGCCCGGCAAGTTACTCCCACGGCAAATGAGGACGGCAAATGAGCCAGCCCCCAGAGCACCCCGGCAATCCGGCCGACCCCGACGCGGGCAACCAGAACCCTGCGGGCTACCCGCCGCCACCGCCACCGCAAGGGGCGCCGGGTTACGGCGGCGCGCCGGGATATGGCGCACCGCCTCCGCCTCCCCCGGGCTACGGCCCGCCACCCGGTTACGGCGCCCCCCCGGCGCCGCCACCCGGCTACGGCGCTGCGGCGGGCTATCCACCGGAGCCCGGCTACGGCGGCCCGACGGCACCGCAATTCAGCGTCGCTGAGGCGTTCAGCTGGGCCTGGAACACCTTCACCAAGAACGCCGTCGCGTTGGTCATTCCTACCCTTGTCTACGGCCTGCTATTCGCCGCTGCGTCCACCCTGAACTTCGTGGGCCAAAACATGAGCGCGAATGTCACACCCTTCGACTCCTCCGACTACGACTACGGCTTCTCGATGAACCTCAGTCCCACCGGAATGGCCCTCGTGGGGCTCGGCTACATCGTGTCGGTGATTGTGACCGCGTATGCCCAAGCTGGGTTCCTGTCCGGATGCCTGGATATCGCGGATGGCCGGCCGGTGAGCGTCGGGTCCTTCTTCAACCCGCGCAACCTCGGCATGGCGTTTCTCGCCGCGTTCCTGGTGAGCATTGTCACCTCGATCGGCTATGCCGCGTGCTTCTTGCCCGGCGTCATCGTGGGGATCTTCACCCAGTTCATCATCCTGTTCGTGGTCGATCGCTCGCAGTCCGCCATCAAGGGGTTCTCGTCGGGCTTCTCGCTGGTCGGGTCGAATTTCGTCAATTCCCTGCTGGTGTGGCTGGTATCCATGGCGACGATCTTCGTCGGTGCCCTGGCGTGCGGCGTCGGCCTGTTGGTGGCGGCCCCTGTCGTGGCGCTGATCCTGACCTACGCCTACCGCAAGCTTTCGGGCGGTCAGGTGGTGCCGCTGGCACAGCCCGACTACCACCCGGGACCGCCGCCGGGGCCGCAGCCCAGCTAGCCAGCCGGGCTCCCGCTGACGCACGGCGCGCTGCGGCGCCGCTTCCCGTGTGATGAGATCAGCGGTTATGAGCATCAAAGTTGCGCTGGAGCATCGCACCAGTTACACCTTTGACCGGGGGGTCCAGGTTTTCCCGCACGTCGTACGGCTGCGCCCGGCGCCCCACTCGCGCACACCCATCGAGGCCTACTCGCTGCGCGTCGAACCCGCCGACCACTTCATCAACTGGCAGCAAGACGCACTCGGCAATTTCCTTGCCCGGCTTGTGTTTCCAAATCCGACGCGCCAGTTGACCATCACCGTCGGCCTCATCGCCGACCTCAAGGTGATCAACCCATTCGACTTTTTCATCGAGGACTGGGCCGAAACATGGCCTCCCGCTTCAGGATTGATCTATCCTAAGGCGCTCGCGGAGGATCTCAAGCCCTACCTGCGCCCAGTTGACGAAGAGGCCGAAGGCTCGGGTCCCGGCGAGCTCGCGCAAGCATGGGTGCAAGACTTCTCGGTGCCCGCCGGCACCCGCACCATCGACTTCCTGGTCGCGCTCAACCACGCGGTCAACGCGGATGTCGCCTATAGCCTGCGCATGGAACCCGGTGTCCAGACACCGGATTTCACGCTGCGCACCGGCGTCGGCTCATGCCGGGATTCGGCTTGGCTGCTGGTGTCGATCCTGCGGCAGTTCGGGCTGGCCGCCCGGTTCGTGTCCGGCTACCTGGTGCAGCTGGCCTCCGACGTCGAGGCGCTGGACGGGCCGTCGGGGCCCGCGGCCGATTTCACCGATCTGCACGCCTGGACCGAGGTCTATATCCCCGGCGCGGGCTGGATCGGACTCGATCCGACGTCGGGGCTGTTTGCCGGTGAGGGCCATATCCCGCTGGTGGCCACCCCGCATCCCTCGAGCGCCGCGCCGATCAGCGGCAGCACCGAGCCGTGTGCGACCACCATGGAGTTCTCCAACACCGTCACCCGCATCCACGAGGACCCGCGCGTCACACTGCCCTACACCGACGCGGCGTGGACAACGATCTGTGCGGTCGGCGGCGAAGTCGACCAACGCCTGGCCGCCGGAGATGTCCGGCTGACGGTCGGCGGTGAGCCGACATTCGTCTCGGTGGACAACCAGGTCGACGAGGAGTGGACCACCGCGGCCGACGGCCCGCACAAACGGCAGCGCGCATCCGATTTGGCGGCCCGGCTGAAGTCCGCGTGGGCACCTCAGGGATTGATTCATCGCGGACAGGGCCGATGGTATCCGGGAGAACCATTGCCGCGCTGGCAGATCGCACTCTACTGGCGCACCGATGGGCAACCGCTGTGGACCGACGACGCACTGCTGGCCGACCCCTGGGCACCAGCAACAATGGGCTCGACAGCGGATAGCGAGACCGCTTACAAGGTGCTCGCCGGAATCGCCGACAGCCTGGGATTGCCGCTGTCCCAGGTCCGCCCGGCCTACGAGGATCCGCTGGCCCGGCTCGCGGCCAAGGTCAGCCTGCCAGCAGGCGACGCGGTCCAGGCCGACGACGACCTAGCCACCGACAGTGCCGCCGCCCGCGCCGCACTGCTGGCTCACCTCGACGAAACCACCTCGGCCCCAGCCGCATTCGTGCTGCCATTGCATCGCCGCGACGACGAACTGGGCTGGGCCAGCGCGAACTGGCAGCTGCGCCGCGGCCGCCTCGTGCTGCTCGAAGGGGATTCACCCGCAGGACTGCGACTGCCGCTGAAATCGATCAGCTGGAATCCGGCACGGCCGTCGTTCCAGGTCGACCCCACCACCGTGCGCGACGCGCTGTCGACGGAGTCGACCAGCGCCGAGGGTGTCGACGACGACACCGCGCCGCCGACCGCGCTGGTCGCGCAGGCCCGCGACGGGCTGCTGTACGTGTTCATCCCGCCCACCGATGCGCTGGAACACTTCGTCGATCTGATCGCCCGCGTCGAGGCCGCGGCGGCGATGAACCGCAGCCGGGTCGTGATCGAGGGCTACGGCCCACCGCCGGACCCGCGGCTGCAATCGACGACGATCACCCCCGACCCCGGCGTCATCGAAGTCAATATCGCACCCACCGCTAGCTTCGACGAACAGCGACAACAGCTCGAAACCCTCTACGAACAAGCACGATTGGCCCGGCTGTCCACGGAGTCTTTCGACGTCGACGGCAGCCACAGCGGCACCGGCGGCGGCAATCACATCACCCTGGGCGGCGTGACGCCGGCGGACTCGCCACTGCTGCGCCGTCCAGATCTGCTGATCTCGTTGCTCACCTACTGGCAGCGGCATCCATCGCTGTCTTACCTGTTCGCCGGCCGCTTCGTCGGCACCACCTCGCAGGCGCCGCGGGTTGACGAGGGCCGCCCCGAGGCGCTGTACGAACTCGAGATCGCGTTCGCCGAGATCGCCCGGCTGGCTTCGTCTTCCAAGAAGGACCGGCCACAACCGTGGGTGACCGACCGGGCGCTGCGCCACCTGCTGACCGACATCACCGGAAATACCCATCGCGCCGAGTTCTGTATCGACAAGCTCTACAGCCCCGACAGCGCCCGCGGCAGGCTCGGTCTGCTGGAGTTACGCGGGTTCGAGATGCCGCCGCATCTGCGCATGGCGATGGTGCAGTCGCTGCTGGTGCGCTCGCTGGTGGCCTGGTTCACCGACGAGCCGCTGCGTGCCCCGCTGATCCGGCACGGAGCCAACTTGCACGGACGATATCTGTTGCCGCACTTCCTGATTCACGATATCGCGGATGTGGCCGCCGATCTGCGCGCGCACGGCATCGCGTTCGAGACCAGCTGGCTGGACCCGTTCACCGAATTCCGCTTCCCGCGCATTGGCACCGCCGTCTTCGACGGGGTCGAAATCGAGCTGCGCGGCGCGATCGAGCCGTGGAACACCCTCGGCGAGGAGGCCACCGCGACCGGCACCGCCCGCTACGTCGACTCCTCGGTCGAGCGTTTGCAGATCCGCATCATCGGCGCCGACCGGCACCGCTACGTGGTGACCTGCAACGGCTACCCGGTCCCGTTGCTGGCCACCGACAACCCCGACATCCACGTGGGCGGCGTGCGATACAAGGCCTGGCAGCCACCCAGCGCGCTGCATCCCACGATCAGCACCGATGTGCCGTTGCAGTTCGAGCTGATCGATCTCACGTCGGCAACCTCGCGCGGCGGCTGCACCTATCACGTCGCCCATCCCGGCGGCCGCGCCTACGACGAGCCGCCCGTCAACGCCGTCGAGGCCGAGGCGCGCCGGGCCCGCCGCTTCGAGGCGACCGGCTTTACCCCGGGCAACCTGGACGTGTCCGGCATCCGGGAGAAGCAGGCCCGGATCTTCACCGATATCGGCGCGCCGGGCATTCTCGACCTTCGGCGCGTGCGTACCGTGCAGCAGTAATGGCGTCCACCAGAACTGACATCACAATGGCACTCGATCCCTCGGCGGTCGGAACCGACCGCTACGACGCCGATCGACTGCTGGCCGGATACCGCACCGCACGCGCCCAGGAAGCGCTGTTCGACCTGCGCCCCACCAGCTCACAAGGTGCCGGCTACGACGAGTTCCTCGACGAAGACGGCGCGGTGCGACCGGCCTGGGCCGAGCTGGCCGACACGGTCGCCGAGCGCGGCCGCACCGGGCTGAATCAGCTGCGCGCGGTGGTGCACAGCCTGATCGACAACGACGGGATCACCTACACCGAGGTCGACCCCAGCAGCGGGCACCCGCTCGAGCCTCGGGCGTGGAGCCTCGACACCCTGCCGATCGTGGTGTCCGCGGCCGATTGGGAGGTGCTCGAGGCCGGGCTGGTGCAGCGCTCGCGCCTGCTCGATGCCGTGCTCGCCGACCTGTACGGGCCACGGAGCTTGCTCACCGACGGCATGCTGCCACCGGAACTGGTGTTCGCCCACCCCGGTTACGTGCGGGCGGCCAGCGGCATCGAAGTGCCGGGCCACCACCAGCTATTCATGCACGCGTGCGATCTGAGCCGGTTGCCCAGCGGCGGCTTCGAGGTCAACGCGGACTGGACGCAGGCGCCGTCGGGTGCCGGGTATGCGCTGGCCGACCGACGCGTCCTCGCGCACGCGATTCCCGATCTGTACGAGCGGATCGCACCGCGGCCCAATACTCCGTTCGCGCAGGCGCTGCGGCTGGCATTGATCGACGCGGCACCCGATGACGCGCAAGACCCGGTCGTGGTGATTCTCAGCCCCGGTATCTACTCGGAGACCGCGTTCGATCAGGCGTATCTGGCTACGCTGCTGGGCTTTCCGATGGTGGAAAGCGCCGACCTGGTGGTCCGCGACGGCAAGGTGTGGATGCGCTCGCTGGGCACGCTGAAGCGCGTCGACGTCGTCCTTCGACGCGTCGACGCGCTTTACGCCGACCCGTTGGATTTGCGCGCAGATTCCCGGCTCGGGGTGGTCGGTTTGGTGGAGGCGCAGCGCCGCGGCACGGTGACAGTCGTCAATACGCTGGGCAGCGGAATCCTGGAAAGCCCTGGGCTGCTGCGTTTTCTGCCAGAGGTGGCCGAACGGCTGCTCGGCGAAGCACCGCTGCTGAACACCGCGGCGGTGTATTGGGGTGGCATCGCGAAGGAACTCTCGCATCTGCTGGCCAATCTCTCGTCGCTGTTGATCAGGTCGACTGTCGGCGGGGAAACCATTGTCGGACCAACGCTTTCGCTGTCCCAGCTGACCGAACTGGCTGCGCGGATCGAGCACATGCCCTGGCAGTGGGCCGGTCAGGAGTTGCCTCAGTTCTCCTCGGCGCCCACCGATCACTCCGGAGTGTTGTCCTCGGCCGGTGTCGGCATGCGGTTGTTCACGGTCGCCCAACGCAGCGGCTATGCCCCGATGATCGGCGGCGTCGGCTACGTCCTGGCACCAGGGGCTGCGGCATATTCGTTGAAGACTGTTGCTGCCAAAGATGTTTGGGTGCGCCCGACGGAGCGCGCGCGAGCCGAGACCATTACGCTGCCCACCGAGGTGCCGCCGGTGAAGACCGCCGCGGGTACCTGGGGAATCAGCTCGCCGCGTGTCCTGTCCGACCTGTTCTGGATCGGGCGCTACGGCGAGCGCGCCGAAAGCACGGCCCGGCTGCTGATGGCCGCCCGCGACCGCTTCCACGTGTACCGGCACCAGCAGGACACCGAGGAAAGCGAGGTGGTGCCGGTGCTGATGGCCGCGTTGGGCAGCATCACCGGCAGCGACACCGGGACCGACAACGACCATGCCGAGATGATTGCGATCGTCCCTTCGACGCTGTGGGCACTTACCGTTGACCCGAATCGCCCGGGATCCCTGATCCAGTCGGTGGAGGGGCTTGCGCTGGCCGCCAGGGCGGTGCGCGATCAGATGTCCAACGACACCTGGGTGGTGCTGGCCAACCTGGAGCGCGCGCTGGCCCAACGGCCCGAGCCGCCGCAGTCGCTGGCCGAGGCCGACACCCTGCTCGCATCGGCACATGCGCGCACTTTGGCCGGGATGCTGACCCTTTCGGGCGTGGCCAACGAGTCGATGGTGCGCGACGTGGGCTGGGCGATGATGGACATCGGCAAACGGATCGAACGCGGCCTGTGGCTGACCGCGCTGCTGGGTGCCACGCTCACCACGGTCCGCCGCGCGGCCGCCGAGCAGACCGTCATCGAGTCGATGCTGGTGGCCTGCGAGTCGTCCGTCATCTACCGGCGCCGCACGGTCGGCCATGTCAACGTCGCCGCGGTCACCGAGCTGATGCTGTTCGACGCGAACAACCCGCGCTCGCTGCTGTACCAGCTGGACCGGTTGCGGGCCAATCTCAAAGAGCTGCCCAGCGCGTCGGGCTCGTCGCGCCCGGAACGGATGGTCGAAGAGATCAGCACACTGCTGCGCCGGTCGCATCCCGCCGAGCTGCAGGAGGCGGGCACCGACGGCCACCGCGAAGAGTTGGCCGACCTGCTCGCCGCGATTCACACCGAGTTGCGCAATTTGGCCGCGGTCATCACCGAGACGCAGCTGACCCTGCCCGGCGGCATGCAGCCGCTGTGGGGCCCCGACGAACGGCGGGTGATGCCGGCCTAGCTGGCGACGGCGGCCTGCGAGTTAGACGTCACCTCTTCGATGACATTGTGGATGAACTGCATCTTGTCCAGCACCGCGACCGGCAGCACGAACGGATACAGATCGTCGTGGCCCATCGACCGGTTCACCATGTTCAGCGACCACGACAGCGGTATCCACATATCGATGATGTTGGGAAAGGCGCTGGGCCCCAACGGAGGCCGGTCGAAGGTTGCCGACGCGGACGCGAAGCCGCACCACGCCGAGGTGTCCAGGGTGTCGCGGATGTGCAGGTAGTGGGCGAACGTCTCGGCCCAGTCTTCGGCCGCATGCATGGTCGCGTACGACGACACGAAGCTGTCCTGCCAGCCCTCGGGCGCGCCCCCACTGTAGTGCCGGTCCAGCGCCTGCTGATAATCAGCATCGGGATCGCCGAACAGCTCGTTGAATCGCTGCACGTAATCGCTTGACGGAGCGACCAGTCGGTAGAAGTAGTAGTGCCCGATCTCGTGCCGAAAGTGCCCCAGCAGAGTCCGATACGGCTCGTCCATCTCGACCCGCAGCTGCTCTCGATGGACGTCGTCACCCTCGGCCAAATCGATTGTGATGACCCCGTTCTCGTGGCCGGTCAGCACCTCCTCATGCGCACTGGACAGCAACCGGAAGGCCAGCCCGAAATCGGGGTCCTGGTCGCGGCCGATGATCGGCAGCTTCAGCTCGTGCAGCTCGACGATCAGCCGGCGCTTGGCCGCCTCGGCCGCGGCGAACTCCGCCAGCCCGACCGTATCGGCATCGTTGGGCCGTTCGGTGGTCAGCACGCATGATGTGCACAGCAGCCGCGGAGTGTTGACGGGGACCAGCCAATTACATTCGGCGACTTGCAGATTCGCGCACAATTGAAACTCGGCGGCATCCACGACGCCGACATGCTCGCTTGCGCCATCCTCGGCGATCACCAGCAGCGCCATCTGCTCGAGTGAAAATCCAAGCGCACTGCCACAATTCAGGCACGTGGAGTTCTCGAACGCCAGGCGCTGACCGCAGTTGGGGCAATTGAAGTCACGCATAGAGTTCGTCACCTTCGAACGGCACGACGTCGACGGCCACGTCGATCACGCTGCGCTCCGAGTCGGTGTAGATGATGCCGCGCAACGGCGGCACGTCCGCGTAGTCACGGCCCCGTCCCACGACGATGTAGCCCTGGTCAACCATCTGGTCGTTGGTGGGATCCACTCCCAGCCACTCGAATTGTCCGGGCGCCTGCGGAGTCCACACCGCAGCCCAGGCGTGGGTCGCGTCGATGCCGATCATTCGATCCTTTCCGGGCGGCGGGTCGGTGGCCAGATAGCCGGACACATAGCTGGCCGCCAACCCGTTGGCTCGCAAGCAGGCAATCGCCAGCCTCGCAAAGTCCTGGCATACCCCTTCCCGGGCCGCCAGAACCTCATTGACTCCCGTGGAAATCGTCGTCGCCCCCGATCGGTAGGTGAAGTCGGTGAAAATCCGGGACGCGAGGTCGCGCAGCACCTCGATCAGCGGGCGCCCGGGCACGAAACTGGGCGCCGCGTAGTCGCGGACTTCATCGGTGATCTCCGGCGGATTCAGGTCCAGGGCGAACTCGGTCGCCAGCGCTCCCCTGCGTCCGGCCGGCCGGGCCGCCTCCCACGGTTCGATCGCCGGCCCGTTGCTGTAGCGCTCGGGGGGCGCCGGATATACGTCGACGATCGAGTCGCTGGTGACCGCCAGGGTGTGATGCGGCTCGGTGACATGGAAATAGGAGCTGACGTTGCCGTAGCCGTCGACGCCGGTGGAGATGTCGGCGGGGGTCGGGTCGATCGTCAGCCGGTGCGCGATGCAAAGCTGCCGCTGTGAGTCCCTCGGAGTGAGAAAGCCGCGGCCATAGGAGCTGGTCACGGTGTCCGAATAGCAGTACTCGGTGCGGTGGGTGACGCGGTGCCGGCGGGTGGCCGGAACTTCCACTGCAGAAGACAACGAGTGACCTCCTGACATCTCCGGACGGGTGGTTGGCGACGGCTAACCAATACGGCGCCAACCGCACCATAGCGGGAGCACAATCGATCTGTGGCTACCTGGGATGACGTCGCCCGGATCGTCGGCGAGCTGCCACTGGTCTCCGAGCAGTCGCCGCATGACTGGCGAGTCGGTAAGAAGCTGCTGGCGTGGGAGCGACCGCTGCGCCCGTCGGACCGCGCGGCGCTCTGCGCGAGTGGGATGGAGCCTCCCGAAGGTGACCTCCTCGGCGTCCGGGTGTCCGATGAGGGCGTCAAGTTCGCGCTGGTCGCCGACGAGCCGAGGATCTACTTCACCACCCCGCATTTCAACGGCTATCCCGCGGTGCTGGTCAAGCTGGCCGAGATCGACGTGCGCGGTCTCGAAGAACTGATCACCGAGGCCTGGCTGACCCAGGCGCCCAAGAAGCTGGTGCAGGAGTTCCTGACCGGCCCGTCCTGAGCTGGTCAGGCCTGGCGCAATTCGATCACCCGCTGCAGATCGTCGACACATGCCTCGACGACATCGGCGAGCACCATCTCGGTTCTCTCGCGGGCGTTCGACACCATCGTCGCCGCATGCCGGCGGGCGGCCTCGACATGCGCCGTTGCGGTCGCGGGATCGGAGTCGGCGAGTGCGGTCGCCTTCGCGAGGTCGTCCAGCACCGCCTCGGCGGGTTGCGGAAGGCGCTGGCGGCGGCCGTCCGGGGCGGAAAGGGAGGCGGGCACGACGGCGCGGGCCAGCTGCAGCACGGACCCGGCGAGCAGGGCCAGGTGCACGGCCTGATGATCCGCACCCGCGACGGCGTCGCGAAGTCCCCACCGCGGCGGCGCGGCTCGCACCACCTGGCGCGCCGTGGTCCGCGCCTGGATCAGTCCGCCCAGCTGTTCGTACACCCTGTCGACGGCCGGCAACGGCCAATCGGGTGCGGGAACTTCACGGCCGCGGGCGAGATCGCCGGTACGGAACAGCACCGAGTGCAGGGTTCGTAGCACCTCGATGCGCGCGTTGCGCAGCACCACGAGCGGGTTGGCCGGGAACAGCAGCATGGCGACGACGATGGCCAGGCCGCCACCAATCAGCGCGTCGTAGATGCGTTCCCAACCGACACCGCTGCGGTAGAGGGCGAGCACCAGAATCGACGAGACGACGGTCTGATTGGCGAACATCATCCCCTGGCCGATGTAGCCCTGACCGATGAAAACCGCGGCAAACAACGCGATCAGCGCGGCGATCGCGATGGAGACCGCACCGGGTCCGAGTAGCCCCTGCACCAGGGTTCCCGTCCCGATGCCCAGGGTCACGCCGATCATCATCTGGATGGCGCGTTGGGCGCGCAGCACGTTGCTCGTCGACAGCGACACCGCCGCGGCGATCGGGGCGAAGAACGGTTGCGGGTGCGCGAGCAGGTCGTGCGCGATGTACCAGGACAGCCCCGCCGCGACCGAGGTCTGCACCAGGTAGAACCACACGCCACGGACCCGTTTCCACCCGCCGGCCACGGCGGCTCTCCCCGCGAACGGCCGCGTCAGCAGTGAAGTGCTCATCCCGCTTATTTACCGCAGCTCCACCAGCGGCGGCAACGCGAGAAGCGTTACCTGCGCTGCAACTCGAACAGCGGAATGACCCGGCTGGTCTTCGACTGATATTCGGCGAAGCCCGGCGCCGCGGCGGTGACCCTGTCGAACAGCTGGTCGCGCTCGGCTAGCGGCAGTTCGTGCGCCGTCACATCGAATGCGTCGGTGCCGACCTCGATGTGCGCCTGCGGGTTTGCCCGAAGATTGTGCACCCAGGCCGGATCCTTGGGCGCACCGGCGAACGAGCCGATGATGATCAGCTTGCCGTCGATGTTGAAATATGCCAGCGGGGATATCCGGGATTGACCCGACTTGGCGCCCGTCGTGGTGAGCAGCAGCAGGTCGGCACCTTCGAACTGCCCGCCCACCTTGCCGGCATTGGCGCGAAATTCGACGACGATGTCCTTGTTGAACGTTTTGGCCATCTCGGCCATCGAGCTGGAGTCCGTCATGCTTCGTCAACCTTTTTGGGTTTGGCGTCTATTCCGGATTCTTTGCGCTGCTGCGCGGTGATCGGCGCGGGCGCATCGGTCAGGGGGTCGACGCCGCCGCCGGTCTTCGGGAATGCGATCACCTCACGGATCGACTCCACCCCGGACAGCAGCGCGTTGATGCGGTCCCAGCCGAATGCGATTCCGCCGTGCGGAGGCGCACCAAACGTGAACGCCTCCAACAGGAATCCGAACTTCTCCTCGGCCTCGGCCGTGTCCAGGCCCATCACCGCGAACACCTGTTCCTGGATGTCGCGGCGGTGGATACGGATCGAGCCGCCGCCGATCTCGTTGCCATTACAGACAATGTCGTAAGCATCGGCCAGCACGCGACCGGGATCGGAAGACAGGGCGCCCTCGTCTTCCGGCTTGGGCGAGGTGAACGCGTGATGCACCGCGGTCCAAGCGCCGGAGCCCACGGCCACGTCACCGGCGGCGGTCGCGTCTTCGGCGGGCTCGAACAGCGGCGGGTCCACCACCCAGACGAACGCCCAGGCGTCCGGGTCAATCAGGTTGAGCCGGTTGGCGATCTCGCCGCGGGCGGCGCCCAGCAAAGCGCGCGAGGACTTCGCCGGCCCGGCCGAGAAGAAAATGCAATCGCCGGGATTGGCGCCGACGTGAGCGGCCAGGCCCCCGCGTTCGGTGTCGGTCAGGTTCTTGGCCACCGGACCGCTCAACTCGCCGTCGTCGCCCACCAGCACGTAGGCCAGCCCGCGGTGTCCGCGCTGTTTAGCCCACTCCTGCCAGCCATCCAGGGTGCGCCGGGGCTGTGAGGCGCCGCCCGGCATCACCACCGCACCGACATACGGCGCCTGGAAGACCCGGAATGTGGTGTCGGAGAAGAACTCTGTGCACTCGACGAGCTCCAGCCCGAATCGCATGTCGGGTTTGTCGGAGCCGAACCGTTGCATGGCGTCGGCATAGCTGATCCGCGGGATCGGTGTCGGAAGCTGATAGCCGATCAGCCCCCACAGCGCCGTCAGGATCTCCTCCGAAATCGCGATGATGTCCTCGACGTCGACGAAGCTCATCTCCATGTCCAGCTGGGTGAATTCCGGTTGCCGGTCGGCGCGGAAATCCTCGTCGCGGTAGCAGCGGGCGATCTGGTAGTAGCGCTCCATGCCGGCCACCATCAGCAACTGCTTGAACAGCTGCGGGCTCTGCGGCAGGGCATAGAACGACCCGGGGTGCAGCCGGGCCGGCACCAGGAAGTCGCGCGCACCTTCCGGCGTCGAGCGGGTGATCGTCGGTGTCTCGATCTCGACGAAATCGTGACGCGACAGCACCGAGCGGGCGGCGGCATTCACCTTGGAGCGCAACCGAATTGCCGCGGCCGGGCCATCGCGGCGCAGGTCGAGGTAGCGGTACTTCAGCCGCAGCTCCTCCCCCGCCGGCTCGTCCAGCTGGAATGGCAGCGGCGCGCTTTCGCCCAGCACGGTCAGTGACGTGACGTTCAGCTCGACATCGCCGGTGGGTATTTCGGCGTTGGCGTTGCCCTCCGGGCGGATCTCGACGACACCTTGCACCGCGACGCAGAACTCGGCGCGTAACCGGTGCGCCTGTTCGAGCACTTGTCCTTGTCCGAGGCCCTCGCGGAAGACCACCTGAGCGATGCCGGAGGCGTCCCGCAGGTCGATGAAGATGACGCCGCCGTGGTCACGGCGACGGGCTACCCACCCGACCAGCGTCACCTGTTGGCCGGCGTCGCGATCCCGTAGCGAACCAGCGGCGTGGCTGCGCAGCACAAAACACTCCTCTTTACCTGGCGAGAATGAGTGCCCAGTCTAGAGGAGGTGATTTCGGTCGCGCTGATCCCGGCGCGGTGAGCACAACCATCCACACCCCAGGGTGTTCTGCGCCACATCCTCGTGCGGCCACGTGTATTCGGTCACCAAAGGTGTTCTCAACAAGCATGAGGGACTTGCAGGGACAAGTGGCGTTGGTGACCGGCGCCGCGCGCGGGCAGGGCCGGTCACACGCGATACGCCTGGCGGCCGAGGGTGCCGACGTCATCGCGATCGATCTTTGCGGTCCGGCCTCGCAGACCATCACCTATCCGTCGGCGAGCCCCGACGAACTTGCCGAGACCGCGCGATCGGTGAAGGCGGCCGGCCGCGACGTACTGGCTCGCGAAGTCGACATCCGCGACCTGGCCACGTTGCAACAGGTCGTGGCCGACGGTGTTGCGCAGTTCGGCCGCCTCGACATCGTGGTCGCCAATGCCGGTGTGTTGAGCTGGAATCGGCTCTGGGAGATGTCCGAGGAGCAATGGGACACCGTTATCGACGTCAACCTCAACGGCACCTGGCGCACCATCCGCGCCGCGGTGCCGGCGATGATCTCGGCGGGAAACGGCGGCTCGATTATCATTGTGAGTTCATCGACGGGGATCAAAGCCACGCCCGGCAACGGCCACTACTCAGCCTCCAAACACGGGTTGGTAGGGCTGACCAACGCATTGGCTGTCGAAGTCGGCGAATACGGAATTCGGGTGAATTCGATCCACCCCTACGCCGTCATCACGCCGATGACCGGATTTGAAGGGATGTCGGACATCCTGGCCCGCTATCCGAATTATCTGCACAGTCTGTCACCGATGCCCCTACAACCCCCGAGCATCGACGACCCGGCGCGGCTCGGCTTTCTCGTGCCCGAGGAAGTCTCCGACGTCGTAGCCTGGCTGGCCGGTAGCGGATCGGCCACACTGTCGGGATGCCAAATCCCAGTCGACCGCGGCCAATTGAAGTACTAACCGCGGCGCCACGGACGGCGTGTAACTTCGCCTTTATCGCCACAAACATCGCACTCGTCGGTCCCGGCGCCGTCGGCACGACGGTCGCCGCGCTGCTATCCAAGGCCGGGCATTCGGTGCTGGTCTGCGGGCGCAGCGCCCGCGACAACATCGAACTGCGCCCCGACGGTCAGGACGCGATCGTGGTGCCCGGGCCGGTGCACACCGATCCCGCCGAGGTGTCCGGCCCCGTCGACGTCGTGATCCTGGCGGTCAAGGCCACCCAGAACAACCACGCGGCGCCCTGGCTGTCCAAGCTGTGCGGCGAGCACACCATCGTCACGGTGCTGCAGAACGGCGTCGAGCAGGTGGAGCAGGTCCAGCCGCTGTGCCCGTCGTCGCCCGTGGTCCCGGGCATCGTCTGGTATTCCGCCGAGACCCAGCCGCAAGGGTGGGTGCGGCTGCGCAGCGAAGCCGAGCTGGTGCTGCCCAGCGGACCGTCGGCGCAGACGGTTGCCGAGCTGCTGCGCGGCGCCGGCTGCCGGGTGGACTGCGACCCCGACTTCATCACTGCGGGCTGGCGCAAGCTGCTCACCAATGCGCTGGCCGGGTTCATGGCACTGTCGGGACGGCGCTCCGGAATGTTTCGCCGCGACGACGTCGCCGCGTTGTCTCGTCGCTATGTCGCCGAATGCCTGGCGGTCGCGCGGGCCGAGGGCGCCCGGCTACCCGAAAGCGTGGTCGATGAGCTGGCCGACCTGTTCAGTCAGGCACCGGAAGACATGGGCACCTCGATACTGGCCGACCGTGAGTATCACCGGCCGATGGAATGGGACATCCGCAACGGCGTGATCATTCGTAAGGCCCGCGCGCACAACCTGGCGACACCGATCAGCGACGTGCTGGTGCCGCTGCTGGCCGCGGCCAGCGACGGCCCGGGCTAGGTTTACTGCCATGCACCCCTGCGAACGCGTCGAGCGCGACTTCGTCGACAACGCGCCATTCCGGTTCCGCAACAGCGTCGACCTGGCCATCACGCCCGAGCAGGTTTTCGAGGTGCTTGCCGACGCCGAAGCCTGGCCGCGCTGGGCGTCGGTGATCACCAAGGTGACCTGGACCAGTCCCGAGCCGCGCGGCGTCGGCACCACCCGCATCGTCGAGATGCGTGGGGGCATCACCGGCGACGAGGAGTACCTCGCCTGGGAGCCGTTCACCCACATGGCATTCCGATTCAACGAATGCTCCAGCAAGGCCGTCGCCGCCTTCGCCGAGGACTATCGCGTCGAGGTCATCCCGGGTGGCTGCCGGCTGACCTGGACGATGGCACAGAAACCCGCGGGTCCGGCACGACTGGCGATGGTCTTCACCGGGCCGCTGTTGAACCTGGCGCTGCGCCGGTTTCTGAGCAACCTGCGCCGCTACACCGACAGCCGATTCGCTACTACGCAACAGCGTTAGGTGTGTGCAAAGCTAAATCATGACCTTCAACGAGGGTATGCAGATCGACACCAGCACCGCGGCGTCATCCGGCGGCGGTGGCGGCATGGGGCTGGCGTTCGGCGGTGGTGGCGTTGGGCTGCTAATCCTGGTCGCGGCGTTGTTTTTCGGTGTCGATCCGGGGGTTTTGACCCAGCAGCAGCCGAACACCGGCGGCTACTCGGCTCCCGGTTTCGATCTGAGCAAGTGCAAGACCGGAGCCGATGCCAATAAATACGTGCAGTGCCGCGTGGTCGCCACCGGAAACTCCGTGGACGCGGTGTGGCATCAGTTGATGCCGAATTACACCCGGCCGCATGTGCGCCTGTTCACCAGTTCGGTCAACACCGGCTGCGGACCCGCGACCACCGCGGTCGGGCCGTTCTACTGTCCGGTGGATCAGACCGCGTATTTCGACACCGACTTCTTCAAGGAGCTGGTCGATAAATTCGGTTCCAGCGGTGGACCTTTCGCGCAGGAGTACGTGGTCGCCCACGAATACGGCCATCACGTCCAGCAGTTACAGGGCATCCTGGGCCGCTCCCAGCAGGGTGCACAGGGCGCCGGCGGCAACGGCGTGCGCACCGAATTGCAGGCCGACTGCTACGCCGGTATCTGGGCGCACTACGCGTCGACGGTCAAACAGGAGAGCACCGGCGTGCCGTACCTACAGCCGTTGAGCGACAAGGATATTCAGGACGCGCTCTCGGCCGCCGCCTCCGTCGGCGACGATCGGATCCAGAAGGAGGCGACCGGGCGCGTCAACCCCGAGTCGTGGACACACGGATCCGCCGAACAACGCCAAAAGTGGTTCACCATCGGCTATCAGGCCGGCGACCCACACCAGTGCGACACCTTCGCCTCGACGAATCTCGGCTAAACCCCGGCCAGTAGGCCTTGCAGCTCGGCGCGGTGCTGCTCATCGAGCGGCAGCAGCGGTGCCCGCGGGTCCCCGATCGGGAATCCAAGCAGGTCGAGACCGGCCTTCACGCTGGTGGGCAGGCCGATCGCGACGATGAACTCCAACAACGGCTTGAGGTCGTCGTAGAGCAGCTGCGCCTTCTCCAGATCACCCGCGCGCACCGCGTCATACAGGTCGATGCACGGCTGCGGTCGCAGGTTCGGTGCGGCCGTGCACCATCCGGAGGCGCCCGCCTTCAGGGCCTCGAGCACCAGCGGATTGCTGCCGTTGTAGAACGGCAGTCGGCCACCGGACAGTTCGGTGATGCGCTGCATGCGAGTCAGGTCGCCGGTGGATTCCTTGACCATGGTGACGTTGTCGATGGTCTCGAACATCTTCACCAGCAATTCGGGCGGCATGTCCACGCCGCTGGTAGCCGGGTTGTTGTAGGCCATGATCGGGATGGAAATGGCGTCGCCGATGCTGCGGTAGTGCGCGACGATCTCACGCTCGGTGAGCTTCCAGTAGGACACCGGCAGGATCATCACCGCGTCGGCACCGGCCTGTTGGGCATACTCGGCACGCCGAATAGTCTTGGCAGTAGTCACATCTGACACACCGACGATGACCGGAATCCGGCCGGCGACGGCGGCGATCGTGGTGTCCACCACGGTGTCGAACTCGGGCTCTTCGAGATAAGCCAACTCACCGGTGCTGCCCAACGGTACGATCGCGTGCACCCCGGACGAAACGAGCCGGTCGACCAGCGCGGCCAGCCGGGCGGTGTCGATGCCGTTGTTGAACGGGGTGACCGGGTAGGCGATGATGCCGTGGATCTTGGGAACTGACACAGGTCTCCTTAGCTCGTCAGGGCGTCGGGGTGGCGCGCCAGCGCGCGGCGCGCGTAGTACGCGAAGTTGGCCTGGCTGCGTTTGGGCGTCAGCGTCCAGTCGTGTGCCTCACGGGCCAACTGCTCGGGCAGCGGCTTGACCCGGCCCGCGGCCATGGCCGCCAGCTGCAGCTTCGCTGCCCGCTCGATCAGGATCCCCAGCGAGCAGGCCTCCTCGATGCTGGCGCCGGCAATCACCTGGCCGTGATGCGCCAGCAGCACCGCCTTCTTGTCGCCGAGGGCGGCGCTGATGATCTCACCCTCCTCGTTGCCGACCGGTACACCCGGCCACTCGGCCAAGAATGCGCAGTCGCCGTAGAACGGGGTGGTGTCCATGTGGGAGACCACCAGCGGGACCTCCAGCATCGACAACGCTGCCACATGGAAGGCGTGCGTGTGCACGATGCATTGCACATCGGGTCGGGCGCGGTAGATCCAGCTGTGAAAACGGTTGGCGGGATTGGCCATTCCCTCGCCGTTGAGCACATTGAGGTCCTCGTCGACCAGGAGCAGATTGCCCTCGGTGATCTCGTCGAACCCGAGGCCCAGCCGTTGGGTGTAGTACGTCCCGTCGGTTTCCGCGCGCGCGGTGATCTGTCCGGCCAGCCCGGAATCATGCCCGGCGTCGAACAGTGCGCGGCAAGTCAGGGCCAGCTTCTGCCGCGTGGTCAACCGAGAATCGGCGACGTTGACGGCCAACTGTTGCTCGGCGCGACGCATCAGGTCGGACTTCGAATCGCGGAACGTGGTTGCCATGACACTAAGGTAGCATTAGGGAAACTCTGTGTCATCAGAGCAGTTTGTGTCGTCCGAGCAGGAGGCCAGTCACATGACAGCGCTACTGCGTGCCGTGCGTAGACAACGTGGCCTAACCCTCGAACAGCTCGC
Source organism: Mycobacterium montefiorense (assembly GCF_025823255.1). Classification (NCBI taxonomy): domain Bacteria; kingdom Bacillati; phylum Actinomycetota; class Actinomycetes; order Mycobacteriales; family Mycobacteriaceae; genus Mycobacterium; species Mycobacterium montefiorense. The sequence continues at coordinate 750,944 of NZ_JACKVL010000013.1, read as the reverse complement.
CGCACAGACCGGGCTGACCAAGAGCTACCTGTCCAAGATCGAGCGCCGCCAGAGCACACCGTCGATCGCGGTGGCCCTCAGGGTGGCGCGAGCGCTCGAGGTCGATGTCGGGCGGTTGTTCTCCGACGAGGCGGCTCAGGAGAAGATCACCGTCGACCGGGCCGTCGGGGGCGATGGTGACCGCTACCGGGTGCTGGCGTCCACACTGCTCGGAAAGTCCATGTCGCCGTTCGTCGTTCGGCCGACCGCGAACCTGGCCGACAATCCACATGCCGAGCACACGGGTCAAGAATTCGTGTTCGTCCATGCGGGACAGATCAATCTCGACTACGGAGACCAGACCATCGAGCTCGGCACCGGCGACAGCGCCTACTTCGACGCGTCGGTCAGCCACAAGATCCGCGCGATCGGCAGCGATCCGGCCGAGGTCGTCGTCGTCGCGCAGACCGAACCGCGATGACCGAGCTGGTGTTCTCCTACGGCACCCTGCAGCTCCCGGCGGTCCAGCGGGCGACGTTCGGGCGCGAAGTCTGCGGCCGCCACGACGCGATCGTCGGATACGACCTGGACTACGTCACCATCACCGACCCGCACATGATCGCGACCAGCGGCAGCGAACGCCATCCGATCCTGCGTCCCACCGACCGGGCCGGCGCGCAGGGAGACGGGATGGTGTTCGAGATCAGCGGGACCGAGTTGGCTGCCGCCGACGAGTACGAAGTGGACGACTACCGCCGCATCGCGGTACCGCTGGCCTCCGGGCCCACCGCTTGGGTGTACGTCTTCGCGGGCTGACTATCGCCGGGCCGCGCAGGTGACAGTGGTGGTGGCGTCCTGCTGCACGACCACCTGACCGTCCACGGCGATCTCGCAGTGGAACGAGGCCGGGCCGTTGCCCGAATCCGGCCAGTGCAGCATGCCGCTGGCGGTGACGCTCGCCCACTGGTTCGGGTTCGCCAGCGTGGCCGTGTAAACGACCGGCGCTCCGGCGCTGAGCGGGGCCTGCAGGTTGGTCATGAACTTCGACGGGTCCGCGCTGTAAGCGGCCTGGCTAGGCGGGTCGGCGTTCACGTACGAGACGGTGGCGGTCAGATTGTTGGCGCTCGACACGGTGTAGGTCACCTGGTGGCCATCCGCATGGCTGGTCGCGGGCGTGAACACCACCCCTGTGACTGTTGCCAGCATTACCGCTGAGACCGCGCTCGCCATTCTGTGCACGTTCTTCATATCGAAAACGCTACCGGATGCGTTACCCATCGCACTTCTGGCGGAAATCCCTAGTATGCATCTGTGCCCACAGCATTCGTGTTGTCCGGCGGCGCCAGCCTCGGTGCGGTCCATGTGGGGATGCTGCTCGGCCTGGCCGGCGTCGGAGAACGGCCCGATCTGATCGTCGGCACGTCGGTCGGTGCGGTCAATGGCGGGTGGATCGCGTCACGGCCCGACCTCCCCGGAATTCGCGGACTGGCAGAGCTCTGGATTTCGTTGTCGCGAAAGGAGATATTTCCGGCCCATCCGGTCGCCGGGGCGCTGGGCATGCTTGGCCGCCGGTCGCACCTGGTACCCAACACCGGTTTACGACGCGTGCTGACCGACAAATTGGAGTTCACCCGGCTCGAGGATGCACCGATCCCCCTGCATGTGGTGGCCACGGACGTGGTCTCGGGCACCGATGTGCTGCTGTCGTCCGGCAACGCGGCCGACGCAATCGCCGCGAGCGCCGCGATCCCGGGCATATTCCCGCCGGTGCGAATCAACGGGCGGGATCTGATGGACGGCGGCGTCGTGAACAACACTCCGATCTCCCATGCCGTCGCGCTCGGGGCCGACCGGGTCTGGGTATTGCCGACCGGCTACTCGTGCGATCTGCCGGCGTCGCCGACAACTGCGGTGAACATGGCGCTGCACGCCATGACACTGGCCCTCAACCATCGCCTGGCCGCCGACATTGAACGCTTCGAGCAGGCAGTCGACCTACGCGTTGTCCATCCGTTATGCCCGATCGCCACCTCGGGAGCGGATTTCTCGCACGCCGCAACGCTTATCGAGCGATCACACGCGGCCACCCGCGAGTGGCTGGCGGCGCACCCGCCGACCACCGGCCAGGCCGCATTACTCGAGCCGCATACCCACTAGGTCGGGCTTAGCTCAGAACAGCGTGGGCTGGGCCGGCTCCGGGTCGAGGGCTCTGGGCGGTTGTGCGAACGCCCGCTGGTCTCCGGTCAGTCGGTGTTTGGCAATCAGCGGGGCCGCCCGTGCCCGCAGCATCTCGCGATAGTCCGGCGGCAAATACGCTCCGCGCCGGTACAACTCGCGGTAGTTCTCGACGAGCTCGGGATGCGAGCGGGCCAGCCAGGACATAAACCAGCCGCGGGTCGAACGTCGCAGATGCAGGCCGAACACGGTCACGCTGGTGGCGCCGGCAGCCGCGATCTGGCCGAGCAGCCCGTCGAGGTGCTCGGCGGAGTCGGTGAGATGCGGCAGCACCGGTGCGACCATCACATGACAGTCCAGCCCGGCGTCGCGGATCGCGGCGATCAGACCCAGCCGCGCCTGCGGCGTCGGCGTACCCGGCTCGACATCCCGGTGTAGCTCGGCATCCCCGACCGCCAGCGACACCGCGACCGACACCGGAACCTGTTGGGCCGCAGCGGAAATCAACGGAAGGTCCCGTCGCAGCAAGGTGCCCTTGGTCAGAATGGACAGCGGCGTGCCGGCCTCGGTCAGCGCGGCTACGATGCCCGGCATCAGGGCGTAACGGCCCTTGGCGCGCTGGTAGGGATCGGTGTTGGTGCCCAGTGCGACGGTTTCGCGCCGCCACGACGCCCGGCGTAACTCGCGGCGTAAAACCTCCGCGACGTTCGTCTTGACCACGACCTGGGTGTCGAAGTCGGTGCCGCAGTCGAAGTCCAGGTATTCGTGGGTGGGCCGCGCGAAACAATAGCGGCAGGCATGCGAGCAGCCCCGGTAGCCGTTGACGGTGTAGCGAAACGGCAGTGCGGCCGCGTCCGGAATCTTGTTGAGCGCCGATTTGCAGAGCACCTCGTGAAAGGTGATCCCCTCGAACTGCGGGGCGCGCACGCTTCGGACCAGGCCAATCCGCTGCAGCCCTGGAAGTGCTCCGTCGTCAACCGGTTCGCCGTTGACAGCGACGGCTTGGTTCGCCCACCGCATACCGTTATTCGAACAATTGTTCGATGCAATGTCAAGCGGGCCCCCTACACTTGGCCGAGACGAAAACTGCCGGAGGGGCGCTTGTCGAATCCAGAGTACGAAGACGAATTGCGGTCCGAGCAGGGCTACGTGACCGAGCTCTATGCGCGTCTCGATGCCGAACGTGCGCGGGCGAAGGACCGATTCCGCGCGGCATTGCTGGGCGATGGCGAGAGCCTTTCGGATCGGGATGCCGAGGTGCGTGCGGTGGCCAGGGAGGTCAAGCGGCTGGACGTGGCGGACTACGGGCTGTGCTTCGGGCGGTTGGACGCCATTTCCGGCGAACGGTCCTACATCGGCCGGATCGGCCTCTTCGATGCCGACAATGAGTACCAACCGCTGCTGCTCGACTGGCGGGCTCCAGCCGCGCGGGCCTTCTATGTCGCCACCGCCGCCAGCCCCGAGGACATGCACCGGCGTCGCCAGTTCCACACCCGAGGGCGGCGCATCGTCGACTTCACCGATGAGGTGTTCGGCCGGCCGGGCGGCGACGCGCAAGGCGATGCGGCTCTGCTGGCGGCGGTCAACGCCCCGCGCGGCGAGGGCATGCGCGACATCGTTGCCACCATTCAGGCACAGCAGGACGAGATCATCCGGCTCGATAACCCGGGCGTCCTGGTGATCGATGGCGGCCCCGGGACCGGGAAGACGGTCGTCGCACTGCACCGGGTCGCGTACCTGCTGTACACCCAACGCGAGCGCATCGAGCGGCACGGAGTGCTTGTGGTCGGGCCCAATGCGGCGTTCCTTCGCCACGTCGACCGCGTGCTGCCGTCGCTGGGCGAGTCCAGCGTGGTGTTCGTGACACCGGGCGATCTGGTTCCCGGGCTGCACATCACCGCCGAGGACACCCCGGAATGCGCGGCGATCAAAGGCTCACTGAAGATTTTGGACGTGCTGGCGGCAGCGATCGCCGATCGGCAGCGGGTGCCCGAACGTCCGCTGGAAATCGAGCTGGCGGACGTCACGATGCGCATCGACGCCGAGATCGCCGGGTGGGCGCGCGAAGAGGCGCGGGGCAGCGGACAGCCGCATAACCAGGCCCGCGCGGTGTTCGTCGACATCCTCACCTGGGCACTGACCGAGCGGGCGATAGCCCGGATCGGCCGCGGCTGGCTGACCCGCAAGGACCGCGACGCATGGGAGCAGCTGCGCGCGGATCTGCTCTCCGAGCTCGCCGACAACCAACAGTTCGCCGCCGCGCTCGACCGGCTGTGGCCGATCTTGACACCGCAGGAGCTGTTGACTTCGCTGTACCTCTCCCCCGAGCGGCTGCATGCCGTGGGTGCTCCCCAGGCGCTATTGCGCGTTGACGGCCAGGCCTGGACGGTGTCGGACGTGCCGCTGCTCGACGAGCTGGTCGATCTGCTGGGCCGCGACAAGGCCGCCGCGTCCGCCGAGGCCAGCGCCGAGCGGGAGCGCAATTACGAGGCGGAGTACGCCGCCGGCGTGCTGGACCTACTCGAACTGCGCAGCGAGGACTCGATGGACGACGAGGAGCAGTTGCGCGCCCAGCACATGATCTACGCCGAGGACCTGGCGGACCGGTTCGTCGAGCGCGACACTCGTGAACTCGCCGAACGTGCTGCGGCGGATCGGGATTGGACGTACCGGCACATCGTCGTCGACGAGGCCCAGGAACTGTCCGAAATGGACTGGCGGGTGCTGATGCGACGCTGCCCCGGTCGATCCTTCACGGTGGTTGGCGATCTCGCCCAACGGCGGTCGATGGCCGGAGCGACATCGTGGCGGGCGATGCTGCAGCCGTACGTGTCCGGCCGGTGGGAATACCGGCCGCTGTCCGTGAACTACCGGACCCCGGAGGAGATCATGACGGTCGCCGCCGCGTTGCTCGAGGAGTTCGCGCCCGGGGTTCAGCCGCCGGAGTCGGTGCGCGCCTGCGGCGTGCGGCCGTGGTCGCGACAGGTCACCGATGACGAACTAGCCGGTGCTATCCAGGATTTCGTTCGGGACGAATCCGATCGCGAAGGCACCAGCATCGTGATCGGCCCACCCGGCGTGCCGGGCACGGTGCCGGCGTCGGCAACAAAGGGACTGGAGTTCGACGCCGTGCTGGTCGTCGACCCGCAACAGATCCTCGCCGACGGCCCTCGCGGCGCGGCCGAACTCTACGTCGCCCTCACCCGCGCCACGCAACGCCTCGGCGTTGTGCACCGCGACCCACTGCCACAGGCGCTGGCGGGGTTGGCCGAGTACGAGCCACGCGCTCACGTCTAGAACGCTGGCGGCCTGGACCAGTGTCAGCGCCCTCGCCTGCGCCACGCAACGTCTCAGGGCGCTGCCCGCGACGCCTTACCGGTCAGCAGCTCCTCGGGGTGATGGAAACTGTTGCTTCGCGACTGTCCGTAGTCCAGATGTGGTGGCGGAATCCATTCGACGTCGCCGTTTTTGCGTATTCGGGTGGTCCAGCCGCCGGGCTTGATCAGCCGATGATGGGGCCCGCACGCGAAGGTGAGGTTGTCCACGTCGGTGGTATGACAGGCCGCATAGTCATCGATGTGGTGGACTTCGCAGAGGTAACCCGGTACGTCGCAGCCGGGAGCCGAACACCCACGATCTTTGGCATGCAACACAATTCGCTGCCCCGGGGAGGCCAGTCTCTTGGCGTGACAAAGGCCTACCGGGCGGCTCTTGTCGAAGACCGCCAGGTAGTGATGGGCGTGGGTGGCCAGGCGGATGACGTCGGACATGGGCAACAGGGCGCCGCCGCCGGTGAGCGCCTTGCCGGTAGCGGCCTCCAACTCTTGGAGCGTGGTGGTGACAACGATCATGGTCGTACGACGACTGCACTACTACTCAAGCTGCCGCACTGGTTCAGCCCCCGCGATTGCAAGGCACCGCCACCTTGTCACCTCAGTGCGGCGAAGAGTCTTCGCCCTCGGAGGCCCGACGGTCTGCTGCGCGGTTGAATATCGCGCTGACCTTGGCGCGTTGCGCCGGAGTAGGGTCCGGCAACCTGTCGAGCCAGTAGCTCACGGCGTAATCGATGTCGTCGCGACCGCTGGAGACAGCAAGGCGTCGTTTTGCGGGTTTAGCGTCGGGTGTCTGCACGCCTACGAAGGTTTCCGCATCGGTGATGGTCGGCGGTGCAGACACGCCGCGATGTCGCACCGTGCGACGCTCACAACGTGGACGTAGACATCGCTGAGCTTCAAGAAGGGCCGCTGCACCGGTTCGCTGATTGGCCAAACCGCGACATACCGCGCCTACCAGGCGTCTATTCGGTATTCAGCGGCACAGCGTTTATCTATGTCGGCATGGCTGGCCGTGGTGTACAGGTCGAGGACATCGACGACGAAGGCCAGGCAAAAACGAACAGCCAAGGCCTTCTGGGCCGTTTGCGCACTCACGCGAACGGCAAGCGCAGCGGCGATCAGTTCTGTGTGTACGTCTGCGATCGGTTCGTCGTGCCTGATCTGACTTCTGACGTTTTGGCGCTGCTTCGCGGCGGTGCAAACACACTGCTTGACGACTTGACCAAGACCTACATTCGGCAACATTTTCAGTACCGGTATGTCGTGTGCCGTTCAGGCAAGGAAGCGTCGACCGTTGAGGACGCGGTGAAGGCTGGTGCTTTACCTTGCGGGCCACCGCTTTTGAACCCAGGCAAGGCGGTTACGGCGCGTGAGTCTTAGCTGCCGCTGCACTAGACCGCCACAAGATGTGGGGGTAGTTGAGCCCTTCGCCCACCAGATGCACGGCGTGGCGAACCCAGAACGTCGGCGCGCCATTCCATAATGGGGTCAATGCGGACACCCCGCGATCAGCGCGGGTGTTGAGCGCCGGTCACGGGGTGGCCGTGGTGTGTAGTGAAGAACCACCACTGTAATCCCCCCGAGTGCTCCGTCAAATCAGCGACGCACCTGGTGGCTCCGCCGCATTTGGGCTCGGTGCGGGATGTACGGAGGTGCGGCTATGGCGCGCATCAAGTGGCACGACGGCTGGGAAGACGACCTCAATCGTCAGATCCTGGCGCAGCTACAAGAGGCGTGCGACGCGGTTCATCGACGCTACGCGGGGCATCCCGTGGAGCGCGTGAAAGACGGCCTGCAAAGCGAGTTCAAGCGGCGCGGCGCAACAATCACTGATCCTCACCTGACGCAGTTCGCAGAAGCAATCAGCGCAGGCACGCAGTTGAAGATCAAGGACGGTCGCGCGGCCTAGTCAGTAGGCAGAAGCGCCCGTAGGTTCGGCCTGCGGGCGCTCTGCGACGTCGGTTCGGATCTCGGTTCGGCCAATCGAATAATTAATGCGCCGACGACGTGCACGACCATCCAAGCGTCGCTCATCGTGGCATCGGATGCCCAGTGTGCTTCTCCGTCGTTGCGGGTCGCTGCGACCCAGCTGACGGTGTCAGCGATTGTCTTCGTGAGCGGCGTGTCGTTGCCTTTCACCAGACCCGTCTTCTTTGCGGACGTCAGAAGCTCGCCCAGCGTCTTGCCAGTGCAACCCAATGCTCTCAGCGCCTCATGGAGTGCAGTCGCTGCGTCCGTTATGGCGTCGGCTGCGTCGCCGTTGCGTATCTCTGCCAGAGCCTTTTGGTAGACCGTCTCGGTGGCGGCGAAACGCGGCTGTTGATGCAACAGATACAGAGTTGGCGCGACGACTGCGTTGTGCATTTCTTGCGACTCGATATCGATGATCCGACTTGACTGCGTCAAAGAGAACGCGAGTGCGTACGCCTCGAAGATCCGGTTCACGTCAGTCCGAAAGTTCTCGGGTGCCTCGGCGATCCCGCGTGAAATGGAGTGTCCGGGGTCGACGGAGGCGTCGCGCGACTTGGCGACGAGCCACATAAGCGCCTCATGCTCTGCCTCTATGAGTGACAGCAACTCACTTTCCGCTGAAGTCGCAGCGGCTGTCATGTTTCTTGGGGCTAGCTCGATGCCCAGCGATCTGAGCGTGCGGCCTGTGATCGTGTCGGTGAGCGTCGGCCAGAGTGCATCAGGTATCGGCTCAATCGCATCTCTCCACGCGATGTCGAGCTTGATCCGAATGGCCGGCTCGTGAAAGTGCTTGGTCCACTGCGCATCCCCACCAGTCAGCCGTGTTGCTTGTGCCTCTCGGCGCAGCCGCTCGGCGTACAACTCGCCCTCATATTCCACGTGGCAATGTTAGGCACTCGCCCCGACACCAGGCCTACGCCGCGCTGGCTGTGTCGCCCTGTCGGCACTATGCGTCACGCGAGCAGTTGACGCGATCGACGCGCTTGTTCGGGTAGCATTCGTGTTGGTCCCTCCATCGGGGAGGGGCTTGTACCCATTCTCATCGGAGGAATAACAGATGCTGAGTCGTATTGCCCAGGAGTTCGCTGCTGAGATTGCGAACCACGATTGGTCTGATGCCCCGTATCGGCTCGATCGCGCCGGGCACCATCGTGAAGATGATTCGAACCGCGGGACGAAGTTCTTAGAAGAACCAATCGAGGTCGACTGCGTTCGGACGAACGTCATGTGGGTCACGGCGCAGGTGCTGATGCACTCCGACCCGAACCTCGACATCGTCGAATATGCCGAGGCCTGCGGCGTTCCGCGGTCGATCACCCACAACCGCGACGGTCGACCTAGTGGCGTTCTGAGCGCCGGTATCCGGAAGCGCGATGGTCAGATCGCGACACCTGGTCCTTGGGTCTAGCTTCGCGCGGCGTGGTCGGCGGAGGCCGCCAGTCACACGATGTTCAACCCGAGTCGCGTTTGCGCTAATCGCCTACCTCGCGGGAGGTGCCGTAACGCCGCAGGTCACAGCGTTGACACCCCTCCCCCCGGTCGATGTGACCAGTCACGGGACATCTCGTGTGACTGGTCACATCGAACGCGCGCTATGCGGTCGTCGCCACGTTCAGCAGTCTGAATGCCTGCGGTACAACGACATTCGAACCAGTGCGAAACCACAGCAGTGCGCCGCGTTGGCCGGTCGGCCGTCGATTGCTACCGACCAGGTGCGGCACCAGTTCAAGCGTGCTACCGACGCGGTCGACGATGACGAAGTTCGCGAAGTCGCCATACGCCAACAAGTAGTTGTTCGCAGTCGCAGCCGCATCGAACGCGCCGTCCATGTTGCTGTTCTCGTAGGCGGTGCGGCCGAGCAGGATCATTGGATTGAATTGCAGCCCAGGAAATTTGAGGCTGCCTGACGCCGTCTCGAATTGCCTCGCCAGGTTGAGGATGCTGAGGTTCGCGGTCCAGCTGGCTTTCGGTTGAAATCTAGGCGGCAACGCGTTCTGCACGTTGTACGCGTCTGATGCTGCGAACGTTTCAGGTGTGGTCGGCGTGATGAGTGGCACGGTGCCAGCCGACGCCACCAACGACGTGATGACGCCGGTCGGCTGACCTGAACCGGTGCCTACCGTATAGGCAGCCGCAGTCAGTTGGTCTGCGCCATCGACCAAGAGCTTGCCAAGCTCTTGCATGAAGCCGACGGCGTCGCCTTCGACCTCAAAGCCGAACGGCACGAAAGCATCCCCGCGATATACGGGGATCGACGGCTGACCGAGTGTTGGTGATGCGTCGGCGACTTCGGCCGCTTCAGCGGTCCACTCGGCCGACACGCCTGCGCTGGTGACTCCGTTCCAGTTGTCGGTGGTGATCTGCACGACGCGGCTGATCTGCCGAAGCGGATTCACGCTGCCGCTTGATGTGATGATCACGGCAGGGTCCAAGGTCAGCGGGATCATGTATCCGCCGGCTGCGTCGCTGGTTGACATCGCGCGCTGTTCAGCCTGCACCGCAGCCACGGCGCGGTAGGCGTCGGCTTCGTCTGGTGTCCAGGTCAGGTGGCCGTGAGTCGGGTTGGCAAGCAGCTTCGCGAAGGCGCGTTCGTAGTGTTCTGAACCGGCTGCGGCGGCATAGCGTTGCGTCCACGTCTGCTGGTGCGCAGAACCGTTGTGCATCAACGTTTCCACTAGTTCAGCACCAGATGCGGCAAGCCGGTCGGCCTTTACTGCGGCGTCGAGTGCGCGCAGAGCAATGTCGCGCAGGTGACCACCTGGCGCACGATCACGGTCGTTACCGTGGTTATCGCGTTGCACGCCGCCAGAATCGACAATCGCCACGCGGCTGCCAGGCTGGCCAGCAGACCGAATCTCGGCAAGCTGACGCTGACGGTCGCTGATGGCCGTGTTGTGCGATTCGATCAGGCTTGTCAGTTCATCGAAGCGTGCGGCGTCGTCGCCGGTCAGGTCGCCGTCGCCTGCGCGATCCAAGATGCTGCGTGCTTCGCTGCGGTAGGTGTCTGCGTCACGCTCAAGCGTGGCCAGGTTCTTGCCGTCCGTGTTCATGGTGGTGTTGACCTTTCAGAGTTCAAGCAGGCGCAAGCGTCGTTCAGCGACGCCGCGGGGGATGATGAGTTGTGACCGCACGCCAGCGACGGTGGCACCTTCGTAGGCAGGCAGTGCGACCAGGCTGACTTCCATCAAGGCGACTTCGGTGCGTACCACTACATCGCCGTCGAACCGGTCACGAATGCCGCGGAAGCCGACGCTGAAGCTGTCTACGGTGCCGCTGCGAACAAGCTCGAGGACATCGTCACCGTCGCGTGTGTTGGCGATGGTGAAGGCGGCGTGCAGGCCGTCGCGTTCTTCGCGCAGTTCGACGGCGCGACCGACCGGAAACCGGCGTCTGTCATGGGATGCTAGGAGCTTGATCTTGCTGCCGCGTTCGCGAATCGATCTTGCGAATGCGCCGTGTTCGAATCGTTCTCGGTAGGTGCGGCCGTCGCCGTCGCTGACCTCTGCGACCTGACCGAATGGCACGGCAATGCCGTGAACGGTTCGGCCGCTGCCAGCGGTCATGTCGGCGTTGCGAAAGAGTGTGTTGCTCAAGGGTTATCACCTGACGTGACGTTGCGTGATCTCGCTTGCGTCCTGCGTGGTGACCCGTTGTCCGGTTTGTGCCTGCATCTTGCAGGCATCCGGCGTGGCGGTGATACCGAGCTAATTGCGGAGCGTACCAAACGATTTGACGCATTGGCGTGAAGCATCAGCCGCCTAGTTCGGCCAACCATGCGCGCGGCGCGCGCACCAGGCGTTGACCGGCTACGTCGACCATCGCGTCGCGGTCGCCACCATGCAAGCGCACCTGGTAGCGGTCGATGGCCAGCTCTGCGGCATCGGCGTCAACAGATAGGCGTTCGGCCATTGCGCCTACTGCGAGCAGCAGCAGCGTTCGGCGCTCAGTTGGCGTCAGAGCCGCGTTGGCGGTCATTGGTCGGTCCAGTCTGGTGGCACGCAGTCTGGTGGCTCTACGACGAACACAGGTGGCTGCAACGGTGCGCTGTCGAGCAGTGTGCTGCGGCTGGCCATGATGAGTGGTTTGTTGCCCCAGCGGATTTCGATGATGTCATCGGCCTCGTCGAAGAACACGCGTACGCCGTGCGCGTCGTGTTGTTGGCACCAGGCGACGCGTGCCTGTATGTCTTCGGCGTCGAGTGCGTCGATGGCGTCAGTGATGATGCGCGTGATGCGGTCGTTCAGTTCGTCGTCGGTTACCTGCGGCCTGTCGGTCATTGGTGGTGTCCGTTCGTTGCCGCGGTGGTGGTCATTTGGCGGTGGTGGCAGCCTGCGCGCGCGTGAAGGTTTGGATCGGTTACAGCGGTTACATCCGGTACGGCGGCAACCGATGTAACCGATGTAACCGCGGAATTTCTTTCGACCGGCGCAGGTGGCTCTGAAATGTCATCATCGCCTTCGTTGTCGCCTTTGCCGTCGTCTATCGGCACGTACCGCGTCCAGGCGTCTTCGAACTGTGAACGTGCGTAGCCTTTGAAGACCTCAACACTGCCGCGACGTAGCGTCTTCGAACCAATGCCGTACTTGCCGAGTCGATTCGCCAGGCTGCGCGCATCAATCGGCTCGCCGCGTCTGATGGTTGGCCACGGTGATTCAGCCATCGCGTTCAGCGCCGACAGCACTGCAACCGTGGTCAACCTGTCGCCATTCGCCTCGTTGAACACCTTCTGTAGGTCGGCCAGCAGTAGTACGCCGACGCTGGGCTTGCGCTGCCGTGAAGCCGCAACGATGGTCTTCGCCGCGTCGCGTGCCGTGGTCGCCCATGCGTGGCCAGCGAGGTCTGCCACGGCAAGTAGTGCTTCCCATACGTCGGCATCGCGGTCTTGTATCTCTGGCGGCATGTCAGGCCACGTCGGCCTGACACCCTCGTCGGACGACCAGTTGTCGATGCGCTCCGCGAGTTCTTCAGCACCTTTGCCGTTGATGCGCCGACGCCACGGTTCCACTTTCTCGTCACCAAGTCGACGGCGCATTCTGACGACGACACTGCGCGTCATGATCGTGTCAGGCAAGTCGTCAAGGCCAGCCAACGCCACCGCCGCATACGCTGGAAGTTCCTCAGTTTCAACGGTTTTGCCGCGAATAACGCAGCGGCCGGCGACCGCGCCTTTGCGGTGGCCAGCGTTGAGCATGCCGCGTATGTCTTCGTTGTCTTTGGCCTTCGGCCCGAAGATGGTGTCGATTTCGTCGAACAGAATCGTCGGCCTACCGTCGGGATCTGACACCTTCCTGAACAGGTAGGCGGGGCTGGCGTTGACCGCGTGAACCGGGCGCGGCACCAGAGGTTCTGTCACCTCTAGTGCGCGCGACTTCCCTGATGCCGGTTCAGGCGATAAGAACGCGATACGCGGCGTTGACTCCCATTCGTGCATGAACCAGGTGTGCAAGATCCAGAGGGTGTGCGCGATCAGCGCAGCCGGACTCGGGTACACCACGAACCTCGCAAGGTACGTCTTCACGTCGTCAAACAGTTCGGCGGCGTGTTGTTGCGCTGCGGTGTCGACCATCATGCGGGCCTGCGCTTCAACCACGGCCGTTCGGCGTAGAACGCTTCGCGATCAGCAATCGACCGAGCGATTGCAGACCAGTCTGCGGCCGCCGAGATTTCACGGCTGGCGTCGGCGCGTGCCTGCTGGCTGGCATCCCAGTGCAAGACGGCGTGCTGCGCGGCGTCGAGGACCGCGGCCCACTTCGCCGGATCGTGGTCATCAAGCGCGCACCACGCCGGGGTACCAGCCACCGGCCAGCTGTCGACGGTGGCGAGCCACGGCGCGACCAGTAGGTGTACTTCGAACCATGCGACCTGGCGCGATTGAATGCGTGGTTGTCGTGATCGTGTCGTCATGCTGCACCGACGCCGGTCGAACTGGTGTTCAGAATGGCGGCGACCTTCTGCCGCTGCGCATCTGTCATCGGTGCCCAGTCTGCGACGACGCGTTCTGCGCGTTTGCGCAGCGTCGCGTCACGGTGCGCGGCGTCTCCATTGTCAGGCCGGTCGGTCACGGTCATCTCCCTGGTCTGGACATGAAAAAGCCCCCGGCGCGAATCGCGGGGGCTTGCTAGTAGGGTCGTATTCTGTTGTGTGCGTAGCTTTCTGACAGGGCCTAGGCCGAACAGTCGTGTGATCCCCTGACCGGATCGCCAATCAGTTCTTGTTCGACCTGCTCGGCGTCAAGGCGAATGAGGCGAGGTCCCATGCGGTACGCGGTGAGGCGTCCGTCTGCGATGTAGCGACGCACGGTGCGCTCACCGATGCCGTAGGTGTTGACGACCTCGCGGACGGTGATCTTCTTACCCATGGTGGTGCTCCTTCGGATTCTGGGCATGAAAAAACCCCGCAGGTGAATACCGGCGGGGTTCAGATACGCGGATCGCTAGAAGCTGGTTTTTGAGACACGTCTAGCGCGGAACTGACGCTACGCGGCGTGCGGTGGTGTGTCAACGGCTGCCGTGACCTGCATTCGTCGGTCGCGCCGCGGCGTGTGACCGACGACCGCCACGTTGGTCACGCCAGCACTTTCTGCACGAAGTCGATGCATTCAGGTTTGAAGTAGCGGCCGCGCGGGGCAGGGTTAACAACCACAGTGCATAACTCGTCGAGGGCCTTGCCCTTCAGATCGGGTGTCAATGCAGCCCAACGTGTTTCGATAAGATCGGGCCCGTCCTTGATCAGATCCAGTACTGGGTTCCGGCGTGCCGCGCCGCTGATGGCCGCATCGACGGCGTCGATCTTGGCCGACAGGTTTCCTGATTCTCTGCGCACGTCAGCCTCGTCAAGCACATCGTCGGCCAACAACGTCGCAAGCTGACGTTTCTTGGCTTTCAGCGCCTCACGCCTGGTGGTCAACTCTGTGAGATTGACTGCGGCGTCACGGTTGTCGGCCACTATGGCCGCCATCTTCATGTCGTCGCGTAGGTAGCTCAACACGACGGCTTCGACCCAGGCGTCGAGTTCTGGTTGCGTGCGGGACAGGTGTGCCTGCTTCGTGCAGCCGTACCGGTGAAACGTGCGGCCGTTGCTATGCGTCGACACGGTGTGATGCATGACAGCGCCGCACAGGCCGCAGATGTAGCGGTGGGATCCGATGTACTTGCGTTCGTATGAGACGGCGCCCCCGCGGTTGGGATCCCGCAACACTGCGGCCAGGCCGTGGAACGTGTCTTCGTTGATGATGGCCTGCCAGTCGCCTGGGCCAACCACCTTGTCGTGGTAGGTGCGCAACGCGGCGTACCGCGGATTGAGGAGCAGGCGCTTGACGCGTGAGGTGTTCCAGGCGGCTCCGCGCGACGACACGACACCAGATTCGTTCCAGCCGCGGGCGATGGCGCGCAGTGATGTTCCTTCGAGGACGGCAGCCGCCGCCGCGCGTATCAGCGACGCTTCTGGCTCGAGCGGTTCGCCGGTCTGCGTGTAGCCGAAGCACCGGTTCGATGACCACCACGCGCCACTGTCGGCGCGCTGCACGTTCGCACGCTTCTGCCGTTCACCCTTGTGTTCAGACTCTTGCCGCGCCACCGACCCCAAGATACGGGCCAGCATGCGTCCTGACGCGGTTGACAGGTCGAGGTCACCGCCTTGCACGGTACGCAACTGCACGCGACCGGCGTCTGCGACGTCGATGAGGCGTTCGAGGTCTTTCATCGACCGGTACAGGCGGTCGGTGTGCCAGCAGATCAGCGCGTCGAATTCGCCGCGCTTCATCGCATCAAGCATGTCTTCGAAGCCTGGCCGTGTGCGGCCGCTGTAGGCCGAGAGGTCGTTGTCATCGAAGACCTCTACAACGTGCCAGCCGTATTGGTCGGCTAGTGATCGACAGTCTTCGAGCTGGCGTGTGACGCCTAGCTGCTGGCCGGTCGGGTCGTGACTGATGCGCGTGTAGATCGCCGTTCTGACAGGTTGCGGTGCCTGATTCGCCATCCCCGTCACAGTACATTATTCGCACGACGATTATCGTCGCCGGTAACCCATTGTGCTGCCCGAGCTTTCCAGATGACAAGACGGCGCGCAGGGCGGCGTTGAGGCCGTCGTGGCTGTGCTGGCCGGGCGTGCGGTTGTCGCGCTGCATCGCCTCCGCCGGTGTCGCATCGTCGATGGTCGGCGTTTGGTCCTCGGGATTGCACATGCCGGGGGCAGCCAGTTTGGCCATCACAGCCTCGACGGTGGCACGCGTTTCCGGCGTCAGCCAGCCGGTGAGCCGCGACATCCCATCGACGTCCTGCTTCCCCAACGTCAGTACACGTTTGCGAGCCCGATCAACGTCGGTGAAGTTGCCATCCGGGTTGAGGCAGTAGGCCAGTCGGTCCGCCAACTTGCTCACCTGCTCGGGACGAAATTGGGTGGCCTGCTGGGCCAGCTGTTATTCGGCCAGGCCTTGCGTTTCAACGTCCACCCAGGCCGGCAACTGATCGAAGAACTGGCGAATCACCGCGACGTGGCCGCTGCCGATGGCGCCCTCGCGCTGCCCGGCGGCAGTGGCCGGCACCCGCGGCTCCAACCGCTCACCACTCAGCGCTTGGCGTGCACCCAGGTCGTCGGCCACACTGATTCGGCGTGCCGCGTCGGCGCGGGTGATGCGCAGCCGGTCGGCCAGCACAAGCGACAGCTTTCCGCCGATCTCATCCGGTGTCGCCTCCCGGACAAGGCCATTGATCAGCGTATGGGCCGGCACCGGCAGTCGCCGCGCGATCTCTTCAAACCGTTCCAGCAGCCTCAAGCGCTCGGGGTTGGTCAACGCGTCGAACGAGAATTCGCAAACGCGATCCAGGCCAGCGTCGATCGCGTCGACAGCCTCTCGGATCTCGTCACGACCGCTCGAACGCATGTTCGAATGATATCGCCACCCACCGACAAGAAATTGCTGAAACGCAAGTGGCACAAGTGATTACGCTGGGGCAGCCGTACCGTTCCCGGTCACCACACCCATCAGGCCGTCCTGGTAGGTGAGTCCCGGCGGCTTATCCGTAGCCGCGGTCGGGGCATCGGTGGCTTTCGCCGTTGACGTCGGCCAGGCCGCCGGCACCGACAACGACCCCAGCGAGGCCGAGGCGCCCAGAGTCGTGCACTGGACTCTGACGCTGGAGAAGTCGCGGAACGATTTCACCGCCGGCGGATTCTCGGCGCCATGCGACTCGACACGGTCCACGGATGTCTCCCTCCCCCGCGCAATGTTGGGAAGAGAATACGACGAACGCAGAGATTTATTGACGATTCGGCCAAATCTCTGGTGACAGCGGCCCAAACTCGTCCGACTCGCCCGCGACTACCGTTCGAAACGCGAAAGTACTTCGGCGACAACCGAATCGACCGACACCGACACCTGCTCACCGGTCGCGAGATCCTTTACCCCGATGGTGCCGGATTCGATATCGCGATCCCCGGCGACCAGCGCGATGCGGGCCCCCGACCGGTCGGCCGCGCGCATCGCGCCCTTGAGCCCCCGGTCGCCGTAAGCCAGGTCCACCCGGACACCGGCGGCACGCAGCTGACCGCCCAGCACCGCCAGCCGCAGTTTGGCCGGTTCGCTCAACGGCACACCGAA
This sequence comes from Mycobacterium montefiorense, assembly GCF_025823255.1. Lineage (NCBI taxonomy): Bacteria > Bacillati > Actinomycetota > Actinomycetes > Mycobacteriales > Mycobacteriaceae > Mycobacterium > Mycobacterium montefiorense. The sequence goes on along the minus strand of NZ_JACKVL010000013.1, from coordinate 733,886 downwards.
GACCTCGCAGCGCGTGGTCTCCCCCACGCTGCGGCCTTCGGCGCGCAACGCCAGCAGCGTCCGGTCCACGCCAAGCCCAAATCCGATGCCGGACAGGTCTTGTCCGCCGAGCCGGCGCATCAGCCCGTCGTAGCGGCCACCACCGCCGATACCCGACTGGGCGCCCAGGCGAGAGTGCACGAACTCGAAGGTGGTCTTGGTGTAGTAGTCCAGCCCGCGCACCATCCGTGGGTTGATGACGTACGGCACGCCCAGTGCATCCAGGTGGGCCAGCACCGTGTCGAAGTGCTGTTTGGCGGCATCCGAAAGATGATCGAGTAACACCGGGGCATCGGCCGTCATCGCCTTGACCTCGGGTCGTTTGTCGTCGAGTACCCGCAGCGGGTTGATCTCGGCGCGCCTGCGTGTTTCGGGGTCCAGGTCAAGCCCGAACAAGAACCCCTGCAACACTTCCCGGTACTGCGGCCGGCAGCTGTCATCGCCCAGCGAGGTGATTTCCAGCCGGAATCCATCCAGGCCCAGCGACCGGAACCCGCCGTCGGCGATCGCGATCACCTCGGCGTCCAGCGCGGGATCGTCGACGCCGATCGCCTCGACGCCGACCTGCTGCAGCTGGCGATAGCGGCCGGCTTGCGGTCGCTCGTAGCGGAAAAACGGACCCGAATAACACAGTTTGACCGGCAGCGCGCCGCGGTCCAGGCCGTGTTCGATCACCGCCCGTACCACCCCGGCGGTGCCCTCCGGCCGCAGCGTCACCGAGCGATCACCGCGATCCGCGAACGTGTACATCTCCTTGGACACCACGTCGGTGGATTCACCGACACCGCGGGCGAACAGCCCGGTGTCCTCGAAGATGGGTAGCTCAATATCGCCGTAACCGGCCCGACGGGCGGCGCTGAGCAGCCCATCACGCACCGCGACAAACTGCGCCGAGTCCGGCGGAACGTAATCCGGCACACCCTTGGGACCAGAGAACGCAGTGAAAGACTCCGTCATCCGGTCAGGCCTTCGAGGAACGGGTTGAAACGCCGCTCGGCACCGATCGTGGTGGAGTTGCCGTGACCGGGCAGCACCACGGTGTTGTCGTCGAGCACCAACAGTTTGTCGAGGATCGAGGTCAGCAGATCGCGACCGCTGCCGCCGAACAGGTCGGTGCGGCCCACCGAGCGCTCGAACAGCGTGTCACCGGTGAACACCACGTCGGCGTCGGCCTTGGCGGCTTGCGCAACCCGGAAGACCACCGATCCGCGGGTGTGCCCTGGTGTGTGATCGACGTTGACGCTCACGTTGCCGAGGTCGATCTTGTCGCCGTCGCGGTCTAACTCGACCACCTGCTTGGGCTCGCGGAAGAACGCACCCGTCGCCAGCTGCGCCAGCCTCGGCCCAAGGCCGTGAATCGGGTCTTTCAGCATGAAACGGTCTTCGGGATGAATGTAGGTCGGGCAGCCGTAGCTGTCGGACACTTTCTGAGCAGACCACATGTGGTCGATGTGACCGTGGGTGAGCAGCACCGCGGCCGGCGTCAGCCGATTCTGGACGAGGATGCGCCGCAACGGACCCATCACCCGCTGCCCAGGATCCACGATGACGGCGTCCGTTCCGGGTCGCTCGGCCAGCACGTAGCAGTTGCACTGCAACATGCCAGCGGGAAATCCGGTGATCAACACGCTTCCCAGTTTCCCACGGGGGCCGCTTGACACCGAACGCCGCGCTCGCATTAGCCTGAGCTGGCTACCCGCCCCCGCTCACAACCATGGAGGCATACCGGCCGTGCCGACCAACGAACAGCGACGTGCGAATGCCAAGCGCAAACTCGAACGGCAGCTGGAGCGCCGCGCAAAGCAAGCCCGACTGCGCCGCCTCCTGCTGATCGTCGGGGGCGCCGTCGCGGCTGTCGCGGTGGTGGCCGCGGTGGTGATCACCGTGATCAACACCAACAAACACAAGGACAACACGGCGTCGCCCGCCACCTCAGCCGCGGCGAGCACGACGGCCCCGACCGGGCAGGTCCCGCCGGCTCCGCCGTTGCCGGCTTTCAAGCCGTCGGCGACCGTTGGCGCCAACTGCCAGTACCCGGCGACACCGCAGGAACCGGCCGCCAAGCCGGTCAAGCCGCCACGCACCGGCAAGGTGCCGACCGATCCGGCTCAGGTGAGCGCCAGCATGTCGACCAGCCAGGGCAATCTCGGCCTGATGCTGGCCAACAACGAATCACCCTGCACGGTCAACAGTTTCGCGAGTCTGATTGGCCAGAAGTACTTCGACAACACCAAGTGCCATCGGCTGACCACCTCGGAGACGTTGGGCGTCCTGCAATGTGGTGACCCCAAGGGCGACGGCACCGGCGGTCCGGGCTACAAGTTCGACAACGAGTACCCGACCGACCAGTACCCGCCGAACGACCCCAAGTCGCAGCAACCGGTCACCTATCCCCGCGGCACCCTGGCGATGGCCAACGCCGGACCGGGCACCAACGGCAGCCAGTTCTTCCTGGTCTACAAGGACTCTCAGCTGCCGCCCCAATACACCGTCTTCGGCACGATTCAGCCCGACGGGCTGGCCGTTCTGGACAAAATCGCCAAGGCCGGCGTCAACGGCGGCGGTGAAGACGGAGCCCCGGCCAGCGAAGTCACGATCAAGTCGATACTTCTCGACTAGACCCCGGCTGACCCAACACGAATCGCCACGGATTCGTCAGAATTCGGCGCCTGGATCCGCCCACACCTTAAGGTCGGTGCGTGGGGACGGAGTCATTCGGACAGTACGAACTGCGTGAGTTGCTGGGCCGCGGCGGCATGGGACAGGTGTACCGCGCCTACGACACCAGTACCGACCGGATCGTCGCGCTCAAGGTGCTGCCCGCGCACCTGGCCGAAGACGCCGAGTTCCAGCAACGCTTCCGCCGCGAGGCACGGATCGCCGCCAGCCTGAGCGATCCGCACATGGTGCCGATCCACAGCTACGGCGAGATCGACGGTCGGCTCTACGTCGATATGCGGCTGATCGAGGGCCGCGATCTGATGCAGTACATCGCCGAAAACGGCGGACGCCTGGCACCCGAGCGCGCCGTCGCGGTCGTCGAACAGGTTGCCGCAGCATTGGATACGGCACACGAAGTCGGACTGATCCACCGCGACATCAAGCCATCCAACATCCTGGTATCCAACCGCGACTTCATCTACCTGATCGACTTCGGCCTGGCACGCACCGCCGCCGACACCGCGCTGACGCACACCGGCCACACCATGGGCACGATGGCCTACATGGCCCCCGAGCGGTTCCGGGGCATGACCGATCACCGCGCCGACGTCTATGCGCTGGCCTGCGTTCTCTACGAATGCCTGACCGGACATCTGCCCTACCCCGGCGACACCTTTGAAGAACAGCTCAACGCGCATCTGAACACCCCGCCGCCGCGCGCCTCGTTCACCGCGCCCGGCGTACCCCAGGCCCTTGACGACGTGGTCGCCCGGGGCATGGCAAAAGATCTCGACCACCGCTACCAAACGGCGCTCGAGTTCGCCGAGGCGGCCAAAGCCGCACTGGCAGGCCAGCACGGCGGCGCACCACCACCGCCATCCCCAGCAACGGCCGCCACTGGGCCGCAGTACCCGGTTGCACCGGCCACCGCCTTGCAGCAGCCTGCGCAGCGCTCGCATACGCGCCTGATCGTCGGCATTGTCGCCGCATCGATCTTCACGCTTGCGATGGTGACGATCCTGGTCGTCTCGCTGATCACGAACGGCGACTCCCCCACGAGCAATACCGCGTCCAGCGCCGCACCCCATCCCCGGACGCCGAAACAAGGGCCGGCCATGGGAGGGCCCGGCACACCGATGACCTCGGCCACCCCGAACGGGGCCACCGCGCCGCCGCTGCCCGCATTTGCGCCGCCCGCCGACCTGGGTGCCAACTGCCAATATCCGGTCGTGGCCGCCGACTCGCCCGATGCGTCGCCCAAGCCCGTCGACCCGCCCCGCTCCGGCAGGGTAGCCACCGACCCGCCGGTAATCAGGGCGATCATCTCCACCAACGTCGGCGAGATCGGCCTCGAGCTCGACAACGCCAAGGCCCCCTGCGCGGTGAACAGCTTCACCAGCCTTACCCGACAACGCTTCTTCAGCGACACCTCATGCGCGCGACTAATCAAGACCGCCGACTCCGCGTCACTGCTGTGCGGCGGCCCCGACACGGACGGCGGTGGTGGCCCCGGCTACGAATTCGCCGACGAATACCCGACCAACCAATACCCCGCGGGGGATGCCGCGCTGCGGGCGACCGTCGTGTACCCGCGCGGAACCGTGGCCATGGCCACCTCCGAGCCCAACACGAACGGCAGCCAATTCATCATGTTCTTCGCGGACACCGAGACAACACCGGTGAACACGGTGCTCGGCACGATAGATGAGGCCGGCCTGGCGGTTCTCGACAAGATCGGCGCGGCGGGTGTGGCCGGCAATCGGGACAGCGGTCTTCCCGCCGCCCCGATCACGATCAAATCGGTGCGACTCGGCTAAACGCGAGCGTTACGCGGCCGACGTCACGCGGTAGACGTCGTAAACGCCTTCGACATTGCGCACGACATTGAGTAGGTGCCCGAGATGCTTGGGGTCGCCCATCTCAAAAGTGAAGCGGCTGATGGCAACCCGGTCACCCGAGGTGGTCACCGACGCCGAGAGGATGTTCACCTTTTCGTCGGCCAGTACCCGCGTGACGTCCGACAACAGCCGGTGGCGGTCGAGCGCCTCGACCTGAATAGCCACCAGGAACACCGACGACGGCGACGGGGCCCAGAGCACCTCGATGATGCGCTCGGCCTGCTGCTGCAGTGACGCGGCGTTGGTGCAGTCGGTGCGGTGCACGCTGACGCCGCCGCCGCGAGTGACGAAGCCCATGATCTGGTCGCCCGGCACTGGTGTGCAGCATTTGGCCAGCTTGCTCAGCACCCCGGGGGCACCGGGGACCGAGACGCCGACGTCGTCGGTGCTGCGCGGCCGGCGCAGCATCGTTGTCGGCGTGGACCGCTCGGCGAGGTCCTCTTCGGCCTGGTCGATGCCGCCGAGCTCGGCCAATAGCCGTTGTACGACGTGGCGCGCCGACACATGCCCCTCGCCGATCGCGGTGTACATCGAAGAGACGTCGGTGTAATGCAGCTCGCGGGCGACCGCGGCCATGGCCTCACCATTAACCAAGCGCTGCAACGGAAGTCCGCCGCGGCGCACTTCGCGAGCCATCGCTTCTTTACCGGTCTCGAGCGCCTCTTCGCGGCGCTCCTTGGCGAACCACTGCCGGATCTTCGCCTTGGCTCGCGGCGACACCACGAACTGCTGCCAGTCCCGCGACGGCCCGGCGTTGGGCGCCTTGGACGTGAAAACCTCTACGACTTCCCCGTTTTCGAGCTTGCGCTCCAGCGCGACCAGTCGCCCGTTGACCCTGGCGCCGATGCATCGGTGGCCGACCTCAGTGTGCACCGCGTAGGCGAAGTCCACCGGCGTCGAACCGTTCGGCAGGGTGACCACATCGCCCTTGGGGGTGAACACGAAAATCTCTTGCACCGCAAGGTCGTAACGCAAAGACTCCAGAAACTCACCCGGGTCAGCGGCCTCACGTTGCCAGTCGAGCAGCTGACGCATCCAGGCCATGTCGTCGATCTCGGTGGCGGCATGCAGATGCGGAAGACCGTTGCGGCCCTTGGCTTCCTTATAACGCCAGTGCGCGGCGATGCCGTACTCGGCGGTGCGGTGCATGTCCCGGGTGCGGATCTGCACTTCCAGCGGCTTACCCTCCGATCCGACAACCGTGGTGTGCAGCGATTGGTAGACACCGAATCTGGGCTGGGCGATGTAGTCCTTGAATCGCCCGGCCATCGGCTGCCACAGCGAATGCACCACGCCGACAGCGGCATAGCAGTCCCGGATCTCGTCGCACAGGATGCGGATGCCGACCAGGTCGTGGATGTCGTCGAAGTCGCGGCCCTTGACGATCATCTTCTGGTAGATCGACCAGTAGTGCTTGGGGCGACCCTCCACCACGGCTTTGATTTTCGACGCGCCCAGGGTGTTGACGATCTCGGCACGGACCTTGGCCAGGTAAGTGTCGCGCGACGGCGCCCGCCCGGCGACGAGGCGAACGATCTCCTCGTATTTCTTGGGGTGCAGGATCGCGAAAGACAGGTCTTCGAGCTCCCACTTGACGCTGGCCATACCCAGCCGATGTGCAAGGGGTGCAATGACTTCCAGTGTCTCACGGGCTTTGCGGGCCTGCTTCTCCGGCGGCAGGAAGCGCATGGTGCGCATGTTGTGCAGACGGTCGGCCACCTTGATCACCAGCACCCGCGGGTCGCGAGCCATCGCGGTGATCATCTTGCGGATGGTCTCGCCTTCGGCGGCGTTGCCCAGTTCGACGCGGTCCAGCTTGGTCACGCCGTCGACCAGGTGGCCTACCTCTTCGCCGAATTCCTCGCTCAAAGCCTCGAGCGTGTAGCCGGTGTCCTCGACGGTGTCGTGCAGCAGCGCGGCCACCAAAGTCGTGGTGTCCATGCCCAATTCGGCGAGAATGTTGGCGACAGCCAGCGGGTGGGTGATATAGGGATCACCGGAATACCGCAACTGTGTGGCATGGCGTTCGTCGGCGACCTCGAACGCCCGGGTGAGCATCGAGAGGTTCGCCTTGGGATAGATCTCCCGATGCACCGCCACCAGCGGCTCGAGCACGGGGTTCAGCGCGCCGCGCTGGGCGGTCATTCGCCGGGCCAGCCGGGCCCGGACGCGACGAGACGCACTGCTCGACGTCTTCAGGGACTCGGCCGGTGGCTCCGGCGGCCCCGGCGGGTCGAGGGGTGGTAGCGATGCTGGCGACTCTATGGGCGGCACCACAGCTTGCGCCGTGCTCTGCTCATCCGCCACGTCGGTCACCTCCGAATTCGAGGATATCCCTTACCCACGGCACAAACTGTGTACTTCCAGCGGAGCAACCGCCTCGCGGCCGCCCAGCGAGGTGAGCTCCAGCACCACCGCCGCCCCCGCCACCCGGACCCCGGCCTGCCCAAGCAGCCGGACCGCCGCGCGCAGCGTTCCACCGGTGGCGAGCACGTCATCGAAGATCATCACGCTGCGGTCGCGCAGTTCGACGCCGTCGGCCGGGATTTCCAGGGTGGAGCTGCCGTACTCCAGGTCGTATTCCACGGCGTACACCGGCGGCGGCAGCTTGCCGCCCTTGCGGATGGTCAAGACGCCGGTGCCCAGCCGTTCGGCCACGGCCGCCGCCACCAGAAACCCGCGGGAATCGATACCGGCCACCAGATCGACGTCGGAGGCTAGATCTGCCAGCGCGTCGGTGACCGCGCCCATGCCTTCCCCGTCGGCGAACAGCGGGGTCAGATCTTTGAAGTGGACTCCCGGCTGCGGAAAATCGGCCACCGCGCGCGTCAACGACGCGATGTGGGCGGCCAGCAGCGCGTCCTCTCGAACAGTCGTCATTGCAGCAAAGCCCATCGGTCCATGTTCCAACCGGCCCCCCACCGAGTCGGGTTTGCGCTGACGGCGTACATCCGTTTCGACATCAGCAACGTGCGCTGCTGCCGATAGAGGGGCAGCGTTGGCATGTCCCCCCAGACTACCGGGGCAGCCTCGGCAAGCAGGCGAACACGCTCGGCCGGGTCGCCCGATACCGCGAGCGCCCCGATTATGCCGTCGAGCTGCGGATTCGCATACGCGGACAGGTTGTTGCCGTTGCCGCTGTGCAAGTCGTAGGCGTCCATCGCCGACGATCCGGTGGACCCGCTGCCATTGGCTCCACCGGTGCTGGCCAGCAAGACGTCGATCTTTCCGTCCTTGAGTGCCTGGGGTCCGGACGTATCCAGCGTGATGTTGGACACACCGATCCCGGCCGCCGCGCAGGACTTGGTGATGGTCCCGACGGTGACCGCGAGCCGGGCGTTGGGGCCCTGGTAGCCGATTCGCACCGGCAGCGGCGCACCACCCAGCGCATCGCGGGCAGCGGCGGGGTCCGCCTTGTTGAACGGGGCGGCTTCGGCGGCACCGTCGGCCAGCGCGACGGCATCCTCGGCAACCGGAGACAGGCGCGAGTTGGCTATCGGGACCCCGGCGTCGTGCGCGATCGCGTCACGGGGCGTACACAGCGCGAACGCGCGACGGGCCTTGGCCTGCGCCAGCGGGCCCTGCGGCGCAAAGATCAGCTGCTCGATGCCTGCCGACGCCGAATCGGTGCGCTCGTAGTTGTCCGGTGTGGCCAGCGCTCCCGAGGATCCGGCCGCGACGTCCACCACGTCGACGTTGCGGTTGTTGACCCGGTCCTGGATGTCGGCGGCCTGCGGCGACACGGTGATCCGCTTGGTGATCGCCTTGGGGCCCCACCACCGATCGTTTGCGACGAGCACCACGGCGCCGTCGTCCAGGACGGATTCGACCTTGTAAGGCCCCGACGACGGGAAGCGTTTGACGATGTCGTCGTGCTTGAGGCCGGGCTTGAGGTTCCACGTGGTGTTCCACAGCTGCGCGATCTGTGCGACCGAGGACGCGTTGTTGCTGAGCAGCGTCGCGGTCACGTCGATGTTGAGCTGGTCGGCGATCACGTGCGACGGCAGCATCGTCGTCGCGGCGAACAGCTGCATGTAGTCGACGACGCCTCGGTCCGGGACGAACGACACCCGCGCCTTCTTCTGCCCCGGTATGCATTCGACGTTGGCGATGTCGACGTAGCCGGCCTGGGTGGCGGCGTCGAAGCCGGGAAACCGGCCCGACGCCGCCGCCCAGGCGAGCACCAGGTCGTCACACGTCACCGGCTTGCCGTCGGAGTACACGGCATTGTCGGCGATCTGGTAGTCGAGCACCAACGGCGAACCGCCCACCACCGCGACGGTGCCGAAGTCGTGGTCGGCGACGACCTGTCCGTCGGGACCGTGATAGCCGAACCCGGTCAGCGTGCGAGCGAAGGCCTGCGCCCCGGCCGACGCGAAACCGACGGTGGTGTTGACGTTGTAGCTGCTCAGCGGGCCGTCGACGACGTAGTCGATCTCCGAGGCGGCGCTACTCGAGCACCCGGTCAGCGCGACTGCGCACGCGAGCGCCACGACCACGGCCGCGGGCGCGGCCCGCCGCAGGCCCCGCCTGATCCGCATGCCAATGGTGCCCACAGTCCGCGGACACCAGGGGGCCATCTCGGCTACCGCCGGCCGGCGTTTCGCTTGCCGCTCGGCCGCCGGGTACCGGTGGGCCGCACGGGCCGAGCACCCGGCGCCGGCTTGCTCGGCGCCGACTCGGTGGACGCCGCTGCGGCTTTCTTTGTCTCCTCGGTGCTTTCAGACGCCTCTTCGCCGACGCTGCTCGCCTGCTCCGGCGTGCCGGGCTTGCGCCGTCTCACGACGCGTCGGGTGTGGGAACGCACCAGCTCCGTGCGCTCGCGCAGCGTGACCAGCAGCGGGGTGGCGAAGAAGATCGACGAGTAAGTGCCGACCAGGATGCCGACCAGCTGCACCAGCGCCAGGTCCTTCAGCGTGCCGACACCCAGCAGCCACACCGCCACCACCATCAGCGCCAGCACCGGCAGTACCGAGATCAGGCTGGTATTGATCGAGCGCATGAAGGTCTGGTTGATCGCCAGGTTGGCCTGCTCGGCGAAGGTGCGCCGGGTGGTGTGCTGGAAACCGTGGGTGTTCTCCTCGACCTTGTCGAACACGATGACGGTGTCGTAAAGCGAGAACCCGAGGATGGTCAGCAAACCGATCACCGTGGCCGGGCTGACTTCGAAGCCGACCAGCGAGTAAACGCCGGCAGTGACGGCCAGGTCGAACACCATGGTCGTCAGCGCGGAGATGGCCATGTAGCGCTCGTAGCGCACCATGATGTAGATGCTGACCAGCACCAGGAACACCGCCAGCGCGAACAGCGCCTTCTTGGTGATCTGATCGCCCCAGGTCTCAGATACCGCCGAGTCGCTGATGGCCGCCTTGTTCGGCTTGCCGTCGGGACCCTTGGGCCCGAACGCGTCGAACAGCGCGTTGCGCAGCTTCGAGGTTTGGTCGTTGGACAGCGTTTCCGAATTGATCTGCACCGTGGCCGAAGCTCCGCTGCCGACGGTGACCACCGATTCGGCATCACGGCCCAGGGTCTTCCTGAACACGTCCTGCACCTGCGAGGTCTGCACGTCGCCGCGCGGGAACGAGACCGTGGTGCCGCCCTTGAAATCGATCCCGAAAGTAAAGCCCCGCACGATGATCGACAGGATCGCGATCGCGACGATCACACCGCTGATGCCGTACCACAGCCGGCGCCGCCCGACCACCTCGAACGCGCCCGTTCCGGTGTAGAGCCGCGCGATGAAGCTGTGATGCGGCAGCCGCGCGCGGGAGTCCGACGTCGGCTCCACCACGCCCTCGCTGGCTTCGCTGATTTCGGCCGCGTCGCTCTTGGTCTCCGAGTCGGCCTTCGTGTCTTCGGCCTCGGAGCCGGTGCCTTTGGAGGTCATCGCCTATCCCCGTCCCGTCTTCACGCTCGACGAAGCCCGGCGTTCGCGGGCGACCTGCTGCACAGCTCCCAGGCCGTTGTAGACGGGCTTCGCCAGTGTCGGAGACTTGGAGGTCAGGTAGACCAGCGGCCAGGTCACCAGGAACACCACCACGATGTCGAGCACCGTGGTCAGGCCCAGGGTGAAGGCGAATCCACGCACCTGGCCGATCGCCAGGGCGTACAGCACGGCGGCGGCCAGGAAGGTGACGGCGTTACCCGACACGATCGTCTTGCGGGCCCGCGCCCAGCCTCGAGGCACCGCCGACCGGAACGAACGGCCTTCGCGGATCTCGTCTTTGATGCGTTCAAAGAACACCACGAACGAGTCGGCGGTGGTTCCGATACCGATGATCAGACCCGCGATGCCGGCCAGGTCCAGGGTGTAGTTGATCTGTCGGCCCAGGATCACCAAGATCGCGAAAATCATTGCACCGGAAGCAGTTAACGATAGTGCCGTTAGCAATCCCAGCACCCGGTAGTACAGCAGCGAATAGAGCAGCACCAGCAGCAAGCCGATCGAGCCAGCAATCAGCCCCGCGCGCAGCGAGGTCAATCCCAATGTGGCCGAGACGGTTTGGGCTTCCGAGGATTCGAAGGACAGCGGAAGCGAGCCGTATTTCAGGACGTTGGCCAGCTGGCCGGCGGTCGAGGCAGTGAATGGTGGGTCACCGCCAGTGATTTGGGTCCGGCCGCCGGGGATCGCCTCCTGAATCATCGGGGCGCTGACGACCTGCGAGTCCAGGGTGAACGCGGTCTGGGTACCGACGTGGGCGGCGGTGAAGTCAGCCCAGGTGTTGGCCGCGGCGGGCTTGAACTGAACGTCGACGACGTAGCCGATGCCGTGTTGGTTCATCGTCGAGCTGGCGTCCTGAATCTGATCGCCACTGATGATCGACGGCCCCAGCTGGTAGGCGGTCTTGTGGTCGGTGGAACAGGTGATCAGCGGCAGCGTCGGGTCGTCGTTGCCGGCCAGAATGTCCTCTTTGTCGCAGTGGGCGGCAACCCAGCGCATCGCAACCATCTGAATGTAAGGGTTGGGGCTCTGCCGGAAATCCTTCATCGCCTGGATGCGCTCCGCCAGATCCTTGCGCGGATCGGGCGGCGCGGGTGCCTCAGGCGGCGGCGCGTCGGCGGCGGGCGCTCCGGGCGGCGGCGCTCCGGGTGCCGGCGCATTACCGGGCGCGGGCGCCGGGCTCGGTGCGGGGCTGGGGGTCGGCGGCGGGTCCTGCGGATAGGGCCGCGGTTGCGGCGCCGGCCGTCCGGCCGGCGGTGGCACGGGCTGGCCGGCAGGCGCAGGTGCCGACTGCCCGGGCGCGGGCTGGCCGGCAGGCGGAGGTGCCGGCTGCCCGGGCGCCGGGGCGCCCGATGGGCTCCCGGCAGGCGGCTGGGCCCCAGGCTTGGGTTCGGCACTTTGGGCCGGCACCGCGTTGAGCACCGGCCGGATGTAGAGCCGAGCCGTTTGTCCCAGATTGCGGGCCTCGTTGCCGTCGTTGCCGGGCACCGTGATGACCAGGTTGTCACCGTCGACGACGACCTCCGAGCCGGAGACGCCCAGGCCGTTGACGCGCGCGCTGATGATCTGCTGCGCCTGCGACAGCGCCTCGCGGCTCGGGCGCGACCCGTCCGGGGTACGCGCGGTCAGCGTCACACGGGTGCCACCCTGCAGATCGATGCCGAGCTTCGGGGCGGCCCGTTTATCACCGGTGAGAAACACCGTCAAATAGACAGCGACCAGCAGAAACAGGAAAACCGATAGGTAGCGGGCAGGGTGCACCGGCGCCGAAGACGATGCCACTTTCCTAATATCTCCTTGAAAATCGGTTTTATCCCCGACAGAGCCTACGTGTCCGCGTCGCGCAAACCGCTTATCGGACCGGAGCGGTCACTGATCTTTGGTCAGCCGACTCTCGTCGGCAGGGTCTTGGGGACCTTCGGACTCCCCAAAGGCCGCGTCGTCTTCATCCAAGTCGTCCTCGGCCACGATCCGGTCGCGGATGGCCAGCTTCATCCAGGTGGTCACCACGCCGGGCGCGATCTCGAGGTCGACGGTGTCGTCGGTGAACGCGACGATGGTCGCCTGCAAGCCGGACGTCGTGTGCACGCGGTCCCCCGGCTGCAAGGAGTCGTGCAGGTCGATGGTGGCTTGCATCGCGCGCTTCTGGCGGCGCGACGCCAGATACATGAACCCGCCCATGATGAGCAGGAACGGCAGGAACAAAACCAAACTTTCCATCGAACAAGCCTGTCTTTCGTATCGGTATTGCTGGGTATGCCAACGGTCGACGCCGGCCGACCGGGAGGTCACGCAGCGCGTAACGGGTCCAGTGTGCCCGTCCAGTCTGGCAGGCCACCGGTCGCGACGGATCGGCACCTGCGCGGACCACACCGCCCACACACCGCGACCATGTCCTCGGCAGGCACCACGACCGCCCGAACATATAGGCTCTCAGCGCGACGCGACCCGCGCGCCGCAGGGAGGATACCGTGACCAGCCTTGAGCAGACCCGCCAACTGGTTACCGAAATCCCTGGTCCCCGGTCGCTGGAGCTGAACAAACGCCGAAGCGCGGCGGTGTCGCACGGCGTGGGCGTCACCCTGCCCGTGTTCGTCGCCCGTGCCGGCGGCGGCATCGTCGAGGACGTCGACGGAAACCGGCTGATCGACCTGGGCTCCGGCATCGCCGTCACCACCATCGGCAACTCCTCGCCGCGGGTGGTGGACGCGGTGCGCGAGCAGGTGGCCGAGTTCACCCACACCTGCTTCATGGTGACGCCGTACGAGTCCTACATCGCGGTCGCCGAAGCGCTGAACCGGATCACTCCCGGCTCGGGTGCGAAGCGCTCGGCGCTGTTCAACTCCGGCGCCGAGGCCGTCGAGAACGCCATCAAGATTGCCCGCTCCTACACCCGCAAGACCGCCGTGGCGGCCTTCGACTACGCGTATCACGGCCGCACCAACATGACGATGGCGCTGACCGCGAAGTCGATGCCGTACAAGAGCGGCTTCGGCCCGTTCGCTCCGGAGATCTACCGGGCGCCGATGTCCTACCCGTACCGGGATGGCCTGCTCGACAAGGAGCTGGCCACCGACGGTGAGCTAGCCGCCAAGCGCGCCATCAGCGTGTTCGACAAGCAGATCGGCGCCGACAACCTGGCGGCCGTCGTCATCGAGCCCATCCAGGGCGAGGGCGGGTTCATCGTGCCGGCCGAGGGATTCCTGCCCACGCTGCTGGCCTGGTGCCGCAAGAACAACGTGGTGTTCATCGCCGACGAGGTGCAAAGCGGGTTTGCCCGCACTGGCGCGATGTTCGCCTGCGAGCACGAAGGCATCGAGCCCGACCTGATCTGCACCGCCAAGGGCATCGCCGGGGGCCTGCCGCTGTCGGCGGTGACCGGCCGAGCCGAAATCATGGACGCCCCGCATGTCAGCGGGCTGGGCGGCACGTTCGGCGGAAACCCGGTGGCGTGTGCGGCAGCCTTGGCCAGTATCGCGACGATCGAGGACGACGGTCTGGTCGAACGGGCCCAGCAGATCGAGCGGCTGATCACCGACGTGCTGCTGCGGATGCAGACCGGCGACGATCGAATCGGTGACGTCCGCGGCCGCGGCGCCATGGTCGCGGTCGAGCTGGTGAAATCCGGGACCAGCGAACCCGACGCCGAGCTGACGAACAAGCTGGCCACTGCGGCCGGCGCCGCCGGCATCATCGTGCTGACCTGTGGCATGTACGGCAATGTCATCCGGCTGCTGCCGCCGCTGACGATCAGCGACGAGCTGCTCACCGAGGGACTCGACGTGCTGCGCGCGCTACTGGCCGATCTCTGACCAGAACCCCGCCACCGACCGGGGACGACGGCTGCTCGCCGACGTGAGCGACGATGCAACGGTTGCTCGACACACTCGATCCGGAAAACTCGCGAGGATAACCCCGGTGGCATAACTCACAGAGAACTGCCAACTACAGCCCATTGAGGAATACCGTTAGTTTCGCTAACGTTTTAAGGGTTGGCGCAGTGTCGCGCGATCACAGCTCATATTTCTCAGTTGTTTCAAGGAGAAGTGTCATGTCGACTTCCAGTCAGGACGAGCGGCTCGAACGCCGCGTGGCGGAGCTCTCCGCCAACGACCCGCAGTTCGCCGCCGCCAAGACCGACCCGGCCGTCGCCGCGGCTCTCGAACAGCCTGGACGGCGTCTGCCGCAGATCATCAAGACCGTGCTCGAGGGCTACGCCGACCGCCCGGCTCTTGGCCAGCGCGTCGTGGAGTTCGTCAAAGACCCGAAGACCGGGCGCACTTCGCCAGAGCTGCTCCCCCGCTTCGAGACCATCACCTACCGCGAACTGGACGAGCGCGTCGATGCCCTGGCAAGCGCGCTGGCCGCCGATTCGGTGCAGGCCGGCGACCGCGTCGCCGTGCTGGGCTTCAACAGCGTCGACTTCACCACTATCGACGTCGCACTGGCCCACATCGGCGCCGTGTCGGTTCCGCTACAGACCAGCGCGGCGCTCACACAGCTGCAGCCGATCGTGGCCGAAACCGAGCCCGGCGTGATCGCGGCCAGCGCGAGCCAGCTGTCCGAGGCCGTCGAGCTGATCCTGACCGGCCACACCCCAGCCAAGCTGGTCGTCTTCGACTACCACCCCGAGGCCGACGACCAGCGCGAGGCGGTCGAAACCGCCCGTGCGCGTCTGGCCGACACCGCGGTCGTTGTCGAGCCGCTCGCCGAGATCATCGAGCGCGGGAAAGCGCTTCCGGCGCTGCCTGTTTCGGATGCCGACGCAACCGATAACCCGTTGGCCCTGCTGATCTATACCTCCGGTAGCACCGGCGCACCCAAGGGCGCGATGTATCTGGCCGGCAACATCGGCAAGATGTGGTGCCGGTCGCGCCGCAACTGGTTCGCGCCGAGTGCCGCGTCGATCACACTCAACTTCATGCCGATGAGCCACGTCATGGGGCGCGGCATCCTCTACGGCACGCTCGGTAACGGCGGCACGGCCTACTTCGCCGCCAAGAGTGACCTGTCCACCCTGCTGGAAGACATCCAGCTGGTGCGGCCCACCGAGATGAACTTCGTGCCGCGAATCTGGGAGACCCTCTACAGCGAATACCAGCGCCAGGTCGAGCGTCGGATCGCCGACGCCGGCGCCTCCGCTGACCGGGCGGCCATCGAAACCGAGGTCCTCGACGAGCAGCGGCAGCACCTGCTGGGCGGCCGGTTCATCTTCGCGATGACGGGCTCGGCGCCCACCTCTGCAGAACTCAAGGCCTGGGTCGAAGCCCTGCTCGAGATGCATCTGCTGGACGGCTATGGCTCCACCGAGGCCGGGATGGTGCTGTTCGACGGCGAGGTCCAGAAGCCGCCAGTCATCGACTACAAGCTGGTCGACGTGCCGGATCTGGGCTACCTCGCCACCGACCGGCCGCACCCGCGCGGTGAGTTGCTACTCAAGACCGAGAACATGTTCCCCGGCTACTACAAGAGGCCCGAGGTCACTGCCGGCGTGTTCGACGCGCAAGGCTACTACCGGACCGGCGACGTCGTCGCCGAGGTAGCGCCCGGCAGGCTGGTCTACGTCGACCGCCGCAACAACGTGCTCAAGCTGGCGCAGGGTGAATTCGTCACCGTCGCCAAGCTGGAGGCAGTATTCGGCAACAGCCCGCTGATCCGGCAGATCTACGTCTATGGCAACAGTGCACACCCCTACCTGCTGGCCGTCGTGGTGCCGACCGAAGAAGCGTTGCGGCGCAACGACCTTGGGGTGCTCAAGGGACTAATCGCCGACTCGCTGCAGGACGTCGCGAAGGAAGCCAGCCTGCAGTCCTACGAGGTGCCGCGCGACTTCCTTATCGAGACAACGCCTTTCACGCTGGAGAATGGTCTGCTGACCGGCATCCGCAAGCTGGCGTGGCCGAAGCTGAAGCAGCACTACGGCGAGCGGCTCGAACAGCTCTACACCGACCTGGCCGCGACCCAGGCCAACGAGCTCTCCGAACTGCGCAGCAGCGGGGCCCAGGCCCCGGTGCTGCAAACGGTCAGCCGGGCCGCGGCCGCACTGCTGGGTGCGGCGAGCGGCGACCTGTCGCCGGAAGCACACTTCACCGACCTCGGCGGAGACTCGTTGTCGGCGTTGACATTCGGCAATCTGCTGCACGAGATCTTCGCCGTCGACGTCCCGGTGGGTGTGATCGTCAGCCCGGCCAACGACCTGGCCGCGATCGCCGCCTACATCGAAAGCGAGCGCCAGGGCAACAAGCGGCCCACCTTCGCCGCCGTGCACGGGCGCAACGCCGTCGAGGTGCACGCCGGTGACCTCACGCTGGACAAGTTCATCGACGCGCCGACGTTGGCGGCCGCACCGGAGCTGCCCGCCGCCGCCACCGAGGTGCGCACCGTCTTGCTGACCGGAACCACCGGCTTCCTCGGCCGCTACCTGGGCCTGGAATGGCTGGAGCGAATGGACCTGGTCGACGGCAAGGTGATCGCCCTGGTCCGCGCCAAGGACGACGCGGCCGCGCGCGCCCGGCTGGATGCGACCTTTGATAGCGGTGACGCCCAACTGCTGGCCCACTACCGGCAGCTGGCCGGCGATCACCTCGAGGTCATCGCCGGCGACAAGGGAGAGGCAAACCTGGGCCTTGACGAGCAGACCTGGCAGCGGCTGGCCGACACGGTCGATTTGATCGTCGATCCCGCCGCCCTGGTCAACCACGTGCTGCCGTACAGCGAGCTGTTCGGCCCCAACGCCTTGGGCACCGCCGAGCTGATCCGCATCGCGCTGACCGCGAAGTTGAAGCCGTACACCTACGTGTCCACGATCGGGGTGGGCGACCAGATCAAGCCGGGCGCGTTCGTCGAGGACGCCGACATCCGCGAGATCAGTGCCACCCGGCAGATCAACGACAGCTACGCCAACGGTTACGGCAACAGCAAGTGGGCCGGAGAGGTGCTGCTGCGCGAGGCCAACGACCTGTGTGGCCTACCGGTCGCGGTGTTCCGTTGCGACATGATCCTGGCCGATACCAGCTACGCCGGTCAGCTCAACGTGCCGGACATGTTCACCCGGATGATGCTGAGCCTGGTGGCCACCGGCATCGCGCCGCCTCGTTCTACGAGCGCGACGCAATCGGTAACCGCCAGCGTGCTCACTACGACGGGCTGCCGGTGGAGTTCATCGCCGATGCGATCTCGACGCTGGGTGCACAAAGCGCCGGCGGGTTCCGCACCTTCCACGTGATGAACCCGTACGACGACGGCATCGGCATGGACGAGTTCGTCGACTGGCTCATCGAAGGCGGATCCGCCATCCGCCGCGTTGATGACTACGGCGAGTGGCTGCAACGGTTCGAGACCAGCCTGCGCGCGCTGCCCGAAAAGCAGCGCAACGCATCGCTTTTGCCGCTGCTGCACAACTACCAGAAGCCGGAGCACCCGATCCGCGGATCGATGGCACCGACCGATCTGTTCCGTGCGGCAGTCCAGGACGCCAAAGTCGGCCCGGACAAAGATATTCCGCACATCAGCGCGCCGATCATCAACAAGTACGTCAGCGACCTACAGTTGCTCGGCCTGCTCTAAGGGCACCGCTAAAGCCGGTCGCCAGCTCGAGATACCGAGCTGGCGACCGGCTTTAGCGTGATGCGTTGTTAGCGCTGAGGATGCGGCCAGCGCAGGTATGACGCGCCCTTTGCGGGGGCGGCGTCTGTCCGCTGCTTGCGCCAGCCGCCGGTCTTCGGCTCCTCGGACGACTCGTAGTGGTCTGCCCGCGGTGTCGTCATCGCGTCTGCCTCCACCTCACGGTGAGGCTCCTCCAGCCCCGACATGTAGACGGGCTCGCCGGCCACCGGCGTCGCCGACCGCACCCGTGCCAGGGCTTCGATGTCGCTGGCGAGTCGCACCGCAAGGCGCGCCAGCGCGATGCCACTGACGAAGACGATCAGGACGCCCAGCCCTGAGAAGTACGAAATCTCCAGCGCGGCCCGCTTCCGCTCGGTCACGGCGATCGGGTCTCCGGCAGACCCGATTCCCAGCAGCGGAGCGACTTCACCACCGATCACGAACCATCCGCCGGCCACGACCGCCAGCCAGCCGCCCACAATCGCGGTGATCCGATTTCCGGAAAAGATCAGCAGCAGGCCGCCCAGCGCGGCGACGCCTCCTGGCAACACCTCGAGCCAGCCCCGGGCCGTGCTCCATGCCCAATCCTGATCGGGCGTGTAGGCGAAATTGAAATGCGGACCGACGAACGGTATCAACGCACCCCAAGCACCCAGGACGACCAGGATCACCCCGCAGACCGCACCGCGGGAACGTGGCATCCACAACCTGCCTGGATGGCCTTCTTGTGCGTTACTCATTTACATCCCCCTATAGACGCCGGACTACTTCAGCACGGCGGGGATACCCTGCGGTTCGCGCTTGTAACCTCTGGCAGCTCCGAAGGCCGTGACCCGTGTGGCCGGCGTGTCTGCTGTTACGGGGCGAGGCCAAGCGCCAGCAGCACGATCGCGATCAACGGAAACGCCCCCTGCGTCACCGCTGCCCGCGCTTTGTCCGGCGCCGACACCACCAGGACGACCGCGGCCGCGGCCATGGATCCGATCCCGGCGAAGACGAGTGCCGCTCCGACCGCCCGGTGTCCCATCGCGACCTCGGCGATCCCAATGCCCGCGGCAATCGCCAGGAAAAGGTTGTAAAAGCCCTGATTGAAGGCCAGCAGCTTGGTGGTCTCGGCCTCCTCGGCCGTCGTACCGAAGGCGGCGCGGGTACGGGGTGAGGTCCAGGTCAACGACTCCATCGTGAAGATGTAGACGTGCAACAGCGCCGCAAGCGCGGCGAATACCAGTCCGGCGGTGATCATGACGCCTCCTACTCGAACAGCCCAGGTTGAGCCAGACCGGTGACTCCGGCTGGCGGGGTCATACCCAGATGAGTCCAGGCCAGCGCGGTGGCCACCCGGCCGCGCGGCGTGCGAGCGACCATGCCGGCGCGCACCAGGAACGGCTCGCACACCTCCTCGACGGTGGTCGCCTCCTCCCCGACCGCCACCGCGAGCGTCGAAACCCCGACCGGCCCGCCGCTAAAGCTGCGGGTCAGCGCCGACAGCACCGCCCGGTCCAGCCGGTCGAGCCCAAGCTCGTCGACGTCGTAAACCTCCAGCGCCGACTTGGCGACGTCGCGGGTGATCACCCCGTCCGCCCGCACCTCGGCGAAGTCCCGCACCCGGCGCAGCAGGCGGTTGGCGATCCGGGGCGTGCCGCGGGAGCGACGGGCGATTTCCGCGCCGGCTTCGGCGCCCAGCTCGATGCCCAGGATCCCGGCCGAACGCGCCAGGACTCGCTGCAAGTCGGCCGGCTCGTAGAAATCCATATGCGCGGTGAACCCGAAGCGGTCCCGCAGCGGCCCAGTCAGCGCGCCGGACCGGGTGGTCGCACCGACCAGGGTGAACGGCGCAACGTCCAACGGAATCGATGTTGCCCCAGGGCCTTTGCCCACGATGACGTCGACCCGGAAGTCTTCCATCGCGAGGTAGAGCATCTCCTCGGCCGGGCGGGCGATGCGGTGGATCTCGTCGATGAACAACACATCGTGCTCGACCAGGTTGGACAGCATCGCGGCCAGATCGCCCGCACGCTCCAGCGCCGGCCCCGAGGTCACCCGCAATGAGGACCCGAGTTCGCTGGCGATGATCATCGCCAGCGACGTCTTGCCCAACCCCGGCGGGCCGGACAGCAGAATGTGATCCGGTGTGCCGCCGCGGTTTTTGGCGCCTTCGAGGACCAGCTGCAGCTGTTCGCGGACCCGGGCCTGGCCGATGAACTCCCGCAGCGAGCGGGGCCGCAGACTGACATCGATGTCGCCCTCCCCGATGGTCAGCGCCGGGGACAGGTCGCGATCCGCATGGTCTTCGGAGTACTCGTCACTCATTTGGACTTACCCAGCAACGACAGCGCGGCCCGCAAAGCGCCGGAAGTCGTTGCCTGTTCGCCGTTTTCGCGGACGGCGGCAAGAACTTTGTCGGTGGCGTCCTCGGCCTGCTTGGCCGCGAAGCCCAGACCGACCAGCGCCTCGACCACGGGGCCCCGTACCCCGTGGCCATTGAGACCCGCACCCGCCGGTGCTGCCGTGGGCGTGCCGGCGGGATAGATCTTGTCGCGCAACTCCAGCACCATGCGCTCGGCGCCGCGCTTACCGATGCCCGGCACCCGGGTCAGCGCGGCGACGTCGCCGTCGGCCAGTGCGTGGCGCAGCGCAGCGGCGTCGTGCACGGCCAGGGTCGCCATCGCCAGTCGCGGCCCGACTCCAGAGACCGATAGCAGCGTCAGGAACAGGTCGCGGTTCTCGCCATCGACAAACCCGTACAGCGTCTGCGAATCCTCGCGGACGATCATCGCGGTGATCAGGCGGGCCTCGCTGCCGTGGCGCAACGTCGCCAACGTGGACGGAGTCGCGTTCACCCGGTAGCCGACACCGGCGGCTTCGATCACCACATGATCGAGTGCCACCTCGAGCACCTCACCGCGCACCGAGGCGATCATCGGCCCGCTCCCGCTTTGGCCGCCTTGGCCTTGGCCGCCAACTTGGCGCGGTAAACCTGGCGCGCCTCGGCGGCCATCGCCTCGGCCGCGGCCATCCGGGCCAGTATCGGCGCTCTCCAGCAGTGGCAGATGGCCAGCGCCAGCGCATCGGCCGCGTCGGCCGGGGTCGGTTTGGCTTGCAGCGCAAGGATTCTGGTCACCATCGCGGTGACCTGGGCTTTGTCGGCAGCGCCGTTGCCGGTGACCGCGGCCTTGACCTCGCTGGGGGTATGGAAGTGCACGTCGATATCGCGCTTGGCCGCCGCCAGCGCGATCACGCCACCGGCCTGCGCGGTGCCCATCACGGTCGACACATTGTGCTGGGCGAAAACCCGCTCAACCGCGATCACGTCGGGATGATGTGTATCCAGCCAGTGCTCGACGGCGTCGCTGATGACCAGCAGCCGTTTGGGCAGCGCGGCATCCGACGGGGTACGGACGACGTCGACATCCAGCGCGACGATATTTCGCCCGCGCCCGCTTTCGACAACAGACAGCCCGCATCGGGTCAGTCCTGGGTCGACGCCCATCACGCGCATAGCATGCTCCAACCTAGTACCGAACAGCTGTTCGATAGCCTAGCGGTCGGGTCCGACCCCTAGGGACAGGACACGCGGCACCCACCCACTTTTGGGTCGGGCACTTTACGGCTCCCAGCCGGCAAAAGCTGTTAACTTAAGCCGACGTTCGCTCCACCGCCGCGTCGACGGGAGGGTTTGCGTGGGAACAGTGCTGGTGGTGCTGGCTGCGGTGCTGTTCATCGCGTCGATCGTGGTGTTTGTGGTGGCTTCACGGCGGCCCAAGGCAGCGGCCGGGCCGCGCGGGCGCAGCGACCCCTTCTCCTCCGATGCGATGCCGCAGTTCGGACCCCGGCAACTGGGCCCGGGCGCCATCGTCAGCTATGGCGGTGTCGACTACGTGGTCCGCGGATCGGTGACGTTTCGCGAGGGACCGTTCGTGTGGTGGGAGCACCTGCTGGAAGGCGGCGACCAGCCGACCTGGTTCGCCGTGGAAGAAGACGACGGCCGCCTCGAGCTGGTCATGTGGGTGACTCGCAAGGACCTCACGTTGCAGCCCGGCGACCAGTATGTCATGGACGGGATGGCATTTCGCGAGGCGGAGCGCGGTCGGGCGTCCTACACCACCGAGGGCACCACGGGCCTGCCGGCGGGCGGCGAGATGGAGTTCGTCGACTGTGCCAATGCCGACGAGTCCGTGCTGCTCTCCTTCGAGTGCTGGGCACCCGGCACGCCCTGGGAGATCTCGACGGGCAAGCCGGTATCGCCGGGCGAGCTCACCGTCTACCCGGCGCCGCCGGCTTCCGCGTAGGACCGCGCGGTGCCGCTCTATCAGCTCGCCGTGGCTCCGGCCGACGTATCTGGAAGCAGGCTGCGGCTCGCGCTCAACGCGCCCGCACCCCCGCTACTGGCCAGCCACTTGCTCCGCCATCCCGACGGCAGCGCGCTGCGGCTCGGGGTGCTCGGCGCCTCACATCTGGTCACGGTCGAGCACGCCGGCAGCAGCTTCTCCGAACAGGTTTCCTGCACCGCGGGCAGCGATACCGGCAAGCTGCCCGAGCGGTTGCAGGCCTCGGGCTACTCGCTGGAATCGCACACCGACACGCACGACGAGGCGGCGTTTCGCCTGCTGGCCCGCGAGCTGCGCGACCGGTGTCGAGCCGAAACCGGCTGGCTCGGTGGCACTTTCCCCGGCGATGACGCGGCGTTGACCGTGCTGGCCGCCGAACCCGACGGCACCGGCTGGCGCTGGCAGACGTGGCACCTGTACCCGCGCAGCCCACTTGGGTCCGGTGGTGAAGTGGTGCACACGGCGAGCCGGTGGCGTCCGTGAGCCGCAAACATCTGTTCTGGCTCGGCGGTGGCCTGGCCTTGGCTTCCGTGGTGTCCCTGATTGTCGGAATCATATTGCTGCAGAAGGATATTGCGTCGTATATCGCAAGCAACTATCGCGAGTACTCCCGCGATGCCAATGGCACTCGATACGTGTGCAGCGGATCACCCGACCAGGTGGCCGACACACTCGCCGACTACCAGGAGCCCGAGGCGCGCGCGGACAACGACAACAACGACTACCTGCGCTACAGCAACAACATCGTGATCGTCGGCCCAGATGGAAACCACCCGTGCAGCATTCGCGTCGAAAGCCTCGGCGCCGGATACAGCCACGGTTCGTTCATCTACCTCGGCCCCGGCTTCAGTCCAGGATCCCCGTCGAGCGGCTCCGGCGGTAGCCCCGGCGGCCCCGGCGGAACGAAATAACAAAGGAGACAGCCATGTACCTCGCCTTCGATATCGGAAACGTGGACCTCGACCCCGTCCTGAAAGGCGTCGCCGCGACGCTGCTGTACTTCGTCGTCGGCATGGCAGTCCTGATCATCGGGTTCTACATGGTCGATGTGTTGACCCCGGGCAAGCTGCGCCAGCTGGTCTTCGTCGACCGCCGCCCCAACGCCGTCGTGGTCGCCAGCGCGATGTATGTCGCGCTCACCACCGTCATCGTCAGTGCCATCGTCAACAGCTACAGCCAGTTGGCTCAGGGGCTGGTGGGCGTGGGGGTGTACGGACTCTTGGGTGTGATCCTGTTGGGCATCGCGCTGCTGACACTGCACCTGGTGATCCCGGGCAGCTTCCACCAGCACGTCGACGACCCCGAGCTGCATCCGGGCTCGTTCGCGGTGGCCGTGATGCTGTTGGCCGTAGGAGGAGTGACGGCTGCCGCGGTGTCATGACGACCAGCCAGGATGCGGTCCGGGCCGCGCAACCGTCGACACGCTGGCGAGCCGTACTACTCGCCGCCGTCGCGGCGTGCGCGGCGTGCGGCATCATCTACGAACTGGCGCTGCTGACGCTGTCGGCGAGCCTGAACGGCGGCGGTATCGTCGCCACCTCACTGATCGTCGCGGGCTACATCGCGGCGCTGGGCATGGGCGCGCTGCTGGTCAAACCGCTGCTGCGGCATGCAGGCATCACGTTCGTCGCCGTCGAGGCGCTGCTGGGCATCATCGGCGGCTTGTCCGCGGCGACGCTGTATGCGGTGTTCGCATTCCTGGACGGCGCGATCGGGTCGACGTGGGTGCTGGCCGATGGGCACCGCGCTGATCGGCGGCCTGGTCGGCGCTGAGGTCCCGTTGCTGATGACGCTGCTGCAACGTGGCCGCACGTCCGGCGCGATCGACACCGGCCGCACCCTGGCCAACCTCACCGCGGCCGACTACCTCGGGGCGCTGGTCGGCGGATTGGTCTGGCCGTTCGCCCTGCTGCCACATCTCGGGATGATCCGCGGCGCGGCGGCCACCGGCGTCATCAACCTGGTCGCGGCGGGGATTGTGGCGATGTTCCTGCTGCGGCGTGTCATCTCCACCGCGCAGCTGGTGACGGCGCTGTGCGCGCTCGCCGCGGCCCTCGGATTGCTCGTCGTGCTGCTGGTGCACGCCCATGACATCGAATTAACGAGCCGCCAAAGGCTTTACGCCGATCCGATCATCGCCTACCGGCACACCGTCTACCAGGAGATCGTGGTCACCCGCCGCGACAACGACACCCGGCTGTATCTGGACGGTGGGTTGCAGTTTTCCACTCGGGACGAATACCGCTACACCGAGAGCCTGGTGTATCCCGCGCTCGGCAACGGCGCGCACTCGGTGCTGGTGCTGGGCGGCGGTGACAGGCTGGCCGCACGTGAACTGTTGCGCCAGCACGGAATCGACAAGATCGTGCAGGTAGAGCTGGATCCCGCCGTGATCGAGATCGCCCGCACCACCCTGCACGACGCCAATGCCGGAGCGCTGGACAACCCTCGGGTTTCGGTGGTGATCGACGACGCGATGCGCTGGCTTCGAGCTTCCCACCCGCAGCTGCGTCCCGCCGGGGGGTTCGACGCGGTCATCGTCGACCTGCCCGACCCGGACACACCCGTGCTGGGCCGGCTGTACTCAACCGAGTTCTATGCCCTTGTCGCACATGCACTTTCCCCCGATGGGCTGCTCGTGGTCCAGGCCGGGAGCCCGTTCTCCACACCGACCGCGTTCTGGCGCACGGTGTCGACCATGCACTCCGCGGGGTATGCGGTCACGCCCTATCACGTGCACGTGCCGACTTTCGGTGACTGGGGTTTCGTACTGGCCCGCCCCAGCGACACCGCACCGATGCCCAGCATGCCGGCCGACACGCCGCCGCTGCGCTACCTCAACCCGCAGGTACTACAGGCCGCAACGGTGTTCTCCGACGACATCGCACCGCGGCCGCTGGAACCGTCAACCCTGGACAACCCGCGCATCGTCGAGGACATGCGCCACGGCTACGACTAATCACTCGTCGTCGAGAGCGGCCAGCACCTCGTCGGACAAGTCGACATTGGTCCAGACGTTCTGCACGTCGTCGCTGTCATCCAGCGCGTCGACGAGCTTGAACACCTTGCGGGCCGCCTCGACGTCGACCGGCACGCTAACCGACGGCTGAAAACTCGCCTCGGCCGAGTCGTAGTCGATGCCGGCGTCCTGCAGCGCGGTACGCACCGCGACCAGATCGGTTGGCTCGGAGACAACTTCGAAGCTGTCACCGAGATCGCTGACATCCTCGGCGCCCGCGTCGAGCACCGCCGTCAGCACGTCGTCCTCGCTCAGGCCGTTCTTCTCCAGCGTCACCACGCCCTTGCGGGTGAACAGGTAGGAGACCGAGCCCGGGTCCGCCATGGTGCCGCCGTTGCGCGTCATCGCCACCCGCACCTCGCTGGCGGCGCGGTTGCGGTTGTCGGTGAGGCACTCGATCAGCACCGCCACGCCGTTGGGTGCGTAGCCCTCGTACATGATCGTCTGCCAGTCGGCGCCGCCGGCTTCCTCGCCGGCACCGCGCTTGCGGGCACGCTCGATGTTGTCGTTGGGCACCGAGGTCTTCTTCGCCTTCTGGATGGCGTCATAGAGCGTCGGATTGCCTCCCGGGTCGCCACCGCCGGTACGGGCGGCGACCTCTATGTTCTTGATGAGCCGGGCGAACTCCTTGCCACGGCGGGCGTCCTTGACGGCCTTCTGGTGCTTGGTGGTGGCCCACTTGGAATGGCCGCTCATCTGTGTGTTCTACCTCTTCTGTCACTTAAAGTTCGCCGACGAGTCTACGTGGACGATCGGGGCGAGTTATCCGGCCACTGCCGAATACCCGGGCGTCGCGTGTGCACTGACGCTCACAGCTCGGTTTCGGAGTGTGCGATTCGGGAGACCCTGAGAGGGTGAATCAGCCGAAAGAGCCCGAAGACGCCAGGGAGTCGACCGAAGAGCAGCGCCGGCAGCAGGAACAACTGGAACACCAGGACGACGACCCTGACGCGCCGGGTTTGCATCAGTCCCAACGCAATGTCCCGGATGAGAGCACGCGTTAGCCGCGACCCCTGACGATGTCGACGAACAGCTGGTGGATGCGCCGGTCTCCGGTCATCTCCGGGTGAAACGCGGTCGCCAGCTTCGGTCCCTGCCGGACCGCGACGGCGTGTCCCGCGGCTCTGGCCAGCACCTGCACGCCGTCTCCGACGCGCTCGACCCACGGAGCCCGGATGAACACCGCCCGCACCGGGCCGTCCAAGCCCTCGAACTCGACGTCACCTTCGAACGAATCGACCTGACGTCCAAAAGCGTTGCGCCGCACCGTCATATCGATTCCACTTAGCGGCAGCGCCTGGCGTCCGTTCGTACCGGCGTCGAGAATCTCGCTGGCCAGCATGATCATGCCGGCGCACGCGCCATAGGCCGGAAGCCCGTCGGCCAGCCGCGCCCGCAACGGCTCGAGCAGGTCGAGATCCCCCAGCAGCTGGCTCATCGTGGTGGATTCCCCACCCGGAATGACCAGCCCGTCGATCACCTCGAGCTCGCGGCGGCGGCGCACCGCCATCGACTCGGCTCCGGCGTCGCGCAGCGCCGACAGGTGCTCCCGGGTGTCGCCTTGCAGGGCCAGCACGCCGATCATCGGACGGTTCACGGCTGGTATCCGCGCTTGAAGCGGGTCAGCCCCTCCTGCATGACCGCCGCGACCATCTCACCGGACTGGGTGAAGATTTTTCCTTGGCACAGCGAGCGGCCGCCGCTGGCCGACGGCGAGGACTGGTCGTAAAGCAGCCACTCGTCGGCCCGGAACGCCCGCATGAACCACATCGCGTGGTCCAGCGAGGACACCTGCAGATGCTCACGCACGTCGAGGTGGGTGACCTGCGCCGATCCCAGCAGCGTGAGATCGCTCATGTAGGCCAGCGCGCAGATGTGCAGCACCGGGTCGTCCGGCAGCGGGTCCCGGTGACGAAACCACACCTGCTGCTGAGAGGCCTTGCCAGGCAACAGCTTTAAGCGATCGCGCGGCACGATGCAGACGTCCCACTCCTCGAACTGCTTGAAACCCGCGTCATCGAACACCTTGATCGAGTCCAACCCGGGCAACCCGTCGGGTGGTGGCGCGGCCGGCATCGCGTCTTGGTGGTGGATGCCTTCCTGATCCGCCTGGAAGGAAGCCCCCATGCTGAAGATGATTTCCCCGTGCTGGATGGCGTTGACCCGCCGGGTGGCAAACGAACCACCGTCGCGGGTGCGCTCGACGATGAAAACCGTTCGCGCTAACGCATCCCCGGGTCGCAGGAAGTAGCCATGCAGCGAATGCACCTGATAGCGCGGGTCGACGGTGCGTACCGCGGAGACCAGGGACTGGCCGGCGACGTGGCCGCCGAAGGTGCGCTGCAGAAATCCCGATTCCGGACTAAAGACGCTGCCGCGGTAGATGTTGAACTCGAGTTGCTCGAGATCGAGGATCTCTTCGATCGCCACCGATGACCTTCGGCCTACCAGCCGCGCTGGGCCAGGCGATGCGGCTCCGCTATCTCATCCACATTGATGCCCACCATCGCCTCGCCGAGGCCGCGTGAAACCTTGGCCAGCATGTCCGGATCGTCGTAGAACGTGGTGGCCTTGACGATCGCGGCGGCGCGTTGCGCGGGGTCGCCGGACTTGAAAATCCCCGAGCCCACGAACACCCCCTCGGCGCCGAGCTGCATCATCATCGCCGCATCCGCCGGAGTCGCGATCCCGCCGGCGGTGAACAGCGTGACCGGCAGCTTGCCCGCCCGGGCAACCTCGACGACGAGCTCGAACGGTGCTTGCAAATCCTTTGCCGCAACGAACAATTCGTCTTCAGACAGGGATGTCAGGCGACGGATCTCACCGCCGATGGCGCGCATGTGTGTGGTCGCGTTGGACACGTCTCCGGTGCCGGCCTCGCCCTTGGAACGGATCATCGCCGCGCCCTCGTTGATGCGCCGCAGTGCCTCGCCGAGATTGGTCGCCCCGCACACGAACGGCACGGTGAACTTCCACTTGTCGATGTGGTGGGTGTAATCGGCGGGCGTCAGCACCTCCGACTCGTCGACGTAATCCACACCGAGGCTTTGCAGGATCTGCGCCTCGACGAAATGCCCGATGCGCGCCTTGGCCATCACCGGAATCGTGACCGCAGCGATGATCCCCTCGATCATGTCGGGGTCACTCATCCGCGAAACCCCGCCCTGAGCACGAATATCGGCGGGCACTCGCTCCAACGCCATCACCGCGACGGCGCCAGCCCCCTCCGCGATCCGGGCCTGCTCGGGGGTGACGACGTCCATGATGACGCCACCCTTAAGCATCTCGGCCATGCCGCGCTTGACGCGCGCCGTTCCCGTCTTGTTGGCCTGGCTCGACTCTGCGCCGCTGTTCACTAGCCCCTTCTCTCCTTGAACCATCGCGCTTCCACTCTAGTGGTGGGGCACAAAAATCGGTTTCCCCCCCGTTCGTGTGAGGTTTCTATGAGCCGTTTGACCTAAGTCATAGAGGACGTAAATGGCCACCATATCGTGATAGAAATGCTTACAGATATCCGCAGCAGTCCCATTGAGCTCCTTTGCCGGATATCTAGTTGAGGGAGGGGTCCCTCATTATTTTGGCCTTTGTTATTCGGCCTTTTGGTATTTGATGTTTGGCATTTAGCCGAGAGCGAGAAACGGGGAGGTTCAATGTCGCTGGACTACGGACTGTTGCCGCCGGAAATAAATTCCGCGCGCATGTATGCGGGAGCGCACTCGGGGCCGATGTTGGCGGCGGCAGCAGCGTGGTCCGTGGTGGCCGCCGAGTTGGAGTACACGGCAAGCTCCTTCCGTGCGACCGTGACGTCGCTGACCAGCGGGCCCTGGAAGGGCCCGGCGGCGACCATGATGGCGACGGCTGCCGCTCCGTACGTGCTGTGGTTAACTGCGACCTCAGAAAACGCAGCGGCTGTGGCCCTCCAGACGACATTATCGGCCAGCGCGTTCGAAGCGGCGTTTGCCGCTACGGTGCCCCCACCGGTCATCGAGGCCAACCGCGACCTGCTGGCGACTTTGATCGCGACCAACATCTTGGGTCAAAACACCCCGGCAATCGCGGCGACCGAGGCCTTATACATGGAGAGCCTTATACATGGAGATGTGGGCCCAAGATGTCGCGGCCATGACCGGCTATGACGTCGCCACGGCGGCGGCCGGCGCCACGCAGACACCGTTCAGCACACCGCCACTGACCCTGTTCAGCGTCCCCGAGGGGAGGTTCGTTTCCTTCCCTGAGCAGTTGTTCGAGTGGATGTCAGAGGCGGTGATGAGTCAACTGAAGGACCCGATGACGCAGCTGCAGCTGCTCTCGACGCCGGCCCAATTCGCGATGGAACCCATGAATCAGATGATCGGCCAGGCCATGACCGGCGCCAACGCGTTGCCGAGCACTGCCGGCAGCGTTCCGGCAATGAATCCGGTGCTTGCATCCGCCGTCAGTCCGGCGGCAGCTGGTCAGGGCGCGGCGCCGGCAGCTGGCCGCTTGGTCAGCGCGAGCGCGGGACGGGCGGCCTCGATTGGTCCGTTGTCCGTGCCTGCAACCTGGGCCAATGCCACGTCGGCGGCGCCCGCAATTCCCGCGGCGGCCGGGGTGTCCACCGCCGCGGTGAGCCCGCTTTCGGCGAGCGTGGCCACAACGCCGTCTTCGCCCTCGATCAGCATGCCCGGGCGAGTCGCGGCCGCCGCGGCCGCGGCGGCCGCGGCGCGCAAAGGCTCCGACATCGTGCCCGGTACGGGCCTAGGCATAAGGCGCGCCCAATGACATTTGTGATTACCGACCCCGCAGCGATAGGCACGGCGGCCGGGGAGTTACGCGGGATCGGTGCGATGCTGCACGAGACAAACGCCGCCGCCGCGGCCCCGATGACGGCCGTGCCGCCGCCGGCCACGGATTCAGTATCGGTGCGAACGGCGGCACGCCTGGTCGCACAGGCCGAGCAGTATCAGGTGGTCAGCGCGCAGGCGAAACTATTTCATGAACAGTTCGTGCAAACCCTGCTCAATGCGCAGAAGTACTATGCCGAAACCGAAGTCGAAAATAACGCCAGCATGGCGGCGGGGGCGGCGACGCAAAGAACAAAAGCGCTGATCATGGGCGGCACCGGAAACCCGAAACCGGACCCCGCGTATATGACGACAATCCAAAAGGCGTTTCTGCAGAAATACCCAAACATCGAACTGGTGAGTCTGCAAACTCCGGAAGAGCTCTGGCCTCTTACCG
The DNA here is from genome assembly GCF_025823255.1 of Mycobacterium montefiorense. NCBI lineage: Bacteria > Bacillati > Actinomycetota > Actinomycetes > Mycobacteriales > Mycobacteriaceae > Mycobacterium > Mycobacterium montefiorense. The sequence continues at coordinate 703,175 of NZ_JACKVL010000013.1, read as the reverse complement.
GCCTGGGCAGCCGAACCTTCAGCAGATCGGTCGCCGAAGGTGTCTCAGCCTTGAACCATGCAGTCATGACGGAGACCCTCGCCGGCAACAAGGTTGTCGTCATGGGATATTCGCAGAGCGCAACCATCGCCAGCGTGCACATGCGCTATCTGGAGTCCCTTCCGGCCGCCCTACGGCCAAGTACACAACTACTCGAATTCACCTTGGCGGCGAATCCGAACAACCCGTTCACCGGCGGTCTGTCGCACGGGCTCTTCGGGTTCGGGATGCCTGGCTTCGGAGAGTTTCGCTTCGCGACGCCGCTGACGACGCAATACGCGACCCGGATGTTCACGCTGGGATACGACGCGGTCGCCGACTTCCCGAAGAACCCGTTGTGGCTTCCGACTGGCGCGAACTCGCTGTTCAGCTTGTTTAAAGCACACCACATGGCTGCCTATGTCTCCGCGTTAGAATCCGGGATCGGCACCATCCAACAACAAATCGGCAACGTGACGATGCACTTCATCCCGAACGTGAACCTGCCACTGCTGGATCCGCTGCGGATGTTCCTCCCCACCCTGGGAAATCCGCTGGCTGACACGCTCCAACCGTTCCTCAAGCCGATCGTCGACCTGGGCCAGTACGGGTTGCTCCCGAGTCCGTTCAACCTCGGGGGAGCCATTGGCACGGGCGGCACAGCTGGGATCACCACCGGATTCCCGGCGCTGGCCGCCACCGGAACGCCGGTGCTGGCCTCCACCGAGCTCCCCGCGCTGGGCTCGATCGGAATGCCGCCGTAAGGCTCCATCGGAATGCCGGCGCTGGCCGGCACCGAACTCCCCGCGCTGGGCTCCATCGGAATGCCGTTGCCGCCGGTGGGCACCGAACTCCCCGCACTGGGCTCCATCGGAATGCCGCCGGTAGGCTCGATCGGAATGCCATTGCCGCCGATGGGCTCCATCGGGATGCCGTTGCCGCCTCTGGTCCCCGCCGGTGCGGCGAGCGGGTTCTAACTCAGCGAATTCCCTGCCTCGCAGGCAACCGGCCGATGAACTTTCACTTGTCGCGCGTCAATGAAATGCCCACTGCGCCTTAGTGATCACCGGATTCGTGACACCCCGCCTTGAATATCGGCGGGCACGCGCTGCAGCGCCATCACCGCGACGCCGCCGCTGTCCTCTAACGGCTGTCCCGCCCGATTCCGGTGAGCGTTCGAGCGCTATCCAACAAAGGGGTGCGACCTACGTCACATTGTGCTAATAATTGCGTCAACCGTTTGCGCAGACTGTTGCTGCCCGTGCGAATTCACGGGTAACAGCCCTGGTCACACCGCCGGTGGGGTTTGGTCGAGGAGGGGTTCGGAGATGTTGCCGGATTTCGTGCTATTGCCGCCAGAAATTAACTCCGCTCGCATGTACGCCGGACCGCGTTCGGGGACGATGTGGGCTGCGGCAGCAGCCTGGGATACGGTGGCCGCCCAGTTGGGGTCTACGGCAAGCTCCTTCCAGTCGACGGTGTCGTCGCTAACCAGCGGGCCCTGGCAGGGCCTGGCGGCGACGATGATGGCGACCGCAGCCACTCCCTATGTGCGATGGTTGACCGCGACGTCGACAAACGCAGAGCTGCTGGCCATCCAGACCCGGTTATCGGCCGGCGCGTTCGAAGCGGCGTTTACCGCCACGGTGCCCCCCGAAATCGTCGTGGCCAACCGCACCCTGCTGATGACGCTGATCGCGACCAACATCTTGGGGCAAAACACCGCGGCAATCGCGGCGACCGAGGCCGAGCACACCGAGATGTGGGCCCAGGATGTGACGGCCATGACGGGCTATGACGCGAGCATAACGGCGGCTCAGGCGGGATGGACGCCGTTCAGCAACCCGCCGCTGAACCTGTTCAGCGTGCCCACCCTTACCTACATCTCGCCCCTTCAGCGGCTGTTCGACTCGCTGTTCAATTCGCTGACCCAGCAGCTGATGAACCCGATGACGCAGCTGCAGATGCTCTCGACGCCCGCGCAGTTCGCGATGGAACCGATGCAAATGGCGATGGGCCAGCTCATGTCCGGCGCGAATCCGTTGCTCAGCGGCGCCGCCAGTGTCCCGGCAATGGATCCCTTCCTGGCGTCGACGGTCAGTCCGGCTGTGGGCGGGCCGGGCGCAGCGCAGCTCACCGGCGCCGTCATGACCGGGGGAATGGGCAGAGCTTCCACCATTGGGCCGTTGTCCGTGCCGGCGACCTGGGCTAATGCCACACCCGCGGCACCTCAAATTCCCGCGGCGGCCGGGGTGGCCACTGCCGCGGTGAGCCCACTGTCGACCAGCCTGCCCGCCACCCCGCACCCGCCCTCGATGAATGTGCCCGGGCGATTGATGAGCGCGGCCGCTCCAGCGGTCGCCGCGCACCGCGCGGGTGGGCCGCCGCGCCGGATGGTGGACTAGTCAGGGGCGCACCCGATGTCATACGTGATCACCGACCCCGACGCGATAGGGGCGGCCGCCGACGAGTTGCAAGGGATCGGTGCGGCACTCGATGCGACGAACACGGCCGCGGCAGCCCCGACGATGGGAGTGCTGCCGCCGGCTACGGATTCGGTATCGGTGCGCATGGCCGGGTTCCTGGACGCCCAGGCCGCGCAGTATCAGACGCTCTGCGCGCGGGCGGAACTGTTCCACAACCAGTTCGTGCAAACCCTGACCATCGCAGAGAACAACTACGCCCAAGCCGAGGCGTCCAACGCGTCCGCCATGCAGTCGGCGGCAGGCAACCAGATTGCACTGATCATGGGCGGTACCGGCAACCCGGAACCCAGTGCCAGCTATCTGCAGGCGGTCTACCAAACGTACGTCCTCCCGAATTACCCCACCTATACCGCGCAGGGTCTAACCACGCCCGAGCAGCTGTGGCCGCTCACCGGCCTCAACAGCCAAACCTTTGGGCAGTCGGTCCAAGAGGGCATCGCGATACTGAACAACGCGGTCATGACCCATACCGCCGCGGGCGACCAACTCCTCGTCGTCGGCTATTCGCAGAGCGCCACGATCGCCACTATGGAGATGCGCTATCTCGACGCCCTACCCGCCGCCCTGCGGCCGAGCCCCAACCTGCTGAACTTCATGATGCTCGCCGATCCGAACAATCCGGTGACCGGCGGCATCCTGACCCGCTTTATCCCGGGGCCTTCACCGGATTTCACGTGCCGACGCCGGTGGACACCATCTACACGACCGCCATTTACGGCATCCAGTGGGACCCCGTCGCCCAGTTTCCCGCGGGCATTTTCAATATCTCGGCCGACCTCAACGCCCTTTTCGGCTTGCCGCTGCACACCCAAACTCCGTTGCTGACCACTGCGCAACTTGCCACCGCGATCCAACAGCAGATTGGCAACACGACCTACTTCATCGTCCCCACCATGAATTTGCCGCTGCTGGATCCACTGCGGCTGATCCCCATCCTGGGGAATCCGCTGGCCGATCTGCTGCAACCGTTCCTGCAGCCGTTAGTCGAATTCGGCTACGCCACCGGGCTTCCCGGGCCGCTGCAGTCCATCGGCTCGCTCGCGGTCGCCGGCGCAGGCCCGGGTTTCGGGCTCCCGCTGGCTTTGGGACAGCCGGCGGGCGCCGCCGCAATCCCGGGTTTCGGGCTCCCGCTGGCTTTGGGACAGCCGGCGGGCGCCGCCGCAATCCCGGGTTTCGGGCTCCCGCTGGCCGCGGGACCGCCGCCCGCGGGCGCACTGCTCGTCCCGTCGAACGGGCTCTAGCTCTCGTCAGCGAATTCCCAACAGCGGCCCCGGCGTCCGACTGCTCGCCAATGCGATCGCATCGGCGAGCAGTTCGGACAGCTGGCGTGGGTAAACGGTCTGGCCCGCGGCCACCAGTTCGGCGATGTCGTTGGCATCGCACCAGCGGTGGCAGTGAATGTAGCGGCGTTCCAGTTCGGTCCGGCCGGTGCAGGACGGCTCGAAGCGTTGGGTGCGGTGCACGAAGAAGAACTCCTCGCTATCGATCAGCGTGCCGTTGAACTCGAACACCTCATCGCGGCGCCAGATCGGTCCGACCATGTCGCCCGACGCGACCTGTAAACCGGTCTCCTCGCCCAACTCTCGCGCTGCGGCCGCGGCCAACCGCTCGCCCGGCCGCACCTCACCGCCCACGGTGAACCACCACCGGGGCGCGTCGGCGACCGCCGGATCCGAGCCGCACAGCAACAGCACCGCGTCGGTCTCGTCGACCAACACCACCCGCGCCGAGGTGCGGTGTTTGGGCATCCCGTGACCGGTGTAGGCCAGCGCGTGCGGCCGCTCGACGATCTCGAAATAGCTTGGCAGCGTGGCTGTTCCACCGAGCCGAAGGGCCCGTACCGGGCGCCGATCGGCCAGCGCGAGGGTGTCGCGGACCGCGTCGTTGTGGAATCGGCGAGCCAGCAGCAGCCGGGCCTCGGCGTCGGCCAGTTCGGCGATCAGACCGGCGGGCAGGGCCGCCGGGTCGACAGTCGCCAGCGCGGCCGAAAGCTCGTTTTCGGCGTTCTCCCGCGCCTGGCGGGTCGCCCGCTCGGCGGCATCGGCCAGCGCGGAAAGTTTTCGGCCTTCGGTGGAGCCGCCGTAGGCGTCGATCGCGACGGCGCGTGCGACCACCGCGCGGCGCGCCAGCGCGCCGTCCAGCGCCTGCCAGGACAGGTCGTAGCGGACGTTGAGCCGGTCCAGCCGCTGGGCCGTCCGGATCGCCCAAATGCCGATCAGCGCAAACACAATGAGCAGCACGACGAGGACCGCAAGCAGCCAGGTCATCAGCTGGCCACCTGAACCTTGACGCCCGAACCGGCAACCGTCTCGTACACCCGCGTAATCTGACTGGCCACCACCGACCAGTCGTAGCGTGCCACCACTTCGCACGCGGCCGCCGCGTACCGTTCGCGCAGCACGTCGTTTTCCAGCATCTCGATCAGCCCATCGGCCAGCCCGGCCGCATCGCCGACCGGAAACAGCCGCCCGGCCTCCCCATCGCGCAGCACGCGACGGAAGGCGTCCAGGTCGCTGGCCACCACTGGCGTGCCGGCAGCCATCGCCTCCACCAGGACGATGCCGAAGCTCTCCCCGCCCATGTTGGGCGCGCAGTAGACATCGGCACTGCGCATCGCCGACGCCTTTCCGTCGTCGTCGACCAGACCGAGGAAGCGCATGTGCGCCGCCAATGCACCTGCCTGCGTGCGCAATTCGTCCTCATCGCCGTGGCCGACGACCAGCACTTGAAGATCCGGAAAGTGTTCCACCACCTGAGGCAGCGCCTCGATGAGCACCGCCATGCCTTTGCGCGGCTCGTCGTAGCGGCCCAAGAACAACACCGTCTTGCCCTGCCGCGGATACCCGTCCAACTGCGGCGCCGAGGCCAGGGAGTCGACGTCGACCCCGTTGGGGATCTCCACCGCATCCGTCCCGAGCGCCTCCACCTGCCAGCGCCGAGCCAGGTCGGACACCGCGATGCGGCCGACGATCTTCTCGTGCATCGGCCGCAGGAAACCCTGGAAGACGGTCAGCGTCAAGGATTTGGTGGTCGAGGTGTGAAAGGTCGCCACAATTGGCCCGGCAGCGATATTCAGGGCCAGCATCGACAGGCTCGGCGCATTGGGCTCGTGCAGGTGCAAGACGTCGAAAGCGCCTTCGCCAAGCCACTTCTTGACCTTGCGGTGGGTCGCCGGGCCGAATCGAAGCCGAGCCACCGAGCCGTTGTACGGAATCGCGACGGCCTTTCCGGCGGACACGACGTAGTCCGGCAGCGCGGCATGCGGCGACGCCGGAGCCAGCACACTGACCTCATGGCCCCGCGCGCGCATCACCTCGGCCAGCTGTAAGACGTGCGACTGCACCCCGCCCGGCACGTCGAACGAGTAGGGACAGACCATCCCGATCCGCATCAGGCTTCCTTCAGCCGGGCGCGTCTGTCGTCGGAAAGATCGGCCAGCCACTGCGGCTGCAGCATGTGCCAATCTTCGGGGTGCGCGGCGATGTTGCGGGTGAACTGATCGGCCAGCGCCTGGGTGATTGCTTTGACATCCCCGCTGGAACAGTCCAGCGGCGGAAATATCTCGACGGACCAGCCGTCGGGCTCATTCCAGCAGTGCGCCGCACACAACGCTGCCCCGGTTGCGATCGCGAGCCTCGCCGGCCCGGCCGGCATCCGGGTGGGCTCGCCGAAGAAGTCGACTTCGACGCCGCTGCGGGTGAGATCGCGCTCGGCCATCAGGCACACCACCCGGTTGGCCCGCAGCCGCTCGCACAACACCTCGAAGGCCGGACGGTCGCCGCCGGACAGCGGTAGCACTTCGAAGCCAAGGCTTTCCCGGTAGGCGATGAAACGCCGGTACAGCGACTCGGGTTTGAGCCGCTCGGCGACCGTGGTGAAAGTGCCGCGCGTCTGCGCCAGCCACAGCCCGGCCATGTCCCAGTTGCCGCTGTGCGGCAGCGCCAGCACCACACCCCGGCCGGCGGCCAGGGCGGCGTCGATATGGTCGGCCCCCACGAACGTCTCGTCGACCTGCCGGGCCAGCACCCGATGGTCCATCGACGGCAGCCGAAACGCCTCCCGCCAGTAACGGCCATAGGACGCCAGCGAAGCCCGCATCAGGCTGTCCGGCACCTGCGCCGGCGGCACACCGGTGACCCGGGCCAGGTTCTTGCGCAGCTGCTCGGGTCCGCCGCCGCGGGCGGCGTAGCGCGCTCCGGTGTCGAATACGTTGCGCGCGGCGAACTCCGGGACCGTGCGTACCGCCATCCAGCCGGCCGCGTACGCCCAGTCGGTCGCCGTCCGGGTCAACAGGTCGCGCGGCGCCGTGAGGACATTGCGGCGCAGCGGAATGGAGATCACGGTTGGCTCGTTTCCTGGCCACCCGGATTGGGCGGCAAGGGTTCGGGAGCACCGGGCGACGTCCGCACCGCGTGTAGCCGCTGCAGGCAGGTGAGGACGCTGGCCGCCGCCAATACCCACATCGCCACCGGCAGCGCGGGCGGCCAGGCGACGAACGGAAAGTCCGACACCCCGGCACCGGACAGCACGATGATCAGCCGCTCGGGCCGTTCGATGATTCCGCCATCGCCGCGCAGCCCGCTGGCTTCGGCCCGGGCCTTGATGTAGGAGATCACCTGGGATGTGACCAGACAGATCAGCGTCGCCGCCGCGAGCGGTTTGTCGTGCAGGCCAAAGACAATCCACCACAGCAGCCCGCTGAACACCGCACCGTCGCTGATCCGGTCACACGTGGCGTCGAGCACCGCACCGAATCGGGTGCCGCCGCCGCGCTCGCGGGCCATCGCACCGTCAACCATGTCGAACAGCACGAAAAACCAGACCACACATGCCCCGGGGAACAGCTTGCCCATCGGGAAGAGCGTCAACGCCCCCGCGACCGACGCGATAGTGCCCACGATGGTGACGGCGTCCGGCGTCAAACCCAGCCGCAGCAGCGCCCGGGCCGTCGGAGTAGTGAGCCGGGCGAACGCGGCCCGGGATAGGAAGGGCGCCTTACTCATTCTTGTTTCGACCATTCGGTAGCCAGCAACTGGCGCGTCTCACGCAGCAACTGCGGGATCACCTTCGCGCCCCCGACGATGGTGATGAAGTTTGCGTCGCCACCCCAGCGCGGCACCACGTGCACGTGCAGATGTTCGGCCAGCGATCCACCCGCCGATGTCCCTAAATTCAGGCCTACATTGAAGCCGTGTGGCCGCGATACGTTCTTGATCACGCGAATTGCCTTCTGCATGAACAACATCAGTTCCGCGCTCTCCGCGTCGGTCAGGTCCTCGAGCTCCGAAACCCGCCGGTAGGGCACCACCATCAGGTGCCCGGGGTTGTACGGGTAGAGGTTGAGCACGGCGTAGACAAGCTCGCCGCGGGCGACCACCAGGCCCTCCTCGTCGGGCAATTCTGGAATGTCGGAGAACGGCTCCTCAGTTTTGCCGTTGTCGCGCTTGGCCGGCGATTCGGCCAGATACGTCATCCGATACGGCGTCCACAACCGCTGCAGATGGTCACGCTCGCCGACACCTCTGTCGAGAATGGTGTCGTCGCTGCCATCGGCGCTGTCCTGCTCACTCACCGCCGGCTACCTTTACCAGTTCTGCTGTGGGAGATGCATTCTCGCGGTCCGCGATCCACTTGACGATCGTATCGATCGCGGCGTCCAGCGGCACGCCGTTGATCTGGGTGCGGTCGCCGAAGCGGAAGCTGACCGCCCCGGCCTGCACGTCACGGTCGCCGGCCAGCAACATGAACGGGACCTTCTGGGCGGTGTGGTTCACGATCTTCTTCGCCATCCGGTCGTCGCTGTTGTCCACCTCCACCCGAACGCCTCGCGACCTCAATTGCGCGGCAACATCTTTTAGGTATGCCGCGTGTTCGTCGGAGACCGGGATGCCGATCACCTGGAGCGGCGCCAACCATGCCGGGAAGGCCCCGGCGTAGTGCTCGGTGAGGATGCCGAAGAATCGCTCGATGGAGCCGAACAGCGCCCGGTGGATGAGCACCGGCCGCTGCCGCGACCCGTCGGACGCGGTGTATTCCAGCTCGAATCGGTCCGGCATGTTGAAGTCGAGCTGGATGGTCGACATCTGCCAGCTGCGGCCCAGCGCGTCCTTGACCTGCACCGAGATCTTCGGGCCATAAAACGCCGCGCCACCGGGGTCGGGAACGAAATGCAACCCGGACGCCACGGCGACCTCACGCAAGACTTCGGTGGCCTCGTCCCACATGTCGTCAGAGCCGGAATACTTCTCCGGGTCCTTGGTGGACAGCTCCAGGTAGAAGTCGTTGAGACCGTAGTCGGCCAGCAAGTCGAGCACGAAGCGCAGCAGCGAGGTCAGCTCGTCGCGCATCTGCTCTCGCGTGCAGTAGATGTGAGCGTCGTCCTGCGTCATGCCGCGCACCCGGGTCAGCCCGTGCACCACGCCCGACTTCTCGTAGCGGTACACGCTGCCGAACTCGAAGAGCCGCAACGGAAGCTCGCGGTACGAGCGTCCGCGAGACCGATAGATCAGGTGGTGCATCGGGCAGTTCATCGGCTTGAGGTAGTAGTCCTGCCCGGGCTTGCGCACCGTCCCGTCTGCGTTGAACTCCGCGTCGAGGTGCATCGGCGGGTACATTCCGTCGGCGTACCACTCGAGGTGGCCCGACGTGATGTACAGCTGCTCCTTGGTGATGTGCGGGGTATTGACGAACTCGTACCCGGCCTCGATGTGCTTGCGCCGCGAGTACTCCTCCAGCTCACGGCGGATGATGCCGCCCTTCGGGTGGAAAACCGCTAGGCCCGAACCGATTTCGTCGGGGAAGCTGAACAGGTCGAGCTCGACGCCCAGCTTGCGATGGTCACGGCGCTGCGCCTCCTCGAGGAGCTCCAGATGTTTGTCGAGCGCCTCTTGCGACTCCCAGGCGGTGCCGTAGATGCGTTGCAAGCTTGCGTTGCTCTGGTCGCCGCGCCAGTAGGCGGCCGAGCTACGGGTGAGCTTGAACGCCGGGATGTGCTTGGTGGTCGGGATGTGCGGCCCGCGGCACAAGTCACCCCAAACCCGTTCGCGGGTACGAGGGTTGAGGTTGTCGTATGCGGTGAGCTCGTCGCCGCCGACCTCCATGACATCGGGATCGCCGGACTTGTCGTCGACTAGCTCCAGTTTGAAGGGCTCGCCGGCGAGTTCCTGGCGCGCCGCTTCCTTGGATTCGTACACCCGCCGGTCGAACAGCTGGCCATCCTTGACGATCTGCCGCATCCGCTTTTCCAGCTTCGTCAGGTCCTCGGGCGTGAACGGCTCCGGCACGTCGAAGTCGTAGTAGAAGCCATCGGTGATCGGCGGCCCGATGCCCAATTTGGCGTGCGGGAACATGTCTTGGACGGCCTGGGCCAGCACGTGTGCGGCCGAATGCCGGATGACGCTGCGGCCGTCGTCGGTGTTGGCGGCGACCGGGACGACCTGCGTGTCGGCCTCGGGCGCCCAGCTCAGATCGCGCAGCTTGCCGTCGGCGTCGCGTACCACCACGACGGCGTCGGGCGTACCGCGTCTGGGCAACCCCGCCTCGCCGACCGCGGCGGCCGCGGTAGTCCCGGCAGGAACCCGGATCGGGGCTGCTGGGACGGAGTCGGCGGGGGCGCTCATCGAGTTGGGTCTCCAAGGCTTAGTTGTGTTTGCGGGTCACCAATGATCCTGATTGAACGTTGCCATGCTATCGGGGCGGACCTCGAGGAGCCCAAGGCAATACCGGTTGGCCGCGGCTTAACCCATCGCGGACGCGGCCGGGCGGACCAACATCTCAACAAATGCGAGCGAGTCGGCCGCTACGCCGCTCGATCACGCAACGGGGCTACCGGTCGCGCGGCAGTGTCGGTCCTACCCAGTTTGAACACCTGCGCCCGCGCATCGCGTCCGGCGCGGCTGGTGAGCTCGCCAAGTGTGGCGCGCAGCTTCGTCGTGGTGAACCGAAGTTTGTCTACGTCGTAGCAGAACCGAAGCATGCGAGCTGGGAAGTACCCCAGCAGGAGGATGGCGACCGTCAAGCGGGCGGGACCGCTCTTGACTCCGTGCGCTCTGGTGGTCCTGATGTAGCGCGTGGCGTAGCGATAGAACTCGCGCGGCGAGCATTCAACCCGCCGACCGGACATACCGGCAACGAGTGTGGGCTCGTATGCGACCTCGAAGTCGTTCTTGAACAGCGTCACCGCCAGGTCAATGTCTTCATGCAGGAGATCTTCTGGATCCAGCCGCGTCAGCTGACGGACCGCCCTCCACGCCGAGGCACGGATGGCCATATTGGCCCCGAGCAGGAACCGTTGGTCCTTGCAGCTGAACTGCAACCAGGCACGGACCGTGCGATCGATCCGGAGGAAGAGTCCGCGCATCGGCATGTCGTAGTAGATGACAGGTCCGGTCGCCGCATCGATGACCGGGTCCCGGAAGCGGCCGCGAATCGTCTGGACCCAGTCGCTGGCAATGACGGAGTCGGCGTCAATACGGCCGATCACATCGCTTCGCGCGTCGTCGAACCCGCGGTTGCGCGTTGGCGCGATGCCCTGAACCTCGTTTTGATCGATCAGGCGTATGTCGGTGCGGGGCTGGCCTGCTTGATATCTCCGCACTATCGAGGCGGTGCCATCGGTCGACCTGTTGTTGACGACGATGATCTCGTCCGGTCTCGACGTTTGATCGAGGCACGCTTCAAGGCACCTGCCGATGAAACGTTCCTCGTTGTAGGCCGGAATGACGATCGCCACCGACGGGCACCGGCGCCTGTCGGCCATCGCCGGCACGGCACCGGCCCGTATAGAACAACGAGGCCTTGGCGCGACCGTCAGTCTCGCCGCGGATTTCGCGGCGGTCACTACGCACAATCTGACGTACTTGTTCGCGCTCATAGCCACCTCGGTAGCTCAATCTACACCTGTGCAATAGTCTGTCAAGACAACAATGAGCTGGGGCTATTGTCATGCGAGACGCAACGCGATCAGGGCTGGCCGGGTTTGAGTTTCACGAACAACGCATCGGCTTCGGCCAGCAGCGTGTCGCCGTCGGTCACCCTGCCCGACACAAAGATTTTGCGGCCGTCCACCTCGTCAATGCCCACGTCGAACTGCACCTCTTTTTCGACCGGCACGATATTGCGGTAGTTGATCTATCAAATAGGCGGTGCGTTGACGGGGGCTGCCAGTGAGCACTGAGGCGGTCAGGCCGAGGATGGTGTCGAACAGCATCCCGAGCGACCCACCGTGGACGGCGCCGTTGCGCCCCAGGTGAAACCGCGCGAAGCGGGCCGTTCCCTCGATCCGCCCGTCCTCGGTCTTGCGGGACGACAACGGCACCGTGAGGATGTTGCCGCGCATCGGCAAGTCCATCCGCCGCCCCGACGGCGACGCCCACTCGTCGGCGTCGTACGGGCTCAGCAGCGCAGACAGCTTCTCCAGCGTGTCCGCGGCCTCGCTGATGACCTCGTCGGGGGCGTCGACGGCACGCGCATGGTCTTGCAGCTTGCGCACCGCATCGACGAACCGGCCGTAGTCGGGCCCGCCCTTGGTCGTCGGTTCGGGTGGGTTGAACCCCCCACCGGGGTGTTTCGGATGGTCGCCGGCCACCAGAACACCGTATTGGGTGGCCGCCTACCGCGCTCCAGCAGCCGCCAGGGTCTCGAACTCGTCGTCGCTGAGCGTGATCTCGGCGGCGGCCACGTTCTCCTCCAGGTGCGCCACCTTCGACGTTCCCGGGATCGGCAGCATCACCGGCGAGCGCTTCAGCAGCCAGGCCAGGGCCAGCTGCGACGGCGACGCGTGGTGGTCGGCGGCGATGCGTTGCAGCGGGCCGTCGGAAGCGGCCAGCGGCCCCGCTGCCAGCGGGAAGTACGGGATGAAGCCGACGCCCTGTTCGGTGGCGGCATCGAGCAGCGGTTCGGCCTTGCGGACCGTCAGGTTGTACAGGTTCTGTACCGACACGATCTGGGTGATCGCCTGCGCCTCGTTGAGCTGGTCGACATTGATCTCGGACAGCCCGATATGCCGGATCTTGCCTTCGTCCTTCAGCTTGACCAGCTCGCCCACCTGGTCGGCCAACGGCCACTTGGGGTCGACGCGATGCAGCTGGAACAGGTCAATGGCCTCGACGCCCAGGCGGCGCAGGCTCATCTCGCATTCCTGCCGCAGGTACGCCGGGTAACCCATCTCGATCCAGACATCCGGGCCCGTCCGCAAGAACCCGGCCTTGGTTGCGATCGCCAGGTTGTCGTAGGGGTACAGCGCCTCGCGGATGATGTCCTCGGAGATGTAGGGGCCGTAGGAATCCGCGGTGTCGAAGAGGTCCACGCCGAGTTCGACGGCGCGTCGCAGCACCCGGACACATTCGTCGCGATCGGCGGGTGGACCCCAGACGCCCTTGCCGACGATGCGCATTGCCCCGAAACCGAGGCGGTTGACGGTCAGATCGCCGCCGAAGGTGAACGTTCCTGACGCTTCGGCAACAGCTTTCGAGTTTTGTGCGGTCACGCCTACGAACTTACGCTTCAAGCGCATTCACGCATCTCGGCGTGGCAAGCTGGGCGTGTGGACCTAGCAGCACTCGAGGAACTTCCGCTGAGTTACTCCGAAGTGGGTGCGACCGCCGCCGGCGACCTGCCCGCTGGATACGGCCACTTGCACGTCGAGAAGCAGATCGGTACCGGCCGGCAGCGTTTCGAGCGGGCCGCCGAGGCCGTGATGCGCTGGGGCATGCAACACGGGGCCGGGCTGCGGGTGAACGCCAGCTCCGACGTCGCGGCCCTCGACACGGTGGTGCTGGTGCGGATGGGCTTTCTGCCCGCGCCGTGCCGGGTCGTGTACGTGATCGATGAGCCCGACATCCGCGGTTTCGGCTACGGCACGCTGGAAGGCCATCCCGAATCCGGCGAGGAGCGCTTCGCCGTCCGCTTCGACCCGGCGACGGACGCGGTCTTCGCCGAGGTGTCGGCGTTTTCCCGCCCGGCGACCTGGTGGAGCAAACTCGGGCATCCGGTGGTGTCGGTGGCTCAGCGCGTCATCGCCAAGCGCTACCTGCGCGGAGTGTGACGGCTAGGAACTCCAGCCAGTCAGCAATTCCTTTGCACCCGAACACATTCCGTCTATGACCTCGGCTACTGATGCGTCGTCACGGATCATGCCGACAGCCTGACCGGTGTGGACCGCGGCAACGTTGCGGTCGTCGGCTTTGATCGAGGCGGCCAGCTCATCGCGGGCCGCTTGGTCGTTGGCAAGCGCGTCCTCTTTACCCGTCCAGCGCGTGACAAAGTCATTCGCCAATACCCGCGACGGAAACCGCGTCGGCCACGCCAGATCCTCGGCGATGTCGAAGATCCGGGTGACCACGGTGTCGGTGGCGTTGGCTGCGATCACGGCACGGCGGCTACCGTCACTGCTCAGACTCTCCGCACACGCCATCAACCGGGTGCCGACCCACGCGCCGCTGGCTCCCGCCGCCAGCACCGCGGCCAGGCTGCGCGCCGAGGCAATGCCGCCGCCCACGAGCACCGGCACCGACACTGCCTCCAACACGGCATCCAGCAACGGCAGCGTCGCGAGCTTCACCTCACCGTGACCGCCACCTTCCGCGCCACGCGCGACCACGATGTCGACTCCCCCGTCAACAGCCCGAAGAGCGTCGGCAGCATCGAATACCTGTGTGACGGTGGTAATTCCGACGTCATGCGCCTTGGCTACCCAGGACCAGTCGGTACCGAAACTGACCGACAATAGAACCGGGCGCGCCGCCAGGGCATCCTCTAGCAGCCCCGGTTGGCCGCGTATCACCCAGTCCACCAAGCCGATCCCGAATCGCCCGTCGACATGTTGCAGCTGGGTCGCCAACGATTTCCTGGTCGCCGAACTGCCCATGCCGACCATGCCCAAACCTCCGGCAGCTGTCACCGCGGCGGCCAGCCGACCACCGGCGACCCCACCCATCGGGGCGTTGACAATAGGCACCCGCAGGCCGAAATCCTTTGACCAGGAAGTGAATAACATACGGCTAGTGTGCCACAGAGGGGATGCTCTTCAGCACCGTCAAAATGATCACCGAATCCTCGACCGCGTGCAGGGCATGGCGTTGCAGCGGAATCGCGACGTAGTCACCGGTCGTACCGTCCCAGGAGTCGCCACCCGCCGTCAGACGCACGTGACCCTGCAGCACCTGCAGCGTCGCCTCGCCGGGGCTGTCATGTTCGGACAGGTCGTGGTCGGCGAGCAACGCGAGCACGGTCTGCCGGAGTTCATGGTCGTGGCCGCCGTGAATGGTGTGTGCGGCTCGTCCGCTGTGCGACTGCCGGGCTTCGGCCAGCTTTTCGGTCGCCAGGCTGGTCAGCGAGATTGATTCCATTGGTAAGTCCCCTCGGTGTGGCGGTGGGCTGTCGGTGGGCGTTGAGACGTCTATGCGGTCAATAGGAGTATCCCCGCCACAATCAACGCCGCCACCTTGACCACCTCGAAAGCGACATAGACGTAGTGAGCTCGGGAGCGGGGCGCGTTCGATCCGGCGAGTACCGCATCCGAGCGGCGAGTCAGCTGGGGCCGCACCGAGATCAACTGCACGGCGAGCGCGGCGAACGCGACGCAAAATGCGACGATGATCCGCGACGGCATCGGGCCGTCCACCGCGACCGCCAGGATGACGATGGCGAATGCGACCTCGACGGTGTTGAGTGCGCGAAAAACCAAGCGCCCGATGCCAAGTCCGATCTGCAAGGTCACGTTGGGCGCCCGGAATTTCAGCGGGGCTTCCAAAAACGAGATGGCCAACACCATGCCAAGCCAGACGAAGGTGATCGCGACGGCGATCGCCATTTCGGTGCTCATCGTTAGGCCTCCTGCATCTCGAGGTGGGCGACGCACAAATCCGGTTCGACGAACGTATCGAGGCGCTCGACAGCAAACGGGGAACCCCAGCTTTCCAGGACTCCTTGCATAAGCCCGAGATGGACGGGACACACAACGCTGGCACGGGTTTCGGCGAGCTCGAGGAACGGACAGTGCCGCAGACCGACCTGTTGTTCCCCGTCGGCTCGGCGGCGCTCGGGGGCAAACCCAAGCTGATCGAGCACATCGACCAGCTGATCGATCGAAGCCTGCGGACTCTGGGCGTCCCCGGGCGACGAGTCCACGCTCGAATCGAGTTGTCGTCCCCACGCCCGCCCGGCGGCCAGCGCCCTGGCGCCCGAATCCTGTTCGGCCGCAAAGGCCATCGTCAGTATCTCGGCGAGCAACCGGTAGTGCCGCGTGCCGCCGCGATCCATCTGGCGGACCGCCCGGAACATCAGCGGTGGACGCCCCGGCCCCTTGCGCCCCGGCTCGACCTGTTCCACCTGGCCGTCGCCGAGAAGACTGTCGAGGTGGAAGCGAACGGTGTTGGGATGCACGCCCAACGCATCGGCGATCGCGACGATGGTCAGCGGATCCCGGGATGTCCGCAACGTCCGCAGCACCTCACGACGACGACCCGCGGACTCCCCCGTTGACATGGCGATCCTCCTCACGCTCCCTCGGAAACGTCGGCCTTCGGTTCAGCGGCCACCAACGGAGCGTCGACACCCAGTGCACCGAGCTTGGCCGCTCCGCCCGGTGACCCCAGTGGAGCGTCGCGCCCCGGCAGGGTCTCGGAGAAAAACGCCTCATTGTCGGCCAGGTGCGGCCGCAACTCCTCGGGCAGGTCGTCTTCGTAGTAAATCGCATCGACCGGGCAGACCGGCTCACACGCGCCGCAGTCCACGCATTCGTCGGGATGGATGTAGAGCGCCCGGCCACCCTCGTAGATGCAGTCCACCGGGCATTCGTCCACACATGCCCGATCCATCACATCGATGCAGGGCTTCCCGATAACGTAGGTCATGCGATAGAGTTTACACAATCAAAGTTGTGAAAACCAGGAAGGACGGGAAAGCCCATGGCTCCCATGTCAAGTCGCACAGCGTCCAGGGACATTGGCCGCTTGCGCGGCTGGGGAAACGAGTCCTTCGCCCGGGTGGCGTCGGGCTCACCCGCACCATGCTGGCCGGCGCCCAGGTGACCGACGCCGATGTGCTTGAGCTGGCGCCGGGTCTCGGCCGCACCGCAGCGGAGATTCTCAACCGGCAACCGCGGTCGTATGTGGGCGCCGAACAGGACCCCGATGCGGCCGACAGCGTTCGGGACGTCATTGCCGGACTGAACGCCGCGACCGGCACGGTCCGGGTCGCCGACGCGGCCGACACCGGATTGCCCGACGCCAGTCGGGACGTCGTCATCGGCGAGGCGATGCTGACGATGCAGGGCGATGCCACCAAGCACGCGATCGTCGCCGAGGCCGCGCGGGTGCTCAGACCGCGCGGCCGCTACGCGATCCACGAACTCGCGCTGACACCCGACACCGTGCCCGAGGAGATCAGCACGGAGATCCGGCAGGCGCTTGCCCGCGCGATCAAGGTGAACGCGCGTCCGTTGACCATTGCCGAATGGTCACAACTCCTGTCGGACCACGGACTGATCGTCGACCGGGTGGTGACCGCACCGATGGCGCTGTTGCAGCCACGCCGGATCATCGCCGACGAAGGGCTTTTCGGAGCGCTGCGGTTTGCCAGAAACCTGCTCCTGCATCCGGACGCGCGCAAGCGGGTGCTGACCATGCGTCACACGTTCCGCAAGCACCGCGACCAGCTGACCGCCGTCGCGATCATCGCCCGTAAGCCGGAGCACGAGTAAAGTCGACTCCGAAATTCGCCACCGGCGCCGATCGCGCCGGCAAAGCGCTGAACTTAATCGACATTATTGTTCGTCGTCATCAACAATTTGCCTGGCATATATCGGTGCACCCCTAGGGTATGTGCCGTGTCCGACCCCTCGATGCACACCGGGTACGCGCATGTCTCCCGCGGTCGCCGTTCCTCGCATCACTCGGGTGACGACCGTGAGCAGGCCATCCTGGCCACCGCCGAGCGACTCCTTCAGGAGCGGCCGCTGGCCGACTTCTCCGTCGACGATCTGGCAAAAGGTGCCGGCATCTCCCGCCCCACCTTCTACTTCTATTTCCCGTCGAAAAACGCGGTGCTGCTTTCGTTGCTGGACCAAATGAACAACAAGGCACACGCGGCGCTGAAGAAACTTCGCGACAAGCTGACCGGCGATCCCGCGATGCTGTGGCGCGACCGCATCGAGGCGTTCTTCGAAGTGTCGGGCTCACACCGCGCGGTCGCCGTGGCCGGCGCGGCAGCCAAGGCCACCAACCCCGAGGTCCGCCAGCTCTGGTCGACGCTGATGCAGAAGTGGATCTCGTTTACCACCGTCGCGATCACGGCCGAGCGCGAACGGGGCATCGCCCCGGCGACCGTCGGAGCCGAGGACCTATCGATCGCGCTGAACATGTTGAGCGAGCGGCTGATGACCGCGACGTTCACCACCGAATCCCCGGCGATCGGCCAGGACCGGGTGATCGACACGCTGGTGCACATCTGGCTGGCCAGCATCTACCAGGACGGCAACGCCGGCGCCGCGCATGCTGCGCTGTCGCTGCGGGACATCACCGCCAACACCTCACGGCCGCTTGCCGGATATCCGCTCGGCGCGAGCTAGGCTGGCGTCGATCAATCGGTCGACCGCGCCGAAATAGCTTGGCGTCGGCGACTTCCCGGCCAGGTCGGCGATCGCGCGTTGCTCACCGAGAACGTCTGCAGCACTCAGGTTCTCGGCCATCCGCCCGGCATGCACCTGCAGCCCGGCCAGCAGCTCGCCACACTGGGAGCCCGCACTCAGGGTCCGCCGGGCCAGGGTTCGCAGCGTGTCCCATTCGGCATGCCATGCCCCATCGGGGCGTTCGTCGTTGGCCAGCGCCGCCGCGGTGTGCAGGGTCGCGGCCAGCTGCGGCACCGATATCGCAGTCCGCCGTATCAGGATGGACAGCACCGGATTGCGCTTGTGCGGCATCGACGACGAGCCGCCACGGTTGCCGGCGGCCGGTTCGCTCAATTCGCCGATCTCCGGACGTGCCAGGGTGACCACATCCGAGGCGATCCGGCCCCAGCTATCGGTGCACCCAAGGAAGGCATCCGCCGCCGCGGTCACCGGCGTCCGGGTGGCATGCCACGGTGGCCGCACCCCCAAACCCAAAGTCGCTGCAGCGGCTTGCATTACCCGCTCCGATATTCCCGCCGGGTCTGCCGCGTCGGTGAGCAGTGTGGCGAGTTCCGTCGTGGCCGACCACGTTCCGACGGCCCCACCGACCTGGATCGGGGTCATCAGCCCGCAAAGCTGCTCGCAGGCATCGACGACGCCGTTGCACCAGCCGGCCGCCTTGGCGCCGAACGTGGTCGGCGCGGCCTGCTGGGTGAGCGTCCGGGCCACCATCGGGGTGGCCCGATGTAAGTCCGCAAGTGCAGCCAGCGTCGAAACCTGCTCGCAAAGCTGCGTTCTCAGCTCGTCCACCACGGCGCGCACGCCAAGCATCAGCGCGGTGTCCACGACGTCCTGGCTGGTGAGCCCGCGGTGGATCCACGGGGCGAAGGCAGGCTCAGCTCGCTCACGCAGCAGCTCGACCAGGCCTACGATCGGGTTGCCGCTGTCCTCGGCGGCGACTGCGAGCGCTTCCATATCGCCCTGGTCCACCAGGTTTGACAGGTCGGCGCTTGCAGCGCCGGCGGGCGCCAAACCCGCGGCGGCCAGGGCGCTCAGCCACGCGGATTCCACCGCGACCATCGACCGCAGCAGCGACTGATCGGTCAGGTGCTCGCCGGCACGGTGGTCGCCCGGCCACAACAGATTGGTCATACCGCAGCGTCCCGGTACGCCAGAAACACGGTCTCGTGTGGACCCTGCAGATGAATATCGAATCGGTAATCCGTTCGGCCCGAGCCGCTTTCGCCAACACAGAGCAAGGTGGCCCGCCGCTCGGCAGCGAGGGTGGCCAGTAGCGGGTCCGCAGCCAGATCCGCGCCGGGCAGATAGGCGCGAGTGAACAGTCGATTCAACAGCCCGCGAGCAAAGACGGTGATCGCGAAGAACGGTGGCCGCCCGTCGCTTCCCGGTGTCACCGTGGTGAAGCTGTAGCACCCGGCGGCATCCGTTGCGGCCCTGCCCCACCCGGTGAAGCCGTCACGCCGCAGCGAGCGGCGGGGGATGCGCCCGGCGGTGTCGGCCTGCCAGAGTTCAATCAGGGCATCCGGGATCGGTGTGCCCGCCCCGTCGTACACCGTGCCGTGCAGCCGGAGCGCGCCGAGATCCGCGTCGTCCACCATCTCGGTGTCGCAAGGCAACCCGAGATGAAGGAAGGGGCCGACGGTTTGCCCCGGGGTACTGGCTAATTCAGTCATGTTCGGCTTCTGTCCAGGTGCTGGAGCTGCCCGCCAGCACGATGTCCCATCGATATCCGGTGGCATATTCCGGCTCGGTGAGATCGTGGTCGTAGCCGGCGATCAGGCGTTGGCGCGCAGCGGGATCCAGAACCGATTGGAAAATCGGATCCAGGTCGAACAGCGGGTCGCCCGGGAAGTACATCTGGGTGATCAGGCGCTGGGTGAACGCGGTACCGAACAGCGAGAAATGGATGTGCGCCGGCCGCCACGCGTTGTGGTGATTACGCCACGGATAGGGACCGGGCTTGACGGTCAGGAATCGGTACGTCCCGTCGGGCCCGGTCAGGCAGCGACCGGCACCAATGAAGTTCGGGTCGAGCGGAGCCGGGTGCTGGTCGCGCTGGTGGCGGTAGCGACCGCTGGCGTTGGCCTGCCAGATTTCGATCAGCTGGCCCGCCAGCGGTCGCCCGGACCGATCCAGCAGCCGCCCGGTCACGATGATGCGCTCCCCGATCGGCTCGCCCGGCTGGCCGGCCGTCAGGTCGGCGTCAAGCGGGTGGACCTCGACTTCCCCGAAGCACGGCGCGCAGCGCTCCAGCTCCTCGGGATCGGTAAGCAGCAGTGGTTGTTTCGGGTGGCGCAACATGCTGCTGCGGTATGGCGGATAGTTCAGCCGCGGCTGATCTTGTGCGCCGGCGTTCGTGTGCTCGCAGGCGGCCGCGATTCGGGCGATCTCCGCCGTGATGTCACCCTGCGACGCGACGCCCTGCGGTGCGGCCCTCACGAAGCGTGACGCTACTCGCCAATCGGCCTGCAGCTACAGAGCGCGTACCAGCGCGGCGCGCCCCTTGGTGCGAAGTTTGTGCAGCGCGGAGCCACGGTACTGCTCGATTCTGGCGTTCATCTTGTTGCCCAGGTCCTCGAGCTCGGCGTCGGTGATCTTCACCTCGGGCGGCGCGGGAATCATGTCGCGTTCCTCTTCATCGGCGTGCGCCTCGAGCACCGTCTTGAACGAGTTCCATTCGTCTTCATAGCCAATCGCGGTCTGCGGGGTCTTGAGGAGCACCGAAAGCTGGTCGATCACCTGGCGGTGCTCGGCATGCGCCACCGCGATCAGCTTGGTGGCGGCCGCCAGGGCCGGGTAGTACAGGTCGTCTTCGATGCGGAAGTGGATGTCGAGTTCGATCAGCATTTCGTCGAAGAGTGCACGGCGTTCGTCGCTGTTGACCGGTGCGTCACTGATCTTGCGACCGAGACCCTTGATCACGACGTGGTGGTCCTTCAACACTTCGTACGCGTTCACGTTGCTCCTTCGCTCCAATCCCTATGACCCGTCGAGGCTGGGCTGCGCCTCGCCGCGGACTTCGACCATTCCGTTGGCCAACCTGGCCTCATAACGCGGCAGCGGAGCTGCCGACGGGCCACGCAGAACATCACCCGACTCGGCCGCGAACCACGAACCGTGCCAAGGACATACGATCCGGCCGCGATCCACCCAGCCGTCGGCCATCGGAGCCGCCAGGTGCGGGCAGAACTCGCCGAACGCCGACACCTCGCCGGGCTTGGTCTGGCATACCACCAGCCCCACCCCGTCGACCTCGACCCGCACCGGCTTCCCGTTCAACGAACTCGCGTCCAGCACCGGGGTCCATTCTTTGGTGCGCAGCCGCCGGCCGGACTGATCGATGCCGATGCCGGATTCGAACACCAGGGCGCCGCCGAGATAGCTGCCACCGACGGTGACGACATAGCCAAGCGCGGTCAGTGCGATGCCGCGACGATGACGGCCCTGCCGGCGATCCCACCAGGACTGCGCGTAGAGCCCGGTCGCGAACAGGTTCACCACGCCGTGCACCAGCCCGACCCTGCGGTCTTCTTCGTGGGTGTGCTGCCAGTCGGTGGCGCCGGTGATGGCCGAACCGATGCTGCCCAGGATCCCGACGCCGAGGGCACGGGAGGCGAACCGCGAGGCGTCGACCATTTCCTGGGCGGGGCGGCCGGGCAGCACGCTGAGCGCATCCAGGGCAACGGTGGTGGCGAGCGCCCCGCTGGTCAGTGACGCCAGCGGCGGGTGCGCCGGGTGCCCGAGCCAGACGCCGTTCAGCGCGTTCACGACGTCGTTGCGGGCGCGGCCCAGCCCGTTGAAGGCGAAGCTGAGCAGGTGTTCCAGCCGATAGCTGGGCCGGTCCAGCCACTCTTGGCGCCCGACGGCGGACAGCACACGCGGTCCGAATTTTCGCAGGCGACCTGCGGATCGATCAGCCATAGCACCAAGTTCCTTCCCCAACGCAGCCGTACGGCGGACCTCTACGCGGTACGCGCTGAACAGCCTGAGAGTTCACATACCCTGTGCGGCATAGACATATGCTGACGGTAACTGTGGCCTCTGGCAACTTCCTTGTGGGCTAGCTCGGAGTTTCCGCACAGGGCGCCGTGAAACCTCGCAAGTTCCTGCTGTTTGACCAACAGAGCGCCGTACAGGATTCTATTTAGCCGAAGTACTTTCTGTAGAGCAGAGCGAGGCTCGCGTGGTAGACGCCGATTTCGAGGACGGCCTGTTCGAGAGCGTGCGCCGGGGCATGATCCCCGCGCACATCTATAACGACAAGCAGCTGTTCGCGTTGGAGAGGGAGCGGCTGTTCAGCCGGGCCTGGACGTTCGTGGGCCACGAGTCGGAGATCCCCCAGGACGGCGACTACGTGGTGCGCCGGGTTCTCGACGATTCATTCATCATCACCCGCGACGCGGGCGGCGAGATCCGGGCGATGTTCAATATGTGCCTGCACCGCGGTATGCAGGTATGCCGCGCGGAGATGGGCAACGCCTCCAACTTCCGGTGCCCGTACCACGGGTGGACCTACCGCAACGACGGCCGGCTCACCGGACTGCCCTTTCATCGCGAGGCCTACGGGGGCGACGAGGGCTTCGCGCGCAGCGCCAACAATCTGCTGCCGGCGCCGAACTTCGCCAGCTATAACGGCCTGCTCTTCATCAACCTGGATCCGCACGCAGAACCGCTGCAGGACTTCCTCGGCGACTTCACCTTCTATCTGGACTTCTACACCAAGCAGAGCGTCGCGGGCCTGGAAGTGCATGGGCCACAACGCTGGCGGATCAAGTCCAACTGGAAGATCGGCGCCGAGAATTTCTGTGGCGACATGTACCACACGCCGCATACGCACGCATCGATCGTCGA
Source organism: Mycobacterium montefiorense (assembly GCF_025823255.1). NCBI lineage: Bacteria > Bacillati > Actinomycetota > Actinomycetes > Mycobacteriales > Mycobacteriaceae > Mycobacterium > Mycobacterium montefiorense. Next base: position 680,192 of record NZ_JACKVL010000013.1, on the reverse strand, counting down.
GATCGGGCTGTTCCGGGAGCCGAAGGCGCAGAAGCGCAAGGACGGCGCCACCTACTGGGCGCATCGCGGCGGCGGGACCACGTACAAGCTGCCGCCGGGCAGCTTCGAGGAGCGGATGGGATACGTCGGCTATCCCGACGAGATGATCGAGCGGATCAAAGGCGTGTGGACGCCCCAGCAGCAGCGGGTGGTCGGCGAGGACGGGTTCATGATTTCGGCGGCGACCTGCTTTCCGAACTTGAGCTTCGTGCACAACTGGCCCAAGGTGCACGACCGAAAAGACCAGGTGCTGCCTTTCATTTCGATCCGCCTGTGGCAACCCATCAGTGAGAATGAAACCGAAGTGTGCTCGTGGTTCGCGGTGGACTCCGCCGCTCCCCCGCAGTACAAAAAGGACTCCTACAAGGCGTATTTGATGTGTTTCGGTTCGAGCGGAATGTTCGAACAGGACGACGTGGAGAACTGGGTGTCGTTGACCACCACCGCGGGCGGCTCGATGGCACGGCGGCTGCTGCTGAACAGCCGAATGGGCCTGCTGTCTGACGATCGCCCGGTGGTCGATGCGCTGCCCGCCGAGTCCTTCCACGGCCCGGGGCGCGCGCAGGTCGGCTACAACGAGTACAACCAGCGTGAGTTGCTGAAGCTGTGGGCCGATTATCTGCAGGGAGCCGGCGTATGAGCCCACATTCGTCAAGAAAAGCGTTGCCGTCCTTGCCTTTTGATGACGCCCGGCATCTTCAGGCGCATCAGTTCCTGGTGGACGAGGCCTATCTGTTGGACGCCCAGCGATACGAGGAGTGGCTGGACACGCTGACCGAAGACATCCGTTACGTGATGCCGGTGCGCGTCACGACGGCACGCGGCGCCGGGTTTGACACCGCACCGGGGATGGCGCATTTCGACGAGGACAAGTACTCGCTGACCCAGCGGGTCGCGCGAATGGGCACCGAGCACGTGTGGGCCGAGGACCCACCGTCGCGGCTGCGCCACTTCATCACCAACGTGCGCACCTTCGAATCCGACCCAACCGAAGGGGATGCAGCACAGCTGGTGGTCGAATCCGCCGAACTGCTGTTCCGCAGCCGCGGCGACGTCAACGAAAGCGCCTTGATGTCGTGCGGTCGCGAAGACCTGCTGCGCTGGTGCGAAGGTCGATACAAGCTCGCCCGGCGCACAATCATTGCCGACGAGGCGGTATTGCGGATGCAGAACTTGGCGGTGTTCCTGTGAATGATCAACTCGAGCAGTTGCTAGCCGGCACGGTCGGCGAACCACTCACGGTCGCGAACGAATTCACCGAGGTTGTGGTGCGCCGAGTTGACACCCGCAATGGTTCGAGGCTGTTGATCGGCGCGCCCAGAACCGGCCGGTGGATCAGCCTGGACGCCCTAGAGGTGGAGGCCCTGACGTGGCAGAACCCCCGGACGATGGCGGCCATGGTGGGGAATTCCGGTGCGCCGTTGCTGCCCGACCCGGAGAGCCCGCAGTCATGACCGCGTGGTTGGACGGCAAGCGTGCCCTGGTTGTGGGCGGCGGATCCGGAATCGGGCGGGCCGTTGTCGAGGCTTTCCTCGCCGAGGGCGCCAGAGTGGCTGTGCTGGAACGTGATCCACAGAAGTGCGGACTGCTGCGCGCACAGCTACCCGAGATTCGGGTGGTCGAAGGTGACGCCATCACCGGCGAGGCCAACCATCGCGCGGTCACCGAAACGGTTGATGCGTTCGGCGGGCTCGACATCCTGGTCAACTGCGTGGGAGTCTTCGACTTCTACCAGGGCGTGGCCGATCTCGATGCCGACAACCTCGCCGACGCCTTCGACGAAATGTTTCGCACCAACGTGCTGAGCCACCTGCAGTCGGTCAAGGCCGCGGTCCCTGCGCTGCGCGATGGCGCTGAGCCGTCGATCGTGCTGACCGAGTCGGCGTCGTCGTACCATCCCGGCCGCGGCGGCGTGCTGTACGTGTCGTCGAAGTTTGCCGTGCGCGGGCTGGTGGCCTCGCTGGCGCATGAGCTGGCGCCGCAGATCCGGGTCAACGGGGTAGCTCCGGGCGGCACGGTCAACACCGACCTGCGCGGCCTGACTAGCCTGGGGCTCAACGACACCCGCCTCGACGACTACCCCAACCGGGCACGCGACGTCGCCGCACGCACCCCGTTGAACGTCGCACTGTCCGGCGCGGATCATGCGTGGTCGTTCGTGTTCTTGGCTTCCGGCCGATCCCGCGGCATCACCGGTGAGACCATCCACCCGGACGGCGGATTCGGCATCGGCACACCAAAAGTCGAACGACCGTGACCGACGAGCTGAACCGCCAGCGCGCCCTGGTCGCCCAGGGCTGCCGGGTCGCCGCGGCCCGCGGCCTGGTCGACGGCATGCTCGGCCACCTGAGTCTGCGCGTCGATGACGATCATCTTCTCGTCCGCTGCCGCAGCGACGCCGACACCGGCGTGGCCAACACCGCGCCCAGCGATATCCGCCTGATCCGATTCGACGGCAGCGCCGGCGGGAGTGGCGAACTCGACGGATACCGCGTCCCCAACGAACTGCCCATCCACGTCGAAACCATGCAGGCGGATTCGCGGCACCGGGCCGTCGCGCATCTGCACCCGCCGGCGGTCGTCGCCGCGGATCTCGCCGGCGTCCCGATCCGGCCGATCTACGGGGCATACGACATTCCCGGCGCCTGGCTCGCCCGCCGCGGCGTGCCCGTCTACGAACGCGCCGTGTTGATCCGCAACAGCGCACTGGGCAAGGAGATGGTCGCCGCGATGCGCGGGCTACCGGTAGTGATCTGCCGCGGGCACGGGATCACCAGCGCCGCAGCCACTGTGCCGCAGGCGGTGCTGCAGGCGATCAGCCTCGACGCGTTGGCCCAGATGTCGTTGCGAGTGCTGTCGGCCGGAGGCACATTGCGCGACATCGACGATGCCGACTGGGACGACCTGCCCGATTTGGGAGCCGCCTTCACCGCCGATGCGGCCTGGCGCCATGAGGTCGCACGGCTTGCGGCCTACTGAGGCGCCGCTCAGACCAGCTGATCGCCAATCTCCTTGGCCGCCTTGATAAGTGCGGCCGCCACCGATGCGTGCTGCGAATCGTCGAGCCGATGCCGCGGCGCGGCGGCGTTGAGCGCGAGCCGCAAACCGGGTGCATGAGTCGGTATCGGCACCGCGACCGAGGCGACACCGTCCTCGCTCTCCTCGGAGTTGATGGCGTAGCCCCGCTCACGAACGCGGGACAGTTCGGCCTCCAGCTCGGCACGGCTGCCGATCGATACAGCGGTGATGCGCTCCAACTGCTCGTCCGGCAGCAGCACACCCAATTCCGGCTGCGGCAGCTGGGCCAACATGGCCTTGCCGGTCGAGGTGCAATGCGCCGGCATCGTCCGCCCCAACCGGGATGCCACCCGGACCGCGGCCGGGCCCTCGACCGCGGCGACAAAGCGGACGTTGGCGCCGTCGAGCATCCCGACGTGAATCGTCTCCCGGAGCTGGTCGGACAGGCCACGCATGACCGGTGTGGCGGAGCCCTGAATGTCGATGCGGCTGAAGATCGCAAACGCCACACCGGTGAGCGACGGACCGGGCAGGTAGGCCTTCGACACCGGGTCCTGCCGGACGAACCCGCGGTAGGCCAGCATCGCCAGCAGCCGGTGCGCGGTGGACGATGCCACACCCAGATAGCGGGTTGCCTCGCTCAGCCGGATCTGAGGCTGCTCGCCCAGCAAGAGCAGCAGCCGAAGCGCATTGTCGACCGACTCGATCGGGTACTGCGGCACAGGCGAATCGGCGGCGGGCTCGATGGCGTCCTGATGCCCCTTCTTCTGCACGAGTTCACGGTACTCGGAACAACATCCAGGTTGGGCGTCTCACAGCACGCTTAGGACGGTTGCGCCGAGCAACCGCGCCATGACAACCGTTACTGTCGCCGTCGCGATCGCCTTCCATCCGTCCCCGCCGGCCAATGGTGAGTCCGCCGTGCGGCCAGGGCTTTGGCGAGATAGGGCGTCTACTTCGCCCAGAGCAGCCCGACCACGAAGACGGCCGATGTGATCAGAACACCTGTCGCGACGCGCCCGCGCCCCTGCAGCCGGGGCGCTGCAAACGTACCCGGGCTCATTCAGTTGTCGTGCGCAACTTGGGCTTTCGCCCACCGGTAATCGGCCTTGCCGGACGGTGACCGTTGCAGACGGTCGCGAAAGACAACGGCCTTTGGCAGTTTGTAGCGTGCGAGATGACGGGCGGCTTCGGCGATGATGCTGTCGGGGTCGGCCTGCTGACCGTTGGCCAGCGCAACGATCGCGACCACCTCGTTTCCCCACCGGGTGCTGGGCCTGCTGGTCACCACCACGTCGTACACGGCGGGATGCTCTGCGATGGCGGCCTCGACTTCTTCGGCGAAGATCTTCTCGCCACCGGAATTGATCGTGACCGAATCGCGGCCCAGCAGCTCGATCTCACCGTCGGCGAACCAGCGGGCGCGATCGCCGGGAACGGAATGCCGGATCCCGTCGATCACGGGAAACGTCCGCGCGGTCTTCTCCGGATCACCGAGGTAGCCCAGCGGGATCAGACCTTGCTGGGCCAGCCAGCCAATTTCGTCGTCCCCCGGCGACAGAATCCGGGTCATGTCCTCGCTGACCACCACCGCGCCCGGGTTCGGGGCAAACCGTCCGCTGCCGCCCTGGGCACGACTGGACACCTGCCCCATCTGCGAGCCGGACTCCGACGATCCACCCGCGTCGAGGATTGTCAGCTGCGGCAGCAGGTCGACGAATCGCTGCTCCGCCGGTGACCAGTATCAGCAGCCCGGACAGGTCGTAATCGCCGGATTCGAGCGCATCGACCAGGGGCCGCCCGAAGGCGTCGCCGACGATCGACAGCGACACCACACCCTCCCGGCTGGCCAGCGCCAGCGCTTCGGCCGGATCGAAGTGGGTGGTCGTCGGGGCCATCACGAACGGCCGACCGCCGCACAGGTTGATGAACGCCGCCCATTGCGCCGCCCCGTGCATCAGCGGCGCGCACGTCATCGAGCCGGGGCCGTCAGCCCGCGATCGCTCGACGATCTCTTCCAGGCTGGCCACCATCTCGCCGGTTCCGAATATCCGTCCACCCATCGCGTTCAGGTAGATGTCGCTCTGGCGCCACAGCACCGCCTTCGGCAGCCCGGTGGTGCCGCCGGTGTAGAGGACGTAGAGGTCGTCGGGCGACAACTCGAGGTCGAGCGGCTCGTCGGACACCGAGGCCAGCAGTTCCTCGTAGCGCACCGCCCCGGGCAACGGGCCGTTTCCGGAATCGTCGTCGACGTGGATCAGCCGCATCGGCGGCAGCTGGGATTTCTCCAGCGCCTCGGCCAGGGTCGGGGCGAAGCGCGCCTGGTACATCACCGCGTCGGCGTCGGCATTGCCCAGCAGATAGACCAATTCGTCGGCGACGTAGCGATAGTTCACGTTGAACGGGGCCACCCGCGCCTGGTACGCACCGAGCATGCCCTCGAGGAACTCGTTGCAGTTGGCCATCAACAGCCCGAGGTGGCTTTGGCCCGATTCATGTGCCGCCAGCTCGCGGCGTTCCCGGCGCGCGCCGAACCCCCACTCGTGCAGCGCGCGCGAGCCGGCGAGCACGTCCGTCAGTTTGCGAGAAGGTGAATCGTCGGTGTCCAAATACAATGCAGTCGCGATCGAGATTTGCAGCGGCTACCGCCGAGAACACTTGGGCGAGATTGAATTCCACTGACTCTCCTCACGCCGACAGAACCGGCGAGAGCCACGCTACAACAGCGTTTCGGGGCGGATATCACGCATCCGAATTCGGAACGGGATTAGTCTCGGCATCGTGTACGGAGCTACGCGGGCCGGATACTCCAGATACGTCGCCATCGGTGACAGCCAAACCGAAGGCCTTTGGGACGGCGACGAAACCACCGGCCTCCTGGGGTTCGCCGACCGACTAGCCGTCATGCTCGACACGCTCTACCCCGGTTTGCAGTACGCCAACCTCGCGGTTCGCGGCAAGAAGCTGGGTGACGTGCTCACCGAGCAGGTTCCGCAGACCCTGGCGATGAAGCCGGATCTGATCACCGTGTGCGTCGGAATGAACGATGTCATCCAGCCTGGGCGACAGTTTCCGCGTGCCCTGGCCGAGCTCGACTATGTCTACGCCGCGCTCGCCAGATCGGGCGCGACGGTGCTGACGACGACTTTCCCGAACGTCGCACAATTCCTGCCGTTCGGCCGCATCGTGTCCAAACGGCTTGACCGGATGAACAACGCGATCACGGTCGCCGCCGGGCGCTATGGTTTCAGGCTCATTGACCTGTACAACGCCGCCTCGATGCGCGACTGGGATACCTGGAGTTTCGATCGCGTGCACGCCTCCCCCAAGGGCCACATCCTATTCGCCGCGGCCGCCGCCGAGGCCCTCAATTTGCCTGACAGCAGCCATGATTGGGCCGCAGCGCACCCGAATCCCACGCAATTGTCGATTGCCGACGGTGCTTACGGAAGGCTGCGCTGGACGCAGGACAACTTCTTCCCCTGGCTCTGGCGCCGGATGCGCGGCTTGTCCGCGGCCGACGGTCGATTTCCCAAGCGCCCGGAGCTGCAGCCCGTCCGCACGGCGCACGACACCGCACCGACCAACGACATTGCGGCACGGGGCCGACAGCAGTCAGGCATCCTTGACGCATGAACGTGGAAGCTTTGCTGCATTCCATCCCGCCGCTGGCGGTCTACCTCGTGGTCGGGGGCGTGGTCGGGGTGGAGAGCCTGGGTGTGCCGCTGCCCGGCGAGATCGTTCTAGTCAGCGCGGCGCTGATGTCGTCTCATCACGACCTTGCCGTGAACCCGATCGGTGTCGGTGTCGCCGCCGTAATCGGCGCGGTGATCGGCGATTCGATCGGCTACTCGATCGGGCGGCGCTTCGGCATGTCGCTCTTCGACAAGCTGGGCAGGCGATTCCCGAAGCACTTCGGCCCGGGGCACGTCATGCTGGCCGAGCGTTTGTTTGATCGCTGGGGAATTCGGGCGGTGTTCTTCGGGCGCTTCATCGCACTGTTGCGGATTTTCGCTGGGCCGCTGGCCGGCGCGCTGAAAATGCACTACCAGCGCTTCCTGGCGGCCAACGTCTCGGGCGCCATCTGCTGGGCGGGTGGCACGACCGCGCTGGTCTATTTCGCGGGGATGGCCGCCGAACGATGGCTGGAGCGCTCCTCCTGGATCGCGCTCGTCGTTGCGGTCGTGATCGGCGGTATCGCCGCAATCCTGCTGCGTGAGCGGACATCCCGCGCGATCGCTGAACTCGAGGCGGAACACGAACGCAAGACCGGAACCGCCGCGGCCGACGCCGCCTGACTAACCGGCCGCCTCCCCAATCTCGGTGACCTCGACCGGCCGGTGTTGCTCGATCAGCACTATCGCCATCTTCTGGGCGCGTCGCGCAGCTTCCAGGTCACCCACCGCCGCGAGAATGATGGCCCCCTTCATCAGGATGTGCCACGACGACGCGAAGTCCTCGACGTCGGTGAGCCCCGCCGCGACGGCACGGCGGCGCACGATGTCGCGGACGTGATCGATGTGCGCGATGCTGGCCTGGCCGGCGGGGTGATCGGCGCCCAGCTCGAGCAGCACGTTGATGAATGAGCAGCCTTCGTAGCCGTCGCGGAGCTGGAACCAATCGTGCATGACGTCAAAGATCGCCAGCAGCTGTTCCTCGGGGGTATCGCCGCGCTGCTCGGACTGCGCCTCGATCAGCCCGTGCGTCCAGATCTCTTCGCGGCGCTGCAAGACGGCCAGCACGAGGTCGTTCTTGGTGGCGAAATGCCGGTACAACGTGGCCTTGGCCACCCCGGCTCGGTCGATCACCTCATCGGTGCCGACCGCATGAATCCCACGCCGACTGAACAGGTCGTATGCCGCGTTCAAGACCCGTTCACGAGCAGACGGAGGTGCCGGCACGTTGTCGGAGGTTGCCATACTTCGGCTTACGATACTCTTATGCCCGCCAGGTAGACAGACCGCCCTGTCTCGTTATACAAAGGAGATCCGCAGTTCGCGGAAAGTCTGTCTTCAGACACAAGGACGGACATCCATCGCGGCGCCGGAGGCGTCGGATTAGGAGTCCCCAAATGAAGACAACTGCCGATCTCGCACCCCCCGCCTCGAGCCCGCACCTTCAGCTCAGCACGCGGCTGGTCTATGAACTCGGTGACCCGCACAGCACGCTGCGGGCGGCCACCGATCGCCGCGGCCCGGCGGTGCTCATCTACGCGGGCGGCGAGATCGATGCCGCCAACGAGCAGACATGGCGTCATCTGGTCAGCGAGGCGGCCAGCGGCGTCGCCTCCCCCGGCCCCCTGATCGTCGACGTCACCGGACTGGATTTCATCGCCTGCTGCGCGGTCGAGGTGCTGGCCGACGAAGCAGAAAACTGCCGCCGCCGCGGAGTCGAAGTGCGGTTGGTCAGCACGCAGAGAATCGTCGCTCGTATCGTCGACGCCTGCGGGCTCGGCGGCGTGCTGCCCATTTACCCGACCGCGGATTCCGCGCTGGCTCGTTAGCGACATGTCTTGAGCCGCAATCGGCTTCTCGGGTCGAAAGGTTGATTGAGCTGGATGCATCATCTACCCAGCTTTGGCGTGGAAGAGGAGTTTCTCCTCGTTGACCCCGAGACTGGCGAACCGGCTCCAGTCAACAACGAGGTGGCCGTGGCAGCTCAGCAGCGGGGCGTCAAACTGCAGCTGGAATTGAGCAGCTGCCAAGTCGAAACCACCTCCGAGGTGGCCGCGAGCAGTGCGGAACTCGGCGCGGAGCTCAAACTGCTGCGGCGCACCGCGGCGCAGGCCGCCGAGGCCAGCGGAGTTCGGCTGCTTGCTCTGGGGCTGCCGCCGGTCACCCCGCACGAGTTCCCGGTCACCGACACCGAGCGTTATCGGCGAATCGGTGCGGAGTTCGGGATGATCGCCCACGAGCAAGGCATCAGTGGATGCCATGTGCACGTCCAAGTTCCGGGCCGGGCGGCCGCCATCAAGGTCAGCAACTGGCTGCGGCCGTGGCTGCCGTCTTTGCTTGCGCTGTCAGCGAATTCGGCGGTGTATCGCAGCGCCGACACCGGCTATGCGAGCTGGCGCAGCATCCTGTGGCGGCGCTGGCCGGCCGCCGGGCCGCCGCCGTTTTTCGCCTCACCCGAGCAGTACGACCGCACGGTGCGCATGCTTATCGACAGCGGGGTGATTCTGGATCACCAGATGATCTATTGGGATGTGCGCCCGTCGGCCAACTTCCCGACCGTCGAGGTGCGGGTGGCCGACGTCCCGGCAACGGTCGAGGAAACAGTGCTGCTTGCCACCCTGATCCGGGCGGCGGTGATGACCGCACTCGAAGCGGATGGCCGCGGCGATGACGGCGCGCGCCTGCCGCCGGCCGCACTGCGGGCGGCGTACTGGAAGGCCGCTCACGACGGACTGTCGGGTCAATTGCTCGACTCAGCCCACGACCACGCGCCGGTGCCGGCCCGTCAGCAGCTGGACGCACTGGTGCAACGGGTGCGTCCAGCGCTCGATGAGCTGGGCGAATACGACCACGTGCAGGCCGAACTCGACCGCGTCTTGGCCGAGGGCAACGGGGCGATGCGGCAGCGCAAGGCATGGGAGAGGCGAGGCGACGTGATGGACGTCATCGCCCAAGCTGCGGCTGCCACCCAGGGTTGAGCTGGGCTACACCGTCAGCAGCCGATACAGCCCGATCAGGCCGACAGCCACGATCGCGAAGCGCAATGCGGCCGGCGATAACCGACGCCCGTAGCGCGCCCCGACCACTCCGCCGACCAGTGAGCTCGCCGCGATGATTCCGGCCACCGGCCAACTGATCCGATCGAAAGCCACCAACGTATAGCCAACCGCTGCAACAACATTCACGACCAAGGCCAGAAGATTCTTTGCCGCGTTCATGCGCTGCATCGACTCCGGCAACAGCGCGCCCATCACACCGACCAGCAAAATGCCCTGTGCGGCGGTGAAGTAGCCGCCGTAGACGCCGACCACAAACGTTCCGAATACCAGTAGCGCCATCCGCCGCGGTGAGACGTGTTCGGCAGGGCGCCCGTCAGCCTCGGCACGCTGCCGTGCCCAGGACTGAATCCGCGGCCCCGCCACCACCAGCGCCAGAGCCAGCACCAGCAGCGCGGGCACCACCTTGATGAATACGTTCTCGGGCAGGTGTAGCAGCAAAAACGATCCCAGCACGCCACCGACCAGCGACGCCGGGATCTGCCAACGCAATCGATCCCACTGACCACCCAGCTCGGCGCGGTAACCCCAGGTGCCCGAGACGCTGCCGGCGACCAGACCGACCGCGTTCGACATGGTGGATGTGACGGGCGGAAAGCCGAGAGCGACGAGCGTCGGGAACGTGATCAAGGTCCCCGATCCGACCAGCGCATTGATTGCGCCAGCGGCGAACCCGGCCAGGCCGATCACGACGACATGGGAAGCCAACACTTCGGAAAATTTAGTCGGCCATCGCGTTGAGCCGACAATCGTGCAGCTGAGCGCCTTTTCGTCAGGCCGGAGGCGCTTGCGCGCCGCGGTCTACTCCCGTGCGCAGCTTGACCGAGGCCGAGTACGCAAGGCTGCGGAAATGCAGCACCGGATCGTCGGATGGTTCGATGCCGTCGGTGACCCGCATCGGGTCGAACACGACGATGTCGCCGCCGTGCTCGCGCTCGGTGTCCAGGCCGGTGATCTCCAGGGTGCCGACGGTGACCGTCTCGACGCTCCGCCAGGGCGCCGACGGGTCGACCGTCGAGTCCTGTGGCCCGGCGATCTGCACGCGATAATCGAATCGCACCGGCCCTTGTGCCAGACGCGTATTCAGCTCCTCGGTGAGGAAGTCGGAGCCCACACCGTGGGCGTCGGACCCCGAGAGGTAGCTCTCGCCCGCGGCCGGGATCAGGTGGTAGCGAACGAATCTGGCGTTGCCGTCGGCGCTGATCCAGCGGAATGCGTGCAGCCCGTGATACTCGATGGTGGCATAACTGGCCGGCACCTTGTTGGCGTCGCGCAGCACCGGCAACGCGCCGAGCAGTCGAGGATGCGTGACGAAGTATTTGACCATCCGCAGCGGTGTCGTCAGAGCGGGTCGCATCGCTTTGAGCAGATCGACGAAGCCCTCCGGCTTGCTCGAGACGAATAGCCGGGCGGTCTGCGTCGACACGTCGGTGGTGGACCCGTCGGGCAGGGTGAACTTCACCGCGGCCCCGCGAACTCCCGGCGAGCCGTCGGCTTGCTTCGGGTTACCGGAGCCGTTGGAGAAGCGGATCAGCGCGGGAATCGTGGAGCCGTCGAGGTGTTTCGCGCGAGAGAGTTCGGCCGCGTCACCGGTGGCGATGAATGTGCCGCGGTACAGCGTGCCTTTGGCATGCAGCGCGCGATAGCCGGGTTGTGCTCCCCCGGTACCGCGAATCGCATCGATCGCGTCGTCAGCAGAGACAGGGCTGCCCATCTGCGAATCCTAAAGGCATCAATCAGGAAAACCGAAGAGTTTGACGACACCGTGATCGCGGCCCGCGGTGTAGCCGCCGTCGACGGCGATGGCCTGGCCGCTGACGAATGACGCATCGAGCGACAACAAGAACGCCGCCATGGCCGCGACCTCGTCCGGCCGGCCGAGCCGTTGCAGCGCATGTTCTTCGGTGATGGAGGCCAGCGGACCCTCCATCCCTGGCAGGCCGAAAACGCTTTGGGCCATCGGTGTATCGATGAAGCCGGGGCAGATCACGTTCGCCCGGATACCGCTGGGACCGTAATCGAGCGCAATGTTCTTGGTGAGCAGCACAACCCCACCCTTGGCGGCGTTGTAAGAGCTGCCGCCCGCGGTGCCTTCGAGTCCCTCGACGCTGGCGACGGTCACGATTGAGCCGCGCTCACCGTCGACTCTTTCCTGTTCGATCATCTTGGCCAGGGCCGCCTTGGCCACCAGGAACGTGCCGGTGAGGTTGATCCCGATCACCCGATCCCATTCCGCGCGGTCCAACAGATGGACCGGGCCGCCCCCGGCGACACCGGCGGCGTGAAAGATCCCGTCCAGGCGGTCGGGTACGGCGGCCAGCACGGCCTCGATGGCAGCTTCGTCGGTCACGTCGGCCGTCACGGAGTGGAACTCTGGGCCCATATCGGGTGGGGATTCCAGGTCGGCTCCGACGACGGTTGCGCCCTCGGCGAGCAGGCGCCGCGCGGTAGCTAGGCCGATGCCCGACGCTGCGCCGGTCACGACAAATGTGCGACGACGGGCGCGATCAACCTTGGCCATGATTGAATTCCTTTATCAGAGGGTTTGCCCAGCAATGGTTACATACGTTGTCAACACGATTCTGCTAGGCCGTAACTCCCAGTGTCGCACTAGCATTTTCGGTGTGGAGTTGCGTCATCTTCGTTATTTCGTAGCGGTCGCCGAAGAGCTGAATTTCGGTCGCGCCGCGAAGCGTTTATGCATTGCCGGCCCGTCGCTTTCGCAGCAGATCAAGGTGCTGGAGCGGGATCTGCGGGTGCGATTATTCGATCGCGACCGCCGCTCTGTAACGCTTACAGCAACCGGTGCGGCGTTGCTTCCTTCGGCACGCACGCTGCTGGATCAGGCAGATCAGTTGCGCCGGTCGGCAATCGGGCTGTCACTGGCCGAACCCGTGCGAGTTGGCTACGCGCAGTGGCTTCCCCCGGATTTGACTGATCGGACGGCGGCGGTGGCGAAGGTGCACATCGACACGTGGGTGCTGCCTTCGCACGCCCAGGTGGCCCGGGTCGCCGAGGGCGGCATCGATTTGGCGATCTGCGGGGTGCGTTCTGCCGACCTGGACAGGCACGGCCTGAACGCGTATCTGATTGGCGCAGAACAGCTTTACGCGGTCAGCGTCGGTTCGGATGCCTCTGCGGTCGATGCGGCCGACACGGTCGTGTTGCTCGATGCCGACTCCGGCAGCTGGTTTTCGTGGAACCGGTACGGCGAGCAATTCGCCAGAGAGACCGGCGCTCGCACGGTGCGGATCAGCGACGGCGGTTTGGCCGCCCCAATGTTTTTCGAACACGTTCGCAGGCTGGGCCGGCCGGTGTTGAGCTCCCCCAAGGCTCAAACCGCCGGGTTGCCAGCCGACCTAGTGCAGCGCCCTGTTGCCGCGCCGACGCCGTTCTGGACGTGGTCGCTGGTGTGGCGCCGCATCGAGAACCGCGAAACCGTCCGCGGCGTGATCGACGCGTTGACAACCGCCGCCGATCTTCCCGATCTTGACGAGGCCTGGCTTCCCTTCAGTGACCCCTACCGGTCGCGAATCACCCTGGCAACCGCGTGAATACGCGGTTCATACCGTGCTGCTGATGTGCTCCGAGATACCCAGCATCGACTTTCCGTAGACCTCATAGCCGACGGTTGCCTGCAAGCCCGCGTGCCGCGCCGCGGTGTTAGCGTCGCGCCAATACTGTTGCAGCTGGTTAGATTCCGCGAAGCTTCCGGCTCCATGCGCATCGACCAGGATGGACAGCGCTTCGATCACCTGCTGCGCGGCATAGCCGAGCCGAGCGCGAAACTCCGCGCGAGCGGCGTAGTCGACGGTCTGCTCTGCGGCGGCGGCTGCGTCGAGGGTGGCGGCCATGTCGTAAAGGTGCAGTCGCGCCGTGCTGATACGCATCGCCGCCTCGGCGATACGTATTTGCAGCCCAACAGATTCGCTTTGACGTGAAATCGTGGTACCGGCAAGCGGTTTGGTCTGCGCTTGGTCCACCACAAAACGCAGCGCCGCGCGGCCGACTCCCAACAGCGGACCCAGCAGCGGCACCATCACCGCCACCGCGGACGGCAGCCGGTACATCGGCTCGTCGACCGGAAGCGGCCAGTTTCCCTCGGCTATCGCGCCGAGGGAAACTGTCCGATCGTCGGGGACGAAGACATCTTCCCCGACCCAGGTGTCACTGCCGGTTCCCCGCATACCGACAGTGCGCCAAGTATTTTCCAGCGTCATCTCAGATGCCGGCATTGCGCACAGCATCGCCTCCTCCGGCTCGCCGGGCAGGACGGCGCCCAGTAACGCCCAGTCCGCGTGATGAGCGCCCGAGGCAAACGGCCAACGTCCGGAGACGCTCAGTCCTCCCGGCACTCGCTGAGCCGTCCCGGGATGGGTGGACCCGGCGAACCGCGCGTCGGGATTCGCCCCGAAGAATTCCTCTTGCGCCTGCGGCGAATACCGGGCGCCCATCCAGCTCCCCGTCGCTCCGAGCACGACCAGCCAGGACGCGGAGGCGTCAGCCTCCCCCAACACCTCGCCCACCTCGAGCACGGTGCTGGCGCCGACGGCGAAGCCGCCGAAGCGCTTGGGCGTCTGCAGCCGGAACATCCCTGCCTTGGATAGTGCGGCATCGACCGGGTCGGGTAGCCGGCGAAGCGATTCACCCGCCGCGGCGTGCCTGCGTAAAACCGGCTGCAATGCGCGGGCGAGGGCAACAACTTCCTCGTGTGTCGGAAGATCGCATGCCAGGACGCTGTGACTCATCACAGCTGATCATTCGCTCCACAACATGGCTTACGCCATGACCGGCTTGCTCCCAGGATAGAGGCACCCACTCCCAATGGAACGGCATGTGGACAGGGTGACTAGCCTTGGCTTGACTGAACTCGGGACCCCACGGACTTCGATGAGCGGAGCACTAATGCCAGCAACCGACGTCAGCACCGGCACGACGGAGACGCTCGTCGGCATGGTCGAGCAGCATGCGAGGCACCGACCCGACGACATCGCGATCCACTTCGGTGAGCAGCGGTGGTCGTGGGCGCAGTGGGCTATGCGGATTCGGCAGACCGCCGGAATGCTGCGGGACGCCGGCCTGCGGCGCGGCCAGGTGGTGGCCTTCCTGGACAAGAACCACCCCGCTTGTCTGGAAACCCTGCTCGCCGCAACGTCGATCGGCGCGGTGGCTACGATCGTCAACTGGCGGGTGATCGGCGCCGAGCTCGTCCACGTGCTCAATGACAGCGGCGCGCGCGTGGTCTTCGTCGGCGCCGAGCTGCTGCCCGCGGTCGACGGAATCCGCGCGAAAGTCCCCGGCGTGGAACGCATCATCGTGGTGGGGGGCGCCAACGATGAATACGAGTCCTTGCTTTCCGCGGCGTCACCCGCCGATGTCGATCCCAACGTTGCCGACACCGACACGGCGCTGACGATATATAGCTCGGGCACCACCGGGCGCCCCAAGGGTGTGCAGCTGACCCAGCGAGCGGTGGTCAATCACATCGTGAATCTGTCTCCGCCGTTTCCGTTCTCGGACGGCGACGCCAACTTGGTGGCCATGCCGTTGTTCCACGTCGGTGGCATCGCGTACGCGTTCTTCGGCATACGCGCGGGCGTGCCGACGTTTTTGACCCGCGAGCCGGATGCCGCGACGCTGATCGGCGCGGTGAAAGCCGGTGCGACGCATGCATTTTTGGTACCTCCGGTAATCGCCCGATTTTTGGATGCCGGAGAGGCGGCCACCGCCGCGCTGTCGAGTCTGCGCTACCTGGTCTATGGAGCGGCACCCATGCCGGTGCCGCTGCTGCAGCGAGCGCTCGCCGCGTGGCCCCGGATGAACTTCGTGCAAGTGTATGGGCAGACGGAGTTGTGTGGTGCGATCGCCGCGCTGGATGCCGAGGACCATCGCAATTCCAGTCGGCCTGAATTGCTGATGTCGGCCGGAAAAGCCGCTCAGGGCAATGAGATTCGTATTGTCGATCCCGATTCGGGCGAGCGGGTGCGCAACGGTGAGTCCGGTGAAGTATGGGTGCGCAGCGATCAGCGGATGATCGGATACCTGAATCGGCCCGAGGCCACCGCAGACACCATCACTGCCGACGATTGGCTGCGCACGGGTGACATCGGGCGCCTCGACGACGACGGCTACCTTTTCATCGAGGACCGGCTCAAGGACATGGTCATCACCGGAGGCGAGAACGTGTACGGACCCGAGGTGGAAAGCGTGCTCCAAGAGCATGCCGGAATCGCCGATGCCGCGATCATCGGCGTGCCCGACGATCAATGGGGCGAGTCGGTCAAGGCGATCGTGGTCACCTGCACCCAGCTGGAGCCTGCCGAGATCATCGAGTTCTGCCGCAAACATCTGGCCGGTTACAAATGTCCGCGAACGGTTGACTTCGTGGATGAGCTGCCCCGCAATGCCAGCGGCAAGATCCTGAAAAATCAGCTGCGCGAACCATATTGGAAGGATCGCGCCCGCAAGGTGTGAACCTGGCTTTACCGAACCCCGGACTACAGGGCGATATGAGTCTCGGGCAGCCCGGCCTGCGCCCCGACACGATGCTGCCCGCTCACGGTGGCGCCGGCGCTGATCCGGCCGGATGCCCGGGTGAAAATCGAACTCACCGCGCTGCGCAGGCCCCGATGTTATAGCCTGCTTTCAACCCGATATCGATTCTCTGCGAATGCAATCAGGGGCGCCATGGGCGAGGTAGTAGACGCGCAGCGACAGGATTGCGCGATCGCTGTGCTGGGCGGCCCCACGACAGTCATCGATATCGCAGGTCGCAGGATCGTGATGGACCCCACCTTCGATCCGCCCGGCCCCCACGACTACCTGACGAAGCTCACCGGTCCCGCGGTGAGCGCCGAGGACCTTGGGCGCATCGACGTGGTACTGATCAGCCACGACCAGCATCCCGACAACCTTGACGCCGCCGGTCGCCGGCTGGCACAGGCCGCACCGCTGATCGTCACTAACCCTGGTGCCGCGCGCCGCTTCGGCCCTCCGGCGGTGGGGTTGCAGCCGTGGCAGTCCTTCTACCTACCCGGCGAACTCGGACGCATTGCGGCACAAGCGGTTCCGGCCGTGCACGGCCCGGCCGACGGGGTGCGTGACATGGAAGGCCACGTCAACTGTGAGGTGACCGGTTTCGTGTTGTACGGGCCCAAACTGCCCACCATCTATCTCAGCGGCGACAACGCCTCGTTGAGTGCCGTCGGCGAGGTGGCGGACCGCATCGGCGATATCGACATCGCGGTGCTGTTCGCTGGAGCCGCGAGTGTGCCGACCAAAGAGCGCGGGCGTCCGCTGACGCTGACCTCGGCGCGCGCGGCCGCGGCCGCCGAGGTTCTCGGCGCCAAAGTGGTGATACCGGCTCACGTCGACGGCTGGGCCCACTTCAGCGAGGGCCCCGACGAATTCGCCGCCGCATTCGACCAGGCCGGGATCAAACGGGTGCTGCGCACCGCCACCCACGGCGAGTGGATCGACCTGAAGTAGGCGGGCAACGCTGTCAGAGGCGTCCCGGCGTCCGTAGCTCCGGATGCACCCAGTCGGGCGAGCGCCGCTCTTTGAACGCGCGGACTCCCTCACGGGCCTCGGCGTCCATCAGGCTGGCGGTCATGCCGATGCGGTCGTAGAGACCCAGATAGCTGTCGATGCTGGATTTGATGACGTTGCGGGCGCGCGGCGCAGTCCGGCAGCTTTGCGCGAGCAGCTCGCGGGCCACCTCGAACAGGCTCTCGTGCGGCACGACCCTGGTCACCAGGCCCCAGTCGAGAGCTTCCTGCGCGGACAGCACCCGGCCGGTGAACATCAGGTCGCGAGTGCGCACCGGCCCGATCAGGCGGACCAGCATCTGGCTGTAGTAGGTGTCGGCATAGCCGCGGAACAGCTCGGGAACCCGGAAGGTCGCGCGCTCGCTCACCACGGACAAGTCGCTGCACAGCGCGATCTGCATGCCGCCGCCCTGGCATAGCCCGTTGACGGCGGACACAACGGGCTTGGCCGAGGTCCGCACGGCGTCGAACGGCGTGACGTCCATCCCCAGCGCGGCACCAAAGGTGATCCAGTCGTCGACGCCTCCCCCGCCGGTCATGTCACCGCCGGGCGCGAACACATCTCCGGTTCCGGTGATCAGCAACCCGGAGAGGCCGGGGTCTGAATTGACAACGCCTACGGCATAACGGATTCCGAAGTACATGGCGGGCGTCATGGCGTTGCGCGCCTCGGGACGATCGATCGTGCACACCGCGATCGGTCCCTCGCGCTCGAATGACAAGTAAGGGGTGCCCAGCCAATCCCCGTCCGGGGGGCGGGGTGTGCTCTGCGGTGTCGGCGGGGTCTGCGCCACGGGACTCCTCCAGGATCGCGCTCGCTACTGAAACTCTTACAGTATGCGCGAGGGCCCTACACGAACGGCAGCGTGGCGATCTCGCTGATCTCGGACATGCTCATGACCAGGTTGCGATGCTTGTCCTGCAGCGCGGTCGAGGCGTCTCCCACGGCCTTGTCACATTGGGGGCAGCGCGTGGTGAACTGCGGCTGATCCTGTTCGTCCGGCCAGAATCGGCGCGGCCCGACCTGAACACCCGGATCGAAGACGACCTGCTGGTGGGGGGCTTCCTTGAGGATCCTGCCGACGGGGTGGCTCTGCGGGCATTCGAGTTTCAGGATGCCGATCCC
This sequence comes from Mycobacterium montefiorense, assembly GCF_025823255.1. Lineage (NCBI taxonomy): Bacteria > Bacillati > Actinomycetota > Actinomycetes > Mycobacteriales > Mycobacteriaceae > Mycobacterium > Mycobacterium montefiorense. The sequence continues at coordinate 661,732 of NZ_JACKVL010000013.1, read as the reverse complement.
TTCCTGGTTACTCATGGTTCACTCCTCTGCGGTGTTGGCTTGGTGCTGGTGCTGATTGTTGTCGTCACGCGCTGGGCGTAAACGTGTAGGTCTCGCCGTGGGCGAGGTAGACGAATTTCGTCTTCGCCGACGAGGCCTCGGCGGCCTTCTTGAAGTCATCGAGGCCGGAGAGAAACACCGAGAAGTCGTTGTAGCAGATCAGCGTGGTGGCGCTTCCGATGACGTAGACGTCGCCCTCGCTGAAATCTGCTGTCCCCGTGCCTGTTAGCTCCAAGGAAGTCATCTCGCCTGCTCTCTGGGCTGGGGAATACCGCAGCTTCAGTCTGGGTGAGATGTAGCTTGCATGCCAGGACGGAATTCGGTATCGGCCTAGCCGATGGCTCAAGGGGAATGACGGCTGGGCGAAACGCCCTGTGACCTGTAGCGATGTTTGTGGTCCCGGCTGGGATCGAACCAGCGACCTTCCGCGTGTGAAGCGGACGCTCTCCCACTGAGCCACGGGACCGGCGCCGAGAGGCGAACGACGTCGAAGACTAGCACGAACCGCCGGTCGCAAGCACAGCAATATGCGCCCTCACGAGTCGCCCTATAGCCTAGAGCGACAACGTACCAAGAGATTTGTGCGCGCCCGCGTAGGTGGACTATCGTCGTCCTTCGCACCGGGCGACGATCTCGTCCGTTGCGCGCGGATGTAGCGCAGTTGGTAGCGCATCACCTTGCCAAGGTGAGGGTCGCGGGTTCGAATCCCGTCATCCGCTCGAAGGTGCACATGGCATCAATCCCAGCGGTGGAGTGGCCGAGTGGTGAGGCAACGGCCTGCAAAGCCGTGCACACGGGTTCGATTCCCGTCTCCACCTCCAAATTTTTACCCAGCGCGATTAGCTCAGCGGGAGAGCGCTTCCCTGACACGGAAGAGGTCACTGGTTCAATCCCAGTATCGCGCACCAGAGTTCGCAATGCTCAGAAGCACAATCTGAGCTGGATAACCGGCGACGTGAACTACATGTGAACTAGTCGAGCCAGGGCGCTAGCAACCCATCTGAGAGGTAGCTAGCCATGAATGTGTCGGTGCCCAGTGCCACCGTGGATCTTCCCCGACAGGAAGGTCCAGCTATGACAACTGCAACCAATTTGCGACCTGATGTCCCGCTGCCCACCGGCTTCGTTGCCCCAGATGAATGGGAGCCCGGCCGCGTCTTGGACAGCGAGGAGACGCGTGGTTGGCGCCTTATCTACAGTCGCGATCGCAAGGTCACTGACCATGGCGGCTGTGTATGGATACGGGCGCTGCAGTACAGCGACGGCAGCATCGACGATGTAGAGATCCTCGCAAGCGGCGCTGACAGCGACAACACCCTCAACAGCGACCAGGCGCGCGAGTTGGCGTCGGCGCTGCTCGAGACTGCCGCTGAGGTTGATCGGCTGGCGAAGCGATGAAGAGCATCGAGGATTTACCCGCCCAGGTGATTGCTGAAATGCTCATCTCGCACATGGAGGTGCTTGTAGAGCGAGGTGATATGGATGGCGCTGACGAGGTGTGGCGCCGAATCGACTTGCCGGGGGTCTCGAGCGTCGCGGATCTGCGGCGGTATGCAGCCAAGCTCGACGACGGGGCGGAGCGATGAGGCAGACACTGGCGATGAGGCCACGGATCCGACTGGCGCTCAGGGGCACACCTCCCGAGAGCTGGACGCTCGACGAACGCCTCGAAGTGGCCGCTTTGATTGGTGACTACTTCGAGGCGAATCCGGAGGAACCAGGTCGCCGTATCTCGTGTTTGAGTTAGATAGTCGGGCCGCCCCTACTCTCTCCTTGGGGGCGGCCCGACCCGTCATGGCAGACTCCCCGGCATGAGTGACGACGAGGACCTGAGCTGGTCGTGGTCAATTACACCGGAGGCATACGCCGACGGAAAGAATGCGTTGGAGATTTTCCGCAGCTACATCCTGGAAAACAGCAAGGGGCCGGGCACTGACCAGCTGCTGCAGGACACTCTGCACAACCCGGCGGAGCCCGTCGAGGACAATGCGCTCAATCTGGCACACGGACTTCTGATAGTCGCCACGGCGCTCTATTCGTTGTGGATCGGGCAGGGTGCAAAGCCGCAGCAGGTCTTCGGCTTTATCGAAGACCTCTTGACCCCACCCGTGGAATGACTAAGCAACGTCGTCTGGTACGCGGCTGGCTGCGGTCCCGCGGTGTGTGGTTCTGGGCGATAACAGTGACTGTCGTCTCGGTATTTGCCCTGTGGGCCGGCAGCCAGATTGCCCACGACCGAGGCCAAACAGTGGAGTGGTACGCAGGTTTCGGTCAATGGCTAGGAGGTCTCGGCAGCCTCGTCGCCGCCGGTGTGGCGCTGTCGATCGCCACTGGCGACAGAAGGGAACGGCAACGGGAGCGTGACGATGCCAATCACGCTCAGGCCCGCTTGGTCCAGATAGAGGTTGCACGAGCTAGGGGAACGTCTAATTTCCAGGTGAAGATTCGCAACTATGGTGACCGCGCAATTATCGGTGCTGGGGTCACAGACGCCTGGTGGTTTGGACAGCCTGACTATGGATGGCGCCACTCGGACATCGATCGGGATCCTGTGAAAATAGTGCAGCCGTACGTCGAGGGAGTTTCGAAACCCCGCGTCATTAGCATTCAATTCACTGATGCGTATGGCGAGCGCGTTCCCAAAAGGGTCGAAGACGACGAAGTCTATTCGCCAACTTTCGAGGAAGTGCCAGTAATGCCTGACGCTGTGGTGGTGTTTTTGGATGCCAACGGCAACTACTGGGAGACGGGTTCATCGATTCCCGCGAAGCGCATTTCTCGCTCCGAGGCGGAAGGTCGGTTGTGGAGGGCGCCGTGAGTATTGTTGCGAGCGGCCACTTCTGGGTACCGCAGGCGCCCAATGTGAAGGTGTCCGGCACGTTTACGTCAGCGCCCGGGGATCAGCCTACGGCCAAGCTCGCCGAGGGCGTTGTCGACGATCCACGAGTAACGCGCAGCAGCCATGGTGGCATCACTTACGCGCAGGGAGGCGCCAGCTCGATACAAGCCTTTCTACCCATCACTTTGCAAGGCCAACTCGACTCCGGTGAAGTTGTCACGCTAGTCAACGCGCACAACCACGGCGGACCCGGACGACCATTCGAAAATCCTTACTACAAAGCGTTTTACGCCATAGTCGGCGACCGTCTCGTGTCCGGCCCTGATCAACCATTCGGCAGCATGCGTTTCCGCTTTGGTGACCCCTACTGGTTGGGTCACCTGCAAGACGGAGAAGCCAGTGCCGTTGATAGTGGCGGGTCCACACTCAGCGTCGTTGCCGATGACGACGGAAATTGGCTGCTCTACACCCCTGCGACCCCTGCGACACTCGGACGACTCGAATCGCTGGTCGTGTTGGGTTGCCAGACGCTTGCCGAGTTGGTGCTGGCCCCTGAGTTCGAAGCCCGGGACACTCAGGTGCGTATCAACGAGGGCGATGCATGGCTCACGGTGCACGGACCCGGCGCCAACACTCCGCCGAAAGAGCTCGAAGACCGCGAGTTGTTACCCCGCGAGGAACTCACAATCGAGCGCTTCGCCAAATGGATTCCGTTCAACGACACCTTGGACGGCCTCGCTACGGTGGTGGCTCGCCCGCTCAAGGGTCTCCTACAGACCGAAGTTCTCGTCGTCACCGCCCTAGTTGAAGGGCTGCACCGACGGATGACGAAGACGTTTGAACAGTCGAAGTTTCCGGCCGCGTCGGGAAGCGCGCTGGACCGGATCAGACAAGCTGCCCGGCGCGCCGCAAAGAATAAGGCCGAGGACGAACAGGATCTCGATCCGGACGAAGTTCGCAACGCGGTGAAAGATGCGGTCGGTCACTTTGACGATGTCGACTATCTGCAGCGTGCCGACGATGTGGTGACGATGGTGTGCAATGTCTTGCCTGAGATCAACGAGTCGGTCGCGGATTTGCCTAAACGTCTCAGGGACGCGCGCAACGAGATGGCCCACCAACTTCCTCTCGATCACGAGAAGGAGCCGCTTGAGGTTCGGTATCTCCGTTGGCTGGTCGTCAGCTATGTGACGCCATGGCTGCTGAGGAGTCTGCTGTTGCTGGACATCGGTATCGAGCCAGCCCTGCTACGCGATCAACTGTCTGCGAATAGCCGCTTCTTCTATTTCCGCGCGAATGTGGCCCAATTCGTCGCGGAATTGGGCTGGGGACTGACGCCATCGAGTTAGTGAGTAGTGGTTGCCTCCTGCTGATTGCATGACCACCGAAGATGGGATGCCGGCGATGGCCGTGCTGATCGCCGCAGCTAGGCACCGCTTGTCGGTCACAATCGTTACAGTTCGGCGCATGAGTACTGATATCAGTGTGCAGACAACGACTTTCGGCGGCGATCCCGACCATCAGCCGCATTGGCTCCCCGGCCCTCGCCCCGACGATCTCCCAATCTCAGCCGGGGTTTGGGACGTCGCTAAGAACTACGGCAAGGACTCCGCTGCCGTCGTCGTGGCCCTGTACGAAGCGGTGAAGAAGCTTGAGGCCGGCCAGCTCGGCGTCCAGTTATGAGTGGCCTCGACGAGCACGTGATCCAGTGGTGGGACCGCCTCAACGACGACAAGCGATCACGGGTTAATCAGGTGGCCGCGACCTTTAGAGGCCGGCGATGTGCACCATGGTTGTTCAGCTAGTAGCTAGCTGTTCTCCGCGTCGCGCAAGCAACTGCCAACCCTGCTGCCCAAGGTGATACGCCGCCATATATGCGTTGGCGATCCGCGCCAAAGAACCACCGGCCTGGAATTCGGCAATGCCGTCCTCACCCGCTAATTTGGTTTGCACCGTTCCTGATGTGCCAAATAGGGGCCACGGAAGGCCGTGGGCAGCGCCAGATGTGCTACGCCAAGCGAGCACAGCCTGCTTTATGAGGTCGTCTCGTCCGAAAGCTAACTCAGCCGCTTCCTTGATCATCCTAGTGGTGTCCAGTTCAGCCACCTGACCGTCGGCTTCACGCTTCGATCTGAGTTGGGCGATGCGCTGGGAGATGGTGTCAGCCACGATGTCTGTACCTAGGTGCGGCATAGTCGCAAGCTCCTGCAGTCCCCGCAGGTATTGCAGATGCCTCCTATAAATCTCAGCCGTGACCGTCCGGCTGCGAGACACCCTTTCTCCAGGATCTGAGGGACCGAGCACCCATACACACTGGGCCGCGCCCACCAGCGCAGACCGGACAAGCGTGAGATGTGCGCTTGCGAACAGGGTGCGCACCTCCACGTGCCGGCGGATCGCATTTAAGTGATCCGCAGCCGCAGCAAGTCCCGACCACGCAATCTGCGACGTCGAAAACCAAGGCCAGTCCAAGTCGTCGGTGGCAAGTTCGGAGGGTGATGGTGGGATGTAGGGCTTGCTTAGCCGTGCTTGCCAATCGGCAATGGTCTCGAAAGTCCCTAGCACCACATTTGCGGATTCTCGATCCTCACCGAGTTCAGCGGCCGCCACAGCAAGCGATCATCTCACGCCGGCATATTTTGGAGTCTTGGGTGCGCTCGGTACGTCGGTTGCGGGCCCCCTTATCTGCAGGTCAAAGGTTCATTGTGGATTGGTCTATAGCGTGGCCACGGTAGTCGTGACCGTTGACTGTTATGACCGATGTCTGCGCCCAAGCAAGCAATTTCTGCCAGGCGTCGAACCATTCGCCACCCAGGCGGTGCACATCCGCGGTCGCGTCCGTCCAGTACAGGCGTTGCGTCTCGGTGAAACCCGTTGCAGCGTCAGCGATCAGGGCTTGCTCGTACAGATCGGCCACTCGCGTCTGGTTGGTGATCGCGATCATTTCGGTCGGGTTGAAAAACCCGAAGAGCATGAAAACGCCGTCCGGGTCCGCCGGGGGGAAGAAAACACCGAATTCGCCGAATCCCTTAATTGATAGGACCCCGCGATAAGCATCGCCGGTGATGCGCCGGCGCGACCTTCCGTACCTCAGAAACGGGCAGGCGGCGACCGAGTACAAGGCACACGAGAGGTGTATCGGCCCGGAGCCTTCGGTGTGCAGGTCGCCGTATCGGTCGCACACATCTTCCTCTGTAACAACCTGGTAGCCGGCGCCGATGACGGGATATCCGCAAAGCCAGCAGCGCCGCCGGAGAGCCAAGATTCGGAGCTTCCTGATGTCGAGGCTCAGGATCGGTTTGCCTGAAATCCATTGGCACGCGGCGAAAGCCGGTTGCGTCTCGAATACCTTGGCACGCGGATGGTGCGGCCGGGGCATGTCGGCCATTCAGGGTGGCGGGGTCGGAAACTGCATGTGCGCCAGGGCTTCTCAAGCAGCCGTCACCCAGAGGACGGCATTAAGCGGTTGTCCTCAGTGAGAACCAGGACATCACTCGGCTGGCCGACACGTCGCTCTGGATGGTCGACCGGCAATTCATACCGACGCAACTGATACGCCTCGCCACCGATCAGCTGATTCACCGGCTTCGACAGCTCAGCCCAAAAGTCCGGATCGTAAACGCCGTAGCGATCACGCAGCGACAGGGCGTCCTCGAGCAGAACCTCCCGCAGCCCGACCTCGCCGAGGCCGCGCGCCCTAAGACGAGACACCATGCCACCGAGTGAACGCAGCCTTCTGATGGTGACGGGACTTGCGAGGCATGTCATCCGGATCAGGCACCACACTCGCAACCAGCTTCGCCAACTGCCCCTCAAGTTGACGAACCTCCGCCGCCAACTCCACAGCCCGCCGCGACGGCACAACTTTCGCCGCCTCCGCATCGAACAGCCGTCGCAGCACCGCCAGTCGATTCGCCGATTCCTCAATCAAGTCGAGCGCAACCAACTCCTGCTCCGACCACTCGGCATCGTCCCGCAAAGCCGCGTTAAGAACGTTTATGAGCCGCTTTCCGGGCGTTATGGGCGTTTTCAAAGCACCCCCAACCGAGCCTGACCTGCGGTGACCGTTCCATAACCGCGAGTTTGGAGCGATGCATGCACTGACTGGCAGACGCTATGACGTTTCGGTGTCCGTACGAGGGGAGTCGGAGTGGGCGCCACCCAGCGAGGGTCAGGGTTTCTCCCAGAACAAGTAAATGACGTTTGAACTTCTATCGCAGGTTGAGACGAGTCGCCATCCGCTGTTGGCCATTGCTGACATGTGTTGGTTAGCCGTGTCAACGAACTCTTCGGGAACGGCGAGGGCTGGCGCTGGTTGAACAAAGGTGCATTGGTATCGCACGTCTGCTCCTTAAGGTTGATGACCTGGTGTGCAGTGTGCATCGTCAGTCTCCTGGGTGTGGACATGTTGGCAGTTTCTTGCGTGCTGCTCGTTGTGCGTTGGATGCGGCGAGGGCGGCTGCTGATTCCTGTTGTGTCTTGCGTTCGTGGCAGTTTGGGCAGACGGCTTGTAGGTCGTCGGGGTCGGTGGCTTGCGCCCGTGTCTGTCCGCGCGAGGCGATGCTGACGATGTGGTCGGTGATCGTCGCATGAACGGTGCAGCCGGGCAGTCGGAGTTGACACACATGGGCGTCGCGTTCGAGTGCGGTGGCTCGTGCTTTGCGGCTGGCGCGTGTGGATCCTTGACCCCAGGTACTCACTGCTGCTGGCCGCCCCTTTTGCGGATCTGGCCGCGTAGCTTCTTCTTGATGCGGGTTTGTCGGCTGCTCATCGCTTGTAGCCCCATGACTCGGGGTAGGCGTTGGGGTCGGCTTGCGGTGTGCCGTAGTCCGCGAGGCCGGATTTGAGGCTGCTGATTGGGCGGTCGGCGGCGGGTTCGTCGTCGCGCTGGTATCCCCATTCCTCGGGGTACGAATCGTCTGCTTTCACAACGCCTGACATGGTTCTATCCCTTCGCCGCAGCGAGCTTGTACGGGTTTCGGATCGGCTCAGCGACGAATCCTGTACCGGGTTCGAGGCGTCCGCGGCCCTGATTGAGATTCAGTGCTTCCCATGCCGATTCAGCCCAGGCGCGGATCTTCTCCCTAGTTTCGGCGACGCTGTTCAGTTTGAGAACCGATGCGCCTTTGAACCAAGGCGAATTGCGGTGGCTTCCGTAGCCGGAGAACAGTTCACATCCATGTACGAGACTCCATTGCGGGTCGACGCACATCACTCCGTTGTTGTTGACGAAGCCTGCATGCGCGCCTGTGTTACCGGGCACCTCTGATAGCGGGAAGCTGGTCGAGTGTGGGCCGAAATGGGAGACAGCTGAACTGATTTTGGTAAGAGTCGCGACGTGTTCGTCGATTGATTGCCACGACTGGATCTGCTCGGATGTGGCTGAAGCGAGGAACGTTTCCGGGTCGGCGCCGGGTGTGACTAGCTCGGCGCATGCGGTGAGTTTTTGTGCGGCCTCGTCGAACTGCGGTCGCAGGCTGTCGATCACGGCGTCAGCACATCCACCCTCGTCGAGAGCTTCAACGAACTGTTGCATCACGGCCGGCTCGACACGTTGCTGTAGACCGCGGCGGAATTCCTGCACGTGGACCGCGGCCGCGGCGGCGCTGATCTGCTCGTCGAGTTCCTGCCCACGAACCTGGCCCGTCGCAACAACTCTGACCAAGGCGGCCATCGGGTCGCTAACCCCCGAGGCTTGCGCCAAATCGTCGTAGGCGTCAACCAGGTCAGTCAACGTCTTTGGCGGCTTGACACCGCATTCGGCGATGTCTTTGAGCAGAGTCCGCGCATGCCTCACACCGAGATGTGAATAACTGATCGCCATCAAGCACTCCTCTTTCTTTGACGTTTTAGCGTCAAGACGTCGCTGCGGATCAGCAGCCCTGATATGCCTTCGCGCTGAAGGCGTCCGGAGCGGGCTAACCGCCGAACATGCTGCGGCGTATAACCCAACGCCTCCGCTGCGTCGGCGACCGTGATCAGATCTGCAACGTCCTGACATCTTGAGTGTGCTTCAACGACAACATAAGTCGGAAATCCATGTTCGTCCGCGAACATTCGGTCGTCGTGGGCTCGAGCCAGTACGTCGCGGTAGCCGCACAACCGTGTCATCTGCTCCGCCTTGATGCCTTGGCCTTTCATCCACCTCAAGCCTGCCTCGAAGACCGCGTAGACCTCCGATACCCCAATCCCTTGCAGCAATACCGCCGCACCGTGCTGCGACACCGGCGGCGGGCTACCCGAGAGCATCGCCGCTGTCGGGGTCGAGCGCGTTGGCACCGAGGTCAAAGCCATCGACCGGCTTCACACCCATCTCTCCCAGTCCCTTGTTCAACTCACGGATCTCACTGACCCGACCATTCCAAGCTTTCGCCCGGGCTTCGGAGAGACGGACGCGTTCGTCGTAGTTCGACGCGGAGTGTTCGATCTCGTCAAGCAACTGAGGTACAACGAGACTCGCGATCGTGGACAGCGCTGCCGCCATGACGACCATCGTGATTCCCGTGTCGCCGCTGGCCGCGGAGAAAAGACGAGAGATGACAGCGTCGATTTGGTCGAAGTCATCGCCGCAGTCGAGGAGATCGAAAGCCAGACGGGCGCCCCACAATTCTCTGGCGGTGATGTTCGGCAGTGCGAGCGTCGCAGCGCCGTCGGTGGAGCTCATCGTTTGTATTTGGCCTTCGAATGGCTCCTCGATGAGCGCCCACCCCCGGGCTTCATCAGCCCGACTCCGAGCCTCGGCCAGCCGCTCCGGCTGTTCATCCCGAGCCTGTTGGATTTCGTCGACGCGGCGGCGCAGGATGTCCTTGGCCGCTTGGGTCGCAGCCTCGAACTCGTCAAGTGTCATGTCGGCAGCGGGATTGGTGGTCATGAGTTTGCGTTCCTTCCAAATGCGTTGAGAGTGGGGCAGGTGTCGTCGTGGCGCACTTCCAGGTGCCAGATACCGAACTCGTCGGTTACCGGCTCGGCTGTTTCACTGAGACAGTCAGGGCATCGGTAGGCGTCAGCAAATGCGCGGATGTTGGCGGGCGTCTGCTTGCGGGCGGCTCGACGTTGCTTGCGGTTCATGATTTCGCCCGGCCGCCGGACGGGGCGGACACCTTGTCTGCGATCCCGGACATGTAGCACTCCATGCATTGCCCGGACTTGATCGATTCCTCTTGCCGCAGTGGTGCTCCGCACCCACAGAGCGGATCGGTGCTCGATGCACGTGTCCGAAATCGGACACCTGAAATTGCCGTTTCCTCTGCAGTTGGGCCCGTCTCCCGCACTTGGCCCAACTGCGGATTCAGCCCAGGTGGGCCATCACATTTCTGCAGCTCGCCGCCAGTTGGGCCAGTTGGGCCAACATTTCGGGAGACGGGGGTGTCCTGACTGGCGTTGGCCTGACTGGGGATCTCCCACCAAGTGACCCGAGGAAAGCCGCGGGAATCGACGACGACGGGTAACGATTTGGCTGCCCGCTTGAGGGTGCGTTCAGCGATTCCAGCCTTCGCTGCGGCGGCTTTGACAGTCTTCGACGGGGCGGCTCCCTGCTCGGTGAGATAGTCCGCTAGCCATTGCTCGGCCTCAGTCGCTGCCCCATGTTCGTCGTCTCCGTCTAGTGCCGACAGCAAAGTCCGTGCCGTGTGTTCGGTGCTTCCTTCCCACTGCACCCGAGCTACACCGAATCCGCCATCGCCAATCAAACGATATGCAAGCGATTCCGGCGGCGGACCCAAGTTTGACTTGACTGCCGCCAGGATTCGACGGTCGGGGTCATCGGGGTCCGGGGCCACGAGCATGCCCGCCCGTGCAGCACCGACGATGCCGATAGATCCGCCGCCCCGATAAATCGGATCTCCGCCTTTTGCCTTATTGAGGTGCCGCAGAAGCAGAATCGTGCAGCGGGTTCGTTCGGCCAGCGATGACAGCCGCGACAACACGCGTCGGACATCCTGATCTCGGTGAGCGTCGGTGCCGGTCGGCAGATACGCCATCACGACATCAATCACCAAGAGCCGGGCCCCGGTACGTGTGATCGCCTCCTCCAGCGCTTCTATGTCGGCGAGGTTCGGCGGCCGCAGTATGCGTTCGCCATGCTCCTCGCTGATCAGAACGCCCTCAATCGCATGCACGTGAGCCACGTCGGCCCCTGCAGCGTCGAGACGAGGCCTGACCGTGTCGGCTAGGCCGTCCTCCGCTGACATCAGCAAGACAGCTCCGGGGTACTCGCATGTGCTGCCATCGGGCCAGCGGCCGCCGCGCGTGATGTTCGCCGCGATAGCTAGGGCCAGGGTGGACTTTCCAAGACCAGGATCCCCATCAAGGGTGACCAGCTTTCCAACCGGAAGGCGACCGTACCAATGCCACGAGACCTCTTCTGGTTCAACGTCTGCCAGCCTCGTCAACTGCACCCCTGTGGGTAGCGGTTCGTTCATCGGGGCACCCGCTTAAGCCAGGGCTTCTCCGCATAGAAGGAGTTGCGGTCCTGGATTCGACGAGCGACAACCGACCAATCTTCCGACTGGGCAACCATTTTCGCAGCATCACCAAAATGCTCTTGGCACGTCTCAACACGGAGCGCCCAGTGCTCGCCAGCATCGAACAGGGCAGCCCATTTCCGCGGGTCCCCCTCGGCGAGGGCACACCAAGCCGGAGTGCCGGCCATAGGCCACGAGGAGACATCGGCTCGGCTGAGCGCAGCTTCAACGAATTCATGGACCGTCCACCAGGTCACCTGGCGAGAATCAAGTGTGAGAGTCATTTCCTGGCCGCCCTTTTCGCACAGACAGGACCGAGATGCTGACGGACACTGGACGGTGCACTGATCCAGCTCCCACACGCAGAACACTTGGTGGCCAGTCGAAATCCGCGCTCAGCAGCCGCGATGATCACGTCGATATCGGCGCGATCCTCCGCAGTCATCGGTTCGTGTCGCTGTAGACCGAGGAGACGAGTAAGCTTGGCCTCATTGGTGGTGTTTGGAGAAGGCCGGTTTTCCTTGGCGGGGGCCGGCCTTTTCGCTTCTGTCATGCCGCACCCCCGAAGGGCTTCATCGCCGCGTCGAGCTCATTGAGGTCGATGCGGACCAGGCGGCCGCCACTGCGATATCCAGTGAGGCGGCCGTCGGCAATCATCTGCCGAATGGTGCGGTCAGTTACTTGCAGGTAGTCCGCTGCTTCGGCGATCTTGGCGTATCGCCGACGAGGGGTGATTGTGTCTGCCATCTCGGGCCTTTCGGGTGTCACTGAAGTGACGCCCACCCGAGTCTCGGAGACGTGGCGCTACATGAGCGCAGTGGAAAGTCTAGCGGTCTTGGCGTGAGACACGGTCATTCAACACGCCAAGTTGAATTAAATGACGCTCGGGCTCTTTTGGGTCGGGCAACTTGACCAGTGGGCATTGGTCTAATCCTGCGGCTAACTCATCGGCAACCCTGCGGATCGTGTCACGGTGCATCCGGACCTCAACTTCACATTCCAGGCATCGCAACGTCCACTCGACGTGGCCATCACCCCAGAAGATTTCGCTGACGTTAGCGGTCTTCCGCTTAGCGTTAGCGTCGTCCTTCGGAATGGCCAGTGTTGAGGGCAGGCCCGACGCAAGTTTCTGGCTCGACGGACCTGTGATGGTTATCAGTCCGCGAAGTATTGATTGAGGGTGCTCTGAAGGGCGGTGATCATCTATGTAGGCAATGGGCTCAAGCGATCCCGTGCAGCTGCACATGACGACATACCTGATCTTTTCGTCCATCATGGCCCACTATCGATTGCGAGCTTTGAGAGCAGTTTCGCGATCTGTCTGTCGCGACCTTGTGCTGCGTGCTGGTATCTCATCGCGGCTTGCGGTGTTGAATGTCCAAGGCGTGCCATCAATTCCGCGAGCGTGGCGCCGGTCGCGGCGGCCAATACAGCGCCGCTGCGCCGGAGATCGTGCCAACGCAGGTCGTCTCGCTTAGCCACCGAGCGGGCTTTGTAGAACTGGCGATAGAGGCTGGCCGGTGCCAGGTGGCCTCCCTGTACAGCGGGAAAAAGGAGAGCCTCTTTGTCAGCTTCTACGAGCTGTTCTAGGTGGTCTTTGATCACCGGGAGAAGATGCGGTGGGATTTCGACGTCACGACGGCCGGCATCCGACTTCGGCGTAGTGGGCTCGAAGCCGCTCTTGGTACGGACGACGGCTCGCTCGACACGGACAATGCCGTACGACTCGGGCGGCTCCTCCGAATTGGCTGCGGCCGTAGCCAATTGCTCCTCGGCCGGTTCGACGATGATGATGTCCCGGCGCCGGAGTTCGGTCAGCTCCCCAAACCGCAGTGCACACCACGCGGCGAGCAACACCATCGCCCGGTATCGCTCGGGCATCTCCTCTGCGATGACAGCGATTTCGTCAAGTGACGCCGGACGGATTTTGTGGACCCGCCTGGCGCTACCGGCGCCGCGGATCACGCAAGGGTTGACCCGAATCTTTCCGTCACTGAGCGCCGTGCCCATGATCGTCCGCAGCAGACCGTAGCAGTGGGCACGCAGCGTCGGTGTCTTGTTACTCATCTTGGCGTGCCAGGTTCGCACATCGTCGGCTGTGATCGACCCGATCGGCCACGAGCCGAACTTGGGCACGATGTGATCCTCGAGAAGCTTCTCGTAGTGCTCGCGGGTGCGGTCTTTGAGGTCCCGCTGGGTCATCCACGTCTTCGAGTAGTCCTCGAATGTCAGCTTTGGCGCTGGCTGCGCGTCCGCCTCGGGCGGCACCCAAGCTTTGCGGATGATCTCCGACTGCTGCAGCGAGAGCCAGCCGCGGGCGTCCTTCTCAGTCAGGAATGTCTTCGGGGCTGTGTAGCGTCGCCCGTCCGGTCCGTGGTACATCGCGCGGTACCGGCCGCTCGGCAGCTTATGGGCGGTGCCGAACGCGCCGCGCTTCTGTGGCTTGCGGCCTTTTCCTCGAACCATGCCCTCTACCTGCTGCGATACTTTGCCGTGCACTGGCGTGAACTGCGTGAACTCCTCGTGAGCTAACAAGACTGTATCAACTTTCCGTGACATTCCGCGGAATTCCGCTACACTGACCAGTGTCAGAGCAGGTAAATCCACTATTTGCGCTGGTCACAATACCCACGCTAGCAAACTGAGTGAACTGGTTCAATCCCAGTATCGCGCACCACGTAATAGCAGGTCAGAGTGCCACCGCGGCCACCGTTGACGCTGGTCGGGGTTTCAATCATTGGCGCCAACCGGGCACCCCGCAGCGCCCCGTCTGTGCCGCCGTGAAGCGAGCGTCACGTGGTAGATGCCGTAGATCGTGATTGCGCGGAGCGTCCCTCAAGCGTGCCTAGTCGTTCACTCGTTGCAGTGGCTACTGGCAGAACCACGCTCGGTGTTCGTCAGGTATCTCAGAACGTGAGTCTTGCCGGTGCCTCTCCGCCCGTAAACGCTCTGGTGTTGGCGTGAGCGAAGCATCGCCTCTAAAGGTGGAATATTGACGAAGGTCTTGGAGAGTGTCTCGTCGTCAGCATCCTCGAACCGCCTGTATGCGCGCATCAGGACAAGATTCGACGCTGGAAGCGTATGCGCCTGGTCGATTGATCACCCCAGCTTTGTGAAAGATTCTCGTGGGTCGCGTCTAGCTGCGAAGGCGGAACTCCGTCGGTCAATCGATGCAACCTTCAAGGGCGGCTAGCGCTCCATGGAACTTCACAGGCATCGTCCCGCGTCTGAATCGAACACGTTCTAACACATAATGCTGCGCGCGGCGAGTGTGCGTTCATAAAATACGAATCAAGCAACGCGTCTGCCATCTAGCTTGGGAGATGACATGAGCATCAGTGTGATTACGTACTCAGCCCTGAGTGATAAGTGTGTGTCCCAGCAGCATCCATGGAGCGTTATAGACGTCTCAACGCCTAACGCCCAGCTCGCTGGCGTCCTCGCGGGATTCATGCTCCTCGCAATAACAACACTCCTGACTATGAAGCGTGCCGATCTCGAAGCCGCAGAAAACGCTGTCGTTTATTTGGGATTGGGAGTCATAGTCCTTGGGCTGGACAGTTACCTCTTCGGCTCCATCGCTGCCATAAAGCCGGACGAGCACTCGGATTACCAACAGGTTTGCAAGCGGGCCTGGCTAGATTTTATGCCTGCGGCGGGACTCCTCGGAGTCGGTGCGGTGCTACTTGTGGCGGGCCTCGCCTGGGTCATCGCTCGGCATGACTGGGGCGGCGACAGTGCGGAATTTACTACTCGCGCAAGCTACGCCGCTCTGGTTGTCATACTTGGGCCGCTGACCCTGCTGGCATATAACGCAATAAACTTCATCGACGAGATGCGCGGCGAACTTGACGAAATCTGCACAGAGGCACAGGGATTCGGAGTAGCAATTGTTTGTATCTGCTTCATTGTTTGCACCGCGATGGTGCTGCGGACCCTCATTAGGGTTGCGTCGGGGCGGCGCGGTGTAGTCGACTCTAAACGTACGCGGTTTTGGGTCTCAACCCCTTGCATCGTGTATCTTCTTGTGGCCCTTGGATTCACAGTACTCTATCCCTGGCTGCCGGACTCGCATTCAATTTTCTACTTCGCCATCGGGATCGTCTTGTGCATGGTCGTCCCCTCAATAATTTTCGTTTCGATCGCATTCGCAATGCCGGGAAGCTATGTCCCCTCGCAGCAGGCTAACGGTGAGCCCCCGGACCTGCCTGCCAGCAACCCGCCGCCAAAGGGTGAGTGAGGTGAGGCTCTGTAATACAGCTACCGCCAGCCCAGACCACGACTGCGGGCGAGTGAGTACGTCGGGTGGGATGTCCTTAACCTAAGCCGGCCGCAAGTTGGTCTTCGGTCAGGCGGCGGGCCCAGTCCGCAAGTCCCTCAGTGTTGAGCTGGGGTTGAATCCCGGCGGTTCCGGCCAGACCGGGTGCGGCGGCCAATGCGGGTGCGGGGACGGAGGTGTAGGAGACGGTGCCCGCGGCATTGGTGAGGGTCGCGCCGGTGAGCCCGGCAATTCCGATGGCGGGGTTGTTCACGGTGATGATGCCGGTTCCGGGTCCGAGCGTGACGGAGCCCGCGTTGAGGAAGCCGAAGGCCCCGGCGTTCAGGTTGGGGGTAAGGGTGAGGCTTTCTCCAACACCAACGTTCACCACGCCACTCACGTGGGCGCCGGTGGCCGCGTTTAACCACTGCAAGGGTCCACCAGCGGTAAAGATACTGCCGGAATTGAGCGTGATCGTCGAACCGTGAGCGGCAGTGACTTCGAAGGCGCCGGCGACGCCGGTGGGTGCCATGGTGACCGACCCGGCGTCGACGATCATGTGCGAGTTGGTCCCGACGGAGATGATGCTCAAGGGCGGTACGTTGGCGGATTGGCCGGGCGGGATGGATGGGTCGAGCTCGGCCGGCGGGGTGTAGTCGATGGAACCGGGCCCGGTGTTGGTCGACGCCTGCTGCACCAGGGATTGGGTGCGGGCGCTGGTCAGATTGCCCGCGTTCTGGGCCATCGACCGGGCCTGATCAGCCTGCCCGGACGGGTTGGTGGTCTGCGGCGGCTCGTCGAACGACGTCAGGGTGCTCACGGTCGTCGAGTCGGCGGCATAGGTGTACATGGCGGTGGCGTCCTGGACCCACATCTCGCCGTACTGGGCTTCGGTGGCCGCGATCGCCGGGGTGTTCTGCCCGAAGAAGTTGGTCGCGACCAGAGCCATCAGCTGGGCCCGGTTGGCCGCGATCATCGGTGGGGGCACCGTCATGGCGAATGCCGCCTCATAGGCCGCGGCCGCCGCGTACGCCTGCGCCGAGGTCTGGGCGGCCTGGGCGGCGGCCACTTGCATCCAGGCCACGTAGGGCGTGGCGGCGGCGGTCATCCGCATCGACGACGGGCCGAACCACGTCTGCCCGGCCAAACCTGAGACTTCCGAAAAGTAGCCGTTGGCAGCCGATTCCAGCTGCGCGGCCAGTGCATCCCAGGCCGCCGCGGCGGCGAGCATCGGGCCCGATCCGGGACCGGCATACATGCGACCGGAGTTGATCTCCGGCATGAGCAACCCAAAATCCATGGCGTCTTTGCCTCGTGACTAGGGGGTGTGCCCGTTACACCGCAACTGATGGGAACGTCAGTATGTTTCATAACGGCCCGCGAAGGAAGTAAAAACGCCGAACCAACGATAGGAAAACCCCTCCCGAACTCGATGGCTCGGTGGGGCGCGATGTCTAGCTGCTGATGTGACGCTTCATGATCACCGGTACCCGACCGCCGTTCGCGTGCCCGCGTGTCCACGACGATCGTCAGTGAGAAGTGCGAATCTTTCTGCAGCCCAATAAAATTCGCTGATTACTTGCCGTTGAAACGTGGTTCGCGCTTGGCCGCGAAGGCGGCAAGACCTTCCTTGGCGTCTTGCGAACGCATCACTTCAATCACGAAGCGCTGCTCTATCTTGCGGGCGTCCTCGTCGTCGATCCACCCACTACGCAGGATCGATGCCTTCGCGTTGCGCACGGCCAGTGGCCCATTGGCCACAACGCGGGCGGCGATCTCGCGCGCTTTCTCCAACGATTGACCCGTGGGCACGACATGGCCCACCAAGCCAAAGTTATACGCCTCGGCGGCGGTCAGGGACTCGCCGGTCAGAATCATCTCCATGGCTTTTGTGTAGGGAATCTGGCGCTTGAGGCGGACCGTCGAGCCGGCTCCCGCGATCAGGCCGAACTTGGCCTCGGGCAACCCGAACGTCGCATGCTCCTCGGCGACTCGAATATCGGTCTGCTGCAACATCTCGCAGCCTCCGCCAAGACAAGCGCCGTTGACGGCGGCGATCAACGGCTTCGTCAGGGAACGGCTCAACAGCAGACCCGAACTGATGATGCCGCCGGCCGACTTCCCTTCCGGCACAGCGGCAGACCCATCGCCGCCCTTGGCACCCCGGACCATCCATCCATCGGCGAGGTCACCGCCGACGCAGTACGAGGATCCCTCTCCCGTCAGGATAGCCGCGCGAATGCCGTCATCGGCGTCGATCTCATCCCAGGCCTGCGCCATCAAGGTGATCATCGCCGGTGTCAGGGCGTTCTTGCGCCGCGGGTTGTTCATCGTGAGCACCACGACACTGCCGTCGCGCTGCACCTTCAACTGCGGCTCTTCGGTTCGCGATTCGTCGGCCACCTCGGCTCCTCTGCTCGCCCCTCGTGCCCTGCTGAGTCTGATCGATCCGAGGACAACTCTAAGAATCGGGTTCGGCGGGCCAGCCGATCGCATCCAACCGTCGCTGCACCCGGTCGAGATCCTCCAGGGAGGGCAGCTCGTCGGTTACCCGGGTGATGGCCGCACCGATATCGGCGACGTCGACGTTCAACTCACCGCTGGTCGCGAGGTGGATGGCCACCTCGGTTACCTCGTCATTGGTCAGCCTGCGCCGCAGCAATGCCAGCAAGGGGACGTAATCGGTCGGTGGCACGCCCTGCGGGTAGCCGGCGCGGATGAACGCCACGATTCTGGCGGCAAGATCGCCCAGATTCGCCATTACGTCCCCAATGCAGTTGTAGGCCCGATTAGACCCTCAAACTACAGCTCGGGTGACCAACCGTGTCCATGGTGTCGAATCAGCGGCATCGCCGGCCGGCGGACTAACGTTGACCGATGCGGACGGCCTATCACCAGCAGCTCGATGCGCTGAAACACGGCATCGGCGACATGTGTGGCATCTCGGGCACCGCGATGCAACGGGCGACCCAGGCCCTCCTTGAAGCCGACATCGGCGTGGCCGAAACGGTGATCAGCGAACACGAGGATTTTCTCGCCTACGCCGCCCAGGCCGAGAGCGACGCCTTCAACCTGCTGGCGCTGCAAGCTCCCGTCGCCACCGATCTGCGCGCGGTCTTCAGCAGCTTGCAGAATGTCGCCGACGTCGACCGGATGGGCGCCCTGGCGCTCCATGTCGCGAAAACCGCCCGTCGGCGGCACCCCGCGCACGCCATCCCTGACGACGTCAAAGGCTACTTCGCCGAAATGGGCCGCATCGCCGTCAGTATCGGCGGTGACGTCAAAGATGTTGTGTTGTCCGGTGATCCCGAACAAGCGGCCAGACTGGCCGACGAAGATGACGCCATGGACGAGCTGCACCGGCACTTGTTTACGGTGCTGATGGACCGGGACTGGCAGCACGGCGTGGCAGCCGCTGTCGACGTCACGCTGCTGGGCCGGTACTTCGAGCGGTTCGCCGACCACGCCGTAGAAATCGGCCGCCGGGTCATCTTCCAGGCCACCGGCGATCCCAGCAACTGACGCAATTCCGGCGCTCGCAGGCAGGACACCAGCCATCGACCCCGTGGAGTACATTCCGAAAGTTGTAACTCTCCGGGGCGACTGAGCCCGCAGGTATGAATTCTGCGGATCTCACAAACTTCGAGACTTTTCCGGCAGTGATTGCGCACGTACATATGAGTTCCGGGTATGGATTGCTCGAATTGAACGGACTGAAAGATTATTTCATGCGCGATGGGAATTCACTGGTACGGATCTCGTCTAAATAACAGACTCGGGGCTTTATCAAGTATTTATTGGTCGCCTAACGAGTCAGCTCAAGAGTCGGCGGCCATTGTTTGCTGGATGATCTTGAATGCAGCCGCCACCACGGAGGGCGGGTGGGCGAGAACCCTACGGGTACCACTGTCCCGGTTCGCGCCGATCGCCGGGCAGTAAGCGGACCAATCCAGATGAAATCGCTTTGAGCAGTGGTTATCTACTCGAACAAGGTGGCCATGCGGCTCTCGCCATCCTTGGGGCGAGTCGCAGGAGGTGCACTGCATTCCCGCGCCGTTGCCGAAGCATTGGCTGACGCAATCAGCACTTCCGATACCGATAGTTAGCAGGAACGCGCCAACCGAAGCAATAAACAGAGCTCCGACCGTCTCCATTCTGACCTCCCACCCGAAAGCCTGATTTGAATGCGTCGCGAATACCACCAACTGAGCGGAACTAAACCATAAAACTTCTACAAATTATCGGCGGCGTCAAGTTCGAATTCCAAGTCATCAAGATCGATTGTTTAGACATCAAGATCAATTCGCCGCATGCCGGCGCCAGGATCAGAATTCTCAATGATCTGGCCAATTTCTCGGTACCCTGCGCCAAGGCGTGTGCTAGCGGGCTGGGTGCCTTTCACCGCACTCGCGCCGCAGCGGCCATCAGCGTTTCGGTTGAGCCGGCTTGCGCCCCAGCCCGAAGATCTCCCTGCGCCCCGGCGTTCGTGCACCGGCGCCGGCGGGCGTCGAGGGCTTGTGGCCCCACCTTCACCGGGACGCCACAGAACCGCTGCGGGTCACCGCAATAGCCTTGGGATGCAAGCACATTCGGGAATGTGAAGCTGTGCGCGCAGGCACGGCACAAAGCCTTGCGCTTGGCAGGGGTGAGGGCTGTCGGCCGAAAAATTAAGTGAAGCGGCCACCGAGGATCCTCCCGGTGGCCGCCTCGTCGGCCATTAAACGATGCTAGCTTCAGCCTCCGATTCGCGTGTCGTTTTCGTGACTTCTTGCCGAGATCTGCGACTCGTACCGCAGACGCCTGGCGACAACGCAGGTCACGACCCCTCTGGTCAACCGTCGTGCGGGCAAACGTTCACGTTTAGCCGGACCGATTCGTGGCATCCGCCATCCATGAGTGTGAATCTCGCCGACGTGGTGATGAAGATGGTGGAGTTCGTCCGGGCCGGCTACCCGCAGGGGGTCCCCGCGACGGACTCATTCGCGCTGCTGGCCGTGCTTCGCCGTCGGCTCACCGACGACGACGTGGCAGCGGTCGCTGCACAGCTGGCCGCCCGCGACGAGTTGAAAATCGACACGGCTGAAATCGGCTCAGCCATCACCCGGATCACCAACGAGCCACCCTGGGCCGACGAGCTCGATCGGGTGCAGCGTCGCTTGGAAGCCATCGGCTGGCCACCAGAACGCAAGAGTTGAACCAGATGCGGACCGCGTTCCATAACCAGCTCGACGCGCTGAGCCAGAGCATTGCTGACATGTGCGATCTGAGCAGCACCGCGATGGCACAGGCCACCGAAGCCCTGCTGAGCGCCGACATCGTCTTGGCCGAAGCCGTGATCAGCGCCCATCCAGAGCTGATGGCCCGGGCCACGCAGGCCGAAAACGACGCTTACACACTGCTGGCGCTGCAATCACCGGTGGCCACGGACTTGCGGGCAATTCTGGCCAGCCTGCAAAACGTCGCCGACGTCTACCGGATGGCCGCGCTGGCCCACCACGTCGCCGACACTGCCCGCCGCCGCCACCCCGGCACCGCGATCCCCGATGACATCAAGTCTTGCTTCGCCGAAATGGGCCGCATCGCTGTGGATCTCAGCCGGAACGCGACGAATGTCGTGCTTTCCGGAAATCCTGATCACGCTGCCAAACTCGCCGCCGACGACGACGCGATGGACGAGCTACACCGGCTTGTCTTCACGACCCTGATGGATCGGCAGTGGTCTCACACCGTCGCCGCCGCAGTCGATGTCACTCTCCTGAGCCGCTACTACGAGCGCTTCGCGGACCACGCCGTCACGGTGGGTCAACGAGTTATCTTCCAAGCCACCGGCTCTCACCTCGCCCAACAACAAGCCGAGCAGCGCCCCACCGCGTGACGCGCGTCCTTCAGCGGGCCAGCGGCTTGTAGAACACCAACCCATTGCCTTTGTTGTCGTACACCACGGCACGTCGTTCGTGGGCGTCGTCGTACGGGCCCTTCACGATGCCGCCACCGCTGGCCTGCACCGCCTTGCCCCGGCATCGACATCAGCGGTCTTGATACCGACGACAACCTGACCGGGCATGGGATGGTCGACGTCCGTCGCCAGTGCGAGAATGACCGGCCCACCATCGAGTGCCGCGAAGTGGGCGCCATCGCGGAACTTCAGTGCCATGCCAAGGGTCTCGCTGTAGAACCGGATCGATTCGTCCAAGTCGTCGGTCGACAGAATGATCATCTTTACTTCGTGCCCGCTCAACGGATGCCTCCTTCGCACTGAGTCACTTCCACACTAGGCAGCGAATGCACGCTGTGCGCCGCGGGTCAGCGACGGAAGACGACCCATCTCATCGCGCTGTACATGTACACCGCTTCGCACATGCCCGCCACGATTCGCGACAGCTGATATTGCACGCCGATGGCCGATAACACGCTCGTCACCCCAAGGATGAAAGCCAGGTAGTTGACGACGACCACCACGACGTAGACCGCGACCTGTGGGCCGACCGCGCCATGGGACGCAAAGTTGAAGGTGCGGTTGAGCACGTAACTGAGCGCGAAGGCACATGCGTAGGCGACCGTGACGGCGATCGGCACCGCGAGATCGAGCCCGCTGCGCAGCAAGGTGAGCAGCGCGAGGTCGGCGCTGAAGGTAAATCCGTTGATCACGCAGAAGCCGAGGAACGTCGGCGCAATGACCGAGCCGAGCCCGAACGGGAGCCGACCGACGACCGCCGCACAAGACTTGTGGAATCGGTCGACCGCGCGTGATGGGCTAACCCGCGATTCGGCTGGCACGCGGCCACCGTGCCATGACCGGGTTTCGGCCATGTGATCAGTCGGCCAATTCTTCGCGCACCATCTGCCGGCCCGGCGCCTCAGCAAACTTTGGCGCAAATAACATCACGGTCACGAAAACGATGGGTGGCGACCCGAAATACCCATAACGGCCTTGCGGCGCGTTTACGACTTGGGCGCCTTCTGGGCGTCGATGTCCATGTCCGGGCAGAACGCCTCGACCGCGGCGAAGGCGATCACCTTCGTCTGCTGCTTGCTGTACCCCATGTTCTGGATCCGCGCTAACGCCTGATCGGGCGGGAGGATGTCGTTGCGCAGCTCGTTGCACAGTGCGGTTCCCACGTGGACGATCGTTTCGTGGTTGTTGTACTTGATGTTGTTCTGGTCGAGATAGGAGATGTATTCGGGCGTATTCTCCGGGTCGGCGTTGGCGACTGCTGGCACGGAACACAGCAGTGCGGATAGGGCGATCAGTGATGCCGCTAGTGCTGTTTTCATGGATGTGAGCATAGGATCACACCCGAACTTTTGAATGAACTGCAGGCGAACGGCTGCTGTCGCGACTGGATGTAGCAACGCGAGCTGCCGGAGCCGGATCGGCGAGGGTGGCTAGAGTTCCCCACTTGATGGCACGACTGACAGATCTCGCCCCACCCGCGACACGGGAGACCGTCAAAAGCCTCGCGGCCGGGCTGCTTTGCGCCGCCGGCGTCCCGGCGTTGACCCGGCGAAGACACCGCGATCGGCTCGCGATCGTGATGTTCCATGGCGTCGAGGACGAACCGTTGTCGCCGGCGTGCTGGCATGTACTCGACTCGGCGACGTATCGCCGTCGACTCGAATACATCCGTAAGCACTTCAACGTCCTTGCACTCGCCGACGCCCTCGAGCGCCTTGCCGCGGGGACGTTACCGCCACGGGCGATGGCCATCACTTTCGACGACGGCACCCGCAACCTCGCCACCCACGCGGCCCCGGTGTTGCGCGAGCTGGGACTGCCCGCCGCGGTGTTCCTGGCGACGGGCCCGATGGATAGCGACGAAACCCTATGGCCCGACCGGCTTTGGCTGGCGATCGCCCGCACCAAAGCGACCGAGGCTGATCTGGCCGCACTAGGTCTGGGCACCAGATCGCTGGTAGGGAATGCCAACCGCGGCAAGGTCTATGCGGCCGCGGTGCAGCGATGCAAAGACCTGCCCGACGCGCAACGGATCGCGGTGCTGGACAAGATTCTGGACGCGCTGGGCCACCGCGACGGCGACGGTGGTCCGTTCCGGATGCTCTCCTGGGATGAAGCCCGGGAGATGGTCGCCGACGGCCTGGTCACGCTGCACCCGCATTCGGTGACCCACCCCATTCTTGCGCGCTGCGGCGACGACAAGGTCGAACAGGAGATCACGGATTCCTGCATCACGCTGGAGCGTGAGACTGGCAGCACACCAACAATTTTCGCTTACCCTAATGGTCGGCCGCAGGATTTCGACGGCCGCACCCAGAACGTGCTGCACGAGCGCGGCGTGCGCTGGGCGTTATCGACCACGCCGGGATTCGCCGACCGTCACAGCGACCCGATGGCGTTGCCGCGGCTAGCGCTGGGCAGTAATTCGTCTTTCGACTACTTCCGGCTCCTGGTCTCGGGCGGGCTACCCTGCCGCTAGCGCGAGCCGCGGGACGCGGCAGCGAGCCACAGATCGTGCAGCGCCTCCCGCCAGCGGTCGATGTCGAACTCGCGGGCACGTGCGTAGGCCGCGGCGGCGAGCCGATTTCGCAGATCGCCATCGGTGATGAGCGATTGCAGCGCCGCCGCCAGCTGGACGGGATCGCCGGGCGTGACCAGCACACCGCTCACCCCGTCGGTCACCACTTCCGCGATCGCACCGACCGCGGTGGTCACCGGGACCACGCCGTTGGCCATCGCCTCCAGCACCGCCATCGGAAGACCCTCGCTGTAGCTGGGCAATACGAAGATTGCCGATTCGGCCAACAGCTCGTCGCGGCGTTGCGGGTCGACCCAGCCGACGACATCGATGACGTCGTCCAGCGACTTGGCACGGACAAACGCGCGAACCCGCTCCACCTCACCGTCGCCGGCCAGCGTGACCCGCAGGTCGGCTCGAATATCGTTGGGCAGCAGACCAATTGCGCGAACCAGGTCATAGCTTCCCTTGTTGGCGCCCAATCTGCCCAGCGACACCACCCGCAATGGCCCAACGGTACGCGGCGACGGCTCGACGGCGGGCAGGACCACGGGGTTGTACAGCACTCGTGTGTTGGTTTCGTCGAACCCGAGACGCACACACGACTTCTGCAGATGGGATTGACCGAGCACCACGGAATAGTCGGCACGCAAGGCGGCGTAAACCGCACGTCGCTGCAGCGGCGAGAGACCATCGAGCCAGGTGAAAAAGTGCGAGCTGTGGCAATGAACAATCGTCGGGACGCCGCGCACCCGCGCGACGAATAACGGCACCGACTTGCGGACGACGCTGCCGCGCAACGAATAGTGCGCATGCAGCACGTCGACCGAGCCAAAAAGCAGCAGCAGGGACGCCTTGAGCATGCCCGTTATTCCGGTCCATAGCCGCGCCGCCACGGAGGCGTCGACATAGGTGGGCACCAGGCGAAGACGGAACCGCGAGTCGGTGTCCTCGATCAGCAGCCGCATCACCGTCGCCATACCGCCGCGACTGTTGGGCCCGGCCGGAGCGTTACCGATCGTGAGCACGCGGATCGGGTGACGCGGTGCTGCCATCAACTGCGTCTCACCCGGCGTACCTCAATCCCAGCGTCATCCACCCGAGTTGTCGGCGCTCAAGCTAGCTTCACCACAGGACGCTGCGAAATAGCAGGGCGTCCGCTACTAGTCCGACCCCGACGACCAAAAACAATATTCGCACCGAAATGGGTCCGTAGCGAGTCATTCCACGCACGATCCCGCGCTGCATCCGGACCGCTCGCTTCGTCTTTCGGGTGGCCAGAAAAAGGATCAGCACCGACGGCGTCAGCGCCAGCGTCCAATAGCCGTATATCAGCAGCGGCCAGGCCGGCGGTCGCGGATGCACCGCGGCGAGTGTGGCCAATCCGGTGATGTAGGGAATTGAGGTCGGCGCCTGCCCCATCCCGACCGCGGCGCCAAGAATTCCGAGCAACCAGGGGCGTTGCCGCATGGCCGCCAGCGCCCATCCCGGCGCCGACGTTTGCGCGGTCAACGGGAAGTAGGCCAGACACATCAGCACCACGCCCAGCAGCAGCTGGCCCCAAAAGCGAAATGCCGGTGTGATTTTGAAGTCGACCGAATGCGTCAAGAAGCCAAGGCCGAGTACGGTGCAGACGCCGAAGGTGGTGGTGATCGCGAACAAACCAGCGATAAAGCTCAAGCCGCCTGGGACCGGCGATCGACGATCGAGTCGGCTGGCATAGACGACGGCTGAGACGACGCCCACGTTGAGGACATTCAGCGAGTCGAGGAAGGCCAGACCGGCGAGCGCCAGCAAAAGAGCTTCCATGATCGCACCGAAGTTACTGCATCGGCTCCCTGACCGCCGCCAACTGACGGCGCAACGCGGAATCCGGCGGCAGAAAATATGAGATTCCTATGACCTCGCCACCACCTCGGCCGCCGCGGTCCCGGCTTGCGCCCGACCGGCCCGACCGGCAAGGTTCTGCCCGTGAAGTTCGCACTCGCCGGCTATGGCAGTCGCGGCGACGTCGAGCCCTTCGCGGCCGTCGGACGGGAGCTACTGCGTCGGGGTCACGACGTGTCCTTAGCGGTCACACCCAACATGATCGGCTTTGTGGAATCGGCGGGGCTTGCCGCGGGGGCGTTCGGGCAGAACCCGCCGCAGAACGAGGATTTCGCGCCCACGACGCTGCAGAACCCGATCATGATGATGTCGGCCTTCGTGGATCACCTGAAAGCGGCGTGGGTCCAGTGGGGCACGACGTTGCTGGCGCTGGCCGATGGCGCCGACCTGGTGTTGACAGGTAAAAGCGAGCAGGGCCTTGCCGCCAATGTTGCGCGCTACCAAGGCATTCCGTCGGCCGCGTTGCACTTCTTCCCGGACGGCGCCGCGCCCCGCAATGACACGCTGGTGCGCCTGGCGACCGACGCCGCGCAGGCCCAGCGCCGCGAACTGGGCTTGCCGGAGACCACCGGGCACACCGCATTGGAGATCCAGGCCTACGACAGGCTCTGCTTTCCCGGCCTGGCCGCCGAGTGGACCGAACAGGGCCTGCGGCGGCCCTGCGTTGGCTCACTGACCCTTGAGCTGCCGGCCGATGGCGACGCCGAGGCGATGTCCTGGATCGACGCCGGGACACCACCGATCTACTTCGGCTTCGGTAGCGGCGTGCGGGTCACCTCCGCCGACACCGTCGGGGCGATCGCCGCGGCCTGCGCACAGTTGGGCGAGCGGGCGCTGATTTGCAGCGGCCCCAACGACTTCACCGGCGTTCCGGATTTCGACCACGTCAAGGTTGTCGACGAGGTGAATCACGCAACCGTCTTTCCGGCGTGCCGCGCGGTCGTCCACCACGGAGGCGCCGGAACCACGGCCGCGGGCATGCGAGCCGGCATTCCCACGTTGATCCTCTGGCTCGGCGTCGACGATCAACAGGTCTGGGCCGCGACCGTGGAACGGCTGAAAGTCGGCTCCGGCCAGGATTTTCGGGCGACCACCCTGGGTTCACTGGTCGCGGCGCTGCGCGGCATCCTCACTGACGACTACGCCACTCGTGCACGTGCGATTGCCGCTCTGATGGCCACGCCGGCCGAAAGCGTGGCACGCACCGCCGATCTGCTGGAAGGCAGCGCCCGCACGGGACGCTGACCGCTCGGGGTACTGCTTTATTTCAGCGAACGCTGTATTGTTCTCTGCATGCTGACTTGTGAGAAGCGGGAGTCCGCGCTGGCCCGGCTGGGGCGCGCCCTGGCCGATCCGACGCGGTGCCGGATTCTGGTGGCGTTGCTCGATGATGTTTGTTACCCGGGCGAATTGGCGTCCCGGCTGGGCCTGACCCGCTCCAACGTTTCCAACCATCTGTCCTGCCTGCGCGGTTGCGGTCTAGTGCTGGCCACCTACGAGGGAAGACAGGTCCGGTACGCGTTGGCCGATGCGCACCTTGCCCGGGCACTGGGTGAGTTGGTCCAGGTGGTGCTCGCCGTCGACACCGATCAGCCGTGCGTTAACGACCCCGCGCCGAGCAAGGCGGGCACGGCGCGATGAACGACGGGGACGCCTTGGGCCGAACTGGCCGCCCATTGCCGCTCTCCGCGCCGGCGACAGACTGCTGCCAGGACGAGTGCTGCACCTCGGCAACCACGAATACCGTTGAGCCACAACGCCGTGCGGTGTTGTCGCGACGAGTGCGCCTGCTCGTCTCGGCGACAATCAGCTACAACATCATCGAGGCGGTCGTCGCGCTCTCGGCCGGCGCGGTGGCGTCCTCGGCGGCGTTGATTGGGTTCGGGCTGGACTCGGTCATCGAGGTCTCCTCTGCCGCAGCGGTGTACTGGCAGTTCTCCGGCACCGACCCGCAGGCCCGCGAACGGGCCGCGTTACGGGTGATCGCGCTGTCATTCTTCGCATTGGCCGGCTACGTGACGCTCGAGTCGATTCGCTCCCTGCTCGGCGGGCAGACCGCTGGAACCTCGGCCGCCGGAATCATTTTGGCGGCGGTGTCGCTAGTGGTCATGCCGCTGCTGTCCTACGCACAGCGGCGCGCCGGCCGAGAACTCGGTTCGGCCAGCGCGGTCGCCGACTCCAACCAAACGCTGCTGTGCACATACCTGTCCGGCGTGCTGCTGGTCGGGCTGCTGCTGAACTATCTGTTCGGCTGGTCGTGGGCCGATCCGGTCGTGGCGTTGGTGATCGCCGCCGTCGCCGTCAAGGAGGGCCGCACGGCATGGCGGGGCGAGCACTGCTGCTGACTTGAAACGCGGCGCGCTGCAGCGCCTTTCGTTGTCTAGCCGGGCAATCCGGCCTTGATGGCCGCGTCCTGCTTGCGCGCCACATCCAGGACGATGTCCGCCGGCACCAGGTCGTTCGGCGCGCTCTCGAACTCGATGAGGGCAACCACCTTGCCTTCACCGAAGATCACCGACGTCTTCGCCTTACTGCCGTCGGCCGAGGGTCCCGAAATGATCGTGCCGCCGACACCCACATCGGCCGGCGCCGGTGTTCCGCCCTTGATGGCGCCGTTCTGCGGATCGACGTAAGACTTGGTGAGCGAATCACGGTCCTTGTCCGCCGCGCCCGGATCGGGGTAGACGAGCAGCGAGTCGGTGATGCTGCGCGCGCCATTCTGATTCGCGAACACGCCCTCGATGCCCGATGCCGGGTCGGTCAGTTGCCGCGTCCTGGGCGGGCTGAAGCTGTCCCCCGGCACGACGATGTCGGTGGCCTTGATCAGCAGGTTGCTGTAGTCCGAAGGCTGGACGGCAGCGCTGCTCGATGTCGGTGCGGCCGAGGAGGACGCCGCGGAAGTAGCCGTCGACGACGATTTCGCTGACGACGATGGGCCAGACGACTTGTCGCCGCCACATCCGGTGACTGCCACGCCGATCACCAGAGTGGTCGCCGCCAGACCGGCTGCGGCCGCAGATGCCTTCTTCACCATTGACTCCTTTGGGTGTCGTACCGATTTGCCAGCGTCCCGGGCAACATAGCCGATCCCCGGATGAACTCGAAGTGAATCCCCTTAAATAGTTTCCAATTAACCAACCACACCCGGGCGCCGAGCGCTACCGCGAAGGCGTCGATCGCATTGCGGGAATCTCCAATGACGGCCGACGGCTTGCCGGCCGCTAGCCGCGGCGGAATCGCTCGCGCATTTGCGGGTCGTTCTCCCACCACAACCCCGCGGGCGCAGCGTCGGCGTCGTCGCTGCCCACCACTTCCGTCCGATCCAGCTCGGCGTCGACCTCGACCGCGTGCGCCCGTTCGTCGCGAGACAGCGCGCGCATCAGCAGCAGCACGAATGGCAACCCGACCACGTCTCCGAGAATCCACAGCACGCCGGCGCCGATGGTCTGATCGAGCCGTTGGTCCGGGCCCCAGGAGCGGTGCAAGGCCGAGTAATACGCCGCGGCGATCAACGAGCCCTGCCAAATGACCAACCCCAGGACTCCGTCACCGAGGGTCTCGGCGACCGAGATCAGCAGCGAGATCAGCTGGGGGTATTTGCGAGGCACGGGATCGGATTGCAGCCGGGCGTAAAAGTATCCAAACCCTACGATTACCAAAACTATTCGGGTAAGCGCACCGATCCATTCGTTTTGCAGAGCCGCCGTGTACCACGGTGTGAGGTACAGCAGCCAGGGCGTGGCCAGCATCGCCAGCGACGTCGTCAACGGGTGCACGAGAATTCGGGCCCAACGGGTCCCCAGCAGCTTCTCGATACGGTCCACGCCGAGCGCGTCACGCAGCACGCTGACCGGCTTGCCCTGCGCAAGGAAGAACGGCACCACATACAGCAGCAGCAGTACCTGGAGCGCACGCATCCAGAACAGCAAGTAGGCGTAGCTTCCGATGGCGCTGACGGTGGCCACTGCCCAGAGCACAATGCCGACGCCGAAGCATCCGGCCGCCGCCGGTTCGACAGATCGTGCGCCGCCGCGGGCCCGTCGGTAGCACCACGCGTAGGTGCCCGCGACCATCACGAGCACCGCCGCGGAGGTGGGGTCCAGATACCAGGTCTGTATCAAGGCGCCCCATGTCAGCGGGCCCGGATCGAGGGGCATACCCCTAGCGTATGCGGGCCGCAAGCGGCGCTCAGTTGCCGGCGGCACCCTCAGGCTTGGGTCCGCGACCCTCGCCGGTCAGATACTTGGGGCAATACGAGCCGGCGGCGATCGCGGTGAACTTGGCGGCGCCGGTATCGGCAAATCCCGGATTGTGCAGCTGAAGGTTGTTGACGATTTCCTGGTCCGAGTGTCCGCTGTCGACGAGCTCGCATACCGTCTTGGCCGCCGAGATCGCGGCGGCCGGGTCCTGATACGTCAGCCCGGCGTCTTTGAGCTCGGAAAGGAAGGCGGCATCGGCGGCCGGGTCCGGCGCGGGACTGGGGCTCGGGCTGGGGTCGGCGTGCGCCGGAACCGCCAGGACAATCGTGGTGGCGACGCTTAGCAGCATCATGAGGCGTCTCATAATTCGCCGATTCTCCCAGAGTTGTGGGAACCACGCATCCCGCCGAGGCGCCGCAGCGCCGCAAGCTCGGATGGTGTTGGCTAGGACGACGTGGCTGCCATCTTGATTGTTCTCGACGTCTTTGTCGGCATCATCGCTGTGGTCGCGCTGATTGCCGTATGGAATCGGCTGCGCGCGCACCGCCGAAGAGCGGGCGCCAAGGGCGTCGCGCTGGTGATCGACCGCCTGCCGCCCCGCCGAAAGAACATTGCCCGACTGCAGGTGAGCATGCGAATGGTCGGCCCGACCGTGCGCTACGAAGTGGGACTCGACCTTGAAGCGGACGGTAAACCATTCGACGCGCCGACGCCAAAGCCGGCGATACGCCCGTCGATGGGCTGCAATGACGACGAAATGTCCTGGGGCTTCGAGATTCCCGAAGAGTCACTCGACAACGTCTGGGTCATCGCGTCCTGGATGGCCGTTGACAACGCCAACCTTCGGATGGCCGCGATCGCCTCGAATCTGGGCACGCCGCAAATCTACGAGTGGAGATGGGCAGCCGATTGGCGCATTTCGGGAGCCGGCCACTGGCGCAAGCGACGGAGTCCGACGACTCCCCCACGCACGGCGACAGGAATGGGTCCGCTGGAACTGGGGCGGGCACCTGGCCGGGGACACGCAGCGCCACCCACCACCGACACGGCCGAAAGCGAGTAGCCCGGTAGTTACTGGGGGCCGCTGCTGTTAGAGCTGGTATGCGGCAGCGCGCTGGGACAATAGGCCGTGGCAGCTATCGCCGCGAACTTGGCGGCGTTGTCCTCGCGCAGGCCGGGGTTACGGTCTTCCACCGTCTTGACGACATCCACCATCTGCGTGCCCTGGCCGACCGCTTGGCACACCCACTTGCCCGCCGCGATCGCCCGAGCCGGGTCCGGGAAGGTGACACCGGACGCCTGGAGCGCGGCGAGAAATTGGTCGTCCATGCCGTCGGCGTAAGCCGGGGCGGGCATGCCGACCATGGCGACGGCGCTCACCAGCATCAGAAGGCGTCTCATAGCCCCCTGATAGTCGCAGACCAGCGGCAAACTCGCATCCCGCCGCGGTAACCGGCGACAAAAGGCCGTCGCGACCCACCGGAGCCCTGGTCAAAGCGGCCGATCGGGCGCGGTAGCGGCCGGTGTAACCCCTCCCGTTGGCGATAGGCGGTGTGCAATTATTCGAAGATGCGCCGCTGGCTGATCGTCCTGTCGACCTTGCTCGTCGCCGCCACGGGCCTCACCGCGGCGGGGGTTGCCGCTCCGCGCGCGCGGGCTCAGGATGCGCCGATCGGCCACATCGGCGACACGCTGCGGGTGGACACCGGGACCTACATCGCCGACGTCACCGTCAGCAGCGTGTCCCCCTGCGACCCGCCGCCCGGATTCGGCTACACCCGCAGCGGCGTTCCGATCAAAAGCTTCCCCGGCAGCACGCCCAACCGCGCCGACGTGACGGTCCGCGCGATCCAGGTGCCCAACCCCTTCGTCATGGCGACCGCGTTCAGCTTCGACGGGGTGACTCCGTTCGCCGACGCCTACAAGCCGCGGGCCACCGATGCGCCCGACGCCCTGGACAACGTGCTCGTCAACGCGCCGAACGGGGCGATCGTGCGCGGCGGGGTGTATTGGGATGCCTACCGCGACCCGGTCTCCAACGTCGTGCTGCTGGACCGCAAAACCGGCAAGCACCTCGCGCAGTGGAACCTCTGACCCTCACCATCGGCCGGGTCGCGACGGATTCCGTCGATATCGCGGAACTGGCCAGCGTCGCGGCCCTTACCTTTCCGCTAGCGTGTCCGCCCACGGCGACGCCGGAGAACATCGCGACGTTCGTTGACGTCAACCTGTCGCCCGCTCGCTTCGGTGAGTATCTCGGCGATCCGGACCGGGCGATTGTCGCCGCGCGCCGCAACGGCCGGATCGTCGGCTACGCGATGGTGGTTCGCGGCGTCTCCGACGACGCCGGCGTGCAACAGGCCGTCGAGATCCGCCCGGCGGCCGAGCTGTCGAAGCTGTACCTGCTGCCCGACTACCACGGCAGCACAGCATCGGCGGCGCTGATGGACGCTGCGCTGGCGATTGCGGCCGACTGGGGTGTGCGCTGCATGTGGCTGGGTGTCAGCAAGGCAAACCAACGCGCCCAACGCTTTTACGCCAAGAGCGGATTTAATATCAATGGCACCAGGACGTTTCGAGTAGGTGCCCACCTCGAAAACGACTACGTCATGATTCGCGAGGTTGGCTAGCCGGGGCGGTCAGCGCCAACAGCCGCGAGGTGGCCCGCAGGTATTTCTTTCGGTAACCGCCGGCCAGCATCTCTTCGCTGAAGATGGTGTCCAGTTTCGCGCCGGACACCACCACTGGAATGCCGGCGTCATACAGGCGATCGGTCAGCGATACCAGCCGCAGCGCGACGCTCTGGTCGCCAATACCGTGCACACCGGTCAGGAACACCGCCGTCACACCTTCGATCAAGGTCAGGTACCGCGACGGGTGCATCGTCGCCAAATGCGCACACAACGCATCGAAGTCATCGAGCGTCGCCCCGGGAACGCCGGCCGCACGCGCGACGACCTCGTCGTCCGACAGCGGCTGCGGGGCGGGCGGCAGGCCGCGATGCCGGTAGTCCGGGCCCTCGATCCGAACGGTAGTGAAAATGCTTGCCAGCGTGTTAATTTCACGCAGAAAGTCCTGGGCAGCAAAACGGCCCTCGCCGAGCTGCTCGGGCAGCGTATTGGAGGTGGCGGCCACCGACACACCCCGCTCGACCAACGACGACAGCATCCGCGAGACCAGCGTGGTGTTGCCCGGGTCGTCGAGTTCGAACTCGTCGATGCACAGCACCGTGTAATCGGCCAGCAGGTCGATGCATTCGGTGAAGCCGAACACCCCGGCGAGTTGGGTCAGCTCCCCGAATGTCGCAAACGCCTTGGGACGAGCGTGGGCATGGGTCGAAGCATCCGGCGAGCCGTCGGGCCCTGGGCCCGGCAACTGGTAGTAGGCCGAGGCCAGCAGATGCGTCTTGCCCACGCCGAATCCGCCGTCCAGGTAGATGCCCACACCCGGCAACACCGCCCGTTTGCCCAACAGCTTGCGCCGGCCCGCACGCCGCTGCACGGCCTGACCGCAGAAGTCCTGACACGCCGCGAGCGCCGCGGCCTGGGTCGGTTCCGCCTGATCCGGGCGATAGGTCGCGAAGCTCACATCGGCGAACGTTGGCGGTGGCCGCAATTGGGCGATCAGCCGTTCCGGCGAGACACTCGGATGCCGATCCACCAGATGGTCCACCGGCGAAGAACCATCTGCTGAGGTGGACCCGTGCATGCGAAAACTCTAACGGCGTGCTGCAATCGTCCTCATGCCCGAGTCTGGCAGCGGCAGAGCCGCCGAGACGTCCTTGACCCTTTTCGGGTCAGGGCGCGAACTCGACGAGGGCGAACTCCCTGCGCTCTACGCCTATCCGGACACCGATCAGAGCTGGGTGCGGGCGAACTTCATCACCAGCATCGACGGTGGGGCCACCGCCGAAGGTAAGACCGGCCCGATGGCGGGCCCCGGTGACCGGCTGATCTTCTTTCTGTTGCGCGAACTCGCGGACGTCATCGTCGTCGGTGCGGGCACGGTGCGGGTCGAGAATTATTCCGGCGCGCACGCGGGAATCGCCGAGCGCCAGCGCCGGCAGGCCCGCGGGCAAAGCGAAGTGCCGCAATTGGCCATCGTCACCAAGTCCGGTGCCCTGGACCGGGATATGGGCGTGTTCACCCGGACCGAAGTGCCGCCCCTGGTTCTCACCTGCAGTGCGGCGGCCGACGAGACCCGCCGCCTGCTCGGCGATCTGGCCGAGGTCATTGACTGCTCCGGCCGCGATCCCGGCGAAGTCGACGAGGCTGCCCTGCTGGCGATCCTGCGGGCTCGAGGACTGCGGCGGGTGCTGACCGAAGGCGGGCCGATGCTGCTCGGCGCTTTCATACAGCGGGATCTGCTCGACGAGCTGTGCCTGACGATCGCGCCGTATCTCGTGGGAGGGCTAGCCCGGCGTATCGCGACGGGGCCCGGCCAGGTGATGACCAAGATGGGCTGCACCCAGATCCTGAGCGACGACGCCGGCTACCTGTACACGCGCTACGTGCGGGCTTAGCCCGGCGATACCACCCGGGATGGCTACTGTGGTCGGCATGAGTCGGCACATCACGTCCGCGACGACCCTGGTCGCGGTGACCGCCCTGCTGACCGGCTGCGTCCCGGGCCTGGCCGCCGACCCGCGCTTCGCGACAAACGCCGGCGCCCGGCCACAGGGCGCGGCCACCACGAAGCCCCCGCCCGCCGGCCCGCCGCCGATCGCCGCCCCCAAGAACGACTTGTCATGGCACGACTGCACCTCGAAGGTGTTCAACGACGCCGGCGTCCGACCCGCCCCGGGCGGCATCCAGCTGGATTGCGCGAACTTCGACGCCGACCTCGACCCGGTCAACGGAGGGTCGGGAACCGTGACCGTGGGCGTGGTGCGCGCCCGGTCCAATCAGACCCCGAAGGACGCGGGCCCCGTCGTCTTCACCACCGGCTCGGACCTGCCGTCGTCGGCGCAGTTGCCGGTATGGCTGTCCCGGTCGGGCAACGATCTGCTGACGGCCCACCCGATTGTCGCCGTGGACCGCCGCGGGATCGGCATGTCGAGCCCGCTCGACTGCCGGGATCACTCCGACCGCCAGGCAATGCGCGATCAGGCGCAATTTCAGAGCGGTGACGACCCGGTCGCCAATCTGTCCGAAATCTCCAACACCGCCACCACCAACTGCACCGACGCCATCGCGCCGGGTGACAGTGCCTACGACAACTCACACGCCGCCTCGGACATCGAGCGGCTGCGCAGTCTGTGGGACGTGCCCTCGGTCGCGCTGCTGGGCATCGGCAACGGCGCACAGGTCGCGCTGGCCTACGCGTCGTCGCGCCCGGACAAAGTCGCCCGGCTGATGCTGGACTCCCCAATTGCCCTGGGCGTCAACGCCGAAGCGGCCGCCGAGCAACAAGTCAAGGGCCAGCAGGCCGCGCTCGACGCCTTCGCCGCGCAATGCGTCGCGGTGAACTGCGCGCTGGGGCCCGATCCCAAGGGCGCCGTCAGCTCGCTGCTCGCCGACGCCCGCGCCGGCAGGGGCCCCGGCGGCGCCTCGCTGGCCGAAGTCGTCAACGCCATCACCGTCGCGCTGGGCTTCCCCTCCGGGAACCGCGTCAACGCCACCACGAGTCTGGCCAACGCGCTGGCGGCTGCCCGCTCCGGCGACGCCAACCCGCTGACCAACCTGATCAACCATGCCGACGCCACCCAGGACACCGACGGCCAGTTCGTCAACTCCTGCAGCGACGCGATCAACCGCCCAACCCCGGACCGGGTCCGTGAACTCGTGGTCGCCTGGGGCAAGCTCTACCCGCAGTTCGGCACGGTGGGCGCGCTCAACTTGATCAAGTGCGTGCACTGGCCCACGATCTCGCCGACGGCGCCGCCCAAGGATCTCAAGGTCGACGTGGTGTTGCTGGGCGTGCAGAACGATCCGATCGTCGGCTCCGAAGGCGTTGCCCAGACAGCGGCGACCATCATCAACGCGAACGCGGCCAGCCGGCGGGTGATGTGGCAGGGCATCGGACACGGCGCGAGCATCTACACGCCGTGCGCCGTCCCACCGATGGTCGGCTACATCGACACCGGCAAACTGCCCGGAACCGACACTTACTGTCCCGCCTGACCGGACGGCCCGTCGCCGCGGTGTACGGTGCGCTGGTGACGGCTGCTGACTCGACTCGGACCGGCCTGCGCGGTCGGGTGCTTGCCACCTTCCGTCCCCGCACCGGGCCACCGAGCACGGCGACGATATTGCGGTCCGCGCTGTGGCCGGCCGCGATTCTTTCAGTGCTGCACCGCAGCATCGTGATCACTACCAACGGCAACATCACCGACGACTTCAAGCCGGTCTATCGGGCGGTGCTGAACTTCCGGCGCGGCTGGGCCATCTACAACGAGCACTTCGACTACGTCGACCCGCACTACCTGTATCCGCCCGGCGGCACGCTGCTGATGGCACCCTTCGGCTACCTGCCGTTCGCGCCGTCGCGCTACCTGTTCATCCTGATCAACACGATCGCGATCCTGATCGCCTGGTACTTGTTGCTGCGGCTGTTCAAATTCACCCTGTCCTCGGTCGCGGCCCCGTCCCTGCTACTGGCCATGTTCTGCACCGAGACGGTGACGAACACGCTGGTGTTCACCAACATCAACGGCTGCGTGCTGCTCGCCGAGATGCTGTTCTTGTGGTGGCTATTGGACGGCAAACGCAGCCATCAATGGTGGGCCGGCTTAGTGATCGGCCTGACGCTCACGCTCAAACCGGTGCTCTTACCGCTGCTGTTGTTGCCTCTGCTGAACCGGCAGTGGCGGGCGCTGGTGCCCGCGGTCGTGGTTCCGATCGTGGTCAATGTGGCCGCGTGGCCACTGGTCAACGATCCGAAGGACTTCGTCACGAAAACGGTGCCGTATTTCCTGGGCACTCGCGACTACTTCAACAGCTCCATCGAGGGCAACGGCATCTACTTCGGCTTGCCCACCTGGCTGATCGTGTTCCTGCGGCTGCTGTTCACGGTGCTCGCGATCGGTGCGATCTGGCTGCTGTACCGCTACTACCGCACCCGCGATCCGCTGTTCTGGTTCACCACCTCGGCCGGCGTGCTGCTGCTGTGGTCGTGGCTGGCATTGTCGTTGTCGCAGGGCTACTACTCGATGATGCTGTTCCCGTTCCTGATGACGGTTGTGTTGCCCAACTCGGTGCTCCGCAACTGGCCGGCCTGGCTGGGGATCTACGGCTTCATGACTCTGGACCGCTGGCTTTTGTTCAACTGGATGCGATACGGCCGCGCCCTGGAGTACCTCAAGATCACCTACGGCTGGTCGTTGCTGTTGATCGTGGTGTTCACGGTGCTCTACTTCCGCTACTCCGACGCCAAGACCGAAAACCGGCTGGACAGCGGCATCGACCCGGCCTGGCTGACGTCCGAGCGGATGCGGGCTAACGTGGACGCATGACTTCCCCCGACATTGCTCCGAAGGTGCAACTGACCGACGACGAGTGGCGCAAGAAACTCACCCCGGAGGAGTTTGTGGTGCTGCGCCGCGCCGGCACCGAACGGCCCGGTGTCGGCGAGTACACCGACACCAAGACCGAGGGCGTCTACCAGTGCCGGGCCTGCGGCGCTGAATTGTTCCGCAGCACGGAGAAATTCGACTCGCACTGCGGCTGGCCGTCGTTCTTCGACCCGGCAAAGTCGGAAGCGGTGATCCTGCGACCCGACCATTCGCTCGGCGCGACGCGTACCGAGGTGATCTGCGCGAACTGCC
Source organism: Mycobacterium montefiorense (assembly GCF_025823255.1). NCBI lineage: Bacteria > Bacillati > Actinomycetota > Actinomycetes > Mycobacteriales > Mycobacteriaceae > Mycobacterium > Mycobacterium montefiorense. The sequence continues at coordinate 623,809 of NZ_JACKVL010000013.1, read as the reverse complement.
ACAGCCATCTGGGTCACGTGTTCGCCGGCGAGGGTTATCCAACGCCGACGGATCAGCGGTACTGCATCAACTCGATCGCGCTGCGCCTGGTCCCGTCTGACGAATAGCGGCCTCACCGCGTTGTCGCCGAGCCTGTAATTTCGCGGGGCTCTACTCGCACTTTCGCTGCGGATTTACCGTCTCGACGAAACTAGCCCGTTCGGGTGGCGTGGACTTCCCAGAACGGCGCATGCACCCGACCGTCCTTCAGCCAGGGTTCCATCGAGCGGTACCGCTTCAGCATGTCTTCGGCCTGATCGGCGATGTCGGGATTGCGCGCGGCCATCGTCTCAATGCTCTTGGCGCTGATGTTGACTTGGTAGGTAGTGGTGCCCAGATAGCTGATCTCCCAGCCGCCGGCTGGAAGCACGTCACGAAAGTCGTTCTCGGACAACGACCGCATCATGGTGAAGCCGTTGACGTCGTGCGCTCCGAACTCGAACATGTAGAGTCGCGCGCCCGGCTTGGTCGCCCGCCGCAGCGCCTGCACGTACGACTGCGCAAGCTCGGGCTCACCGCTGAAGGTGTGGTAGAATGCGCAGTCGACGACGGTGTCGAAACGGTTGTCCAGCCCTTCCAGCTTGGTGGCGTCGGCCAGTTCGAAATTCACTGATACGCCTGCCTTTTGGGCGTTCTCGCAGGCCCGTTCCAGGGCGGCCGCCGACCCGTCGACGCCGGTGGCCGAGTATCCCTTGGATGCGTAGTAGATCGCGTGGTGGCCCGGGCCGGTGCCCGGGTCGAGCACCTCACCCTTGATCGCGCCGAGCGCGACCAGCTGCTGGACCACCGGCTGCGGGCCGCCGATGTCCCATGGGGTCGCCGCGGGCAGGCCGTGCGACGTCTGGTCGTCGCGGTACATCTGCTCGAAACGGGTGGGATCGTTGGGATCGAATTGCGTTGTCACGGCAGGGAATTAACCAACTGCTCGACCGGCACCCGCGGCCCGGTGAAGAACGGCGTCTCCTCGCGGGTGTGCCGCCGGGCATCGGTGGCGCGGAGTTCACGCATCAGGTCGACGATGCGGTGCAGTTCGGGAGCCTCGAAGGCCAGGAGCCATTCGTAATCGCCGAGCGCGAACGCTGGCACCGTGTTGGCCCGGACGTCCTTGTACTCGCGCGCGGCCATGCCGTGCTCGGCGAGCATGCGGCGGCGTTCCTCGTCGGGCAGCAGGTACCACTCGTAGGACCGCACGAACGGATACACGCAGATGTAAGCACCGGCTTCCTCGCCGGCCAGAAACGCCGGAATGTGGCTCTTGTTGAACTCCGCCGGCCGGTGCAGCGCCACGCTGCTCCACACCGGCGCGCTGACCTGTCCTAGCGTCGTGGTGCGGCGGAAATCTGCATAGGTGGCTTGCAACGCTTCGACCCGCTCGGCGTGCGTCCAGATCATGAAATCGGCATCCGCACGCAGACCCGCGACGTCGTAAAGACCGCGCACCACGACACCGCGTTCTTCCTGCTGCTTGAAAAACCGGGCCGTCTCGTCAATGACGGCGTCACGCTGGTCACCCAATTCACCGGGCTCCACCGAGAACACCGAGAACATCAGGTAGCGAATCGTCGAGTTCAGGGCGTCAAAGTCGATCTTGGCCATGAGACCTATCGTGCCACTTCCGCGTCGGAACCCTCGATGGCCCTGATCACACGCTCGACGGCCTTGCCGGCCGCGCCGATACAGGCCGGCACGCCGATCCCGTCGAGGTAGCTGCCCGCCACAGCGAGCGTCGGCGGCAAGCCGTCGCGCAGTTGCGCGACCACGTCGGCGTGGCCCGGCCCATACTGCGGCATCGCCTCGATCCACCGCTGCACCCGGGCATCCACCGGTTCGACGCCCAGCCCGAACACGGTCGCCAGGTCGTCGACCGCCCAGGCCAGCAGCTCCTCGTCGGAGGCGGTGGCCGCCAGGTCGTCGCCGAACCGCCCGAAGGACAGCCGCAGGAATTGCAGGTCGCCCGGCACACCCCACTTGCGTGACGACAGCGTGATTGCCTTGCTGCGCAACCGCTCACCGCTGGCCACCAGCACTCCCGAGTACTCCGGGAACGCCGTATCACCGGGCACCGCGAGCGCGACCACCACCGACGACGCACTCGCGATCCGGCTCGCGGCGACGAACGTCCGCGGGGCCACGCGATTGATCAGGCGGGCCAGCCGCGGGGCGGGGACGGCCAGGATCACCGCGTCGGCGTTGCATCCGGCGCCGCTGTCATCGCGCAGCGCCCAGCCCTGCCCGGCAGGGTCGAGCCGCTGCACCGCGGCCCGAATCCAGCGCGCCCGGCTGCGCGCCACCAGCTCGTCGATCAGCACCTGGTAGCCGCCGTCCAGCGCGCCGAACACCGGCGCACCCGTCGCCGGCGGCAGACCCTGCCGGACCGCGTCGGTCAAGCTGGTGGCGCCGCGATCCAGAGCCGCCGCCACGCTGGGGGCCGCGGCGCGCAGCCCGATCGTGGCCGCCGAGCCCGCGTACACACCGCTCAGCAGCGGGTCGACCGAGCGGGCCACGGTCTGCTCGCCGAACCGGTCACTCACCAATTCGGCTGCGGCGGGGTCGGTTCCGGGTTTCCAATCCAGCCGGCGGCCCGGCTCAGCCTCGATGCGTGCGAGGGTGGCGTCGTCGACCAGTCCGGCGACCGACGCCGCCGAGGACGGAATTCCGACGACCGTGGCCGCCGGCAGCGGGTGCAGCTCGCGCTGACTGTAGATCAATGGCCGGGCGCCGGTGGTGCCAAGTTGGCGATCAGACAGCCCCAGCTCGGCGAGCAGCGCGGGCATCTCGGGCCGGCGCAGCACGAACGCCTCCGCACCCAGGTCCATCGGCCGTCCGCCGACCTGCTCGGTGCGCAATATCCCACCAAGCCGCTCGCCCGGATCGAACAACGTGATGCTCGCGTCGTCGCCGGCAGCCAGCCGCAGCCGGTAAGCCGCCGTCAGGCCGGAAATCCCGCCTCCCACAACACAATACGAGCGTTGGGTCATAACGAGTGGACCAGTGACACCAGGTCGGTCAGCACACCGGGGTCGGTCTCGGGCAGCACTCCGTGACCGAGATTGAAGACGTGGCCCGCGACACCGGCGTCTACAGCGCGGCGGCCATCGTCGACGACGGCGCGCGCCGCGCGTTCGGTCGCCGGCCAGCCCGCGAGCACCACCACCGGATCGAGGTTGCCCTGCAGCGCGGTGCCGGGCCGCACTCTGGCAGCGGCATCGGTGAGCGAGGTTCGCCAATCCACCCCGACGACCGTCGGACCCGCTTCGCCCATCGCGCCCAGCAGTTCGGCCGTCCCGACGCCGAAATGTGTCATCGGCAGCCCGTATTCGGCCAGCGTCGCGAACACCCGGCTGCTGTGCGGAAGCACATATTGGCGATAGTCGGCCAGCGACAGGGTTCCCGCCCACGAGTCGAACAGCTGGATGGCGTCCACCCCGGCGTTGATCTGGCCGCGCAAGAACTGAACGGTGAGATCGGTTAGCTTCGACATCAGCGCGTGCCAGCTGGCGGGTTCGGCCAGCATCATCGCCTTGGTGCGGGCGTGGTTTCGGCTCGGGCCACCTTCGACGAGGTAGGACGCCAGCGTGAAGGGCGCCCCGGCGAAACCGATCAGCGGGACGTTGCCGAGCGCGCCGACCAGCAGCGACACCGCCTGACAAACCGGCTGAATGGCTTGCGGTTCAAAGGGTTTCATTGCATCAATATCGGCGTGGGTCCGGATCGGGTGCGCGATCACCGGCCCGACGTCGGGGACGATATCCAAATCGATGCCCGCGGCACGCAGCGGTACGACGATGTCGGAGAACAGGATCGCCGCGTCGACGTCATGGCGCCGGATCGGTTGCAGGGTGATCTCGCAGACGATCTCGGGCTGCAAGCACGCCTCAAGCATGCTGGTGCGTTCGCGCAGCGCGCGGTACTCGGGCAGCGAACGCCCGGCCTGCCGCATGAACCACACCGGCACGCGGCCGGGTTTACGGCCGGTGACAGCAGCCAGGTAGGGCGCCTCGGGAAGTTCGCGACGGGTACTCATTGCACTCAATGCTGCCACGGTGCTGGTACCGGGGCCGGGCGGCGCCCCTCGATCACCCGGCATCGCTGCGTAACATCGACCCAGTGTCAGTAGCGCCAGTCTCAGTCAACTACGACGAGTTCCCCAGCCTCCGCTTTGAACACGGCGGCAATGGCGTCCTCACGGTGGTTCTCGACGCTCCCGGGCTGAACTCGGTGGGGCCGCAAATGCACCGCGATCTCGCCGACGTCTGGCCCGCCATCAACCGCGACCCCGACGTACGGGCCGTCCTGATCCGTGGTGAAGGTAAGGCGTTCTCCTCCGGCGGCAGTTTCGACCTGATCTCAGAAACCATCGGCGACTATGAGGGCCGGCTTCGCATCATGCGCGAGGCCCGCGACCTGGTGCTCAACATCGTCAACTTCGACAAGCCGATGGTTTCGGCGATCCGGGGCCCCGCCGTCGGCGCCGGATTGGTGGTGGCGTTGCTTTCCGACATCTCGGTGGCCGGGCGGACCGCCAAGATCATCGACGGCCACACCAAGCTCGGCGTGGCCGCCGGCGACCACGCCGCGATCTGCTGGCCACTGCTGGTCGGCATGGCCAAGGCCAAGTACTACCTATTGACCTGCGACACCCTGCTGGGCGAAGAAGCCGAACGCATCGGCCTGGTGTCGGTCTGCGTCGACGATGACGACGTGCTCGCGACGGCGACCCGCGTCGCCAATGATCTGGCGCAGGGAGCCCAGAACGCGATCCGCTGGACCAAACACAGCCTCAACCACTGGTATCGCATGTTCGCGCCCGCCTTCGAGACGTCGCTCGGCCTGGAATTCTTGAGTTTCAGCGGCCCGGACGTGCAGGAAGGCCTCGCCGCGCACCGCGAGAAGCGCCCGGCGCGATTCAACGACTGAAGAGCTTCTGAGCAGCATAAACGTCGTGAGATCACGACGTGACACACCCTGGTAACAGCTTGGTCGCGACGGGTTTGAAGATCGGCGCGCCTGTCGCGGCGTGTCAGGCGATAGGTCTAGCGTCGAACGCTGTGACCCGCGCCTACGACGATGCGGAGCGGGCGCGACGAGGAGGAGTGGCGCCAATGACCTCAGTCGAACCGGCCCCATTCCGCGAGGCGGTGGCGGCAATGAACGCCGTCAACGCACGGCCGGAGATCGAGTTGGGCCCGATCCGGCCGCCGCAGCGCCTGGCCCCCTTCAGCTACGCGCTGGGCGCCGAAGTCAAACATCCCGACCTCGAGATCGTTCCCGAGCGGTCAGAAGGCGACGCGTTCGGCCGGTTGATCCTGCTGCACGACCCGGACGGCGCGGACGCCTGGGACGGCACCATGCGCCTGGTCGCCTACATCCAAGCCGACCTGGACTCCAGCGAAGCCGTCGATCCCCTGCTGCCGGAGGTGGCGTGGAGCTGGCTCGTCGACGCGCTGGAAGCCCGGACTGACCAGGTCACAGCTCTGGGTGGCACCGTCACCGCCACCACATCGGTGCGCTACGGCGACATCTCCGGGCCGCCGCGGGCGCACCAGCTCGAGCTGCGGGCCTCATGGACGGCCACCTCACCCGCCGTCGGCGGGCATGTCGAGGCGTTTTGCGAGGTGCTCGAACACGCCGCAGGCCTACCGCCGACCGGGGTCACCGACTTGAGCTCGCGGTCACGCGCCTGACATGTCTGAGCCGGGGTCCGATGGGCCCGACAGCAACGTGCCCGGCAGCACTGAACCCGAATCCACACCACTTCTGCGCCCGGCCGACGGAGTACCCGATCTCTCGGTGAGTGTCGGCGAGATCGCCGATGCCGCGCGACTCCTGGACCGCGGGCATGGCCCATTCGCGGTGGACGCCGAGCGGGCGTCGGGATTCCGCTACTCCAATCGGGCCTACCTGATCCAGATTCGGCGCACCGGCGCGGGCACCGTGCTCATCGACCCGGTCAGCCACGGTGCCGATCCCCTGACGGCGCTGCGGCCCGTCGCCGACGTGCTCAGCCAAGACGAATGGATTCTGCACGCGGCCGATCAGGACCTGCCCTGTCTGGCCGAGGTCGGCATGCGACCGCCCGCGCTGTACGACACCGAGCTCGCGGGACGGCTGGCTGGGTTCGAGCGGGTGAACCTGGCGGCGATGACCGAGCGGCTGCTGGGTCATGGTCTGGTCAAAGGTCATGGCGCGGCCGACTGGTCCAAGCGCCCGCTGCCCGCGGAATGGCTCAACTACGCGGCCCTCGACGTCGAACTGCTCGTCGAACTCCGCGCCGCCATCGCCGCCGAGCTGGCCGAGCAAGGCAAAAGCGATTGGGCTGCACAGGAATTCGATCATTTGCGGGTCGTGGGCAGCAAGGAGGTCGCGCCGCGGCGCGACCGCTGGCGGCGAACGTCGGGCATCCATAAGGTACGGGACCGGCGCGGCCTGGCCGCGGTGCGCGAAATGTGGACGACACGCGACAGCATCGCGGCGCGGCGCGACATCGCCCCGCGGCGCATCCTGCCGGACTCGGCGATCATCGACGCCGCCATCGCCAACCCGAAGACCGTCGAAGACCTGATAGCGCTGCCCGTGTTCGGCGGGCGAAACCAACGGCGCAGCGCGGCAACGTGGTTGGGCGCGCTGCAGACCGCCCGCGACAGCAAGGATCCACCCGAAGACGCCGAGCCGCCGAACGGGCCGCCGCCGCCGGCGCGCTGGAGCAGACGCAAGCCGGAGGCAGCCGCCCGGCTGGAGGCGGCCCGCGCCGGGCTGTCGGAGCTGTCGGAGCGGGTGAATGTGCCGACGGAGAACCTGGTCTCGCCCGACTTGGTGCGCCGACTGTGCTGGGACTGGGAGGGCGCGGCGGACCCGGTCGAGGCTGTCGAAGGATTCTTGTGCGCCGGCCACGCGAGGGACTGGCAACGTGAACTCGTCGACCCCGTGCTGGCGACGGCACTGCAGCCGCCACCCGAGGCCGAGCGCACCGACAGCTAGTCGAGGTGCTCGCGGATCTCGGCTTCGGATTCGTAACTGCCCAGTGCAGCAACCCAACCGGTGATGCGGCGGGCCACATCCTGGTCGGTCAGCCCGAGGTCGGCCAACACCTCGCCGCGGGAGGCGTGCTCGTAGAAGTCCTGGCGCAGGCCGACGTCGCGGCATGGCATGTCGATCTCGGCGTGGCGCAGCGCGGCCGAAATCGCTGACCCCACACCGCCGTTGACGCCGTTGTCCTCCAGCGTGACAAGCAGTTTGTGCTGCCCCGCCAGTTCGAGAACACCGTCGGACACCGGCAACACCCAACGCGGATCGATCACGGTCACACCGATCCCCTGGTTGTGCAGTCGCTTGGCCACAGCCAGCGCCATCGAGGCGAATGCGCCGACGGCGACTAGCAGCACATCGTGGTTCAGCCCACCGGCGGGTACCGCGAGCACATCAGATCCGGATCGCCGTTCCAAGGCCGGAATATCTTCGCCCACATCACCTTTGGGGAACCGTAGCGCCGTCGGGCCGTCGTTCACGTCGAGCGCCTCGCCGAGTTCCTCGCGCAGCCGGGCAGCGTCGCGCGGGGCGGCCACCCGCATGCCGGGCACAATGTTCAGCATCGACAGATCCCACATGCCGTTGTGGCTCGCGCCGTCGGAACCGGTGACCCCGGCACGGTCGAGCACCAGGGTGACGGGTAGCTTGTGCAGCGCCACGTCCATCATGATCTGGTCGAACGCCCGGTTGAGGAACGTCGAGTAGATGGCCACCACCGGGTGCATCCCGCCCATCGCCAGCCCAGCCGCCGACGTCATCGCATGCTGTTCGGCGATGCCGACGTCGAACAGCCGATCCGGGAAACGTTGCCCGAACGCCGTCAGCCCGGTCGGGCCGGGCATCGCGGCCGTGATCGCCACGATGTCGCGGCGCTTTCTGGCGTAGCCGATCAGCGCCTCGGAGAAGGTCGCGGTCCAGCCCGGGCCGGGGATCTTGGTGGCCTGGCCGGTGACCGGGTCGATCGGCGAGGTGGAGTGCATCTGCTCGGCCTCGTCGGCCACGGCCGGGGCGTAGCCCATGCCCTTGCGGGTGGCGACGTGCACGATCACCGGGCCGCCAAAACCGCGGGCCCGGCGCAGCGCGGCCTCCACGGCGCGTTCGTCGTGACCGTCGACCGGGCCGACATACTTCAGCCCAAGATCGGTGAACATCAGCTGCGGTGCCAGCGAGTCCTTGATGCCCGCCTTGACGCTGTGCATGAAGTGGTAGCAGATCTCGCCGATCAGCGGCATCGCCCGCACCACGTCACGGCCCTTTTCCAGCACGTGCTCGTACGCCGGCTGCAGCCGCAGCATGGCCAGGTGGTCGGCAACGCCGCCGATCGTGGGTGCGTAGCTGCGACCGTTGTCGTTGACGACGATGACGACCGGACGACCGGACGCCGCGATGTTGTTCAGCGCCTCCCAGCACATGCCGCCGGTCAGCGCGCCGTCGCCGACCACCGCGACCACGTGCCGGTTGCGATGCCCGGTCAGCTCGAACGCCTTGGCCAGGCCGTCGGCGTACGACAACGCCGCGCTGGCGTGGCTGGACTCCACCCAGTCGTGCTCGCTTTCGCTGCGCGACGGATACCCCGACAGGCCGCCCTTTTTGCGCAGCGTCTCGAAGTCCTGGCAGCGGCCGGTCAGCATCTTGTGCACATAGGCCTGGTGGCCGGTGTCGAAGATGATCGGATCGTGCGGCGAGTCGAACACCCGGTGCAGCGCCAGCGTCAGCTCGACCACGCCGAGGTTGGGTCCCAGGTGCCCCCCGGTCGCAGCCACCTGGTGGATCAGGAACTCGCGGATCTCGGAGGCCAGATCGCGGAGCTGCTGCTGTGAAAGGGGCTGCAGATCGGCAGGCCCGCGGATCTGTTCGAGCATCACGACAGTCTACGCAGCCAACGCCGGATGTGGCTCCCTACGAGGGGTCGAACAGTTCGGCAAGGGTGTCACGAAGTTCGGGGTCCGCCAGCACCACGACCTCGTCGCCGGCCTGAAGTTCGGTGTCACCCCGAACCGGCACCAGGCCGGTGGCGCGGACGACGATGCTCACCCAAATGTCACCGACGCGGTCACCGAGACGTTCGACCGTGCAACCCTGGGCAGCGGACCCGGAGACAACGCTGAAGCGGTGGATCCCCTGCGGTTCATCCGCGAGCCGGACACCGATCTCCCATGGCTGCGTCTCGACGGTACGCATGGGCAGGCACAACAGTTTTGCGATACCGGGCACGGAGCTGCCTTGCACCAGAACGGAGAAGACGACGACCACGACCACGATGCCGTACAAACGTTCGGCGTCGGCGACGTGGGCAGCGCGCAAGAACTCACCTAACAGGATCGGCACCGCGCCCTTGAGCCCGGCGGCGAGGATGAAGATGCGTTCGTTTCGTTGCAGCTGGACCGGAATCAGGCAGGAGCCCACCGCCAACGGCCGAATCACCACTGTCAGGGCCACCCCGAGGAGTAGCCCGGGAATCCACACGTCGGGATGGGCGAGCACGTTGAGGTCGACAGTTAAACCCAGCACGGCAAACGCGACGATTTCAGCCAGACCGGCCAAGGCAGCGTGGAATCGCTTGATATCCGGCTTGTAGGGCGCGCGAGCGTCGCCGATCACGATGCCGGCGACGAATACCGCCAGAAATCCCGAGCCGTGCGCAAGGGTGGCGATGCCGTACAGCATCAGGCAGCATGCCAACGTGCGTAGCGAATACAGGCTTTCGCTCGGCAATGCCACGCGCCGCATGAACACGAGTAGGGCGCGACCGCCGACGACCCCGACCGCCAGACCGATCGCCATTTGCAGGGCGAATTGGGCTCCGACGCTGGCGAAGCCGGCTGCACTGAGGCCACCGGCGGCGATCAGGCTGACCATCAACGAGATGCCGACTGGATCATTGGCGCCGGACTCGCCCTCCAGGATGGTGCTACTGCGACCAGAAATCTCGCGTTTGCCCAGGACTGAGAAGACCACAGCCGGATCGGTGGGCGCCACGGCTGTGGCCACCAGCAACGCAGGGAACCAACCGATTCCGCACGCGTAGTGCAGCATCAGTGCCGCGCCGGCGGCGGTGAGGGCGGTGCCCACCACGCCGACCGACAGGATCGGGACAATCGCCGCGCGGAAGCGCGAAGGCCCGATGTGCATTCCGCCGTCGAACAACACCAGTACCAGCGCGATGGTGATCAGCCGCTCGACGGTCGGCTCGGACGGTGACTGCACCGCGGGCACGGTGTGCACCACCATGGCCGCTCCGACCAGCACGAGCAGGGCCACCGGGATTTTGACTCGTTCGGTCAGCCGGTTCGCCAAGACCGCGACCAAACCGACGGCGCTGCAGAACAAGACGATCAACGCGTAATGGATAGTCTCGTTCACGATGGCGGCCCTTCGACAGTCAGGGACCGTTCTTGGTTGGTAAGCACTCGAACCTTTCGGTTGGTCGACAACGACATTGCCGACCAGACTTCCCGGCACACCGCGACGGAGTTTAGCCTGTCGCGGGAATCACCGCAGACGCATTCGGTTACGGATACTTCCTAGCGGGTCAGCAGCGCCACGCATTCGGTGTGATGCGTCAGCGGAAACGCATCGAACACCCTGATCTTCTCGACCGTATAGCCACGACCGAGGTACAGGCCGATGTCGCGGGCGAAAGATGCTGCCTCGCAGCCGATGTGCACGACCCGTGGCACGCCGGCCGCGGCGAGCAGGTCGATGACATCGCGCCCGGCGCCCGAACGCGGTGGATCCAGCACGACCACGTCGGCACCGCTTCGCTGAGCCGACACCGCGCGGCGCACCGAATCGGTGACGATGTCCACCTGCGGCAGATCGACCAGTGCGGCGCGAGCGGCCCGCGTCGACGCGCGGGAGGTGTCGACGGTGAGCACCCGCCCGGACTCCCCCACCGCATCGCCCAAAGCGGCGGCGAAAACGCCTACGCCGCCGTAGAGATCCCACACCCGCATGCCGGTGCCGGGCTGTGCCCAGTCGGCAACCAGAGCGCTGCAGACGCGCGCCGCGTCGCGGTGCGCCTGCCAGAACGCGGTCACCGGCACCTGCCAACTGCGCGGCCCCACCCGATGGGTTGCCTCGTAGTCACCCTGCACCACATTGGTCGTCGTCCGCCCGCCGTGGCGCAGAGTGCGCACCACATGGCGCTGGCCGTCATCGTCGATCGCGACGTGCAGCTGCGCGGTCGGCGACAGATCAGCCGCAGAACATGCTTGCGCCAGTTCGTCCAGCATTCCCGGCGGCAACTGCGCGCAGCGCAGGTCGGCCACCAGCTCGTCGCTGTGGTAGCGGTGAAACCCGGGGCGGCCGTCGGAGCCCACCTCCAGGCGCACCCGGGTGCGCCAGCCGGTGGGGCCGGAATCCGAAAGCGGTTCCGCCGCACCGCTCCAGTGATATCCGCCCAACCGTTCCAACTGATTCGACACCACCTGCGCCTTGAGCGCCCGAACCGCGTCCGGGGTGGCGAAGGCCAGATCGCAACAACCGGAGCCGTCCACCCCGGCTATCGGGCACAGCGACTCGGTCCGATCCGCCGACGGCTCGATAACCTCAATAACCTCTGCGTGCCAATAGGATCCGCGATCAGCCGTGACTCGGGCCCGTACTCGCTCACCGGGCAAGGCGTAGCGCACGAACACCACCCGGCCTTCGTGGTGAGCCACGCAGCTGCCGCCGTTGGCCGGAGCACCGGTCACCAGCGTCAGCTCCCCGCCAGCGGGGGGCAGCGATGCTTCGGCACTCACGACATATTCGCTTTAGTCGAAGATGCCGCGACGGGCATCGCCGGGAGCCGCGTGCGGCTGCAGCATCTGCAGTCGCTCCGACGAATTCAACTGCCAGGGAACCGAAGTGACCATAACGTTGGGCATGAAAAGCAGACGTCCCTTGAGCCTGAGGGCGCTTTGGTTGTGCAGCACCTGCTCCCACCAGTGGCCGACGACATACTCCGGGATGAACACCGTCACCACGGTGCGCGGTGACTCTTTGGCGACTCGTTTCACATAGTCGAGCACCGGACGGGTGATGTCGCGGTATGGAGAGGCGATGACCTTCAGCGGGACGCTGATTTCACTCTTCTCCCAATCATGGACCAGCGCACGGGTTTCCACGTCATCCACACTGACCGTGACGGCCTCGAGCGCGTCGGGACGGGTCGCACGCGCGTAAGCCAATGCCCGCAGGGTCGGCAGATGCAGCTTCGACACCAGCACCAACGCGTGGTTACGACTGGGCAGCACCACGTCGTGCTGGGCGGCGGCTTGCTCTTCGAGTTCCCGGCCAACGGTGTCGTAGTGCTTGCGGATCAACTTCATGACGACGAACAGCGCACTCATCGCGACGATCGCGATCCATGCTCCGGCAAAGAATTTGGTGACCAGCACCACCAGCAGCACCGCTCCGGTGGACAGCAAGCCGACCGTATTGATCACACGTGAGCGCACCATCTTGGCCCGCGCCCTGGGGTCGGTCTCGGTGCGCAACAACCGAGTCCAGTGCCGGACCATCCCGATTTGGCTCAGTGTGAACGATATGAACACGCCGACGATGTAGAGCTGGATCAGCGCGGTCACCTCACCGCGGAACGCGATGACGAACGCCAGCGCCGCCGCCGACAGGAACAGAATTCCGTTGGAAAACGCCAGGCGGTCGCCGCGGGTGTGCAACTGACGCGGCAGGTAACTGTGCTGCGCCAGCACCGAGCCCAGCACTGGGAACCCGTTGAACGCGGTGTTGGCCGCCAACACCAAGATCAGCGCGGTCACGGTGGCGATGAGCAGGAACCCGATGCGGAAGTTACCGAACACGGTCTGCGCCAGCTGCGTGACCAGCGTCTTCTGCATGTAGCCGGCCGGGGCGCCGGTCAGCTGGGTGGCCGGATCGTCGACCAGCTGCACGTGGATCTGTTGGGCCAGCACGATGATGCCCATCAGCAATGTCACCGCGATCACGCCCAGCATCAACAGAGTCGTTGCGGCGTTGCGCGACTTGGGTTTCTCGAACGCCGGCACCCCGTTGCTGATTGCCTCGACACCGGTCAGCGCCGCGCAGCCCGACGAGAACGAGCGGGCCAGCAGGAACGCGAACGCGAAACCGACGATCTGGCCGTGCTCGGCGTGCATCTGGAAGCCGGCGGATTCGGCCCGCAAAGGATTGCCCAGCACAAAAATCCGGATCAGCCCCCACCCGATCATCACGACGACGCCGACGATGAACGCATAAGTCGGGATCGCGAAGGCCACCCCGGACTCGCGGATGCCACGTAGGTTCAACGCCGTCACCAACACGATGGCGACCACACAGAACCACACTTTGTTCTGCGCGACGATCGGGACCGCGGAGCCGATGTTCGCCATCGCCGACGAAGTCGAAACAGCAACCGTGAGAACGTAATCCACCATCAGGGCACTGGCCACCACGAGTCCGGCGGTCTCGCCCAGGTTCGTGGTGACCACCTCGTAGTCGCCACCGCCGGACGGGTAGGCATGCACGTTCTGCCGGTAGCTGGCCACCACCACCAGCATGACCGCGGCCACCGCGAGACCGATCCACGGCGTCAGGGCGTAAGCGGCCGCTCCGGCCACCGAGAGCATCAAAAAGATTTCCTCGGGCGCATACGCCACCGAGGACAGTGCGTCGGAAGCAAACACCGGCAAGGCGATGCGCTTAGGCAGCAGGGTGTGGCTCAGCCGGTCGCTGCGTTGGGGCCGGCCAATCAGCAACCGGCGCGCTGCGGTTGAAAGTTTGGACACGAGAGCCAAGAGTAAGCGCAACGGGCCGTGCCGGTAGCGTTCCCTGGGCGACAATATTCCCGACGGATATCGGCTGGCCAACGAAGTTTGCCGATGAAATGACACATACTCCGATCAGCCGAGAGGACCTGACGTGCGGGTGGTTGTGATGGGATGCGGCCGGGTGGGCTCTTCCCTGTCCGACGGGTTGTCCCGAATTGGCCACGATGTCGCGGTGATCGACCGCGACAGCTCGGCGTTCAACAGGCTGAGCCCGGAGTTCGCCGGAGAACGGGTGCTGGGCCAGGGCTTCGACCGGGATGTGCTGCTGAAAGCGGGCATCGAGGAGGCCGACGCGTTCGCCGCGGTGTCATCCGGGGACAACTCCAACATCATCTCGGCTCGACTTGCTCGCGAGACGTTCGGCGTTAACCGGGTGGTGGCCCGCATTTACGACGCCAAGCGCGCCGAGGTCTATGAACGCCTCGGCATCCCGACGATCGCCACCGTGCCGTGGACCACCGATCGCCTGCTCAACGCGTTGACCCGGGAGAGCGAGACCGCCAAGTGGCGCGACCCCACCGGAACTGTCGCCGTGGCTGAGGTCGTCCTGCAGGAGGACTGGGTGGGCCGCCGGGCCACCGATCTCGAGCAGGCCACCGGCGCGCGCGTGGCATTTTTGATCCGCTTCGGCACCGGCATCTTGCCCGAACCCAAGACTGTCATCCAGGCCGGCGATCAGGTCTACATCGCCGCGATATCCGGCCGGGCAGCCGAGGCGGTGGCCATTGCCGCGCTGCCGCCCAGCGAGGACATCGATTCGGGAGCGGGGCATTGATCCCGAGCCGCCCGACCACGACTAAGGAGCGGCACACATGAAGGTAGCTGTCGCCGGTGCCGGCGCAGTCGGCCGCTCGGTCACCCGCGAGCTCATCGAGAACAACCACGACGTCACCCTGATCGAACGCAACCCCGAGCACGTCGACGTCGACGCGATCCCGTCCGCGCACTGGCGCCTTGGCGACGCCTGCGAACTGAGCCTGCTGGAGTCGGTGCACCTCGAGGATTTCGACGTGGTGGTCGCCGCGACCGGTGACGACAAGGTCAATGTGGTGCTCAGCCTGCTGGCCAAGACCGAGTTCGCGGTGCCCCGGGTGGTGGCCCGGGTCAACGACCCCCGAAACGAATGGCTGTTCACCGACGCCTGGGGCGTCGACGTGGCGGTGTCCACCCCGCGGATGCTGGCGTCACTGATCGAAGAAGCCGTCGCCGTGGGAGATTTGGTGCGCCTGATGGAATTCCGGCGGGGTCAGGCCAACCTGGTCGAGATCACCCTGCCCGACGACACGCCCTGGGGCGGCAAGCCGGTACGCCGGCTCGAGCCGCCCCGGGACGTCGCGCTGGTCACCATCCTGCGCGGGCCGCGCGTGATCGTGCCGGAGGCCGACGAGCCGCTGGAAGGCGGCGACGAGTTGCTCTTCGTCTCGGTCACCGAGGCGGAAGAGGATTTGCGCAAACTGCTGTTGCCGGCGGCCGCGCCGCCCGCGAACTAGTCGCCGACGGTGTCGGCGTCGAACGCGACGGCGGCGGGGTCGAAATCATCGGCGGCGCCGGCGATCGCACGCTGCGCGGCCCTGATCGTCACATAGGTCACCAGCGCTGCCACCGCGGTCAGCGGCCAGCCCATCCCGATGCGCGCCGCGGCCAGCCAGCCGGTCTGACCCGCGTCGTACAGCAGTAGCTGAACCCCGAACCGCGCGCCGAAGACCAGCACCCAGCACAGCGAGGCGACGTCGAACGCGTAGACGGCCCGGGCCACGTTGCGCCAGCCCCGATCCCGCCCGGTGGCCCAGCTCCACGCGTAGCCAACCAGCGGACGGCGGATCACCACGGACACCGCGAACACGACCGCCCACAGCAGCGAGATCCAGATGCCGAGCAAGAAATAGCCCTTGGATTCCCCGACGATGTAAGCGATCAGCGCACAGACGGCGACGCCGGCGAACCCGGAAAACGCCGGCTGGATGGAATCCCGCCGAATCAGCCGCCACACCAAGACCAGCGCGGCCACCCCGAGCGCCGCGCCGATTGCGGGCAGTAGGCCCGACAGGCTGGAAACGGCCACAAAGATCACGACGGGCAGCGACGAGTAGATGACACCACTGACCCCGCCTAGCTGGCTCAGCAGGCGTTCTGGACTGATGCGATTCGACGTATTACTGGGCAGGGTCAACGTTGAATTTCATAATGCGGGTTGTAGATGGCCTTTGTTCCGTTCTCCAGCTTGCCCATCCGGCCCCGCACCCGCAAAGTGCGGCCCGAGTCGATGCCGGGAATGCGGCGCTGTCCCAACCACACCAGGGTCACGGTGTCACTGCCGTCGAACAGTTCGGCCTTGACACCGCCCGCGCAGCCCTTGCCGTTACATTCCACGCTGCGCAGCGTGCCTACCATCGTGACCTCCTGGCCACGTTCGCAATCGATGACGCGCTGCGCACCGGTACTCGCAACCTCGTCCGACAACTCCTCGGAATCAAGTTGCTCCGGGTCCTCCGTCAACCGACGGGTGAGGCGGCGTAAATAACCCTGAGCCCCCATGCTCACTCCTGACAATTGGCGAAAAAGCCGCGGTGCTTTCATCTATGCCAACGGACACCGTAGACCTCTTGGTTCCCCGGCGCCAACCGGATCGAAACCGTGATTTTGGGCTGCTTGTCCCGGCCGGGCAGTATCGGGGCGTGGGTGTCGATTTGCGCGGTGTCACGACCGTGCTCTTGCCCGGGACCGGGTCCGACGACGTATACGTCAATCGGGCGTTTTCCGGGCCGTTGCGCAATGCCGGCGCCCGGTTGGTGACCCCCGCGCCGCGCCCGGACCGATTGGTCGATGGCTACCTGTCCGCATTGGATGACGCGGCGCGCGACGGTCGGATCGCCGTCGGCGGAATCTCGATCGGAGCCGCGGTGGCAGCCGCGTGGGCGCTCGCACATCCAGGTCAGACCGTCGCCGTGCTGGCCGCGCTGCCGGCCTGGGCGGGGGCCCCCGGGTCGGCGCCGGCCGCCCTTGCGGCGCGGTATTCGGCATCCCAGCTACGCGCCGACGGTCTGGCCGCGACGACCGCACAGATGCAGGCGTCCAGCCCGGTCTGGCTAGCCGAGGAGCTGACTCGGTCCTGGCTTGCCCAATGGCCGCTGCTGCCCGACGCCATGGACGAAGCCGCCGCCTACGTCGCACCGAGCTGTGACGAACTCCACAAACTGGCCGCGCCTCTCGGCGTGGCGGCCGCGGTCGACGATCCGATTCATCCGCTGCAGGCCGGTGTCGACTGGGTCGCCGCCGCACCGCGTGCGGGGTTGCGGACGGTGACGCTCGATCAGATCGGCGCGGACAGCGCCGCGCTCGGGGCGGCCTGCCTGGCCGCACTGGCCGACGCGTAGTTGTTCCAACCGGCGGCTAACCGCCGGTGGTGGTGCGCAACTGTTGCATAGCCGATCCGTCCACGCTGCGGCGCGCGGCCGGATCGTTGGGCGGCTGCTCCTGCTGCTGCGCCTCGGCCTGTTCCACGGCGGCCTGACGCAGCTGCTCGGCCATTGGCTCGGGAAGGTTCACGGCCAGCGGCGTGCGCACCGGCAGCGGGGTGTCACCGCGGCGAACCACGGTGTCCGCCAACGCCGAACGCGCCTCCTGCTCGAGCGCCTCCATGGTCTCGTGCGCTCCGTTGATCACGCAGCGGATCATCCATCGGTAGCCGTCGACACCGATGAAGCGCACCACTCCCGTCGCGGTGCCGACCACCTCGCGACCCCACGGGCCGTCTTTGATGCTGACTTGAGCCGAATCCTTGCGCAGCGAGTCGGCAAGCTCGCCGGCCACCTCACGCCACAGGCCGCCCGTCTTGGGGGCGGCGTAGGCGGCGATCGTGAACCGGCCGTTGGGCGTGACGACCCACACGGCGCTCGGCACGCCGGTCTCGGTCAGCTCGACCTGCAGCTGGCCGGCTTCCGGCATCGGGATCAGGACCGAGCCCAAGTCGAGCCGGGCCAGCTCGGCGACCGACGGGTCGTCGAAGTCGTCGATGTCGAACGGCCCCTCCAGATCGTCGTCGAACTCGTCATCGACGGGGTCGGCCGCAGCCTCTGGCGCTACCGGCTTGTCGCTATCGTCTTTGCCCGATTTTCCGAATGCCATCACAAACTCGCATGTCCGCCGGAGGAACCGTGGCCACCGTCGCCACGGGATGTTTCGGCCAGCCCGGCCTCGTCGAACGACGCGACCTCGACCAACTCGACCAACTCGACCCGCTGCACCAGCAACTGGGCGATCCGATCGCCACGGTGCACCACGATCGGCTCGGCCGGGTCGAGGTTGATCAGCGCAACCTTGATCTCGCCCCGATAGCCGGCGTCGACGGTACCCGGGCTATTGACGATCGAAAGTCCAACCCGCGCAGCCAATCCCGAGCGCGGGTGCACCAAGCCGACCATTCCGAAGGGGATGGCGACAGCCAAACCCGTCCGTACCAGGGCGCGTTGCCCCGGGTCCAGCCGGAGATCTTCGGCGCTGTAGAGATCAACCCCCGCGTCACCGTCGTGTGCCCGACTGGGCAGCGGGAGCTCGGGGTCGAGGCGGACAATGGCCAGACTGGTCGACACGGGGCCACAGACTACCCTTGACCGCGTGTCCGGTACGCGTGTCGCGCCGCACAGCGTGCGATATCGCGAGCGACTGTGGGTCCCATGGTGGTGGTGGCCACCGGCGTTCGCGCTAGCGACGCTGATTGCTGTCGAAGTCAATCTCGGTGTCAGGGCACTCCCCGACTGGCTGCCGTTCGTGGTGCTGTTCCTCGTGGCCACCGGCGCGCTGCTGTGGCTGGGCCACGTCGAAATCCGAGTCACCGCCTCCGCCGACGGTGTGGTGCAACTGTGGGCCGCCGATGCCCATCTGCCGATCACCGTGATCGCCCGATCCGCTCAGATAGCGCCGTCGGCGAAGTCGGCGGCACTGGGGCGTCAGCTCGATCCCGCGGCGTATGTGCTGCATCGCGCATGGGTCGGACCGATGATTTTGCTGGTCCTCGATGACCCAGACGACCCGACGCCGTACTGGATGGTGAGCTGCCGTCACCCCGAGCGGGTGCTGTCGGCCCTGACAAGCTAGGTGCGGCTATCAGGCTGCGCAGTCGGTGCAAATCATCACACCGTTCTTCTCGCTGGCAAGTCGACTGCGGTGTTGCACCAGAAAGCAGCTTGAGCAGGTGAACTCGTCAGCTTGTTTCGGGATGACCCGAACTGATAGCTCCTCGCCGGACAGGTCGGCACCAGGCAGTTCGAAGTTCTCGGCGGACTCGGATTCGTCCACGTCAACAACAGCCGACGCCGCCTCGTTGCGTCGAGCTTTCAACTCCTCCAGCGAGTCTTCCGAAACGTCGTCCGTTTCGGTCCGCCGTGGAGCGTCATAGTCGGTAGGCATCGTCCAATCCCCTCACATGCCTGCGTTACCTCAAGCAACGCTTTGTACCAGCGTCGAACGCATCCACCAAATGATTCGTGCCCGTATCCCGGTCGATTCGGTTGTGATTTACCTCACACCCCTGAATTGACCCTCGTATTCGCCTTCAAACAGTGGATTTAGTGTGCGGCTAGAGTGCAGCTGTGGTCGCACAAATCACCGAGGGTACAGCCTTCGACAAGCATGGTCGGCCCTTTCGGCGGCGCAATCCCCGACCTGCCATTGTCGTGCTGGTCTTCCTGGTGGCGGTGACGGGCGTCGCGTGGACCGTGGCGCTGACGCGACCCGCGAAAGTTCACGAAGTCGAAGCGTGCAACCCGCCCCCGCAGCCGACCGGGTCGGCGCCGGCCCAAATCGGCGAGCAAATGTCGCGCAGTGCAATGGCCGACGTGATGCCCGCAAAACTCGCCGACACCAAGGTCCGCGTCCTCAACGCCAGCGGCCAACGACCCGGTCTACGCCGGCACCCGTCTGACCTGCCAGGGCCAGATCCGCTTCGGTACGGCCGGACAGGCCACCGCCGCCGCGGTGTGGCTGGTTGCGCCGTGCAGCGAGCTGTTCAACGACAGCCGTGCCGACGACTCCGTCGACCTGGCCGTCGGCACGGAATTCAACGCACTGGCCCACAATGACGACATCGACTCGGTGCTCGCCAGCCTGCGCCCCGGTGCCATCGGATCGTCAGATCCGTCGCTGTTGTCGAAGATTCACGCCAGCAGCTGCTGATTCAGTCCGCGATTGGCGCGAGGCCGTTGAATTGCCGCAGGGCCGCCAGCAGTTCGTCGGCGATTCCGGGTGCGACCGCAACCACCAGTCCGGCGCCGCCGACCTGCTCGTCGGGCGGCGGCACCAACACCCGCGCTCCAGCCTCGGCTGCGATCAGTGCACCCGCCGCGCGATCCCACACCTGCAGCCCGTGCTCGTAGTAGGCGTCCAGCCGCCCCGCCGCGACCATGCACAAGTCCAGCGCCGCGGAACCGATGCGCCGCACGTCGCGAACCAATGGCAGCAGCTGCGCCAGCAGCGCCGCCTGGGTGGTGCGGCGCGCGATCGAATACCCAAAGCCGGTGCCCAGCAAGGCCATCGACAATTCGTCGACATCGGCGCACCGCAGCGGGTGCGTCCCCTGCTCGTCGATGAAATGCGCGCCGAGACCTGTGGCCGCGGAATAGACCCGGCCTCCGACGACGTCGGCGACCGCGCCGGCCACTGACACGCCGTTGCGCTGCGCCCCGACCGACACCGCATAAGCCGGGATGCCGTAGACGAAATTCACCGTGCCGTCGATGGGGTCGAGCACCCAGGTGACCGCGTCAGTGTCTGCGGCCTTCTCCGCGGGCCCGCCGCCCTCTTCCCCGAGAATCGGGTCACCGGGCCGTAATTCGGCCAACCGATCGCGCAGCAGCCGTTCGGTCTCGGTGTCGACCACCGTCACCGGATCGGTCGATGTGCTTTTGGACCGCACCGCGCCACTGTCGGTCGCGCCCGCGTGAGCACCGAACACCTCGGCGCGCCGCGACCTCACGAACTCGGCGGCTTCGGCGGCTAGCGTTTCGGCCACTAAGCGCAGCCCGGCGGGCTCTGCACCGCCGGCGGGTGGGGGCACTCGCGTCACCGGTCTATCGCATCACAGTCGCCCACCACCGCGCAGCGCGGCGAGTCCCCCCTCGTATTGCCCGACCGCAACCGCTTCGCTGCCCTATGGTGTGAAACAGCCCAAATCTCGCCAAGGAGATTTCGATGACCAGCACCGAATCGGCCACCGATACCCCCGATGCCGGGGCGGCCTCCGGTACGCCGCAGCGACGTGGATTCGGCATCGACGTCGGCGGCAGCGGAATCAAAGGCGGCATCGTCGACCTGGACAACGGACTGTTGATCGGGGACCGGATCAAACTGCTGACACCGCAACCCGCCACGCCGTCGGCCGTTGCCAAGACCATCGCCGAGGTCGTCAAGGAATTCGGGTGGACCGGCCCGCTGGGCGTGACCTACCCAGGCGTCGTTACCGACGGCATCGTCCGGACGGCCGCCAATGTGGACCGCGCCTGGATCGGGACCAACGCGCGCGACGTGATCAGCTCCAAGCTGGACGGCCAGCAGGTCACCGTTCTCAACGATGCCGACGCGGCGGGGCTCGCCGAAGAGCGCTACGGAGCCGGCAGGAACAACTCCGGTTTGGTCGTTTTGCTGACCTTCGGAACCGGAATCGGGTCCGCCCTGATCCACAACGGGAAATTGATCCCCAACACCGAGTTCGGCCATCTCGAAGTCGGTGGCAAAGAAGCCGAGGAGCGCGCGGCGTCGTCGATCAAAGACAAGAACGAATGGAGCTACCGGCGCTGGACGAAAGAGGTGACCAGGGTGCTGATCGCGATCGAAAACCTGATCTGGCCGGACCTGTTCATCGCCGGCGGCGGCATCAGCCGGAAAGCCGACCAATGGGTGCCGCTGCTCGAAAACCGCACCCCGGTGGTGGCGGCGGCATTGCTCAATTCCGCCGGGATAGTCGGCGCCGCGATGGCGTCGACCGCGGACGTAACGCACTGAATTTCCCCGCTAGGGCGGTACGAGCGCGCGTTGTCGTTACAATGGTTCACGGCGACCGCCCGACAGATAGCGTGCGAGCAGTCACGCTGGTACCAACGCCGACATTCGACATAGCAGACACTTTCGGTTAACCATGCCCAAACCCACCGATAGTGAATCCAACCGAAGGGGTGTAAGTGGCAGCGACTAAGACCAGCCCGGCAACCGATGAGCCGGTGAAACGCACCGCCACGAAGACCCCCGCTAAGCGGCCCGCGGCAAAGGCCGCCAATGGCACCGCGCCGGCCAAGCGTGCGACGAAGACTGAGGCACCGGGCACTCACCCCGCCGACGACACCGACGGTGGCGCCCCGAAGAAGGCCCGTACCCCCGCCAAGGCCGCGGGCAAGGCGCCATCGGGTCGCGGTACCAAAGCCGCATCCAAGGGCGCCGGAGACGACGACAACGTCGAGGGCGTCGACGAGAACGCCGCCGAGGAACTCGACACGGAACCCGACCTCGAAGGTGAGCCCGGCGAGGACATCGACATCGACAGCGACCTCAGCCTCGACGACCTGGAAGACGACGTCGCGTCCGACGGCGATGGGGACGACGACGCCGGCGACAGCGATGGGGATGACGAAGCCGAGGACACCGCGAGCGCCGCGAAACCTGCCGCGAAAAAGGCGCCGGCCGAAGAAGAGGAAGAGATCGCCGAGCCCTCCGAAAAGGACAAGGCGTCCGGCGATTTCGTCTGGGACGAAGACGAATCCGAGGCGCTGCGGCAAGCCCGCAAGGACGCGGAACTCACCGCCTCCGCGGACTCGGTACGCGCATACCTGAAGCAAATCGGTAAGGTCGCGCTGCTTAACGCAGAGGAAGAAGTCGAACTGGCGAAGCGGATCGAAGCCGGTCTGTACGGCACTCAGCTGATGGCCGAGCACGCCGAGCGCGGCGACAAGCTGCCCGCCGCGCAGCGTCGCGACATGATGTGGATCTGCCGCGACGGCGACCGCGCCAAAAACCATCTGCTGGAAGCCAACTTGCGGCTGGTGGTTTCGCTGGCCAAGCGCTACACCGGTCGCGGGATGGCCTTCCTCGACCTGATCCAGGAAGGCAATCTGGGTCTGATCCGCGCCGTCGAGAAGTTCGACTACACCAAGGGATACAAGTTCTCCACCTACGCGACGTGGTGGATTCGCCAGGCGATCACCCGCGCCATGGCCGACCAGGCGCGCACCATCCGCATCCCGGTGCACATGGTCGAGGTGATCAACAAGCTGGGCCGCATTCAGCGCGAGCTGCTGCAGGATCTGGGCCGCGAGCCCACGCCTGAAGAGCTGGCCAAGGAAATGGACATCACGCCGGAGAAGGTGCTGGAGATCCAGCAGTACGCGCGTGAACCCATCTCGCTGGACCAGACCATCGGCGATGAGGGCGACAGCCAGCTTGGTGACTTCATCGAAGACAGCGAAGCGGTCGTGGCCGTCGACGCGGTGTCCTTCACGTTGTTGCAAGACCAGCTGCAGTCGGTGCTCGAGACGCTATCGGAGCGCGAAGCCGGCGTAGTACGGCTGCGCTTCGGTCTTACCGACGGCCAGCCTCGTACCCTCGACGAGATCGGCCAGGTCTACGGAGTGACCCGCGAGCGCATTCGCCAGATCGAATCCAAGACCATGTCGAAGTTGCGCCACCCCAGCCGCTCCCAGGTGTTGCGCGACTACCTCGACTAACGCGCGCTTTCGCCAGACCTGTTGCCGCACAAGCTCGGCTAGCCTCGGTGCGCCGGAATTTGGTTTGCCACAGCGAAAATCAGGTGCGCCGGCCATGGGCATCGTCGTAGGGTGACCCGATGTCCGCCAACCGCGTGCTCGTCTCGTCCGGATCCGACTTCGAATCGACAGTCGGCTACTCGCGCGCGGTGCGAGTAGGCCCGTACGTGGCGGTCGCCGGCACGACCGGCACCGGGCCTGCCGGTGACATCGTCGCGCAAGCCCAAGACGCCTTGCGCCGCATCGAGATTGCGCTCCAAGAGGCGGGCGCTTCGCTGACCGACGTGGTCCGCACCCGCATGTACGTGACCGACATTTCGCGGTGGCGCGAGGTGGCGGCGGCGCACGCGCGGGCCTTCGGGGAAATACGTCCCGTGGCGACCATGGTCGAAGTCTCGGCGCTGATCGCACCCGAATTGCTGGTGGAGATCGAAGCCGACGCCTACGTCGGGTCGTGAGTAGTTACGACGGGCGCAAACGTTCCCCCGGGCCCCGGCAAATACTCCGTGACCTTTTTCACAGCGGCGAGCGGCAGCGGTCCGTACAGGTGCGGGAACAGCATCGCCTCCGGATCTGTCGGCACACCCGGCTCCCAACGCACGGGCGAGTCCAGCAAACCCGGGTCGATGTGCAGCAGCACCAAATCCTGGCGCCCACAGAAGAGCCGGTTGGCCGGCAGATGTACCTGCTCGGGCGCCGACAGATGGATGAACACCGCGGTGCCCTCGGGGCGGATTTCACCCCGCCGCTGGGCGTCGGACCACTCTTCGATTCCACACAGATGTACAAGCAGGTCAGCAGCGATGGTCACAGTCATTAACTCTAGGAAGCCCGTTGAAACCAAACGTTTACAGGTCGTGAGAAACGACACACCCGATAACGATCGGGGAACAACGCGAAAACGCCGAACGTCTGAGAAAGTGGATACAAGAGAACGGAGAAGCCAATGAACGCAACTCTGACAAGTCCCGAGCTGACTAGAGCTGACCGCTGCGGTGCTGCAGCTCGCGTACGCGCCAAGCTGCCTTCTGGAGCCGAACTTCTCTTCTGCCAGCATCACGCTAACGAACACGAGGCCAAGCTTGTTGAGCTCGCCGCCGTGTTGGAGGTCAGCGCAAGCTAGGTCCAGCGAAACTCGCCCAGTCACAATGTGGGGTGTGGGCGCACCGATCGGTAATGCTGGACCGATATGAGCGAGCAAACCGTAAAGCCGTCGCGCCATCACATTTGGCGAATTGCGTTGCGGACCCTGACCAAAAGCTGGGATGACTCGATCTTTTCCGAGTCCGCGCAGGCTGGTTTTTGGTCGGCGCTCTCTACGCCTCCGCTGCTGTTGGGAATGCTGGGCAGCCTGGCCTATGTGGCGCCGCTGTTCGGGCCGGACGCACTGCCCAGCATCGAGAAGAGCGCGATCTCGGCGGCCCACAGTCTCTTCTCGTCCAGCGTCGTCAACGAGATCATCGAACCCACAGTCCGTGACATCACGGCGCATGCCCGCGGCGAGGTGGTCTCGCTCGGCTTTCTGCTATCGCTATGGGCGGGCTCGTCGGCGGTCTCCTCATTCGTCGATTCCGTGGTCGAGGCGCATGACCAGACGCCGCTGCGCCACCCGGTGCGACAGCGGCTGTTCGCGCTGTTTCTCTACGTGGTCGGGCTGGTGTCCACGGTCGTGGCCGCACCGGTACTGGTGGTGGGCCCGCGCAAAGTGTCCGAACACATCCCCGATGGCCTCGCCAACGTCCTGCACTACGGCTACTACCCGGCGCTGGTGCTCGGGCTGATGACCGGGGTCGTCATCTTGTACCGGGTGTCGCTGCCGGAGCCGCTGCCCACACATCGGCTCGTCTTGGGCGCCGTCCTGGCTACCTTCGTGTTCGTGACCGCGACGCTGGGCCTGCGCGTCTATTTGCGGTGGATCACCAGCACCGGCTACACCTACGGCGCGCTGTCCACGCCGATCGCGTTTCTGTTGTTCGCGTTCTTCGGCGGGTTCGCGATCATGCTCGGCGCCGAGCTCAATGCGGCGATCCAGGAAGAATTCCCCGCGCCCCGGACACACGCCCACCGGCTGCGCAATTGGTTGTTCTCGCGTTCACCCGCCCTGAAGCGGACGGCGGAGGTTTTATCGAATCCGGTGACGACCAATCCCGCAACGCAAGAACGCGATCCCGCGTCGGCAGAGCCGCCGACCTGATCAGCTCTTCTTGAGCTGCTCGTAAATCTTCTTGCAATCCGGACAGACCGGCGATCCCGGCTTGGCGGCCTTCGTCACGGGGAAAACCTCGCCGCACAGCGCGACCACATGGTTACCCATGACCGCGCTCTCGGCGATCTTGTCCTTCTTGACGTAGTGGAAGTACTTGGGAGTGTCGCTGCCGGTCCCGTCGTCGACGCGTTCGTCGGTATCGGTGCGTTCGATCGTCTGGGTCTGCATACCTCATATTGTGCCTGCCAAGGTGGCCCAACCGGAATCCGGCGGATGTGGGACAGTGGAAGAATGAAGCGCGGCCCGGAATTGGGGTTCGACGACGACGGCCGGCCGGTGCTCATCACCGCCGCCGAACCTTCGTACGAAGAGCAGCATCGCGCCCGGGTGCGTAAATACCTGACGCTGATGGCCTTCCGGATTCCCGCACTGTTGCTGGCCGCCTTCGCCTACGGCGCCTGGCACAACGGCCTGATTTCACTGGCCATCGTTGCGGCGTCCATCCCGCTGCCCTGGATGGCCGTACTGATCGCCAACGATCGGCCGCCCCGCCGCCGCGACGAGCCCCGGCGGTTCGACGATGCCACTCGGCGCACGCCGTTGTTCCCGACGGCCGAGCGGCCGGCACTCGAGGCGCGGCGGCAGCCACCCCCGGGTTCTCCGGGCCGCGACTACGACCCCAGTTCCGAGTACAACCGGGGTCACGGGTACGACGCCAGTTCCGGCTGACTGGCCACTGAACGCACTTCTCAGGACATTCTCAGGTCGTCGGCACATTTCTGCACGTCAAAGCGTGTGAGATGACGGCGGGGCGGGAACTCTCAGAGCTGATATGTCGTTAAACACCATGACAGCTACAAAGCCAATCGGGAGGCCGCCATGGCGAATGCCATCACAGGCAGGTTCGACACCAGCGATCTAGATGCTCAGAGCCCTGCAGCGGATCTCGTGCGCGTATATCTGAACGGCATCGGGAAGACGGCGCTGCTGACCGCCGCGGACGAAGTCGAACTCGCGAAGCGCATCGAGGCCGGGTTATATGCCGAGCATCTGCTCGCGACGCGGAAGCGTCTCGGCGAGAACCGCAAACGCGATCTGGCGGCCATCTCGCGTGATGGTCAGGCGGCGCGCCGTCACCTGCTGGAAGCGAACCTGCGTCTGGTGGTGTCGTTGGCCAAGCGCTACACCGGCCGCGGGATGCCGTTGCTCGACCTGATCCAGGAGGGCAACCTCGGGCTGATCCGCGCGATGGAGAAGTTCGATTACACAAAGGGATTCAAGTTCTCGACGTATGCCACGTGGTGGATCCGTCAGGCCATCACCCGCGGTATGGCCGACCAGAGCCGCACCATCCGGCTGCCCGTTCACCTCGTCGAGCAGGTCAACAAGCTGGCGCGGATCAAGCGCGAAATGCACCAGAACCTCGGCCGTGAGGCCACCGACGACGAACTGGCCGCCGAGTCCGGAATCCCGGTCGAGAAGATCAATGATCTGCTCGAGCACAGCCGCGACCCGGTAAGCCTGGACATGCCGGTCGGCTCCGAGGAAGAAGCCCCGCTGGGCGATTTCATCGAGGACGCCGAAGCGATGTCCGCGGAGAACGCGGTGATCGCCGAGCTGCTGCACACCGATATCCGCAGCGTGCTCGCCACTCTCGACGAGCGGGAGCACCAGGTGATCCGGTTGCGCTTCGGTCTGGACGACGGCCAGCCGCGAACGCTGGATCAGATCGGCAAGCTGTTCGGCCTGTCCCGCGAGCGGGTTCGTCAGATCGAGCGCGACGTGATGGCCAAGCTCCGTAACGGAGAACGCGCCGATCGGCTGCGCTCGTACGCCAGTTAAGCCGGCACCCGGCCCAGCAGCAGGACAGTATGCCCACCGCAAACTCGCGGCGGGCATACTGCTTGCGTAGGGAGCGTTAGACCCATTTCGGCAGCTGGCCAAGTAGACTCGGCGTCAATGGAGGGTGCTGGATGAACGACCTGGTTGATACCACCGAGATGTACCTGCGAACCATCTACGACCTGGAAGAAGAGGGCGTTACGCCGCTGCGCGCCAGGATCGCCGAACGGCTCGACCAGAGTGGGCCGACCGTCAGCCAGACCGTCAGCAGGATGGAGCGCGACGGATTGCTCCACGTCGCCGGTGATCGGCACCTGGAGCTCACTGACAAGGGCAGGGCCCTGGCCATCGCGGTGATGCGCAAGCACCGCCTCGCCGAACGACTACTCGTCGACGTCATCGGCCTGCCGTGGGAAGAAGTGCACGCCGAGGCATGTCGGTGGGAACACGTGATGAGCGAGGATGTCGAGCGCCGCCTGGTGAAGGTACTCGACAACCCGACCACTTCCCCGTTCGGCAATCCGATTCCGGGTCTGCTGGACCTAGGTGTGGGTTCGAATTCCGGCGCCGAGGACGTCAACCTAGTCCGGCTGACCGAGTTGCCGGCGGGTTCTCCGGTCGCGGTCGTCGTCCGCCAGCTGACCGAGCACGTTCAGGGCGACATCGATTTGATCAGCCGGCTCAAGGACGCCGGCGTGGTGCCCAATGCGCGGGTCACGGTGGAAACCGGTCCCGTTGGGGTCACCATCCTGATACCCGGGCACGAGAACGTCACCCTGCCGCACGAGATGGCGCACGCGGTCAAGGTCGAGAAGGTCTGACTCCCCTACCCCGCACGGCGACCGAACACCCGCTGCGGCGGAAGCTGCACGCCGAGTCGCTTAGCCAGTCGATAGCCGGTCACCGCCAGGTCGCGAATCTGCTCCGGTCGCAGACCGGATTGCAACGCCGTGTCCAGCATGCCCGCCATCCGGTGATCCGGATCGCAGCGCAACGCGGCCTCCAGCGACACCCCTGCCAACGGGCCGTCGCCGCGGACATAGGCGCTGAACGCCAGCAACACCAGCGCCTCGACGCGCCACGGCGCAGGCAGGATGCGCGCCAGCGACGCCCACAGCGCCTCGGCTTCCCCGGCCTTCTCGCCGACCGCCAGGGCGTACAACGTGTCGCGCACCGCCACGTCATTCAGCGCGCAGCCCAGGGCGGCCAGCTCGGCGTTCGACAGCGATCCCCCAGCACCGACGCGGCCGACCGCGGTCAGCGCGGCTTCCACATCACGGCGGCTACAGCCCGCTGGGTCCGTGCGATGCGCCTGCGCGCGGGTGGCCGCCTGCCGGGTAAGGACCCCGGCCAGTGCGGCACTTCGCGCCGGATCCTCGATGGCCACGACCGCCTGTAGGTCGGCGCGGCGCCCATAGAGCCGGCGGCCTTCCAGCACCGCGGCGGCGGCCAGCGGCGATGCCGACGGATCGTCGACCGTCCCACTCGCGCCGCAGCCGTCCACGCAATGCCAGCGCCCGCCGCGGGCCACCCGATCCACGACATGCGCCGCCCACAGCTCAATGTTGTACTCCGCCAACATCTCTGCGAGCATCGCGCAGAGCTGCCGGTACTCGTCATTGCAGCGCGGACAGTCGGCGCCCTCGTCGTTGACGATCACGACGATCACCGCCTCGGGCTCGGCCGCGGCAGCAACCTCGACAAGGTGTCCGACCCGGTCGGCGAGCTCCTCGCAGAGGTCGACCCTCAGCACCGCTTCCAGCTCGCCACCGTCCAACGACACCAAGACCAATGAATCCTCCGGAACAAAGCCGAGAACGGCGGGTAGCGCAGCAACCAGCGCTCCCGGGCGGTTGAGTTCAAAATCGGGCGAATGCGGTGTCATGAGGCCTAACGCTGATGGCCGCCACCGTCAGAACGCGCTCGCGCAAGGCAATTGAGCTTTCGGTCTGTGGAGAAAGTCTCGACTGTGGGCTCTATCGTCTATCTCATGGGATCGATGCAGGAATACGACATGGTCGTGATCGGCTCGGGGCCCGGCGGACAGAAAGCCGCCATCGCCTCGGCCAAGCTCGGCAAATCGGTCGCGATCGTCGAACGCGGCCAAATGCTGGGCGGCGTCTGCGTCCAAACCGGCACCATCCCGTCAAAGACGTTGCGTGAGGCGGTGCTCTACCTCACCGGAATGAGCCAACGCGAACTCTACGGCGCGAGCTACCGCGTCAAGGAGAAGATCACCCCGGCCGACCTGCTGGCCCGCACTCAGCATGTGATCGGCAAGGAGGTCGACGTGGTGCGCAATCAGTTGATGCGCAACCGGATCGACCTGCTGATCGGCCACGCGCGGTTCATCGACGCGCACACGATCGAGGTCGAAGATCCCTCTCGGCGCGAAAAGCTAACCATCAGTGGCAAATACGTCGTGATCGCCAGCGGTACCAGGCCGGCACGGCCGTCCGGCGTCGAGTTCGACGAAGACCGAGTGCTCGATTCCGACGGGATTCTCGACCTCAAGGCGCTGCCGGCCTCGATGGTGGTGGTCGGCGCCGGTGTGATCGGCATCGAATACGCGTCGATGTTCGCCGCGCTGGGCACCAAGGTGACCGTCGTGGAAAAGCGCGGCGACATGCTCGACTTCTGCGACCCCGAGGTCGTCGAGGCGCTGAAGTTCCATCTGCGCGACTTGGCGGTGACCTTCCGGTTCGGTGAGGAGGTGACCGCGGTCGACGTCGGTTCGGCCGGCACCATCACAACCCTGGCCAGTGGCAAGCAGATCCCCGCGGAAACGGTGATGTATTCCGCCGGGCGGCAGGGGCAGACCGACCACCTGGATCTGCACAACGCCGAGCTGGAATCCGACAACCGCGGCCGAATTTTCGTCGACGATAACTTCGCGACGAAGGTGCCCCACATCTACGCCGTCGGCGACGTCATCGGCTTCCCCGCATTGGCCGCAACCTCGATGGAACAGGGCCGCCTGGCCGCCTACCACGCGTTCGGGGAAGCGTGCGACGGCATCACCGACCTGCAGCCGATCGGCATCTACTCGATTCCCGAAATCTCCTACGTCGGTGCCACCGAGGTGGAGCTGACCAAGAACTCGATCCCCTACGAGGTGGGCATAGCTCGCTACCGGGAGCTGGCTCGCGGTCAGATCGCGGGTGATTCCTACGGCATGCTCAAGCTGCTGGTGTCCACCGACGACCTCAAAGTGCTCGGGGTGCACATCTTCGGCACCAGCGCGACCGAGATGGTCCACATCGGGCAGGCCGTGATGGGCTGCGGCGGCACCGTCGAATATCTGGTCGACGCGGTGTTCAACTACCCGACGTTCTCCGAGGCTTACAAGGTCGCCGCACTCGACGTAATGAACAAAGTGCGCGCACTCAACGAGTTCCGCCGCTGACGGTTAGCAGGTGCCGTCGAAGTCGACCGGCACCGGATCGCCCGGACCGCCGGCTTCGGCGCGGGCCAGCAGCGCGGCAGTGTGCTCATCGAACGGCGCGGAGTAGGACACGTTCTCGGCGCAACCGCCGCGCTCAAATCCACCGATCAGCCCGACGACGGTAGTGCCGCTGACCCACGGCGCGCCGCTGGTGCCGCCGACCAGTCCCTGGCATACCAGTGAGGGAAATCCGCCGTCGGTGACAGCGGTGTTGCCCTGACATCCGATCGGCGAGCCACCCACGCCGCTCGGATAGCCCACCACGGAGACACGACTGCTGGGAGGCGGAGCCGTGCCGAGGGTTAGCGCCAAGCCTTCACTCGACTCGACGGAACCGCCGTGCTCGCTGTTGACCCGGGCGATCGCGTAATCGGCGTGCGGATCTTTGCTGGCGACCCACCGCGGATCCAGATAGACGCTGTCCGCCTTCCAAAGATCGGGTGGCGCACCGTCACCGGACAGACCAGGCACAAAGGTGATCTGAGCAGCTCCGGCCAGGCAGTGCGCGGCGGTCAGGACCAGTTTTCCGGCCGTGGAATGCAGCACCGAACCCGTGCACACGTGCTGGGTGCTGCCATCCAGAAAGATTGCTCCTACCCGCCTGTCCGGGTCCACCGGACCCGCAACCGCGCCCGGCTCGGGCTGGCTCAGATGTTGGACGGGCCCGCTCGTCTTCGTTGCCGGTGTCGTAGTGGGCAACGACACATGCAGCACCGGACGGTCACACGACGCCAGTAACGTCGCGAGGCCGACAATCGGGCAGAGCAGCAGCATCGGGACGCGCATCGGATCCCATCATGCCCGACCACAGGTCCGGAAGCGGAATTCGACGCATCGCGCTGCGACACCTAGATTTGCTGGCAGATCCGGTGCCACCGGAATTGTTCCTTCTGGATTACGTTCGTGCGTCAAGCTGTTTCCATTACTGATGCCCGTTGATTCGGGGGACACTGGCTAGGGCACCCTGGAAGGACCCCGAGAGGAGGCAAACTCGATGTCCGACGAGCACCAAGACGACGATCTCTATTACCAGCCAGGGCAACCCGGCATGTACGAGCTGGAGTTCCCGGCGCCCCAGTTGGTGACATCGGACGGCCGCGGACCGGTGTTGGTGCACGCTTTGGAGGGTTTCTCGGACGCCGGGCATGCGATTCGGCTGGCCGCGACCCACCTGAAGGCCGCGCTGGACACCGAGCTGGTCGCGTCGTTCGCGATCGACGAATTGCTGGACTACCGCTCGCGGCGGCCGCTGATGACCTTCAAGACCGATCACTTCACCAACTATGACGACCCGGAGCTGAGCCTGTACGCGCTGCGCGACAGCGTCGGCACTCCATTTCTGTTGTTGGCGGGCATGGAGCCGGATCTCAAGTGGGAGAGGTTCATCACCGCGGTCCGGCTGCTGGCCGAGCGGCTGGGGGTACGCCAAACCATCGGCCTGGGCACCGTTCCGATGGCTGTTCCGCACACCCGGCCCATCACGCTGACGGCGCACTCCACCAACCGCGACCTGATCAGCGACTTCCAGCCGTGGATTGCGGAGATCCAGGTCCCCGGCAGTGCGTCAAACCTGCTGGAATACCGGATGGGTGAGCACGGGCATGAGGTGGTCGGTTTCACCGTCCACGTGCCGCACTACCTGACGCAGACCGACTACCCCGCCGCCGCCCAGGCGCTGCTCGAGCAGGTCGCCAAAACCGGGTCGCTGGACCTGCCGCTGTCGGCGCTGACCGAGGCTGCGGCAGAGATCCGTGGCAAGATCGACGAGCAGGTGGAAGCCAGTGCCGAAGTAGCCCAAGTGGTGGCTGCACTCGAGCGCCAGTACGATGCGTTCATCGACGCTCAGGAAAACAGGTCATTACTAACACGCGATGAAGACCTGCCTAGCGGCGACGAGCTTGGGGCCGAGTTCGAGCGGTTCCTAGCCCAGCAGGCGGAAAAGAAGCGCGACGGCGACGACCCGGCTTAAACGCCTCAGCGGGCGCGACGACAAGGGTGGCGAGATGACTGAGCGGAAGCGCAAGAGCAATCTTCGCCCGGTGCGCGAAGTAACTACCCCCTCGCTCGAGTTCCGCACCATCCACGGGTACAAGCGGGCCTACCGAATCGCCGGCTCCGGGCCGGCGATTCTGTTAATTCACGGCATCGGCGACAACTCCACGACGTGGAATACCGTGCAAGCCAAGCTCGCTCAGCGGTATACAGTGATCGCCCCCGATCTGCTCGGCCATGGGCAGTCCGACAAGCCGCGCGCCGACTACTCGGTCGCCGCATACGCCAACGGGATGCGCGACCTGCTCTCCGTGCTCGAAATCGAGCGCGTGACCATCGTCGGACATTCGCTCGGCGGTGGGGTGGCGATGCAATTCGCTTACCAGTTCCCACATCTGGTCGACCGGCTGATCCTGGTCTCCGCGGGCGGCGTCACCAAAGACGTCAACGTCGTATTCCGGTTGGCCTCGCTGCCGGTGGGCACCGAGGCGCTGGCGCTGCTGCGGCTGCCGCTGGTGCTGCCGGCAGTACAGCTGGCGGGCCGGCTCGCGGGCCTGGCGATCGGATCGACCGGCCTGGGCCGCGATCTGCCGAACGTGCTGCGGATTCTGGACGACCTACCCGAACCGACGGCCTCGTCGGCGTTCAGCAGGACGCTGCGGGCCGTGGTGGACTGGCGCGGCCAGATCGTCACGATGCTGGATCGATGTTATTTGACCGAGACCATCCCGGTGCAGATCGTGTGGGGCACCAAGGATGCGGTGGTTTCCGTCCGGCACGCATGGATGGCCCACGCCGCGATGCCAGGCTCGCGCCTGGAGATCTTTGCCGGCTCCGGCCACTTTCCATTCCACGAAGACCCGGCACGCTTCATCGACGTCGTCCAGCGCTTCATCGACAGCACCGCCCCTGCCCAACACGATCAGGGCGCGCTTCGTGAGTTGCTGCGTACCGGCAGCGGCGAACGCACCGTCACGGGTCCGGCCGACACGCGCGTCGCGGTGCTCAACGCGATGGGTTCCGACGAGCGCAGCGCCACCTGAGGCCCCCTCGGCGTTGACCCGCCCCGTACAGTCGGCCCATGGGGATCGATGTGACGGTGTTGCGTGTCTTCACCGACCGGGCCGGAAAATTCGGCAATCCACTGGGCGTGGTCGACGCCAAACAGGTCGCTCTCGCCGATCGCCAGGCGCTGGCAGCCCAATTAGGTTACAGCGAAACGGTATTCGTCGATCTTCCGGCCGGCGGCTCAACCACAGCGCAGGTCACCATCTACACTCCGCGCATCGAAATTCCGTTCGCCGGGCACCCGTCAGTGGGCGCGCCGTGGTGGCTGCGCGCCAACGGTACGCCGATCAACACGCTGCAGGTACCAGCCGGCATTGTGCAGGTGCACTACGCGGGTGACCTGGTGGGCATCAGCGCCCGCTCGGACTGGGCTCCCGTGTTCGCAGTGCACGAATTCGATTCCGTCGAGCAGCTTCTGGCGGCCGACCCAGACGATTTTCCCGACGACACCGCGCACTACCTGTGGGCCTGGATCGATGAGTCCGCCGGGGCGCTGCGTTCCCGGATGTTCGCGGCAAATCTCGGTGTACCCGAAGACGAAGCGACCGGCTCGGCAGCGATGCGGATTACCGACCATCTTAGCCGCGACCTGAGCATCACCCAGGGCAGAGGATCGATGCTGGAAACTGTCTGGAGTCCCGAGAGCTGGGTTCGGGTGGCTGGCCGCGTCGTCAACGACGGTGTGACACAACTGGACTGAAGGATACTCGGCCAGCCGAGGCCGCTGGGAATTCAGGACTTCCGCTGCAACTCCGCGGCAAGATGATGCTGCATGGGTTGCCCGACCGCACCCATTTGTACCGAGTACGTAAGCTGGTCGCCGTCGAGGCGGATGGAACGACCAAGCGCGGAAACCTCTTTGGCGGTCGGCGTCAAACCGATCGACGTGGTGGCCAGCTCGATTTCGATGACATCGCCGGTCGACCGGTAGGAACCGACCTCGATTTCGGTGACCCCGCTGGGGTGAGCCAGAACCAGCTCGACGTGGCCGGGTTCGGGCACCCGAAGATAGCCGGTCTCGGCGTGCAGCGGTTTGCCGTCGGCCAGCGCTTTGGTCTTTTGCGCGTAGGCCAGAAACGGTTTGCCCACATGGGAAAACACAACTTCTTCGAGATACTCGAAGGGCTGGATCGTCGGATATTCGCCCGCACCGCGACCAGCCCAGGTGCCGAGCAGCGGCGCGAGCGCCTCGAGATCCGGATGCAGGTCACCAGGCATGAATTCAGCCTAGTCCGGTGCCGACCAGTACCGTTGCGCCCGAGTCACGCGGCGGACCATCAGGTGGGTGTCGATACCTTGCGGTGCTGGCGCAGCGCCTCGATCTCGCGTTCGAAATCGTCGGCCGAAGAGAAGGACCGGTAAACCGACGCGAAGCGCAGGTACGCCACCTCGTCCAGGTCACGCAACGGCCCCAGGATCGCCAAGCCGACCTCGTGACTGGGAATCTCGGGCGAGCCGGCGGCACGGACGGTGTCTTCCACCTGCTGCGCCAGCAGGTTCAGCGCGTCCTCGTCCACCTGACGGCCCTGGCACGCGCGGCGCACCCCTTTGACGACCTTTTCGCGGCTGAACGGCTCGGTGACTCCGCTGCGCTTCACCACGGCCAGGACCGCGGTTTCTACCGTGGTGAACCGTCGCCCGCACTCCGGGCACGATCGGCGGCGCCGAATGGCTTGGCCTTCATCGGTTTCCCGCGAGTCAATTACCCGGGAATCGGGATGGCGGCAGAACGGACAATGCATGACCGCTCCTTCGCGGGGCCGGCATCTCGCAGAACACTCCGAGCGTACCCGTGCGCTCCCCCGCCGAGCCAATGTAGCCGCGCCACGGGTGCTGGTAGCGGTGCGAGGACTGAGCGGCGTTGGCGTAGAGCGGTTTTCGTACGGCGTCGCCGCGCCGTCAGCCGACCGGCGCGATCAGGGTCTGGCCGGCGGCCAGTGACGGCGAGTTCAGGTTGTTGAGTTCGCGAATGCGGTCGGCAACCTGGCGCGCCGGCGCTTCGGGCGCTACCCGGTGTGCGACGTCTTGAAGGGACTCGCCCGGCTCGACCTGCACGACGGACAGCCTGTCCGGTACGGGAGCGGCGGCGGAGTCACCGTTGGCGATCTGACCGAGATTCGCGACCAGACCCAGCCAGAGCGTGATGATCCCGGCCATCAGGGCCAGCCCCAGCGTCGTCCCCAGTGTGGCCGGACGGCGGCGATGCGGCGTGGCCGACATCGCTACCCCGGTACCGCGGTACCGCATTGGCGCGCCGGCCGGCCGCGACTGCACGGACCGGCGCGACCGCAGCGCGCGTTCCTGGTCGTAGCGAGGCCGTGCAACCAGCCCATCGCTCGGGCGCCGCACGTTGTTGGTCCGCGGTGAGACTGTGTGCATGAGCGTCATGTGCGTTCCTCCGGTCAACTAATCCTCGCTCGTGTGTTCGACACTATCGCTCGTGTGTTCGAAATCCGAACATTTGAGCGGAGCGTGTCGCACGAGCAAAACGCTAGACCACGCCACCGACAACCTCCATCGGTCGCTATCACTGCCATCACGCAC
This sequence comes from Mycobacterium montefiorense, assembly GCF_025823255.1. Lineage (NCBI taxonomy): Bacteria > Bacillati > Actinomycetota > Actinomycetes > Mycobacteriales > Mycobacteriaceae > Mycobacterium > Mycobacterium montefiorense. The sequence continues at coordinate 587,107 of NZ_JACKVL010000013.1, read as the reverse complement.
AAATACCCGGTCTTTTCGAGAGTTACACCATTGTTATTCGCAAAAGTTGCGCGGATCACTGTTTCGGGAGACACGAAGGGACGACACGCTAGTCGAACACATGTTTGATTCTCGGCTTCCAGGGGGTTACATTCAGTGCCATGAGCGACAGCAACGACACCTCAGCCACCGGCCCCGAAGGCCGGTTGCATTCCGTGGATTCATCGCTTACCCAGCGGCAACGCACTATCTTGAACGTCATCCGTCAATCGGTGACCACCCGTGGATATCCGCCCAGCATCAGGGAGATCGGCGATGCCGTCGGGCTGACTTCGACGTCCTCGGTGGCTCACCAACTGCGTACTCTGGAACGCAAGGGATTTCTGCGCCGCGACCCGAACCGCCCCCGGGCCGTCGATGTTCGCGGCGCCGATGACCTCGTTGCGGCGGCGCCGGCCACCGAGGTCGCCGGATCCGACGCGTTGCCAGAGCCGACGTTCGTCCCCGTGCTCGGGCGCATCGCGGCCGGTGGACCGATCTTGGCCGAAGAAGCCGTCGAGGATGTCTTCCCGCTCCCCCGCGAATTGGTCGGCGAGGGCACCCTCTTCCTGCTCAAGGTGGTCGGCGACTCGATGATCGAAGCCGCGATCTGCGACGGCGACTGGGTCGTCGTGCGGCAACAGAATGTCGCCGACAACGGCGACATCGTCGCCGCCATGATCGACGGTGAGGCCACCGTCAAGACGTTCAAGCGCGCGGGGGGTCAAGTGTGGCTGATGCCGCACAACCCGGCGTTCGATCCCATCCCCGGCAATGACGCGACCGTGCTCGGCAAGGTCGTCACGGTGATCCGCAAGGTCTAGTGCCGCGAAAGTTCGCTATCTAGTCGGCCTTGATGAAGCCGTTGACCAGCGCGGCTTCCTCGCTGGACAAGAACACTTCGGCGAGCGTGTCGCGATAGAGGTCGCTATCCGGGGTGTAATAGAGGCCGAAGCGGGTGCTCGCCTTGATCGGATAACCGTCGGGAATCAGATACGGGTCATCCAGAGGCAGGTGGATCGTCGGACGTCCGGCCGGGCCTAGTGCCCCGAGGGCGGCTGCCGACTCGAAGTCTGACTCGTCGTCAGCGTCCGCGGCGGCGTGCCGTCCGCCACGCGATGCAGCGCCTACCGCGGCGGCGAGGCCGGCCGCGACATCATCCGCAGCGGCAGCACCGGGCGTGACGCCGCTTGCGGCGGCAAGATCGGGCGGCGTATGCGGCACGGCCACGTCGGGATAGGCCGCCTCCGCATCGTCGGCACCCGGATAGCCCGCCTCCGCATCGTCGGCACTCGGATAGCCCGCCTCCGCATACGGGGTGTCTTCCTCGGCGGCGTCAGGGTAGGCGGCTTCCGGAACGCTCGCATCGGTGTATTCAGTGTCCGGATCGGCGCGCTCCGACACTTCGACATCATCCAGGTAGCCGGCTTGGAGTATCTCATCGCCATAGCCGGCCTCGGTGAGATCGTCCGCCGACACCACATGGATGGAATCGGTGTCGACCGTGTCGGGATCCTGGTCGTCGACCCCTAACTGATCCCACTCTTCCTCGGATACGGATTCGTCGGCGTAACCGGCCGCGGCATCTTCGTCCAGTTCGACCGTTTCGGGTGAATGCGGCCACCTGACTCGCGGGGCGTCGTCGTCGTGGTGCTCCAGTGAGTGCACGTCGCCATAGGACAAGTGCTCGGTCGTGGCATCGGCGTAGTCGGGCCCCCAGCGCGGCTCACCCGAGTCGTCGTAGCCACCGACGTCGACGTCGCGATCGAGGTTGTAGGGCGCGGCATTGCGCTCGGCGCGATGCCGGCGCCACCGCAACGCCACGAACACCGCCAGCAGCACCAGAACCAGCAGCGGGACCAGGGCGAACAGGTACCACCAGCTCCAGGTGAACCACTTGTTGGAGTGCTGCGGCATTGCCGAACCACTCGGCTGGTTTTGTCCCGACACCTGCAGGCCCGACAACAGCGGAGCCAGGTTCGCCGGGTCGGTGGAGAAGGTGTTCTTCGCGCGGTTCCACGAGATCTTGCCGCCGGTGAACTTCTGCGAGATCACGTCGCCGTCGACGGTCTGATCGCCGACCGGGGCACCCAGCTTGCCGGTGGGACCGCGCAGCTTGTCCCAGGCCGCCTTCATCGCTCCGCGCACGACGAAGGCACCGTGGTCAGAGCTCCAGAAAATCACCGGCTTGTCGGCTGCCGAGAACGTCGCGATCCGGCTGTTGGGGCTGACGCCGCCGTCGGACTCGTTGGCGATCGGGAAGCCCAGGTCGCTGCTGACCGGGCCACCCACCGACTCGTACTTGGCCAGAATGTCGCTTTCCAGGGCGTTCGCGCCGTTCGCCGGGCTGAAGAACACCTTGCCGCCGGCAAAGTTCTGGGCGATTCCGTCGCCGCCGATCGGATACTGGCCGCCCTGCTTGGCGCCCAGCGGGCCGTTCACACCGCCGGCCGCGCGCCAGGCCATGTTGATGGCCGCGGCTGGATCGATGGCTACCTGCAAGCCCTTCAGCTGGTCGGCCAATCCCGCTGGCTCAGTGGTGAATTCCTTGGTTTTGCGGTTCCAGGAAATCTGGCCGGCGCCGAACTTCTGCGAGGACACTTCGCCGTCGTAGGTCTCATCTCCGACCGGGGCGCCGAGAACGCCGCCCGAGCTACCGAGTTTGTCCCAGGCGGCGTTCAGCGCGCCGCGCACGACAAACGCGCCATGATCGGGCGTCCAGAAAATCACCGGCTTGTCGCTGGCCGAGAACGTCGCCACGCGGCTGTCGGGGCCCGCGAGTCCGGGAACCTCGTTGATGGTCGGAAATCCCAGATCGCTACCGGCCGGGCCGCCGAGCATGTCGTACTTTTCCAGGATCGGCCCGTACACGAATTTCGCACCGGTGGCCGTGGTGAAGAAGAACTTGCCGCCGTCGAAGTCGCACGCGAAGCCGTCGGCCACGGGATAGACGTCGCCCTTGCGGGGGCCTAGCGGTGAGGTGGGGCCGCCGGCCTTGTCCCACGCGGCCATGATGGCGGCTTCGGCGTCGCCGATCGGAGAAGCTGAGGCGGTAGGTGCCAGCAGCACGACGGCCAACGCTGTGGTCGCCACGCTGATCAGCGCCCGCCCGGCGAGCCTGCGCACTTGACCTCTCTTCCCGTTCACCAAGCCTCCCAGCCGACGGATATGCCCTCAAATATGGCCATGCCCGTGCCCTGCGGACCCTGCGAGCGGTTGGTACCCCGAACGCGGGTTACGAACCCCATCAGAGTTCGCATATCGCCGGGCTCGCATAACTTTGCTCTAGCGAACAAGAAATGCGAAGGCAATTCGCGAATATTACGAAAACGGATACCGCTCTGATGTCGAAATGATGCGGGACGACGATCGCGTCGCGACTCATCGTATGTTCGTACACGCCGTGGGCGGGTGATTGCGCGCTCCACGAAGCCGAAACATATGCGCTGACCGTACGCGAAGCCATCAGTTCGCCGGCTATGCACTCGAGCAAAGAAGCAATTCATGGGCGGCAACCATTTTGCCGCACACCAGGGCAACCAGACGGTAAGCGCACTAGTTGTGCTTCGGCCGTGTCACCATCGGCGCGCGTTTCGAACGTCCGCCCACGATTCGTTGTTGCGTGGCAGCAGGATTGGTTCACCGCCGCCGACGCTAGCCGACGGGGTTGCGATCATGAGCGTCAAACGCCGAGGCCGCGCCCGATGATTTCCTTCATGATCTCGGTTGTGCCGCCATAGATCGTCTGCACCCGGGCGTCGAGATAGGAACGCGCCACGGGGTATTCGCGCATGTAGCCGTAGCCGCCGTGCAGCTGCAGGCAACGGTCGATCAGGTGCACCTGCTTTTCGGTGGAGTACCACTTGGCCATTGCCGCTTGCTCGGCCGTCAGCTTCTTGTCCAGGTGCAGCCGGAGGAACTCGTCGACCATGATGCGCACCACGGTGGCCTCGGTTGCCAGCTCGGCCAACACAAACCGGCTGTTCTGGAAACTGCCGATCGGCTTTCCAAAGGCTTTGCGCTCCTTGGTGTATTGCAGCGTCTGATCGAGCACCTGCTGCATCGCCGCGGCCGCCATGACGGCGATCGAGATCCGTTCCTGCGGCAGGTTCTGCATCAGGTAGATGAAGCCCTTGCCCTCATCCCCCAACAGGTTTTCGGCCGGAACCTTGACGTCGGTGAACGACAACTCCGCCGTGTCCTGCGCTTCCAGTCCGATCTTGTCCAGATGTCGGCCCCGCTCAAAGCCTTCCATGCCGCGTTCGACGACGAGCAGCGAAAAGCCCTGCGAGCCCTTCTCCGGATCGGTCTGGGCCACCACGATCACCAGGTCGGAGTTGATTCCGTTGGTGATGAACGTTTTTGCGCCGTTGAGCACATAGTGATCGCCCTGCTTGACCGCACGAGTCTTGATGCCCTGCAAGTCACTGCCGGTACCCGGCTCGGTCATGGCGATCGCGGTGATCAGTTCCCCGGTGCAGAACTTTGGCAACCAGCGTTGCTTCTGCTCTTCGTTGGCCAACTCCAGCAAATACGGCGCGACGATGTCGTTGTGCAGTCCAAAGCCGATCCCGCTATAACGCCCGGCGGTGGTTTCCTCGGTGATGATCGTGTTGTACCGAAAATCGGCATTGCCGCCGCCGCCATACTCTTCGGGCACCGCCATGCCGAGGAATCCCTGCTTGCCGGCTTCAAGCCAGACGCCACGATCGACGATTTTCGCCTTCTCCCACTCGTCGTGGTACGGCGCGACATGGCGCTCGAGAAAGGCCCGGTAGGACTCGCGGAACAATTCGTGCTCGGGTTCGAACAGTGTGCGTTGGTACCTGATTGCGCTGCTCATGGATAACCTCCGGCCAACGGGAACTCTGTCGCCCAACATATACCAACCAGACGGTTGGTCGGCAGCTGACCCGACGGCCGACCTGATGGCACCTCGTAGCGGCTAGCAGACCTCGTCAACCACGGTGGCTAGTCCGTGGCGAATTGCCGCAGGCTCGCGGCCAGCGCCTCGGGAACCCGGGCCTTGATCCGGGTGCCGTCGGGCTTGTGCTCGGCTTGCTGGACCCGGCCGTCGGCGTGCACACGCGCCACCAAGTCGCCGCGGTCGTAGGGAATCACCACGTCGACGGCGGTATCGGTGGGAGCAGCGAGCTCCTCCATCCGCCGGCGCAACGCGTCGATCCCGTCGCCGGTGTGCGCGGAGACGAACACGGCACCGGGCAGCCCATGCCGAAGCTTGGCCAGCATCAGATCGCTTGCGGCGTCGATCTTATTCACCACCAGCAGCTCTGCAGGCGGATCACCGTGGTGGTCGGAGACCACTTCGGAGACCACCTGGCGCACCGCATTGATCTGGGCGACCGGGTTGACGTCGGAACCGTCCACGACGTGCACCAGCAGATCGGCGTCGACGACCTCCTCCAGCGTCGAGCGGAATGCCTCGACCAGCTGGGTGGGCAGGTGGCGGACAAAACCGACGGTGTCAGTGAGCACGAACGGCCGGCCATCATCGAACTCGGCGCGACGGGTGGTGGGTTCCAGGGTGGCGAACAGCGCGTCCTGCACCAGCACCCCGGCCCCGGTCAGCGCATTGAGCAGGCTGGACTTGCCGGCGTTGGTGTAGCCGACGATCGCGATGGACGGCAGGTCGCTGTGCACCCGGCGACTGCGCTGGGTGTCGCGCGCCTGCTTCATGTCCTTGATCTCGCGGCGCAGCTTGGACATCCGCTCGCGGATGCGGCGCCGGTCGGTTTCGATCTTGGTCTCACCGGGACCACGCAGGCCCACCCCGCCGCCGCTGCCGCCGGCGCGGCCACCGGCCTGCCGGGACATCGACTCACCCCAGCCGCGCAACCGCGGCAGCATGTACTCCATCTGGGCCAGCGATACCTGCGCCTTGCCCTCCCGGCTGGTGGCGTGCTGGGCGAAGATGTCCAGGATAAGCGCCGTGCGGTCGATGACCTTGACCTTGACGGCCTTCTCCAGCGCGGTCAGCTGCGCCGGCGACAATTCGCCGTCGCAGATGACCGTGTCGGCGCCGGTAGCCAGGACCACTTCGCGCAACTCCTGCGCCTTGCCCGAGCCGATGTAGGTCGACGGGTCGGGCTTGTCGCGGCGCTGGATCAGGCCTTCGAGCACCTGCGAGCCGGCGGTCTCGGCCAGGGCTGCCAGCTCGGCCAGGCTCGCCTGGTTGTCGGCCGCGCTGCCCTCGGTCCACACCCCCACCAGCACAACGCGTTCCAGACGCAGCTGCCGGTATTCAACCTCGGAGATGTCAGCGAGTTCGGTCGACAGCCCGGCCACCCGGCGCAGCGCCGATCGATCTTCAAGGGCTAGCTCGCCGACGCTGGGCTCGGCAACGGGACGGCCGCCTGGCTGATCGCGGTACGGAGTTTCAGGGTGCGTCATAGGCAATTAGCAATAGTGCACGCCAAATCCAGCGCGTGCATCCGAATTATTGGGCGTGCCACCAATCCTCGCTCACTTCGCCGTGTGCCACCAGCACCGACGGCCCGCGCAGGTAACTAGTGGCATCGGTGACGGTGACGACGACGTCGCCGCCGGGTATGCGGACGGTCAGCGTGCCGGTGCCGGCCCCGGCATCGGCGAGCGCGGCCACCGCGGCCGCGACCGTTCCGGTTCCGCACGAGCGGGTTTCGCCCACCCCCCGCTCGTGGACCCGCATCCGCACCACGCCGTCGGTGGCCGCGGTGAGCACTTCGACGTTCACACCTTCGGGGAACTGCGCGCGGTCAAAGTGCACGGGCGCACCGACATCCAGCGCGGCAAGCTCGTCATCGCTCAGCGCTGCGTCCAGGCATGCCAGGTGCGGATTACCGACGTCGACCGCCAGCCCGCGCAAACGCCTGCCGTCGACTATTGCCTCCCCCGTACCCAGCCGGTTGGCCTTGCCCATGTCGACGGTGATGTCGGCGTTGGTGGCGTCGGCGTGGTGCAGGGTGACCATCCGCGCCCCCGCCAGCGATCCGACGATGAACTCGTCGCGGGATTCCAGGCCGCTGGCGCGTAGGTAGTGCGCGAACACCCGCACACCATTGCCACACATCTGCGCGGTGGACCCGTCGGCGTTGCGATAGTCCATGTACCAATCGTTCGCGCCGACACCGTCGGGCAGCCGGTCGAGCACGCCGACCGCCAGGGCGGCACCAGCGGTGGTCACCCGCAGCACTCCGTCGGCACCCAATCCGCGGCGCCGGTCGCACAGCGCAGCCACCCTCGGCGCCGTGAGCGGCAGGGCGGCGTCGACGTCGGGCAACAGCACGAAGTCGTTCTGGGTGCCGTGGCCCTTAGCAAAGATCATCTGCGCCACTCCTCAACCCCGGCCATGCCGGGGTCTTCGTCATTGGCGCGGATCACCTGTTCAGGGTACGTGCCGCCACGCTCGCAAGGTGTCCACGACGATGCGGGCGCGGTCGGCGTCCGTCGCGGCGCCCACGTCGACCCAGTGCACCCGGTGGTCGCGCCGAAACCACGACCGTTGCCGGCGCACGTAGCGCCGGGTACCGAAGTATGTCTGCTCCTGCGCGTCCCGCAAAGCTTGCGGGCCGTCGGCGTCGAAAGCGGCAATCAGCTGCGCGTAGCCGAGCGCGCGCGACGCGGTGACGCCGTCGCGCAGGCCGTCGCGCAGCAGTGCACGGACCTCGCCGACCAGGCCGTGCTCGAACATGTTGTCGGTGCGGTGGGCCAATCTCTCGTCAAGAATTGTTGTGTCACAGTCCAGTCCGACAATGGCGGTGCCCCAGCGTGGAACACCGATGCGGGGCGCGGACGCGGCGAACGGCTGGCCGGTGAGCTCGACAACCTCGAGCGCGCGCACCGTGCGCCGGCCGTCGGTGGGCAGGATCGCGGCGGCAGCGGCCGGGTCCCGGCGGGCCAGCTCGGCGTGCAGCTCGCCCACTCCCACCTCGGCGAGGCGCTGTTCCCAGCGCGCGCGCACCACGGGATCGGTCGCGGGAAAAGACCAGTCGTCGAGCAGCGATTGGACATAGAGCATCGACCCGCCGACGATGACCGGCACCGCGCCGCGGGCCGCGATCGCCTCGATATCCGCGGCGGCGGCCCGCTGATAGCGGGCAACGGTCGCGGTCTGCGTGACGTGCAGGACGTCGAGCTGATGATGCGGGATGCCACGGCGCGCTTCAACGGGCAGCTTGGCGGTCCCGATGTCCATGCCGCGGTAGAACTGCATGGCGTCGGCGTTGACGATTTCCGCGCCCACCTCGCCGCTGAGTTGCTCGACGACGTCGAGGGCCAGCTGCGACTTACCGGTGCCGGTGGGCCCGATAATCGCCAGCGGTCTCATGGTTGCCAGGCTCCGGCGAAGTAGCCCACTCCGTAGGGCGCGCCGCGGTACAGCTCCTTGGCCGCACGCGGGCCCGGCTCAGTCAGTCCCGCCAGAACCTGGAATGCGACGCGGCCGAGGATCGGCTCCGGCAGCCGGGTCAGGGCGGCGGTGTCGCCGTTCGCCAGTGCGTCGTCGAGGGCCCGCTGCGCATCGATATTGCCGGCGTCATAACCGCCGGGCGCGCGTGGTGTCAGCGTGTTCGCGCCGTCGGCGACGACCAGCACACCGATCGGATCGGGCGCTTGGCCGATCTCGGCGCGCAGCTGTCTACCCAGACCAAGCGCGGTGTCGACGTCATGATCGCCGCGATAGACCCGTACCTGCGCGCTGGCCTCGGGCCGGGCCTGGCCGCGCAGCCAGCCGGCAATCAACGCGCAAAGCGGGAAGTCGGCCACCGGCTCGGAGTCCTGGGGCGAGAGCCGGACCCGCACGTCGGCGCCGTAACCCGCAAAGCTGCCGATCCCGCTGGGGCCCAGCACATCGTCGGCGCCGCCCGTTCCGATCGCGACCCACCGCGACGGCAGTAGGGCAGCCGCTGCCGAGACCGCGGTGGCCAGGTCGGCCACCTCGGCCGCCACTGCCCCGGTAAGCTCGGGAACGAGCAGCGGCGTGGCAGGAACGATCGCGATGGCGCTCAGCACGCCACCAAACTAACTGAAGGGCCAAAGTCTGCTAGGCCAACAGGCCAGTCGGTCCGCCCGGGACCCTCAGCTGCACTCCGCCTCGGCGAGCCGCATCTCCCCCGATTTCCGCAGGGCTTTTTTCGCCAGTTTGTCCGCCACCTTGCTCGACATGGTCGCGGCCTCGCCGCGGGCCAGCGCCACGGTCGCGACGACCACCACCACGATCCCCGCCGCGAGCACCAGCCTCGCCGGCCCGGTGCAGTCTAGGTACTCACCCAGCACCGCCATGCCCAGGATCGAACCGACTACCGGCTTGGCCACAACGGAAGTCGGTAGCGAAGCGGTTAGCGAACCGGCACGGAACGACGACTGCTGGAAGATCATGCCGGCAAGCGCGGCGGCGATCCAGGCGTAGAACTCGGGCGCGGCCAGCAGCGCGCCGACGCCTTCTCCGACGACCTCGACGACGGCTTTGGTCAGCACCGCAAACAACGCCAACGACGAACCGGCGACGATCGCCAGCAGCACCGCGGCCACCGAGCCGGACCAGATCCGCGCGCCCAGCACGCAGAACACCAGCGCCGGGCCCATCACGAGAGCGACCACCATCCAGGTTTCGACCGTCCCGCGCGACGCTCCGGGATCCGGATCCCCGACGATGACCACCACCGCCAGGGCGGCGGCCAGGAGCAATGCCCAAGTCCATTCCCAGCGGGTGACCGAGCGCCGGGTCATCCGCGCGTAGATCGGCAACGCAAACAGCAGAGCGGTGACCTGCAACGCCGTCACCATGATCACGGAGCCCAGCGTCAGCGCTGCGGCCTGTAGCGCGTAGTTGCCGATGGCACCGCCCGCCCCCAGCCACCACTTGGTGTCGCGCAGCGACATCCGGAAGAGCTCGAGGTGGCCTACCGGTTTGTCGGTGATCTCCTGCGCTGAACGCTGACGGACAACGTTGCCCAGTGCCGACGCGAACGCGGCGAGCAGGGCGAGGACAACGGCGATGTCCGTTTTCGTCATCTGCGACCTCCTCCCCGGCGCCGCGGCCCGAGGGCCAGTATCTACGGCGGGTATTCGCTACCCGTTTCAAAACCGTTTCCGTTGCGTGCGTGACACGCGCTGCTTTCCGAAGAAACGGTCCTGCGCAATACGTAGTTCACGAACCTATGTACAACCTATGACACGGCTGTGGCTGGATGCTGACTCCCGATAGGACCGAAGAACGCCCCCAATGGTGTCACAGCCGGACACCCGGCCGCCGCCCCGGCTTGCTCTGCGACAGCCATCGTCGCGACTATTTCGCGGGACGAAACCGCCGTCGCAACGACCTCCCTCCGCCATCCTGACGTGCCCCCTCCAGCCCCACAAGTACCAACAACACCAATTGTCACCATTACCGTACCGGGCGCTGCGACGTCGCCCTACGCCCCCAGCAACGGTGGAATGGAACTGTTATCCGGGCCGGGTGCGAGGATTACACCGGTTGCTCGACGGCGCCACCGAGCGCCGCGTCGATGCGCTTACCGGTCGCGACGGCATCGACGCGGGCAAGCTCCGCGGTGGCCGCCGCCACCACCAACGCGGCTGCGATCAGGGCGACCATTCCGCCGCGGCCGGTGTTCAGCGTTTCGCCGAGGACGACGACGCCCAGCAAAGCCGCCACCACCGGCTGCGACACCTGCAGGGTCGGCATCGACGCCGTCAGCGCGCCGGCCCGGAACGCCGACTGTTCCCACCCGAAGCCGCCGATGGCGACCAGAAGCCAGGCGTACAACTCGGGGCTGGCGAACACTGTCCAGCCACCTTCGCCGAGCCGATGGACAACGCCCTTGGTGAGTACCGCGAAGATCCCCCACAGCGCACCCGAGACGAAGGCGAACAGCACCGCGGCCAGCGCGCCGCCCCGGATACGGGCGGCCACGATGGACCCGACCAGCAGCGGCCCCAACACCGCCGCCACGTAGGCCCAGGTCTGAAGTGATGCATTGGAATGGCCGGCCTGCGGGTTGCCGACCGTGACGATCACGGTGACCGCCGCCGTCAGCACGACGGCCCAAATCCACTCCCGGCTACTCACCGGGCGCTGAGCCAATTTCGCGCTGATCGGCAGCGCGAATAGCAACGACAGGACCAGCAACGCCTGCACGAGCAGCACCGAACCCCGGTCCAGCGCGGCCGCCTGCAACACGATGCTGCCGATCAGGATCAGCACGTCCCATCGCCAGCGTTGATTGCGGGCCAATTTGGCGAACAGCTGCGGCAGGCCAAGCGATGTGTCGGTAATCCGGTGCGTCGCACGCTGCTGGAGGACGTCGCCGATCGCGACGCACAGCGCCGAAGTCAACGCGAGCAACGCGGCGATATCGGCCTTGTCCATGTGCGGGTTCTCTCCAAGTCGAGCGTGATTCACGAGTAAAAATGCTGCGTGCACCACTGTTCCACAACGGGCTGTCCAAACAACGACAATCAGGTTGCGGCATACAGCCCGCCAAGCTGCTTGAATACTGTTGGAATCGGTGACGGAGCAGCTGTTGATGGCAGCAGGTCTCCCGACCGAACGGGTGCCGCTACGCGCGGCAGGTGCGCGGGAATGTGACCGCGCGAAGGGTAGGTGACGAGCGCATGACCGATGACGCGCCCCGCTCCAGCGACGCCGCCAAGCCGACACCACGTCCTGGTCCACGCCCGGGCCCGCGGCCAGGGCCTGGGCCGACAGCACGACCCAGCGCCCACCCGTTGGTGTTGCCCCCGGCCAGCAATCCGCACCAGTACGGCCGCGTCGACGACGACGGCACGGTGTGGCTGATCAGCTCATCCGGCGAACGCGTCATCGGCTCCTGGCAGGCCGGCGACCGTGAGGCCGCATTCGCTCACTTCGGTCGGCGGTTCGAGGACCTGAGCACCGAGGTCACGCTGATGGAAGAGCGGCTGGCCTCCGGAAGCGGCGACGCGCGCAAGATCAAAGCCAACGCCTCCGCACTGGCCGAGACGTTGCCGACGGCCTCCGTGCTGGGCGACATCGATGCGCTCGCGGGCCGGCTGACCATCCTGGTGGAGCACGCCGACGCCACGGTCGCCGACGATCGTTCCCGCCGCGACGAGCACCGGACCGCGCAGACCGCACGCAAGGAGGCACTGGCCGCGGAGGCCGAGGACCTGGCCACCAACTCGACGCATTGGAAGGTCGCCGGCGACCGGATGCGCGAGATTCTCGACGAGTGGAAGACGGTCACCGGCCTGGACCGAAAGGTCGACGACGCGCTGTGGAAGCGCTATTCGGCAGCGCGCGAGGCGTTCAACCGGCGGCGGGGTTCGCACTTCGCTGAGTTGGACCGCGAGCGCGCGGGCGTGCGGCAGTCCAAGGAACGGCTCTGCGAGCGGGCCGAGGAGATGTCCGACTCGACGGACTGGGCGGGCACCAGCGCCGAATTCCGAAAGCTGCTGACCGAATGGAAAGCGGCGGGGCGGGCGACCCGGGAAGTCGACGACGCCCTGTGGCACCGCTTCAAGGCCGCCCAGGATGCGTTCTTCACCGCGCGCAACGCCGCGACGGCGGAGAAGGACCATGAATTCCGGGGCAACGCCACCGCCAAGGAGGCGCTGCTGGCCGAGGCCGAGAAGATCGACACCAGCAATCACGAAGCGGCCAGGTCGGCACTGCGGTCGATCGCCGACAAATGGGATGCGATCGGCAAAGTGCCCCGGGAGCGGTCGGCCGACTTGGAGCGGCGACTGCGCGCCGTCGAAAAGAAGGTGCGCGATGCCGGTGAAGCGAATTGGTCCGACCCCGAGGCACAGGCCCGGGCCGAACAATTCGCGACCCGCGCCGAGCACTACGAGCAGCAGGCCCGCAAGGCGGCCGCGGCCGGCCGGACCAAAGAAGCCCAAGAGGCACAGGCCAATGCCGAACAATGGCGCCAGTGGGCGCAGGCCGCCGTTGATGCGCTGAAGCGCTAGCGGTTCTCCGCCTGGTCCGGCGGCGCCTCGGCGTCGGGGTTCTCAGCGACGGGGCCCTCGGGAGTGTCCGCGTCGCCGAGGGTCTCCAGCAGCGTCCTGGATTGCTGCTCGGCACTGACGCGTCGGCGTTGCTCTTCGGCCGCGAGTTGCACGATCGTGCGCGACCACAACACACGGGCCCAGTGGAACGTCAACAGAATCAAGGTGATCCATGCGACGAACAGCCCGATACCGGGGCCGGGATGACCGGCGGCAACGGTCTGGCGTGACCACACCGCCAAGAGCCCGGTCGCGCTGGCTATCGACGTGCCTGCCAGCGCGATCCAGGCCAGCGCCCAGCGCCGTGTCAGCAAGGCCACCATCGAGAAGCCCACACCGAAAACCAGTGCCAGCCAGGTGAACACCTTGGACGGCAGCGACAACGCGGCGGCACCGGCGCCGTGGCTGCTGAACAGCACATCCCAGCCACGGACATGACCGGTATGCGGCAGGATGAACGATCCCAGCAACACGAACACCAGGATCGCGACGACGAATGCCCGTGGGCCCGGGTCGATCTCGCGTGCTACCCGGCGTTCTGCGGCCTCGATCTCGGCTCGCAGGGCGTCATAGTCGGTGTGTTCTTTCGTCATCGGGCACATCCAAGGGATTCGACTGGTTCGGCGGCAGGCCCGATGCCTGGCATGCCCAGACCGATACCGCGTGGGCGTTGTCCGGCAGCATATGCGTCACCGGCTCGGGTGCGGCGGTGGGTCAGGATGCCGGCATCGGCGATCAGGTGGTGCGGCGCGGCCCCGGTGACCGCCGTGGTGATGATATCGCCGGGCCGCACCGCGGTATCCGCGGTGAAATGCACCAGCCGTCCGTCGCGCGCCCGCCCGGTCATGCGGGCCGTGCGAGCGTCCTTACGACCTTCGCCGGTGGCGACCAGCAATTCGACCCACTGACCGATCAGCTCGCGATTGCCCTCCAGTGAGATCTGTTCCTGCAGTTCGATCAGCCGCATATAACGTTCCTGCACAACGGCTTTCGGCAGCTGTCCGTCGAGTTCGGCAGCCGGGGTGCCGGGACGTTTGGAGTACTGGAAGGTGAACGCCGCCGCGAACCGCGCCTGGCGCACCACGTCGAGGGTGGCCGCGAAATCCTCTTCGGTCTCGCCGGGGAATCCGACGATGAGGTCGGTGGTGATGGCCGCGTGCGGCATGGCGGCGCGAACCCGGTCGATGATGCCGAGGTAACGGTCGGCCCGGTAGGAGCGCCGCATCGCCCGCAGCATCCGGTCGGATCCGGACTGCAGCGGCATATGCAGGGCGGGACAGACATTGGGTGTCTGCGCCATTGCCTCGATGACGTCGTCGGTGAATTCGGCCGGGTGCGGCGAGGTGAATCGCACGCGTTCCAGCCCGTCGATAGCTCCGCAGGCCCGCAGCAGCTCGGCGAACGCGCCGCGGTTGCGGGGCAATGCCGGGTCGGCGAACGATACACCGTAGGCGTTGACGTTCTGGCCCAGCAGGGTGACTTCCAGTACCCCGTCGTCCACCAGCGATTCAACCTCGGCCAGGATATCGGCCGGGCTGCGGTCGACCTCCTTGCCGCGCAGCGACGGGACGATGCAGAACGTGCAGCTGTTGTTGCAGCCGACGGAGATGGAAACCCAGGCAGCGTAGGCGGATTCGCGAGCGCTCGGCAGCGACGACGGAAACTCCTGCAGCGCCTCGACGATTTCCACCTGGGCGACTTTGTTGTGCCGGGCCCGGTCCAGCAGCGTGGGCAGCGACCCGATGTTGTGCGTACCGAACACGACGTCGACCCATGGGGCCTTGCGTAACAAGGAGTCTCGGTCCTTTTGGGCCAGACAGCCACCCACGGCGATCTGCATGTCCGGGTTGTCGCGTTTGCGCGGGGCCAGGTGGCTGATGTTGCCGTACAGCTTGTTGTCGGCGTTTTCGCGCACCGCGCAGGTGTTGAAGACCACCACGTCCGCGTCGGCGCCCTCGGCGGCGCGGATGTAACCGGCCGCCTCGAGCAGGCCCGCGAGCCGCTCGGAGTCGTGGACGTTCATTTGGCAGCCATAAGTGCGAACTTGATAGGTGCGCGCCGACCCAGCCACGGCCCCGGAGAGGCTCGCGGCGTCTGGCGCCACTGTCGAAGTCACGGGGCCATGCTACGGCGACCGGGGCCGAGGGCATTAACCCGCAGCTAGACCCGGCGGCGTTCTCGTTCGGCGTTCAGCTCGGCGAGGACGACCTCGCAGGCCAGGTTCTGGCTATAGCCACGGCGCGCCAGCATCCCCACCAGCCGTCGAGTGATCCGCGCGTCGTCCCCGCTCAGCGTCTCCCGTCGTAGCTTGGCCTGTACCAGTTCTTCGGCCCGGCCTCGCTCTGCACCGGCGTCGATCCCGGCCAGCACCGTGGTGATGACCTCTTTGTCGACACCTTTGGTGTGCAGCTCGGCGGCCAAGGCGTGCTTGCTCTTTCCCACCCTGGCGTGCCGGGACTGCACCCACTGTTCGGCGAAGTCCCGGTCATTCACCAACCCGACAGCGGCCAGCCGATCGAGCACCCGGGCACTGACGTCGCCGGGGTATCCGCGTTTCGCGAGCTGGCCGGACAACTCGGCCCTGGTGCGCGCCCTCGCGGTGAGCAGGCGCAGGCACAACGCCCGCGCCTGCTCTTCGCGGGCAGGCTCAGAAATCGACGGGGGCGGGGAGGACGTCGTCATCGGTCACCACCGCACCGATGCCCATCTTTTCCTTGATCTTCTTCTCGATCTCGTTGGCGATATCGCCGTTCTCCATCAAGAAGTTGCGGACGTTCTCCTTACCCTGGCCGAGCTGTTCGCCCTCGTAGGTGAACCAGGAACCGGACTTGCGGACGAAGCCCTGGTCCACGCCCATGTCGATCAGCGAGCCTTCCCGGCTGATGCCCCGACCGTAGAGAATGTCGAACTCGGCCTGCTTGAACGGCGGTGCCACCTTGTTCTTGACCACCTTGACCCTGGTGCGGTTACCGACCGCGTCGGTGCCGTCCTTGAGCGTCTCGATCCGGCGCACATCCAGGCGCACCGATGCGTAGAACTTCAAGGCCTTTCCACCCGTGGTGGTTTCCGGACTGCCGAACATCACCCCGATCTTCTCGCGGAGCTGGTTGATGAAGATCGCCGTGGTTCCCGAATTATTCAGCGCGCCAGTCATTTTCCGCAACGCCTGACTCATCAGCCGGGCTTGCAGCCCGACGTGGCTGTCACCCATCTCGCCTTCCAGTTCCGCACGCGGCACCAGCGCGGCCACCGAGTCGATGACCAGGATGTCGAGTGCGCCGGAGCGGATCAGCATGTCGGCGATCTCAAGGGCCTGCTCACCGGTGTCGGGCTGGCTGACCAGCAGGGAATCGGTGTCGACGCCGAGCTTCTTGGCGTAGTCCGGGTCCAGGGCGTGCTCGGCGTCAATGAACGCCGCGACGCCGCCGGCGGCCTGAGCGTTGGCCACCGCGTGCAGGGCGACGGTGGTCTTACCCGAGGACTCCGGGCCGTAGATCTCCACGACCCGGCCGCGCGGCAGGCCGCCGATGCCCAAGGCCACGTCCAGCGCGATGGATCCAGTCGGAATGATCGAGATCGGTTGACGTGTCTCTTCGCCGAGACGCATCACCGAGCCTTTGCCGTAGCTCTTCTCGATCTGGGCCATCGCCAGCTCGAGAGCCTTCTCGCGGTCGGGGGCTTGCGCCATGGTGCCTCTCCTATAGTCGATGTGTTCGATGACCGGTTTCGGTCGGTTGGGCGAGACATTAGAGATGGCCACCGACAAGTCGACATCTCCGAACGATCACCACAGTAGCCGAACACCTGTTCGATTCAAGTTCGACACGCCGCGCGTGTGGCAACATCGGCTACCGAAAGGGCGTCGACGGGCCTGCAGGAAAAAGCTGAGGAAACCGGTGCGAATCCGGTGCGGTCCCGCCACTGTGATCGGGCGTCGCATTGCGACCCGAGAGCCAGATACTCACCGTCGGCGCTTCCTCACTAGACGCTGGGGCGGACCTCCCCAGAGAGGGTGGCGCGCACGCATGGATATCTCCTGCGAGCTTGCCCAAATATCTTCCTACAAAGGATTTTTCGCGCTCACGGTGGGCGGCACCGGAGCAGGGTGGCATCCGGTCCGACAGGACTACGCCGACGGCTTCACCGGTTTGATCGACACCACCGCGCAGCACTACCACACGACTGACCTACGGATCGGCGCCTCGCTGGTTCATCTCGGCCATGCCACCCGGCTGTGGTCACCGGTGCTGGCATGCGCTTTGGCCCACGACGTTGTTCCAGACCTCGACGACCTGCAACGTGCCGACGACGGGGCGCCGCTGCGCATGCCCGAACCCATCGGAACAGCGGTGCCGGAAATCTCCGCGGAGTTGTTGTACGGCGTTGTGGTGCAACAACATATGCAGCCGTTCGAGGCAGGTCTGCGGGTCAAGCTGGCGCCTGTCCTGCTGGCAGGCAATATCGCGTCCGCACTCGTCGGCGCGTCGCGGGCGCTGCTCGTGGCCCGGCCCGACCTGCGCGCACGGATTGTCGAGATCACCGGTTCCCTGCTGGACACCGGCGTGCTGTCCGGATCCGGTGCTATCAGCGGCTCGCATCTGGGCTTCAAGCGCAACAGCTGCTGCCTGTTCTATCGCCTCCCGGGGCGAGCAGTGTGCGGCGACTGCGTCTTTCGCCAGGCACCACGATCAAGCCGGAGATGAGTATGCGAAAAAGCTCACCACTGCTCGCGGGGCACATCGAAGTCGACGCACAACGCCCGCCAGACATCGCGAGGTTCGACGCCGTCTTCGATCGCCTGCGACGCGGTTCGGCCGTCAAAACCGGGCAGCACGTGGTCTACCAGCACCGAAGCGCCGTACGCGGTGCCGAACCGCAGCACCACCCGCTCGTTGAACTCCGTCAGCCGCACGCCAGCCAACATACCGATCGCAGTCATCCCGCGAGCGCCAGCGCTCGGTGGCATATCCGCACCGGGTCGGCGACGCGGTGGATGCCGGCCGCGGCCGTGCGTGCGGCCTCGCGGTAGCGGGGTGCCGACAACACTTCGCTGACCGCCTGGACCAACGCGTCGGCCGTCAACGGCCGGATCAGCCGCGCGCTCCCCTGGCGCATCACCCGATTGGCGATCTCCCACTGGTCGCCGCCGCCGGGCACCACCACCAGCGGCACCCCGGCCAGCAGCGTTTTGGCCACCATTCCATGGCCGCCGCCACAGATCACCACATCGGCATGCGCCAACAGCTCGTCCTGGCGTCCCAGCCCGACCACCGCCCACGACGGCACCGTCAGCTCCGGTCCGTCCAGCCGCGACACCAACAGACGCGATCCCGCCGGCAGCGTCTCGCCCGGCGTCAAGCACGCCAGCGCAACCTCGGCGAGACCCTCGGTGCCGATCAATGCGGTCGACGGCGCGACCACAACCACCGGCCCCGAGCCGGCCGGGACCTCGAGGATCTGATCGGTCGGCTCGAAGTGCAGCGGCCCGACCACGACGGCCTCGGCCGGCCAGTCCGGCCGGGAAACCTCCAGCGCGGGCAGTGTGGCGATCAGCCGCCGCAGCGGCCCCCGATCGCGCGCCGGCAACCCGATCTCGACGCGGGATCTCTCACGTTGCTGCTGGCCCGCGCGCACGGAACGCGCCGTCATCGCCCGCATCGCGGCATCACGCAGCCGGCCGCGAATGCCGGTCGCCGGGGCTAGCCCGCTGCCGATCGGCGGCAACCCCTTCGACGGCAGATACAGCGGATGCGGGTTCAGCTCGATCCACGGGATGTCCAGTAGCTCGGCGGCCATGCCGCCGCCGGCGGTGATCACGTCGGACACCACCAGGTCGGGTGCCAGGTCGCGCAGCGCCGGCACGTTGAGCACCGCCATCCGCGCCGCGCGCCGGTGGATTCGGGCCCCGGCGTCGAGGTCTTCATCGGTCGCCGCGAGCCCGTCGAGTGCGACAGCCGCGATGCCCACGTCGCGGGCGGCTTGGATCCATTCCTCGCCGGTGAACAGGGTGGCTTCGTCGCCCGCGTCCCGGAAACGCTGACACAGCGCGATCGCGGGAAACGCGTGCCCAGGATCCGGCCCGGCGACCACGGCGACTCGCACCGCCTTACCCTGCCACAGCGGCCGACCGGCACGCGCCCTACGCTGGCACCATGACCGAGCTGACCGGAACAGCCGTCGCGAACACGCGCACGGTCGAGACTTTTCTGAACGCCTTAATGGATGCGGACTACGAAACCGCGGATGCCTCATTGGACGACAACCTCGTCTACGAGAACGTCGGATTGCCGACCATCCACGGCCGTGCCCGGGCCATGAAGCTGTTCCGCCGAATGGACGGCCGCGCCGGATTCGAAGTCAAGATCCATCGCGTCGCCGCTGACGGCGCCGCCGTGCTCACCGAGCGCAGCGACGCGCTGACCCTGGGCCCGCTGCGCCTGCAGTTCTGGGTTTGCGGCGTGTTCGAGGTCCACAACGGGCGCATCACGCTGTGGCGGGACTACTTTGACTTCTTCGACATGAGCAAGGCGTTGCTGCGTGGCGTGGCGGCGCTGGTGTTGCCGTCGCTCAAAGCGTCGTTCTAGTCAGATCACGGGCGGCGCGGTAAGCCGCCGAGTTCGTCGAACGCCTGAGCCCAACCGGTCAGGCGATCGGTAGCCTCGACCAGCTCGGACCGATAGCGCTGGTGTGCGGCCGCGAGCCCCGCATCGCCATTGCCGTTCGCTGACGAAACCAATTGTGCTGCGGCGGTGACCATTTCGTTGTACTGCCGGACACCGGCACTCAACTGCGCCGTGAACGCATTGATGGTGGGCACCAGATACGACCGCGATGACTCCGAGCTGTGCGCGGCGCGCTCCATCGACACCACCTCCGCGGCACTGGACGCCATCGCCGCCGAAGTCTTGTTCGCCGCCGCGGTCAGGTCACTGATCTCGTCCGCCGGCAACATGGCACCGCGCTCGATGACGCTCAACAGCGAGAAGAACCCGCGTTCGGAGGCGCCGAGCGCATACATCGCGGGTCGCGCCGCGGAACCCGGCGGCGGCAGCCGACGGGGGTTGGTGGGCCGGCTCGCCGGCAGCGGCTCCGATTTCAGCCAGTGGTATCGGAAGAACAACAACGTCGCGGGAATCACCTCGATGACCGCGATCGCGCCGGTGATCTGCAGCAACAGCACGAACCAGCCCCACCAGGCCAGCACTGCGGTGACCAGACCCCAGAACACGCTGCCGACGGCGAAGATCCACGCCCACCGCAGTGCGCGGCGGCGGCGGCGCAGCAGCCGCGCCCGCGGATCGGTGGCCGCGGTGATCTTCTGGGCGACGAAGGCGGTGAGATCGGCGGCGGTGTCGAACCCCTGCTGCAGCATTGCTCGCCAGGGGCCGCGCTGCGTCGCCTTCACCGCCATGTCAGACCGACCGAACGGCTACTGACCAAAGGGTTTCTCGGCAACCTGTCCACCGGCGCTCTCGGCGGGCGCGGGCGCGGCAGGGGTGGCTCCGGAACCGGAAGTCCCGCCCGTCGGCAGAGCCTCGCCACGCATCGACGCTCGGATTTGCTCGAGCCGGGAATGGCCCGCCATCTCCACGCTGGCCTGCTGGACCTCGAGCATGCGGCCCTGCACCGAACCCTGCGCGAGTTCGGCGGAGCCGATCGCGTTGGCGTAGCGGCGTTCGATCTTGTCGCGAACCTCGTCGAGGCTCGGGGTGTTGCCCGGCGCGGCGATCTCGCTCATCGACCGCAGCGACGCGCTGACCTGCTCCTGCATCTTGGCCTGCTCGAGCTGGCTGAGCAGCTTGGTGCGCTCGGAGATCTTCTGCTGCAACACCATCGAGTTCTGCTCGACGGCCTTTTTCGCCTGGGCCGCGGCGCCCAGCGCCTGGTCGTGCAGCGTCTTGAGGTCTTCGACACTTTGCTCGGCGGTCACCAGCTGGGCCGCGAAGGCCTCGGCGGCGTTGTTGTACTCGGTGGCCTTGGCCGCGTCGCCGCCGGAGGTGGCCTGGTCGGCCAGCGTCAGGGCCTGGCGAACGTTGACTTGGAGCTTCTCGATGTCGGCGAGTTGGCGGTTGAGCCGCATCTCCAGCTGGCGCTGGTTGCCAATCACTTGCGCCGCCTGTTGGGTCAGCGCCTGGTGCGTGCGCTGGGCTTCCTCAATAGCCTGCTGAATCTGGATCTTGGGGTCGGCGTGCTCGTCAATTTTCGCGTTGAACAGCGCCATGACGTATTTCCACGCTTTGACGAACGGATTGGCCATGAGTTAGCTCCACCTTCGTTTCCGTGTGCCGCAGGCCCCCTGATGGGCCCTGGCGATCACTCTGCCGCTCAATTTATCGGGTAGCCGCCGATCGCCCCACCCCTGGCGGGTGATCGGCGTTGCCGAGCAATCCTGGCACTCAGGCCACCACGAGCGCCGCCACCGGCGGGATGACGACCTTGGTGCTGGCGTCGATGGTGGTGACGCTTGCCTCGCCGCTCGGTACACGCTGCGCAGTGCGCTCCTCGTTCGCCATCCGCTCACCGGCATCGGTGAGCATCGTCGACAGCGGGACGTCCAACGCGTCGCAGATCGCGTTCAGCAGCTCGCTGGAGGCTTCCTTGCGGCCGCGCTCCACCTCCGAGAGATACCCGAGGCTTACCCGGGCGGTGTCCGACACCTCACGCAGCGTCCGACCCTGCGACGTCCGGGCCAGGCGCAGCACCTCGCCGATGACCTCGCGCACCAGTGGCGACATGCTGATCTCCTTCGTCCGGCAAAGCTGCTTCATCAGGTCAACGCCAGCAGCGGCCGTCTAGGTTCCCGTCCGCCGCACTTCCCTGACGGTCGAAGCCACATAGTCGATACCGGTGACGACCGTCAGCACGATAGCGGCGGCCATCACCACCGACGCCACTACTAGGAACGGTCCCGACACCGGCAGCACGAATAACCCGATGGCCACCGCCTGGACGAAAGTCTTGAGCTTGCCGCCCCAGCTGGCCGGAATGACGCCGCGGCGAATCACGGCCAGCCGCAATACCGTGACCCCAACCTCGCGGACCAGGATCAGCACGGTCACCCACCAGGGCAGGTCGCCGAGCATCGACAGTCCTACCAGCGCCGACCCGATCAACATCTTGTCGGCGATCGGATCGACGAACGCGCCGAATTCGGTTGCCATGCCGTAGTTGCGTGCCAGCAGGCCGTCGAATCGATCGGTAAGGCAGGCAACGGCGAAAATCGCCCAGGCCACGATCCGGGCGGAGGTCTCGTGACCGCCGCCGGCGAACAATGCGAGCAGGAAGATCGGAACCAGCACCAGTCGCAACAGCGTCAGGACGTTGGCCAGGTTGGCGATGCTGACGCGTCCCGCCACTGGTCCTGTCTGCGGCTGCCCCGACACGGCATCAGAATAGCGGTTGACCAGCGGACCCGCCCCAGATGTCAATACTGTTATCCGTGACCGAACGTTCTTGGGATAGCGGGCAAGTCGTCGTCCGGCGCGCGCGAACATCCGATGTCCCCATGATCAAGCACCTCGTCGACACCTATGCGGGCAAGATCCTGCTGGAAAAGAACCTGGTGACGCTGTACGAGGCCGTCCAGGAGTTCTGGGTGGCCGAGCTTGACGGCACGGTGGTCGGCTGCGGCGCGCTGCACGTGTTCTGGTCAGATCTTGGCGAGATCCGCACCATCGCGGTCGATCCGACCGCGACAGGCCACGGCATCGGACACGCGATCGTCACGCGGCTGCTCGACGTCGCTCGCGAGCTGACGCTTCAGCGAATCTTCGTGCTGACCTTCGAGACCGAGTTCTTCGGCCGGCACGGGTTCACCGAGATCGAGGGCACGCCGGTCACCGCCGAGGTATTCGAGGAGATGTGCCGCTCCTACGACATCGGTGTCGCCGAGTTCCTGGACCTGAGCTACGTCAAGCCGAACATCCTGGGCAACACCCGGATGCTGTTGCTGCTCTAGTCTTCGCCGTCGTCTTCGGAGCCGTCGGCGTTAGCACCGCCGCGGATCAGCGCCAGCGTTCCCGCCAGCTCGTCAGGCTTGACCAGCACCTCGCGCGCCTTGGATCCCTCGCTGGGCCCGACGATGCCGCGGGTCTCCATCAGATCCATCAGCCGGCCGGCTTTGGCGAAGCCGACCCGCAGCTTGCGCTGCAGCATCGAGGTGGAGCCGAACTGACTGGACACCACCAGCTCGACGGCTTGCAGGAAGACATCCATGTCGTCGCCGATGTCCGGGTCGACGTCGGTGCGCTCGCCGGTGGGCTTCGCGGTGGTGACGCCTTCGGTGTATTCGGGTTCGGCTTGGTCCTTGCAGGCGGTGACGACGGCGTGGATCTCGTCGTCGGTGATGAATGCGCCCTGCAGCCGGATGGGCTTGTTGGTACCCATCGGCAAGAACAGGCCGTCACCCATCCCGATCAGCTTCTCCGCGCCCGCCTGGTCCAGGATCACCCGGCTGTCGATGAGCGACGACGTCGCGAACGCCAGCCGCGAGGGCACGTTGGTCTTGATCAGCCCGGTGACCACGTCGACGGACGGGCGCTGGGTGGCCAGCACCAGGTGGATGCCGGCGGCGCGGGCCTTCTGGGTGATCCGCACGATCGCGTCCTCGACGTCGCGCGGCGCGGTCATCATCAGGTCGGCCAGCTCGTCGACGATCGCGACCACGTACGGGTACGGCCGGTACACGCGCTGGCTGCCCAGCGGCGCGGTGATGGCACCGGATCGCACCTTGGCGTTGAAGTCGTCGATGTGACGCACTCGCGACGCCTGCATGTCCTGATAGCGCTGCTCCATCTCCTCGACCAGCCAGGCCAGCGCGGCGGCCGCCTTCTTCGGCTGGGTGATGATCGGGGTGATCAGATGCGGAATGCCTTCGTATGGCGTCAGTTCCACCATCTTCGGGTCGATCAGGATCATCCTGACCTCTTCCGGGGTGGCCCGGGTCAACAGCGACACCAACATGGAGTTGACGAAGCTGGACTTACCGGATCCGGTGGATCCGGCCACCAGCAGGTGCGGCATCTTGGCCAGGTTCGCGGAGATGAAGTCGCCTTCGATGTCCTTGCCCAGCCCGATCACCAGCGGATGATGGTCGCGGCGAGTCGAGGGCGCGGTGAGGACGTCAGCCAGTCGCACCATTTCCCGGTCGGTATTGGGCACCTCGATGCCGACCGCGGACTTGCCCGGGATCGGGGCGAGCATCCGGACGCTCTCGGTCGCCACGGCATAGGCGATGTTCTTCTGCAGCGCCGTGATTTTCTCGACCTTGACACCCGGCCCCAGCTCCACCTCGTAGCGGGTGACCGTGGGACCCCGGGTGCAGCCGGTGACGGCGGCGTCAACCTTGAACTGGGTCAGCACCTCACCGATGGCTTCGGCCATCTGTGTGTTGGCCGCGCTGCGCTTCTTCGGCGGGTCGCCGGTAACCAGTAGCTCCATCGGCGGCAGCGTGTACGGGCCTTCGACGATCCGGTCGGTTACCTGGGTGTCCTGCTTCTTGGCGGCGCGACGACGAGTGCGGGCGGTGGGTTCCGGAATGGTGGGAGTTTCGTCCGGGAGCGGGTCGAGTGCGGCGGGGGCGGCATCCGCCGACGGCCACGCCTGCGGCTCATTTTCGAATGCACCGTCGTCGTAGTAACCGTCGGAAAAGTCTTCGCGCCCTTGGCCGTCCGCGTCGTCGTAGTCGTATTCGCCCTCGTCGGAATAAAGATCATCCACGAACCGGGTGTTGAACAAGGCGCGCATCATTTCCGGCAGCTCGCGGATGGTGGTGCCGGTCAGCAACAGCAACCCGAACAGTGCGCCGATGAACAACAGCGGTGCCGCAATCCAGGGCGTCAACCCCTCCGACAACGGACCGCCGATGGCGAAGCCGATGAATCCCGCTGCGCGACGGCGCAATTCGGGGTCACCCGGCGAGCCGGACCACAGATGACGCAGACCGAGCAGTGAAAGGCTGATCATGCTCGCGCCCAGAATCAGCCGGGGTCGCGCCTCGGGGTTGGGCGCGGTGCGCATCAGCACCACCGCTACCGAGGCCAGCACCGCCGGCAGGGCCAGGACGCCGGCGCCGATGAACGTGCGCAGCACCGCGTCGACCCACGCGCCGACCGGCCGCGCGGCGTCAAACCATGAGCTCGCCGCGACCACCACGGCTATGCCCAGCAGAACCAGCGCGATTCCGTCGCGACGGTGCCCCGGGTCGATGTCGCGGGCCCGGCCGATCGACCGTGCCGCACCGCCGGTGCCCCGTGCCGCCATCAGCCAGGTGGCACGCATCGCGCGCCCGCCGGTCATGCCGGCGGCAACCAGCAGGGACCGGTTATGACGTTTGGCCGGCCTGCTCACCTTCTTGCGGGCAGGTGCCGGTCGCGCACTTCGAGGCCCGCTGGTGCGCGAAGTGGCCTTTGACCTGCTCGTTCGGGTTCCGGAGCGGGCAGCGGTCTTACTAGCCATGGGGTCCAGCCTAGTCGCAACCGCCCCATATTCACCATCAGCCACACGGGTCACAAAACCGTTTCGATTCGGTTATCGGAGCGCTTCGACAGCACCCGAAATAGCCGGGACCAGCGCCGTTCGGTCGCAGCGGGCATCACAGCGGCCGTCGATTCCGGGTGAGTAGGGTGACAGCCATCCCGTCGCTACTCCTCAAGGAGCTCCGCATGCCCGTCGTCGTTGTCGCCACCCTGACCGTCAAACCCGAGTCCGTCGACACCGTTCGCGACATCCTGACGGCCGCGGTTGAAGAAGTGCACGAGGAGCCGGGGTGCCAGCTCTATTCGGTGCATCAAAGCGGTGAGACCTTCGTCTTCATCGAGCAATGGGCCGATGAAGACGCACTCAAGGTGCACAGCACAGCTCCCGCGATCGGCAAGCTGTTCTCGGCGGCCGGCGAGCACCTGGCCGGAGCGCCGGACATCAAGACCCTGCAGCCCATTCCCGCGGGCGACCCGGGCAAGGGCCAACTGCGCCAGTGAACCAGCAGCGCCCGGACGGACCGCTAAAGGGAAAAGTCGCGCTGATTACCGGCGCGGCCCGCGGCAGGGCCGCGCGCACGCGGTTCGGCTGGCCACCGACGGCGCCGACGTGATCGCCGTAGACCTGTGCGCACAGATCGACAGTGTTCGCTACGCCCTGGCCACCCCTGATGACCTGGCGGCCACCGTCAAACTCGTCGAGGACACCGGCGCCCGGATCGTGGCCAAGCAGAGCGATGTGCGTGATCGCGCGTCGCTGTCGGCCGCGGTGCAAGCTGGGATCGACGAGTTGGGCCGGCTCGACATCGTGGTGGCCAACGCCGGTATCGCCCCTATGCAATCCGGCGACGACGGTTGGCGCGACGTCATCGACGTCAACCTCACCGGCGTCTACAACACCATCAAGGCCGCGATACCCACCATGGTCGCCCAAGGCACCGGCGGGTCGATCGTGCTGATCAGTTCGAGTGCCGGGCTGGCCGGTGTCGGCAGCGCGGACGCCGGTTCCGTCGGCTACGCCGCGGCCAAACACGGGGTCGTCGGGCTGATGCGGGTATACGCGAATCTGCTTGCAAAGCAGATGATTCGGGTCAACTCGCTTCATCCGTCCGGCGTGGAAACTCCGATGATCAACAACGAGTTCACCCGCGAGTGGCTGGCCAAGATGGCCGCTG
This sequence comes from Mycobacterium montefiorense, assembly GCF_025823255.1. Classification (NCBI taxonomy): domain Bacteria; kingdom Bacillati; phylum Actinomycetota; class Actinomycetes; order Mycobacteriales; family Mycobacteriaceae; genus Mycobacterium; species Mycobacterium montefiorense. Next base: position 560,451 of record NZ_JACKVL010000013.1, on the reverse strand, counting down.
CGACCGACACTCCCGGAGCCATGGGCAATGCCATGCCGGTCGAAACGCTCGACGTGGAGGACATCGCCAACGCGGTGGCATGGCTGGTGTCCGACCAGGCGCGCTACATCACCGGCGTGACCCTGCCGGTCGACGCGGGCTTCTTGAACAAGTAGCGGCTATGGCGCGAAACCCCGCTGCGCAGAATGCTTTTGGTCTCATGGTGCTGGCCGCCGTCGAGCAGGCCGGACCGGATGAACGCGTCACACGTTACGTCCAGCCCACCGGCCGCAATCTCAACGCGTCGCAACTGGAATGGTCGGCCTACGCCGAGAAAATCTAGATCTCGATGACGGTCGGCACGATCATGGGCTGGCGGCGATAGGTTTCGCCCACCCACTTTCCGACAGTGCGCCGCACACCCTGGGCGATCCGGATCGGGTCGGTCACGTTGGCGGCAGCCAGCGCTTCCAGTTCTTCCTCGACTTTACGCACGGCGGCCTCGAGCGCCTTGGGATCCTCGGAGAAGCCGCGGGAATACAGGTGCGGCGTAGTTGCCGAACGCCCGGTGCTGCGGGTGAGCACCACGGTCACCGCGACAAACCCCTCGGACAGAATGAGCCGCTCGCCCAGCGTGATGTCGCCGACATCGCCGGTGACCAGACCATCGACGAACATCTTGCCAACCGGCACCGCGCCGGCGATCGTCGCCCTGCCACCGACCAGGTCAACGCTGACACCGTTCTCGGCCAACAGGATTGACTCTTCCGGCACTCCGGTGGTGGCGGCCAGCTTGGCATTGGCTCGCAGCATCCGCCAGGTCCCGTGCACCGGCATCACATTGCGCGGCCGCACCCCGTTGTACAGGAAGAGCAGCTCACCAGCGTAGGCATGGCCCGAAACATGCACCCGGGCTTGGGCATTGGTGACGACTCGGGCGCCGACCTTGGCCAGCGAATCGATGACACCATAGACCGCTTCCTCATTGCCCGGGATCAGCGACGACGACAGCACGATGAGGTCACCCGAGGTCAGCGTGATACTGCGATGCTCGCCGCGCGACATCCGGGACAACGCCGCCATCGGCTCGCCCTGGGTGCCGGTGGTGATCAGCACCACCCGCTCGGGCGCCATCATCTCGGCGGCCCCGATGTCGATCACGTCGGAGTCGTTGACCTGCAGGAAGCCCAGATCTCGGGCGATACTCATGTTGCGCACCATGGATCGACCGACGAACGATACCCTTCGGCCCAAAGCGACTGCCGCATCGATGATTTGCTGTACCCGGTCGACGTTGGAGGCAAAGCACGCCACGATGACGCGCCCCTCCGCACCACGGATCAGCCGGTGCAGGGTCGGACCCACCTCGCTCTCGGACGGCCCGACACCGGGGATCCCGGCGTTAGTCGAGTCACACAGAAACAGATCCACACCGGTGCCGCCGAGCCGTGACATGCCGGGGAGGTCGGTGGGCCGGCCGTCCAGCGGTTGTTGGTCCAGTTTGATGTCGCCAGTGTGCAGAACCGTTCCGGCGCCGGTATAGACGGCGATTGCCAGTGCGTCCGGGATGGAGTGGTTCACGGCGAAGTATTCGCAGTCGAACACGCCGTGGTGGCTGCTCTGTCCCTCTTTGACTTCGACGAACACCGGCTTGATGCGGTGCTCGCGGCACTTGGCGGCGACCATCGCCAGGGTGAACTTGGACCCGACGACTGGGATGTCGGGCCGCAGCTTGAGCAGGAATGGGATCGCCCCGATGTGGTCCTCGTGCGCATGCGTTAGCACCAGGGCCTCAATGTCGTCGAGCCGGTCTTCGATGTGGCGCAAGTCGGGCAGAATCAGGTCGACGCCCGGCTCGTCGTGGGTGGGAAACATCACCCCGCAGTCGATGATCAACAGCCGGCCCAGGTGTTCGAAAACCGTCATGTTGCGGCCGATTTCGCTGATGCCGCCGAGCGCGGTCACCCGCAACCCACCTGCGGTCAACGGACCTGGGGGGCTGAGGTCTTCGTTCACCTGTCGATCACCTGAGTACCGAGGCCGCGCGCATGTCGGCGGCCAGCGCGTCGATCTGCTCGGGGGTGGCCGCCATCTGCGGCAGCCGGGGATCGCCGACGTCAATGCCCTGCAGGCGCAGACCCGCCTTGGACATCGTCACTCCGCCCAGCCGGCCCATCGCGTTGCACAGCGGCGCGACCGCGACGTTGATCTTGCGGGCGGTGGCGATGTCTCCGGAATTAAAGGCGGACAATAACTCTCGAAGCTGCCCAGCGGCCAGATGAGAAATCACACTGATGAAGCCGATGCCACCCATCGCCAGCCAGGGCAGATTGAGCGCGTCGTCTCCGGAGTAGTAGGCCAATCCGGTTTCCGCGATGATCTGGCTACCGCTGTGCAGATCGGCCTTGGCGTCTTTGATCCCGACGATATTCGGGTGTGCCGCCAGCGCGCGGATGGTGTCGGACTCGATCGGGACCACCGACCGCGGCGGGATGTCGTAGAGCAGCACCGGCAGGTCGGTCGCGTCGGCCACGGCGGTGAAGTGCGCGATCAGTCCGCTCTGCGGCGGCCTCGAGTAGTACGGCGTGACGACGAGCAGACCGTGCGCACCCTGCGCCGCGCTGGCCTTGGCCAGCTTGATGCTGTGTGCGGTGTCGTAGCTGCCAGCGCCGGCGATGACCCGAGCCCGGTCGCCCACCGCTTCGAGGACGGCGCGCAGCAGCTCGAGCTTCTCGTCGTCGGTGGTAGTCGGCGACTCACCGGTGGTTCCCGAGACGACCAGGCCGTCGCAGCCGGCGTCTACCAGGTGGCTTGCCACGCGCGCCGCAGCGGCGGTGTCAAGCGAGCCGTCGGCGGCAAACGGCGTCACCATTGCGGTCAGCAAGGTTCCCAGACGCGCGGGGGCATCGAATCCGACGGAACTCACGGGTCCCAGATTACCTGGCGGTGCCAAGCCGATTTCGCCGCCGCGCCCCCTAGGCTTCGGTGGCTAATGGACTGGTCGCGACCTCGGTCCCATCGGCGAGGTTGGAGATCTCGAAATCGGCGAATATCGCCGGTGCGACCGCTACCAGCTGGCGCAGACATTCGATGGCCAGACGCCGGATTTCCACGTCGGCATGCTCGCTGGCGCGCATTGCGATGAAGTGCCGCCACGCCCGGTAGTTCCCGGTCACGACGATGCGGGTTTCGGTGGCATTCGGCAGCACGGCCCGGGCCGCCTGCCGCGCTTGCTTGCGCCGCAGCACCGCGCTGGGTTGATCGGCGAACTTGGCTTCGAGCTTGTCCAGCAGTTCGGTGTAGGTGGCACGACTGGCGTCGGCCGCATCGGCCAGGATCTGCCGCAGTTCGGGGTCGTCCTGTAGGCCCGGCGGCACGACGATCTGCGATTCGGTTTCGGGGACGTAGCGCTGCGAGAGCTGCGAGTAGGAGAAATGCCGGTGCCGGATCAGCTCGTGGGTCAGCGAGCGCGAGATGCCGGTGATGTAGAACGACACGGCTGCGTGCTCGAGCACCGAAAAATGCCCGACGTCGATGATGTGTTTGATGTAGCCGGCGTTGGTCGCGGTCTTGGGGTTGGGTTTCGACCAGCTCTGGTAGCAGGCCCGACCGGCGAACTCGACCAGCGCCGGCCCGCCGTCGGCGTCGGTGGTCCACGGCACGTCTGACGGCGCCAAGAACTCCGTCTTGGCGATCAGTTGCACGCGCAGCGGCGCGATCTCGGCCACGGCGCCTACCCTATCTGGACTGTCGCCGACATCAGCAACGGCAGCAACGCGTCGCGGAAACCGGACAGCCGCAGGGATTCGCTGCGCCGCGCGTGACACAGCGCACCCAGCGTGGTGATCGTCTGCGCGGCATCGGCGCTCAGACACCGCACATCGCGCACCACAACGTCCATCAGGTCGCGCGGCGCGATGCGTTGGTGGCTAGTCGAGGTTCCGGCGACCTGCTGCTGCAGTCGCTGCGAGACGTCGGGCTGCCGTATCGCCGCCCACAGCGCCGAGGTGTCGACGCCAATCGGGCGCAGCACGACGAATTCCGAGCTGGCCACTGCCATTTCGGGAGGAAGCTGGACCACATTCCAGATTCGCGGAATGCGCGGGTTCAACTTGGCGAACAACACGCACGGTTGCGACAACACGAACTTGCTGCTTCGCACGGATGCGCCGTTCACGCACGCAGGTGTGGTGCCGTCGTCGAATGCCGGAAGGCTGAAATGCGCGACGACGTGGTCAAATTGCGCCGGCGCGCGAAGCACCGTCGACCGTTGCGCCAGGCTGCACAGCGGCACCTGGTCGCAGATCGACTCGACGATGGCGACCATCATCTGCTCGGCGGCCTCGACCACGCGCTGGTTGGCGGCAACCTTGTCGTCGAAAGCGCCGAGCAGCTCGGCGATCCGCTGCCGCTGGCGTCCCGGGGCCGCCCGGACCGAAACGTCACACAGAATTGCCTGGTTGAGCAGCGGCTGCCCCGATCCGGCCCGATGCTCGTTGAGCCTGCAGTTTTGCAGCGCGTAATACCAATATCGGGTCTCCGCAGGCTCTTTGGCCCGACACACCAGAGCGTTGTCGGTGACCCAAACATCGGAATCGCAATAGCGCACGCTGCCGCAATACGATCCGACGCGACCGAGCACGATCAGCGGCCCGCTCGCATTGGGTTGCGCCGCATACCCGATCACGCCGTTGGCCCCATAGACCGGGAACCGCCCGTCCGGTATTCGCGCCGGCGATCGGCTTCCCGTGCTGAAGTCGAGATACTCGCCGAGCGTTGCCTTCAGCATAATCGCCGCACCTGTTGCCGCAGTAACGTTTCCAATCGTGCGGACTCGTCGAGCGCGGTCATCAGGTCTGCGGTCAGCCGCGCGATCTTCTCGTCAGCGGGCTCCGCGTCAGCATCCGCCGCCGGAGCGCCGACATACCGCCCCGGTGTAAGCAGGTAACCCGCTGCCGCGATCTCATCCAGCGATACGGATTTGCAGAACCCCGAAATATCCTCGTACACAATGCCTCTAGCGGCCGCCGAACCCGACCCGCACCACGCGTGATAGGTGTCGCCGATACCGGTGACCTCCTCGTCGGTCAGCGCGCGTTCCGCGCGATCGACGAGATAGCCGAGCCTGCGGGCGTCGATGAACAGCACCTGACCGCAGCGGTCGCCTTTGTCCCGCGCGAAGAACCACAGGCACACCGGGATCCCGGTGCTGCGAAACAGCTGTGCGGGTAGTGCGATCATGCACGACACCAGATCCGCGTCTACGATCCGCGCGCGAATGTCACCCTCTCCGAGCGCGTTCGACGACATCGAGCCGTTCGCCATCACCACGCCGGCCGCACCACCCGGTGCCAGCTTGGACAGGATGTGCTGAATCCACCCGTAGTTGGCGTTGCCGGCGGGCGGAACACCGAAGCGCCAGCGCGCATCGTGTTCGTCGCGAGCCCAATCCTTGATATTGAACGGTGGATTGGCCATCACGTAGTCCATGCATATGCCGGCGTGCAGATCATTCACGAACGTGTCGCCCCGGGCCAGGCCGGTGTTGTCGATCCCGTGAATAGCGAGGTTCAGCTTCGCCATTCGCCAGGTCTGTTCGACGCCCTCCTGCCCGTAGATGGACACGCTCTTCGGGTCGCCGTCGTGGGCGGCGATGAAGTTCTCGGTCTGCACGAACATTCCGCCGGAGCCGCAGCAGGGGTCGTACACCCGACCGCCGCAGGGTTCCAGGACCTCCACGATCAGCCGCACCACGCTGGGCGGTGTGAAGAACTCTCCGCCCCGTTTGCCTTCCGCGCGCGCGAAATTGCCGAGGAAGTACTCGTACACCTCCCCCATCAGATCCCGGGGTCCCTGCGGGTGTAATCGCGCGCCGTCGAGCAGACCCACCAGCTCACCGAGCCGGCGCTGGTCGAGGTCTTCGTAGATCCGCGGCAGCATCCCGGCAAGGGCCGGGTTCGCCGCCATCACGACGTCCATCGCGTCGTCGACGAGCTGACCGATGTTGTCAGATTTTGCGTTGTCCGCCAACGACTTCCAACGTAAATCTGACACATGCTTGAGGAACACCAGCCCCAGGATCACGTCCTTGTACTGACTTGCCGACAGCGAGCCGCGCAGCTTCTCGGCGGCCTTCCACAACGTGGTCTTGAGCTCCCTGGACGGCGCCATCAGCTGACCCGCTTGGCGGCACTACGCAATTCACCGGCCAGATCACCGCGGCCGGACACGGTAAACCCGCCCAGGCCAAGCCATGACGCCATCGAGTCCAGCTCTCCGGCCAGCGCGGCGGCCACTCGGGAGCGCGACGCTCGGTCGGCATCGGAAGGCTCACCGAACGCGCCCGCTACCCGCAGTGTGTCGGCGGCGCGGTCGGCTTTGAGGTCCACGCGTGCCCTCAGCTCGCCGTCCAGCAGCAGCGGCCACACGTAGTAGCCGTACTGGCGCTTGGCCGCGGGGGTGTAGATCTCGATGCGGTAGTGAAAGTTGAACAGCCGCTCCACCCGGGGCCGGAAGAAGATCAACGGGTCGAACGGACACAGCAGCGCGGTGCCGCGATCCAGCCGGGGCACCGACCGGCCGGCGTGCAGGTACGCGGGCGCTGACCAACCGTCGACGCTGACCGCCTCGATGTCGCCGGCGGCCACCAGCTCGGCGATCGCCGGTTTGACCTGCTGCGCGGACAGCCGGAAGTAGTCGCGGAGGTCGGCCTCGGTACCCACCCCTAAAGCGGTGGCCGCTCGCAGGATGAGCTCGCGGATGGCCTCGACATCGTCGATCTCGCGGGCCAGCACGCCGGCCGGCAGCACCCGTTCCACCAGGTCGTAGTGGCGGGCGAAACCGACCCGGGTGGCAGTGGTCAGCACCCCCGAAGCGAACAGCGCTTCGGCCACCCATTTGGTGTCGCTGCGACTGCCCCACCAGCTTCCTTTGGGCCCGCGCGGTTCGGACTCGAGATGGGCCTCGATCTGTCCGGCGGTGCTGGGCCCGAGTTCGCTGATGGCGGCGACGATCTTGTCGGCAAGCTGCGGATTGGCCTTGACGATATGGGTGCCCCAGCGGCCGTGCTGGTACTGGCGCATCCGCCAACGCATCAGCGGCCAGTCGTCGACGGCCATCAGTGCAGCCTCGTGTGCCCAGTACTCGGCCAGCAGCCGCGACGAGCGTGGGCCCCAGGCGGCGCGGTCCAGTACGTCGCGGTCGTAGGGGCCCAGCCTGCTGAACACCGGTGCGTAATGCGCACGAACCGCCACTGAAACCGAATCTAGTTGCAGCACTTGAATTCTCGAAATCAGTCGACGCAGGTGGGCGCGGGTGATGGCACCACCGGGTCGCGGCTCGTTAAACCCTTGGGCCGCAACGGCTATCCGCCGGGCTTGCGCGGCGGATAGCTTGCTGATCGACACGCGCCGAGAATACCGGTCAATCGGGCGGTCTCAGCGAAGGCTCACCCCGCGCTGGCCGTCTCCTCTACCGGTGCCGCAGCACTGCGGTCCGGCGGATTCTTTTGTTCTTGGTAGGCCGTCTCAAGCGCGGCCGGAACCGATTCCAGGTCGCGGTACACGCCCATCAGTTGTTCGAGGACCTTCACCCGTTGGTCGCTCGCCGCGTCCACTGCCCGGCGGGCTTGCTCGCGGTCGCGGTCGATCCGTTCCTTGGCCTCGGCGAGCAGCTGCGCACGCGCCTGCTGGGCGTCGTCGCGCATGCTGGCCAGTTCGGCGTCGAGCGTCTCCTTGGTTTCGCGATACTGCGCTTCCAGCGCCTTTTGCTGCGAGGCTATGTCCGCCAACACCTCTTGGTGCTTGCGCCGCTCGGTCTCGATTTCCGATTCGGCAGCCGTGATCAGCGCCTCTGCCTCGGCCCGCGCCTCGGCCTGCATCTCCGAAATCTCGTCGACCGCACGCCGCAGCATCCTCGCCATCCGTTGCTGCATCGCGTGGGGCGCCGGTGAGGTGTCCGTCAGGACGGCCACTTCCTTGCGCAGCGCGGCCGCTTCGTCCCCGGATTCCTTCAGCCGAGCCCGCAGGCTTTCGACGTCGTTGAGCAGCAGGCTCTGCTTGGTGCTCAACATCTCGATGTGGGCATCGACCGCGGTCGCGTCGTAGCCCATGAATTTGCGGGTGAACAGCATTGTGGGTTCGGTTATCACTGCCAATTCCCCTCCCTGGAAATGCTGGAAGTTCCGTCACACCGACGCCGCCGACCCCCGCCCGAGTATGTCAGGTCACGAAAGTTGACGCGCAGACGTGCGCTCAGAGCCGACGATAGCTGTGAAACCGATATCGCAGCCCAGACCGGCTGACCTGCCACTCCCCCGTCGTACCGAGCCAGGTCTCGTCGAGCACCGGGGCCAGCGCGTCGTCGTCGTCGCGGACCAGGTCGATCTCGATCTCGGTGACCTCGCATCGGGTGGCGTGCGGCAGCGCGAGACGGTAAATCTCGGCACCGCCGATCACCCACGCCTCAGGCTCGGTCAGGGCCTCGTCGAGTGAGTCGACCACTTCGGCTCCCTGCGCACAGAAGTCGGCTTGACGGGACACGACGATGTTTCGCCGCCGCGGCAGCGGCCGCACCGCGGCCGGCAACGAATCCCAGGTCCGCCGGCCCATCACCACGGTATGGCCCACGGTCACCTGCTTGAAGCGGGCCAGGTCCTCGGGCACGTGCCAGGGGATGTCGCCATTGCGGCCGATGACCCCGGATGTGGACTGAGCCCACACCAAGCCGACGACCGTCATACAGCGACGGGCGCTTTGATCGCCGGATGCGGATCGTAATTCTTTACGACGACGTCGTCATAGGTGTAGTCGAAAATCGAATCCCGTTGGGCCAGAGAAAGTTCCGGATACGGCCGCGGATCGCGACCGAGCTGGGTCCGCACCTGTTCGACGTGGTTGTCGTAGATGTGGCAGTCGCCGCCGGTCCAGACGAACTCCCCCACGCCGAGGCCGGCCTGGGCCGCCATCATGTGGGTGAGCAGCGCGTAGCTGGCGATGTTGAACGGCACACCCAAAAACAAGTCCGCGCTGCGCTGGTAAAGCTGGCAGCTCAACCGCCCGTCGGCCACGTAGAACTGGAAGAACGCGTGACACGGCGGCAGCGCCATCTGCGGGATTGCTCCGACGTTCCAGGCCGACACGATGTTGCGCCGGGAGTTCGGGTCGGTGCGCAGCAGCTGCAGCGCGGCGCTGATCTGATCGATGTGTTCACCCGACGGGGTCGGCCAGGATCGCCACTGCACGCCGTAGATGGGGCCGAGATCGCCTGTGTCACTGGCCCATTCGTCCCAGATCGTGACGCCATGTTCGTGTAGCCAGCTCACGTTGGAGTCGCCGCGCAGGAACCACAGCAACTCGTAGACCACCGATTTGAGATGGACCTTCTTAGTGGTCAGCAGCGGGAAGCCGGCGGACAGGTCGTAACGCAACTGCCGGCCGAACAGGCTGCGGGTTCCGGTGCCGGTGCGGTCCGGTTTGACCGAACCCGTCTCGAGGACCAGGCGCAGTAAGTCCTCGTAGGGCGTCGCGATCGGCACGCGGTCAGCTTAGCGGCGATCGCGAGCGCGGCGAAGCCGGGCGCGGGCGGGTCGACGCCAAAAATTCGCGCGGCGATTGCGAGCGCGGCGAAGCCGGCGCGCGTGGGGGCGCCTCCCGCTCACGCCGATTACTTTCCGTCCACAGTTGCGGAGTAGAACGGGTGCCATGCCGAATATCACCGACACCATCACCACCACCGACGGGACCTGCACCGTCCACTTGTTCACCCCCGAAGGTCCGGAATCCCAAGTCCCGTGGCCGGGCGTGGTCATGTACCCCGACGCCGGTGGACTTCGCGACACCTTACAGCAAATGGCGGCAAAACTGGCCGGATTCGGCTACACGGTGCTGCTACCGGATGTGTACTACCGCAACGGCGACTGGGCCCCCTTCGACATGCCCAGTGTGTTCGGCGACGATGCAGAACGCAAACGCCTGTTTTCCATGATCGGCAGCCTGACAGCGGCCAAGATCACCACCGACGCCCGGGCATTCTTCGACTACCTGTCGGCTCGCCCCGAGGTATCCGGCGAACGCTTCGGCGTGTGCGGCTACTGCATGGGCGGGCGAATCTCGGTAATGGTGGCCGGCCGTGTTCCGGACCGTGTCGCTGCCGCGGCGTCCTTCCACGGCGGCGGTTTGGTGACCGATACCGCGGACAGCCCGCATCTGCTGGCCGACCGGATGACCGCCACGGTGTATGTGGGCGGCGCCGAGAACGATGCGGCCTTCACTACCGACCACGCCGAACAGCTGGACAAGGCGCTGACGGCGGCCGGTGTGCGGCACACCATCGAGTGGTACCACGCCGCGCACGGCTTCGCGGTACCGGACAACGCGCCGTATAACGCGGCCGCCGCCGAGCGGCACTGGGAGGCGATGACGGGGGTCTTCGCCTCGGCGCTGCCGCGCTAACGCTTTTCGCGACTCGCCGCGTCGAGCAATAACCGCGCGGCCACCGTCGAACCGTCGGTGCGGACAGTGGCCGCGACGGCGCCGGCTTGGGCGCGGGTCTCGTCGGCCAGGGCCGCCTCGAGCGCGACCGGCAGGGCGCCCGGGGGCGGTGTCGGACCGTCGCATGCGGTACCGATGCCCAGCTCGGCCACCCGGCAGGCCCAGTACACCTGGTCGGCCCCCTGCGGTATCACCAGCTGGGGCGCGCCGGCCCGGGCGGCCGTCGTCGTCGTGCCCGCGCCGCCGTGGTGCACGACAGCGGCCACCCGCCCGAACAACGCCTGCTGATTGACCTCGCCGACGGCGAAACAGTCGTCGCGATCATCGTGCAACGCCAGCTCGGCCCAGCCGTGCGAGAGCAGCACGCGCCGGCCCTGGGCGCGGATCGCCTCGATCGCCATCGGGACGACTTCCCCGGCGCCCCACAGCGGCATGCTGCCGAACCCCAGGTATACCGGCGGTGTGCCGGCATCGAGGAACGCCTCCAACTCGGCTTCCAGCGGGCGTTCGTCGTGCAGCAGCCACGCTCCGGTTTGCACGACATCGAAGTCGGCCAGCGGCTGCCACGGACCCAGCGTCGGGTCGGCGGCCAGCCACGGCCGGTTGGTGTAGGCGTAAGCACGCACGTTGTCAACCGGGGCCAGGCCGATCGCCGCGCGGTGGCTGTTGAGCGTCGGACCGAACAACGTATTGGCGTTGCGCGCGTTGTGATCCCACATCATCCGGTTGTCAATCTCGGTGGTCCCCATCCCCCGGCCAACGTACTCCGGTGGCGGGTGATACGGCGACGGCAGATGAGTTGGGTGGTAGCTGGCGTAGACGTAGTGGATGCCGAGTTTGTCGGCCACCGATCGTGCCCCGGCCGACGTCCACACCAGGCCTGCCGACACCAGCGCGTCGCATCCCTGCGCGGCGGCGGCGACCGTGTCGAACTGCTCGGCGACCAACCCGAGCAGGTGGTCGCGCAGGTCCTCTTCGGACGACCGCGTCGCTGCGGTCGCCATCGCGCGCACCGACGGACCAAATCCCACCAGCGGAACACCGAAACCGGCTGCCCGTTGCGCGAATTCGTCGTCGGGCGGGGTGCATAGCACTACCTGGGCGCCCAGCGATTGCAGTGCGGCCGCAAGTCCCAGTAGGGGCTCGACGCCGCCGCGCGAATCGTATGTCGTCAGCAACACGCGCATGGCGCTCAGCCGGCCGGCAGGTCCACCAGCTCGGCCAGCCGGGCCCGATGACGGTAGGCAGTGCCGAAGGCCAGCTGATCGCTCTTGGCTCGCTTGAGGTATAGGTGCGCCGGATACTCCCATGTCATGCCGATGCCGCCGTGTAGCTGCACACACTCCTCGGCAGCATGCACCGCGATACCGCTGCAGTAAGCCTGCGCGACGGCCGTCGCGATGCCCGCGTCGCGATCTTCGGAAGCGCAAATGTCCGCGGCGTGACGTGCGGCCGCCGTCGCCGCACCGACCTCGAACCACAGATCCGCCAACCGATGCTTGATCGCCTGATACGAACCAATCGCGCGGCCGAACTGCTTGCGCTGCTTGGCATAGTCCAGGGTGGTCTCAAAACACCACTGCGCCAGCCCGAGTTGCTCGGACGCCAGCAGCGCCGCACCCGTCTGTAACGCGACGGCTACTGCGGGATCCGCCGGTCCGACGACCGTTGACGGCGCTGCCGAAAAACGTACATTGGCAAGGGGTCTCGTCATATCCAGGGCCAGCAGCGGTGACACCTGCACACCCGCTGCGTTGGTGGCGACGGTGTGCAGCTCAAGACCGTCGGCACCCGCGACCGGCACCACCAAGACGTCGGCTTGACCGGCGCCGGCGACGCTGCTGACCGCCCCGCTCAGCCCGTCCGCCCCGACACTTACCCCCGCGATCGCGTCGCCGGGCGCGGTCGACAGCGGCACCGCCAGCGCCGCGGTGAACTCACCTTGGGCCAGCCCAGAAAGGGTTTCGGTGTCGCCGGCCACCAACAACGCGACCGTGGCAAGCACCGCACTGGACAAGAACGGCACCGGCGCGACGGCGCGGCCGATCTCCTCCATCACGACCGCGGCCTCACGGGCACTGCCGCCGGCACCGCCAAGCGATTCCGGCACCAGCAGGCCCGCAACCCCCAGCTCGCCGCCAAGCCGCAGCCAGAGGTCGGAAAAGTCCTGCGGCTCTGGGTCATAAGCCCGAGCTACCACCTCGGGTGCACACCGCTCGGCGAACAGGTGGCGGACGCTGTCGCGCAGCGCCTCCTCGGTGTCGGAGTAAAGCAAGTCCCCGATGCTCATCGGTTCAGGTCCTTCCAGGCGACATCCTTGTCGACGCGGTGTTCGCCCGGCAGGCCGAGAATCCGTTCAGAAATGGTGTTGCGCAAGATTTCCGACGTGCCACCCTCGATCGAGTTACCGCGTGCCCGCAGGTAGCGGTATCCGGGTTCGCGGCCGACCAAGTCGACGACTTCTGTTCTGCGCATCGTCCAATCGTCGTACTGTAGGCCGGACTCGGCGTGCAGCTCGATGTCGAAACCCGAAAGCGATTGCGCCAGCTTGGCGAAGGCGATCTTCATGCCGGCGCCCTCCGGCCCAGGCTGGCCCGCTACGGCCTGCTGCCCCAGCCGTTCCCCCGCCAGTCGAAGGACTTCCGCCTCCACCCAGAGCCGCATCAGTTCGTCGTGCATCGCGCCGTTGCGCAGCCCCGGTTCGTCTCGCCATGCGCGGGCGATCTTGCCAATGATCCCGCCCTCCCGCGGAACACCGGAACTGGCACCGATCGCGACACGTTCGTTGTTGAGCGTGGTGGTCGCAACCCGCCAGCCGCCACCCACCGGGCCGAGCCGATTCGCATCGGGCACGCGGACATCGGTGAGGAACACCTCGTTGAACTCGGCCTCACCGGTGATCTGGCGCAGCGGCCGGACATCGACACCCGGTTGCGTCATGTCGCAGACGAAGTAGGTCAAACCCGCGTGCTTGGGCACGGTCGGGTCGGTGCGGGCAACAAGGATGGCCATCTGCGCGTGTTGCGCCATCGACGTCCACACCTTCTGCCCGTTGACAATCCAGTCGTCACCGTCGCGGACCGCGCGCGTCGCCACCCCGGCCAAGTCCGATCCCGCGCCCGGTTCGCTGAATAGCTGGCAGTAAACCTGTTCACCGGTGAACAACGGGCGCAAGAACTTTCGCTTCTGCTCGTCGGTGCCGAAGGCCGCGATGGTCGGGGCCGCCATGCCCATGCCGATGAAGTTCTTGACGGTTCCGCCCACCGGCGCGCCCGCGGCGGCCAACCGAGTGTTCACCAGTTCCTGCGCTTTACGCGGCAGGTCGCATCCGCCGAAACCCGGCGGCAGGTGCACCCAGGCCAACCCCGCATCGAATTGCGCACCAAGGAAATCGCGAGGCTCGGTGGTCGCCGGGTCGTGCCCGTCCAGCAGAGCCTGCACCCGCGCGGTAACGTCGGCCGAGAAATCCTGCGCGCTCATGGCGTGCCTTCGGGCCGCATCTGGTAGCCCTGCGCACCGCCGAGCAGCAAACCGCCGTCGATGACCATCGTCTCACCGGTGATCCAGCTCGCCGCGTCGGAAACCAGAAAGGCCACCGCGTTCGCCACATCGGTTGGCTCACCGATGCGTCCGAGCGCAATCTGCGATGCCAGTGGGTCTTCGTGGTCCTTCCATAGCGCCTCGGCCAACCTGGTGCGAACCACTCCCGGGGCAATCGCATTGACCCGGATGCGCGGCGATAGTTCCAGGGCCAGTTGCTTGGTGACGTGGATCAGCGCCGCCTTGGTGGCGTTGTACATACCCATCCCCACCGATTGGTGCAGCCCGCCTATCGAGGCGGTGTTGACGATCGCGCCGCCGTGTTCGCCCATCCATGCCTTGACAGCAAGCGAAGTCCACAACAGCGGAGCCCACAGATTCACCTCGAAGATCTTGCTGAACCGCGCGTGATCCTGCTCGATCAGCGGCCCGAATGCCGGATTGGTGCCCGCGTTGTTGATCAGGATGTCAACGCTGCCGAACCTTTCCAGCGTGAGATCCACGCAGCTGCGCGCGGCGTCCTCGTCGACCGCGTGTGCCCCCACGCCCAGCGCCCGCTCTCCGACTTGCGCCGCAGCCTCTTGCGCCGCTTCCTGTTTGCGGGCGGTGAGCACCACATTGGCTCCCGCCGCCGCCAGCTGTTGGGCAATCGCCAGCCCGATTCCGCGCGAGGCTCCCGTGATAATCGCAGTACGGCCGGTCAAATCCAGTGAAGTCATCTTCGTACACCTTTTGTTTTGTGGGGGGCCAACTTCGCCAGCAGAGAACGTAGATTGTCAACCAATCTTTTCTGGGAGGTTTTGTTCGCGTGCGTGCGTGGTATGCGAGTCGCATGTTAGCGAAATTGACCCTCCTGAAACCACTGGTTCTCGGCGGGGCTGTTGCTGCCGCGATCGCCGCCGCACCGATGGCCGCCGCGGATAGTTTTGCGACCGGCCCGGCGATGACCGGCCCGTCTGCGACCCACGTCGTCTTCAAGGACGACCCGGGCGGCGGCGGCTGCGACGCCAACGGCAACTGCGGCTCCGGCGGCCAGAACAGCGGCCCGGGCGGCGGTCCGGGTGGCACTGGCTGCCTGCCGGGCGTCGGCTGCGGCTCCGGCGGCCAGAACGCCGGCCCGGGCGGCGTTCCGGGCGGTACCGGATGCCTGCCGGGCGTTGGCTGCGGATCCGGCCACGCCTGATTCCCCTGCCGACACGACCCTTCAGACTCCCGTCAGCCTGCTGATCCAGGCGCGGGAGTCTGAGGGGTCGATTACGTCGTCAAGCTCGAACGTCGTGGCGGCCCGAAGCGCCTTTCCGTGTTGATACGCCGCGGCCACCAGCTTTTCGAATAGCTGCTCACGTTCGCCCGCATCGGCCGCTGCGGCCAGCTCCTTGCTGAAGCCCAGCCGCACCGCGCCTTCCAGGCCCATGCCGCCGATCTCCCCCGTCGGCCAGGCGACGGTGAACTGCGGGGCATGGAATGGGCCGCCCGCCATGGCCATCGCACCCAATCCATAACCCTTGCGCAAGATGATCATTCCGAACGGCACCGTCAGCCGCGCACCCAGCACGAACATCCGGCCGAAGCGGCGGACCGCGGCCTGCTTCTCGGCGTCCGGCCCGACCATGAATCCGGGTGTGTCGCACAACGAAATCACCGGCAGCCGAAACGATTCGCACAACGCGAGAAAGTCACCGGCCTTATCAGCGGCCTCGGCATCGATCGCGCCACCCAGATGGTGACTGCTGTTGGCTATCAATCCAAATGCCACACCCTGGACGCGGACAAGTGCGGTGACGATCCCGACGCCGTAATCGGGGCGCAACTCGAGCACCGAGCCGACATCGACGATCGACTCGATCGCCCGCCGCACGTCGTAGGCGCGTAACCGGTTCTCCGGCACCACATGTCGCGCCAGCCGTGGATCGGGCGCCTCCCAGTCGCCGACGCTGCCCTGAAAGTACGACAGATATTGTCTGGCCAGCGACACCGCATGCGTTTCGTCACGGGCGACCAGGCTCACCACGCCGTTGTGCCGCTGCACGTCGATCGGACCTATCGCCTCGGGCGGGTACACCCCAAGCCCGCCGCCCTCGATCATTGCCGGCCCGCCCATCCCGATATTGGCGTCCGGGGTCGCGATGATCACGTCGCACACTCCGGCCAGCGCGGCGTTTCCGGCGAAGCAACGCCCGGAGACGATGGACACCAACGGCACCCGGCCGCGCAGCCCGGCAAGCACCCGGAATGTCGGCACATCCAGGCCCGCCGCACCACCGACGTCGGTGTCGCCGGGCCGTCCGCCCCCACCCTCGGCGAACAGCACTATCGGCAACCGCTTTCGGGCGGCCACGTCGAAGACGCGGTCCGTCTTGGCATGGTTGCGCATGCCCTGCGTTCCGGCGAGGACGGTGTAGTCGTAGGACACCACCACTGTCTCGGCCGCCGCCCGCCCAAATCGGCCGGCGCCGATGGTTGCCAGGCCGGCGACCAGGCCGTCGGCCGGGGTGTTGGCGATGAGGTCCTCTTCGGAGCGCCGGCTGCGTTGCGCGGCAATGGCGAGCGCGCCGTATTCGACGAAGCTGCCGGCGTCGACCAGATCGGCGATGTTCTCCCGAGCGGTGCGCCGACCCTTGTTGTGCCGCTTGGCTACTGCGGCTTCGCGCCCTTCGTCAAGGGTGAGCAGATGGCGCCGCCGGACCTCGTCGAGGTCGGCGCGCGGCCGGTCGAGATCGACCGCGGCGACAGCGGACTCGCCGCCGATACTGGCCCCGGTGCGGGTGAAGACCACCAGTGGATCGCCGGTTCCGACAACCTGACCGGGTGTCACGAGATTGCGGACCGTTCGCAGCGCGTGCGGTGCGACGAGCACATGTTGCATTTTCATCGCCTCGAGCACGACCAGTTGATCGCCGGGAGAAAGCGCGGTTCCCTCGGGCGCCAACTCGACCACGGTGCCCGCCAGCTGCGCACGTAGCGCTTCCTCACCGGGATAGAGCTCGACGGACGCCATCCGGGTGTCGTGTTCGTGGGTGAGCGCCGCGGCCGCCAACTTCGGAAGCTTGGCATCGAGGAAGCCCGTCGTCACCACGCCGGACTGAATTTGGCTGTCGGACAGCAGCTCTTGCAGGAAATTGATGTTCGTGCGGACACCCTCGACACCGAATTCGGCCAGCGCGGTGCGCAACTTGCGCAGTGCCGCCTGCAGCGACGACCCGTGCACGTGGGTGATGACCTTGGCCAGCAGCGAGTCGTATCGCGCACTCAACGCCAACCCCGTCCGGCCGAAGGTGTCGACGCGTACACCCGGACCGCTCGGCGGCGAGAACACCGTTAAGACGCCTGCGGCGGGCACGACCGCCCCGTCGGCCGTCAGGGTTTCGATGTTGACCCGGGCCTGTATCGCAATGCCGCGCCGTGCGGCGGGCTCGCCGATGACTTCGTCACCGTCAGAGGCGATTCCGGACGGCAATCCCAGCTGGTAGTAGGAGGCGCCGCCGGCGATGGCGAGCTGTGCCGCGACCAGGTCCACCCCGGCGGTCTGCTCGGTGATCGTGTGCTCGACCTGAATGCGGGGGTTGACCTCGAGGAAGACGAATGTTTCACCGGCGACCAGGAACTCGACGGTGGCTAGCCCGCGCAGTCCGACTCTGCCGCACAGCCGAGCGGCGGCCAGGTGTAGCTGGTGGCGCAACGCATCCGAAATCCCTTGAGCAGGAGCTATTTCGACGATTTTCTGGTAGCGGCGCTGGAGGCTGCAATCGCGGTCGCCCAGGGCGAGCGCATGCGTTCGGGGCCCGGCGGGCGCGGCGACGATCTGGACCTCGATGTGCCTGGCGTCGTCGAGAACCGCCTCGGCGAACACCGCCGCATCGCCGAATCCCAGTTGCGCCTCCGCGGCACACAGCCGGTGGGCATTGTCGATCTGATCAGCGCTATCGACTCGGCGCATACCGCGCCCGCCGCCGCCTGCCAGCGCCTTGATCATGACAGCCCCACCTTGAGTGGCGAAGAATGCCCGGATGTCCGCGGCGCTGCTGGGCCCAACGGTGGCGGGCAACACCGGCACACCGGCAGCGATCGCGGCGGCGCGCGCCGCGGATTTATTACCGACCGTCTCGAGCACGTCGGCGTCCGGCCCCACGAACGTGTACCCGGCCGTTGTGCACGCGCGAGCGAAATCGGCGCTCTCCGAGAGAAAGCCATAGCCTGGATGAATCAGCCCCGCGCCGGCATTCTTCGCCGCCGCGAGTAGCGACGACTGGTCCAGGTAGGCTTGCGCTCCGCTGCCCGGCAGACCGATCGCTTCGTCCGCCGCGTGCACGTGCGGACTGTCGGCATCGTCCTCGGCGTAGACCGCGATCGTCTGCATACCCAATTCGGTGGCGGTGCGGATGATCCGAAGTGCGATCTCGCCGCGGTTCGCGATCAGCAGGGTAGCGCTCATCGGAGCGGGTCACCCCACTGCACTTCACCACGCAGCCTGGCTTTGAGTAGCTTGCCGCCAGCGTTGCGCGGCAACGCTTCTGATACCACCGTCACGTACTGCGGAAGTTTGTAATCGGCGAGCTGTCCGCTGCAGTGCTCGAGTACGGCCGGCACGTCGATCTGCGCCGCACCACCGAACAGCACGGCTCCTACTTTCTCACCCATGACCTCGTCGGGCACCGCTAGCACGCAGGCATCCGCGACGTTGGGCGCGGCCAACAACACCGCTTCGACCTCGACGCTCGAGACGTTCTCTCCGCCGCGATTGATGATGTCCTTGAGTCGGTCGACGATGTGCACCCGGCCCGCGTCGTCGACACGCACCACGTCGCCGGTGTGCAGCCAGCCGTCAATGATGGCCTCCTCGGACGCCTGCGGCCGGTTCCAGTATCCAGCAGTCAGATTGGCCCCGCGCGCCACCAACTCACCCACACCTGCGTCGTCACCGCTGGGGATCACGCCGAGATCCACGGTGGGGACCGCGTACCCCACCGAGTCGGCGTGTTCGACCGCGTCGGAGTCGGGTAGCACGGTCATCAGCGAGGCGGACTCGGTCATGCCGTAGCCGTTGAACACCTTTGCCTGCGGAAAGGCGTTCTTCACCGACCGCACCAACGAGGGCGCGATAGGCGCCCCACCGTAGCCCACCCAGCGAACACCGGAGATATCCGTGGAATGAAATTCCTTGTGCCGCAGTAATAATGCGTAAATCGCGGGAACAGTCACCAGCTGCGAAATGCGTTCGATGCTCAGCGTGGTGGTCACCTCGTCTAGGTTGAGCGTCGGCATGATCACCGAGGCTCCCCCGAGTCGCACAGCGACTAATAATTGTGTATTACAACCGGTTACGTGAAACAGCGGCACCGAGATCAGGGTGCGCAGCTCCTCACCGGCATTTGGTGGAAATCCCATGCACCGAACACAATTCTCGGTGTTGGTGACGAATGCCTCATGGGTGGTCGGCACGCCCTTGGGATGCCCGGTGGTCCCCGAGGTGTAGAACAGCGCGGCGGTGTCCAACGGCGTGAGTCCTTCGGCCACATAGGGTAGGCCGTCGGGCAGCGGTGTGTCCGCAGACAGATCCACTCGCGCACCCGCGTCGGACAGCACGAACTCGATTTCGGGCTGCGCCGAGCGCGTATTGACCGCCACCGCAATGCCGCCGGCCATCACCGTTCCCCAAAACGCCAACACCCAATTGATACCCGCGGGATAGCGCACCGCCACCCGGTCACCGGGTTGCAGACCGGCCGCCCGCAGCCCGCCGGCGACCCGCGCAGCGCGGTCCCACAACTGCCGGTAGGTCAGTCGGCCGGCACCGACTTCGACCACGGCCTCGCTAGCGGGACGGCGCTCGACCTGCTCGGCCAGCATGTCCAGCAGCGTGGCAGGCAGGTCCTCGTAACGCAGGATGCCGTCGGGGTCGCGGGTCACGCCCGTCGTCGAGAACGGGTTGTGGCCGCGTGGAATTTCGATCACTTCAGGCATGCCCGGTCCTTACTATTGGCGTGTCCTATCGTGATAGCGGTGACGATCGAGGATTCCGCCATCATGCCCGAGGCGTTTTTCGCCGCCGTCGGCGACTCCTATGTTCCGGCTCCGCTGACACAGGGGCCGTGGGGCGCGGCAATGGGCGGCCAGATCGTCGGAGGTTTGTTGGGTTGGGGCATAGAACAATCGGGCATCGATGCCGACTTTCAGCCTGCCCGGCTTACCGTCGACCTGCTGCGGCCAGTGCTGCTGCGACCGGTGCAGATTCAGACTTCGATACAACGCGAAGGCCGCCGCATCAAGCTGGTCGATGCCGCCCTGATTCAGCGCGGCACGGTCGTCGCCCGCGCTAGTGCGCTGTTCCTGCGTCGCGGCGATCATCCCGAGGGCCAAGTGTGGTCCTATCCGGTCCAGATGCCGGCGCTGCCGACGTCCTACGACGGTTTTCCTACCGACATGCCGTTCCTCATTTGGGGGTACGGGGCCACGTTCGAAGGCAGTCCCGGCATCGCGGCGGGCGAGTGGGAGCAATCCCACCCCCAGAAGTTCGCCTGGGCGCGGGTGTTTCGCCCGATGGTGCAAGGCTACCCGTTGACGCCGTTTACTCGCCTGGCCTTCGTCGGTGACATCACGAGTTCGCTCACCCATTGGGGCACAGGCGGATTGCGCTACATCAATGCCGACTACACCGTTACCGCGAGCCGACTGCCCGATGGTGAATTTGTCGGGTTGGCCGCTCAAAGCCACTACGGCACAGCAGGGGTCGCCACCGGCGCGGCGACCCTGTTCGACTGCCACGGCCCGATCGGCACCAGCTCCGCACTGGCCGTGGCCCAGCCCGCGGATGCATTCAAACCGACTCACACTTAGCCCGACCGCGTCGCGACGACCAGGTCATCACTATTCGTGCATACCCGCCTGCCCACCGATCTGCTTGACCGTCGAAATCTCGCACTGTGTCCGGCGTTTGGGCTATGCTCCTCTACTACCTGCAGATCGGAGCTACACAGTCCCGTAGCGGGGGGACCGTCACTGCGGTGGGTGGACATTTCCCTTGGAGGGGAGTGCACATGCGCCTCGGCTTGCGATCCCCTTGCAGCGCCGTCTGCGGGACGGCGCCCGCCATGGTGTGCCCTGCGCCGTGACAACTCCGGTGCTCGACCTCGACGGCCGCGTGGTCGACCGACGCCACGAGCTCACCGAACTCCGAACCGCAGTAGAAACGGCCGGACGGGTCAGCGGAGGATGCGTCCTGCTCAGCGGGGCTCCAGGAGTAGGCAAGTCGACACTCACGCAGGCCTTCGGCGTCGAGGTCTCCCGCCGCAACTGCATATTCGCCTACGGCAGGTGCCGGGACGGCGCACCGGCGCCCTACTCAGCATTGGCGGACGCACTTAGCTCGCTGGTCCGCACCATGGAGGCCACCGGTGCGGCCGAGCGCGACAGTTGGCGTGCCGATCTCGTCGGCGAGACGTCGGGGTTCGCCGGTGTCCTCTGCGAGCTCGTGCCCGAACTGGCGCAGGTGCTGGGCGAATCCTCGGATGATGCCGACCTCGATGCGGCGGATGCTCGCCGTCGCCTGCACCGCGCGGCCATCCGACTGGTGTCGACCACCGCGTCCTACCGCCCGGTGGTGCTGGCGATTGATGACTTGCAGTGGGCAGATCGAGACACGCTGCTGCTGTTGTCCGAACTGTTGACGGTGTCGCTTCGCAACGTCTTAGTCATCGGTGCGCACCGCGCGGGCGAATTCGATCCGGACTTGGCGGGCATTAAATCGGAGAACCTCAACACCATTGCGCTCGAACCGCTGGCGCCCGAAGATGTCGAGGAGCTGCTCGCCGACGTGTGCGGCCAGAGCGTGGAGCTGAGCGATGTGGCCGCCGAGTTCCACCATCGCACCGGAGGCAATCCGCTGCAGGTCCGTCAGCTGCTGTACCGCGCCCAACGCGAAGGCGCGCTCATCGCGGTCGGCCCCGGTGGCCACCCGAGCTGGGACCTGCGCGTGCTCACGTCGATCGAGGTCTCCGCGACGGCAGCCGAGTTCCTCGGCCGGTACCTCGACCAACTTCGCACCGGCGACCGGGAAGTGTTGAGTTCGCTGTCATGCATCGGTGGTGAGTTCGACCTCGACGACGCCACGGAAGCGGCCGCGCGGTCGCCCGACGTCGTGGCCCAAGCGCTCTGGGCTTGCCTCGAGCTTCGGCTGATCGAGGCCCTCGACGGCGGCGGCCAGCGGATCACCAACGCGATCAGCCGCGACGCCCGCTATCGGTTCAGCCACGACCGCGTGGCTGAAACGGCGCGCGCGGCGCTGTCCGCCGACGACATGCGCGCCATTCACCTGCGCCTCGGCCGACGGCTGGTCACGCTTGGCGACGCTCGGGTGTTCGAAGCCGCGCGCCACGTCGGCATCGGTGGCCTCGGGCTGGCCGACGACGTAGAGCGCACCCGGTTCGTCGAGGTAGTGCGGCGGGCCGCGCGGAAGGCTCGAGCGCAGGCCTCGTTCCCGTTGGCCTTCGGGTACTGCCGGAGCGCTTTGGACCTGCTCGGTGAGCAACGTTGGGCCGCACACTTCGCGCTGACCCGGGAGCTGCAACTCGACGCCGCCGACGCGGCATTGCTGGTCGGTGATGTGACAGCGCTCAATGCGCTACTCGACGAGGCCGAGAAGATCTTGCGCGAGCCCGCGGACCGCGCGCGACTCGCATACCTGCGGCTCAAGGGGCGCGTCGCAGAGAACCGACTGCAGGAGGCGCTCGAGATCGGGCGGAAGACGCTCGACGAGTTCGGCGAAAAGGTGCCAAGCGACGCGGGCAAGCCACGGATGGGCAACGCAATCGTCCGGATGAGGCTGACGATGCGTGGCTGGAGCACCGAGCGGCTGCTGCGGCTACCGCACTGCGATGACCAGGGATTCATCGCGCTGCACCGGATTCTTGTCGAACTGTGCAGCATGGCGGTGCTCGTCCGGCCGAACCTCCTGCCCTTGCTGGTCCGAAAGCAACTCAATCTGACCTTGGCGTACGGCCACACACCGTCCTCGCCGCTGGTCATGGCCGCGTACGGGATTGTCCTCGTGCTGGTCGGTGACTACGCGGGCGGTCAGCGCTTCGGCGAGGTAGCCATGCAGCTTGCCGAGCGCCCGGAATTCCGGGAGACCCGGCCACAAACGGTGTTCATGCACCTGGACTACATCCGCCACTGGAGGCAACCGATCCGCGACGGGTTGGGCGAGCTTCGCGACAGCGCCGAGGAGGCACTCGATCAAGGCGACCAGGAGTATGCCGCCTACCTGGTCGCGGTCCTGCTAGCCCAGTCATTCTGGGCCGGCCGTCCGCTCGCGGAGATCGATGCGCTGGCCAGCTCGCTGATCCCGCAGTTCCGTTCCCAGCCCGTGCCCAGCGCCCTTTGCCAGGCGATGCAGCAGCTTTGCCTCAATTTGATGGGCCGCAGCGCCGATCCCTTCCTGCTCGCCGGCGAGAGTGGTTACGACGAGCGAGACGTGCTGCCGGCGGCCCGTCTCGAGGGCGACGAGGTGGCCCTGGGCGTCGCTGCAGCCATGAAGCAGGGCCTGCACTTCTGGTGTGGCGACCACGCCGGGGCGGCCGCGGCCACGCCGGCAGCAATCGAGTATCTCGGCGGGCTGGCCGGCACCACGGCATCACAACTTGTCTATCTGGTCGGCGCGCTGAGCATGATCCAGTGCGCGCCGCGAGACTCTTCGACAGCCCACTTTGTCCGCCAGACCCTGGCGTTGCACCGCAAGTGGGCGGCGGGCGCACCGGAAAACTACGCGGCACCGCATGCCCTGATCCAGGGGTCGTGGGAGCGAGCACGCGGGCAACATGCCAAAGCGGAGCGCTACCTTCACCAAGCGATCGAGCTCGCCGAGAGAAACCAGCTCCCAACGATCAGTGCGCGCGCCCACGAGGAAGCCGCCGCCCTCTACGCCGACACCGGGCGCACGACGCTTCGTGAACACATGCTGCGGTCGGCGTACCAGCACTGGCTGAATCTGGGTTTCGCGGTGCGCGCCGACTGGCTCGCGCGGGAACACCCCTGGCTACTGCGACGCGATCTCACGGGTTCGGCTGGGATCGACCCGGTCGGCGCGCATCAACTGCTGCACGCGCTATCGGGCGCGCGAACGCCGGACGGCTTGGCCAACATCATTCTGGGCTCGGTCGCGGACACGACGGGCGCGAGCCGCGTCCTGTTCCTCACCGGTGAAGCGGGGAATCTGTCGGTGCGCGCAGTCAACGATCACGGCGACATTTCGATTGTGGACGGGCCGTGGACCGAGGTGTCTTATGACACCAATATCGTGCGCCGCGCAATGGACGCGGGCTCCCCGCTGATCGTCGCGGCCGACGCCGCCGCCCCGACGGGCGGCCGGTCACCGGGACGGCGTCAGCAGCAGCAGCAAATTCAGGCATCAAGGCCGTCCATACTCGTCGTTCCGATAATGGTGCAGGACAGAACAATCGGCGTGGTTTATGCCGAGCATGGCGAGCCCGGTAGCAACTTCGTCGCCGACCACGAGCAGGCGGTCGCATTCTTGTGCGCCCAGGCTGCCGCGCCGCTATGGAACTTCCAGCTCGAAGCACGACTACGGGCCGCCGACGAGTACCGGCAGTCCCTGATGGATGTGCAGTCGAGATTTGTGCCCAACGAACTGCTGCGCATCCTCGACATCGACGACCTTCGCCGGGTCCGCAGCGGCTACCGGGTCGAGCGTGAGATGACGGTGCTCATCAGCGATATCCGGGGCTATACGACCATGATCGAAGACATGAACGTCGGCGAAGCGGGCAATTTGGCGATGGGCTTTCTGCGGGCCGTCGAGCTCCCAATCATCAGCTACAACGGCATGATTCAAGACGTACGCGGCGACGAAATCGTCGCCGTCTTCGAGTCCCCGTCCGACGCCGTCCGGGCGGGGTTGGCCATGCTGCGCTCCTTGGCCGAGCACAACCGGGAACGTAAGGCGCTGGGCTCCGAGGAGCTGCGGGCGGGCATCGGCATCAATACCGGGGCGGTGGGAGTTGGGCTCGTCGGTGGCGTAAACCGCATGGTGCTCACCATCATCGGCGACGCGGTGAACCTGGCCGCGCGTATCGAGAGCACCAACAAACGCTACGGCTCCGCCTTGCTTATCTCCGATCGCACCTATCAGCGCCTCGCTGAATCCGAGCAGTTCGACGTCCGTCGCATGGAGCGCGTCATGGTGGTCAACCGACGCCGACCGGTCACGATTTATGAAGTGTACGACGAGGATTCGGCGTCACTTCGCGAGGTGAAACGCGCGGCGCAACCCGCATTCGACGAGGCCTTCGCGCTGTTCGACGCGGGCGACGTCGGCGGGGCGCGCGCCGCTTTCGAACGATGCCGCGAGCTACTGCCCGAGGATCCTGTAGCACCGCTGCACCTCGCGCACTGCGACGCGGTGGCACGCGGTGAGATGACCCCCGGTCAAGAGATAGCGCTGTTGAACAAGTAGTGCACTACTCCACTTCGACAACTTCGGCGAAGTAATTGCGCACGTGCCGAATTTGTCTCATGATTTGTACCGACAGTCGGGGGCCCTCGAGGAGCGGCAGCCATGTACATGAGTGCGGAGCGGTTGGCTCTGGCCAACCAGGCGGTCAAAGACACGTTCGCGCATTGCAGCGTTGCCTGGCAGGCCTTCCCGCATTGGGACACTGGTGATCCCAGCCAGACGATGGTGCCCAACGACAGCTTGACCACGCTTGCCAATGTGCCGCTTCAGCTGGAACACGTTGACTTCATCGTGTCGCTGGCCCAAGCCGTCGCACCGACGCCCGACGAGGTGCTCGAGCTGGTGAACGCCGCCACCGTCAAGCTCGCCGCGAAAGTAGATGCTGCGGTGTTCCCGGCACTCTATCCGGCCATGACACTGGCGACGACGGTGCACATCCCCTGGTGGCCAACGACTCAGCAGCTTCTGACTGGGCTGATCGAGGCTCGCGCGAAGGTCGAAAATGGGGGCTACCGGGCTCCGTCGTGTCTCGTGACGGACACCTTTGGGCTGCACTACCTCGCCGGAAGCACTATCGCGACCGGGAATTCCGGCACCGATGTGCTGTTGCCTCCGGCGAACATCAACTCGCTGCACCGCGTCAATACCCTCGCACCCATAACCGCCCTCGACGTCCGAGGGTGGCTGCTCGGACGGCGCCAACGAATAGCACACGGCGGCGCGGCGGGCGCCTCGCCAGGTGAAGAGGCCGTGGACCTCGCCGTCAGCGTTCTTCCCAGCCTGGAGGTCGTCGGTGCGACCGGGAACAACATAAACCTACGGGTCCGCATCAGGTACGTGACAAGGGTGAAGGATCGACGCGGGCTCGTCGTTATCCGCGTTCCGTAATGACGTCGACGTTGCCTGGCGCGCGCGCAGGCCCGATCGCGGTGAACGCGCTCGACGACTATCTCGCACTGTGCAAGGACGCCTGCGACAGCGAGATCGAGCGGCTGTACGGTCCGGACGAACGTGGGTCGAACAGCCTCTACGATCTGATCCTCGACTACCCGCTGCGCGGCGGGAAGGCGCTGCGGCCGGCACTGAGCATCGCGGCGTGCCTCGGACTCGGAGGCCACCTGGAGGCAGTCCTGCCGACAGCTGCGACGCTCGAGCTCTACCACAACGCGTTTCTCATCCACGACGACATCGAAGACGAATCATGGTGGCGGCGTGGCAAACCCACACTGCACATCGACCACGGCGTGCCGATCGCCGTCAACGTCGGTGACGCGATGCTGTCGCTCTCGCTGCAACCGCTGCTTGACAATGTCGAGCGAGTCGGGCTCGGACCTGCGCTGCGCATCCTACGAGCCATCGCCAAGATGACCCGGCTGACCGTCGACGGCCAGGCGCTGGAACTCGATTGGGTCCGATCCAACGCCTGGCGGCTCAACGACGCCGACTACCTCAAGATGGTGGAACTCAAGACCAGCTGGTACACGTTCATCACACCGCTACAGGCCGGCGCGATCGCATCCGGGGCCGCACCCGAGCGAATGGCTCCCCTCGAGTCACTCGGCCGGCATCTCGGAGCGGCCTTCCAGATCACCGACGACCTGCTGAACTTGCGGGCCGATCCGCAGGAGTATGGCAAGGAGATCGGCGGCGACCTCTGGGAGGGCAAACGAACCCTGATGCTGTTGCACACCTTGCGATGTGCCGAATCGAAGGACCAGGAACGCGCCGTACAGATTCTGGCCAAGCGGCGGCCCGGCCCCGACGGCGAGTTGGAGCTGATCGAACTGCTGGATCGCCTCACCACCTGCGGGCAATTGTCCCAGTCGGGGCGGGCTGAAATCCAGGCTCGGCTGCAGGGACACCACCCCTCGGAGTGCAAGAACCTCAACGACATTCAATGGCTCTACGAATTGATGCACGACGTCGGTTCGCTCGAGCACGCGCGGAATATCGCCGCCGGGCATGCCCAGAAGGCAGCCGCGGCGCTCGCCAGTCTCGACTGGTTCCCACCCAGCCGCCATCGAGACATGCTGGCCGACCTCGTGGACTACGTACACGGGCGGACCCGATGAACCCCGAAACCTTGCTTGGCATGCTGGCGGAACTCGAGCGGATCCGCGAGCTCACTCTCGACGTCATCGACCGGGAGACCCCGCAGTTGCGCCCGGCCCCGCCGGACGACGCTAGCGGGACCGAGCGGACCGCGTTCGATTTGCTTGTTGGCGCGCGCCGCGCGGTCCTGGGCAACCCCACGGCCGCGAGAGGGCTGCACGACCTACTCGTTGCCGAGGGCCGCCGCTACGCGAGCACTCCCCGCGGGGCGCGGCTGCGCGACGCCTTGGTCGACTCCGAAGCGGTAGAGAACCTCCGGCGCGTCTGGGAGATGGTGAGCCTCAACGTTCTCGACGGCCCCGCCACGCCTAACTCCGCCCCCGACGCCTGGGCGGAGCTGCTGGCCGACGCTGTCATCGGACACGGCCTCGAAGACTCGATCCTCGCTCGCTTGCGGCCCGAGGGGTTCGCATGACGCTCACCGATCCTCGCGAAGCGCTCGCCGATCAGAGCAATTTCATCGGCTACCTGGTCGGCCTGGCCGGCGCGGCCCGGATGGTTCACAACCTCGCCGACGACAACCGCCGAGTCGGAGCCGGCCGCGCGCCAGATGACTTCGTGCACGCCTTGCTGGGGCTTGCAAGCGTCGGCGCGGCGATCGAACGCCTCTCCAATTCAACTACGGCACAGCAGAATCCAACAGCCGCGATACCCGCCGAACCGATCACGCGGTGGCTGCGATGACCGCGCTGCTGGCACGCAGCGACTTCGTCCGCGCCCCGGTGCTGGCCATGACCAGACCGGCGGGGTACAAGGAGTGGCAGCACTTCGTGGTCCACGGACGTGACACCCGGCTTCTGATCAACTTCAGCTTCAACAACGAAGCGGTCGGCGCCGACGAAGTCCGGCTCGCGCCACGCGTCATCGTGATCGCTCACAACGAGGATTGGACCGGCGCTATCGAGCGGTTCGACGGGCGCGCCTTGAACGTCTCGGCCGATCTGGGTGAACTGACCATCGGCGCCAGCCGGATGACCGTGCTGCCCGACGGCTACCGCATCACAATCGACCTGCCGGACAAAAACATCCGGGGTACATTGCATTTCACCTCGGCGAGCCGGCCGTTCGTGGTCCGCAATCAACCGCTGGGGGACGGCCGGATCAACTGGCTGTTCGTACCGCGGCTGCGCGCCAACGGATGGGTATGTATCGGCGGCCGTGAACACCGGATGGAAGACGACCTCGCCTATCACGACCACAACTGGGGCCGGTTCCGGTGGGGCGACGACTTCGGCTGGACATGGGGCACAATCTTGCCCACCGAACCCGCCAACCCGTGGTCGATGGTATTCATGCAGACGACCGACCGAAGCCGGCAACGCTGTCTGTCCCAAGCGCTCTACGTCTGGCACCACGACGAGCCCGCCGCGATATTCCGGCACGCGTCGGTGCGGACGCGCTCGGAGGGTCGGCTTGCCCGAGCGGCCGACTGCACCTTGCCGCCCCCGATGCGGCTGCTGCTGGACGGCGAGGTACCGGGCGCGCCGGAACGGACGGATATCACCGCGACACGGGCAGGCGACCGGGTGCGTGCCGAGTTCCGCTCGCATTCTTATGCCCGCCTTGCACAGCCGAGCGAGATATACCTCGACCGTTCGACTGTGCTTTGCGAAACGGGCGGCACCACAAGCGCATGCGGCAAAATCAACGGCGAAGACTTCGACTTCGCCGGAACTGGTGTATTCGAGTTCCTCTATGGCTGAAAACATTTCGTCGCTATTGCGACGCTCGGCCGAGCACCTGGAGCACGAGGTGCCCGACAGTTACCGATTGATCGTCGCCACGCTCGGTCCGATGGTGGTCGAACTCGACGTCGACGACGAGGTGTTTTCGCTTCGCGGCGGTGGTCGACTGCAGGTATCGGACGGTGCGGCTCCGACGGCCGGTGCCCGGATCGTCACCTCGCGAGCCACGATCCTTGACCTGCTCGATGCGAAAGTGGGGCTCAGCGAGGCCGTCGAGACGGGCACGCTGAGCGTCCACGGGTCGCTCGACGACGTCCAATGCGCTCACAACTCGCTGCTGGCGTATGTCCACGCCGCGGTCCGCGCCTCCTCACAGCCCGCACTGCTGTCCGAACTGCGGGCGGGGGCGCCATGACCGGGCGCATCACGACGCCGGCATCCCGCGAACGACGTCCCGCGGTGGCGGTGCTCGGCGCCGGCATCGCCGGCCTCACCGCCGCGCACGAACTCGCGGAGCGTGGTTTCGTCGTCACGGTGTACGAGTTGCGACGGGATGAACGCAACGGGCTGGGATCCGAGCCGGCAGGCACCTACCCGCCCGTCAAACTCGGCGGCCTCGCGGCCTCTCAGTATTCGACGGTGGGCACACACGACGGGAGCCAAGCCGAACTGCGGCCCTTCCCGGGCCGGCGGGGCCGGCCGCGTGAGCCCCGACGACCGGTTCCGGGTGAACACGGCTTTCGCTTCTTCCCCGCGTTCTACCTACATATCTGGGATCTGTTCCAGCGCATCCCGGTCTACCAGCTGACGCACACGGCCGGCGGTACGGCCAGCTGGACACCAACGTCGCGCACTGTGTACGACAACGTCCGGCGGGTAGTCACCAAGGGCGTCACGGTGCACGGTCAGCCGTCCCTCGTCTTTCCCAGCGAACTCCCACGCAGCCCCGCCGAGTTTCTCGGAATCCTCAGCGAACTCGCAACATTGGGCTTCACTGCCAGCGACGTCGCGACCTACCTGACTAGGCTGCTCTGCTACCTGTCCTCCAGCCCTTTGCGTCGCGCACAGGATTTGCAGAACCTGTCCGCCTACGACTATCTGGTCGGCCACGACCGCAAGACAGGGATGAACCGCTACGCCTATTCACCGACTTGCGACAAGCTGTTGCGCCAAATGCCAAGAATCCTGGTTGCTCTCGATTCGATCTGGGGCGACGCGCGGACCAACATGAGCACCTATCTACAGCTGTACCTGAATATGGACCGCCGCGACAACAAGGCCGACGGAGTGCTCAACGGTCCCACCACCGAGTCGTGGTTAGACCACTGGTATCGCCACCTCGTCGCACTCGGCGTCCGCTTCGTCCAGAACGCGGCGGCTCGCCTTGACCCTCCGGTCTTCGACCCGACTCAGCCGGCCCATCTGCGGCCCCGCGCGCAGATCACGTTGGCGGATGGTACCCGGGTGAGTTCGGACTACACGGTCGTCGCAGTCGACGCCCCGGGAGCCGAATACATCACCAGCGCGTTGCGCGCGGCGGGCACCGGCGGAACCGTGGCCAGGCTGAACGGCTTCACCACCATCGCTCCCCCGCCGGACGGCCCCCTGCAACCCGAAAAGACCCGGCCTCAGCGGCGGCGGAATCCCTACTCGATGGATGAGATGGGACGGGTGCCATGGGATCGGTTCCAAACGCTGTGCGGCATCCAGTACTACTTCGACACGGAATTTCAGCTGCTCCGAGGACACATATTGCTCACCGGCACTCAGTGGGCGCTGTCCTCGATCAACCAGTCTGGATTGTGGGAGAAGCGACCGATACTGGACCTCGACGGCTGCACCTCGGTGCTCTCGGTCGACATCGGGGATTTCAACACCCCTTCCGGTCACTTGCTCGATGAGTTCGGCCGGGGAAAGGCGGCTCGCGACTGCACAGCCGACGAAATCGCCGCAGAGGTGTGGCACCAGATCATTTCCGCGCTCACGAGCAACGCGGGATCCGCCGCGGAAGAGGTCATGCCGTGGCCGGTGTGGTACGCGCTCGACCGGGGCCTGGTCATGGCTACCGGACCCGGGCAGGGCCAGGGCCGCGTGGTTCGCAACGAGTCACCGTACCTGGTTCCCATTGTCGGAGACTGGGACAATCGGCCCGGCAGCGATCCGTGGAACCCGCACGGAACGTCCTATACGACAACACCGCCAGAGGACGTGTGGCTGGAAGATCTTGAGCAGCAAAATGTCTGGCAGGCTCGTCATGGCGGCTATCAGGTGCACAACAATTCGGTGGTCTTCGCGGGCACGTGGAACAAGACATTCACTCGGGTGACGTCGATGGAGTCAGCGTGCGAATCGGGACGGCATGCCGTCAATGCCATTCTCGACCACTATATTTGGGTCGAGTCGGGTGGTCTCGATCGCCGAGAGAAGACCCCGGCGCTCGACTGGGAGTTCCCCTACGGCTTCCTCGATCAAGGTATGTCGAGTCCGATTCGGATGCCGACACCGGCAGGCGACTACTGCTACGTGTTCGACATCGAAAACCGTGAGCCGGCCGACACCCGCGCGCTCCGCACGGTCGACTCGAAACTCAGCGAACAGTCGCTGCCGCATCCGCTGGATACACCGGCCGCGGTGTCGTTCGGCACCCCTTCGCCCCCCATCCCGCACTAGCTGGAGGTCATCAAATGAACATGCCTACAACGGATTACAACCAGCAGTTGCTCTGCTATCTGCAGAATTGGCGACAGCTTCTCGAGCAGTGGGCGGCAATGGCGGCCGGGTCACCATTCCTGACCGGGCCGCCGGTGCTGCCCACCGCCCCGGCGGGAGGACAGTTCATTCCGCCCATGGGGCCGTTCATGCAGTTCCTGCCGCCAATGCCGGTCATGCCACCAATTCCATCCACGCCGATGGGGCCGCCCACGCCTACGGTGTCACCGGCGCCGGGCGACTACGCCCAGCAGCTGTTCAGTCATCTTCAGGCGTGGCGGCAGTACCTCGAGCAGGCGACGGGAGCGGTGCCGGCACCGACCCAGGCGACCACGGCACCCGCCAACGACGGCGGCAAAACCGGTGCCCAGCCCTGGTCCGATGTTCCGATTCCGCCCGACGATGAGTACGCGAGCAAGGGCATCCCAAAAAGCGCTGACGGTACCGGCTCGAACTCAACATGGCCGCCGAAGTTGGTGTCCCGGGCGCCCAGCAAGTACCACCAGAGTCAACTCACTGCGGTCGGCACCGAACCAGCTGCGACCCCATTTGACGGCCCAAACGTTGACATCCTCCGCGAGCCATTCCAAATGGCGGACCCGACCACGCTCGCGGCTCGTCCCGACGCCTCGCGGCCCATCTCGGAAGCAATCGCTCGCCCTGAAGTGGGTTCGGCCTTTGTCCGCACAATGAATAGTGTCGACCACACCACGTTGCCGCAGGCCACCCCGAGATCGCTGTTCTCCACGCCCGGCGCGCCAGAAAGCTTCAGATAAGTTGGTGAAACACGTTCTCCCTAAGCAGTTTTCATTCCATCAGCTGAGCTGCGATTGTCGCACCGAGGTTCCAGCACGCCTCGACGTCAGCCTTGCTCGGCTTTCCTGAAACCGAAACGGTATCAGCGGATTTCACCCACCCTAAACCGTTTGCGATGCCGGCGACCGCCCGCTCTGCACCCTCGGTGCCCTCGTTTCCATGCAGGTACAAACCGAACGGGCGCCCCTGAGTCGAATCGAGCAATTGGTAGTAGGCGCAATCGAATGCGTGCTTCAGCGCGCCCGAAATGTAGCCGAGATTCGCCGGCGTGCCGAGCAGATAACCGTCGGCCTCCAGCATCTCGACGGGCGACACGGTCAGCGCCGGCCGACGCAAGACTTCCACACCCTCGATCTCGGGGGCGGTGGCCCCGGCCACCACCGCCTCGAACAGCTCCTGGCAGTGCGGCGAGGGCGTGTGATGGACGATCAACAGCGTCTTGCTCACGGGCGTGCCTCCAACTCGACCGCCGTCTTCATGGCTTCCCGGGCGCGGCGGCGGTCCCCCGCATAGTCGTAGGCCCGGGCCAGCCGATACCAATGCCGCCAGTCGTCGGGGTCGGCTTGCACTTCGGTGCGCACGGTGGCGAACAACTCGTCGGCCGCGTCACGCTGGATGCGACCCGACGGCCGCCGCGGCAGCGTGCTGGTGTCGAGTTCCATTCCCTGCTCGGCGATCAGGCGTGCCAGCTTCTGGTGCGCAAATCCGGCCCGCAGCGTGGTAATCATCGCCCACAGCCCGATCACCGGCATGATCAACACCGCCAGCCCAAGACCAACGGCGGCGACGCGCCCCGACGCGATCATCACGACCGCCAACCGGCCCAGTAGCACGAAGTACAGCAACATCGCCGCGCACAGGAACGCGATCAGCAATTGCGCGCGCAGCGACCTGTTCATTGCAGGTTGAGCAGGGGCTCGAGCCCCACGGTCAGCCCGGGGTGGTCCCGAATGCGGCGCACCGCCAGCAGCACGCCCGGCACGAACGACGTACGGTCCAGGCTGTCGTGGCGGATGGTGAGTGTCTCCCCCTCGGTGCCGAACAGCACCTCCTGGTGGGCGACCAGCCCGGCCAACCGCACCGAGTGCACGGGTATCCCGTCGACGTCGGCGCCGCGCGCACCGGGCAGGCCGGTGCTGGTGGCATCGGGATTGGGCGGCATGCCTTTTCGGGATTCGGCGATCAGCTTGGCGGTGCGAGTTGCGGTGCCCGACGGTGCGTCGGCCTTGTGTGGATGATGCAGTTCGACTACCTCGGCGGAGTCGAAGAAGGGTGCCGCCTGCTTCGCGAAATGCATTGACAGCACCGCACCGATCGCGAAGTTCGGCGCGATCAGCACCGACGTGCCTGCGCTGTCGGCCAGCCACGCCTCGACCTGCTGTAGCCGCTCGGCGGTGAAGCCCGTCGTGCCCACCACGGCGTGAATTCCGTTGCCGATCAGGAACTCTAGGTTGCCCATCACCACATCTGGGTGAGTGAAGTCGATGACGACCTCGGTGTTGCCGTCGGTCAACAGGCTCATCGGGTCGCCGGCGTCCACTTCGGCCGACAAGGTCAGATCGTCGGCGGCCTGCACGCCCGCCACCATCGCCGTCCCGACCTTGCCCTTGGCTCCCAGCACTCCTACCCGCATGGCGTTCACCCTAGACGGGCGGTCGGGTGGCCTTTGTCCACAGTTGGGCCTTTGTCGACAAGCTGCGCCTCTGCCATCGCTCGGTCCGATAAACGCCGACACAATTCGAACATGTATTCGATTGGCTTCGGGCGCAGGTGTCCGCCGCCCTGAACTTCGATGCATTGGGCCCCACCGTCCGGCTGCGAGCGCTCGAACGGATGGAAGCCTCACGCCGACGACAGATTGCGTCAAGCCACGACGTCATTGCGAGCTTGCCCATGGAGGAGCCGGCCGCCATGGGTGGCCCGATTCCAAGGTCATTGCCGATTGCCTGCGGATTAGTTACGCCGAAGCTCGCCGCCGAGCAAAGGACGCCGAACAGCTATCTGGGCGCACAACCCTCACCGGCCATCCATTAGCAGACCTATTACATTGTATGAGACATAATCGTCTCATACAATGTAATAGTGATGTCTCATATGACACGAGAATGGAGCGCAGCCTGCAGTCAACGCATGCCGGGGAGGATGCGGTGATCACAGCTGGTGGACGTTGGCCGTATCAGGCCTGCAGGCGGAGCTAGGGTGTCGGAAGTGCTGGAAGGCAAGGGGATGTTGTCGCGGCGTGCACTGCTCGCGCTGTTCGGCGTCTCGGCTGCGGCACTGAGTGCGTTAAGGAGGGCCAGCGGTGTGGCCCGCTATGACTACGTAATCGTCGGAGCGGGTTCGGCAGGATGCACGCTGGCGGCTCGGCTTTTGGCCGATTCGGAAGCGACGGTGCTTTTGATTGAAGCAGGCGCATCGAATGCCCGGCCCGACGTGCGTAACTTTGACGATCCGCCAAAGTTACGCAGGCCAGGATCCTCGCTTATCTGGCCGTTCGAATCCGAACCACAACCCGCTCTGCTGGGCAGAACCATGGCATTTACCTGCGGGAAACTGGAAGGCGGGACCAGCTCTATCAATGGGATGGTGTGGGTCCAAGGAAATGCCGCGGACTACAACTCGTGGTCAGAGCAAGGGTGCGCGGGCTGGGACTGCGCTAGCGTGCAAGCCTCGTTTGACGCGTTGACAGGGCCGATCAGACCATCAGATGAATTGTCGCGCCGTATTGCACTCTCGCACGGTGCGGTGCAGGCCGGGGTTGATCTTGGTCACCCCTTCAACCCCGATTACAACGGCGCAAGACAACTGGGAGTCGGCTACACGCAGTTCAACATCGTTGACGGCGTCCGGCAGGACGCGTTCACGTCCTTCGTGGGGCCATATCTCAGCGATCCGCGACTGACGGTCCTGACAAACGCGGATGTCGTCCGGCTGGAGTTCAATCCGGACAACGCCGTCGAGCGGGTCGTGGTCGACAGGGACAGTCGAGAAATCAGCTTTTATGCCGACCGGGAGGTCATTGTCTGCGCCGGGACAGTCAACACGGTGAAATTGTTGCACCTGTCCGGCCTGGGGCCGGCGGCAGATTTGGAAAAGCATGGCATAGCTGTGGTCGCCGATCTGCCGGGAGTTGGGGCAAACCTACAGGACCATCTGATCTCCCTAATTGCCCGACCGCTGCGCCAGCCCCTTCCTGCGGAGAAAGGGGTCACTATGTTGGCCAGTATCTTCTCTGGCGCCGAACCATCCACGACACCCCGGTTCCAGTTTCAGTTCTACGGAAATCGGCAGACCTACGCGCCATTCCCTGCCAATTCAATGACAATCGGCGGGATAAACCTACACCCAGCCAGCCGAGGATTCGTGGAGTTGAGATCGAGCGACCCGCGCACACCACCTGTCGTTCAGCCCAACTTCTTGCAGGCAAGTGAGGATGTGGAGGCATCTCTTGAAGCGTACGAAATGGCGCGCGAACTCATCAACGCAAAATGTCTACAACCTTGGCTGAGCCGCAAAAGCGGTGTTCCGTCAGCGAAGATCACAACCCGCGGTGAACTCCTCGCAGCATTGCGCACCTACACCACGTCCAACTTCCACCCTGTTGGCACCTGTCGCATGGGGATCGACAAACACGCCGTCGTTGATCCCCAGCTACGCATTCACGGGGTCACCGGCCTACGCATAGCCAGCGCCGCAGTCATGCCCACCATCACCTCGGGAAACACCAACGCCCCCGCTATGATGATCGGAGACCGTTGCGGTCGCACCATTCTCGAGAACACATAACATACTGACAGAAACGTCCCCGGCTGTCTGAAAACGGTGGATGTTACAGACCCCCCAAGAACTAAGAAAACAACTCCACTGTATCGCGGTGATTTTGTTACAGCGTACCGAGTATTGCTTTTTTCATATGCCACACCGGTGGCCTCTCGACGAACCAGAAAGATAAGAGACGGTGACGCAGAAAAACATCCTCATCAATGGAGGCGGTATCGCCGCCATGACACTGGCATTCTGGCTGCATCGGCTCGGCCATACTACAACCATTGTGGAACGTTCCGACCGGTTGCGATCAGGAGGCCATCTCATTGATTTGCGTGGGCCATCCATGGAACTTGCCGAGATGTGCGGCATACTCGATGCCTTACAAGAGAGGGCCATAAATTTTGGGGATTCTGTCTGTGTAAATAAGCATGGCCGCAAGATAGGGGAAATCCCTTCTGAGGCGTTTAGCGGGGAGCTGGAAGTAAGCTGGGATGATTTAACCCATATCCTCTATGACGTCGTGAAAAACACGATCGAATATCGGTTCTCATCGCATGTTGTGGCCCTCCTCGATGGCGATGACGATGTCCATGTTCAGTTCAACGACGGAACGACCGGAACCTACGACCTCGTAATCGGTGCTGACGGACTGCATTCACGGATCCGCGCCCTGGCTTTCGGACCCGAAAAAGACCTCACAGAGCAGCTCGGGGCTTACATGGGGTCATTCCTAATGCCCTACGAGAAACCCAGCCGCCATCGAGTGTTCCATTCTGCATTCAAGCGCACCATAATTTTACAAAGCGCCGAGAATGAGCACGGCAGATCGGATATGGCCCGCGTAGTGCTAATCTCCTTTCCTAAATATATTGAATTTAATTATCGTGACACTAATCAGCACAAACAGATTCTTGCCGAAAACTTTGCGCATACCGGCTGGGAGACGCCACGTATTCTCGCGGAGCTGAAGGATGCTTCTGAACTTTATTTCGATTCATACAGCCTTGTGCATCTACCTTCGTATTCGCGCGGTAGAGTATGCCTGGTCGGGGACGCCGCATACTCCGCATCACCAGCCTCTGGCATGGGTACAACGTTGGCAATAACCGGGGCTTACGTACTTGCCCACGAAATAGATAGATCCAATGACCACGCACAAGCATACGTACGTTACCAGAACCACATGAAACCATTCGTTGCTGAGTGTCAGAAACTTGCGAAAACAAACCTATCCGCAGCATTCCCCACGACGACTCTCGGTCACATGAAGTGGCGAGCACGACTTCTCGCAAGTACAAGTATGCCCGCTGTCGGAAAAATTCTGAACAAACTGATGATCGGCCGCATGCTGAACACTTCGTCGAGCTTCGACCTGCCGCACTACGACAACTAGCTGTGTTCTTGCATTCGGCACTCGACGGCTACTCACGACTCGCCCACGCCCGGTGTCGGTGGCGGGCGCGATGTCGCGATGCAACCCGGTGATGGCCTCCGCGATGGGGCCGCGGGGCTACCATCTACCACCCCTGGGCGGCTTTCTGCTGACACTTACGGCGCATACGCGCAGACTTGCGGCCCGATCTCCTAGGCCGCGAACGCGGCGAGCTTGCAGCAATCCTCCAACTGCCGTTGCACCCAAAGATTTACCGTCCACATCCGCAGAAATCCGCGCATACACCGCCGCCGACTGCAACATCGACATCGCCAATCTGACGTTCGCGTGCAAGCCACACCACAAACTGGCCGGAACGGGTTGGCGGACAGGGAAATCAGCAAACGCTCGCACGGAGTGGATCCCGCCGCCGCAATGAGACCGCGGCGCCCGCACCAACGACTACCATCACCCCGAACGGCTCCTGGGTAATGACGAGGCGTGCTGACGCTACTTCTTGAATCGCCCGGCGAACCCGCGCAGCGCAACGTCGGCACTGGTGATCAGCCCCGGCCGCGCCGCCACTACCGACCTGATCGAGGCCAGCGCAGGCATCCCGGTCACGGTCATGCCGATCGACGCGAAGTTGTCCGGATTGGACAGGTCCACGCCGGGCTTGGGGAAGATCATGTGCTTGTTGTAGACGCACGGGTCGCCCTTGATCTGGGTGATGTAGCAGCCCTTGATATCCCAGTGCGGATCGGTATGCGGGGTCATCTGCCATTCCAGGTGCGTCTCGACCAGGGGCACCCCGTCCACCATGCCCTGGTACTTGATGTAGTTGCCACCCAGTGAACCCTTGGGCAGGGTGTACCAGCCCAGGTCGACGTCTTTCGTGCAGGCACCCAATTCGTAGCTGAACTTGACCTCGTCGAGTTTCACGTCGAAGCAGTCGGCCATCATCAGCACGCTGTCGGCGAAGACGCGGGTGTACTTCTCCAGCTTGCCCGGAATCGACGGATCATCAACCGGCAGGCCATAACCCACCTCGATCCAGGTGTCCTTGGAGTGATGGCACGATACGTCCACGGACTCGATCGTGGTGACGTTTTCGATGTCGGCAACATCGGCCGAGCAAACTACTCCGAGGATCTGATTCAGACCCGGGTTCATCCCGGTGCCGTAGAAGGTCGCACCGCCCTTCTCGGCGGCCTCGGCCAGCAGCTGGCTCACCAGCTTGCCGGATGGGTGCGGGTGGTTGGTGTCGCGGTGCCAGCCGGTGATCCAGTCGGCGGTGGTGACGATATCGATGCCCGCCTCAAGCACTTTGACGTAAAGGTCCTCGTCGGGGAACACACCGTGGAACGTCAGCGCGTCCGGCTTACCGGCGATGATCTCATCGATGCTGCCGGTGAACTTCACTCCGTTGGACCCAAGGCCGGCGAACTCGCCGGTGTCCTTGCCGACCTTATCCGGCGAATAGCAGTGCACGCCAATGAGTTCAAGATCGGGCTGGGTGGCGATCCGCCTGATCATCTCCGAACCGACGTTTCCGCTTCCGACTTGGAAGACGCGAATCGGTCGCGCGGGTGCATTCATTCCATTCAGCCTTTCTGGGATGCTGCGTACACTTCGGCGGCACTGCCGCCGATACCGTCAGGATAGAATTGCTTGGCCCACTTGCGAATTGCCGTGAACCCTTCGTACTCGTCGGTGGCCAGCGCGGGCGGATCCGAATATCGCTGGTGCTGCCAGATTTCGATGTCCTGCTCGAACTGCCGGATGACTTCTCGCCCGAACTCCTGTGCCTTGGCTCGCGCCTTTTCAAGGCCCGCTCCGGCTTCCATGCCCGGCACCCGGCCGATGTACACCATGAATCGGACATCGGAGGTGCAGTCGTCGATTGGCGTGATCGCCGAGATGGTGCGATTGTCGACCATGCCCCAGCTTTTGGTCACCGCGATACCCAGTCCGCCGTTGATCGCCTCGACACCACTGTTGACATCCTCGATCCGCTGCCCGTCATCGCCCTCGAAGGTGATGGTGAAGTCGACGAAGGACACCGGCTCACCGAAGTCGTGGCGGGTGAAGACCGGCACGATCGGCGTGTTGTGCACGTACTTGAAGTGCGCGAAGTCCACCCCGTTTTCCAGCACGTACTGCGGATGCAGTTCCAGGCCGGCGCGGTACAACCGCTGCTGCGGGTAGTAGCCGTCCGCGCTGCTGCCATCACCGAACGCGGCGAACACATCCGGGGCGTCGAAGAACGGCTCGCGGCGCTCGACGTCGTGCCAGATGTAAACCGACGCGTTGCGCTCCACCACGGGATAGGTGCGCACCCAGCGACCGCGGTTGGGGCGGTCCTGATACGGGATGCACACGTTGCGGCCCTCACTGCTCCACTGCCAGCCGTGGAACGGGCACTGCAACACCTCGCCGAGCACCTTGCCGCCGTAGCCCAGGTGCGCACCGAGGTGCTCACAATAGGCGTTCATGACGGTGAGCTGGCCGGATTCGGCCCGCCAGGCGACCATCTCCTGGTCGAAGTACTTCATCTTGTGGACGTCCCCGACGCCGATCTCCTCGGACCAGGCGACCTGGAACCATCCGGTCGGTTTCATCGACAACGGCGGCTTTGCCATCTGAGCTGCCCTCCTCGCGTACGAATGATAGCGGCGCCGCGCACAAATCAGAGTACCATCTATGAAAACGGTAGTGCGCTAGCCCGCCGTGTGCAAGCAATCGATTAGGATCGGCCGATGGCGCAGCGGACTACTCGGCATGTTGCACAGGCCGGCATCGTGGGCCGGCGTCCCAACCGGCGCGGCAGCGCGACTCGCGAGAACATGCTGGAGGCCGCGTTGCGGTCGCTGGCCTCCGGCGAGCCAGGTTCGGTGTCCGCCAATCGCATCGCCAAGGAGATCGGCGCCACCTGGGGCGCTGTTCAGTATCAGTTCGGCGATACCGACGGTTTCTGGGCGGCCGTGCTGCACCGCACCGCCGAGCGGCGCGAATCGACGTTCTCGACACTGTCGACACCGGTCTCACCGGACGCACCGCTGCGCGAGCGGGTCAGCATCATCATCGAAACCCTGTACCGTGGCCTGGCGTCCGCGGATTCACGCGCGATTGAAAATCTGCGCGCAGCCCTCCCCCGGAATCCCGACGAACTCGAACGCCTCTATCCGCTCACCGCGGCCGAGTTGTTCTCCTGGGGCAAGAGCTGGCTGGAAACCTGTCAAAACGCTTTTGCCGGCCTCGATGTCGACCCGAACCGGGTACTCGAGGTAGCCGCACTCATCCCGGGCGCGATGCGCGGCCTGGTGTCGGAGCGCCAGCTCGGTTCTTACGCAGACCTGGACATGGCACGGCGAGGCCTGACCAACGCTCTGGTCGCCTATCTCGAACAATCCCCGCCGGACTGACCTCAGGCGTCGATGACCAGTCGGTCAGCCTTTGCCCGCGACACACAGACCAACATCTCGCCGTCACCCACAGCCGTGCGCCCACGGTGATCGACTTGTCCGGCAAGCACTTTGACCTTGCACGTCCCACAAAACCCCTGCTGACAGGAGTATGGAGTTGTCGGCTCGAGGTCGCGCATCACGTCGAGCGCCGACCGATTCGCCGGAACACACAGCAGTCGCTGCGACCGCGCGAGCTCGAGCTCGAAGGGGACTCCGTCGACGACCGGCGGCGGGTTGAATCGCTCGTAATGCAATGGCGCGTCGGCGTGTTCGTTACGCGCCAGACGCACCGCCTCGAGCATGGCACCCGGACCGCACACGTAGACCGCGGTCGTCGGCCCGGCGCCGGCCAATAAGTCATCGACGGCGGCGACCCGGCCGTGTTCGTCGTCGGCCCACACAGTCACCCGGTCCGGCGCCACCGACACGACTTCGTCCAGCAGCGGCATGTAGTCCCGACTGCGCCCGGCATAGATTGCGCGCCAATTGATTCCGCGCTGTACGGCTACACGGAGCATCGGCAGCATCGGCGTCACACCGATGCCGCCGATCACGAACAACACGTCGCGTTCGGCCGTGCCGAGGTAGAAGGCATTTCGTGGGCCTTCGAACATCAGCGTGCTGCCTACGTCGAATGCGTCGTGCATTTCGATCGAACCGCCACCTCCGTCGGCTATCCGGCGGATGGCGATGCGGTAGTCCGTCCGTCGCCCGGGTGTCCCGCACAACGAGTACTGGCGTCGCCGGCCCGAGGGCAGCGAGACGTCGATGTGCCCGCCGGGGGTCCAAGACGGGAGCAAACCGCCTTGCGGGTCAGCCAATGTCAACGCGACCACGTCGGGCGCGACGAGTTCGCGTTTGGTGACGACGGCGGCCTGGGTGCGACGCACGGATTTGATCCGTGAGGGCTCCCATCGCGATAACGAGGCGAACCCGTCATACAGCACCCGGATGCCCCACAACAGCGTGCCGAGGCGGTCCCGGTCGCGCCGACCGTAGAGGTCGGCCGGCCTACTGGTCCAAATGCTTTCCCGCACAGGCAAATCCCCCACAATACTCACGTCGGCCGAATGTCCAACCGCGCGAGCAGCCGAATCGCCGACGGGCTGATCCGGCGCATCGCGTAGCCGATCCTGGACTCCGCCGCGACCGGCAGCACCGCCGGACCGCTCTTGACGGCCTTGACGATCGCCTCGGCGGTGGCCTCCGGCGTGTAGTTGCGGCGCCGGTAGGCCACGTCGGCCTTGCCTCGGGCGCGCTCTTGTTCGTCGGCTGACATCCCGGCGTAGACGGTGCTTTTGGCGATATCGGTGTTGACGAACCCGGGGCACACGGCGGTGACGGCAATCCCCTCGTCAACGAAGTCGGCCCGCAACGATTCGCTGAATGCCAGCACCGCCGCCTTCGTGGTGCTGTAGGCGACCATGGATTTTGACGGCAGGTATGCCGACGCGGACGCCACATTGATGATCGTGCCGCCCTCGCCACGCTCAACCATCTGAGCGCCGAATGCCCTGCTGCCGGTGATCACGCCGCGGAGATTGACCCCGATGATGTCTTCCCAATTCTGCGGGCTGGTCTCCAGGAAGCGGCCCGCCATCCCGATGCCGGCGTTGTTGACAAGGATATCGACCACCCCGTGGTCGCTGAAGACCTGTGCCGCAAGGTCATTCATCGACTTCCCATCACTGACGTCTGCTTGGTACACCGCGGTCTGCGCACACGCCGCGCGCACGGCATCCGCGGTCTCGTTGGCCGCGGCGAAGTCTCGGTCGACGATGACCACCTTGCGGGCACCGCGACGAGCCAGCTCCACCGCGGTGGCCCTGCCGATACCGGCACCCGCGCCGGTGACCAACGCGAGTTTCCCAAGTATCTCGTGCGGGCCGCCGACCACCGACGGCTCGGTTGCGGTGACCGTGCCGGCAGCGCTTCGCTCGATCCACTCGCTGGTCAACCGGGCCACGACATCGGGGCGCGACGTCACCACCCAATGGCCGCCTTCGATCGAAATCACCCTGCCGCCAGCGGGAATCGCTCCGGTGAACCGCTGCACAGCCGGAGTCACGAAGATGTCCTTGCGCGGCACCAATACCTGGACCGGGACAGTGGTTTTCGAAAGCTCGCGCCCAGGCAACAGCATCGGCCCCGGCATGTTCGCCCGATACAGGTTGAGCCCGTTGACGTAGTCGGTGATCGATCGAGGTGTCGCGCGGCGTTGGCTACGCGTGCTCGATCGGCCGATACGTTCAAAAGCCTCAACGACTTTCACTCCGACCCGGGAGCGGAACGCCAGCTCCGGCGCACCTGGACACAGGAAGAAGGGGATGTACGCCGAGCCCACCAACTGCCTGGCGACCTGCGCGAGTGTGCGGGGAGTGCGCGCCGATCGCATGAACGCGCCGACGTACTGCAGGTGCGGGCCCGAGACCGACGTGAACGAGGCGATTTTGCCCATCACCGATTCGTCGGTGACCGCCGCCCAGGCTTGAATCGAGCCCCAGTCGTGGGCCAGCAGGTGAACCTGATCGACTCCCAGGCTGTCGATCACCGCACCGAGATCCGCCAGCAGATGCACGAAGGAATATCCGGATCTGTTTGCCGGACGCGATGATTCACCGGCGCCGCGCACGTCGTAGGCGACGACGTTGTACTGGCCGGGGTAGCTGCGCGCGAACTCCTCGGCTACCGGATCCCATACGTGGTGGTTATCGGGCCAGCCATGAACGGCCAGGATGGTCGGGCGCGCCGCGTCGACTTCGGTGTAGCGATGGACGGCCAGAGCCACACCGTTGGATGATGTGTAACCGAAACTAATGGTCATGGGTCAGTGCGACGCCCGCGCCGCAGGTGATACGGCCAGGTAGTCGACGGCCAGTCCGAGCCCGCCCAATTGTGAGGGGTGAAAACCCGGCCGGTAGTAGTTGGCGACGCCACGCACGAATCGCCTCGGGCCGGGCAACAGACCCCGGCGTGCGGCTTTGAAGTAATCGCGCCAGCGTGGCTTGGCACCCGGGGGCAGCTGCGGGTCCACCGAATACAGGTAGCGAACGCCGCGAATCCACAGCAGCAACATCGCCGGCGAGACAATCAGCTGCGCGCGTACCTGTCGCCAATAGCCGGCCCGCAGATGCTTCATGGTGTCGAAGGCCACCGACTTGTGCTCGACTTCTTCGGCGCCGTGCCACCGGAGCATGTCCAGCATCACGGGATCGGTGCCGATGGCGTCGTGAGCCGGGGTGTTCAGAATCCACTCACCCAAGATGGCGGTGTAATGCTCGATCGCGGAGATGAACGACACCTGCTCTAGCAGCCAACCGTCCTGTCGCCGCTTGCTCCACCCGGGCCTGTTTCCCAGCAGCTTCTCGAACATCCACCTGATCTGGCCGGTGTAGGGCGTCACGTCGATGCCCTGAGCGTCGAACCGGTCGAGCACTCCCGAGTGCGCCTGAGAA
Organism: Mycobacterium montefiorense; assembly: GCF_025823255.1. Lineage (NCBI taxonomy): Bacteria > Bacillati > Actinomycetota > Actinomycetes > Mycobacteriales > Mycobacteriaceae > Mycobacterium > Mycobacterium montefiorense. The sequence continues at coordinate 515,591 of NZ_JACKVL010000013.1, read as the reverse complement.
TGCACCGCCTCCTGCCCGATGAATCCCTGCACATCCAGACGCAACTGGTCGTCCTTAATCAGCGGCAGCGCCCTCTTGAACACCTCGACGAAGAATTCTTCGCCGGCGGGCAGCAGCAGGTGCAGGACGTCGAGCATGTGAGTGGTGAATGGCTCGTTGGGCACATAGTGCACCGGCAGCTTTGCCCAGTCGAACGCGACATCACGCGCCTCGAGCACCAGCCGCTCGTGATCCAGCGATGCGTCGTGCGGTCCCGCAGCCTGGTCGTCGACAGTGAACATGTGGCCCCCTACCTGCGCGTTTACCGACCATCAAAGTCGTTTCGGTGAATATCGGGCATGGCAAGTATAGGTTCGGAACCCAGATATGCGAAACCGCCGGTACCGGGTTTTTCCCTTGCGGTCCTCAGCAGGCCGTGACGTCGCGGCGCAGGTCGTATTGGTCGGGGTCGGGATTGGCCAACATGGCACGGTGTTCGGCCGGTGTGAGAGGCCACACCTCGGGCACGCCGTCTTTGTTGAGGTACCAGCTGTTGCAGCCGGTGGTCCACACGGTGTCCGGCATGGCGGCACGCAGCTTCGCATTGAAACGCTCGGTCGCCGCGGCAGTCGGCTCGACGGTGTCGAATTCGCGACGGCGCCAGCGCTCGATCCAGCCCAGGATGTGGTCGGCCTGCGATTCGGCCACGGTCGTCAGCGCAAGATTTCCCACCGGGCTGTGCGGCCCCAGCATCATGAAGAAGTTGGGAAAGCCGGACAGCGCGACGGTTTGGTAGGCGCGCGGACCGTCGCGCCAGACTTCGTTGGCACAAGTCCCGCCCCGGCCAATCAGCTCCATCGGCCGGAAGAAGGCATGCGTGTCGAATCCCGTTGCCAGCACGATGATGTCGCTTTCGTGCAGCACGCCGTCGGCGGTGACGATGCCGCGCTGTTCCACATGATCGATGGCGGCGGTGACGAGTTCGACGTCGTCGCGCTGCAGTGCGCGGTAGAAGCCGTTCGACATCACCAGTCGCTTGCAGGCCGGCGTGTAGTTCGGCGTCAGCGCGCGACGCAACTGCGGATCACGCACTTCCCAGAGGCTGGCGCGGCACAGCGTCGCCATGATCTTTCGACGTACGCCCGGCTTGGTCAGTCCGACCGCGAAGAAGTCGTACCCAAGGCTGTAGATGCGGTACGCCAACCAATCGAGCCACGGCAACTTCCGTCGGGTAATCCCGGTGAACCTGCTGTAGTGGGGATTCGCCAGCCGTAGCACCCATTGCGCGGTGCGCTGGAACAGCATGACTTTGCCCGCCACACCAGCCAGGCCGCAGACGAGTTGGACACCGGTGGATCCGTTGCCGATCACCGCGATTCGGCGCCCCTGCACCGCAATACCATGATCCCAGCGCGCCGAGTGAAAAACATGGCCGCCGAAGTCGTCCAAGCCCGCGATCGATGGCATCCGCGGATGATGCAGCACGCCGGTGGCCGAGATCAGGAAGTCGACTTCTGTCTTTTCGCCAGTATCCGTGCGCAGCACCCACCGACCGTCGTCGAAGCGCGCATGGGCAATTTCGGTGCCGAACCGGATCCGGTCTCGCAGCCCGTATTGGTCGGCAATGTCACGGAAGTAGGCCTGGATTTCCCCGCCGGGCGAGAACAAGTGCGACCAGTTCGGATTCCTGGCGAAGCTGTACTGGTAAATGCGCGAGGGGATGTCGCAGACCAGCCCAGGATAGCTGTTCTCCCGCCAGGTGCCGCCGACCTCGTCGGCCTTTTCGTAGATGGTGACGTCAGTAATACCGCTGCGCAGCAAGGTAATTGCGATGCACAGGCCAGACATGCCTGCTCCGACGACGGCTACGGCGGGATCGCGTCTCGTCATCGGAGTACCGCCCTCTCTGACTACCCGGCCTCGGCGCGCTGCTTGAGGCGTTGCAGGGTCAGCTCGATGTTCTTGGTGTTGGCGGCCACCCGATCGGTGACGCCGGTGGCCTTGCCGGAGAGTTTGCGGAACCAGCCGGGCCGACGGTCCCAGGTGCTTTCGGTGACCCGGCAACCGCCGTCGGACGCGACAATGTCGTATTGCCAGCGCGCGACGGGAAAGACCGTGTGTCGCACGTCGAACGCGAAGATGCGGCCGGGCTCGGCGTCGGTGACGGTGCATTTCGTGCTCCACCGCCTGCTGCCGTTTTCGTTATGCCCGGCGAACACCGCTCCCCGACACGCAGCATCGCCCTTGCACCACTGCATGGCGGTCGCCTCTTCGGCGAGTAACAGCAATGTCGGCAGGTCGGTCAGGAGCGAATAGACCAGATCGGGGCAAGCGTCAATCGCGACGGAGGCCGAAACGCACGGGTCGATCATCGGTGGATCATAACCACAGCTAACTCGCGGTAAGCCTAGATCGGTGCGGCTCCGCGCAGATGCTCGAAGATCAACGAGGTCTGGGTGCCGGCGACGTCGGCGTCGGCATTGAGGTTCTCCACCACGAACGAACGCAGGTCCTCCGTGTCGCGGGCGGCGACGTGCAGGATGAAATCGTCTGCGCCGGCGAGGAAGTAGACGTCGATCACCTGTCGTTTGCCCCGGGTCTGGTGGATGAAGCTGCGGATCTTGCCGCGCGCATGGGATTGCAGGGTGACCGAGATCATCGCCTGCAGCGGCATCCCCACCGCCGCCGGGTCGATATCGGTGTAGAAACCCCGGATGACGCCGAGGTCCATCAACCGACGCACCCGGCCATGACACGTCGATGCGGCGATGCCGACCGCCTCGGCGAGCGCGTTGTTGGTGATGCGGGCGTCGGCGTGCAGCAGGCCCAGAATTCTTCGGTCGACGTCGTCGAGGTCGGCAGGCCGGAGATCCTTCGGTGAGCCACCCAGTCCAACGGCAACATCGGTAATCTTATCGACCATGCGCCGATATTACAGAATTAACATCAGTCTATTTGCCCCACGGCCGAACTTTCTTCACAATTGAAGGATGCGCGTCGGCATCCCCACCGAGACCAAAAACAACGAATTCAGGGTCGCTATCACCCCGGCAGGCGTCGCCGAACTGACGCACCGCGGCCACGAGGTGCTCGTCCAGGCCGGCGCTGGAGAAGGGTCGGCCATCACCGACATGAAGTTCAAGGCGGCGGGCGCCCAGTTGCTCAACTCCGCCGAGCAGGTATGGGCCGACGCCGATCTACTGCTCAAGGTCAAGGAACCGATGCCGGCCGAGTACGGCCTGATGCGCTCCGGGCAGGTTTTGTTCGCCTATCTACATCTGGCCGCGTCACGTGCCTGTACCGGCGCGCTATTGACCTCCGGTACCACCGCGATCGCCTACGAGACCGTTCAGACCGCCGACGGGGCACTACCGCTGTTGGCCCCGATGAGCGAGGTCGCCGGCCGGTTGTCCGCCCAGATCGGGGCGTACCACCTGATGCGCACGCAGGGCGGGCGCGGCGTGTTGATGGGTGGGGTGCCGGGCGTCAAGCCCGCCGACGTCGTGGTCCTCGGCGCCGGTACCGCCGGCTACAACGCGGCCCGGGTGGCCAGTGGCATGGGAGCCAGTGTGCGGGTGCTGGACCTCAACATCGACAAGCTTCGGCTGCTCGACGCCGAGTTCACCGGCCGCATCCAGACCCGCCACTCGTCGGCCTACGAGATCGAAGGCGCCGTCAAACGCGCCGACCTGGTGATCGGGGCCGTCCTGGTGCCCGGCGCCAAGGCGCCTAAGTTGATCACAAATTCTCTTGTCGCACAGATGAAACCGGGCGCAGTGCTGGTGGACATCGCCATCGACCAGGGTGGTTGCTTCGAGGATTCTCGACCGACCACTCACGATGACCCGACGTTCGCCGTGCACGACGCGGTGTTCTACTGCGTGGCGAACATGCCCGGCGCGGTCCCGAACACCTCGACGTACGCGCTGACCAACGCGACCATGCCATACGTGCTGCGGCTCGCCGACCAGGGCTGGCAGGCGGCCTGCCGGTCGGATCCCGCTCTGGCAAAAGGTCTTTCGACCCACCAGGGTGCGCTGCTGTCCGAACGGGTGGCCGCCGACCTGGGCTTGCCGTTCAGCGAACCGGCCAGCGTGCTGGCCTGAAACTCAGCCCTGTCCGGTCAGCCACCCCAGCACCGATTTCGTCACCTCGGCGATCAGCGGTTGCAGCGCGTCGGCGTCGGGGTTGGGTGACTGCGAGCGGGTCATCAGCGACAGCAGCACCCGCTGCCCAGCTGACCCATAGACCATGCCGATGTCGTTGGTGCTGCCGTAAGCCCCGGCGCCGGTCTTGTCGGCAGTGGTCCACCCCGGTGGCAGGCCCGCCCGCATGCTTGAGGTCATGTTGTCGCGCATCCATTGTTCCAACTGAGCACGCTGCGCCTCGCCGAGAACCGTTCCAGTGAGCAGCTTTTGGAATCCGGTGCCCAGGGCCCGCGGGGTGCTGGTGTCGCGCGGATCGCCAGGGATCGCGGTGTTCAATTCAATCTCCCAGCGGTCCAACCGCGTTCGCTCGTCGCCGATGGAGCGAGCGAAGTCGGTGATGGCCGGCGGTCCGCCGATTTCGGTCAACAGCAGATTGGCGGCGGCGTTGTCGCTGCGCTGCAACGCGGCTGCACACAATTGCGCGAGCGCCATGGTGTTGCCTGCCTGCGGCGCGGTCACCGGAGAGTTAGGCAACAGGGCGGCGGGGTCGATGAAAACCGGTCGCTGCAAATCTAATTCGCCGCGCTGGGCTTTCTGCAGCACCCGAGCCGCTGCATAGGCCTTGAACGTCGAGCACATGGCGAACGGCTCGTCCTCACGATGCGCCAAGGTGTGGCCCGATCCGACGTCCGTCGCGAAAAGGCCGATGTAGGCATCGTATTGGCGCTCCAGCTCTGCCAGGCGGTCATCAACCTGAGCCGCATCGGGCACGGCGAACGCGCGTCCACAGGCACTCAGCACCGGCAACGTTATTGCGGCCAACAACATCCGCCGTCGTGTCAGTTCATCCACGGTGCGCTACTCGTTGGGCGTGAGGCTCGCGACGATATCGGCCACCGGTCCGGGCTGCGCTTTGCGGAACGACGTTCCCGCCCAGAGGTTCATGCCGTTCGGGTCTTCCCGGTCGGCCGCGGCTTCCCGGATCGGCAGCGTCATCTGGTTGACCTCGGGATAGCCCAGCGGCGCGATGTTGTCGAAGAGGCGAATGAATTCGTTCTCCAGACCACGCGCATAACGGCCCGAGAACGCGCGCGTGACGATGGTCTTGGCGAAGAGTTGATTCTTCATGGCGACACGATGCCCGGGGCTGGTGCCGGCTTCGTCGCTGAGCAGCAGCGCGGTCCCGACCTGCGCGGCCACCGCCCCCCGGCGCAGCACGCTCGCCACATCCTCGGCGGTGCCCAGCCCACCCGCGGCAATGATCGGGACGTCGCGGTGCGCCCGGTGGATGCGGTCGATCAGGTGATGCAGCGACTCACTGCCGGGGTCCACGTCGGGGGCGAAGGTGGCGCGGTTCCCGCCGGCATTGGGGCCCTGGATCACCAGGCTGTCCGCACCGGCGGCGACGGCCACCCCGGCCTCGTACACCGATGTCACCGTGACCATCACCAAAAGCCCGAGCGCGCCGAGCCGCCGGATCACATCCGGCGACGGCACTCCATAGGTGAACGACACCAGCTCCGGGCGCAGGTCGGCCACCACCTCGAGCTTGCGCGTCCAGTCGTCATCGTGGCCGTATTCGGGCCGGCCGACGTGGACCTGGTAATGCTCGGCTACACCTTCGAGTTCGTCCGCGTAGAAGTCCAGTGCCACCCAGTCGGCCACGCTGGGCTGGGGTACCAGCAGGTTCACGCCGAGCGGGCCGGTGGTGGCGGCGCGCGCCGCAGCGACGTCCTGCGCGAACTGGTCTGCACTCAGGTACCCGGCGGGCACGAATCCGAGTCCGCCCGCGTTGGACACCGCCGCCGCCAATGCCGGGCTGCCGGGTCCGCCCGACATCGGTGCACCCACAATGGGCACCGCGATGTCCCAAAAACCCAGTACCATCCGGCTAGTCCGCTGACGGCGAGCACCGGGACGGCGCGAGTAAGGAGGCGGACATTGAGCTACCGTACCATTGCCCGAAGTTGTTGCGGCAGTGACCGTTTCGAAGCATATGGCCCCAGAACGGCGGCGCCGAAGCGCTTGGTCAGCAGCTGGCCGGCCACCGCGTTGACCTCGTCGACGGTCACACCGTCGATCTGCCGCAGGGTGTGCTCGATGCTGCGGTGCTTGCCATAGTTCAATTCGCTACGACCGATGCGGCTCATACGAGAACTGGAGTCTTCCAGGCCGAGCACGATCCCGCCACGCATGGAGCCCTTAGCGATGCGGCATTCCGCCTCGGTGATGCCGTCGCGTGCCACCGATCCGAGCACCTCACTGGTCACCCGCATGACGTCCACGAACCGCTCGGGCAAGCACGCGGCATACACCGACAGCGCACCGCTGTCGGAGAACACGTCGACCGAGGAGTAGACCGAGTAGGCCAGCCCGCGCAGCTCGCGAACCTCTTGGAACAACCTTGAACTCAACCCGCCACCCAGCGCGGTATTCAGCACCGCCAACGCCCAGCGATGTTCCCAAGTGCGCCCGGGAGTACGTACGCCCACCAACACATGGGTCTGCTCGGCGTCCCTCTTCGCCGCCAACAATCCTGGCTGGCCGGCCACGCGTCCGGCGCCCTTGCGCGGCGAAATAGGCTGGCGCCCACGGACTAAACGCGATCCGAAGTGATCCCGCACCAATGCGACGACCTGGTCGTGGTCGACATTGCCGGCCACCGCGACGACCATCCGTTCCGGCGTGTAGCGCCGCATGTGGAATGAGTGCAGCTGAGCCCGCGTCATCGCCGACACGGATTGCGCCGTACCGATGACCGGGCGTCCCACCGGATGGTCACCGAAGAGCGCCGAAAGGAACATGTCCCCCAGCGCATCCTCTGGGTCGTCGTCGCGCATCGCGATTTCCTCGAGAACGACATCGCGTTCGAGCTCGACATCCTCGACAGCGCAGCGGCCGTTGAGCACCACGTCGGCGACGAGGTCGATGGCTAGCTCGAGATCACTGTCGAGCACGTGCGCGTAGTAGCAGGTGTGCTCCTTGGCGGTGAACGCGTTCAGCTCACCTCCGACGGCGTCCATCGCCTGGGCGATGTCCACCGCCGTGCGGGTCGGCGTCGACTTGAACAGCAAATGCTCGAGGAAATGCGCGGCTCCGGCAACGGTCGCGCCTTCATCGCGCGATCCGACACCGACCCACACCCCGACCGACGCGGAGCGCACCGCGGGCAGGTACTCGGTGACCACCCGCAGGCCGCCCGGCAAGGTGGTGCGCCGCAACGTGGCCTGCAACAGAGGTTGCGCCTCGACGGCTTGTTTGCCCTGCCGCAGGGCACTCACCCGACCGGGGCGCGCCCCGGGTAAGTCAGCTGCTGGCCGTCGCGGCATCGGCGGTGGGTGCGGTCTCCGGGGAATCCGCGGCGGCGGAGCTGTCTTCGTCAGCCACCAGGACCAGCGAGATCTTGCCCCGCTTGTCGATATCGGCGATCTCCACACGCAGCTTCTCGCCGACGTTCACCACGTCCTCGACCTTGGCGATGCGCTTGCCCTTACCGAGCTTGGAGATGTGCACCAGACCGTCGCGACCGGGCAGCAGCGACACGAACGCACCGAAATCCGTTGTCTTGACCACGGTTCCGAGGAATCGCTCGCCCACTGTCGGCAGCTGCGGGTTGGCGATGGCGTTGATCCGGTCGATCGCTGCCTGCGCCGAGGGCCCGTCGGTGGCGCCGACGAACACGGTGCCGTCGTCCTCGATGGAGATCTGAGCGCCGGTCTCCTCGGTGATCGAATTGATCATCTTGCCCTTGGGCCCGATGACCTCACCGATCTTGTCCACCGGCACCTTGATGGTGGTCACCCGCGGTGCATACGGGCTCATCTCGTCGGGTGCGTCGATGGCCTCAGCCATCACCTCGAGGATCGTCAGGCGCGCATCCTTTGCCTGCGCGAGCGCACCGGCGAGCACCTGCGACGGGATCCCGTCCAGCTTGGTGTCGAGCTGCAGCGCGGTGACGATGTCCTTGGTGCCGGCGCACTTGAAGTCCATGTCGCCGAACGCGTCCTCGGCGCCCAGGATGTCGGTCAGCGTGACGAAGCGACGCTCCGTCTTGCCGTCCACCTCGACGTCGTCGGAGACCAGGCCCATCGCGATGCCGGCCACCGGCGCCTTGAGTGGCACGCCGGCGTTGAGCAGCGCCAGCGTGGATGCACACACCGATCCCATCGAGGTCGAGCCATTGGAGCTCAGGGCCTCGGACACCTGACGGATCGCATAGGGGAACTCTTCGACGCTGGGCAGCACCGGAATCAGAGCCCGCTCGGCGAGCGCACCATGCCCGATCTCACGCCGCTTGGGCGAACCGACCCGGCCCGTCTCACCGGTGGAGAACGGCGGGAAGTTGTAGTGGTGCATGTACCGCTTGGAAGTTTCGGGCCCCAGCGAGTCGATCTGCTGGGCCATCTTGACCATGTCCAGTGTGGTGACACCCAGGATCTGGGTCTCGCCGCGCTCGAATAGCGCGCTGCCGTGCGCGCGCGGCACCAGGGCGACCTCCGCCGACAGCGCGCGGATGTCGGTGATGCCACGGCCGTCGATGCGGAAGTGATCGGTCAGAATGCGCTGGCGGACCAGCTTCTTGGTCAGCGAACGGAACGCGGCACTGACCTCTTTCTCCCGGCCCTCGTAGGTCTCGGCAAGCCGCTGCTGCACCTCGCCCTTGAGCTCGTCGGTGCGTGCGTCGCGCTCGGCCTTGCCGCCGATGGTCAGCGCCTTGGCCAGCTCGTCGATGGCCACCGAGGCGACGGCGTAGTACACGTCTTCCTGGTAGTCGGGGAACGTCGGGAACTCACCGACCGGCTTGGCGGCCGCGTCGGCCAGCTCCTGCTGAGCGGTGCACAGCGCGTCGATGAACGGCTTGGCGGCCTCCAGGCCTTCGGCCACAACGGTTTCCGTCGGCGCCTGGGCGCCGCCCTCGACGAGTTCGATGACCTTGTCGGTGGCCTCGGCCTCAACCATCATGATGGCGACGTCGCCGTCTACTTTTCGGCCGGCCACGACCATGTCGAACACGGCCCGCTCGAGTTGCTCGACGGTCGGGAACGCGACCCAGGTGCCGTCGATCAGCGCCACCCGCACGCCCCCGATGGGACCGGAGAATGGCAGCCCGCTGATCTGGGTGGAGGCCGACGCGGCGTTGATCGCCAGCACGTCATACAGGTCGTTGGGGTCCAGGCTCAGGATCGTCACCACGACCTGGATTTCGTTACGCAGGCCGGAGACGAACGACGGCCGCAGCGGGCGGTCGATCAGCCGGCAGGTCAGGATCGCGTCGGTGGAGAGCCGGCCCTCACGACGGAAGAACGAGCCGGGGATACGGCCCGCGGCGTACATCCGCTCCTCGACGTCGACCGTCAGCGGGAAGAAGTCGAAGTGTTCCTTCGGCGACTTGCTGGCGGTTGTCGCCGACAGCAGCATGTTCTCGTCGTCGAGGTAGGCGACGACGGCGCCGGCGGCCTGCTGGGCCAGCCGGCCGGTCTCGAAACGCACGGTCCGGGTCCCGAAGGTCCCGTTGTCGATTGTGGCGGTCGCCTCGAACACGCCTTCATCAATTTGAGCTACAGACATAGGTGTCCGTACAGCCTCTCTGGGTTATTCAGCTTTTTCGCGTCGTCACACGCGACCCGAAGAGGGCCCGGGCCAGCTCACCGGCCCGGACGGACCCGCGAGCCACCCCTGAGAGCTTCCCTGAGATACCTGGAGTCTGAATGCGGCTACGGCCATCGATCGAAGCGGCCGACCTGCTCCAGATCCGGAGAGCCCGGCTGCCACTACCGAAGACCGCCCGATACAGACTGGGCTGCTCCCGTCGTGACACGCTGGAACGGAACACGCGGATCTGCGCGGACCGCACCATTTGTTCGGGCCAGACAGGCCCCAGAACGCTCCCACTCTACATGGGCGAACACGGCCCACGAGAATAGCGTGGAATGGGTCAGCGTCAGCGACGCAGACCCAGCCGATCGATCAGCGAGCGGTAGCGCTCGACGTCGATCTGCGAGATGTATTTGATCAGCCGACGCCGGCGTCCCACCAGCAGCAGCAAGCCGCGGCGTGAGTGGTGGTCGTGCTTGTGCACCTTGAGGTGCTCGGTGAGGTCGGAGATCCGCTTGGTCAGCAGCGCGATCTGCGCCTCCGGCGATCCGGTGTCGGTGTCATGCAGGCCGTATTGGCCCAGAATTTCTTTTTTCTGCTCGGCAGTAAGCGCCACGAAATATCTCCATCACTGGGTCTGCGAAGGTTCTGTGTAAAGGCGCGGCCACCGCGAACCGCAGCACGCGCCGATGTCGTCCGGCAGTTTAGCAGCCAAGATCTGCCCGTCCCGAATCGTCAGGCGCGGTCAGTCGGAGAGCAGGGTGCGCGTTCGTTCGGTGTCGACGCCGATCTCGGCGACCAGTTCCTTGATCGAATCGAACCTGTGCTGGCCGCGGATGCGGGCGACGAAGTCCAGGGCAACATGCTGTCCGTACAGGTCAGCGGTGGTGTCGAGGACGAAAGCTTCGACGGTGCGGGTGCGTCCGGAAAAGGTCGGGTTGGTGCCGACGGAGACGGCGGCCTGGTAGCGCTCGCCCGGCACGACGGTGCCGGCCACCGGCCCGTGCCCGAGCACGGTGAACCAGGCGGCATACACGCCGTCGGCCGGGATGGCCGAGTACATCGGCGGTGCGACGTTCGCGGTGGGAAAGCCCAGCTCGGCGCCGCGCCCATGACCACGGACCACGACGCCTTCGACGCGGTGAGGACGGCCCAGCGCCTCCGTCGCCGCCGCCATGTCCCCGGCGTCCACGCAGGAGCGGATGTAGGTGGACGAGAACGTCACGGTCTCGTTGCTGTGGTGCTCGGACAGCAGTGACATCGACTCGACCGCGAATCCGAACCGGTCACCGGCCTTGCGCAAGGTGTTGACGGTGCCGAGCGCCTTCTTGCCGAAAGTGAAGTTCTCCCCCACCACGACCTCGACGACGTGCAGGTTCTCCACCAGCAGCTCGTGCACGTAACGCTCCGGCGTGAGCTTCATGAAGTCCGTCGTGAACGGCATCACCAGGAAGACGTCGATACCCAGTTCTTCGACAAGCTCGGCGCGGCGGGTCAAGGTTGTCAGCTGCGCGGGGTGACTGCCCGGATAGACCACTTCCATCGGATGCGGATCGAAGGTCATCATCACGATCGGCACGTCGCGCGCCGAGCCGGCTTTCACCGCGTGCGCAATCAATTCGGCATGACCGCGGTGCACACCGTCGAACACCCCGATCGTGAGCACGCATCGGCCCCAGTCAGTGGGGATCTCGTCTTGGCCGCGCCACCGCTGCACGACCGCCAGCCTACGGTGCACAGTTGTCCGGCGCGCCGAAGGATCCCAATTCCGTAGAACTGGCGTGGGCATTTCGGAACTGCGACGCCGAGTCGTGCCGGTCACCACGCCCGACCAGCCGTAGATTGCCTAAACTTTTCGTTTGTGAGGGCTGACGAAGAGGCTGGCGGTCTCACCGCGGTTGGCCAGGACTATCTCAAGGTCATCTGGAATGCCCAAGAGTGGTCGGTAGAAAGGGTCAGCACCAAGATGCTGGCCGACCGGATCGGGGTATCGGCCAGCACGGCCTCGGAGTCGATCCGCAAACTCGCCGAGCAGGGCCTCGTCGACCACGCGAAGTACGGAGCGGTAACGCTGACCGAAGCGGGTCGGCGCGCGGCACTCGAGGTGGTGCGCCGGCACCGGCTGCTGGAGACCTTCCTGGTCAACGAGCTCGGCTACGGCTGGGATGAGGTGCACGACGAGGCCGAAGTGCTCGAGCATGCGGTATCGGATCGGCTGGTGAATCGCATCGACGCCAAGCTGGGATTCCCGCAGCGCGACCCGCACGGCGACCCCATCCCCGCCTCCGACGGGCAGGTGCCCGCCCCGCCGGCCCGCCAGCTGTGGGCGTGCAACGAGGGCGAGACGGTTAAGGTCGCTCGCATCTCCGACAAGGATCCGGAGATGCTGCGGTATTTCTCCAGCGTCGGAATCAGTCTCGACTCGCGGGTGCGTGTCGAGACCCGACGTGAATTCGCCGGCATGATCTCGATTGCGATCGAATCGGCCGACGGCGCCGAGACCATCGTCGATCTGGGCAGTCCGGCGGCCCGGGCCGTCTGGGTGGTGCCCTAGCGGCGACCCGCAAGCGCGGCGCCGCCAGATGACCTAGCCGGTCAGCAGTCCCTTGGCGATGTGGGTCACCTGGACCTCGTTGCTGCCCGCGTAGATCATCAGTGATTTGGCGTCCCGGGCCAGCTGCTCGACCCGGTATTCGGCCATGTAGCCGTTGCCGCCGAACAACTGCACAGCCTCCATCGCCACCTCGGTGGCCGTCTCCGAGGAGTACAGCTTGACGGCCGACGCCTCGGCCAGCGTCAGCGGTTTACCGGCCTGTTGGCGCTCGATGGTCATGAACACCATGTTCTGGACGTTCATCCGGGCGATTTCCATCTTCGCCAGCTTCAGCTGGATCAGCTGGAACTGCCCAATGTTCTTGCCCCACAACGTGCGAGTCTTCGCATAGTCCACACACAGCCGGTGGCATTCGTCGATGATGCCCAGCGCCATCATCGCGATCCCGATCCGCTCGGCGGCGAAATTGTCGCGGGCACTGTCGCGTCCGTCGCCGCTGGCGTGCTGCTCACTCTCGCCGAGCAGCCGGTCCGGGCTCAACCGCACGTTGTCGAAGAACAACTCACCGGTCGGCGAGGACATCATGCCCATCTTCTTGAAGGGCTTGCCCTGTGTGAGGCCCGGCATCCCCGCGTCGAGCACGAAAACCAGCACCGGCCGGTTCCGCTTGTCTTGTTTGTCCGGGGAAGCGTCGCCTTCGTCCAGTTTCGCGTACACGACCAGGACGTCGGCGTGAGGCCCGTTGGTGATGAATGTCTTCTGCCCGTTGAGGATGTAGTCCTCGCCGTCGCGTCTGACGTAGGTCTTCATGCCGCCGAACGCGTCCGACCCGGAGTCCGGCTCGGTAATCGCCCACGCCGCAATCTTTTCCAGCGTCATCAGCTCGGGCAGCCAGCGTTCTTTCTGGGCTAGCGTGCCGCGGCTCATGATGGTCGCCGCACCGAGGCCGAGGCTGACCGATGCGGTACTCAGCAATCCGATGCTGACCCGGGCGATTTCGGAAACCAGTACCGCAACCATCGATTGCTGACCGCCGATACCGCCCGAATCTTCTGCGCTGTCTCGCTTTTCGCCCTTGGATTCACCGTTGCGCTTGGCGCGCTCGCGGTCCAGCATCTTCTTGACCGACTCTGCGGCCATCGCGTCCAGGCCGAACTGACTGAAGAACTTACGGGCAATCGGATACGGCAACAGCGCACCGGTTTCCAATTCGTCCAGGTGCGGGCGGATCTCCTTGTCCACGAACTGACGAACGGCATCCCGCATCATCAGATCGGTTTCCGACCACTCGATCACAGTTTGTCCCCCTGGGCCTGCCCGCCCGCCGCGCCGCTCAGCGCTCGGCCCGCTGGTATGCGGTGACGACGGCGGCGCCGCCCAGCCCGATGTTGTGTTGCAGCGCGGCGGTGACGTTGTCGACCTGCCGCTTGTCGGCCTGGCCCCGCAGCTGCCAGTTCAGTTCGGCGCACTGCGCCAGCCCGGTCGCGCCCAGCGGGTGACCCTTGGAGATCAGGCCGCCGGACGGGTTGACCACCCAGCGTCCGCCGTACGTGGTGTCGCCGTTGTCGATCAGCTTGGGCGCCTCGCCCGCAGCGCACAGGCCGAGGGCTTCATAGAGCAGCAGCTCGTTGGCCGAGAAGCAGTCGTGCAGCTCTATCACCTGGAAGTCCTCGGGCCCCAGACCGGACTGGTCGTAAACCCGTTGTGCTGCTTGCACATTCATGTCGTAGCCGATGAGCCCCTTGGCGCTGCCGTCGAAGGTGGACTTGAAGTCGGTCGTCATGGCCTGACCGACGATCTCCACCGCCTGACCGGCCAGCGAGTGGCGGTCGACGAAGCTTTCGGAGGCCAGGATCGCCGCGCCCGAACCGTCCGACGTCGGCGAGCACTGCAACTTGGTCAGCGGGTCGTAGATCATCTTCGCGGCCAGGATGTCGTCGAGGGTGTACTCGTCCTGGAACTGCGCGAACGGGTTATTCACCGAATGCTTGTGGTTCTTGTAGCCGATCTTTGCGAAGTGCTCGGCGGTGCTGCCGTACTGCAACATGTGCTCACGGCCCGCCGCGCCGAACATCCAAGGCGCCGCTGGGAAGGCGAACTCGCTGATCTCGGCCATCGCCTTGACGTGCTTGTCCATCGGGTTGGTGCGGTCTTCGTAGGTCGTCGCCAGCGATCCGGGCTTCATCTTCTCGAACCCCAGCGCGATCGTGCAGTCAGCCAACCCGCCGCGAATCGCCTGCGCGGCCAGGAACAGCGCGGTGGAGCCGGTCGAACAGTTGTTGTTGACGTTGACGATCGGAATGCCGGACAAGCCCAATTCGTAGAGTGCTCGCTGCCCCGCGGTCGACTCTCCGTAGACATAGCCGACGTAGCCCTGCTCGATCTCGCTGTAGTCGATGCCTGCGTCGGCCAGCGCGTTGGTTCCCGACTCGCGAGCCATGTCTGGGTAGTCCCAGCCCTCGCGGCGGCCCGGCTTCTCGAACTTCGTCATGCCGACGCCGATGACATAAACCTTGTTGGACATCGTTGTCCCCTTCCGAACGGTAGGCCGCCTAGTCATCCCAGTGTGCAACGCCGCCCAACCAACCGCTCGGCCGGGACCTGTTAGAGCGTCGCGGGGCGGATCACCACCACCGACTTGGTCCGCGAACCCTCGTCGCGCAGCAGCGCGATCACCCGACCGTCGCTGCCGGCTCCGGCATAGACACCGTCGATACCCGCCGGCGACAAGGGCCGGCCGTTGCTGGTCGCGTCGACTTCCTCAGCGCTCAGGTCGCGGCGCGGGAACATCAGCAGGCACGCGTCGTCCAGCGTCCAACTCAGTCGCGGCTGTTCGGCGAGTTCGTCGAGCGAGCGCGCCGCATCGAGCTCGAAGCGGCCGACGCGGGTGCGCCGCAGCGAAGTCAGATGCCCGCCCACCCCGAGCGCGGACCCCAGGTCGCGGGCCAGCGCGCGAATGTAGGTTCCCGACGAGCAGTCGACGTCGACGTCGAGATCGATGAGGCCTTGCCCGCTGCCGGAACGCCGGGTCGCCGAGATCGCGAACCGATCGATGCGTACCGGGCGGGCCTTGAGCTCGACGGCCTCGCCCTCGCGGACCAACTGATAGGCGCGACGGCCACCGACCTTGATCGCGCTAACCGCCGACGGCACCTGTTGGATGTCGCCGCGCAGCCCGGCGATCGCCGCGGCGATCGCCTCGTCGGTGAGATGTTCAGCCGAGATACTTTGCAACAGTTCACCTTCCGCGTCCTCGGTGGAGGTGACCTGACCCAAGCGGATCGTGGCGGCATACGACTTCTCGGATGCCGTCAACAGCCCGAGGATCTTGGTGGCGCGGTCGATCCCGACCACCAGAACCCCGGTGGCCATCGGGTCCAGGGTGCCCGCGTGGCCCACCCGTCGGGTGGAAAAGATTCGCCGGCAGCGCCCCACCACGTCGTGGCTGGTCATTCCGGCCGGCTTGTCGACGACGACTAGTCCTGGACCGGTGCAGCTTTCGGTCATAGCACGATCGCGGTCAGCACGAGTCCGCGGTCGACCGACCAGCGGCCCCGCAGCGCCGTCAGCGGCGGACCCGACAGCGCCTCCGGATCGATCAGAATCTGCGAGACGAACGTGCCGGTCGCCGGGCCGTCGGCCTCGAAGCTGATGTGGGCATCCTCGAAGCCCAGCCATCGCTTGGTCAACGGGAACCACGCCTTGTACGTTGCTTCCTTGGCGCAGAACAGGATTCGATCCCAATGCAGATCTCCCGGCATTACCTGCGCGATTTCGGTGCGCTCGGCCGGCAAGCTGATCGCATCCAGCACGCCGTTCGGCAACACGTCGTGCGGTTCGGCGTCGATCCCCACCGAGCGCACCGCGGCGCTGCGGCCCACCACCGCACCGCGATAGCCCGTGCAGTGCGTGAGGCTACCGACGACGCCGTCGGGCCAGCAGGGTTGCCCCTTGTCGCCCTTGAGAATCGGCACCGGCGGCAGGCCCAGTTCACCGAGTGCGATGCGGGCACAATGCCGGACGGTGATGAACTCGTTGCGCCGCTTGGCAACCGACTTGGCGATCAGTGCCTCTTCTTCGGGCAGCGGGGCCAGCCCGGGCGGGTCGGAGTACACCTCCGAATACGCCATATCGTCGGTCGCCGGCAACACCGACGACACGAGGGTGTCCGCGGTCATCGCGACTGCCGCTGCCGCAATCGTTCCCGGAACTGCGTGGCCTGCGCCTTCATCTCGGGAGTGATCTGGAAGTGGCCACCGAAGTCGTTGAGGTCGCCGGGCGCGTACTGCGGGTCGGGCAGCACCTGGCGCAGCCAGCTGGGCGGTTTGCGGCGCCGCCACTCTCGCGGATATCCCACCGAGACTTCCTCGAAGCGCACGTCGTCATACCAGGTGGTCCGCGGAATGTGTAAGTGGCCGTAAACCGAGCAGATGGCGTTGTAGCGAGTGTGCCAGTCGGCGGTCTTGGTGGTGCCGCACCACAGCGAGAACTCCGGGTAGAACAACGCGTCGCAAGGGTCGCGCACCAGCGGGAAGTGGTTGACCAGCACGGTAGGCGTCATCCAGTCGAGTTGTTCCAGGCGAGCGCGGGTGATGTCCACCCGCTCGCGACACCACGCGTCGCGGGTGGGGTACGGCTCCGATGAGAGCAGGAATTCGTCGGTCGCCACGATGTTGTTCGCTCGCGCGATTTCCAGGCCTTCGGCTTTGCTGCGCGCCCCCTCAGGCAAGAAGCTGTAATCGTAGAGCAGGAACATCGGCACGACTGTGGCCGGACCGCCGCGTTCGGTCCACACCGGGAACGGGTGTTCGGGCGTCACCACACCCATCTCGTCGCACATGTTGACCAGGTAGTCGTAGCGAGCTTTACCGAAGACCTGGTTGGGATCGCGATTGGTGGTCCACAGTTCGTGGTTGCCCGGCACCCAGATCACCTTGGCGAATCGGCGTCGCAACAGGTCAAGGGCCCAACGGATCTCATCGGTGCGTTCGGCCACATCGCCGGCAACGATCAGCCAGTCATCCGGTGACGACGGATGCAGCGATTCGGTGACCGGCTTGTTGCCCATATGACCCGTGTGCAAATCGGAGACCGCCCACAGTGTCGGTTGGCCGGTCGCCTGTCCCCCGTTTGTCGAGTCCCGCGTCACCACGAGTAACCAGCCTAACGACCCGACGCGCCGACCCGGGTTCCGCTGGGAGTTTCGGCCGCTACCACCTCCCGGTTAGAACAAGTTCAGGTTTGGCTGTGACCTCGCGCACGTGACTTGTAAACTCCCCGCACAAGAGACGGCCGACGGTTGGGGGGCGTCATGTTCACCAGGGTGCGCCTGCTCGGAGCGCTCGGTGCGGTGCTGACGGCGGTCATCGGAGGCACGGTGGGCTGGCAGAGCGGCCCGCCCGCCCGGACCGGAGGCGGCGAGACCGTCGATCTGCGCTCAACGGCGCGGCCACTGGAAACGACGATGAAGAGTCCCATCATCGCGACCACCGACCCGCGGCCCTTCGACGCATGCGAAGACATCCCGTTCGACACCCTGCAGCGGCTCGGTTTGGGGTTCACGCCGCCCGAGCATGAGGACGGTCTGCGCTGCAAACTCGACGCGGGCAACTATCAGGTGGCCGTCGAGCCGATCGTCTGGCGCACCTACGAGCAGTCCCTGCCTCCCGACGCCCTCGAGACCACGATCCAGGGCCACCGCGCGGCCACCTACTGGGTGCTGAAGCCGACCTACCACAACAGCTTCTGGTACTTCTCCTGCATGGTGGCGTTCAAGACCAGCTACGGCGTGCTGCAACAGGCGCTGTTCTACTCGACGGTCTACTCAAACCCCGAGGTCGACTGCCCGTCCACCAATCTGCAGCGGGCCAACGACCTCACCCCGTATTACAAGTTTTAGCCCGGCCACGGTGATCGGCGCCGGTGCGCACGATCTTTTGTGGCTGAGATGAATTCGCGCCGGCGCGAAGACCGTAGCCGGTCCACCTTAACCTGGGGAACGTGAGCATGACGTCGACTAGACCTGTTCCACCCGCGCTGCGCACCCTGACCCAGATCGGTGGCAACGCCTTGGGCCGGCTGTTTGGTCTGCGGCCGGCCACCAGCGGCTACACCGTGAATCGCGTTGAGGTGCCGATGCGCGACGGGGTTGCGCTGGTTGCCGATCACTACGCACCGACTACCTCCAGCCCGGTCGGCACTGTGCTGGTGCGCGGGCCTTACGGGCGTGGATATCCGTTCTCGCTGGTATTCGCCTGGCCGTTTGCGACGCGGGGCTACCACGTCGTGCTGCAAAGCGTGCGCGGAACGTTCGGGTCTGGCGGTGTTTTCGAGCCGATGGCCAATGAAATCACCGACAGCGCCGACACCGCCGCATGGTTAGTCGAGCAGCCGTGGTTCACCGGCCGATTTGCCACCATCGGCACGTCATATCAGGGTTTCACGCAATGGGCGTTGCTTCAGGACCCGCCGCCCGAACTGGCCGCCGCCGTTATCGCGGGGGGGCCCACACGACTTCCACGCCGCACTCTGGGATACCGGCTCGTTCACAATCGACTTTCTCCTGTGGAGCGACATGGTGGCCCACCAGGAAGACTCGTCCCGGGTCCAAGCCGGAATTCGCCAGTTGCTGGCTCTGCGCAGGGTGGCCCGGGCGGCCGCCGGAGTGCCGTTCGGCGAATCGGCGCGCGCGCTGCTCGGCACCGGTGCGCCGTGGTTCGAATCCTGGGTAGAGCGCCCAGACCCGGATGACGCGATCTGTAACCAATTGCGCTGCAGCACCGCGCTGGACCGGGTGCAAGTGCCGGTCTTGCTGATGAGTGGCTGGCAAGACGTCTTTCTGCGCCAGACGCTGCAGCAGTATGCGCACCTTCGCCGCCGCGGCGCGGACGTCGCGCTCACGGTCGGGCCCTGGACCCACACTCAGTTGCTCGGCAAGGGACTGCCCACCAATGCGCGCGAGACCTTGGACTGGCTGGACACCCATCTGGCGGGCACCACGGAGCTGAGCCGCCCCAGCAGGGTTCGCGTCGGGGTCACCGGCCAGGGCTGGCGCGATCTACCCGATTGGCCACCCGTCACCTCGCAGCGCGCGTTATACCTGAGGCCCGGCC
This sequence comes from Mycobacterium montefiorense, assembly GCF_025823255.1. Lineage (NCBI taxonomy): Bacteria > Bacillati > Actinomycetota > Actinomycetes > Mycobacteriales > Mycobacteriaceae > Mycobacterium > Mycobacterium montefiorense. The sequence continues at coordinate 496,203 of NZ_JACKVL010000013.1, read as the reverse complement.
GCTATCTGGATGAGGCGTCACCCAAGGATCTGAAAGGGCTACCGCCGGCCACCTTCCACTACAACCCCGCCGACCCGACACCGACCGTCGGCGGCCCGTCGCTGTCCACACGTGGCGGCTACCGCGACGACAGCCGGCTGGCGCTGCGCGACGATGTGCTTACCTTCAACAGCGCGACCCTGCTGCACGATCTGTGCGTCTACGGGAATCCGATCGTCGAGCTGGCGCACAGCTCCGACAATCCGCACGTCGACCTGTTCGTCCGGGTCAGCGAACTCGACGCCAAGGGGCACTCGCGAAACGTCAGCGACGGCTACCGGCGGCTGGCCGCCCCGGCGAAGACCGTCAGCATCGAACTCGACGCGATCGCACATCGCTTTCGAGCCGGTTCGCGCATCCGCCTGTTCGTTACCGGCAGCTGGTTTCCGCGGTACGCGCCCAACCTTGGCAGCGGCGAACCGATGTTGACGGCCCGCCAATCGAAGCCGGCCACTCACGCCATCGCCTACGGGAGCTCCCGGCTGCTGTTGCCGGTCGGCCCGCTCGACCTGTCAGCCCACGGCGTCGCGGACGCGGGCGGCAATCCCGGTTAGCACGGCGTCGTCGTGGATCGGCGTCCCCAATGCCGGGCTCGCCGGCAACGGCACCCAACTCTTACAACCCCGATATTCGGGGATCCGGGTCAGGTGTATCGGCTCGATCAGCGGGGTCACCGACACCACCAGCGCGGCGAGTTTGTGCTTGGGCCGGAAATCCAGCCGGTCGGCGCGCACCGACTCGGCGGTCCAGATGTGCAGGTCCTCGATTTCCCCGAGCCGCTCGGGCCGGTTAACCACCAGTGCCGCAACCACTTTCGCCGCAGCCCTGATCACCAGCTGATCGTCGGTGCTGTCGGCCGCCGCAGCGGCCAGCAGGTCGTGATGCTCTGGCCGGAGACGCTCCTGGTGGCTGTGCGCAACCGTCGGAAACAGCAGGAACTCCTGCGACGCCACTTCGAACCGCTTCTCCCCTATACCACCCTTGCGCAACAGCACGTACTGCCGACCGCGCATCAGTGCGTGGACGGCGGCGCTCCATTCTTTGAGCGCGGGCGTCGTTGCGGTGAGGGTCATTTCGTTGCGGAGAGGCGCGCCACTACCTCAGGTCGGCGCAACGGCGGGACGGTCTTGGGTGGTTGCCGGCGCGGCGGCAAGGACTTCAGCAAGCGCGTCGTCGTCTGGGTGACCTCGGCGACCGCGGCTTCGAACGCGTCGACGTTCGCGGCCGACGGGTGGGTGATGCCGCTGACTTTTCGCACGTATTGGCGCGCGGCCGCGGCGACCTCCTCAGCCGTGGCCGCGGGCTGCAAACCGCGCAGTTCGGTGATGTTCCGGCACATCCCTCAACGATAGGCGGGATTTGCCGCTGCGGCCTCGTCGAGACGGCCGCCCACACCTCAGCAATCGGTGCCATGTTCGCCCAGGGTTGCTGGCACGCCCGGTCCGCAACATATGAGTTTCATATGTGTCGCCACCGGGGCCGTCGAGCAGCAACTGGATACTGTATACAGTAGTCTTTCCGAACGCTTCGAGCACCGGCTGCCCCATCGGCGACGCACGGCACCGGACCACGGGCAAGACGAGGAAACCAATGGATTTTGGGGCGCTGCCACCCGAAGTGAACTCCGGCCGAATGTATTCGGGTCCCGGACCGGCAACCCTGCTGGCCGCCTCCGCGGAATGGGAGGAGTTGGCCGCGGAGATGCACCTCGCCGCCAGCAGATGCGAATCAGTCGTCGCCGAATTAATCGGTGCATCGTGGACGGGTTCATCGTCGATGGCCATGACAGCGGCGGTTATGCCATACGCCGGGTGGATCAGATCCACGGCCGCGCACTGCGAGGAGGTGGCCAGCAAGGCCACCGCCGCCGCGGCGGCCTACGAAACGGCGTACGCGATGACGGTGCCACCGCCGATGATCGTCGCCAACCGCATTCGGCTTGCGGCATTGATTGCCGGCAACCTTCTCGGACAGAACACCCCCGCCATCATGGTTGCGGAAGGCGAGTACAGCGAAATGTGGGCCAGGGACGCGGCGGCTATGTACGGCTATGCGGCGAATTCGGCTAGCGTATCCGGACTTTCAGCCTTTGCACCGCCACCACGCACGACCGATCCAGGCGCACCCGCGCCGGCGCCGGCTAAGTTGCTGAGTTCGGCCGAGACGACACTGCAAGGACTTGCGAGCCCCGGTGCCGGCACGTCGGCAGCGATGGGTGCTGGGACACCGCTCGCGGCGTCGGGAATTTCCTCCTCGGTGTCCATGCTGGCGCAGCTGGCCAAGACTTCTAAGAGCGCGACCACGAGCACAACTGCAGGGATGCGGGCCACCTCTATGTTGGCCAGCACGATGGCTAGCCTGGTTGACGTCGGTAGTAGCTCCGCACCCGAAATCGGCACCAGCGCATTGGGGCTCGGCTCAGATGGCTTCGGTCTGAGCACCGACATCAGCGGATTCGCCCTCGACCTGGCCGGCTCCGGCCTCGAACTAGTCGGTGGCGATTCGCTTTTGGGCGTCGAGGAGGCACTCCCCGGTGAGCTCGGCGAACTAGGGTCGCTGGACGGGTTGAACCCCCTCGCCGCCCCCTGGTCGGCGGGATTCGGCGGCGAGCCCTCGGCTGGCCTCGGTCAAGCGTCCCAACTGGGAACCTTGTCGGTACCACCCGGTTGGGCCAATGCGCTTTCGGGGAACGCCGGCAACCCGCCCATGCACTCCGCTTCGCAGGCCGGTCACCATAACCACCACGGCGCGGCACATCGCCATGCCGCCAACACGCCGACGGGCGGCATGGTCGGCAGCGAGTCCGGCGGCGCGGCGCACCGAGTGGGGGTGCGCGCCTCGCTCATTCCGCGTTCACCGATCGGAGGCTGAGCGAGCGCCATGCGTCCAAATGATGGCCTGCTTCACTTTTCGTCATAGCGGGCAACGCCAAAGGTCTATCACAATAGGTACGTTGAGGATGCGTTAGGTGGCGGGAGGAGATCTGGTGATCCGACCATCATTTAGTGACGCGCTGCGCGAATTGCTGTTCTGCGCGCACCGCAGCGTCGACGACGTGATGAACGCATTCTTCGACCATGGCTACCAGCATCGCGACAATGGAAAGGCTTACACCCGAGACGAGTTCGCCGGTCTAGCCGCGATCGCACGCTCCGAAATCACCCACGGGAGCGTGTTTACGCTCGAAGAATTCCGCTTCTGGAATCGATACGCCGCACGATTTGTCCTCGAGGTCAGCAAAACCGACGGCTCGGCGGAGCGTGTCGAGGTATACGTGATCGGTCAGTACTCGATCGACGGCCGATTCCTGCGGTTGAATCAAGCCCGTGTCTCGGTGCCCAGCGTAGAACTCGTGGTCGGGGCCAAGCTCAGAGCGCAACCGGTTGCCTAACCCTTGATCAGCTCGCCGACGTGAGCCACGACCGAATCCGCCAGCCCCTGAAGGTCATAGCCTCCTTCCAGCACCGCCACCAGCCGACCGTCGCAAAGTTTTTCGGCTGAGTTCATCAACTCGCGGGTGACCCAGCCGAAGTCGTCAGCAGTCATCGTCAGCGAACCAAGCGGGTCACGTTCGTGTGCGTCGAATCCCGCGGACACCAGAATCAGCTCCGGGGAGAACCTGTCGAGCTCAGGCAGAATTCGTTGCTGAAATGCCTCGCGTAACTCGGGCCCACCGTCGCCCGGCTTCAGCGGTGAATTGAAGATGTTGCCGGCCCCGGTTTCATCTGCTGCACCCGTGCCGGGAAACAGTGGCATCTGATGAGTGGACGCATACAACACGTCGGAATCGGAGTAGAAAATCTGCTGCGTGCCGTTGCCGTGGTGAACATCGAAATCGACGATCGCGACCCGTGTTACCCCGTACGTCTGCTGCGCATGCCGCGCTCCGATGCTGATGTTGTTGAACAAGCAAAAGCCCATTGCCCGCTCGGTCTCCGCGTGATGGCCCGGCGGCCGGCAGGCCACGAAAGCATTCTGAACCTGCCCGGTCAGCACATTGTCGATCGCCTGTAGCGTCCCGCCCACCCCGCGCAAGACCACTTCCCACGTCGATGGCTCCATTACGGTGTCGCCACCGTCGAGGTACACATAACCTTGGGCGGGACGAGCGGCTTCGAGATCGTCGACGTAACGGTTCGAATGCACATAGCGGGTAGTCGCGAGGTCGGCTGGCTCGGCTTGCTCGCGCACCAGCGTGTCGAATTGTGGCTGGCTTAGCACCGCCTCCACCGCGCGATAGCGATCCGGCCGCTCCGGATGACCCCCACCGGTCCGGTGGTTAGCGAAACTCGGGTGGTGCAGCAGCAGGGTGGACATTGCGGCAGACCTCTTTTCAGGGTCGTGGACTACACATCCAAGAACAATCTCGTGTCTGAATACCGTATGCGGCTCGGGTCGAACCGCATCGCCAGTTGATCGAATTTCGGTATCAGCCAAACACGTCGGTGCTCTCGCGGATCAACCGTTCGGTGACCACAGCCAGCAGATTTGCGGCGTATTTGGTGCAGCGCGAAAGATCTGGCTCGAGCTCGTTGAGGGTGCGCACCGCGCCGAAGCCTGCCGTTCGGGCTTGGGCGCTCGTCAACGTCGATATCCCGGCGATGGCAAAGGTTGGTATGCCGTGGGAGTGGGCACATCGCGAAACGCCCACGGGCGCCTTACCTCGTAACGATTGGCCGTCGAGGGAGCCTTCACCGGTGATGACCATCGTGGCGCCCAGCAGCTTTCGATCGAGTTCGACGAGGTCGAGGATCATTTCGATGCCGGGTCTCATCCGTGCGCGCAGCACGGCAAGCGCGGCGAATCCCACGCCTCCCGCGGCGCCCGCCCCTGGCACATCTCGGCAATCCGCGCCGATGACCGTTTCAACCAGGTCCGCCCATTTCGACAGACCGCCGTCCACTTCGGCCACGCGGTCGCCGAGGACTCCTTTTTGCGGTCCGTAGACAGCGGCCGCACCGAGTGACCCACACAGCGGGCTGTCCACATCGGCCGCCAGCGTCACCGTCGCTGTGCGCAGGCCCGGGTGCAGCCGGCTGAGATCGAGGTGAGCAACGTCGGCCAGACCTTGAGCACCGAGAGCAATGGGCTGACCGTGGCGATCGAGTATCTCGGCGCCCAGCGCCATCAACATCCCCGCGCCGCCGTCGGTGCTTGCACTTCCACCGACGGTGATGACAATGTCTCGGCAGCCGTCGTCCAGCGCGTGGGCGATCACGCTGCCCAGCCCGTAGCTCGTCGCCGTCACCGGCGCCGGCGTTGCAGCCGGAAGCCGCTGCAGCCCACAGATATCCGCCATCTCGATGACCGCGCGCCCGCCCTTGCGGGCATACCCGGTACGCACCGGTGCGCCGGTCGGCCCGCACGCCTGCACTTCGACTGGTTCAAATCCGGCCGCCAAGACGGCATGCAGGGTGCCCTCTCCCCCGTCTGCGACAGGGCAGGCGATTGGGTTCATCGTCGGATCTGCTCGGCACACCCCATGCGCCATTGCCTGGGCAGCCTGCTCGGCGGTCAACGAGCCCTTGAACTTGTCCGGCGCCAGCACGATGTTGCGCCTCATCACCCAGGTCATCCCATCAAGGTCGAGCCGCACACACGTTTCAGAGGGCTTTGTGGCGGATGGTGCAGGGCTTGCGCAACTAGCCAGCATTCCGAAATGCGGAACTCCACCTCCACCTCAATAACCTGACACACACAAGGCAAAGCTGTCAAAGGTTCGGCGCTTGACATCCGCCGTAGTCATCGAAATCGCTTATCAAGTCTGACAATTCGGGTTGTACGAGTTTCGCCGATTCTTGACACAAACTGGAGTATCACCTTGACTTATTTCGTATTCCGATGCGGCAATTCCGCGATACGGAACCAGATCTGAGGCCACTTCGGATGGAGCGCGCCGAGCCGTCCGCGGTCTAGGCAATAGAAGGGACAGCGATGGCTGGTGCGACTTATACGGTGAACTGCTCGATCCTTTTCACCGATCTACCGGTGCTGGACAGGCCGGCCGCAGCTCGGGCGGCGGGGTTTGAGGCGGTGGAGTTCTGGTGGCCGTTCATCGAGGCGACGCCCCCGGAGGCGGACGTCAGGGCATTCGTCCGCGCCATCGAGAAGGCGGGGGTGCAGTTGTCCGGACTGAACTTCTTCGCCGGCTACATGGCCGGCGGCGACCGGGGAGTTCTGTCGGATCCCGCGCTGACAACCGATTTTCGCGAAAATGTGCAAGTTGCCGTCGGTATCGCCGAAAGTTTAGGCACCCGTGCCTTTAACGCGCTGTACGGCAACCGCATCGAGGGTATAGCGCCGGCCGTGCAGGACGAGGTCGCGGCCAAGAATCTTGCCTACGCGGCTCAAGCCGCCCAGCGCATCGGCGCGACGGTGCTGATCGAGCCGGTCAGCGGCGCGCCCCGGTACCCGCTCGAAACCGCGGCCGACGCGGTGCGCATCATCGACCGCGTGCACGCTGAATCGGGTGCCACCAACTTGCGTCTGTTGGCGGATCTCTATCACCTCTATGTCAACAACGACGATGTGACCGCCGCCCTGCTGTCCAACTATGAGCGGATCGGGCACGTTCAGGTTGCCGACGCCCCCGGACGCGGGGAGCCGGGAACCGGTGAAGTCCCGCTGGGCGACTATCTCGCCATATTGCTGGGACGTGACTACGACGGCTACATCGGCTTGGAATACAAGTCTTCTCGGCCCGACACGTTCGACTGGCTGCCGGCTGCCGAGCGAGGTCGTGGCGGTGTCAGCGTCGAGTCGCTGCGAACACTGACAGGAACGAGGAATCAATGACCACGATCGGCTTTATCGGGCTGGGCATCATGGGCAGCCCGATGGCCTGCCATCTCGCCCGGGCCGGCCACACCGTCATCGGTTACAACCGTTCGCCGGGCCGTGCCGCGGCGCTGATCGAGGCCGGTGGAGTGGAGGCTGATTCCATCGCGGAAGCCGTGAAAAAAGCCGACGTGGTGGCGGTCATGGTCCCCGACTCCCCCGACGTGCAAAATGTGTTGCTCTCGGAGGACGGTGTTTTCGCCCACGCGCAACCGTCGACGCTGGTGATCGACTTCTCCTCGATCCGCCCTGACGTCACCGCCGAGCTGGCCAAGCAAGCCAGCGAACGCGGGCTGCGTCTCATCGACGCCCCCGTATCCGGCGGAGAGCCCGGCGCCAAGAACGCAACGCTGTCGATCATGGTCGGGGCTGCCGATGACGATTTCGCTGCTGCCACACCGATTCTCGAAATCGTCGGCAAGACAATCGTTCACGTCGGCCCCAGCGGGGCCGGACAGACCGTCAAGGCCGCCAATCAACTGATCGTCGCGGGCAATATCGAACTCCTCGCGGAAGCAATCACGTTTCTGCGTGCGTACGGCGTCGACCTGGACGCGGCGGTCAAAGTGCTCGGCGGCGGGCTGGCGGGCTCGGCAGTGCTCGAGCAAAAGGCGCCAAAGATGCTGGCACGTAACTTCGATCCAGGCTTTCGGATCGAACTGCACAATAAAGACCTGGGCATCGTCACCAGCGCGGCACGCGAAGCCGGGGTGGTCATTCCGCTCGGTGCAGTTGTCGCACAGCTAATGGCCTCCGCCCTGGCCAACGGGGACGGCTCCCTCGACCACTCAGGCCTGCTGCGGGGTGTCGAACGCCTGTCCGGACATAAGGAAGGTGGGACCCAGTGACCCGGATGCGCACGGTCGACGCCGCCGTCAGAATCCTCGAAATCGAGGGCGCTACCCAAGCATTCGGATTACCCGGCGCAGCAATCAACCCGTTTTACTCGGCGATGCGGGCGCACGGCGGAATCCGGCACCTGCTGGCCCGCCATGTCGAAGGCGCCAGTCACATGGCCGAAGGCTATACCCGCGCGGCACCGGGCAACATCGGTGTGTGCATCGGCACCTCAGGACCAGCGGGCACCGACATGGTCACCGGATTGTATTCGGCCAGTGCCGATTCCATTCCCATCCTGGCGATCACGGGCCAGGCTCCGGTCAACAAGCTCCACAAAGAGGACTTTCAGGCAGTCGACATCGCGGCGATCGCGGCACCGGTGACGAAAATGGCCATGACGGTTCTCGAACCCGGGCAGGTTCCCGGCGCCTTCGCCCAGGCGTTTCACCTGATGCGTTCGGGCCGACCCGGCCCGGTCCTGATCGACCTGCCCATCGACGTGCAGCTGGCCGAAATCGATTTCGACCCCGCCGCTTACGCTCCCCTGCCGGTCTACAAGCCCGTGGCCACCCCAACACAAATAGCCAAAGCGCTTGACATGCTGGTCACCGCGGAACGCCCACTGATCATCGCCGGTGGGGGCATCATCAACGCCGACGCCGCCGAACTACTCGTCGAGCTCGCCGAGGTGCTCAACATCCCGGTAGTGCCCACGCTGATGGGCTGGGGCATCATTCCCGACGACCATCGGCTGGCCGCAGGCATGGTCGGGTTGCAGACCGCCCACCGCTACGGCAATGCCACCCTGCTCGAATCGGATTTCGTTCTGGGTATCGGCAATCGGTGGGCCAACCGCCACACCGGCGGACTCGACACCTACCGGCGAGGTCGTCGCTTTGTCCACATCGACGTCGAACCCACCCAGATCGGCCGGGTGTTCGCCCCAGACCTCGGTATTGCCTCGGACGCCAAGGCGGCACTCGAACAGCTTGTGGCCGGTGCCTCGCAGCGGCGTTCGGCGGACAAGATCCCTGATTGGGCTGATTGGGTGCGCGACTGCCAAGACCGCAAACGGACGATGCACCGCAAGACCCACTTCGACGACATCCCCATCAAACCGCAGCGCGTGTACGAGGAAATGAACCGGGTGTTCGGCCGTGATGCGCGGTACGTCACCGCGATTGGGCTCTCACAGATCGCCGGCGGCCAATTCCTGCAGGTCTTCAAACCGCGGCACTGGATCAACTGCGGCCAGGCCGGACCATTGGGATGGACGGTTCCCGCCGCGCTAGGTGTGGTCGCCGCAGACCCGACCGCCACGGTGGTCGGACTGTCGGGCGACTATGACTTCCAGTTCCTCATCGAGGAGCTCGCCGTCGGCGCACAGTTCAACCTGCCTTACGTCCATGTCGTGGTCAACAACTCCTACCTCGGACTGATCCGGCAAGCTCAACTCAACTTCGACATGAACTATTTCGTTTCATTGGCCTTCGACAACATCAATGCCCAGGAATCCGGTGAGACCGATCTGCCCAAGGGCTACGGTGTCGACCATCGCCGGGTGGCCGAAGGGCTGGGCTGCAAGGCGATTCAAGTTACCGACCCCGCACTGATCGCGCCCGCACTCACCCGAGCCCAGCAGCTCGCGCGCGAACACAAGGTGCCCGTGGTAGTCGAGATATTCTTGGAACGGATCACGAATATTGCGATGGGCACCGAAATCGACAACATCACCGAACACAACGAGCTGGCAGCGACGATCGACGACTCACCCACCGCCGCATTGCTATTCGACTAGCTCACCACCGCTGCGCCGGACCCCGGCGAGCGATGTCTGGCCGGACGTCCTTGAACAACCGGAGCATGAGGCCGATGGTTACCGAGCATGACGACGCCGACCGCGCGGTCGGTGTTCAATCGGTGGAACGAGCATTCGGGGTACTCGAGATTTTAGCCGCCATGGGTGGCACGGGTGCGCTCGGCGAGCTCGCCGCTCGCGCAGATCTCCCGCAGCCCACGATGCGTCGACTGGTACGAACGTTGCTCAGCATGGGGTATTTGCGGCAGCTTCCGAACCGGCACTACTCGTTGGGGCCCAGGCTGATCCGCTTGGGCGAGAGCGCGGGTCAGCTCATTGGCATGTGGTCGCGTCCACATCTGAGCGAGTTGGTAGACCGAACCGGCGAGACGGCGAACATGGCAGTGATGGACAACGACATGGCCGTCTACGTAGCTCAAGTTCCCTCACCGCATTCCATGCGCATGTTCACCGAGGTCGGCCGGCGGGTCTACCCGCATCGCACGGGAGTGGGCAAGGCGCTGCTGATGCAACTTACCAACGAGGCACTGCGTGCTCTGGTGGCGCGCACCGGGATGCCCGCATCGACCGAGAACTCGCATACGACGGTCGACGGCTTGCTGCAAGACATCACGTTGTGCCGTGTCCGTGGTTATGCGGTCGACGAAGGTGAGCAGGAAATCGGTGTGCGATGCTTTGCCGTACCGGTGCCCGACGCGCCGTCACTGACGGCCATTTCGATCTCTGGCCCTGCGGTGCGAGTCACGTTGAAGTCCGCGCCAACGGTTACCCCGCTGTTGAAGCGAATCGCGCGCAACATCGCTTCCGAGTTCGACAAAAGCACCGCCCCGTAAGCTATTCACCCGGCGGCCGCGGCGTTGGCCGCCTCAGCGACGGCATACGAATCCGCACTTGCCGCCATGGTTTTGAACAACGTTTCGTGGATCGCCGCGGCTTGGGCGCTGACGGACCGATACATCTGAGCCTGCATCGCGAATTGGGCTGCGATCAGTGCGGACACCTCGTCCGCCGCCGCGGGGACCACGGCGGCGGTGGGGCCCGCCGCCGCCGCATTCTGGGCACTCATCGAAGCACCGATGGCACCTAACTGCGAGGCAGCTCCCGCCAGCGCTTCGGGGTGCACGTTGACGAACGACATGCGCTGTTCTCCTTAACGCTTTGCAACAAAGAGGCCTAACGCCGCGGTGCCGCCCGCGATGGCGTAGCGACCCGCGACCGCTCGCAGTCGCCGCCGCACCAACCGGGCCGCCGCCACCACCACGTCACCCAGGAAGTCGCGATCGCCGTCCTGACGACCGGCCCAGTAAGGCGGTTCGCCGCGGTGGATCGCGCCCTCGGCCTCCTCAACGATGCGCGCCATCGTGGTCACGGTGTGAGCTGGATAGGCGCCGACACTGGTTTCCGCGGACAGCATCACCGCGTCGGCCCCATCCAGCACCGCGTTGGCCACGTCGGAGACCTCGGCTCGGGTGGGACGCCGATCGGAGACCATCGAGTCGAGCATGTGAGTGGCAACGATGACCGGCTTTGCGGCATCGCGGCAGAGCCGGATGACTCGCTTTTGGACCAGCGGTATCTGCTCCAACGGCATCTCGACGCCGAGGTCACCACGGGCCACCATCAACCCGTCGAAAGCCTCGACGATCGCCGGTAAGCACGAGACCGCCTCCGGCTTTTCCAGTTTGGCGATCACGGGCACTCGTCTGCCGACCTCACCCATGATGGCGTGCGCCAGCTTCGCTTCCTCCGGCGCGCGCACGAACGACATGGCAATCATGTCCACGCCGAGGTCCAAGGCAAACTTCAGGTCGTCAATGTCTTTGTCGGACAACGTCGGGGCGCTGACAGCAACTCCCGGTAATGAGATGCCCTTGTTGTCGCTGACCGGTCCGCCGTGGATCACCTCACAGCCGATGTCTGCGCCGTTGATTTCCACCACCGCCAGGTCGATTCTGCCGTCATCGACGAGCAGCCGATCGCCGGTTTTCACATCCGAGGCTAGGCCGCCGTAGGTAGTGGAGACTCGGTCGTGATCGCCCAGGCACGCGTCGGTGGTGATCGCGACTTTCTCGCCGACACTCCACACCACCGGCCCGTTGGCGAACCGGCCCAACCGAATCTTGGGCCCTTGCAAGTCGGCGAGCACTTGCACAGAGCGCCGGCGCCGGGCCGCGATCTGGCGCACCAGGTCGTAGAAGGCCGAATGTTCCGCATGCGTGCCGTGACTGAAATTGAGGCGCGCGACATCCATTCCGGCGTCGATGAGTTCAGTCAGGCGTGGAGCGGTGGCGGTTGCGGGTCCGAGCGTGCAGACGATCTTTGTTGTGCGCATCCCAGGTGTCCTTTCCCTTAGCGCAGGGCAGCTTGAGGTTGTTGTTGCGAATTCCCGCCACTGCGTGACGGCGCCACCCCACTGGCATGGGCGAGGAGGCCGGTGGCAGCGTGGACGGTGCGAAGGGTCGGAGCAGTTGCTCCGGTCAGGTCGGCGAGCTCTACCACCGCGGATACGATCGCATCGAGCTCCAGCTGCTTGCCCGCTTCGAGATCTTGGAGCATCGAGGTCTTGTGGTGACCCACATTTTCGGCGCCCCGCAGCCTCTTCTCGATCGAGATCTCCGGCGTACTACCCAATCTCGCGGCGACATCCAGGGTCTCCTCCATCAGCTGTATCACGACTTGCCGAGTGTTCGGGTCCTGGCACATCTGCACCATCGTCGATCTGGTCAGCGCGCTGAGCGGGTTGAACGCCACATTGCCCATCAGCTTGATCCAGATGTCGTTGCGCAGCTCAGGCTCTACCGGGCATTTCAGCTCGCCGGCGATCATCGCGTCGCTCAGCAACCGACAGCGCTCGGAGAGCTCTCCTGAGGGCTCCCCGATGGAAAAGCGAGTCCCCTCCAGATGGCGCACGACGCCGGGAGCCTCCAGAACTGTCGCGGGATACACCACGCAACCGATCGCTCGCTCCGGAGCCAGCACGGCGCTGGTGGCACCGCCGGGATCGACAGCCTCGATCCGGTGTCCTTGATACGGACCCGACAGCCCGTGAAAATACCACCAGGGAATACCGTTCTGTGCGGCCACAATTGCCGTGTCGGGACCCAGCAGGGGCTCAATCAGCGGACCGCACGTTGGATAGCTGTGCGCTTTGAGGCCCAAGAATATGTAGTCGACCGGCCCGATCTCGGCCGGTGAGTCCGTCGCGTGCGGATGCGCGAGGAAGTCACCGCGCGGGCTCAGCACGCGGACACCATTCTCCCGGATTGCCCGTAGGTTGTCGTTGCGCGCGATCAGGTGAACATCGGCACCGCCGCGGTGCAACGCCGCACCCCAATAGGCACCAATAGCTCCGGCACCAACGACTGCAATCTTCATAGAGTCTCCTCTCGCATCCCCAATGCACACCGCCGCTTGGCGACTACGTTCAAGGCCTCATTCATTATTGCATACAGTATGCGCTCCTTGTATGTTGAAAACATCGCGCTCTCGGCGGGACGTCGAGGACTGTCAGTAAATCCGGACCACGTTGAGCGTGACTTCCGGCCGAGCCAAGGAAGAGGAAGATGTCTGCGATCGGAGTGCCTCGCGAAATCGCCGCTGGCGAAAGCCGAGTCGCCCTGGTACCCGGCGTCGTCGAACGCTTGCGTGCCGCCGGCCACCATCTCGTGGTTGAAACGGGTGCGGGCGAGGGCGCGTTGATCCGCGACGAGGACTATCTAAGAGCCGGGGCCGTGATCGGTGATCCCTGGTCGGCAGATGTCGTGGTCAAGGTGAACCCGCCGACCGAGATGGAGATCGGCCGGTTGAAGCAGGGAGCCCACTTGATCGGCTTCCTCGCACCGCGCACCCGGCCGGAGGTCAGTGACCAATTACGCCGAGCGGGTGTCACCGGCTTCGCGATGGAAGCAGTGCCCCGGATTTCGCGTGCCCAGACCATGGATGCGCTTTCTTCCCAGGCCAATGTCGTGGGATACAAAGCGGTGTTGTGTGCCGCGCAATGCTCGACCCGCTTCTTCCCGATGATGACCACGGCCGCTGGAACGGTCAAGCCGGCAACGGTTTTGGTGCTCGGTGTCGGTGTCGCCGGACTTCAGGCGCTGGCCACGGCAAAACGGCTGGGCGCCCGCACCACCGGATTCGACGTTCGGCCCGAGGTCGCCGAGCAAGTCCGGTCCTTGGGCGCCAAATGGCTCGAACTCGGTGTTTCGGCGGCGGGCGAAGGCGGATACGCCCGAGCTTTGACGCCCGAAGAACAGATCGAGCAGCAACAACGCCTAACCGAAGCAATCCCGGGCTTCGACGCGGTCATCACCACCGCCCTCGTTCCCGGCCGCGCCGCACCCAAACTCGTCACCGCGCAGGCGGTGCGTCGGATGCGTAGCGGCAGCGTGGTCGTCGACCTCGCCGGCGAGGCCGGCGGCAACTGCGAACTCACCGTGCCGGGCGAGACGGTGCTGCGACACGACGTCACGATCGCTGCGCCGCTGAACCTTCCGGCCAGCATGCCCGAACACGCCAGCGAGCTCTACGCGCGCAACATCGGCGCCCTGCTGGAGCACATGCTCGACGGCGCGGCAGTGCGCGACCTGTCTGACGAGATCCTCGATGCCTGCTGCGTCACCAAATCCGACAACGAGTTGACGGGGATCCGATGACACTAGTGGCCAACCTGGCGATCCTTACGCTGGCAGGATTTGTCGGCTTCGCGGTGATCTCGAAGGTACCCAACACACTGCACACCCCACTTATGTCCGGCACCAACGCAATTCACGGCATCGTTCTGCTCGCCGGCCTGGTTCTGGTGGGCCAGTCGACCACCGATGCATTCGACCGGCTGCTGCTGGTAGTCGCTATCGCCTTCGGCGCGATCAACGTCGTGGGCGGCTTCCTGGTGACCGACCGCATGCTCGGCATGTTCAAGAAGAAATCCAGTGGCCAGGCCGGAAAGGTTGCGTCGGCACGTGAATGAGCTCATCCCGGTTCTCTACATCGTCGCGTTCGCACTATTCATCGTCGGCCTCTCGGGCCTGACCGGTCCCCGCACCGCCGCGCGCGGCAATCTGATTGCCGGTGTCGGCATGGCGATCGCGATCGTGGCCACCCTGCTGACTCCGGGCACAAGCAATTGGTTGTTGATCGCGCTCGGACTGCTGCTCGGATCATTGATCGGGGTTCCGGCGGCGCAGCGGGTCAAGATGACCGCAATGCCTCAGATGGTGGCGCTGTTCAACGGCGTGGGCGGCGGTGCGGTCGCGCTGGTGTCGTGGGTCGAATTCCGCGACAGTCACGGCTACGCCTGGGCGCCGACCTACGTCACGATCGCGTCACTGTTCGCCGCTATCGTCGGGTCGCTGTCATTCTGGGGATCGTTGATCGCGTTCGGAAAGCTGCAAGAAGTGTTGCCGGGCAAGCCCATCGGACTGGGCCGAGCCCAGCAGCCAGTCAACCTGATACTGCTGCTCGCCGCCGTCGCCTGCGCCGGCGCCATCGGGGCCGGCCAGCGCGCGCCGCTGGTCTTCATCGGTGTGCTCGTCTTCTCGGCAGTGCTCGGTGTCATGGTGGTGCTGCCCATCGGAGGCGCCGACATGCCGGTAGTGATCTCGCTGCTCAACGCGCTCACCGGGCTTTCCGCGGCGGCGACCGGCCTGGGGCTGGACAACACGGCGATGATCGTCGCGGGAATGATCGTCGGAGCCTCGGGAACCATCCTGACCAACTTGATGGCAAAGGCGATGAACCGTTCGATCCCCGCCATCGTCGCCGGTGGATTCGGTGGCACCGGGACCAGCGCGGACGGCGGGGACCCAGGCGCCGACCAGACCGTGCGCCAGACCAGTGCGGCCGACGCGGCATTGCAGATGGGCTATGCCAGCCAGGTGATCATCGTGCCCGGGTACGGAATGGCCGTCGCGCAAGCCCAGCATGTGGTCCGCGAAATGGCCGGCCTGCTGGAGGGACGCGGCGTGGAGGTGCGTCATGCCATACATCCGGTGGCGGGTCGCATGCCCGGGCATATGAACGTCTTGCTCGCCGAGGCCGATGTGCCTTATGAGCATCTCAAAGAGATGGACGAGATCAACGGCGAGTACAGCCGCACCGACGTGGCCCTGGTCATCGGCGCCAACGACGTGACAAACCCTGCGGCGCGGTCGAATCCAGCTTCGCCGATCTACGGCATGCCGATCCTGGACGTAGATCAAGCCAGGTCGGTCATCGTGCTCAAACGTTCGATGAACCCCGGATTCGCCGGCATCGAGAACGAGCTGTATTTCAACGAGAAGACCTCGATGCTATTCGGTGACGCGAAGGCATCCGTCGCCGAAATCACCCAGGAGCTAAAGGTCTTGTGAAAGCGCGCCGGGATTGCCGCGCAGCCAAACAAACTTGACCGCCACATCAGCGCGGCGGCAGGAAAAAGAGCCGAGGATCGGCGGTTAGAAAGGAATTGAGTTTCTATGTCAAAAGTGGTTTGCGTCCTTTACGACGACCCGGTAACCGGGCATCCCACCGAATTCCCGCGTGACGGGCTGCCGCACCTGGACGGCTACCCGGACGGGCAGACGCTGCCGACTCCGTCGGCCATCGACTTCGCCCCGGGTGCACTGCTGGGCAGCGTCTCCGGCGAACTGGGTCTACGTCCATACCTGGAGAGCCTCGGTCACGAGTTGGTCGTAATCTCAGACAAAGAAGGCACCAATTCGGAGTTTGACCGGCACCTCGCGGACGCCGAAGTGGTGATATCACAGCCGTTTTGGCCGGCCTACCTGACCGCCGAGCGGATCGCGCGCGCCCCCAAACTCAAGTTGGCGGTCACCGCGGGCGTCGGCTCGGATCACTACGATCTGGATGCGGCGATCGATCACGGCATCACGGTCGCCGAGGTCACTTTCTGTAACAGCATCAGCGTCGCTGAGCACGTTGTCATGATGATTCTGTCGCAGGTTCGCAATTACCTGCCATCGCATCATTGGGTCATCGACGGAGGGTGGAACATCGCCGACTGTGTGCAACGTTCCTACGACCTAGAGGGAATGCAGGTCGGTACCGTCGCCGCCGGCCGAATCGGGCTCGCCGTACTTCGCCGTCTGGCGCCGTTCGACGTGCACCTGCACTACACCGACAAGCACCGGCTGCCCGCTGAGGTCGAAAAAGAACTGAACCTGACCTTCCACCCCAGCGTCCAGGAAATGGTGCCTCACCTCGATGTGGTGACGATCAACGCTCCCCTGCACCCGGAGACCCGGGGTCTGTTCAACGACGAGCTGCTGGCGACGATGAAACGCGGTGCCTACCTTATTAATACGGCGCGAGCGCTCATCTGCGACCAGGCCGCCATCGTCCGCGCGCTGGAAAGTGGTCAGTTGGCGGGCTATGCCGGCGACGTGTGGTACCCACAGCCGGCACCGGCCGACCACCCGTGGCGCACGATGCCCCATCAGGGCATGACTCCGCATATCTCTGGCTCCACGCTATCGGCGCAGACTCGATATGCGGCCGGTACCAGGGAAATTCTGGAGTGCTACTTCGGCGGAATGCCGATCCGCGATGAGTATCTGATAGTCGACGGCGGCGCACTGGCCGGTGTCGGGGCACGGTCTTACACCGCAACCGCCAAATCCGGTGCGGCCTAGGGCCGGATCGGATTTGGCGGTCACCTGAAACCGGCGACGCCGCTTCGTCCGGCGGCCTGGCCCACGGGGTTGGCGAGCAGATCAGTTGTGCTGCTCGCCAACCCCGTTGCCTTTTGTCTTGACCGTGCAGTGCGGCGAATCACGTCGCAATATTTGCTATCTGGCGTCTACCCGGTCCACCCGCCTGTATCCTGTATACAACCTTGAGAAAAGCTGCAGATTTCACAGTGTCGAAGCGGCCCAGTTGCATGTTGTGGACTGTATGCTACATACATCTCTGAGTCGGTAAATCTCGATTAACCAGGACGGGAATGAGGGAAGTCTTCATGGCCACCACCAGCGCGCCGAGCGAGGTTGGGTCGCGGATGAGACTGGAGCGTCCGGCGCCGTTGCGTGAGGCGGCCTATGAGGCGCTGATGGAACTGATCATCACCCGCGAGCTGCGGCCCGGCCAACATCTGGTGGAGAACGAGTTAGCGGCTCAGCTGGGCGTGAGTCGGCAACCCATTCGAGAGGCGTTGCAGCGCTTGCAAAGCGAGGGCTGGGTGGATCTGCGGCCTGCGTTGGGCGCATTTGTCCACGTGCCCACCGATGCCGAGGCCGACGAGCTGCTGGCCGTGCGAACTCTGCTTGAAGCCGAGTCGGCCAGATTGGCCGCCCGCGCCGCCAAGCCGCCCCAAGTCGACCGTCTCTGGGAATTGCACCGCACCGGGGAGAAGGCACTCGCCGGCGGTGACAAGGAAGGTCTTGTCACCGCCAACGACGCCTTTCACTCCTATATCGTTGCGATGTCGGCCAACAGCGTGCTGGCCAACCTCATCGGCCAGGTCGGCCGCCGGGTCCGCTGGTACTACGAGCCCATCGCGTTAGCCCGCGGCAAAGATGCCTGGGACGAACACTCCGAGCTGATCGAGGCGATCGCCGGGCGCAGCGGCAAGCGTGCCGGAGATCTGATGCGCCGCCACACCGAACGCACCCGCGAGATCTACCATCAGCGACGTCAGGAAGCCGCCGACGGTGCCGAGGGCGTGGCCTGACTGACGACCGGCTGGGAAACCACCACATCGCCTTTCCGTCGTCCCGGCTGCCGCAACAACGCCGCAGTGCCGGCTGAGAGCAGCGCGCTTGCCGCGGCCAGCCAGTAGGCACCGGTGTAGCCCCAGGCGTCAATCACGCTGGCGCCCACACCAATTCCTAGGATCGAGCCGACCAGCTTGGCGCTGTATACGATGCCGTAGTTGCTGGCGTTGTTGTTTTCACCGAAGTAGTCGGTGGTCAAGGTGGCGAACAGCGGATAGAAAGCACCGCCGCCGAACCCGACGAGGACGGCAAAGAAGATGAAGGCGATCTCGTTCTTGGCGAGCCCGGTGTAGAGCAGGCCGATCAGGGCTACGACCGACACCAGCAGCACGATCAACAGCGTTTGCTTACGACCGATCCGGTCCGAGACATAACCGGTCACCGCGCGGCCGACACCATTGATGATCGAAAGGGCGCCCGCCGATGAAGCCACGATCATCGCGCCGAAGCCAAGGTGTTTGGCGAACGGAACCATGTAGCTGATGCCGAACAGCGAGACGCCGGTGGTAATCCCCAACGACACCCACATCAACGGCAACATACCCGTTTTGAGTGCCTCGACCGGACCGAATTGGCGGACCGCAGGCGGGTTCTTCTGAAGGCTCCTGGCGTCGGCGTTGGCGGCGGCGTGCTGCAGCGGGTCGACGTCCGCCGGCCACCAGTTCTTTGGTGGATCCTGGAAATAGGCACCACATACCGTGAGGACCACCAGCATGAAGGCACCCACCAGGTCGAGAACCCATACATAAGTGTTGGGATGCAGCGCGTAACTGAAGATGAAGATGAAAGGAACTGCGCCGTAGGCAAATCCGCCACAAACGAACCCCGTCTTGGCGCCTCGCCGCTCTGGATACCACTTACCGACGATGGTGATACCCGTGGAATACACCAATCCGACGCCGCAGCCACCGCACACCGCGAATCCAAGGAAAGCCACGATCAGATTGCTGCTGTGGGCAACGGCGACGAAGCCCAATGCGGACAACACGGCTGCGGCCAACATCGTCGACCTCGCCGAGGTGATTCCCTTCTCCCTCAGACGGCCGGCGGGATAGGCGACGGCCGCCTGAAACACGGCCCAGACTGAGAGCAGCCAGAAGGTTTCGGACAGGCTCCAGCCATGAGCATGGCGCAGGGTATCGGCGGCAGCGCCGTAGCCGTATTCAAAAACACTGACTGCCATCATCGCGATCCACGGCAGCCAGACCATCGAGGATCGGGATCTGCCGAGCAGTTCGCGATCAGTTTCGCCGACGCGATAGATGCGACCGTTCGCATCGATCACCTCGCGATAGGTTGCGAGAGTTGAAGACATCGTTGACTCACTTTCGAAAATGGGCATAAAGGGTCGGCTCGATGGCTGCTCGCGTCGAACGACGCGGCCGCCATCGGGCTGATGGCTTGGTTCGATATCGGGGGAGATTCCTGACCCGCGGGCGCTATGGCGGTGCACGACCGGTGATTTCGCCCGCACAACGCACTCTGGTAGCGACACCGGACACCCGAAGCCGTGGCCGGCCAGTCATGATCCACCTCGGTCTTGCACCGAGCTGCGCGCGGCCATCTCCCACAACCGGATCCTTCTTCGCCGAGCCAGTGGATCTCTAGATGCTTCTCATGCCCGTGTCAGCTCAGATCACTCCGGCGCTTCGCAAGCGCTGCAACTGATCTGGCGAATAGCCGAGTTCCAAGCAGATTTCCTGGGTGTGCTCGCCCAGCAGCGGTGGACGCACGACGTCGACGGGCGAGTGAGAGAGCCGGAGCGGGCTGCCGACGGTCTTGAACGTCCCGCGCTCGGGGTGCTCGACAGTGACGATCGCGTCCAGATCTGCCAGTGTCTGGTCTTCGATCAGCTCTTTGGTGCTCAGTACCGGACCGCAGGGCACATTGATCTCATTGAGCGCCTCCATGGCTTCCCACTTGGTGTGCCGTTGGCTCCAGTCCTCGATCAACGCGAAAACCTTGTCCAGCTTGGGTAATCGATCTTCCGGACGAGCCCAATCCTGGTGATCGGCGAGGTCGGGTCGACCGATGAGCTGTGCGAGCGGCGCCCATCCGGCCGGCTGGACGATCACATAGATGTAGTCGTTGGGGCCGCCCCCTTTGGTCCGAACAGCCCATCCCGGTTGGCCTCCCCCGGACGCGTTGCCAGCTCTGGGCACCTCGTCGCCGAAGCGCTCGTTGGGGTATTCGTGCAGTGGGCCATGGGCGAGCCGTTGCTGATCACGCAGCTTCACCCGGCAGAGGTTGAGTACGGCCGACTGCATCGCCACCTCAACACGTTGCCCACGGCCAGTGTTGGTGCGCTGGAGCAGCGCGGCAAGGATCGCGGCGACGAGGTGAATCCCGGTACCCGAATCGCCGATTTGTGCACCCGTAGCCGTGGGCGGACCATCTTCGAAACCCGTTGTGGCCATGGCCCCGCCCATCGCTTGGGCGATGATTTCGTACGCCTTGAAGTCGAAGTACTTACCTGGTCCGAACCCTTTGATCGACGCATAGATCAACCCCGGGTTGATCTCCTGCAGCCGGGCCCAACTGAAGCCGAACCGGTCGACGACGCCGGGACCGAAGTTCTCCACCAGAACGTCGGCGCGTGCCGCCAGCCTGCGGAAGATCTCCTTACCGTCTTCGCTTTTCATGTTGACGGTCACACTGCGCTTGTTGCAGTTGAGCATCGTGAAATAGAGGCTGTCCACATCAGCGAGGTCGCGCAGCTGGCTGCGTGTGACGTCTCCGCCACTTGGTGTTTCGAGCTTGATGACATCGGCGCCCAACCAGGCGAGCATCTGCGTAGCAGAAGGCCCCGACTGGACGTGAGTCATATCGAGCACCCGAACGCCGTGTAGTGCCTTACCCATGAGATCTCCCCTGAGAGTTGTCGTTGTGGCTGATAGTCGCGTCGCGCTGGCCGCCGAGTAGCCCACTGCCCGTGCGGATTCGGGTTACCGACGGCCGGGATAAGGTGCCCACTGTTTCCTCAACTTCCTCAGGGCCTGCTGCCCACCCGGCTCTCCACACAGCAGCAGCCGCCGAAGCAGTGGATTTGGCTGCCACGGCCGGCGACAAGACTCACTGTCTTCTGCAGACTGTATATCGTATACGAACAGTGTTACCAATCACAGGCGAATTGTCTAGCGCCAATCCCCTCGTAAACGCCGCGCCACCGATGGAATGGACACTGTCGGGCACCCGCGGCAAAGAATTAGTTAGCCAAAGTTGTTTGCCGAATAGCGTTGCGCCAGGGGCGCTCACGCGTCGGAGGCGCCTCAGGCGCGGGGTTGCTCGGCCGCCCCTGGACACACAGTGTGATCAGGAGTACAACAAATGCATACTGTATGCAAAGGGGTTATCATGATGTCCGGAGGCGACGGAATCTCGGTTCTGCAGATTAGAGCGCATGGCTGCTCGTACCGTATCGGCGAGCGACCGCACGACATCATGGCGCGTTCGAGAGCCTGGATGCTCTGGCTGCCATGGACAGCGATGGCCGCCATCAGCATGCTCCAATTTGGCTACGGAGTCGCTGTTGTCGCCGTGCAGCGGCCTCATCACTCCCCTGCCGCCGGCGCCTTCTGGGTGCTGGCTCTATGGGTGGTTTTCCAGGCAGCTGCCACGGCGGCTACCCCAACACTGAGGCGGCGCTTAGGTGTCGGCCCGTCGACCGCGATGTCGATCGGTGCCGTTTTGTCCGCCATCGGACCGCTGACACTTTCCTGCACCAGCAATCTCGGCCTCGCGGTACTGGGTTACTCAGTGCTGTGTGGTACCGGCGCCGGGATCGTCTACGCCACTTGCCTATCCACCGTTGCACATTGGTATCCCGAGCAACGCGGTGCGAAAGTGTCCCTGGTATCAGGTGCATTCGGTTGCGGCGCGGTTCCGTTTGTCGTGCTGTTCGCCTTCGGGCTGCACCCCGACAACCTCGGGCCCGTTTTCACGACCGTGGGGCTTTGCGTACTCGTCGTCGTGACGATGTGCGGCGTCTTTTTTCGCGACCCACCGCTCGACTGGTGGCCGGCCGAGGTCGACCCGAGATTGTGGGGAGTCGACAAGCGGATGAATCGCAGCCTGTTAGGCAACGCCCCTGCGATACGGCAGTATTGGCCCAGCGAGGCGGCCCGGACGTCGGCCTTCTTCCTGGTGTATCTCATTGTGATGGTGGCGTCGGCCGCGGCGCTGCTGACCATCGTGTACGTGCCGAGCATCGCCATCGTCCACGGCCTGCCGCTCGTTGTCGGCGCGGCCGCCGTGGCCGTGCTGGCTCTGGTCAATGGAGGCGGGCGCATCATCGCGAGTCGCTTTTCGGACCGATATGGCAGACGTCAGACGTTGAGTCTGGCGTTGGGCATCGAGGGCGCCGCGCTGTTGGGCCTGGCGTTCTCGGCTTCGGCCGGATCCACCGTCGGATTCGTTGCGTTTGCCGCGCTCGGTGGATTGGCCGGCGGAGCCTTCTATTCGCTGTTCATCAATCTGGTCGCCGATTATTTCGGAGAGCGCAGTGCGGTCGGCAATTTCGGGCTGGTTTACAGCGCCAAGATCTTCGGCGGTCTGATCGGAGTGGGACTGCCCGCTCTGCTGATACCAACTGGTCGGCTCGGGGCCGCTTTCGTCGCCATCGGCTTGCTCTGCCTGTGCGCCGCCGCCATCGCACCACGGCGCCTTCAGCGCCCCGGCTATCCCGTTTGTCGCCTGCCGAATTGACTCATTCGGCAAGGCCCGACGCTGTCACCCGATCTCATCTCGCCTCGGCCTGCCGTGGTACCGCCGCGACACCGTAGAGCGGACCGCGAAATGACCCCAGGGAGCGAAATCCCTGGGGTCGTTCCCGCCGTGACCCGGCGATTGGGGGGCGCGCAGGCGCGGGGCGCGCCCCCCGTTTCTAGATGACGATCGCGTCCTGCCGCCATCCGGCGATGGTGTCGGTGTCGTAGCCCAATTCGGCCAACACCTCGTCGGTGTGCTCACCGAGCAGCGGTGCACCCTTGATCTCGGGCTTGAAGAAGGAGAACTTGATCGGGCTCCCGACGGTCAAGAAAGTGCCGCGCCCCTTCTGCTCTACCTCGACGACGCTGCCGCTCTTGCGCAGATCGGGGTCCACAGCAATCTCTTTCATCGAGAACACCGGTGAACACGGGACCTCCCACTTGCGCAAGATGTCGACTGCCTCGTACTTCGTCTTGTCGGCCAGCCACTTCTCGATCTCCGCGAAGATGTCGAAGATCTTGTCCTGGCGGGCAAGCGCGCTGCTGTAGCCCGGATCCGTCGCCCATTCCGGCCGCCCGATCGCCTCGGCCGTGCGCACCCAGTTCTGCTCTTGGATCGTGAAATAGATGTACGCGTTCGGGTCGGACTCCCAACCCTTGCACTTGAGCACCCAGCCCGGCTGGCCACCACCGCCGGCGTTTCCGCCGCGCGGCACTGCGTCACCGAACGTGCCGTTGGGGTACTGGGGGTACTCCTCGAGGTAACCGACTTGCTCGAGGCGCTGTTGGTCGCGCAGCTTCACCCGGCACAGGTTCAGCACGCAATCTTGCATCGAGGCAGACACCTTCTGGCCCTCGCCGGTCTTGTCCCGCGCGATCAGTGCAGTCAGGATGCCGATCAGTAGATGCATCCCGGTGTTGGAGTCACCCAGCGCCGCACCGCTGACCGTCGGCGGGCCGTCCCAAAATCCAGTGGTGGATGCGTTGCCGCCGGCGCATTGCGCGACGTTCTCATAGACCTTGAGGTCGTTCCACGACGAATCGTCATTGAAGCCCTTGACCGAACCGAAGATCAGTCGCGGATTCCAGGACTGCAACTTGTCCCAGGACAGGCCCATTCGGTCCATCGCACCGGGCGCAAAGTTCTCCACCAGCACATCGGCCTGACGGATCAGCTTTTCCATCACCTCAAGGCCTTGCGGGGATTTGGTGTTGATCGCCAGCGAGCGCTTGTTGCTGTTCAGCATCGTGAAGTACAACGCGTCGATATCTGGTATGTCGCGCAATTGATTACGCGTCACGTCGCCACCAGTCGTCCGCTCTACTTTGAGGACGTCAGCTCCAAACCAAGCGAGCATCTGGGTGCAGGCGGGACCCGCCTGCACGCCGGTGAAGTCGATGACCTTGATCCCAGACAACGGCAGTTCGGTCATAACAGATTTCCTTTCTTTCGAGTTTTTCTTGTATCGACGTTTGCCTGGCAGGCAGGCATGCTCGTGGGCTTTCAGCCCTTGTTGGTTATCCCCTTGGGATTGAGGTGGGCAATGTTGCCGCTTTCGGTCCCGTCGGAGGGATCGATCAGGCAATCGATCAGGGCCGGCCGCCCGGCTGCCAGGGCTTCCCGCAGTGCGGCGGCGACCTCTTCGGGGGTTTCGGCGCGGTAGCCCGAACCACCGAAAGCCTTGATCATGAACTCGTGGTGGGCCTCGAGCGCCGTGGGAGCGGGGTCGTCAGACCCCGAGATATCGTCGCCGCGATACACGCCGCTGTTGTTGAGGATGACGGTGACGATCGGTAGCTTGTAGCGGCAGATTGTCTCCAATTCCATTCCGCTGAAGCCAAATGCGCTGTCACCTTCGATCGCCACCACAGGCTCGCCGGTCTCCACGGCGGCCGCGATCGCATACCCCATCCCGATGCCTATCACGCCCCATGTCCCACTGTCCAGGCGGCGGCGCGGCCGGTACATCCCGATCGTGTTGCGCGCCAGATCCAGAGCGTTTGCGCCTTCGTTGACGAGGCATACCTGCGAATTATCGCGCAGTACATCGCGTATCGCCTGCAAAGCGCCGAGGAACTTCATCGGCGCAGCGATGCGCGCGGCCGCGAGACGGTCCGCCATCTTGGCGACGTTTTGCTCCGCTTTGGCCGAGAGTTCGGCTCGCCATTGCGCCGATGTGCTGATCTGACCTGGCTTGGAACGCTCCACCAGAGCCTGCATCACCGAGCCGATATCGCCGACAAGCGGAGCCGCAATCGGCTGATTGCTGTCCATCTCGCTGGCCTCGATGTCGATCTGAATGAACTTGGCGTCGGGACTCCACTGCGGCGCATCGCCATGTCCGAGTAGCCAGTTCAACCGCGCACCCACCAGCAGCACGACATCGGCGCGGCGCAGAGCCAGTGATCGCGACGTCGCCGCCGACTGCGGATGGTCGTCAACAAGCAGCCCCTTGGCCATCGACATCGGCAAGAAGGGCATCCCGGTGCCTTCCACAAATTCTTTGATCTGCTCGTCGGCCTGTGCGTACGCGGCGCCCTTGCCCAACACGATCAGAGGTCGCTGGGCGCCGGCCAGCAGCTCGATTGCCGAATCCACCGAGTCGAGATCAGGCAACTGGCGTGGCGCCGGATCGACTACGCGCCACAGTGTTTGGGCTGCAGATTTCGCATCGAGAACCTCACCCAACACCGCCGCCGGGATGTCAAGGTAGACCCCGCCAGGACGTCCGGACGCCGCGGTCCGAATTGCACGCGCCACCCCCCGGCCGATGTCCTGGGCCCGAGACACCCGGTAAGCCGCCTTGACGAATGGCCTAGCCGCGGCCAGCTGATCCATTTCCTCGTAGTCGCCACGTTGCAGATCGACCAGGTGACGCTCACTGGATCCCGAAATTTGAACCATCGGAAAGCAATTGGTGGTGGCGTTGGCCAAGGCCACCAATCCGTTGAGAAATCCGGGCGCCGACACGGTCAAACAGATACCGGGTTTTTGGGTTAGGAAGCCGGCTGCAGCCGCAGCGTGCCCCGCCGCACTCTCGTGACGAAAGCCGATGTAGCGGATACCCGATGCCTGTGCGGTGCGTGCCAAGTCGGTAATGGGAATGCCGACCAGCCCGTAGATGGTGTGCACATTATTGAGCCGGAGCGCGTCGACCACCAGATGTATTCCATCGGTGAGAGCCCCGACGTCATCGGCCTCGGTGTCTTCGATGGTAGCGGCGGTCATTGCAACATCCCTTTCCGGCAGCACGCGCCTTGGTCGAATTACTTTCTTGCTCTTTACTTTTCCCTAACCTTGAGCACTGTGTCCAAGACCTGATAGCACTCACGAGATAGATGGGAGTTATCACGGTCCGCGACGGCACATGCGCGTAAGACACCTCGGATGTTGGCGACGTCATCAGGCCACGAAAGATCCCCTCACCGCCGTATTCGCGACGATCAGGTCCGAATCCGAATCGTATTCGCCGTCGGCAGCGCAACCCGCGTAGGTAAAGTCTTCGCGGCCAAGCGGCGCACCCACCGCCACATTCAAAAACGCCCTTGCCGCAGCCGAACCCGGTGCGGAGGCATGGATGGCGATTGCTATCGGCGCCCGTTGATCGGGCTCGACCAGGCGCAAACCCCGCATTGCGCCGGTCATCGGAATCGAACGAAACCATGTGTGCGGCACCAGGCTTGCCCATGCACCCGTGGCTACGTGAGCGTACAGCGACGCCATCGAATCGGTCTCGATCTGCGGCACGACTGCGGCACCGACGTTGGCAAACGCATTGTCGATGAACTGCCGAAACCCGACTTCTGGAGCCAGCAGCGCGAGCGGCAGCTGAGCCGCCTCCGACCACGTGATGGTGCCCGCCGACGGCACCAGCTGCTTTCCCGCCACCAGCAAAACACACTGTTCCTCATAGAGTGGGACCAGCTCCAAGCCCGCGTGCTCACGCACATCGAAATGGCCGATGGCGGCATCGAGCTCGAAACAGCGAAGCTGACGCACCAATTCCGTTGTCGGAAAATGGGAACTGACCTTCACCCGCGCCAACGGGTGTAACGAACAAAAGGCCGCGATCGGTAACGCCGTCGTCGTCGATACCGTCGGCCCGGCCCCCAGCCGCAACACTCCTGAAATGCCGGACCGCAACGCGGCTGCTTCCGCCACCAGCCCGTCGTGCACCGCGAGAACTCTTTTGGCCCATACGACGAGCCGCTCGCCCTCCACGGTCAGACCCTCGAAGTTGCGGCCACGGTTGATCAAGGTGACGTTGAGTTCGCGTTCCAGCTTGGCAATGGAAGCCGAGAGCGCGGGCTGGGAAACATAGCAGGCTTCGGCCGCGTGTGCGAAGTGTCGTTCCCTTGCCACCGCAACGAAATACTCCAGTTGACGTAGCAGCATGAAGGCTCCTCCTCGCCTGCCAACAGCGCCGTATTGAGGCTGGCGTCATCATTCATTGAAACTGTATGCAGTATGCATTATGCATTAGACTACTCGCCAGTAGGGGCCCCGTTCACCGGGGGTCCTCATCCATCGCCGGTTGCGTCATAGGAAGGAAGAAATGTGAACAGCCCTGACACAGACCTTGCCCAGCCGCAGGCTTACTCGCGCGCCACGGACGAGAAGATGACTGATGAATGGCTTGCCCAGGCCGTCGTGGCCGCGACACCAGAGGCTCTGGTGGTATGTGACGCGACCGGGGCGATCCGGTTATGGAACAACGGGGCGCAACGCATATTTGGCTTCTCGGCGTCAGAGGCGATCGGACAAAGCCTCGACATCATCATCCCGACAAAGCTGCGTAAGCGACACTGGGACGGCTATCACCAAACGATGGCCACCGGGCAAACCCGATACGGCGACAAGTTACTGAGCGTGCCCGCAACTCACCGGGACGGACACCGGCTGTCGATCGAATTCAGTGTCGCCCTTCTGCAGCGCGACGACGGTCGCATCGTCGGAATATCCGCGATCATGCGCGAGGTGACCGAGCGCCGCAGCGAAGAGCGGGCGCTCCGTGGCCGGCTGGCCGAACTCGAGGCCCGGCTCGCCGAGCTCGAGAACGCGACCATTTGATCCGTGGTGGGGCCGAGCGTCTGGCGCACCGGTGGGGCCGGCCCCGAAACAGCGGTGCACACCCGGCCGACCGCATTGAGGCCTATCGCGACCCTCTACGGTGATGCCATGAGCGACGACATTCTGCTGATCACGACCGAGGAGCGGGTGCGCACCCTGACCCTCAACCGGCCGCAATCGCGCAATGCGCTGTCCTCGGCGCTGCGAGATCGGTTCTTCGGGGCGCTGAGCGAGGCCGAAACCGATGACGACGTCGACGTCGTCATCCTCACCGGCGCCGACCCGGTCTTTTGCGCCGGGCTCGACCTCAAAGAGCTGGGTGGTTCCGCCGCACTGCCGGACATCTCGCCGCGGTGGCCGTCGATGACCAAGCCGGTGATCGGCGCGATCAACGGCGCCGCGGTCACCGGCGGGCTGGAGCTGGTGCTGTATTGCGACATCGTGATCGCCTCGGAGCAGGCCCGCTTCGCCGACACCCACGCCCGGGTGGGCCTGCTGCCCACCTGGGGCCTGTCCGTGCGGCTACCGCAGAAGCTGGGCATCGGCCTGGCCCGCCGCATGAGCCTCACCGGGGACTATCTGTCGGCCGCCGACGCGCTGCGGGCCGGGCTGGCCACCGAGGTGGTGCCGCACGACCAGCTGCTTGCAACCGCACGCCGGGTGGCCGCGTCGATCGTCGGCAACAATCAGGACGCGGTGCGCGCGTTGCTGGCCTCCTACCACCGCATCGACGAGTCGCAGACCAGCGAGGGGCTCTGGCTGGAAGCCATGGCGGCCAGGCAATTCCGGACCACCGGCGACGACATT
Source organism: Mycobacterium montefiorense (assembly GCF_025823255.1). Taxonomy (NCBI): domain Bacteria; kingdom Bacillati; phylum Actinomycetota; class Actinomycetes; order Mycobacteriales; family Mycobacteriaceae; genus Mycobacterium; species Mycobacterium montefiorense. Next base: position 467,373 of record NZ_JACKVL010000013.1, on the reverse strand, counting down.
GCCGCCAACCGCGAGGCAGTACTGCAACGCGGCCGGGCCCAAGTCCGTTAGCGGTGGTCGGCGCCTTGGCCGAATTGACTTGCTCGGGGAACCAGACAATAGCGGGCCCACGTTGCGAAAATCGCCGCTATTTCGTTCTATATGCCGTTGCCCTGTGCCGCGAAACTTTTGATCGCCACGCGGGCCAATAGCCAATACGATCCCAACAGCGACCCGAAACTATTCTCCCAGGGCAGGAGGAATCGATGCGCATTGTTATCGACCTCGTATTGCGGGTTCTCGGCGTCCTGACCGTGATATTCGCAGTCGCAATCACGTCCGGGCAGCACGCGGCAGCGCAGCCGCCACCGCGATTTCCCAATCTCGACGGATTCACTGCAGTTCCGGCCGAAGGGTATATCGCGACGTCGCTACCGGGTAACGCACCGCGGGTAATTTTCTCGGCCCCAAACTCGGTGGTGTGCGACTTCTACGGCGGACCGGCGCCCGCGCCACAACCGTCACAAGACATTAAGTGCAATGGCGAAGTGCCCGGAATGGACGACATTACCTTTCCCGGCGGCGGTCATCCGAAACCGGGCGACTGCGTGGAGGGCTCGGTGAATTTCAAGGGCCCCGGCTACGAATTGAGCCGGATGTCCTACGGCGGATGCGGCGGCAGTCCGGCGGCTTTGCCGTACGGCGGCAAGACATTAGCCACCGGACAGAAACTGTCGTACCTCAACGTCACCTGCGCGGTGGGCGCCGACAATCTCATCGCCTGCCTGGACACCACCAGCGGGGACCACGGATTCGTCCTGCAATCCATGGGAAGCTGGGCGTTCTAACCCAGCCCTAATCCAGCGCGGTACGCAGTGAGGCCACAACGTCGTCGATCGACCCGACAGTCGAATAGCCAGCGGCGAGCCGGTGGCCACCGCCACCGAACACCGACGCGACCGCGGCCAGGTCTACCTCAGCCTTGGCCCGCATCGATACCGACCACTGTTGCGGGTCAACCTCTTTGAACACCGCTGCCACCTCAGCTTGCTGTGTGGTGCGCACGATGTCGACGATGCTCTCGACTTCCTCCGGGCGTGAGTTGGTCCAGTCGCGGTTGTCGACGACCGCATAGACCAGCCCGCGCCCGCCGACCGCGTCGGCCAGCAGCTGCGCCGAGCCGAGCACCCGCGACAACAGCGGCAGCCACACGAACGGATGCGTGTCCATCAGCGTTCGGCTGATCTTGGTGTTGTCCACGCCGATCTCGACCAGGCGCGCCGCCAGCCGGAACGCGCGGGCGCTGGCCCAGCGGAACGAGCCGGTGTCGGTGGTCAGCCCGGCGTAGATGCAGTGCGCGACGTCACGATCGATCGGCTTACCCCATGCGTCGAGAAGTTCGGCCACCAACAGCGTGGTGGAGTCCGCCGACGGGTCGACGAAGTTCGCGGTACCGAACATGTCGTTGGAGGCGTGGTGATCGATCACCAGCAGCGGCTGACCGGGTCCGGCCAACTCGCCCAGCGCGCCGAGCCGTTTGACGCTCGGAACATCCACCGTCACAACCAGATCGACATCGCGGCACATCGTATCGGGGTCGACCAACAGATGGCAGCCGGGCAACGAGCGCAGCGACTCCGGCAGTGTCGCCGGCGCGGCGAAACTCACCTCGACCTGTTTGTCGCTTCGATCGAGCACCGTAGCCAATGCCAGCCCCGCGCCGATCGTGTCGGCATCGGGATGAACGTGGCAGATCACCGCGATTGTCGTTGCGGCCGAAAGTAACTCGGCGGCGCCGACCGCGTCTACCCGCGTGCCCGCGATCGGGACGCGGGCCAGTTCAGTCTTCGGGTCGATGGTCGTCACCGGCGTCCTCAGCATCGAACCCGTCCACTGTCCCCGCGGCAGACCCGCTCTCACGGTATGGATCGGCCTCCCCGGCTGGCCTGGCCCCCACCCGAACACGGGCCACGTCGGCATCGGCGGCGCGCGCACGCGCCAGCAGCTCGTCCATCCGCGCCACGTTGTCCGTCGTGGTGTCCCGGGTGAACGTCAAGGTGGGAGTGAAGCGCACGCCGGTGCCCGCCCCCACCTTGGTGCGTAACGTGCCCTTGGCCCGGTCCAGCGCGGCCGCCGCCGCCTCGTAGTCCGGCTCGTCGTCCAGCGTTGGGCCCATCACGGTGTAGAACACCGTCGCGTCGTGCAAGTCGGCGGTCACCTTCGCGTCGACGATGGTCACCCCGTCGAGTCCCGGATCTTTGATCTCGAACTCGATCGCCGAAGCGACGATCGTGTTGATCCTTTTGGCCAGCCGGCGTGCCCGACCGGGGTCAGCCATCAGGTGCGCTCCTTCTCGACGAGCTCGAAGGACTCGATGACATCGCCTTCCTTGATGTCGGAATAGGTAAGCGTCATACCGCATTCGAAGCCGTCGCGGACCTCGGTCACGTCGTCCTTCTCACGGCGCAGCGAGGAGATCGTCAAGTTCTCAGCCACCACGATGTTGTCGCGTAGCAACCGGGCCTTGGCGTTACGGCGCACGATGCCGGAGGTGATCAAGCAGCCGGCGATGATGCCGACCTTGGAGGACCGGAAGATCGCCCGGATCTCGGCACGGCCCAGCTCGTTCTCCTCGTAGATCGGCTTGAGCATGCCGCGCAGGGCCTTCTCGATCTCGTCGATCGCCTGGTAGATCACCGAGTAGTACCGGATGTCCACGCCTTCGCGGTTGGCCAGCTCCGTCGCCTTGCCTTCGGCGCGCACGTTGAAGCCGATGATCACCGCGTCCGAGGCCGACGCCAGGTTGACGTTGGTCTCGGTGATGCCACCGACACCGCGGTCGATGACACGCAGCTCCACCTCGTCGTCGATCTCGATTCCCATCAGGGCCTCTTCCAGCGCCTCGACGGTACCGGCGTTGTCGCCCTTGAGGATCAGGTTCAGCTGGCTGGTTTCCTTCAGCGCCGAGTCCAGGTCCTCCAGGCTGATCCGCTTGCGCGATCGCGCGGCCAAGGCGTTGCGCTTGCGGGCGCTGCGCCGGTCGGCGATTTGGCGGGCGATGCGGTCCTCGTCGACCACCAGCAGATTGTCACCGGCGCCGGGCACCGAGGTGAAGCCGATGACCTGGACCGGCCGCGAGGGAAGCGCCTCGTGGACGTCCTCGCCGTGCTCATCGACCATGCGTCGAACCCGGCCGTAGGCGTCGCCGGCGACGATCGAGTCACCGACCCGCAGCGTGCCGCGCTGGATCAGCACGGTGGCAACCGGTCCGCGACCGCGGTCCAGGTGTGCCTCGATCGCCACACCCTGAGCCTCCATGTCGGGGTTGGCCCGCAGGTCCAAAGCGGCATCGGCGGTCAGCAGCACCGCTTCCTCTAGCGCCTCGATGTTGGTGCCCTGCTTGGCAGAGATGTCGACGAACATCGTGTCGCCACCGAAATCCTCTGCTACCAAACCGTATTCGGTGAGCTGGCCGCGAATCTTGGCCGGGTCGGCACCTTCCTTGTCAATCTTGTTGACCGCGACCACGATCGGCACGTCGGCCGCCTGCGCATGGTTGATCGCCTCTACCGTCTGCGGCATCACGCCGTCGTCGGCGGCGACCACCAAGATCGCGATGTCGGTGGCCTTCGCACCGCGGGCACGCATGGCGGTGAACGCCTCGTGACCCGGGGTGTCGATGAAGGTGATCAGCCGCTCGTTGCCCTCGAAGTCGACTCCGACCTGGTAGGCGCCGATGTGCTGGGTGATGCCACCGGCCTCGCCCTCGCGGACGCTGGCATTACGGATAGTGTCCAGCAGCCGGGTTTTACCGTGGTCGACGTGACCCATCACGGTCACGACCGGCGGGCGGGTCTGCAGGTCTTCCTCGCCGCCCTCGTCCTCGCCATAGGTCAGGTCGAACGACTCCAGCAGCTCACGGTCCTCGTCCTCCGGGCTGACGACCTGGACGACGTAGTTCATCTCGCTGCCCAGCAGCTCGAGCGTCTCATCGCCGACGGACTGCGTGGCCGTGACCATCTCACCGAGGTTGAACAGCGCCTGCACCAGCGAGGCCGGGTTGGCGTTGATCTTGTCCGCGAAATCGCTCAGCGATGCGCCGCGGGCCAGCCGGATGGTCTCGCCGTTGCCGTGCGGCAACCGCACGCCACCGACAACCGGCGCCTGCATGTTCTCGTACTCGGCGCGTTTTGCCCGCTTCGACTTACGTCCGCGCCGGGGAGCGCCACCGGGACGGCCGAACGCGCCGGCCGCACCGCCGCGCTGGCCGGGACGGCCACCACCGCCACCGGGACGCCCTTGGAATCCGCCGCCACCGGAACGTGCCGGGCCACGGAACCCGCCGCCGCCACCAGGACGGGGCGGCATGCTGCCGGGCGACGCACCGCCCGGCCGAGGCGCGCCCGGCCTGGGCGCGCCCGGACGCGGCGCCTGCGGCCGCGGGATCGGTCGGTCGACAGGCTGCGCCGACGAGAACGGGTTGTTGCCGACGCGCGGGGTACGTGCGGCCGGCTTGGGGATCGGGCCGGGTCGCGGACCGGGTGTCGCACCTGGAGGCGGCGGCTGCTGGCCGGGTGGCTGCGCCGGCGGTTTCGGCTCACCGGGTGACGGAGCCGACGGGCGCGCCGCGGGCGACGGGGCGGGCCGTCTGGGCGCGGGCGTCGGCGCCGCGGGAGTTTCAGCCGGCGGGGCGGGGGAAGCCGGGGCTGCGGTAGCCGCTGCGCCGGCGTCAGCAGGCTTCGCGGGTGCGGCGGCCGCCGCACCGTTACCGGAGGGCTTTTGAATCGCCTTGTCCAGGGCCTGGTCGAGCGACCGGTCCGGGCTCTTCGCGGCGCTCTTATTCGCGGCCGCGGGCTTATTGCCGCCAAAGGACTCGCGCAATCGGCGAGCAACCGGCGCCTCTACGGTCGAGGATGCGGATTTAACGAATTCGCCCTGATCATTCAGCCGGGCGAGAACTTCCTTACTGGTAACACCGAGTTCCTTGGCCAACTCGTGTACGCGGGCCTTACCTGCCACTACATCTCCTGTCTAAGAGGCGACAGTTCGTGGGCCGCGCCTCGGGTTTAGCTATGACGCATGGTCATCGGGACTTCACGGTGTGCTCATGTTCTTCGCTACCTGTTCTGTTGCCGGGCGAGTCGAGCACCTGTAGATGCTCGACCAACGCGGTTGTGTCCGGTGGACGCGCGATGCGCAACGCTTTGGTGAAAGCCCGCCGGCGAACCGCCTCGTGTACGCACCGCGATACGGGATGCAGCCAAGCACCCCGCCCCGGCAGGCTAGTCGCCGTGTCAACGATTACGGCGTATTCGCCGTTCTCGGTAGACACAGCCACCACTCGGAGCAATTCGACGGCCAACTCTCGCTTTCGGCACCCGACACACGTCCGCACGGGTCCACCCGTTTGTCTGTGCGCCAAGGCCGAAGGCTCGCGCTGGATCACGGCTCAGTCTAGCGTCACGGAACCGATGGTCAGAACCACCCGCGGGTGCGCAGCACGCGCACTGGTTATGCGAGTTAGTGGTCGTGCGCCATCGGCTGGCTGGCACCGTGTTCCGGCTGGTCCTCCGGATGCTCTCCGGCACTCGCGGGTGAATCGCCGCGGATGTCGATACGCCATCCGGTGAGCCGGGCGGCCAGCCGCGCGTTCTGCCCCTCCTTGCCGATGGCCAGCGACAACTGGAAGTCGGGCACCACCACGCGGGCGGCGCGAGCGGACTGGTCGATGACCGACACCGACACCACTTTGGCGGGCGACAACGCGTTGGCGACGAAACGGGCCGGGTCCTCGTCGAAGTCGATGATGTCGATCTTCTCCCCGGACAACTCGCTCATCACGTTGCGGACCCGCTGCCCCATCGGCCCGATGCAAGCGCCCTTTGCGTTCAGGCCGGACACCCGCGACGCAACCGCGATCTTGGAGCGGTGCCCCGCCTCGCGGGCCACGGCCACGATCTCCACCGACCCGTCGGCGATCTCGGGGACTTCCAGCGAGAACAATTTGCGCACCAGATTGGGGTGGGTACGGGACAACGTGATAAGCGGCTCCCGTGAACCCCGCGTCACACCGACCACGTAACAGCGCACCCGGTTGCCGTGCTCGTAGCTCTCGCCGGGGACCTGCTCGGCCGCCGGGATGACGCCCTCGGATGCCTTGGTTTCACTGCCCATCCGCACGACGATCAGACCACGGGCGTTCGCCCGGCTGTCACGTTGAATCACGCCGGCGACGATTTCGCCCTCGCGGGTGGAGAACTCGCCGTAGGTGCGCTCGTTTTCGGCATCGCGGAAGCGCTGCAGCATCACCTGCCGTGCGGTGGTTGCGGCGATGCGGCCGAAACCCTCGGGGGTGTCGTCCCATTCGCTGATGACGTTGCCGTCTTCGTCCACCTCGCGCGCCATCACCTTCACGACACCGGTCTTGCGGTCGATCTCGATGCGCGCATCGTTCTGGTGGCCCTGGGTGTGCCGGTACGCGGTCAGCAACGCCGACTTGATCGTCTCGAGGAGTTCATTGACCGAGATACCCCGGTCCACCTCGATGGCGTGCAACGCAGCCATGTCGATATTCATGCTCCGGCCTCCGTCCTCCGGGACTCACCCGCGCCCGCCAGATCCAGCTCGACTGCCGATGGCGACGAAAACTCAACCTGGACAATAGCTTTCGCGATATCGACGAGCGGGATATCCCGCACCGCCCAGTCGCGGCCATTGCGGACCACCAGCGCCACCGCGTCGGCGCCAGTCTCCCCCACCCGGCCGGTCAATCGCGATCCGTCCGACAACTCCATCTCGACCTTGCGGCCACGCGCGCGGCGGAAGTGTTTCTCGCTCGTCAGGGGGCGCTGCACGCCCGGTGAGCTGACCTCGAGAACATACTGGTCGTCGAAACCGTCCAGCTCGTCCAGCAGAGCCGACGCCGAACGCGACAGCGCGGCGACCGCGTCCAAGTCGAGAGCGGTGTCCCCATCGGCAATCACCGTGATCCGAGGTGGACGCACCCGCGGATCGATGACCACGTCTTCGATTTCATAGCCAGCGCGCGCGAACTCTCCACCGAGTAGCTCGATCACCTGCGTCTGCGACGGTAGCCCGGTGGCCACGGCGAGCTCCTCATCTTGAGTTGTCCGGTCATCTGGCGTGATGTCGCCGCCCATTCATCTTCGGGCGGCTCCCCGCGTCCCGGTGGAGCGCAACAACTGCCGTTCCGCGAGAACCAGCCACTAACGATACGCCAGGAATCGCGTACGACGAGGTGATCGCGTAGGTCGAGGTCCTGGCATCATGCCCGCATCGGTTCCAATGGCAGGATGTTGCTGTGCCTAGCGCAGTACCCGTCACCAGCAGGCGGGGTGTGCTCGCCGGGGGTGCCGCCCTTGCTGCGCTCGCAGTGGTGGTCTCCGCCTGCGGCGAATCCCCGCCCAAACCCCCCGCGGTCGAACAGCTGCTGGGGCCCTTAGACCAAGCCAGACGCGACAGCGTGCTGGCCGGTGCCGCCGCCGCGGCCGTCGGCGTTGCGCCGCAAATCGCGGCCGCGCTGTCGGTGGTGGCGAACCAGCGCGCCGCGCATGCCCGCGCGCTGTCCACCGAGATCTCCCGGGCCGCCGGCAAGCTCACCGCCTCGTCGAGCGAGACGACCAGCCCCAGCCCGGCCGCCCCGGCCGGTCCGCCGCCGCCCCCACCCCCGGTGTCCGACGTGATCAACGCGCTGCGCACCTCGGCCGACGACGCCGCGCGCCTGGTGTCCTCCGAGTCGGGCTATCGGGCGGGGCTGCTCGCCTCGGTTGCCGCGTCGTGCACGGCGTCCTACCTGGTCGCGCTGGTACCCGGAGGCCCGTCGATATGACCTCGGGCACTGACGCCGACAACGCCGCGCTCTGCGATGCGCTGGCCGTCGAGCACTCGACCATCTACGGCTACGGCATCGTGTCCGCGCTGTCGCCACCCAGCGTCAACGACTTAGTGGTCGAGGCGCTGCTGCAGCATCGCCAGCGTCGCGACGACGTGATCGCCATGCTGGCCGCCCGCAAGGTGACGGCCCCGCCCGCCGCCGCCGGCTATCAGCTGCCCTTGCTGGTCGGCAGCCCGGCCGATGCGGCGCGCCTGGCGGTGCGGATGGAAAACGACGGCGCGACGGCATGGCGCGCGGTAACCGAGCACGCCGAGACCGCCGAGGACCGTGCGTTCGCCTCGACAGCCCTGACTCAAAGCGCAGTGCTGGGTGCCCGATGGAATCGCATCCTGGGCGCCTGGCCGATCACGAGCAGTTTCCCCGGCGGCAACGAGTAGCCGCGCCCCCGGCTAGCCGGTCACGGCCGCCACGATGTCGGTGGCCAGCGAGTCCCCTGCCGCCAGCTCACGTGTTTGTCCGCCGAAGCGATCGCGCAGCTCCACCACGCCGTCTGCCCAACCACGGCCGACCACGACCACCCAGGGCATCCCCAGCAGCTCGGCGTCTTTGAACTTGACCCCGGGCGAGGACTGGCGGTCATCCAGTAGCACCTCGAGGCCCAGCCGGTCCAGGTCGCCGGCCAGCGTTGTGGCACCTTCGCGCGCCTGCGGGTCTTTGTTGGCGATCACCAGGTGCACATCGAACGGCGCGATCGACCCGGGCCAGCGCAAACCCAGCTCGTCGTGCTGCTGTTCGGCGACGACGGCGACCAGCCGCGACACCCCGATGCCGTAGGAGCCCATCGTCAATCGCACCGGCTTGCCGTCCTCGCCGAGCACGTCGACCGTGAACGCATCGGTGTACTTACGGCCCAGCGAGAAGATGTGCCCGATCTCGATGCCGCGCGCCATCACCAGCGGGCCGGCCCCGTCGGGCGACGGATCGCCTTCGCGTACCTCCGCCGCCTCGATGGTGCCGTCCGCGATGAAGTCACGGCCGGCCACCAGCCCGACGACATGGCGACCCGGTTCGTCGGCTCCGGTGATCCAGCTGGTCCCGTCCACCACCCGCGGGTCGACCAGATAGCGAACATCGTTGTCCAGCAATGCTTTCGGCCCGATATAGCCCTTCACCAGAAACGGGTATTTGGCGAAGTCGGCGTCGCCGAGCAGCTCGTATTCGGCCGGCTCCAGGGCCGCGCCCAGCCGTTTGTCGTCGACCTCGCGGTCACCGGGCACCCCGATGGCGAGCAGCTCCCACTCCGCGCCGGGCGCGCGGACCTTGACCAAGACGTTCTTGAGGGTGTCCGCCGCGGTGACGGTGCGGCCCAATCCGGCTCCGTTGGCCCAACCGACCAGCGTGGCGATCGTGGGGGTGTCGCCGGTGTCGTGCACAACCGCCTCGGGCAGCCCGTCGATGGGCGTGGCTTCGGGCTGCGCGGTGATGACCGCCTCGACGTTCGCCGCGTAACCCGACTCCACACAACGCACAAAGGTGTCCTCGCCGATCGGGCTCTCCGCCAGGAACTCCTCGGAGGCACTACCACCCATCGCGCCGGACACCGCCGACACGATGACGTACCGCACCTGTAGCCGGTCGAAGATGCGCTGGTAGGCCTCCCGGTGCGCGTGATAAGCGGCTTTGAGCCCGGCGGCATCCGTGTCGAAGGAGTAGGAGTCCTTCATGACGAACTCCCTGGCCCGCAGAATGCCGGCTCGCGGCCGCGCCTCGTCGCGGTACTTGATCTGAATTTGGTACAGCGTCAGTGGGAAGTCCTTGTAGGAGCTGTACTCGCCCTTGACGGCCAGGGCGAAGAACTCTTCGTGCGTGGGAGCCAGCATGTAGTCGTTACCGCGACGGTCCTGCACCCGAAACACCCCGTCGCCGTATTCGGTCCACCGATTCGTCGTCTCGTACGGCGCGCGCGGCAGCAGCCCGGGAAACAAAATCTCTTGGCCGCCGATCGCGTTCATCTCCTCGCGGACAACGCGTTCGATGTTGCGCAGCACCCGCAGCCCCAGCGGCAGCCAGCTGTACAGCCCGGGAGCAACCTGCCGGACGTATCCGGCACGAACGAGCAGCTTATGGCTGGGCACTTCGGCGTCGGCGGGATCGTCGCGCAGAGTGCGCAGGAATAGCTCGGACATCCGGGTGATCACAGCGGGCCAGCCTACTTGTCGGATGTTCGCGCACTCCGGCCGCGGCTAGGCGTCGCCGGGGCTCCGATGACGGCTCCGGTAGGCCCGCATCCCGGCCTGAGACCTGCATTGAGCCCGGCAGAACGTCGCGGACCAGTTGCGGCTTTGATCGGCGAACGCATGATGGCAGTTGCGGCAGGCCTTCAGTCGATCCCACGCCCCCGACTGGGACAGCTCGACCACCGCGGCCAGGATCGTGCCCAGCACGCCGGCCAGCCCCGGCTGGGTGGACACCAGTCCCGCACCATCGCGAGTGATGTTGGCCTCCAACGGATACCGATGCGCCACCCGGCGCAACGCGTGTTCTGTGGCGACGAGCTCCGCTTCGGTCGCATCGCCGGCATCGGCGTGCGTGAGCAACACCGTCACCAGCGCGTCGCGAATCTCCCGCGCCTCGATCACATCTGCCGGGGTGACTACGGCCGCGCCGTCGGCGCTCGACTGCTGAGCGGTCAGCCAGACCTGCAGTCCGGCAACGTCGGAGAACCTGTCGGGCAACCGACCGCGGTGGTCGTGCGTGTTGGCAAACGCCAGCACCAATTCGGCCGGATCGACGCCGGTATCGCCCGAACTCGCTATGGTGCACCTCCTCGTTTCGTGCGTTATAGCCTAATCGCTGACGCTGATCACGAACCAGCTATCGCCTCATCTGTCGGCGAACCGGCCACCCAGCAGGCCAGATGTGCGCAATCCGGATCTCAATCAGCAACCTTGCGTTATCCCTCACAGCATTTTGGCAGCTACTTTTCTTCCCAATTCTGTTGACTCGTTATCGTCAACAGACTTACGATGATCACATGACAAAATTAGCTTCACACCGCAATTGGTTCATCACTGGCGCAAGCTCCGGAATCGGACTGGCGCTGACGGAAGCCGCGATCGCTCGCGGCGACAACGTCATTGGGCTCGGCCGCAACCCCGAACCCCTCAAAAAGGTCGCCGATGCTCACCCGCAGCAGCTGCTGGCGCTGCGAGCCGACATCCGTGATCAGTCACAGATCGAAGCCGCCGTCGAGCAGGGGCTCGAGAAGTTCGGGCGTGTCGACGTGGTGGCACACAGCGCCGGCTACGGCCTGGGGGCGGAATCGAGGAGGCCACCGACGAGCAGGTGCGGGCCGCCTTCGACACCAACGTCTTCGGCACGTTCAACGTGCTGCGGACGACCCTGCCCACCCTGCGCGCCCAACGCTGCGGTCACTTTGTTCAGGTCACCGCCTACCGGGGCCAAAGCGCGGCGCCCGGTATGGGTTTGCTCGCGTCGTTCAACTACGCCAAGGAAGGCCTGGGCGACGCCCTCTATCAGGAACTCAAACCCCTTGGCATCCACGTGACCATGGTGGAGCCCGCCCCGTCGGCCACCGGGTTCCGGGACAACCTGGACCGCGCACCCGAAATCGCCGACTACGACCAGACGGTGCGTGAAGGGCTCAAAGCGGTCCGAGCGAAGGGCCCCGAACACTACAACCAGCCTGGGCCCATCGCGACGGCCATTCTGGCCGCCGTCGATGCCGACGAGCCGCCGCTGCGGCTGGCCACCGGCAGCGTCGCGGTCAACACCATTCGCAAGGCGCTGCAGTCGCGCCTGGCCAACCTCGAAGCCTGGGAGGCCGTCAGCGTCGCCGTCGACGGCGATCCCGACCGGGTTTGTCCGCTCGACTGAGGCCGTTGAACTGGCCCCGTTTTCGGGCGGGGCCGGTCCACCACCGCAGAAGGGAGCACGCAGTGATCGAGATCATCGTCGAACATTTCTTCACTACCGAAGGGCAGCAACGCTTTCCGGTATGGATACGCGAGATCGAGGCGCTCGTCAGCCGCTATCCGGGCTTCATCGACATCCGGCAGATGACGCGTTTGGACGAGCCGGACCGCTGCTTTTTCCGAATGTCCTTTCAGACCCGCCAAGACGCTCAGCGATGGACCACCAGTTCGGACCGCCGAGACGTGCTGGCACTGATGCAGTCTTTCCGGCTTGCCGAGATTCAGGCAACGCGGTGGCTGACCAGCGAAGCCCGGTCAACCATCAACATGAGCGCTATGCCAGTCCGCCGCGCGAAAGTGGTTGGCTCATACCGGCGCTGGTGGCAGTTGCTCGGACACACGAACGCGTTAGCTCTGCTTTCCCGCCGCTGCGCGCCGGCGATCGACCGGGCGATCAACAAGCTTTCCGGTGGCCGGGCGACGATGTCCGGCACTGTGATGCGGGTGACCGCGAAATTCGGCTCTTCATTTTTGAACCTGTCAATGAGTCACCACGCAACGAACCGGCTCGCGGTGGGGCATAGGCCCTGACCCGAACGCAAACCACTGAAGCACCTCTTGGAAGGAATGAACATGAACGATCTGCTTGAGACCACCATCGGCGCCCATGGTGGCTTGGACCGGTGGCGCGAAGCTCGCACTGTCACCACCTCGCTGCGCTCCTGGGGTCAGACCTGGTCAATCAAAAGTCACCCGAATGTCTTTTCTTTGTGGAGCACCTTCGCGGCCGCAACCACCAGTCAGTCGATGCAGGTCGATCCCTTCAACGGTGCCGGCCGGCGGGGCATCTATACCCCCGAACGCGTGCATATCGAATCAGCCGACGGAACGATCCTGCAAGAACGTGCCCACCCGCGAGAGGCGTTCAAGGGCCACACGCTCGTCTCGGCCTGGGATCACCTGCACTGTCTGTATTTCGCAAGCTACGCCATGTGGACTTATCTCAACTTGCCCTTCGTCGCCGCGCGTCCGGACGTCGACGCCCAGGAAATCGATCCTTGGGTCGAAGAATCCGGGGAGAAGTGGCGTCGACTACGCCTGACGTTTCCGCCGCAGATCGCCACTCACACCTCGGTGCAGGATCTCTACATCGACAGCAACGGGCTGATTGCGCGCCACGACTATTCGGTCGACGTAATCCCCGCCCCCCTTGCCGCGCACTATCTCTTCGACTATGCCGACTACGACGGCATTCAGTTTCCGTCGCTGCGAAAAGTTGTGCCGCTCGATGCCGATAACCGCCCGGGTCCGCTCAGCGATCCCGAGGCACTGCTGATCGGCATCGAACTCCGCGATTACTCCGTGACCTGAGTTAGTGGCGGGAGCTACAGCTCGCCGGCGTCGATCGCTTCCTTGACCTCTTGGGCGTGCGCGACTTGCTGCGGGGTGTAGCCGATGAACAACGCCGCGCAGCCGACGATGACGGCCGCTCCGGCCACCCACAGCAGGCCGTAGGTGTAGCCGTGGTCAAGCGCGTTCAATTGAGCGTCGTTCATGACCTTCACCGGTCCGGTGGTACCGCCCAGGTACAGCGTGCGCGAGGTGATGACGGCCTGGATCACGGCCAGCACCAGCGGCCCGCCCAAGCTTTGCAGCATCAGCGTCATCGCCGACACCGGACCGATCTGGTCGAAACCAACGCCCGCGATCGCCGCCAGCGTCAGCGGAACGACGACCATGCCGATACCGATCCCGCCAACAACGATGGGCAGCACCAAGTTCGGGAAGTAAGGCACACCGCGGTGCATGCAAGCCGAACCGTAGAGCATGGCAACCAGCAGCAGCCATCCCCCGCCGATGGTCAGCACTCGCGGCGAAAACCGCGACACCAGCTGCGAGGACACACCCAGGCCGATTCCCATCGCGATCACGAACGGAATGAAGCCGACGCCCGCGCGCAGCGCGCTATAACCCAGGATGTCCTGCACGTACAGGCCGATGCACACCGTCAGGCTGAACATCACGCCGCCGGCCAGGAAGATCGCCACAAACGTGACCAGCCGATTGCGGTCGCGGAACAATTCGAACGGCACGACCGGATTTTCGGCGGTGCGCTCCACGATGGCGAACGCGATCACGGCGGTCACCGCCACCACACCGGAACCGATGGTGGTCAGCGAGACCCAGCCCCGTTCCGGACCCATCGAGAAGGCGAAAACCGCAGCGGTGCAAGCCAATGTGGCCAGCATGGCGCCGGTGGCGTCGAGCTTCATCCGCTCCCGGTTAGTCTCGCGCAACGCGGTGCGGGCCAGGTAGATCATCACCAGCCCGATCGGCACGTTGACCAGGAACGCGAGCCGCCACGACCACTCGGTCAGCGCTCCACCGACGACCAGCCCCATCACCGAGCCAATCGCGGTCATCGCGGCGAATACCGCCGTCGCCGCGTTGCGGGCCGGGCCCTTCGCGAAAGTCGTGGCCACCAGGGCGAGGCCGGTCGGCGACGCGATGGCCGACCCGACACCCTGCAGCAGCCGGGCGATGACCAATGTCGCCTCGTCCCAGGCCACCGCGCACAGCACCGAGGAGATCGTAAACAGCGTGACACCGACGATGAAGGTGCGTTTGCGGCCGATGGTGTCGCCGAGGCGGCCACCCAGCAGCATCAGCCCGCCGAAGGTGAGCACGTAGGCGGTGATCACCCAGCTACGGCCGGCGTCGGAAAGGCTCAGTTCGTTTTGAATCTTAGGAAGCGCGACGATGGCGACGGTGCTGTCCATGGTTGCCAGCAGCTGCATACCGCCAATGGCGATCACGGCCGCGATGAAGCGGCGAGAGGGCAACCAAGCCGGGTAATACCTGCTAGTACGGGCGGTGGCGGTCCCGGAAGCGGTCTCGGACGGGCGCTCAGTGCGCTCCGGGGCCGGACGATCGGGGCGAGTAGCGGTCCAATTCCGGGCCGCACGCTCGGTGTCGTTGAGGGCCGTCATAACGGGTTACCTTACAGTAATCTTAAGAATCGTTTAAACCCCGAACGCCGCCACAGGCCCGATCACGATGATCGCGGGAGGTCTGATCCCCTCCGCCCGAACCATCTGCGGCGTGTCGGCAAGAGTGGCCCGCAACGTGTGCTGCGCTGGTGTCGTTCCGTGCTGAACCACCAGCACCGGCGTATCCGCAGGTCGGCCGCCTTTCAATAGCACGTCGACGAAGAGTTCGATGCGTTCGACCGCCATCAGCAAAACGATGGTGCCCGACAATGCCGCCAGCGCATTCCAATTCACTAACGATTCGGGATGCTCGGGCGCCAGATGGCCGCTGACCACCACAAACTCGTGATTTACCGCCCGATGAGTGACCGGAACACCCGCCAGCGCGGGCGCCGCTATGGCGCTTGTCACACCTGGGACCACCGTGACCGGAACGCCGGCATCGACGCACGCGATGACTTCCTCATAGCCGCGGGCGAACACGAACGGGTCACCGCCTTTGAGCCGGACCACAAAGCTGCCCGCGCGGGCCCGTTCGATCATCACGTCGTTGATCGCGTCCTGGGCCATCGCCCGCCCGTACGGGATCTTGGCGGCGTCGATGACTTCGACGTGCGGCGCCAGCTCGGCGAGCAATTCGGGCGGAGCCAGCCGATCGGCGACCACGACGTCGGCCTGGGCGAGCAGCCGGCGACCGCGGACGGTGATCAGCTCGGGGTCGCCGGGGCCGCCGCCGATCAGCGCCACGCCGCCCCGCACGACGTCGGAGCTCTCTGCCGTGATCAAGCCCTGTTGCAACGCCTCACGGATGGCCGAGCGGATCGCCGCCGACCGGCGGTGCTCGCCGCCGGCCAGCACCCCCACCGACAGCCCGGCGTATTCGAACGACGCCGGGGTCACCGCGCTGCCCTCGATGGCGACGTCGGCCCGTACGCAGAAGATCTGCCGGCTGTCGGCCTCGGCGACTACCGCGGCGTTGACCGTTGCGTCATTGGTGGCCGCGATCGCGTACCAGGCTCCCTCGAGGTCACCGTCGCGGTATTGGCGCACCGTCAAGGTGATTCCGTTCATCGCCTCGACGGCCGGGGTGGCCGAACGGGAGATCACGTGGACGTCGGCGCCGCTGGAGATGAGCAGGGGCAGCCGACGCTGAGCGACCGTGCCTCCGCCGACCACGACGACCTTCTTGCCGGTTAGTCGCAATCCGACGAGGTAGGGGCTCTCGGTCACGCGGCAAGCCTAGTGAAGAGCGCCGGCGAGGTGGTCATGCCGGGCGCGTGTGGGTACCGCCCGCTTGCCGGGCAGGGTCGGCGGCGCGTGCGACGAAGCGGGCGACCGCGTCGGGGACGGCGGCGGGGTGCGTGTGCAGATACGACGCGTGTACGCCGGCATGCACGACGCCATCGCGCATGGGCGCCGCGTCTTGGCCTGCTTCGCCGGCGCGATAGACCCAGGCGGGCTGGTAGCTCTCGGTGAAGGTGAGCACGGTGCGGTGGAATTCGTGTCCGACCACCCGCGCTCCGGCGGAAAACAGCGCCGAATCGGCCACCGCGACGGCGTCGCGGTACGCCAACTTCAGCGCCGCGGTGAATCGCGCCGATCCGCCCAGTACTCCGCACATCGGATACCCGTCGAGCTCGGAGGCCAGATAGATCAGCCCGGCGCACTCGGCATGCACGGGTGTTCCGGCGCCGGCCAGCTCGCTGATCTGTTGCCGGACAACGTCATTGCCGGATAGCTCGGCCGTGAATTGTTCGGGAAAACCGCCGGGCAGCAATACGGCGTCGGTGCCGTCGGGCAATGTGTCGACCAGTGGGTCGAACTCAACCACGTCGGCGCCGGCGGCGCGCAGCAGCTCCGCGTGTTCGGCGTAGCCGAAACTGAAGGCCTTGCCGGCGGCCATCGCCACCGTGGCGCGGCGCCGACCCGTCGTCTCCCCCACTGCGGCAACGGGATCCCACGCCGCACCGTTGACCCGGGTTGCCGCGACCGCCATCACCGCGGCCAAATCGACGTGCCGGGCGATCAGGGCTGTCATCGCCTCGACCGCGAGCCGGGCACGGTGCCCGTACTCGACCGCGGTGACTAAGCCTAAATGCCTTGTCGGAAGCTCTAATTCGGTGGTACGCGGAATGGCGCCCAACACCGGGATGCCGTTGTGCTCGCAGGCTTGTCGCAACACCTGCTCATGCCGGGCAGATCCCACCCGATTGAGAATCACGCCGGCGATCCGGGTCGCGGTGTCAAACGCCGAAAAGCCATGTAGCAGTGCGGCAATGCTGTGGCTTTGGCCGCGCGCATCGACCACCAGGATCACCGGGGCTCCCACCAGGCCGGCGACGTGCGCGGTGCTGCCCGTCGGCACCGGCGTCACTGGATTCTCAAGAGGCCCGATCCGGCCGTCGAACAGCCCCATCACGCCCTCGATCACCGCGATGTCCGCACCGGCGGCGCCGTGCGCGTACAGCGGGCCGATCAGCCCTTCGGTCACCAGCACCGGGTCGAGGTTGCGTCCGGGCCGGCCCGCGGCCAGCCCGTGGTAGCCGGGGTCGATGAAGTCCGGGCCCACTTTGAACGGCGCGACGGTATGCCCGGCCTGGCGCAGCGCCCCAATCAAACCCGTTGCCACCGTGGTCTTTCCGCTGCCCGACGCGGGCGCGGCGACGACGACCGCGGGGGCATTCACCACTCGATGCCCTTTTGTCCCTTGCGCCCCGCATCCATCGGGTGCTTGACCTTGACCATTTCCGTGACGAGGTCGGCGGCCTCGATCAGCCGCGACGGGGCGGCCCGTCCGGTGATCACCACATGCTGATGACCAGGCCGGGCCGTCAACACTTGCACCACCTGATCGACGTCGACCCAGCCCCACTTCAGTGGATAGGTGAATTCGTCAAGCACATAGAAGTCGTGGCGCTGCTCGGCCAGCCGGCGCGAAATCTCCGCCCAGCCGTCGGCGGCCGCGGCCGCGTGATCGTCCTCGCTGCCGGATTTACGCGACCAGGACCAGCCGCTGCCCATCTTGTGCCATTCGACCGCTCCCCCCACGCCGCGCTCGTCGTGCAATTGGCCGAGCTGGCGAAAAACGGCTTCCTCCCCCACCTTCCACTTCGCACTCTTGACGAATTGAAACACCGCGACGTCGAGCCCTACGTTCCACGCGCGCAGCGCCATTCCGAACGCCGCCGTCGACTTTCCCTTGCCGTCGCCGGTGTGCACCGCGAGCACCGGCAGATTGCGACGGTGCCGGGTGGTCAGCCCGTCATCGGGGACCTGCACCGGGGTTCCCTGTGGCATAAGGCCACACCTCCTTTGTTGCGGCCCGCCGGCTAGGCCGCGCTGCGCACGGCTCGCGTCAGATGATCAGCGTGCAATTGCTCCAGCCGTACGACTGGAGCACCGAGCTGGTGGGCGAGCTGCCCCGCCAATCCCAGCCGCACATAAGATGTTTCGCAATCCACGACCACCGCCGCGGTGCCTTCGGCGACCAATCGAGAGGCCGCAATTCGGCTGCGGCCCAACGGGTCCGGCCCCGCGGTCGCGCGACCGTCGGTGAGCACCACCACCAGCGGACGCCGTGCCCGATCGCGCGCCCTTTCCCGGACGATCAGCTCACGTGCGGCCAGCAGACCCTCGGCCAGCGGCGTCTTGCCGCCGGTATCGAACCGGGCCAGGCGCCGGCCGGCGATGTGCGCCGACGACGTCGGTGGCAGCAACAGCCGCGCCTGGTGCCGGCGGAAGGTGATCACCGCGACCTTGTCGCGTCGCTGATAGGCGTCGCGCAACAGCGACAGGGTGGCACCGCTCACCGCGGCCATCCGGTCCCGGGCGGCCATCGATCCGGACGCGTCGACGACGAAGATCACCAGATTGCCTTCGCGTCCTTCGCGGACCGCGCGGCGCACGTCGTCGGGTCGCGGGCGCAGCGGCCCGGCACCGGCCCGCTCGGCGGCCGACAGCAGTGTCGCGAACAGGTGTAGGCCGTGCGCGCCGGGGTTGTCGGCGTCGGCCGCCGCCACCACACTCCCCGCGCGGTTGCGGGCTCGCGAGCGTCGGCCGGGGGCTCCCTCACCGACGCCGGGAACCGTCAGCGCGCGGGCACGAAACGTTTTCGACGGCGGGGCACTGGGCCGTGTCCTGGGTGGCTGCGGCTTGGATGACGACGGCGAATCCGGTTGCGAGGCAGGGTCATCGGCGGGCTGGCCGCCACCGGGCGGGTCGGGATCGGGTTCTGGATCATTACCGGCCCGCTCCAGCGCATCGTCCAACTGGTCGCGGTCGATACCCGGATCGTCGAACGGGTCGCGGCGGCGCCGATGCGGTAGCGCCAGTTCGGCCGCCACCCGGATGTCCTGTTCCTCCACCGTGGTCACGCCCCGCCAGGCGGCGTGAGCGACGGCCGTGCGGGCAACCACCAGATCGGCTCGCATCCCGTCGACATCGAACGCCGCACACAGCGCCGCAATTCTCCGTAACTCGTTGTCCGGCAATACCACATCGTCGACGAACACACGAGCCGAGGCGATCCGCCGGGCCAGCTCGGCGTCGTCGGCGGCATAACGAGTAGCGAACCCATCCGGGTCTGCCTCGTAGGCCATCCGCTGCCGAATCACCTGCACCCGCACGTCGACATCACGCGACGCATGCACGTCGACGGTCAGCCCGAACCGGTCGAGCAGCTGCGGGCGCAGTTCGCCTTCCTCCGGATTCATCGTGCCGATCAGCACGAAACGGGCCTCATGCGAATGCGAGATGCCGTCGCGCTCGATGTGCACCCGCCCCATCGCGGCGGCGTCGAGCAGCACGTCGACCAGGTGATCGTGCAGCAGGTTGACCTCGTCGACGTAAAGCACGCCACCGTGGGCACGCGCGAGCAATCCCGGGGAGAACGCATGCTCACCGTCGCGCAGCACCCGCTGCAGATCCAGCGAACCGATCACCCGGTCTTCGGTTGCGCCCAGCGGCATTTCGACCAAGCCGGTCCCGACGCCGTTGCTTCCGGTCGCCGCGGACAGCAACGCGGCCAAGCCGCGTACGGCCGTCGATTTGGCGGTGCCCTTCTCGCCGCGGATCAGCGCGCCGCCGATTTCCGGGCGCACCGCACACAACAGCAGCGCCAGCCGCAGTTGGTCGTGACCGACGATCGCGCTGAATGGGTAGGGCTTCACGGCTTCTCCGGCAGGCCGGAACCCGGCCGCAGCATCGGGACGTGCGGAACACCGTCGTCGAGGAAATCGTCGCCGTCGCGGATAAAGCCGTGGTGGGCGTACATGTCGGCCAGATAGGTCTGCGCGTTGATCCGGCACGGGTAGTCCCCGACCTCGGCCAGTGCGGCGCGCAGCAGCCGGGTGGTATGGCCGTGTCCGCGCGCGCTGCGTTTGGTGCACAGCCGTCCGATCCGGAACACCTTCTCGCCGCCGGCGTGCTCCTCCATCAGCCGCAGCGTGCAGATCACGTCGCCGTCAGATGTTTCCAGCCAGAAGTGCCGAGTCTCGGCGAGTAAGTCGCGCCCGTCCAGTTCCGGATACGGGATGGCCTGTTCGACGACGAACACCTCCACCCTGAGCTTGAGCAGCTCGTAAAGGGTTTGGGCGTCAAGGTCTTTGGCCCAGATGCGGCGTAGCGCTTCAGTCATTTGCGCCGCTCCTCCTAATCACTATTCGCTTTCGCTCGCCGGCGCGGGTCATAAGGCGTTCAACTGTAATACGTTGGCGCTCCACGAGCGCACCTCGTCGTAGAGCGCCGGTTCATTGGAGAGCTCGGTCCCAAGCGAAGGGATCATCTCCTTGAGCTTGGGCAGCCAGGACCGATAGCGGTTCGCAAAACAGCTGGCAAGCACGTCGAGCATGATCGGCACGGCCGTCGAGGCTCCCGGGGAGCCACCGAGCAGTCCGGCGATGCTGCCGTCGGCCGAACGCCGGATGGTGGTGCTGAATTCGAGCACGCCTCCGGCGCCCTTGGCTCGCCGGATCACCTGTACGCGCTGACCGGCCACCGTCAGCTGCCAATCCGAATCCAGCGCACTGGGCGCGAATTCGCGCAGCGCATGAATCCGGCCGGGCTCGGTGAGCCGCAGTTGGCGGATCAAGTAATTGACCATTTTCATCTCAGTGATGCCGACGCCCAGCATCGACACCACGTTGTCACACCTGATGGATCGGGGCAGATCGCTGAGGTGACCATGCTTCAAGAATTTAGGCGACCAGCCGGCGTACGGCCCGAAGACCAGCCACGATTTGCCGTTGACGAACCGCAGATCCAGATGCAGCGCCCCCAGCGGTGGGGCACCGGACGCCGGGGCACCGTAGACCTTGGCCCGATGCGCACCGATGAGCGCGGGATTGTCGGTGCGCAGGAACCGGCCGCCGATCGGGAAGCCGGCGAAGCCTTTGACCTCTTTGATGCCGGACTTCTGTAGCAGCGGCAATGCGTCACCACCGGCGCCGACGAACACGAATTTCGCCTTCAGCTTTCGCTTTTCGCCGGTACGGCGATTACCGATCCGCAGGGTCCAGCCGCCATCTGCTTGCCGGGTCAGGTTTTCGACCTCGTGGCCGAACAGTGCGGTCACACCGTTGCGCACGCAAAAGCCAATCAGCTGCTTGGACAGCGAACCGAAGTCCACGTCGGTACCGTCGGGCGCCCAGTTGAGCGCAATCGGCTCGGAGAAGTCACGTTTGGCGGCCATGAACGGAAGCCGGCGGGCGAACTCATCCGGGTCGTCGACCAGTTCGGTACCGGCGAACAGCGGGTTGGGCGCCAACGCCTGCTGGCGCCGCCGCAGATAGTCGACCCGCTGCGCGCCATGCACGAAACTGACGTGCGGGACGCGATTGACGAAGCTTCGATCGACGAGGATGCCGTTCTCGACGGCGTAGGCCCAGAACTGGCGCGTCACCTGGAATTGCTCGTTGATGGACACCGCCTTGCTGATGTCGATCGAGCCGTCACGCTGCGGTGTGTAGTTCATCTCGCACAGCCCGGCGTGCCCGGTGCCGGCGTTGTTCCACGGACTGCTGCTCTCGGCGGCGACGGCATCCAGCCGCTCGATCACGGTGATCGACCAGTCCGGTTCCAGCAGTCGCAACAATGCGGCCAGGGTGGCGCTCATGATGCCGGCACCGACCAGCACGACGTCGGTGCGCGTCGTCGCGCTCATGATGCCGGCACCGACCAGCACGACGTCGGTGCGCGTCGTCGCTACGTCTGCCACCGAAACGCTGGTCCTTTCGTTGACTGTGCCGGCCATCAGGTTATCCCGGCCAGCGCGACCGAAACGATCCACACCTGCCGCAACCAGCAAAAGCCTTCGCCACGCTAAGCTTGCCTGGTGACTGGCTGGGTGCCCGACGTCCTGCCTGGCTACTGGCAATACACCATCGGACTCGGACCCGATCCGGCTGGCGAGGGCGACATCGTCGCAACCCTGATCCGGCGCGGCCCGGTAACCGGCGATCCCAACGGTCGCGAGCACGCGGTGCTGGCGGTCCACGGTTACACCGATTACTTCTTCAACACCGCGCTGGCCGACCACTTCGCCAACCGCGGATTCACCTTCTATGCACTGGACCTACAGAAGTGCGGCCGGTCGCGGCGCGACGGCCAGACCCCGCACTTCATCACCGATCTCGCGCACTACGACGCCGAACTCGACCGTGCCCTGGCCGTCATCGCCGAGCAGGCCGTCAAGGTTCTGATGTATGGCCATTCCGCCGGCGGTCTGATCGTGGCGTTGTGGATGGACCGGTTGCGCCGGCGAAACCCGAAGGCGCACGCCGGTATCGGCGGATTGGTTCTCAATAGCCCGTTCCTGGATCTGCACGGCCCGGCGATCTTGCGGATGGGACTGACCTCGGCAATGATCGCCGGATTGTCGCGAGTGCGTTCCAAACGCGTACTCCGCGGGTCGAGCAAGGGCGGTTACGGCACCACCCTGCATCGCGACTACGACGGCGAGTTCGACTACGACCTGCAGTGGAAACCGTTGGGCGGCTTCCCGATCACCGCGGGGTGGCTGCACGCCGTGCGCCGCGGCCATGCCCGGCTGCACCGGGGCCTGGATGTCGGTGTGCCCAACTTGATCCTGCGGTCGGACCACAGCGTGCCCGAAACTACCGACGCGATGGACATGCAACGCGGCGACGCGGTTCTCGACGTCGCTCAGATCGCCAGATGGGCCGGCTGTGTCGGGAACCGCAGCACCGTGATCCCAGTGGTCGACGCCAAACACGATGTGTTCCTGTCTGTCCGGCGGCCGCGCGAAGTCGCCTATCGGGAATTGGATCTCTGGTTGGACGGCTACCTTCGCACCAACAACACCGACGCCTCGGCATCGCTTGGAAAGGGTTGACGGCGTGCAGACTTACGATATCGCAATCATCGGAACCGGTTCGGGCAACACCATTCTCGACGATCGCTTCGCCGACAAGCGGGTGGCAATCTGCGAGCAGGGCACATTCGGCGGTACCTGCCTCAACGTTGGGTGCATCCCGACCAAGATGTTCGTCTACGCCGCCGAGGTCGCCCAAACGATCCGGGAGGCGGCGCGCTACGGCGTCGACGCGCGCATTGACCGGGTGCGCTGGGATGACATCGTCTCGCGCGTCTTCGGGCGTATCGATCCGATCGGCGTCGGCGGCGAGGACTATCGCAGCTCCGAGCCCAATATCGACGTGTACAAGCAGCACACCCGATTCGGTCCGGTTCAGGCCGACGGGCGCTACCTGCTGCGCACCGACGCCGGCGACGAGTTCTCGGCCGACCAGGTGGTGATAGCTGCTGGGGCACGTTCGGTGGTTCCCCCGGCCATCCTGGAGAGCGGTGCCCAGTACTACACCAGCGACACGATCATGCGAATTTCCGAGTTGCCAGAGCATCTGGTGATCGTCGGAGGCGGTTTCGTGTCGGCCGAATTCGCCCACATCTTCTCCTCGCTGGGCTCGCGAGTCACCCTGGTGGTACGCGGCTCTGCCTTGCTGCGGCATTGCGATGACACCCTGTGCAAACGCTTCACCCGCATCGCGTCGAGCAAATGGGAACTGCACACCCATCGCAATGTCGTGAGTGCCGAGGACCAGGGCCCGGGCGTCGCGGTGCAACTCGATAACGGTCACACCATCAAAGCCGACGCACTACTGGTCGCGACGGGCCGGGTTTCCAATGCTGATCTTTTGGACGCCGATCAAGCCGGTGTCGCCATCGAGGACGGCCTCGTGGTCGTCGACGAGTACCAGCGGACCACGGCGCGCGGGGTTTTCGCCCTCGGCGACGTCTCCTCGCCGTATCAGCTCAAGCACGTCGCCAACCACGAGGCGCGCGTGGTGCAGCACAATCTGTTGTGCGACTGGGACGACACCGAATCGATGGCGATCACCGACCACCGCTACGTGCCGTCCGCGGTATTCACCGATCCCCAGATCGCGTGCGTGGGTTTGACCGAAAACGAAGCCATTGCACAGGGTTTCAAGATCTCGGTGAAAATTCAGGACTACGGCGACGTCGCCTACGGCTGGGCGATGGAGGACACCACCGGGATCGTGAAGCTGATCGGCGAGCGCGGCACCGGGCGGCTGCTGGGTGCACACATCATGGGACATCAGGCATCGTCGATAATCCAGCCGTTGATCCAGGCCATCAGTTTCGGACTTACCGCCCCGGAAATGGCCCGCGGGCAGTACTGGATCCATCCGGCGCTGCCCGAGGTGGTGGAGAACGCGCTATTGGGCCTGCGCTGACCTCAGCGGCGGCCCGCCGACTCGGCTTGCTGGCATTGCGGGCACAGACCGCGCAACGTCAGGCCGGCGCGCTCCGACAGGGCGAACGCACTACCCTCCATCGCGTGTTCGAGTGCGGAGCTCAGCTGCCGGGCGGGCACTTCGATGATCGAGCCGCACTGCGTGCACACGGCGTGGTGATGGGGGGCGGCCGCCAGCCCGTAGGTGGTGATGCCGCCGTCGAGGGTCAACGCGTGCAGCACCGCCTGCTCGACCAGGGTGGTCACGGTGCGGTAGATGGTGGCCACGTCGGGCGGCTGGGCGCCGGCCGGCAAGCCGGCCTGCACCCGGCGATGGATCTCCGCGACGGAGAGGTGGCCGTTGACCGGTTCGAGCACCGCCAACACCTGTATGCGTGACGTCATCCGCCGCAGCCCGCGGGCACGCAGAAAGTCGCCGATGCGTTCAGTGACTTCAGGGTCGAGCGCAGACCGGTTGGACGTCACCCGTTCAGTGTTGCGCCGGACATGCCGGATTGCCAGTCTTAGGCACCGCCCGAGCGGGTAGCCGTCCTGCAACTCGCTTGCATCGAACTCGCGCCCGACCCTAGAGTCGACCCGGTGGCCAGTACTGAACTCCGGACCCGTCAGAGCAGGTTAGCCGGGCTGCACGGCCTCCTGGCTCCAGCGGAATGGGGACGTCTGGGGGCCATGCTGGCGGTGATCGTCGCGCTGCATCTCATCGGCTGGGCCACCCTGGTCTTACTTGTGGATCCGGCGCGACTGAGTGTGGGCGGCAAGGCATTTGGCATCGGTGTCGGACTGACGGCTTACGCGCTGGGCCTGCGGCACGCCTTTGACGCCGACCACATCGCCGCCATCGACAACACCACCCGCAAGCTGATGAGCGACGGGCAGCGCCCGCTTGCGGTCGGATTCTTTTTCTCGCTAGGCCACTCGACCGTGGTGTTCGTGCTGGCGATGCTGCTGGCGATCGGCGCGAAGGCCATCGTGGGGCCGGTCGAAGACGATTCCTCGGCGCTGCATCACTACACCGGCCTGATCGGAACCAGCGTCTCGGGCGTCTTCCTCTATCTGATCGCCCTTCTCAACGTGATCGTGCTGGTCGGAATCCTGCGGGTGTTCCTGCGGTTGCGCCGCGGCGAATACGACGAGGCCGAGCTGGAACAGCATTTGGACAACCGTGGATTCCTCAACCGCTTCCTCGGCCGTTTCACCCAGTCGATCTCCAAGTCCTGGCACATGTACCCGGTCGGCTTGCTGTTCGGACTGGGCTTCGACACCGCCACCGAGATCGCCCTGCTGGTGCTGGCCGGCTCTAGCGCGGCGGCCGGGCTGCCGTGGTACGCGATCCTGTGTTTGCCGGTGCTGTTCGCCGCCGGCATGTGCCTGCTGGACACCATCGACGGCTCGTTCATGAACTTCGCCTACGGCTGGGCGTTTTCCAACCCGGTGCGCAAGATCTACTACAACATCACCATTACCGGGCTTTCGGTCGTCGTCGCCCTGTTGATCGGCAGTATCGAACTGCTCGGCCTGTTCGCCGGCCAGCTCGGGTGGCGGGGCCCCTTCTGGGACTGGCTCGGCGAGCTCGACCTCAACACCGTCGGCTTCGTCATAGTCGGCATCTTCGTGATCACCTGGCTGGTAGCGCTGCTCGTCTGGCGCTATGGCCGCATCGAAGAGAAGTGGTCCGTGCCCGCCGAGAGCGCGCCCTAGCCCGCCGAGGTGCGCTGCCGCGTCTGCGGTGGGCAGTCGAAGATCACCGGCGCACTGGACGACTCCCGGATTACCTGGGGCACAGTCGTTTCCCGTGGCGCGGATGAGGTCGAGGTGACCAGCGAACGGCTGGCTCACGTTTAGTCGTGCCAGACTGGGGCCATGTCTGGTCCAACGCCCGGATCCCTGTGCGATGTCCTGCCCGCAGCCGCCGCATTGCTCGGCGTCCCGGATGCCGTCGACCGGCTGGCGGTGACGGAATCGGTTGCTAAGCAAGTTGATCGCGTCGCCGTCGTGCTGGTAGACGGCCTGGGTTGGCACCTGCTGCCGGAGCTGGCGGGCAGCGCGCCGCTGCTTGCCTCCGTCCTGACCGGCGGCACCGGCCGGATGAGCGAACTGACCTGCACCTTCCCGTCCACCACGCCGAGCAGCCTGGTATCGCTGGGCACCGGCGCGCCGCCGGGCGCGCACGGCATCCTGGGCTTCACCGTCAACGTCCCCGGCACCGATCGGGTTCTCACCCACATCTATTGGCGTGACGACCCGCCATACGCGCAATGGCAGCCGGTGCCCACCTGGTTCGAACGCCTTACCCAATCCGGGGTCACGGCGCGGGCGGTACTGCCGGCGTTGTTCATCGGCAGTGGGCTGACCGACGCGGCGTATCGCGGCGCGGGCTTTCGCCCGACCGCCCCGACCGACGACTACGCCCAGCACGTCATTGACGAGCTGAGTGCAGCGCCGGGTCTCGTCTACGCCTACACAGCCGACCTGGACACCGCCGCGCACGTGTTCGGTATCGGATCTCCGCACTGGCATGAGGCGGCCGCACGCATCGACGCGCTGCTGACTCGCCTGGTCGACGCCCTGCCCCCGAACGCGGCGCTGCTGGTGACCGCCGACCACGGCGGTCTCAACGTTGCGCCCCAGGCCCGCGTCGATCTGGACACCGACACCAGGCTGAGCGCGGGAATCCGGGTGGTCGCGGGCGAACCGCGGGTGCGCTACCTGCACACCGAACCCGGGGCCGCGGCCGACGTGCAAGCAACGTGGAGCGAGCTGCTCGACGGCCGTGCCGCGGTCTACAGCCGCGAACAAGCGGTGGCTACCGGAATGTTCGGGCCGGTCAACCCGCTGCATCTGGCACGAATCGGCGACGTTGTCGTCATCTGCACCGGCGATACCGCCGTGCTGGCAACCAAACACGAACCCCCCGAAGTGGCTCGCCTCATAGGTTTTCACGGCAGCGCCACCGCGGCTGAAATGGCAATTCCGCTCATCATTTTCGACTCGTAAGCTGCGTGGGGTGGACTCACACGCACCGGATCGACATCGCGGAGCTTCGGACTACATCGTTTGAAACGCGATATCACTTTTTAAATAGGTTCCAGCCCAACTCGATTCGCGCTGATGCGGTCAGTGTGATCAGCAAATCAATGCGAATACCGCTATTCTTCCATTCACCAAAATGCACATCAGACTTTGATCGATCTCACAGCTGGCAGCGGCTGCTACACAGCTTTCGTGTTGTACAGTCGGGCCACTGTGAACGTTTGGGACGCTGGACATTCCCGGCGGTGGCACCGTGCCATCGCCGTGGTCGCGGCGCTCGGCTTATTCATCAGTCTCGTCGCCGGTTCTGCGTTGCGGTCCCAGTTTTCCGCGGCCACATTGCCCGAGCCCGCGGCGTGGTCACACGTCAACCCGAGCGCCGGCAGCACTGCCGGGCATTCGCAGACGCGTAGCGAGTCCACGGCCACGTCCCACCTTCAACGTGCCTGCTCATGGGGCGCGTCGCCGGTACACAAGAAGCCGTTTCACAGCATGTGGATGACGCACGACCGCCCGGACATGTGGCCGCGATTGCAATCGCAGACGGTGCGCTCGCAGCTACCGGCTTCCTTCGCCGGCATAGGTTTTCGATCCGGCGATGTTCACACCAGCGCACCCGCGGCTGAATGCGGCGATCAAATCTTGACGCTGCTCTGCGTATCTCGTCGCTGATAGGACACCACTGGCCTTTTGGGGGCCAGTGCCCCGGCGTTCATTCGCCGCAGCACCGCTAGCGCCGCGCGATCGAACTTTCACAGCCAGCAAACGCGATAGCGCCCACCAGCGGCCTATTTCGCGTCTATGTCTTGGAGGGAAATCCATGTTCTCAAAATTCACCACCTCCCTAAAGGTGAGTTAGCAATGCATTTTGGAACGCTACCGCCGGAAATCAACTCCGGGCTGATGCATTCGGGCCCCGGCTCACGATCGATGATGGACGCCGCCATAGCGTGGGACGGGCTGGCCATTCGCCTGTATGACACGGCGGTGCAATACAGTTCGGTCAACTCGAAGCTGGCGACCGGGTCAGCGGCGTTACTCGAGGCCGTGGCAGCCCATATCGATTGGCTGAATGTCGTTGCCGCGCAGGCCGAAAAGACGGCTACTCAGGCCAGGTCGGCCGCGAGTGCCTATGAGTTGGCGTTAACAGCGATGGTTCCGCCTTCAGCCATCCAGGCTAACCGCATGCTGCGGACGTGGCTTGCCGCGACGAATTGTCTGGGCCAGTACAGCCCGGCGATCGCGGACGCCGAAGGCGACTACGAGCAGATGTGGGCTCAGGACGTCGACACAATGCACAGCTACGCCGAGGCTTCGGCCGACGCCGCAACGGTGACACCGTTGCGCTCACCGCCCGCCATTGCGGGGCCGGGCGAGACGATCACCCGAGCACCCGGCAGCTGGACCCTGAAGGCGGCGCCGGACATGGTCGCGGCTGGCCGCCAAGTGATCTCGGTCATTCCCGACGCTCTCGGTGCACTGTCCGCAGCACCGATGACGGCATTCGACGCGTTCCTGTCGCCGGTCAGCTCGTCACTTTCGAAACTCGCTTCACTGTCCGCGCCGTCAGATTTCGCGATCAAT
The DNA here is from genome assembly GCF_025823255.1 of Mycobacterium montefiorense. NCBI lineage: Bacteria > Bacillati > Actinomycetota > Actinomycetes > Mycobacteriales > Mycobacteriaceae > Mycobacterium > Mycobacterium montefiorense. The sequence continues at coordinate 438,246 of NZ_JACKVL010000013.1, read as the reverse complement.
CACCTGAATTCCCTGAACAAGCGCGCCGCACTCGATAACGCGGCGGCGATGCTGTCGCTGCTGCCCAACCGTGGCCGCGCCGCAGCCACACCCGTCACAACCGGCTTCGGGCGCGCGACATCGGTCGGGACGCTGTCTGTACCGCGGGGCTGGCTAGCCAACACGCCGCACTCGGAAACCACTGCGCCGCGGCATGGTTGGGATTATCAGCCGATGCGTTTGGTCGAGACAGCCGAGTCGCCGACGTGGCCACTCACCCGCTAACGACGAGACGAATCACCGAGCCGCGTGCTCGCGGCGTAGCAGCTCGCAGCGTCGACAATCGCGCCGAACAGCCGCAGGTCGTCGAGGAACTGCTCGGGATGCCATTGCACGGCGACCGCGAAGTTGTCGCCGGGTACCTCAAGCCCTTCGACGACACCGTCGGCGTCCCAGGCGCTGACGATCAGGCCGTCACCGACCTTGTCGACGGCTTGATGGTGATAGCACCACGCATCTGCGGACTCACCCAGCAGCCCGGCCAGCCTGGTGCCCGCAACCGTGCGAACCGGCAACTCGGTGAACCGCCCATAGCCCGCATGATGCCCGCGATGGCCGAGAACGTCGGGCAGGTGCTGGTGCAGCGTTCCGCCGAACGCGACATTGAGCATCTGCGTGCCGCGACAGATACCCAACACCGGGAGCCCGCGGTCCAGCGCACCCCGCAACAGCGCGAATTCGAACGCGTCGCGAACCGTGCGCGGGGCGTCGGTCTTCGGATGCGGTTGCTGACCGTAGGTGGCCGGGTCCAGGTCATATCCCCCGGTGATCACCAACCCGTCCAGGCTGTCGAGCACGGCCTCGGTGATATCGGGATCCACCGGCTGCGGCGGCAGCAGCACCGCGACGCCGCCGGCCATGATCACGCCCTCGAAATAGTTCGCGCCCAGATACCCCGCCGGGATGTCCCACCCGTCGGACTGCACCTGCTCGAGATAACTGGTCAGGCCGATTACCGGCCGTCTCGCTGCAGAGACGTTCACGCCAAACGCATCCTTTCCATTCACCTGACCGTGCGACCGCATTGTCGCCGAATGTCTGCCGCCCTCAGCGCCGCGGCCCATCAGTCCTCGCCTGCCCGAGCTACCAGGTGCTGGTGCGCAACACGATCTCGGCCGCCAACTGCGCGGTCGACTCCTGCGCATTGCGCCGTCCGAGCAAATCCACTGTGCGGTAGTCGGCGTAGACGAACCGCTGGCTGTTGCGGGCCACGGCGCGTCCGTCCTGAGTGCTGACCAACACGGTGGTGCCGATCTCCACCGGCGGGCAGTGGTCGTCACGGACCGCGCCGTTGACGTCGGCCACTCGCGGATGTCCGCGGTCGACGACGACCAGGCCGACAAACCGGCCCAGTTTGGTCGCCGCCAGTTCCCAGGCGATGTCGCCGCCGGCGCGATCGCCCACCACCACCGCCCAGCCGATGCCCAATCCGTCAAGGATGCCGATCACCGACTTCGGGGTCAGCCGCGGGTCGAGGCCGATGACGATGGTGCGAATCGAAGCGGTGTGGAGGCGGTCGCAGACCGCGTCGTAGGCGCCTAGCTCGCGATTTTCATCGCCGAGGATGACGACGACGACACCGTTCTCAGGACCGGACACGCCAACCGGGACGGGAAACCCGTCGAGCGTGGTCATCATCGAGGGCACTTACGCACGCTACAGCCAATATTGACACCGCGCGAGGTTTCCTTCCGGTACCCCAGCAACCGACGGCCCTACCGCCGCAGCTGGCTTGCGATGTGCGGTCGTGGCGGCCCTGCGCCGTCGAGCAGACCGAGGATGGCGTCCACCTCGAGGTGCGACGCCATCAGGTCGGCCATCAGATCCAGCTGGGCGTCGCGGCGTGCCGCGACGTTGGTGTCGTCGGCAACAACGAATCTCCTCCGCCGGGCGGCTGCGGCGACACGGGTGAGCCACCCGCGCCGGAACTCGTCGTTGTCCAGCAGGCCGTGCCAGTGCGTGCCGTAGATCGCACCGCCCACGATGCCGTGTGGTTGGGAGTCGACCTGGAACCAGGCCGACTCGTCGCATCGAACGAGCTGGCCATGGTGGATTTCGTAGCCGCTGAGCGGGTGCTGCCAACGACGCAGCGTCTTGTGCTCGCCGAAGACGATGTCTGCGTCCAGCAGGCCCAGGCCCGCCACTTCCCCATGTCCGGATTCCACCGTGTCCACGATGCGCCGGCACAGCATCTGCAACCCCCCACAGATGCCCAGCATCGGCTTGCCGGCTCGTGTGTGATCGGTGATCGCGGCGGCCAGGCCGCGATCACGCAGCCAGTCCAGGTCGGCGACGGTCGCCTTGCTGCCCGGAAGCACCACCAGGTCGGCGTCGGCGAGGTCGGCGGGGTCACTGACCCAGCGCACTAGCACACCCGGCTCGCATGCCAGGGCTTCGATATCGGTCGAGTTGGAGATTCGCGGCAGCCGGATGGCGGCCACCTTGAGCCACTCGCCGGCCAGTGGCGGGGCCGGCCTGCCGACGACGCGATGCGCGAGGACCGACAGCGAGTCCTCGGCGTCCAGCCAGAGCTCGTCGGCGTAGGGCAACACGCCATACGTTGGGCGGCCGGTCATTTCGAGCAGCTGCTGCAGCCCGGGCTCCAGCAGCGCCGGGTCGCCGCGGAACTTGTTGACGATGAATCCCGCGATCAGCGCCTGGTCGTCGGGCTCGAGCACCGCAACCGTCCCGAACAGATGAGCCAGCAGGCCGCCGCGATCGATGTCACCCACCAGAACCACCGGCAGGTTTGCGGCTCTGGCCAATCCCATGTTGGCCAAATCCGTCGCCCGCAAATTGATTTCGGCCGGTGAACCGGCGCCCTCGCAGATCACCACATCGAATTCGTCTCGTAGAGAAGACAAGTCATCGATGACGACCTGCGCAAGCTGATCGCGATGCTCAAAATAACTTGCCGCGGTAACCGAATCGGCCACGCGGCCCCGGATCACCAGCTGCGACGTCCGGTCGCCGCCCGGTTTGAGCAGGATCGGGTTGAACCGCACACTGGGCTCCAGTCCCGCCGCGCGGGCCTGAATCGCCTGGGCCCGGCCGATTTCGCCGCCCTCGGCCGTGACCGCGGAGTTGTTCGACATGTTCTGCGCCTTGAACGGCGCGACCCGGACTCCGCTGCGAGCCAGCAGCCGGCACAGACCCGCGACCAGAACCGATTTTCCGGCATCGGAGCTGGTGCCCGCGACCAGCAGAGCGCCGTTCACGTGTGCGAACGGCTCAGGCGACGGTGAGGATCTCGGCGCCGGTATCGGTGACCAGCAGGGTGTGCTCGAACTGTGCGGTCCACTTGCGGTCCTTGGTGACCACCGTCCAGCTGTCGTCCCAGATTTCGTAGTCCAGCGCGCCGAGATTGATCATCGGTTCGATGGTGAACGTCATCCCCGGCTGTATCTCGGTGGTGACCGACGGCTGGTCGTAGTGCAGCACCACCAGCCCGTTGTGGAACGTGGTGCCGATTCCGTGGCCAGTGAAGTCGCGAACGACGTTGTACCCGAAGCGATTTGCGTATGCCTCGATGACGCGGCCAACGATGGACAGCGCGCGCCCGGGCTTGACGGCGTTGATCGCTCGCATCGTCGCCTCGCGGGTCCGCTCAACGAGCAGCCGGTGCTCCTCGGACACATCACCGGCCAGAAACGTCGCGTTGGTGTCGCCGTGTACGCCGTCGATGTAGGCGGTGACGTCGATGTTGACGATGTCGCCGTCGGCGATCACCGTCGAGTCGGGGATACCGTGGCAGATCACCTCGTTGAGCGACGTACAGCACGACTTCGGGTAGCCCTTGTAACCCAGCGTCGACGGGTAGGCGCCGTTGTCGACCATGTATTCGTGTGCGATGCGGTCGAGTTCGTCGGTCGTCACGCCGGGCGCGACGGCCTTGCCCGCTTCCGCAAGGGCGGCCGCCGCGATCCGGCCCGCGACGCGCATCTTCTCGATTACCTCGGGTGTCTGCACCCACGGCTCGGTGCCCTCCTTGGCTGTCGGCTTGCCGACATACTCGGGGCGCGGGATGCGGCTGGGCACCGGCAGCGTCGGGGACAACACTCCGGGCGAAAGCGCGGTGCGAGCAGACATGTTCGCCAGCTTAACGATGCTCGCTTCGCACTGCCGTCGCGGAGTCGGTAAATCCGCACGCCGCTACTCGCACTTCTGCTCCCAGATTTTCTGGCTCGGCGAACTAGACGGCGCGGCGACGCAACAGCGAGCGGCGTGGTCCATGGATGGTCACCGAGCCGCACACCACCCGGCCGGTCAGCACCACATGCGGCCTGCCTTCGCCCGGGGCATCCTTGCGGCGGTCGCGGGCACTGCCTCCATAGACTTCGACGTCGTCGATCGAGGCGCTGGCGCCGTCCGGGAGCCAGATATCCACCGAGCCGAACCGCAGGTCGAGCTCGACGACCACCACCGGGCCGGCGAATCGGGCCTTGGTGAGCTCGAGTTTGACCGACCCCAGCCGGCGCACCAGCGCCAACCGGGTGGGCACCGTCCATTCGCCGTGTCGCCGCAGCGAGCCGGCCCAGCCCCGCAGCTCGACCCGGTCGGCCGCGGAGGTGACGATCGCGCCCGGCCCGGGCAGGTCGCCGACCAGGCCGTCCAGTTCGCCCTGGGTGCGCGCGTAGGACACCCGGGACGAGCGCTGCTCGAACTCGTCGATATCGATCAGCCCGAGCGCAACCGCGTTGTGCAGCCGTCGCATCGTGCCGTTGCGGTCCGCATCGGAGACGCGCAACGTCACCATGTCCCCGCCGGTATCCGTCATGATCGCAATTTACCGCTGTTGGGCACCCACGGACCGGGCGCTTCAGGCCAGATAGCCGGGCGGCATCGATTCGAACATGAATTTCGTCATCCGGACCGCCCACTCCGAGCTGCCACCCCCGACGATCAGCGCGGCGAAGGCCAGATCGCCGCGATACCCGGCGAACCAGGAGTGCGACCCGCCCGGGAATTCGGCCTCACCGGTCTTCCCGTAGATCTCGCCGCAGCCGTTGATCTCCTTGGCGGTTCCGTTGGTGACCACCAGTCGCATCATCGGCCGCAGCGCGTCGACCATCTTCGGGCTGATCGGGGTGTTGTCACCCTCGACCTGCGTCGGCCGGCCCGCAATCAGTTGTGGCACTGGGGTTTTCCCGGCGGCGACGGTGGCCGCCACCAGTGCCATGCCGAACGGGCTGGCCAGCACCCGGCCCTGACCGAAGCCGTCTTCGGTGCGCTCGGCCAGGTCGACCGTCGGCGGCACCGACCCGGTGACGGTGGTGATGCCGTCCACGGTGTAGTCCAGTCCGATGCCGTACTCGGCAGCCGTCTGGGTCAGGCCGCGGGGCGGCATCCTGCTGCTCAGCTCCGCGAACGTGGTGTTGCAGGAACTGGCGAACGCGCGCGACATCGACACCACGCCCAGATCGAAGCCGCCGTAGTTGGGGATGGTGCGGTGTCCGATGTCGAGATGGCCCGGGCAGCCGAGCATCGAGTTGGGCGTAACCATGTCGCGGTCGACGGCCGCTCCCGCGGTGACCATCTTGAACGTCGATCCGGGTGGAAAGAGGCCGTTGGTGGCGGGCAGGCCGTCGGCGTCGGCGCCGCCGTTCTGGGCGATCGCGAGGATCTCCCCCGTCGACGGCTTGATCACGACGATCATCGCCTTGCCGCCCTTGTTGTCCACCGCGCGCTGGGCGGCGTTCTGTACCAGCCGGTCCAACGTGATCGACACCGACGGCGCCGGCGAACCTTCGACCTCGTGTAGGACCGCGACGTCGACATTGTTCTGGTTGACGCTGACCACCCGCCACCCCGCCTGGCCGTCGAGTTGGTCGATCACGGCCTTTTTGACCTGGCCGATGACGGCGGGCGCGAAATGCGGGTCGGTCGCCAGCATGTCAGCCTGAGGTGTGACCACGATGCCGGGCAGCCGCCCGATCACCGGGAACACCTTGTCGTTGTCGGCGGGAAGCAGCGTGACCCCCAGGTCCACCTGGTTGGGTGTCGAGCTGGCCCGCTCGGCCAGCAGCTGCGGGTCGGTCAGCGTGTCGTTGAAGGGCCGCAGCACGTCGACGATCGAGTGGGTGGTGAAGCTCAGCGACTGCGGCGGTCCGGCCTTGGTGGCGTCCAGGGTGTAGTGATAGCGGTAGCCCGGCGCCAGCACGTCGCTGCCCCCGAGTTCGTTCACCGAGGCGCGGCGCGGGGCATCAGCCCGCAAGGCGAAGGTCTGATGCTCGCCCAGCTTGGGGTGCAGCCCGTTCGGCGCCCAGCGAACCTGCCAGCGCCCCTCGTCGCGGGCCATCCGCAGTTGGCCGTCGTAGCTCCAGAGCCGATTCTTGGGCAGATGCCAGGTGAAGCGATAGCTGACCGTGCCGGTGTCCTCGGCGTACTTGGCGCTCAGTACCTGCGCGTCCAGGTGGGTGGCCTGCAGCCCGGCCCAGGCCGCATTCAGCGCTTCGCGAGCCTCGTTGGGGTTGTCGCTGAGTTGGGCGGCCGTCGCGGTATCGCCAATGGCCAAGGCGCGGAAGTACTTCTCAGCGGCGGGGCCCGGTCCGTCGGGACGCGGAGTGCACCCGGACATCGCGACAGTCGCGACAAGCAGCAGGACCGCGGCTATCGAAACGCCTGATACTGGTGAGGTTTTTGTGGCCATCGTTACTGATGTTAAGAACTGTGGCTCGCGCAGCAGCGCAGACACACCGAGACCCGACCGTTATGTGAGGCTCGCGACGATTCCCATGCCGACCGTGCGGCCGGTCGCATCGTCGTGACGGCGAAGTTGTCGAGCTAGTCGAGCAGCACCGTGGCGAAGTTGCCGACCTCGGCGAAGCCCACCCGGGAGTAGGCCGCCCGGGCTACCTCGTTGAAGTCATTGACGTACAGGCTGGCAATGCGCCCGCTGCCGACGATCACGGCAGCCAGCATCGCGGTGCCACGAGCGCCGAGCCCCAAGCCACGCCACTCCGGATGCACCCAGACGCCCTGGATCTGACCCACCGCGGGCGATTGCGACCCCACCTCGGCCTTGAAGACGACCTGACCGTGCTCGAACCGGGCCCAGGCGCGCCCGGCCGCGATCAGGCTGGCCACCCGGCGGCGGTAGCCCCGACCGCCGTCGCCCAGCCGGGGGTCGATGCCGACCTCCCCGATGAACATGTCGACCGCGGCCACCAGGTAGGCATCCAGCTCCTCGGGCCGCACCTGGCGCACCTCGGGGTCGAGCTCGCAGAGCGGGTGCTTGGCCAGCGCCATCAGTGGTTGGCGTTCGCGCACGTCGCGCGCCGGCCCCCAGGCCTGCTCTAGCCGCTCCCACATCGGCAGCACCAGGCTGGCCCGGCCGACCAGCGACGAGCAGCGACGTGTCCCGCTCATCGCCTCGTCGGCAAACGCGTTCAGGTCCGCCGGCAGCCCCCGCAGCGGGATCAGGTTGGCTCCGGCGAAACACAGCGACTCGTCGGCCCCGCGGCGGGTCCACAGCTCCCCACCGATCGCGCCGGGGTCGATCCCGTGATCGGCGACGCGGGAGGCCACCATGCATGAGCCGATCGGATCCTCGTCCAGAACTCGCCAAACCGCGGCGGTGTCACGCACCACGGACACCCGTCGATCGCCGACTAGGCGAAACAGGGGCGGAGCCGACATCTGGCGAACTCTCTGTGAAGCGAACTGAGGCCAGTAAGAGCGAACTGGTCTTACTCAGCTTACGGTCACAATTGGCGAACCGCTCGCTGTTGGGCCAGGACCGTTATCGCTTCGGACCGCCTGTTCACTTTCGGAAGCCAACCGCATGGCTTCTTCGATCAGCGTCTCGACGATCTGGGCTTCGGGCACGGTCTTGATCACCTCACCCCGAACGAAGATCTGACCCTTGCCATTTCCGGAGGCAACGCCGAGATCGGCTTCGCGGGCCTCCCCCGGGCCGTTCACCACGCACCCCATCACGGCGACCCGCAGTGGCACATCGAGGCCGTCCAGCCCCGCGGAGACGGCGTTGGCCAGGGTGTAGACGTCGACCTGGGCGCGACCGCACGACGGGCACGACACGATCTCGAGCCCACGCGGTCGCAGGTTGAGCGATTCGAGAATCTGAATACCGACCTTGACTTCCTCGACCGGTGGCGCCGACAAAGACACCCGGATGGTGTCGCCGATGCCGCGCGACAACAGGGCGCCGAACGCCACCGCCGACTTGATGGTGCCCTGGAAGGCCGGCCCGGCCTCGGTGACGCCGAGGTGCAGCGGGTAGTCGCATTGCGCGGCCAGCTGTTCGTAGGCGGCGACCATCACGACGGGGTCGTTGTGCTTGACGCTGATCTTGATGTCGCCGAAGCCGTGCTCCTCGAACAGCGAGGCCTCCCACAGCGCCGACTCGACCAGCGCCTCGGGCGTCGCCTTGCCGTACTTTTCCATGAACCGCTTGTCCAGCGAGCCGGCGTTGACGCCGATGCGGATCGGGATGCCGGCCGCGCCCGCCGCCTTCGCGACCTCACCGACCCGGCCGTCGAACTCCTTGATGTTGCCCGGATTGACCCGTACCGCAGCACATCCGGCGTCGATCGCGGCGAAGATGTACTTCGGCTGGAAGTGGATGTCGGCGATCACCGGGATCTGGCTGTGCCGGGCGATCTCGCCCAGCGCGTCGGCATCCTCCTGACGCGGGCAAGCCACCCGGACGATGTTGCAGCCCGCTGCCGTCAGCTCGGCGATCTGCTGCAGCGTGGTGTTGACCTCGTGAGTCTTGGTGGTGCACATCGACTGCACCGAAATCGGGTGGTCGCTGCCGACCCCGACGTCGCGCACCATCAATTGGCGCGTCTTACGCCGGGGTGCGAGCGTGGGCGCCGGAGCCTCCGGCATGCCCAAGCCAATGTCCACTGTTTTCAATTCCTTCGGTTGGTTACTGAAAGAGCCTGATCGGGTTGACCAGATCCGCGGTCACAGTCAGCAGCATGTAGCCGACCACAAACACCAAGACCACGTAGGTCGCTGGCATCAGCTTGAGGTAGTTCACCGGCGCCGCCGCGACCAGGCCGCGGGTGGACCGCACCAGGTTTCGCAGCTTTTCGAACACGGCGACCGCGATGTGACCGCCGTCGAACGGCAGCAGCGGCAACAGGTTGATCGCGCCCAGGATCAGATTCAACTGAGCCAGGAAGAACCAGAACGCCACCCACAACCCGTGATCGACGGTGTCGCCGCCGATGATGCTGGCCCCGACGACGCTCATCGGTGTCTCCGGGTCGCGCTGCCCACCGCCGATCGCGTGCACCAGCGCACCGACCTTCGTCGGGATCGCGACCAGCGCCTTGCCCACCTCAACAGTCAGGTCGCCGGTGAAGGAGAAGGTGGCCGGGATGGCGGCCAGCACGCCGTAACGCGTCGGCGTGACCTTGACCGCACCGACACCCATGGCGCCGACCGTCGACGCCGCGGGCTTTCCGTCCTGGCCGTTGGCCACAAACCGCTCGGTTTGGGTGATGTCGACGTAAACGGTGATCGGGGTGCCATCCCGCTCGACGACGATCGGCACCCTGCCGTGCAGCTTGCGGATCGCGGCGGCCATGTCGTCGAAGGTGGACACCGAGGTGTCACCGACCTTGACGACGACGTCGCCGGCCCGGATGCCGGCCAGCGCGGCCGGGCCGGGACCGGTGCAGCTCCCGATCTTGCCGGGTGCCGTTTCCGGTGCGATACAAGCGGTTTCGCCGACGGTGGCCTTGGTGGGTGGGTGCAGGTTTGGCAGCCCCCAGACCATTGCGATGACGTAGATCAGCACGAGGCAAATGATGAAGTTCATGCCCGGGCCGGCAAACAGCACCGCGACGCGCTTCCACGTCGTCTGCTTGTACATCGCCCGCTCGGATTCGTCGGGCGCCAGGTCCTCGACCGGGGTCATCCCGGCGATGTCGCAGAACCCACCCAGCGGAACGGCCTTGACGCCGTATTCGGTCTCGCCGCGCCGGGTCGACCACAGCGTGGGACCGAAGCCGACGAAATAGCGGCGCACCTTCATGCCGGTGGCGCGCGCGACCCACATGTGGCCGCACTCGTGCAGGGCCACCGAGATCAGGATGGCCAGCGCGAACAGCACAATGCCGATTGCGAACATCATCAGGCGCTAGGACCTCTCTAAGACCATTCCCGAAACTTTTTTGGTGACTCCCGCGGGGCTTGCGGTTGTGACCGCGCGCTGCGCTCGCTCCCGCGCCCAGCGCTGCGCGTCTAGTACCTCATCCACGTTAGCGGGTGAAACGGCCCATTGGTCGGCGGCGCTCAGCACGTCGGCGATTGTTCTGACGATGGCCGGAAAGCCGATGCGGCCGTCCAGGAAGGCCGCCGCGGCTTCTTCGTTGGCGGCGTTGTAGACCGCGGTCATGCAGCCGCCAGTCTCGCCGGCGTGCCGGGCCAGCTCAACGGCCGGGAAAACATCGCTGTCCAGCGGCTCGAATTCCCAGCTAGAGGCCGTGCTGAAGTCGCAGCTCGCGGCGGCCCCGGTCACCCGTCGCGGCCAGCCCAGCGCCAACGAAATGGGCAGCTTCATGTCCGGCGGGCTGGCCTGAGCGATCGTCGAGCCATCGATGAATGTGACCATTGAATGAACAATCGACTGGGGGTGCACCACGACCTCGATGCGGTCGTAGGGGATGCCGAACAGCAGGTGGGTTTCGATGAGTTCGAGCCCCTTGTTGACCAGCGACGCCGAGTTCAGGGTGTTCATCGGGCCCATTGACCAGGTCGGATGCGCACCAGCCTGCTCAGGCGTGACGGCCTCCAGGTCGGCGGCGGCCCAGCCGCGGAAGGGCCCACCCGAGGCGGTCAGCACCAGCTTGGCGACCTCGTCGGGTTCGCCACCGCGCAGGCATTGGGCCAGCGCGGAGTGCTCGGAGTCCACCGGCACGATCTGACCCGGTTGTGCCGCCTTCAGCACCAGCGGACCGCCCGCGATCAGCGATTCCTTGTTAGCCAGCGCCAGCCGCGCACCCGCGTTCAGTGCCGCCAGGGTCGGTCGCAGGCCCAGCGCCCCGACCAGGGCATTGAGCACGACGTCGGCTTCGGTCTGCTCGACCAGCCGGGTGACGGCTTCGGGACCGTGGAAGGCGACGTCTCCGAGTGACGCGGCCGCGTGTTCGTCGGCGACGGCGATGTTCGTCACTCCGGTCTCGGCGCGCTGTCGCGCCAGCGTGTCAAGGTTCGCTCCGCCGGCCGCCAGCCCGACGACCTCGAAGCGATCCGGGTTAGCGGCGATCACCTCGAGCGCCTGGGTGCCGATCGAACCGGTGCTGCCCAACACGAGCACGCGGATGGGGCCGTCGGCCGGCGCTTCGGTCCTCGGGTTGGTCACTCACTCATTGTGCAGCGTCGACCCGGCGACAGCGGCGGTCCGTCGCGGCGTATGCCAGAATCTGTGATCAGAAGACGATCCGATCCGAAGGGAATCGCCGTGGCCAGTACCGAGGTGGAGCACTACAACGGCGTCGACCCGGCCGAGGTGCCATCCGCCGCGTGGGGGTGGAGCAAGGTCAACACCCGCACCTGGCACGGCGTCGGCATCTTCGGCGTCATCTTCCTGCTGGCGATGCTGCGCGGCAATCACGTCGGCCACGTCGAGGACAACTTCCTGATCGGGTTCGCCGTCCTCGCAGTCGTCATCCTGATCCGCGACATGTGGGGCCGCCGGCGCGGCTGGATCCGCTAGCCGCTCAACGCCGCGCCCGTCGGCGCCACGCACTCACCAGCGCGGCGGCCAGCAGCACCACGATCCACGGCCAGACGCCATGCTGGTGCACCCAGCCGGCCAGCACGCCCTGTAACCGGCCCGCCGCGGTTATCAACGCATCCCGGGGATCCGCCGCGGTGTTGAGCAGCCGCAACTCGTAGCGGCCGTAATGGCCGACGTACAGCCCGACCACCACCAGCAGCACCCCGCCAATCCGATTGACGAACGGCAGGACCCGCCGCAGCCGATCGGCCAAGGCCGAGCTCGCGGTCGCGGCGGCGACGGCAAGCGCGCCGACCACCAGAGTCAGGCCGGCGACGTACGCCAGATAGATGGACACCCCGGTGACAACCGACCCGCTCCGCAAACCGGCGGCGGTGACCGCCAGGAACGGCCCGATCGTGCAGGACAGCGACGCGATCGCGTAGCTGATGCCGTAGCCGTACATGCCTACCAGGCGCGATCCCTGCTGCTTTGGAGCCCACCGCGGCCCCAGCTGCCGGGGCGTCAGCGCGGTCAACTCCCGACCCGACAGCAGCCAGATCCCAAGCACGACAAGCACAATGCCGATTGCCACGGTCGCGTACGGCAGGTAACGCTGCACCGTCGTGGCCGCCGAGATGGACAGCGCGCCGAACAAACCGAACACCGTCAGAAAACCGAGCGCCATCCCCGCGGTTGCGCTCAGTGCACGCACCAGGCCGGCAAGCGGACTGACGCGTTCGCTGTTGCGCTGCTCGCGGACCACCAGCAGCAGGTAGGCAGGCAGCATCGCAAACCCGCACGGGTTCACCGCGGCCACCAACCCGGCGGCGAACGCCAGACCGATTAGGCCTTGGTTCACTTCAGCGCGGCCACCCGCCCGGCCAGCTCTTGCTGGGACATGGCCGAGGTCGGGTTGTTGACGAACGTCGAGCTGCCGTCCGCCCGGTAGAACACGTACGCCGGCTGCCACGGCACGTTGTAGCGGGCCCAAAGCGAGCCGTCGGCGTCGTTGAGGTTGGTGAAGTTCAGGTTGTACTTGGAGACGAAGTTCTGTTCGGCGCCGACATCAGAATGCCCGGCGATGCCGACGAACGTGACGCCGGGATTGGCGGCCGCTACCTGGCTGACGCCGGGAGCTTCGGCGTTGCAGAACGGGCAGAACGGCGCCCAGAACCACAGCACCGTGGGCTTTCCTTGCAGGCTGGCCCCGTTGAACGGCGCGCCGCTCAGCGTGGTCCCGGTGAACTGCAGCCGGTCGTCGGCGGCCAGCGCGCGCGGCGCGGCGGCCGATATCAGGACAGCCACGACAAGGCTCGTCACCAAAGCCGCGGCAAACATCTTGACGTGCGCTACCTTGCGGATGGTCATGCCAACCCCCTTTGCTGGACTGCTACCTCACAACACGGCGTAGCCGGCCGACCGGTTCAGCGCTTCAGCTACCCGCCTTCGGCGGCCAGCTGTCCGCACGCGGCGCTGATCTCGCGGCCCCGGGTGTCGCGCACCGTGCACGAGACGCCCTGTGCCCGGACCCGCCGGACGAACTCGCGCTCCACATTCTTGGGGCTGGCATCCCAGTCACTGCCCGGCGTCGGGTTGAGCGGAATCAGGTTCACGTGCGCCAGCGGCCCCAGCGCCCCGTGCAGGCGCTTGCCGAGCAGGTCGGCCCGCCAGGCTTGGTCATTGACGTCGCGAATCAACGCGTACTCGATCGACACCCGCCGTCCGGTCACGTCGCCGTAGTACCGCGCGGCGTCAAGCGCCTCGCTGATCTTCCACCGGTTGTTGACCGGAACCAGCGTGTCGCGCAGCTCGTCGTCCGGCGCGTGCAGCGACAACGCCAGCGTCACCCCCAGCCGTTCGTCGGCGAGCTTGCGGATCGCCGGGGCCAGGCCGACGGTCGACACCGTCACCGAGCGGGCCGAGATGCCGAACCCGTGCGGCGGCGCCTCCGTGATGCGCCGCACCGCGGCCAGCACCCTGGCGTAATTGGCCAGCGGCTCCCCCATGCCCATGAAGACCACGTTCGACAGCCGGTCACCGAAGTCGTCGCGCAGCGCCACCGCGCAGGCGCGCACCTGCTCCAGGATCTCGGCAGTCGACAGGTTGCGCGTCAGTCCGCCTTGGCCGGTGGCACAAAACGGGCAGGCCATGCCGCAGCCGGCCTGCGACGAGATGCACACGGTGTTTCGCTGCGGGTAGCGCATCATCACCGATTAGAAGGTGGTGCCATCGATGGCCCGCCACAACGTCTTTCGTGTCTGGCCCGCGTCGCAGGTGATTTCGGTGGCGACGCCGATCAGGTTCGGGAACATGGTCTCGGCGATCACGTCGCGTACGGCCGCCGGCAGGTCGGTCATCTGCCGCGGATCCGCGATCAGCCGGCCGTAGTACTGGTGAGCGAGCTGCTTGGCCCGAAACGCCGGCAAGCCCAGCTCCGCGACGGCCGAGGCTCGCCCACTCGCATCGAGGTCGGCAAGGTGCCGCGGCGGCAGGCCGCGGCGCGGGGCGTCGAACACCAATTCTTGGACCATGACGTGACCAGTATCGGCCTTCTCAGGCGGGCAGCAAGGTGAACAGCGTCCAGGCCGCGACCGCCGACGGGAGCACACCGTCGAGGCGGTCCATCAGGCCGCCGTGCCCGGGAAGCAGTCGGCCCATGTCCTTGATGCCGAGGTCGCGCTTGACCTGAGATTCCACCAGATCGCCAAGCGCGCAGGTCAGCACCAACACGAAGCCCAGCACCACACCCTCCCACGGCGGTCGGCGCACCAGGAAAGTCGCGATCAGAAACGCCGCGGTGATGCCGCAGACCAGCGAACCGCCAAGTCCCTCCCACGACTTCTTCGGGCTGATCGTCGGAACCAGTGGATGCTTGCCGAACAGCACGCCGAATGCGTAACCACCCACGTCGGAGGCGACGACCGTCATCATCAGGCAGAACACCCGCGCCGCGCCCTCGGACGGGTGATAGACCAGCAGCGCGTTGAAGGAGGCGAACAGCGGAACCCATGCGGTCAGGAATATGGTGGCCGACGCGTCGCGCAGGTAGTTCGACGGGGGTGGCGGGCCGGCGGCGGGATCGTGGTGCCTGCTTTCGTCGTGCATGAACAGCCGCCAAAACATGCAGACCACCACCGTGGCGCCGAAACCAGCCAACGCCCCGCGAGCACCGTATGGCCAGGTCAGCCATACCGTGACCTGGCCGCCGACCAGCAGCGGGACGACCGGGATGACGTAGCCTGCCTCACGCAGCCGCCGCACCACCTCATGGCTGGCGATCAAGATCGCCCCAGCGCATAGGACCACCCAGTAGCGCGGCGCGAACATCAGCGTGACAACAACAAGTCCCCCGGTGAACAGCCCAACCGCGAATGCGGCGGGCAGGTCTCGCCCCGCCCGGGACGTCTTGCGGGTCGGCCCCGGCGTCGGTTCGCTGGACTCCCGCGCGTCGGACGGGGTGCCTGCGCCAGCATCGGAGGTTGCCACGGAGTTGGTTGCTGAGCGGCCGCTAGACCTCCAGCAGCTCGCCTTCTTTGTGCTTGACCAACTCTTCGATCTGGGTGACGTACTGCTGAGTCGTCTTGTCCAGGTCCTTCTCCGCGCGGCCGACCTCATCTTCGCCGGCTTCGCCGTCCTTGCGGATCCGGTGCAGCTCTTCCATCGCTTTGCGACGGATGTTGCGCACCGAGACCTTGGCGTCCTCGCCCTTGCCCTTGGCCTGTTTGACCAGCTCGCGGCGGCGTTCCTCGGTCAGCTGCGGCACCGCCACCCGAATCAGGGTGCCATCGTTGCCGGGATTTACGCCGAGGTCGGAGTTGCGGATCGCCGTCTCGATGGCCTGCAGCTGGCTGGCCTCGTACGGCTTGATCACGACCAGCCGCGCCTCGGGGACGTTGATGCTGGCCAGCTGGGTGATCGGGGTGTTCGTGCCGTAGTAGTCGATGACGATCCGGTTGAACATGCCCGGATTGGCGCGGCCGGTCCGGATGCTCGACATGTCGTCCCGCGCCACCGACACTGCTTTCTCCATTTTCTCTTCGGCGTCGAAGAGAGCCTCATCGATCATGTGCGCCGCTCCTCCTGGTCCTGCATCGTGCATCGTCGCAAGCGCGGATCATCGCGTCTTCCCCTCAAGTGGTAACTAGCGTTCCGATCTTCTCACCAGCGACCGCCCGAGCGATATTGCCGTTAGTCAGCAGGTTGAACACCAAGATCGGCATGCCATTGTCCATACACAGGCTGAACGCCGTCGCATCGGCCACCCGCAACCCTCGGTCGATGACTTCTCGATGACTGATCACGGCGAGCAACTCGGCGTTGGGATCCTGCCGCGGATCGGCGGTGAACACACCGTCGACGGCCTTGGCCATCAGCACCACGTCCGCGCCGATCTCCAGGGCGCGCTGCGCGGCCGTCGTGTCGGTGGAGAAATACGGCAGCCCCATGCCGGCCCCAAAGATGACGACGCGGCCCTTCTCCAGGTGCCGGACGGCCCGCAACGGGATGTAGGGCTCGGCCACCTGGCCCATCGTGATGGCGGTCTGGACGCGGGTGGCGATGCCTTCCTTCTCCAGAAAGTCCTGCAGCGCAAGACTGTTCATCACGGTGCCGAGCATGCCCATGTAGTCCGAACGGGTGCGCTCCATGCCGCGCTGCTGAAGTTGAGCACCCCGGAAGAAGTTGCCACCGCCGATCACGACGGCGACTTGCACACCGTCGCGGACCACCTCGGCGATCTGTCGGGCCACCTGCGCCACGACATCGGGATCCAGTCCGACCTGGCCGCCGCCGAACATTTCGCCGCCAAGCTTGAGCAACACTCGCGAATACTTAGCCGGGTTCGGCGGGTCTTCGTGGTCGGCTGCGGATGCCGGAACGCCGTTAGCGCTCGTAGGCTCAGGCTGCGTCATCAAACTCCTCGCATGACAGTGCCATCCCAGGCTCGGCTACTTGTCACCCACCCGGAACGGCCGTTCATATCCTGCCCCATCGCAGCACAATCTGGCGCCAGCGGGGTGCATTATCTGTGCGGGTCGCGAACCGGGTCGCTGCCTTCACCAGTCGGCGCAGGTCACGCTCGGAAGAGTCGCTTTCACGACTTTGCCTCCGGCATCAGATGTTTGAGCTCTCGGCGGCCCGGGAACACGTCATTACGCGGCGGGGAAACCACGGCTTTGAGAAGCAGGGCCGGACATGCCGTATGACCGAATCGATCGTTGAGCCGATCGTACGAGCGCGTCAGTCGCTCACCCCCACGTACGCCACAGGAGGAATGATCCATGGCCGACCACGAAAACTCCGGACCCGCGGAAGCCGTCAAGGGCGTCGTCGAGGACGTCAAGGGGAAGGTCAAGGAAGCCGCCGGTGCTCTGGCCGGACGCGACGACCTCACCCGCGAGGGCCAGGCCCAGCAGGACAAGGCGGAGGCCCAGCGCGACGCGGCAAAAAAGGAAGCCGAAGCCGACGCCGCGCGCGGCGCCGCGAAGGTCGCCGAGGAGCGCCAGAAGTCCAACCAATAGCTTGATTCGAGGATGGGTCCGGCCCGTTTTGACGGGCCGGACCCGTCGACTTTTCGGGAGCCGTTTTCCGCTCCATCCAGGCAAAACCATTCCTATGAATCGCCTGTCTAAGCCGGTATTCGCGCGAACACGAGCAAAAAAGAAGGCATAGTTGTGTGCGCAATGGGGTACTCAGCGCTGCGCTGACGGCATCTCCCGCGAGTTGCCGGCGCGGTCGGGGGCGGCGACAGACCCTCATGAGGTTTGGAGATGTCTTGGACGTGCTACTGCTTTCCAATGCCGATGATTTCGCATCGGCATTGCCGACCCTGCAGTCGTTGACGCAAACGATCCGGCGCATCCCGCTCTGCGACCAGCTTGACGGACATCATGACAGTGCTGACGTAGCAATCATCGACGCGCGCACCGACCTGGCGGCAGCCCGCAACGTGTGTCGCGGCCTGACGGCCAACACACCGGCCATCGCGGTCGTGGCCGTCGTTGCCCCCGCGCATTTCGCATCCGTGGACGTCGACTGGCGCATCGACGATGTGATGTTGCCCGCCACCGGCGCGGACGAGTTGGAGGCGCGGCTGCGGCTGGCGATCAAGCGGCGCCGCAGCGCGGTGGACGGGTCGCTGAAGTTCGGTGATCTCGTTCTGCACCCGGCAAGTTTCGCCGGGTCGCTGTGCGGCAAGGATCTCAGCCTGACCGTCACCGAGTTCAAGCTGCTGAATTTCCTTGTGCAACATGCCGGTCGGGCATTCAGCCGCACCCGGCTGATGCACGAGGTCTGGGGCTACGACTCCAACGGACGCGTCCGCACCGTCGATGTTCACGTGCGACGGCTGCGCGCAAAGCTTGGACGCGAACACGAATCGATGGTCGACACGGTCCGCGGTGTGGGCTACATGGCGGTGACGCCACCGCACCCGCAGTGGATCGTCAACGACACCGGGCCAAGTCCAAACCTCAACGGCATTCACCGCTGACCACAGCGTATGCGGTTATTTTCCAAGCACTTTCGCGTGTCAGGCGAATAGCGGCAGCGCACGCTTGCGTGCCAGCGCGTCCATTCCCTGCTGAATGCCGTTTTGGACCTCTCGGTACTTGCTGTCGACGTAGTCGTCGTCCTCAGCGCTCGCCGCATCGTGGTCCAGCTCAACCGCCGGCATGAATCGCGTTCTGATTTTGGCCGGCAGCGGCAGCTGCGGAAGTGCGGCGGGTGCGAGGCCCCACGGCAGTGAGACCGCCAGTGGAAATACCTTGAGCCGCAGCAGCCGGTCGAGTTGCAACGCCTTCGACAGGCGGTCACCGCGGATCAGCACGGGCATGGCGTCCGCGCCGCCGACCGTCGCGATCGGCACGATCGGCACGCCAGCGCGAATCGCCATCTTCACGAAGCCTTTGCGCCCCGCCAGGTTGGCATGGTCACGCTCGGCCCAAGGGCGCAGCGAATCCACTTCTCCGCCAGGCCATAGCGCGACATCTCGCCCCTCGGCCAGCGCCGTGGCAATGGCGTCCGGGGCGGCCGGAAGCACTCCCATCGACCGGAAGTAGCGCCCGATAAGCGGGATGGCCATCAGCGCGTCGTGAGCCGTCCCATGCAGTGTGCGTTCTTGGCCGAATCGTCGCCACCACTGGATGCCAACGGTCCAGGCATCCCAGACGAATGGGGCGCCAGAGTGAATTCCGACCAACAGCGCCGGCGGCTCGGGAACGTGCTCCCAGCCGTCGATTTCCATCCGAAACCAATAGTCGACCAACAGATTCCAGGCAAACTTCTGCCGTTGCAGGGTGGTCTCGTCCTGACCGCTCAGATCCCATTCAGCGGCTCGCTGCGCCACCCAGCCGCTCACTCCGCCGCGCTGATCGCTGCGCTTTTCCTCCATTGTCGCCCGGGCCTGTTCGGCATGTCGTTCCGCTTGTTCGCGTACCGAAGCCGGTCTGTGATCTGCACGACTCATTACTGACGGGTACCCAGCGCAGTCATATCCAATTCGTCCAATACTCACCAAAATGCTTGTGGCACCGATGCAGAACTCCCCGCGCCACGGTGTGCGGCGCGGGGAGTTCTTTTCGGCAACTAGGCCCTAGCCAGGCTTAGGTGTGCGCCGGCGCTGCGGGCGCCGGGCCCGGCGGCATGCCAGGCGCTGGGGTTGCGTTCGGCGCTGCGGGCTCCGAGCCACCCGGCATGTTCGACGTCCAGATCAGGACATCTTGCGCGCCCTCGTTGTAGGCGACACCGTTCGGCGGTGCGCCCGTCACGTCGAAGTACAGCGTGCCGGTCGACTCGCTACCCTGCTGGATCGGCGCCGGGTTAAGGCTGCCGGGAGCCTGAACCTTGTCGATCACCCGGTAGTTCTGACCGTTGGGCCCGCGGGCGATGAAGTCGTTCACCATCGGGGTGACCAGACCGCCATCCGAGCGGGCGGTGACATCCACCTGATACAGCGTGCCCTTCGGCGTGTAGCCGGGGATCGCCGCATTGCTCGGATGCAGGTTGCTCACCGTGTAGTTCGTGATCAGCGGCCCCTGAATGAGCTGCTGGCTGGTGCCGAAGCCCTGAATATTGGGCGCCGCGGTTGCGGTCGCTGCGGTGAAAGCGCCGACAGCAGCAATACCGGCGGCTCCGATCACCGATTTCATAGCATTAGAAGTAAACTTCACGCTAAATACCTCTCAGTCCAATCGTTACCATTGTTTCCCCGCGATGACTTACCCCCGGCACGGGTTATCACCGCGCCTTTGCCGCATAGCCATTCCGCAGCTGGTCCAAACATCATGGCTCTGACATGAGGCGATACCATTACTGCGGGAAGATCTTGTCGCCCCAGAATACGCAGAGACCTCAACAACTAAGTTCCGCCCCAAATGCCACAATCGAGATCTGCAGCGCGAACATGTTCGCTCGCGAATTCGTAAATCACACCGATTACGCGTGCCGAATCCACATATCCACGATCGGCGTACACGACGCCGATCGGTCGGTGTCGGGCCGTGCTTACGGCCGGACGCCGCGCGGATATGTCAATATCGCTGACATGGGCCAGACCGATGATGCTCCGCTTGGCTATCTGCTCTACCGGGTTGCAGCCGTGCTGCGACCCGAGGTTGCCGCCGTGTTGGGCCCGCTCGGCTTGACACTTCCCGAATTCGTTTGTCTGAGAATCCTTTCGACGTCCCCGGGGCTGTCCAGCGCCGAGCTGTCGCGCAACACCAACGTCACACCGCAGGCGATGAATACGGTGCTGCGCCGGCTGGAGGAGGTTGGCGCCGTGGAACGGCCGACGTCGGTGTCCTCCGGGCGCGCCCTACCGGCAACGCTGACCGGTCAGGGACGCACGATACTCAAGCGTGCCGAAGCCGCGGTCCGCAGCGCCGATGATCGCATCCTGGCCAAGCTGACCGCGGCGCAGCAACGCGAATTCAAACGGATGCTGGAAAGGCTCGGCTCCGACTGAATGCGGCTATTCGGCCGCCTGGATCCGTGCCCACGGCCGTGCCTCTTCGAGCTCGTAGGCGAGTTCGAGCAGCAGCGCTTCCTGCCCCAGGTCGGCGGCGAGCATCATGCCGACGGGCATCCCCTCGGCTGACTGCGCCAGCGGTAACGAAATCGCCGGATCCCCGGTGACATTCTGCAGCGGCGTGAACGCCACCCAATCGATTAGCCGGTCCATGACCTGCTGGTAGTCGTTGGGCGCCAAATGACCAACTCGCGGTGTCATGTCGGCGAGCGTCGGGGTGAGCAACACGTCATAGGTTCGGTAAAACTCGGCGCTGCGCCGCCGCATTCTGCGCAATCGCACAATGGCCCCCGGCAACCGATGCAGGTTGCGGCTGGTGTGGCGCTCCAAGCCCAGCGTCAAGGCGTCCAGCCGGGTGCGGTCGAAGGTGTTGCCGAACACGCGCCGCCCCGTGCGCACCTGCGCCAGCGCGAGAAATCCCCAATAGAGGATGAAGTCGTCGACGAAGCTGTCCGGCACCGGGTGCTCCTCGATGTGTTCGACACGGTGCCCCAGCTCTTCGAGTACGCCGGCGGACTTGAGGGTCAGCTCCGTGAGCTCCTGGCCGCACTCGCGCCGGACCGAAGCGGTGGCCACCGCGATCCGCAGCCGCTGGCGGCCGGGCCCGGTGACGTCGCCGACGGGCGCCAGCTTGGGATTACGCCAGATGCGTTCGGCCTCCCGATAGAAGGCCGCGGTGTCGCGCACGGAGCGGGTCAGCACGCCATTGGCGACGATGCCCACCGGCATCCGTCGTAACTCCGGGTCAAGCGGCAACCTGCCGCGTGACGGCTTGAGACCGACGATCCCGTTGCAGGCGGCCGGAATTCGGATCGAGCCACCGCCGTCGTTGGCGTGAGCGATCGGCACCACCCCGGCCGCGACGAACGCCCCCGATCCCGACGATGAAGCCCCGGCCGTGTAGTCGGTGTCCCACGGGTTGCGCACCGGCCCGAGCCGCGGGTGCTCGGCGGCAGCGCTGAACCCGAACTCCGACATCTGCGTCTTGCCCAGCGGCGTCGGCCCGGTGGCCAGATACACCTGGGTGAACTCGCCGTCGGCAACGGCATTGCGGGGCGCCCACGCGTCGGCGCCGCGCATTGTCGGCTGGCCGGCGACGTCGACGTTGTCCTTGAGGAACGTCGGCACCCCTTCGAAAAACCGGGCCGAGGCACTCGCAGGATTCGCCGACGCGGTCGTCGCGACTTTCCGAGCCTGCTCAAAGGCCTTATACGCCAAGCCGTTCAGGGCAGGGTTGACGGCCTCGGTGCGAGCGATCGCAGCCTCGATGACGTCGGTTCTGCCGATCAAGCCGGCTCGGATGGCCTCGCTGAGACCGATGGCGTCGAGATCGCCGAGGGCGTCGTCACCGAAAGCGTGCACACGTCGCATGGCACTGACGCTAGCCGCTCACGTTGCCGCGCTTAGGTCTGACCCACCTCGAAGCGAACGAATCGGGTCACCGTGACGCCGGCCTCCTCGAGCAGAGCCTTGACGGTCTTCTTGTTGTCGGACACCGACGGCTGCTCGAGCAGCACGGAGTCCTTGAAGAAGCCGTTCAGCCGGCCCTCGATGATCTTGGGCAGCGCCTGCTCCGGCTTGCCTTCGGCCTTCGCGGTCTCCTCGGCGATGCGCCGCTCGCTGGCCACCACGTCCTCGGGGACGTCGTCGCGGGACAGGTAGCGGGCCTTCAGCGCCGCGATCTGCAGCGCGACGGTGTGCGCAGCCTCGGCACCATCGCCGGTGTATTCGACGAGCACACCCACGCCCGGCGGCAGGTCCGCGGCGCGCTTGTGCAGGTAGGTCTCGACGGTGCCGTCGAAGAAGGCGGCACGGCGCAGTTCCAGCTTCTCGCCGATCTTGGCCGACAGGTCGGCGACGGCCTGCTCGACGGTAGTTGTCGCCCCACCCCCGGGAATAACAGCCGCCTTGAGCGCGTCAACGTCTGCAGCCTTGGATTGGGCTGCGGCGGAAACGATCTCGTCGGCCAGCTGCTGGAATTCCGCGTTCTTGGCGACGAAGTCGGTCTCGCTGTTCAGCTCGATAAGCGCGCCGTCCTTGGCCGCGACCAGACCTTCGGCCGTGGCACGCTCGGCGCGCTTTCCGACATCCTTGGCGCCCTTGATCCGGAGTGCCTCGACCGCCTTGTCGAAGTCGCCGTCGGTTTCGGCCAGTGCGTTCTTGCAGTCCAGCATGCCCGCACCGGTGAGCTCACGAAGACGCTTGACGTCGGCAGCGGTGAAGTTCGCCAATGATCAGCCTTCCTATGAGGATTCAGGGGTTGTTTCGGTTGCAGCTCCAACGGCGTCGGTGGTGGCTGTGGTTGTCGCAGTCGTAGTGGCGGAAGCCAGCAGTTCCTGCTCCCACTCGGCGAGCGGCTCTGCGGACTCCGCCTCGGGCTTGCCGTCGCCGCGGCCCACGCCGGCACGAGCCTGCAGGCCTTCGGCGACCGCGGAGGCGATCACCTTGGTCAGCAGCGCCGCCGAGCGAATCGCGTCGTCGTTGCCCGGGATCGGGTAGTCGACCTCGTCGGGGTCGCAGTTGGTGTCCAAGATCGCGATGATCGGGATGTTGAGCTTGCGGGCCTCCGCGACCGCGAGATGCTCCTTGTTGGTGTCGACGACCCAGATGGCCGACGGCACCTTCGCCATGTCGCGGATACCGCCGAGGCTGCGCTCCAGCTTGTTCTTCTCGCGGGTCAGCATCAAGATTTCTTTCTTGGTGCGTCCCTCGAAGCCACCGGTCTGCTCCATCGCCTCGAGCTCCTTGAGGCGCTGCAGGCGCTTGTGCACGGTGGAGAAGTTGGTGAGCATGCCGCCCAGCCAGCGCTGGTTCACGAATGGCATGCCGACGCGGGTCGCCTCGGCCGCGACGGACTCCTGCGCCTGCTTCTTGGTACCGACGAACATGATGCTGCCACCGTGGGCGACGGTCTCCTTGACGAACTCGTACGCCTTGTCGATGTAGGTCAGCGTCTGCTGCAGGTCGATGATGTAGATGCCGTTGCGGTCGGTGAAGATGAACCGCTTCATCTTGGGGTTCCAGCGTCGGGTCTGGTGCCCGAAGTGGGTGCCGCTGTCCAGCAGCTGTTTCATGGTCACGACGGCCATGGTGATGCCATTCCTTTGTGTCGGTTGTCGCCCGGCATCGGGTGAAGCCAGGCCCTGGCGCCTGCTGCGATGCCGGACCCTGTTACGGGACCGCCCGGCATGCGCTGCGTTCTCCTAGTGGAACGGGAGACGCGGGGCAGACGCGCGAAGTCAGCCCGCGAACGAGCTGCGACGAGCAGTTTACACCGACTCAGCTGGTGCTTTTTCCCCAGCACATTGTCCACAGTGCGGCTTGCGTACACAGATTCGGCAAACACGGGTGGCCATGTCGTCGACGTCGCGCTGAACTCATGGGGTGCGGTGGGCGGCGCTGATCGTGAGCTCCACCCTGGCTCTGGCCCTGATCTGCGCATTCTCGGCGGCGGCGGACGAGGTTCGGCTGGATTGGCCGCTACGGCCGGCCCCGGCCGTAGTCCGGGGATTCGACGCCCCGTCGCCCAACTGGCATCCCGGGCACCGCGGCGTGGACCTGGCGGGTCGTCCCGGCCAGCCCGTCTACGCCGCCGGCGGCGCGACCGTGGTGTTCGCCGGGCTACTGGCGGGACGGCCGGTGGTGTCGCTGGCTCATCCGGGCGGGTTGCGCACCAGCTACGAGCCGGTCCGGGCGAACGTCCGCGCCGGTCAGCAGGTGACGGCGCAGACAGTGATCGGCGAGTTGGTCGCCGGGCACAGCGGGTGCCGGGCGGCGGCCTGTCTGCATTGGGGCGCGATGTGGGGCCCGGCGTCGGGCGCCGGCTACGTCGATCCGCTGGGCCTGCTCCGGGCGACGCCGATTCGGCTCAAGCCGTTAGGAGACTAGGCGCGCGGGTGTGCCTGATCGTGCACCGCCCGCAACCGCGACACCGCGACATGGGTGTAGAGCTGCGTAGTCGCCAAGCTGGAATGGCCCAGCAGCTCCTGGACGACGCGCAGGTCAGCCCCGCCTTCGAGCAGATGCGTCGCGGCGCTGTGTCGCAACCCGTGTGGCCCCATGTTCGGCGCGCCGTCCACCGCGGCAATGGTCTGGTGCACGACGGTGCGCGCCTGCCTCACATCGAGCCGACGCCCTCGCGCGCCCAGCAACAGCGCCGGCCCCGAGTCCGCGGTGACCAGGGCGGGCCGCCCGTCGGCCAGCCAGGAGTGCAGCGCGTCGGCAGCCGGCACCCCGAACGGCACGGTCCGCTGTTTGTTGCCCTTTCCGAGGACTCGCACCACGCGGTGGCCGTTGTCCACGTCATCGATATCCAGGCCACACAGCTCGCTCACCCGAATCCCGGTGGCGTACAACATCTCGACGATCAGCCGGTCCCGCAGGGCCAGCGGATCTCCTTGTTCGGCACCGGATTTCGCGGCGGCCATGGCGTCGGCGGCCTGATCCTGACGCAGCACCGCCGGCAGGGTGCGGTGCGCCTTCGGCACCTGCAGCCGCGCGGCGGGGTCCACAGTCAGCAGGCCGCGCCGCAGTGCCCACGCAGTGAACGCCTTGACCGCCGACGTGCGGCGGGCCAGCGTGGTGCGCGCGGCGCCGGCCACCGCGCCGGTGGACAGCCACGTCCGCAGCAGCGGCAGACTCAAACCGTCCAGGGCAGCGCCGTGGCCGTCGAGGAAGGCGAACAACGAACGCAGATCACCCAGATACGCGCGGCGCGTATGTGCTGAACGCAGGCACTGCAAATCCAGGTACTCGTCGAACTCCTCGAGAATCGCCTGCACTCCCCCACGGTCGCAGGCCTGGACCGTCGCGTCAGTCGACGCGCCGAAGCGTGTCCGGGGTGAGATCTTTCAGGGTCGGATAGCCGTCGACGGCCATGATGAGATCGGCTTCGGCCAGCAGCGAGCGCAGCACGTGCACGATCCCGTCGGCCCCGCCGAGCGACAGACCATAGGCGTAGGGACGACCGATCCCGACGGCGGTCGCGCCCATGGCCAGCGCCTTGACGATGTCGGCGCCGCTGCGGATCCCCGAGTCGAACAGCACCGGCAAGCCGTCGGCCGCCTCGACCACACCCGGCAGGCAGTCCAGCGCGGGCAGACCGCCGTTGGCCTGCCGCCCGCCGTGCGTGGAGCAGTAGATCCCGTCGACGCCACCGTCCCTGGCGCGCCGGGCGTCGTCGGGATGGCAGATGCCCTTGATGATCATCGGCAGGTCGGTCAACGACCGCAGCCAGGGCAGGTCGTCCCAGGTCAGCGGGCTTCCGAAGGTCGTTATCCACTGCAGCACGGTGCCTTGCGGATCCTCCTCGGGCGGGCGCGCCAAGCTGGCGCGAAAGACCGGATCGCTGGTGTAGTTGCTCAGGCAGAGCCCCCGCAATTGGGGAAAGTTGGCAGTGGTGAGGTCGCGCGGGCGCCACCCGGGAATCCAGGTGTCGAGGGTGACGACGATGCCTTTGAAGCCGGCGGCTTCGGCCCGCTGCACCAGGCTGGCGGCTAGGTCGCGATCCTTCGGGGTGTACAGCTGGAAGAAGCCGGGAGTATCACCGAACTCCGCGGCAACGTCTTCCATCGGGTCGGCGGTCAGGGTGGAAACAACCATGGGCACACCGGTGGCCGCGGCCGCACGCGCGGTGGCCAGGTCGCCTCGGCCGTCCTGGCCACAGATGCCGATGACGCCGATCGGCGCCATGAACAGCGGAGACGGCAAGGTCAAGCCGAACATCTGCACCGACAGGTCGCGGTTGGCGGCACCGACGAACATGCGCGGCATCAGGCCCCAGTGATCGAACGCCTCCCGGTTGGCCCGCTGCGTGCGTTCGTCGCCGGCGCCCCCGGTGACGTAGGACCACACCGACGGCGGCATGGCCTGCTCGGCGCGGGCCTCCAACTCCGCGAAGGCCATCGGCAGCTTGGGCGCTATCCCGGACAGGCCCTGGAAGTAGATCTCGTTCTGGTAGTCCGCGAATGCCATGGGATAGAGAATGCCAGGCGGCCGTCAGGCCGACGAGCTTGCCGACTCCGCCTCGGCCAGTTCCTTCTTCCATTGCCGGAAGGTCTCTTCGGTGCGGCCGCGCCGCCAATAGCCGGAGATCGACGCCGCCCACTTGGCGTCGATGCCGCGCTCTTTGCGGATATAGGGCCGCAGGTTGTGCATGACGGCTTGGGCTTCACCGTGGATGAAGACGTGTGGCTGCCCGGGCAACCACAGCGTGGTGGTGACGGCCTCGATCAGCGGCGCGAAATCGCCGGCGCGGTCGTCGCCGGCCAGATCGGCGCGGCTGCCGCGGTAAATCCAGCTGACCTGTATGCCTTCCGGCGCGGCTAACGGGAGTTCGTCGGCCGGACCGGCTACTTCGATGAACGCCTTGCCGATTGCGGTGGGGGGCAACGCCTCCAGCGCGGTGGCGATGGCCGGCAGCGCGGACTCGTCACCGGCCAGCAGATGCCAATCGGCCGCGGGGTCGGGTGTGTAGGCGCCGCCGGGCCCCATCAGATAGATCACCTGACCGGGTTGGGCGGAGCCCGCCCAGGTACCCGCGACGCCATGCTCGCCGTGCACCACGATGTCCAGCGAGATCTGACAGGCCGCGGCGTCGACCTTGCGAACGGTGATCGTCCGCACCGACGGCCTTTTCTCGGGCGGCAGGACGGCAAAGCTGTCCTGGGTCAGCGGCTGGGGCAATCCGGCCACGTCGATGTCGTCGGCGACGAAAACCAACTTGACGTAGGAGTCGGTGAAATTGCTCGGTACGAAGGTCTCGAACTGACTGCTCCCCAACGTCACCCGCACCATGTGCGGCGCGATCTGCTGGGTGGTTACGACTTCGAAACGTTGAAGTGGTCGACCTGCCACATGTCCTCCTGTCCAGACCCGGCCTCAGCCGACTATACGAGTCGAGCCGTCGCCGCAGGTCGGCCGCCACCGCGGTGTGCAAATGCACCGTTATCCGGGTCGATACCGCGACAATGGGGGCATGAGCGAGGCCGACGGTCTGGACATTCCGCCACTGGCGCCATCGCGGACGTTGTCCGCGGGGATGAAGCCGTTGCTGGTACTGGCGAAGATTCGCGGCATCATGGACGCCTTCACGCTGTCTGAGCCGGAGTTGACGCTCAGCGAGATTCGCGCCCGGACCGGGTATCCGACGTCGACGGTGCAGCGGCTGGTGGCCAACCTGGTGGCCGAGGAGTTCCTCGATCGGATCGACGACCGTTTCCGGATTGGGGCCCGGGTCGCATACTGGGCGGCTCCGGTCGCGAGCAGCATGGGCTTGCTGGACGCGGTGTCACCGGCGCTGGAAACGCTGCGCGACGCGAGCGGTGAGACCGCGTGCTTCTTCCGTCGCGAGGGACCTTTCCGGGTGTGTGTCGCACTCGCGGAATCACGCCACGGCATCCGTCGTGAGATGCATGTCGGCAAGATCATTCCGCTCTATGTCGGTTCGGCTGGCCGGGTCTTGATGGCCTGGGATAACGAAGCATTGCAAGAGGTACTGGCGTCTGAGTTGATCCGGTTCACCGATGCGACGGTCACTGATCCAGACCTGTTGCGCACCAAGGTCGAACAGACACGCCGGATGGGTTTCGCCATCACCAGCGGCGAACGCGATGAGGGCGCCACCGGCGTCGCGGCGCCGGTGTTCGATTCGCATGGTCATGTGCTGGGTGCGCTGATGATCAGCGGACCCAGCTTCCGGTTCTCCGATGAGCTCGCCGAACTGTGGGCCGACAATGTTGTTGGCGCGGCCGACCAGGCGACCCGCACCCTCGGCGGCCGGCTCCCATATTGAGCTAGCCCGCGAAAGGCGGGCGCGCCATCACCGTCGGGCGCAGGCCGTATTTGGGTGTCCTGCTTGCGCTGCCGTCTCCCACTCCGGCCAACGGCAGGCCACCCATCACGCTTCCGATCCCGGAGTCCGGCGTCTCTCGGATATTGCTGATCGGCAGCGGAGTCGCAGCGTGCTCCGCTCCCACCACGCTGCCGTTAGCCCAGACCGGCGGAACCGACAAGCTCCCGACCGTGCCCGCGGTGCCAAGCCCCGCGGAAACCGTACTGCCACCACCGATTAACGCCGGGGTCGCAGCGGGTACGGCGGCGGGCACGGCAGCCGTAGCTGCCCCTCCGATCGCGCCGGTGGATTTCGCGATCGAAACAAAGGTGTTGGCGAGGCCGGCGGAGAAGAAGGGCAGGCCCTCGGTGTTGTAGAAGGTGGTGGAAAACGGCGCGTAGAAGGTCAATAGATCACCCAGCCATCCCAGCGGACCCGTGGTCAGCGCGTCCTTGACCGGATCATCCGCCGGTTCGGCAGCCTGCATGCCGGTGGCCAGCTTTCCCAACGCCGAGGTGATCTTGCTCATCTTGCTGTGCAACGTGTTTTGCGCCGTGCCCGCCGCGGTACCGGTGGCCGCAGTGACCGCGGTCTGCTGGTTTCCGGTACCAGCCGGGTTGGTCATATGGGGTGCCGAGGTAAACGGTTTGACCGCCGAGGTGTTCGCAGATCGGCCCGCATAGTTGTACATGGTCGCGGAGTCGATGGACCACATGGCCTCGTATTGGGCTTCCAAAGCCGCTATCTGCGCGGCGTTTTGGCCCAGCACGTTGGCGGACAGCAGCCGCGCCAGATTGACACGATTGGCCGCGATCACGGGCGGCGGCACGATCGTGGCATGCGCCGTTTCAAAGGCCGACGCGGCGGACATGGCTTGACTGGCCGCATGCTCAGCCGCAGCGGCAGTAGTTCTCATCCATTCCACATAGGGGGTGGCCGCGTCGGCCATCGATGTCGAGGCCTGGCCTAACCACTCCTCGCTGGACAACGTGTTCACCACCCTGCCGTAGGCTACGGCAGCCGAATTCAGGTCAGCGGCAAGAGTATTCCACTCGGAAGCCGCCCCCATCATCGACGCCGAGCCCGCACCCGCGTACATCAGCCCCGAGTT
The DNA here is from genome assembly GCF_025823255.1 of Mycobacterium montefiorense. Taxonomy (NCBI): domain Bacteria; kingdom Bacillati; phylum Actinomycetota; class Actinomycetes; order Mycobacteriales; family Mycobacteriaceae; genus Mycobacterium; species Mycobacterium montefiorense. The sequence goes on along the minus strand of NZ_JACKVL010000013.1, from coordinate 408,542 downwards.
AATCTCCGGTGGTAATGCCCCAAAGTCGAGCATCACGGGCCCCTTAACCAGCCGCGATCGCGTTAGCGGCCTCAGTGGCCGCATACGATCCCGAGCTGAAATCCAGTGCCTCGACAAACATTTCGTGAATCGCCGTCGCCTGTGTACTGAACTGCTGATACAGCTGTGCATGGGCTGCGAACTGCGCCGCGGTCAGTATCGACACGTGGTCTGCGGCAGCGGGAATCACCCCCGTGGTCGGCGCCGCCGCCGCCGCATTCTGAGCCGCCAACGCAGAGCCGATAGCCCGCAATGCACCAGCCGCTTCCGTCAACGCTTCCGGTTGCGCAGTAACGAAGGACATATGATCTCCTTACTCAATAACCTTCCGGCTCAATAAGCCTCGAGAGTTTTCGATACCGACAACGATTGGGTCGCACTCCGGACGATCGCAATCGAAGGCATGTGTTTCGGACCATGGCGTTATCCGGCCGATGGTGGACGAGCGGTAAAGCGGGGGCGAAATCCATATTCGCGGGGCGGCAAGCCGCCGCGGCCACGTCTGCCGCGGATCGGCGCTATTTGGCGGAGAAGTGCCTCTGGTCCGTTCGACGGCGCGCCGACACCCTCAATGCCGATCGCCTCAACGATGGACTTTTCTGCCGCCTTAGGTGCTGTCGCATACCAGCTCGTTGGAACCGACAGCGAACCGATCTTGGTGGACGAAGCCAAGTTTGCCGAGATCAGCCCACCGCCGAGGTTGACTGGCGCCGCGAGTGCGGGCGTTGCGGATAGGCCAGCTGCGGCCGCGCCGGCGAGATGCTCGGGCCACAGCACGCCTATCTGCGAGAAAATCAGAGATCCCACATAGATCATCGGCCAGTAGATGACGTCCAGGGGACCGAACAGAAGTCCTTTTATCTGACTGGACAAGGTATTGATGATGTCGTTGACCGATGGCTGTGTCGCCGACGGTGCGTCAGTCCCCGCCGCTGTGGCCGCGGCCTGAGCGACCGCAGCTTGCTGTTGGGCCAGTCCGGCTTGGTCGGTGGTCTGGCGCGGCTCGGTGAACGGGGCCAATTGTGAAGCAGTTGTCGCGAAACCGGCATAACCGTTCATGGCGACGGCGTCCTGCGCCCACATCTCCGCGTAGCTGGCCTCGGTGGCCGCGATCGCCGCGCTGTTCTGACCAAAAAAGTTCGTCATGGTGAGCACCATCAACTGCGTGCGGTTCTCGGCGACCACCAGCGGCGGGACCGTCATCGCAAACGCCGCGTCGAAGGCCGACGCGACCGCCTTCGCCTGCATGCTGGTCTGTTCGGCCAACGCCGCGGCGGCGCTGAGCCATGAGATGTAAGGCGCGGCAGCGGCGATCATCGATCTCGATGCCGGGCCGAACCACGACGAGCAGGTCAGCTGCGCCGTCACCGTCGAATAGCTGGCCGCACTCGACGCCAGGTCGACGGCCAGGTAGTCCCAGGCCGCGGCCGCGGCCATCATGGGCCCCGGCCCGGCACCGGCATACATCCGGGCCGAGTTGATTTCCGGCGGTAGCGCCCCAAAATCGATCACTACTACTCCTGGACGCTCATACCGGGTTGATCTCCTCAAGGCTGCGCCGCGACGTGCGCGGGCCCAGCGTGAGAACAGCGGCGATGACGACGGCCAACGCCGTTGCCACCACGGTGAACATCGCACCGGCTCCGTAGCGGTCCAGGATCGGGATCAGCACGAAAGGCGAAGCGCCACTGGATAACCGGGACAAGGAGTACGTCCATCCGACGGCCGTGGCGCGCACCGTGGTCGGGAAGATCTCGGCCTGGTAGACGTGGTAGACGTTGGAGAAGATATTGCTGGTGGCGGTGGTCATGAAGCCGAACACCACGATCAACGCGACCGACGACTGTGTCGCGAACAACAGTCCGAATCCCGCGACGGCCACGATCGAGCCGACGAGCAGGAATTTGCGTTCGAATCTGGCCAGCAGTGGGATCGCCATCAGGGACCCGATCGGATATCCGAGAAACGACAGCGCACTGAACAGCATCGAGGACGTGACGTCGTAGCCGCGACTGACCAGCACCAGTGCGGCCAGCGTGCCGAACCCGTAGTAGCCGTATGTCTGAAACAGGTGGAACACCGTCAGCATCACGACCCGGCGGTTGTATGGGGCACGCCGTAGTTGCGTCAGTGCCGACTGAGCGGGCCGGCCGACACGTCCGATCTGCGGGCCGGCATTGATCTGCACCGCAGGCACATCCGACCCGGCAGCGAACGCGTTCAGTGCCCGTTGCGCCTCCTCGAACCGTCCCGCCGACGCGAGCCAGCGCGGCGACTCCGGTAACCAGCGGTTGAGGATGAACACGATCACCGCGCCACCGGCGCCCAGCGCCAGCAGCCAGCGCCACCCCGCGATGCCGAGCGGCGAATGCTGCGCCAACCACCACGCCAGAAAGGCGGCGAAGGGCACCGCCAGAAACGAACAGGTATAGGCATAGGAGGCCAGCCGGCCACGGTGCTCTTTGGGCAAGACGTCGGCAAGGTAGGAGTCGGCGACCGGATACACGGCGCCGATCCCGACGCCGGCCAGGAATCGCGCGAGCACCAATAACGCGGGAGACGGCGCAAACGCACCGGCGAACGAGAAGGCCGAAAACCAGCTGAGGCCGAGCAGGAACGCCTTTCGGCGACCCATCCGGTCGGCGAGCCGGCCGAAAAATGCCGCGCCGAAGAACATTCCGATGAACGACGACGCCAGGACCAGCTTGAGGGCGGTGCCCCGTATTCCGAAATCGTGGCTGAGCGTGGCGCTCAGGGTGCTGGACAAGAAGATCTCGTACATCTCGAAGAACAAGCCGAGTCCCACCGCGACGACAACCTTGCGGTGCACCGCCCCCACCGGCAAGCGATCCAATTGCTCGCCGACGGAGTCCGTGCCCACTGCCGTGATCGGTGATGCGGTCATTCCCACCTTCTCGTTTTCGCGATCCGCCACCTTCGCAGCAGATCTACAACGTGGTTTGTCGCTTGCAGTGTGAGCCAGGCAACAAGGTCCGACTGTAGCGGGTCCCGTCACTGAACGGAAGAGGTCTCTTGCCATATTGTGGGTAGCAGTGCACGATGTGGGTTACAGGAAGGATTCCAGTGAACGAAGCCAACGGACCGCTCGACCGGGTACGCGTCCTCGAGCTGGGCAATTACATCGCCGCGCCCACCGCGGGACGGCTCCTGGCCGATTTCGGCGCCGAAGTGATCAAGATCGAGCGGCCAGAGACCGGGGACGAGTTGCGCACCTGGCGCCTGTACTCCGGTACGACCTCAATGCTGTTTCGCACCATCAACCGCAACAAGAAGTCGGTGGTCGTCGACCTCAAGAGCGAGGACGGTCAGGCGGTGGTGCGCGAGTTGGCCCGCTGCAGCGACATCGTGCTGGAGAACTTCCGCCCGGGGACGCTGGAACGGTGGGGCATCGGCCCGGCCGAGCTCAGCGCGGAGAATCCCGACCTGATCATCGTGCGGGTGTCGGCCTACGGGCAGACCGGACCGCGGCGGCATGAGCCCGGTTTCGCCGCGGTTGCCGAAGCGATGGCAGGTCTGCGGGCGCTCACCGGCGATCCCGACCGTCCACCGTCGCGCACGGGTGTGTCCATCGGCGACTCCATCGCCGGAATCTACGCGGCCTTTGGCGCTCTGGTTGCGTTGCACCAACGCCAAAGAGACCGGGCAGCAGGCAGATCCACGCCAATATGTGACCGTACCGTCGACGTCGCGTTGACCGAAGCGATCTTCTCGGTGATGGAATCGCTGGTCCCCGAGTACGACGCTTACGGCGTCACGCGGGCCCGCACCGGCGGCCGCTTGGAAGGTATCGCCCCCTCCAATGCGTACCTGTGCTGCGACGGCCGCTGGGTGGTGATCGCCGGCAACGGCGACGGCATATATCGCCGGTTCATGAAGCTGATCGGCCGGCCAGAGCTTGCCGAGAGCCTGCAGCTGGTCAACAACGCGCTGCGGTGGCAGGCCCGCGACCAACTCGACAAAGCGATCGGGGCGTGGACCGCCACAATGACCGCACGCGAAGCACTTTCGGCGCTTGAAGCCGCCGGAGTCCCCGCCGGCCCAATCAATACCGCTCCCGACATCAAGGCCGACGAGCAGTTCTTGGCGCGCGGCATGATCCAGCACATGCCGGTATCCACCGGTACCGAGACCCTGCCCGACGTCGCGTTCCCGGGCATCGTGCCCAGAATCGGCGAGGGAGCGCGGGCAATCCGCACGCTCGGGCCCGATCTCGGCGAGCACACCGAAGAGATACTCGGCGCCGCGGTTGTGCGACGCGACCTGCACCGTCCCAATATCGAGGAGCTGACCGGATGACAACCTCGGCGCGATTGCGCGATGTCACACTGCGCGACGGCTTGCAGCTCACCGGAAAGCTGCTCGACACGGACACGAAAGTCGGGCTGGCACGGGCGCTGCTGGACGCCGGCATCGACTCATTAGAGATCGGGGCGATGGCACGACCCGACTTGGTGCCCCCGATGGCCAACACCGTTGAGGTCATCGAAGCGCTGACTCCCGAAGAGCTGCAACGGTGTTGGGTGTGGACAGCCACGCCGCGCGGCGTCACCCGGGCCATCGAGGCTGGTGCACGCAACCTCGAATACTGTCTGTCGGTCAGCGATCAACACAACTACGCCAATGTCGGGCGTACCACCGAGCAGAGCATGGCCGCTCTCCCCGAGGCCGTCGACTTCGCAGCGGTCGGTGGTGCCCGGCTACAATTGACCTTGGCTACCGCATTCACCTGTCCATACCAGGGCACGATCGACCCAAAACAGGTCATCGACTTGGTGAGCGACAACCGTGCGGCAGGTATCTCGAGCGTGATGCTGTGCGACACCCTCGGCCAGGCCACACCGGATGAAGTGCGGCAGCTGGTCACGCAAGTCCGCGATCTCGCGCCGGAGCTCGAGATCGTCTTCCACGGGCACGACACCTGGGGCTTGGGAGTCGCCAACACCATCGCCGCGATCCAAGCCGGCGCCGATATGGTCGACGGGGCGCTCGGCGGCCTGGGCGGCTGTCCTTTCGCCCCCGGAGCAAGTGGCAACACCTCCACCGAAGATCTACTGTTCGCGCTGCAGCCGCCATGGCTCACTCCCGCGGTATTCTCCGGCGTCGTGACCGCCGGCGCGCAGATCCTGGCCCAGCTCGACGAGCCGAACCGCTCCCGGGCCGCCGAAGGCGCACGGTCCACGGCCGACGCATTCCCGTGGGTCACGTAGCCCGCAGCTGCGTCGCCTCCGCGCGGCCGCGGGCAGAAGCGATGCGCCATCGCCCACAGTCGCGCACCGCAAGCCCGGCCACCTCGAGCATCGCCAGCGGTCCCAGCACATGCTCGGGCGGTAGCCCGGATGCGACGGCGATTTCATCGACCGTCGCGGCACCGCGGCCGGGCAACGCCTCGTAAACCTGGCGTTCGGCCTCCCCCAGCCCGTCGAAAGCGGTTGCGGGCCGGCGATCTTCGAAGGCGAGTTCGCCGATGCGGCCGACAAGTTCGACGATGTCGTCGGCCCGGGTAACCAGCTCCGCCCCGTTGCGCAGCAACGCGTGACAGCCCGCGGACGCCGACGAGGTGACCGGTCCGGGCACCGCGGCCACCACCCGGCCCAATGCACTCGCCCAAGCGGCAATGTTCGCGGCGCCGCTTCGCACGCCCGCCTCCACCACCACGGCGGCCCCCGCGACGGCGGCGACCAGGCGATTGCGGGTCAAGAAGCGGTGCCGGGCGGGGCGGATGCCGGGCGGGTATTCGCTGAACAGCAGCCCGTGCTGGCCGATCCGGTGCAGTAGCGCCGAATGCCCTGCCGGATAAGGGATGTCGATGCCCCCAGCCAGCGCCGCAACGGTGATTCCGTCGCAGTGCAGCGCCGCGCGGTGGGCCGCCCCATCGATGCCGTAGGCACCGCCGGATACCACCGCGACGTCGCGCTCGGCCAACCCCGCCGCCAGGTCGGAGGCCACCTGCTCGCCGTAAGCGGTCGCCGCCCGGGTACCCACCACCGCGGCCGCGCGCCCTGCCACCTCGTCCAGCCGCGCCGGACCCAGCGCCCACAACACCATGGGCGGCGCGCCGCGCGGCCGCGCCCCGACTCCATCGAACGACGAGAAAGCGACCAGCGGCCACTCCGGGCAGTCGGGTGTGATCAACCGACCGTCGCGACGAGCCAGCAGGTCGAGATCCTGCGCGGCCCGGTCTATTTCCCGCCTGGCCGCGGTACGCTGCGCCAGCTCGTCGCCGACCAGTCCACGCCGGACCCGCTCGGCGGCCTCAACCGGGCCGACGCACCGCACCAGACCGGCGAGTTCGGGACACGGCGGCTCCGCGACCCGTGACAGGTAAGCCCAGGCCGACCACGCGGGATCGTCGAAGGCCGCGGTCATCGTTGCGCTCCCAGCTGCCGGAAGCTCAGCGCGGCGGTCACCTCGTCGAGCCCCGGCGAGCTTCGGCCGGCCAAGTCGGCCAGACTCCACGCGACGCGCAATGTGCGATCCAGACCGCGAATACTGAGCAGTCCACGCTCCACCGCAAGGCGCAGCGGATCCATTGCTGTGCTGCTGGGCCGGAACTTGCGCCGCAACAACGTTCCGCTGACTTCGGCGTTGGTTCCAAAACCGTGCGGCCGCCAACGCGCGGCGGCCGTTACGCGGGCCTGCGCCACCCGCTGGCGCACCTGCGCACTGGATTCCCCGTCCGCCGCCGCGAACGCGCCCGCCCGCACCGAATGCATCTGTACCCGCAGGTCCACCCGATCCAGCAAGGGACCCGAAAGTTTGCCCAGGTAGCGCCGTTTGGTTGCGGCCGCACAGATGCAATCCTGTGGATCCGTCGGCGCGCAGGGGCACAGGTTGGCGGCCAGCACCAGCTGGAAGCGGGCCGGGTAGCACGCCACCCCGTCGCGGCGTGCGAGCCGAATGAGACCATCCTCCAACGGTGTTCGCAATGCTTCCAGTGCACTGACACTGATCTCGGCGCATTCGTCGAGGAACAGCACTCCGCGGTGCGCTCGGCTGACCGCGCCGGGGCGGGCCATTCCGGAACCGCCGCCGACGAGTGCCGCGACGCTGGAACTGTGGTGCGGCGCCACGAACGGCGGCTCGGTGATCAGCGGCGTATCTCCGGACAACAGCCCGGCCACCGAGTGGATCGCGGTCACCTCGAGGGCTTCGTCGTCCGTCAGGCTGGGCAGCAAACCTGGAAGACGTTGCGCCAGCATCGTTTTGCCCACACCCGGCGGGCCGGTCAGCATCAGGTGATGCGCCCCGGCGGCCGCCACCTCGACCGCGAAGCGCGCTTGCGCCTGCCCCACCACGTCGGCCAGATCTCCCGCCGGCTCCGGATCGGTGGCCGCCGCCCGGGTCCGCTCGTCCAACCGGGCCGACCCGCCGAGCCAGCCCTGCAGTTGCCCGAGTGTGCGAACGCCCCAGACCTCGATTCCGTCGACCAGGCTGGCCTCGGCCAGGTTGTCCACCGGGACGACGACGGCGGGCCAGCCGTCGCGCTTGGCGGACAGCACCGCCGGCAACACCCCGCGCACCGGCCGAACCCGGCCGTCCAGCGACAACTCGCCGAGCAGCACCGTCTTCTCCAGGCGTTCCCACGGATTCTTGCGTCGCGCCGACAACACCGCTGCCGCGAGGGCTATGTCGTAAACCGACCCCATTTTCGGCAGCGTCGCCGGTGACAACGCAAGCGTGAGTCTGGCCATGGGCCAGCTGTTTCCGCAGTTGGTCACCGCGGCCCGGACCCGGTCGCGCGACTCCTGCAACGCGGCGTCGGGCAGCCCGACGAGATGGACCCCGGGCAGCCCCGAGGTGATGTCGGCCTCGATCTCCACGATCTGTCCGTCCAGTCCGCGCACCGCGACCGAGAACGCGCGCCCCAACGCCATCAGCCGATCCCCCGCAGATGCGAAATCTCCGGCGTGCGGCGGCGCCCGACCCGCACCCCGATCACGTCGATGCGGACCGCCGCCCAGCGCCCTTCCTGAGCGGCCAGCCAGAGTCCGGCCAGCCGCCGCAGCCGCCGCACCTTGCGGGGTGTGACGGCGTGTGCCAGACCCCCATATCCGTCGCCGGTCCGCGTCTTGACCTCCACGAACACCACCGTGCCGGTGGCGTCGTCGGCGGCAATCACGTCGAGTTCGCCGTACCTGGACCGCCAGTTGCGGTCCAGGATCCGCAATCCCATCCGGGTCAGGTACTCCACGGCGAGGGCCTCACCCATCGCTCCCAACTCGATCCGAGTCGGTGTCTTTGCGGTCGTCATGCGGCCAAGATGCCCGGTGGGCCCGACATGACGTACCGCACCGGGCGCCGCGGGCCCGGTGTGGCGACCGGTTATCCCCAATCCGGCGTCGATGCACAGCCGGGCAGCGAGACCGGAAATCACGGGGTACAAAGAGCACCCCCGAATTCCATTGTTTAGCAACGCCTTCCGTGGCACCCGAAGGGTAGCTACTGCGCGATCAACCGCATCACAGTCGGCGGCCGCTGTATCCGTGACGCGGGCAGGCACTTATGAACGCTCTGTCTACCAACGCGAATCCCGCCTTGGCGTTTGACGCCGAAGCTCGTCATAAGGCGCCAACAAGGCGTTAAATCATGTTCGGAAACGAGGTTGCAGGTGTCCGACAACACTTCCCATCGAATTCGATGCCGTGCATTGACGCGTCGAGGTTCGCCGATCAGCCAATACGGTCGGAGCGGGTGTAGACGTTCATCGAATCCTCCCGCAGGAACGCCACCAGCGTGAGCCCGGACTCCTCGGCCAGCGACACCGCCAGTGACGACGGCGCCGACACCGCGGCCAGCACTGGAATCCCCGCGAGCACGGCCTTCTGGGTGATCTCAAATGACGCCCGCCCGCTGACCAGCAGCACCGTACCGGTCAGCGGTATCCGCTCGTGTTCAAGCGCCCAGCCGATGACTTTGTCGACGGCATTGTGCCTGCCGATGTCCTCGCGAACCACCAGCATCGCGCCGTCGGTATCGAACAGCGCGGCGGCATGCAGCCCACCGGTACTGTCGAAAACCTTTTGCGCACTGCGCAGTTGACCGGGTGTCGCCTTGAGCGTGGCGGCGGCGACGGTGACCGGGTCATCCCCCGGCGGAAAGCGGCTGATCACCAGGACCGCGTCCAGCGACGCCTTGCCGCAGACCCCGCACGAGGAGGTGGTGTAGAAGTTGCGAGTCACGTTGAGATCGGGCGGATTCACGCCGGAGGCCAGCGTCACATCCAGCACGTTGTACGTGTTGGCGCCGTTCTCGCCGCGACCGCCACAATAGCGGATGGTAAGCACGTCTTCGCGCCGCGCGATCACACCTTCGGTGAGCAGGAAGCCTTGCGCGAGTTCGAAATCCGAACCGGGGGTCCGCATGGTCACAGTGACCGGCGTGCCGTTGACGCGGATCTCCAGTGGCTCCTCAACGGCCAGGGTTTCGGGCCGGGTAATCGCCTGACCTGCGGCGAGGTGGGTTGCGCGCCGGCGCGCGGTTACGTTTCCCACTGGTTCATTACTCCGGACGGGCGCTGAAACCTCACTAAGCCAAACTACATTGGCTCGCGCCCGGCCGCCCGGCCGCCAAATGTGGGGCCAATTTCGACGCCGCTCGGGGGCGATTGCTTTACTGTCGACGGTGGCTTATCGGTTACCGGTGGATGAGCATGGGGCGACAGGGGTAAAACTTGCGTTGTTGGCCGACGAATTTGCGGCGCCCCGAACGCGGGTGACGCCACTGGCGGAAATGAGGCACAACATGGCAGATGAAGCAAAAGGCGATGAGTCGATGCCGGGTGGAGAGAAGGCCGATCCGGCGACGGTTTTCGCGGCCCTTGCCGAGATCATTTATCAAGGCTCGGATGCCACCCAGATGTACGCGGCCATCTGCGTCGCCGCGACCCTGGCCGTCCGCGGCTGCGATCACGCCAGCCTGTTGGTGCTCGACAAAGATCGTTATGTCACCGTCGGCGCGAGCGACGCGCTGGCGAAGAAAATCGATCAGATGGAGCTGGAAGCCGGCGACGGCCCGTGTCTGGACGCGATAGAGGAGGAGATTCCGCAGATCGACACGGACCTGACCACGCCGTCGCATTGGCCCAAGCTGGCCGCCCGGCTTGTCGCGGAGACGCCGGTGCGCGGTGCCATGGGGTTTCGACTACTGGTCAACAAGCGCAAAGGGGCCGCGCTCAACCTGTTCAGTGACACCCCCAACATGTTCGACGACGAATCGGCCGGGCGGGCCGCGGTGCTGGCATCGTTCGCCAGCGTGGCCATCAACGCGGTGGCAAAGGGCGACGATGCCGCCAGCCTGCGACGGGGACTGCTCAGCAACCGCGAGATCGGCAAGGCCGTGGGCATGTTGATGCTGCTGCACGACCTGGCCGAAGACGAGGCGTTCGACCTGTTGCGCCGCCACTCCCAGGCCCTGAACATCAAGCTGGCCGACGTCGCACGCGAGGTCATCGACCGGCGCGGCGGCCTGCCGCCCAACGGTGAGCAAGAGCTGGGGCTCGACAGCTAACTATTCGGGTAGCCGCAGCTCAGGCTTCTCGACTTCTTCGATGTTGACGTCTTTGAACGTGACCACCCGAACCTGCTTGACGAACCGCGCGGGCCGGTACATGTCCCAGACCCACGCGTCGGAGAGCCGTAGTTCGAAGTAGACCTCGCCGTCGGCGTTGCGCGGCACCATCTCGACGCTGTTGGCCAGGTAGAAGCGCCGTTCGGTTTCCACCACGTAACTGAACTGGCCGACGATGTCCTTGTATTCGCGGTAGAGCGAGAGCTCCATCTCGGTTTCGTACTTTTCGAGATCTTCGGCACTCATCTGCTCAGACGTCCTTTTCCCTGCCAGTTTCTCCGACTTCCCGAACGGGCCGCTGACCGACAGCGCGCTCGCCGAGCGAGAAGGCTGCTTCCATCTTTCCTCACCGGCGTCCGCCCCGCTCGTCCGGAGGGTCCGGTTTGCATTCAGCCACCACCCGCGTCCGGGAGCGCTGCCCCGACGGCGAGGCCACCCGCCGGACGTTGATGAACGAATACCGGTGCTCGGCGCACGGCCCGAGCTGGGTCAGCGCCGTGCTGTGCGCGGCGGTGCTGTAGCCCTTGTGGTCGGCGAAGCCGTAGCCGGGGTGGTCGGCGTCCATCGCGACCATCAGCCGGTCCCGGCTGACCTTCGCCAGCACGCTGGCCGCTGCGATGCAGGCGGCGGCCGCGTCCCCACCGACCACCGGCAACGATGGCATCGGCAGGCCGGGCACCCGAAACCCATCACTGAGCACGTACCCCGGGCGCACCGGCAGACCGGCCACCGCACGCCGCATGCCTTCGATGTTGGCGACGTGCACGCCGCGCCGGTCGACTTCGACGGATGGGATGAACACCACGTGATAGGCCACCGCGTAGCGGCAGATCAACGGAAACAGCTTCTCCCGCATCTTCTCGGTGAGCTTCTTCGAATCATCAAGAGCAGCAAGGCTTTCCAGACGGTTAGGGCTCAGCACGCAGGCCGCTACCACCAGCGGGCCCGCGCAGGCACCGCGGCCCACCTCGTCCACGCCGGCCACCGGCCCCAGGCCGCTGCGATGCAGCGCGGACTCCAGGGTGCGCAGCCCTGACGATTTGCGGATCACCGTCCGCGGCGGCCACGTCGTGGCCATGGCTACCGACCTTGCTGTGGGTTCACCGAACCCACTGGGCCCCATCGTGTCGGCGGCCAGACGATGAACCTGGCCTTACCGATGACGTTGTCCACCGGCACGGTCCCCGACATCGGATCACCGGTGCACAGAATGCCTTTGAGTGCGTCGGCCGGGGTGCTGGTGCAGTGGGCGCGCGAATCCGCCGAATGCGTGCGGTTGTCACCCATCACCCACAGCCGTCCGTTCGGGACGGTGACCGGCCCGAACTCGCTGCCCAGGCACGGGTACACCGACGGGTCGGCCATCATGGTGCTGGGGTTCAGGTAGGGCTCCTTGAGGGGCTTGCCGTTGACCGTCAACCCGGTGTCGGCCCGGCACTGCACCGTCTGCCCGCCCGTCGCGATGACCCGCTTCACCAGATCGTTCTCGTCCGGAGGCACGAAACCGATGAACGACAGCGCATTCTGGACCCAGCGCAGCGCGGTGTTGGAAGACCGGATCGACTTGTAGCCGACGTTCCAGGACGGCGGTCCCTTGAAGACGATGACGTCGCCGGGATGCGGCGATCCGAAGCGGAAACTGAGCTTGTCGACCATGATCCGGTCGCCCACACAACCCGCACATCCGTGCAGCGTGGGCTCCATCGACTCCGACGGAATCAGATACGGACGCGCCACGAACGTCAACATGACGTAGTAGAGGACGATCGCGGTAATCGCCAGGATCGCCAGCTCACGCAGCGCGGACTTCTTCTTGGGTTCCGGCTCGTCCGCGTCGGACTGCTCGTCCGATTCGGGCACGTCGGTGGCCTCGGCCGTTTCGTCTGAGGGATCATCAGCGGCGCGGGTGGAGACCTTCGGCTCCGACTGACCAGGCTCGGACTGGGGCACGGGTGAGTCCGTGGAATCCGTCACGAGATCAGAGTAGCCAGCGCGATTTGGGTGTTTGTAAAGCGTCGTGGCGTGCCGCAGCGACCGCCGTGACGCACCCGGTCAGCGCTTTTCCTTGATCTTGGCTTTCTTGCCGCGCAGTTCGCGCAGGTAGTAGAGCTTGGCGCGGCGGACATCGCCACGGGTCACCAGCTCGATGTGGTCGATGTTCGGCGAGTGCACCGGGAAGGTCCGCTCGACGCCGACGCCGTAGCTCTCCTTGCGCACGGTGAAGGTCTCCCGGATGCCGCCGCCCTGCCGGCGGATCACCACACCCTTGAACACCTGGACGCGCTCCTTGGCGCCCTCGATGACCTTGACGTGCACGTTGATGGTGTCGCCCGGGCTGAAGGCCGGGATGTCGTCGCGCAGCGACGCCTGGTCGACGAAGTCCAGCCTGTTCATCGCAGAGACACTTCCTTGAGGTCGCGGCGTGCGGCAACTGCCCGCACGCAGGGGTGGTCGTTAAGCCGATTCGGGCTTTGGGTCGTATCTCGCAGCGAGCGAAAAGCGGCCCGGCCGGCCGGCGGTCGCTGGAGACAACTGGTCAATTGTGCCAGACACCCCGCATGCATTGAAAATCACAGGTAAACCCTGCGGTTCATGGGGCCCCGAAGGCGCTGGTGAATGGTACATATGACTGGGGTCAAAACACGCTAGTCGCTACCCGAACTCGAAGACGCCCGGGCAGATTGCGAAACGACCGCCCACAGCAGCATTACGTCGGAGAACTTGGGAGAAGAAAACGATGCGCGTACGCCCGCTCACCGCGCTCGCCGCCATCGCGGCGGTGACGCTGGTGTTGGCCGGGTGCGACGAGGCAAGGCTCGGGGCATCACCAGAGGCAAGGACCCCGACGAAGGGGTCCAGCAGGTCCACCCCCGGCGCGGCCGATCATCAGCAGCAACTCGTTCAGTTGCTGCTGGACATCAGCGACGTGCCAGCGGCCCCGATCGCCGGATTCGGCGGGCTGCAGGCCCGCATGCAGCAGGCGACCGAGCAGGCGGCGGCCAGTGGGGCCACGCTCTCGGTGGGCATCCTCGACCGCAAGACGCATGAGCTGATCTCCAACGGCAACACCCAGATCATCGGCACCGCGTCGGTGGCAAAGCTGTTCATCGCCGACGACCTGCTACTGCAGGAAGCCCAGGGCAAGACCAGGCTGTCCCCCGACGACCGTCAGGCGTTGGACGTCATGTTGAAGTCGTCCGACGACGGCGCCGCCGAGAGGTTCTGGGATCAGGACGGCGGCGACAACATCATCAGCCAGGTGGCGGGACGCTACGGGCTGTCGTCGACCACCCCGCCGTCGGACGGGCGCTGGTGGAACACGATGAGCTCGCTGACCGACCTGATCAACTACTACGACAAGCTGCTCGACGGGGGCGGCGGGCTGCCCGCGGAGCGGGCCAAGATCATCGTCAACGATCTGGCGCAATCCACCCCGAACGGGGTCGACGGATACCCGCAGCGGTTCGGCATCCCCGACGGTCTGTTCGCGGAGCCGGTGGCGGTCAAGCAGGGCTGGATGTGCTGCATCGGCACCGAATGGATGCATCTGTCGACCGGCGTGGTGGGCGCGGACCGACGCTACATCGTGGTCGTCGAGTCGCTGCAGTCTTCCGACGACGCCACGGCGCGCGACACGATCACCCAGGCCGTCAAGACGATGTTCCCCGGCGGCCGCATAGGTCCCACGCCTTTCTAAGGCGAATCGTCCGGATCCAGATCGGGGCGGCGCTCGCGAGTGCGCTGCAGCGAAACTTCCCGGCGCCAGGCCGCGATACGCGCGTGGTCGCCGGACAGCAGCACCTCGGGGACGTCCAGGCCCCGCCAGCTCGACGGCCGGGTATAGCTGGGCCCCTCCAGCAGACCCCCGTGGGCCGGCGAGTGCGAATCCTCGCGGTGCGACGCGGGATTACCCAGAACGCCGGTCAGCAGCCGCAGCACGGCCTCGATCATCACGACGGCCGCCGACTCGCCTCCCGGCAGCACGTAGTCACCGATCGAGACTTCTTCGACCCGGGTGCGCCGGGCCGCGTCCTCGACGACGCGCTGATCGATGCCCTCGTAGCGCCCGCAAGCGAACACCAGGTGCCTCTCGGCGCTCCAGCGCTGGGCGGTGGCTTGATTGAACAGCGCGCCCGCCGGGGTTGGAACGACTAATAGTGTTTCTTCAGAACAGATTTCATCCAGTGCTTTGCCCCACACCGGCGCCCGCATCACCATCCCCGGCCCACCGCCGTAGGGTGCGTCGTCTACCGAGTGATGTACGTCGTGGGTCCACCCCCGCAGGTCATGTACCCGCAGGTCGACCAGGCCCGACGCAATTGCCTTGCCCGGCAACGATTGCCGCAGCGGGTCCAGGAAGTCTGGGAAAATTGTCACGATGTCGATCTTCATGTCGATGCGCGCACCCGCTACTCCAAATCCAGCAGGCCCTCGGGCGGGTCAACTTCGACCACTCCGTCGTCCAGCGACACCGACGTGACGATCGCATTCACGAACGGCAGCAAGACTTCCCGACTTTCGTCACCGTCGGTTCGGTGCACCGCCAACAACTCCCCCGCCGCGGTGTGCAGCACCTCGGCGACGACCCCGACATCTTGACCCGCCGTGGTCCGCACGTGCAGGCCCTCGAGCTGGTGGTCGTAGTAGGTGTCCGCCTCGTCTATCGGCGGCAGGTCATCGGAATCGACCACGAACAGGCTGCCGCGCAATGCGTCGGCGCCGTCGCGGTCGTTCACTCCGGCCAATCGCACCAGCAGCCGCCCGCCGTGTTCGCGCGCGGCGTCCACGACGTAACTGCGTTCTTCGCCGCGGCCGCGGGATGGCTTGGCGCGCAACGTGCTACCCGACGCAAAGCGATCAGCGGGGTCGTCGGTGTGAACTTGAACGACCACCTCGCCGGTGATGCCGTGTGCTTTCACGACGCGCCCGACGAGCAGCTCCATGAGCGCGCCCCGCTACTGGTCGGTGTCCACCACGTCGACGCGGATGCCGCGGCCACCGATACCGGCGACCAGCGTGCGCAACGCCGTCGCGGTACGTCCCCCGCGGCCGATCACCTTGCCCAGATCGTCGGGATGGACATGAACCTCGACAGTGCGTCCACGGCGGCTGGTCACCAGGTCCACCCGGACATCGTCAGGGTTGTCCACGATTCCGCGGACCAGATGCTCGACAGCGTCGACGACGACCGTACTCATCGCGTCAGTCAGCTTTCGGTGGTCGGTTCGGGCTGCGCGCCGCCCTCGGCGGGCGCGTCGGCGGCCTCGGCAGCCGGGGCCGCGGCCTCGGCCGGTGCGGCCTCGGGTGTGGCCTCAGCGCTGGGCTCGTCGGCCTTCGCGGCCTTCTTGGCCGGGGCCTTCTTCTTCGGCTTGGTGGCCTCGGTGGTCGGTCCGCCATCGGCCTCGGCCAGTGCGGCGTTGAACAGCTCCAGCTTGCTGGGCTTGGGCGCCGCAACCTGCAGGCTGCCCTCCGTGCCCGGCAGGCCCTTGAACTTCTGCCAGTCGCCGGTGATCTTCAGCAGCTTGAGGACGGGCTCGGTCGGCTGCGCACCGACGGAAAGCCAGTACTGGGCCCGCTCCGAGTTGATCTCGATCAGGCTGGGGTCTTCCTTCGGGTGGTACCGGCCGATCACCTCGATCGAGCGGCCGTCGCGGCGGTTGCGCGCGTCGGCTATCGAGATGCGGTACTGGGGATTGCGGATCTTGCCAAGCCGGGTGAGCTTGATCTTCACAGCCATGATTAAGCGATTTCTCCTGGGTGTCACGCTGCAATTCAGCGATCGGGGCGGGATGCCCGGGTCCGGTTTTGCCTCGCGTGTATGACCGCCGAACAAGCACCCCCACAAAAGGGGCGGGTCGCGCGGCGGACAGCCGCCTATTGTGCCAGAACGAGGGGCTTCGGCAGAAATTCGCCCAGCCGCAACGCCCCGGGTCACATTATTTTCTGGAAGACCTTCGTTTCGACCCGGCGCGTCATTCGCCAGCCGTCCGGGGTGCGCACGAACTCGTCGTCGTACCAGAGCCCACAGAACAGCACCTGCTCCTTATCACCGCGAAGCACCATCGGGTTGAAGCAGATCACCCGTGACGAGGCCTTATCCCCGTCTATCTGCACCGAGAAGTTCCCGAGCATGTGCGCATACACCGGGAAGGTCGGCAACACCTCCGACAGCCACTTCTTGACATCGGGATAGGGGCCCTCGATCCCGCCCAAGGCCGTGTAATCGATGTATGCGTCTTGGGTGAATACCTTGTCCAAATCGTCGAATCGCCGCTGGTCAATAGCGGTGGAATAGTCGACCATCAGCTGCTGGATCTCCAGACGGTCGGAAATTTCGGCCAGGCTCAACATGCATCGATTCAACACCCGGGGTCCTGTCGACGCCCAGGCACCCCGAGCAGTCGTCAGTTCCTTTGTGTTTCAGCATGTTTCGCACTCACCGCAGCCGGTGGATTGCGGAAGCTGATCGCCAGCCGGTTGTAGGCGTTCATCAACCCGATTGCGATCGTGAGGTCGACCAGTTCCTTCTCGTCGAAGTGCGCCGATACCGCCGCGTAAGCACTGTCGGGCGCACCCGTGGCCGATATCAGGGTGACGGTTTCCGCCCACGCCAGCGCGGCGCGCTCGCGGCTGTCGAACAGCTCGCCGGCCTCCTGCCACACCGGAACCAGAGCGATCTTTTCGTTCGAAACCCCCAAATCGCGCAATTCCCGCGAGTGCATGTCGATGCAGTACGCGCAGCCGTTGATCAGCGACACCCGCAGGTAAACGCTGGTCAGCAACACCGGCGGCAGACCGGACTGGCTCAAATAAAGGTGCACCCCGCCGAGTGACTTCACACCGCGCGGGGCCACCGCCTCGTAGTCGATTCGTTCACTCATAACTGCCTCCTCCCCTTCTCCCCTACCACGCAAAGCCGCCGAGGAGAATAATCCCAGCTGTGAGAGCAGGAATCGCCTGCTTGGCAACGGTCTTGTTGGTGTGGCTCGGTGTGCCTTTAGCCGCCGCGGCTCCCGGAAGCTGCGCGCCCGGCAACTCCTGCCAACGCTGGTGTCCGGGCGACCCGGATCCCGCGGGCCGGCCCATCCCCTGGGACGCGAACGTCTGCCACGACTTCTACTGGGATTACGCGGGCGTGCACGACACGGGCACCGGCGCGTTCTATTCCTGGTCGTCGATGCCGTTCAAGCAGCCGCCTCCGCCCGGGCCGGTACCCACCCAGACCTCATATCTGCCGCTGCCGACGCTTCCGTTCTGCCCCGTTCCGCCGTGGTGTCCGTGAGGTGACGGTCGGGCTTGGAAGTTAAACTTTGCGCCCATGCGCAAACTCATGGCCGCGGTCGCTGCTCTGGTCACGGTCGGGTCCTGCGCCGCCACCGCTGCCACGGCCTGGGCCGACGACATGCAGCCGGTTGGCTCGGTCCCGATCCCCGACGGCCCGGCTCAGACCTGGATCCTGGCTGATCTCGACAGCGGTCAGGTGTTGGCCGGCCGCGACCAGTACGTCGCCCACCCGCCCGCGAGCACTATCAAGGTACTGCTGGCGTTGGTGGTGCTGGACCAGGTGAACCTGGACTCCACCGTCGTCGCCGACGTCGCGGACACCCAGGTCGAGTGCAACTGCGTCGGCATCAAGCCCGGCCGCAGCTACACCGCGCGCCAGCTGCTCGACGGGCTGCTGCTGGTGTCCGGCAACGATGCCGCCAACACCCTGGCGCACCTGATGGGCGGCGCCGACGCCACCGTGGCCAAGATGAACGCCATGGCCGCCTCCCTCGGGGCGACCGGCACCCACGCGGCCACCCCGTCCGGCTTGGACGGCCCCGGCGGCTCCGGGGCTTCGACCGCGCACGACCTGGCGGTCATCTTCCGGGCCGCGATGGCCAACCCGATGTTCGCCCACATCACTGCCGAGCCGTCGGCGATGTTCCCCGGCGATCGCGGCGACGAACCGATCACCAACCAGGACGAACTGCTGACTCGCTATCCCGGCGCCATCGGCGGCAAGACCGGGTTCACCAACGCGGCCCGCAAGACCTTCGTCGGTGCCGCTTCCCGCGGTGGACGCCGCTTAGTGGTCGCCATGATGTACGGAATGGTCAAGCCCGGCGGACCGACATATTGGGATCAGGCCGGCAGCTTGTTCGACTGGGGTTTCGCGCTCAACCCGCAATCCAGTATCGGCTCGCTGTAACCCGTTGCTAGGAGCCTTCATTCACCGACTAGACCGGTGATCAGCGCGGATAGCAACGCAATTCGCTGCTCCTCGATGTCGGGTTCCGGGAAAATCCCGCGCACGATCGCCGCGCCGTCGAAGACATTCGTCATCAACGCCACCAGCACCGGGAACGTGTCTTCTCCGACGGCGTCGGCGCCCGGCAGCGCCCGCGCCGCGTCGAGAATCTTCGCGGTGTACTGCCCCAGAACGTCGCGCAGATGGGCGTTCAGCTTCTCGTCGGTACGCGCGGCGATCATCAGTTCGTAGAGCACCGCGTTGGTGGAGCCTCCGGTGATGTCCCGCAGAATCGTCAGCGCCGCTTCCAGCGCAGGCCGGTCGGCCGGAATCTGGGCGACCTGCTTGGTGAACGACTCCACCTGCCGGCGCAGCACCTCCGACGCCGTCGCCGCCATGAAGTCGCTCATCGTCTCGAAGTGACGGAACAGCGCGCCGACCGACACCCCGGCCCGCTTAGTGATCACTGCCGCGGATGCCCGCGCGTACCCGACCTCGACGATGCTGGCGATGGCCGCCTCGAGGAGCCGGGCGACGGTCTCCTCACGGCGCTGCTGCTGAGTTCTGGCCATCTCGGACTCAGACCAGCGCAGCGCTGCGCCGCGCGGGCTGACCCGCCCGCAGGTAGCGGCCGGACTGCACCGTCTCGCCGTAGCCGTCGCGGAACTGACCCGCGCGGAACACCACGGCGCCGTTGACGCCCGTTGCGACGACGGCGCCGTCGCTGCGATTGACCATCCGCCGCAAGCCGCCGTAGAAGGGCACTTCCTCCTCGTGGTAGGCCTCGACCTCGTCGTTCAGGCCGGCCGGGTCGATCACCACGAAGTCCGCCCGGTCGCCCTCGCGCAGGGTGCCGGCGTCGATGCCGAACCAGTCCGCCAGTTCGCCGGTCAAACGATGCACCGCCCGTTCGGTGGACATGAACGGCGCACCCGCCTGATAGGCGTCGCGAGTTCGCTTGAGCAGCTTGACCCCGAAGTTGTAGAAGGCCATATTGCGCAGGTGCGCACCGGCATCCGAGAAGCCCATGTGCACGCTGTCCTCGTTGGCGAGCGCGTTGAGCAGCTTGGGCCGGTGGTTGGCCACGATGGTGGTCCACCGCACGTTGCGTTCACCGTTTTCCACCAGCACATCGAGGAACGCGTCGAGCGGGTGCAGTCCGCGCTCATCGGCGATCGCGCCAAAGCTCTTGCCGATCAACGACTTATCGGGACATTCGACGATCACCGCGTCATGGAAGTCGCGGTGCCACAACGACGGCCCGAGCTTGATGCGGTCGAACTCCTTGCGGAACTTGCGACGGTAAGCCTCGTCGGCCAGTAACTCGTTGCGCTGCAACTGGTCACGGAGGTGCAGGGCTGCCGTGCCGGCGCCGAACTCCTCGAAAACCGGCAGATCGATTCCGTCGGAGTACAACTCGAACGGCACCGGCAGGTGCTGGAACCGCACGCTAGAGCCCAGGATCTTGTTCGCCAGCCGAGTTGCCGGCCCGAAGACGTAGACCGCGAGCGGCATCGACTTGGCGTCGGCGGACACCAGCAGGCTCATCCGAACACCCTTGCGCCGGTTGAATATCCGGCTGCTGGTCAAGAAGAACATAAGTGCGGACGCCGCATTTTTGACGTCGGGCGCGCTCTGCAGGATCCGGCCGCGCTTGCGCAGCACCTTGATCAGCTTGCGCCGTTCCCGCCAGGTCGCGAAGGTCGACGGCAACGCCCGCGAGCGGAAGCGGTCGCCGTCCAACTTGTCGATCGCCGCGTCCATGCCCGACATGCCGAGCATGCCCGCCTCGAGCGCCTCGTCGAGCAAGGTCGCCATTTTCTCCAGCTCGGCGTCCGTGGGCTTGACGGTGGCGTCGGTGGCCCGGTCCAGTCCGAGTACCGTGCTGCGCAGGTCCGAATGGCCAAGCAGCGAACTGATATTCGGGCCGAGCGGCAGCGCGTCAATGGCCGCGATGTACTCGGCTGCGGTGGTCCAGGTTCGGTTGGTTTCCAGCGCGCCCAGCACATATTTGCGGGGCACCGCCTCGACCCGGCTGAACAGGTCGGCGGCGTCCTCGGAGTCTGCGTAGACCGTCGACAGCGAGCACATGCCCAGCAGCACCGTGGTGACACCATGGCGCACCGACTCGCGCAGGCCCGGGTCAAGCAGCACTTCGGCGTCGTAGTGGGTGTGCACGTCGAGGAAGCCGGGCATGATCCACTTGCCCGCCGCATCGATCACCTCGGGGCAGCCCGTCTCGTCCAGCGGCTGGGCCGCCACCGTGGCCACCACTCCGTCGCGGATACCCAGCGTGCGGGTATGCGGCGCGCTGCCGGTTCCGTCAAACCACAATCCGTTGCGGATGATCACGTCGTACGTCACTGTCGCCTCCAGGCTGATCGGTTGCAGCGAACTTATCATAGATAGTGAGCACTCGCAATCTTTTTCTGCGACAGACAAGCCTGCAGGTCACGACGCTAAAACGGGTTAGCGACCCGGCTTGGATGGCGCCGCGGGTGACTTCGAGTCGCTGGGGGTCGGGGATGCGGCGGTCTGGGCGCCGGCGATCTCGGGGACGGTGACCGGGTCCGGCACGTACACACCTGGCGGGGTGTCGGCGGCCCGGCTCAGCTTTGCCGGGACCCGGACAACCGACGCCCGCTGGCCACATTCGTCGGTTTGCACGACCAGCTCCATCTCGCCGACGAGATCGCCCGTCGCGTTGGGCCGCAGCACCAACGTCTGCACCGTGGTCTGCGACTTGGCGATGCCGTTGGGTCCCACACACGGAAACGGCACCGTTTCCGGACGCGACTGCCATTGACCATCGTCGAAGCGGAACACGACGGGACGGCCGCCGGTCAGGGCCGGCTGGGTGTGATCCTTGTCGTCGAGCAGTATCGCGGCGGCCGAGCAGTACGACGGCGTGCACGACGAGCGGAATGCCCACCAGGTGGTCACGTCCGGGGGCTGCGGGCTCGGCGTGTAGTCGAAAGTCTGCTTGGACCGCTCGACCTCGAGGCGATAAGTGCCGTCCAGCGCCGCGGGCGGACCCGACGTTGCGCTCGGCGGTGGGAGTGCGGCGGCCGGGGCGGGCGCACTCGACGGGACACTCGCCGCCCGCGCGGCGGTCGACTCCATCTTTCGTCCGGTGATGATGCCGAAGGCGAACAGCCCGATCAGCACCGCGATCGCTACCGCACCGATCACGATCTTGCGGGGCCTGCGCTTTGTCGGCAGGCTAATCGGCGCCTCGGCGTCAGCGACGGCCGCACGGGCCGGTCCGGCATCCGCGGTGTCCTCGTCGCCGGGCCACCCTAAGGCCGGGTAATCGAGCACAAGGACAGCCTCGGGACCACGACCTGCCGTCTCGACCGCGGCCAGTTCGCCCGCCGCGTCGGCGAACTCTCGACAGCTCGCGAACCGGTCGATGGGTCGTTTGGCGAGCGCCCGCGAGAACACCCGATCCAGCTGCGCCAATTCCGGGCGCTGGTCGCTGATTTTGCGCGGCGCACCGGTGAGCAACTCGCGCAGCGCCGCGGCCGGGTTGAGGTACTCGATCGGCGGTGCGCCCGTCAGCAGGTGAAATGCCGTGGCCGCCAACGCATACTGATCGGCGCGCCGATCGACGTCCACCCCCATCAGCTGCTCGGGCGCGGCGTAGCCCACAGTGCCGACCGGGATGTGGGAGCCGACCACGCCCGAGTGCTCGCCGAGTGGCCGGGCTACCCCGACGTCCGACAACAGAATCCGTTGTTCGCCGTCGGCCGGGCTGGTCAGCAGAATATTGGCCGGTTTGACGTCGCGATGCAGCAGTCCGTGCGCATGCGCGTAATCGAGCGCGTCGGCCATCGCGGTGACGATGGCCAAGACTTCACCGACGGCCCACACCGCCGGGAATCGGTCCTTGCACAGCTGCGCGGCGTTGCTGCCCTCCACGTAGTCCATCGCGATCCACAGCTGCCCATCGACGTCGCCGCGGTCGTGCACTTCCACGATGTTCGGGTGATGCAGACCCGACACGGTCGGCGTCTCGTCCAGAAAATCCCGGCGGAACGCACGGTCCGAGGACAGCGTCAGCGAAAGAACCTTCAGCGCCTGCCAGCGCGCGGAACGAGGATCCTGGACAAGGTAGACATCTCCAGTCACCCCGGATCCGAGCCTTCGAGCGACGGTATAACCGGCAATAACCGCGCCGCTGGCCAACGCCATCGGGTCATTCTATCCGCTGCCGCGACGCCACGCCGATCAGGCGCCCGGCCGGCGTTACGAACGAAACGTGTTGCCGCGCAAGATCACCAGGTCGGGTTGGCTTAGCACATCGGGACCCTGCCGCGGGTCCTGTGAGTAGCACAACAGATCAGCTGGCGCGCCGTGGTCCAGGCCGGGCCTGCCCAGCCAGGCCCGCGCATCCCAGCACGCCGCCCCCAGCGCATCGGTGCGGCTCATCCCAACCCCCGCCAGCGCCTCGACCTCGTCGACGATCCGGCCGTGCGCGATCATCGTGCCGGCATCGCTTCCGGCATAGATCGGCACACCCGCGTCCACGGCCGCCGCGATCCGCTCCGGGCAACGCGCATACAGTTCGCGCATGTGCGCGGCATAGACCGGGTAGCGCTTCGCAGCATCGACGATACCCGGGAAGTTGTCGATGATGTTGATCAGGGTGGGGACCAACACGGTTCCGTGTTCGAGCATCAACGCAATGGTGTCGTCGGTGAGCCCGGTGCCGTGTTCGATGCAGTCGATGCCGGCCTTGATCAGCCCGGGCATCGCCTCGTCGCTGAAGACGTGCGCGGTGACGCGGGCACCGTGGGAGTGTGCGGCGTCGATCGCGGCCTTGAGCACGTCGTCGGACCACAGTGGGGCGAGGTCGCCGACGCTGCGGTCTATCCAGTCGCCGACCAATTTGATCCAGCCGTCGCCGCGCTGCGCCTCCTGCGCCACCGCGGCCGGCAGCTGGGATTCGTCTTCGAGCTCATTCGCGAAACCCGCCTGGTAGCGCTTGGGCCTGGCAATGTGCCTTCCGGCCCGGATGATGCGGGGCAGGTCGTCGCGGTCATCCAGGCTGCGCGTGTCGGTCGGCGAGCCGCAGTCGCGCAACAGCAGTGCGCCGACATCACGCTCGGCCTGCGCCTGCACGATCGCGTCGGCGAGCGGGATCTCGCCGTGATGGCCAAGTCCGACGTGGCAGTGCGCGTCCACCAGCCCGGGCAGGATCCAGCCTTGAAAACCAGACGAGCCAAACACGGTGTCGGCCCCGGCAACCCGTTCGGTGCTGATGTGGCCGTCGACGATCCACAGTTCGATCGAGGTCTCGTCGGGTAACCCCCGACCTCGCACGTGCATGGGCACCGTGCGGCTACTTCTTGCCCGGGAACTTCAGCTTGGATAGATCGAAGTCCGCCAGGCCGGGCGGCAACTCGTTGAGGCCCTCGGGCATCTGCGACAGATCGGGGAACCCCGCGGGCATGCCCGGCATGCCGGCGCCGAGCGGGTTGCGCACCTTCGGCGGCGTCGGCCCGCGTGCCCCCTTCTTGCCCTTCTTGCCTTTAGCGCCCTTGGCTTTTCGCGTCGCCGACTTGCGGCCCATGCCCGGGATGCCCATGCCGCCAAGCATCGACGACATCATCTTGCGTGCTTCGAAGAAGCGGTCGACCAGCTGGTTGACCTCGGACACCGTCACACCCGAACCGTTGGCGATACGCAACCGCCGCGAGGCGTTGATGATCTTGGGATCGGTGCGCTCCTGCGGCGTCATGCCGCGGATGATGGCCTGCAACCGGTCGAGCTGCCGGTCGTCGACCTCGGCCAGCGCGTCCTTCATCTGCCCGGCGCCGGGCAGCATGCCCAGCAGGTTGCCGATCGGCCCCATCTTGCGGATCGCCAGCATCTGCTCGAGGAAATCCTCCAGGGTCAGCTCGCCGGTGCCGATCTTGGCGGCGGCGGCCTCGGCCTGCTCGGCGTCGAAGACCTGCTCAGCCTGTTCGATCAGGCTGAGCACGTCACCCATGCCCAGGATGCGGCTGGCCATCCGGTCCGGGTGGAAGACGTCGAAGTCCTCCAGCTTCTCGCCGGTGGACGCGAAAAGGATTGGGACGCCGGTGACCTCGCGGACCGACAACGCGGCACCACCGCGGGCGTCGCCGTCAAGCTTGGTCAGTACCACGCCGGTGAAGCCGACGCCCTCGCGGAACGCCTCGGCGGTGGTGACCGCGTCCTGACCGATCATCGCGTCGAGCACGAAGATGACTTCGTCGGGATCGACGGCGTCGCGGATGGCGGTGGCCTGGCTCATCAGCTCGTCGTCGATGCCCAGCCGGCCGGCGGTGTCGACGATGACGACGTCATGGTGCTTGGCGCGGGCCTCGGCGAGCCCGGCCGACGCGACGGCAACGGGGTCACCGGGGCCGGACTCCGGCGACTCTCCGGGATGCGGCGCGAAGACCGGCACCCCGGCCCGCTGGCCGACCACTTGCAGCTGGTTGACCGCGGCGGGACGCTGCAGGTCGCAGGCCACCAGCAGTGGCGTGTGGCCCTGGCCGCGCAGCCACGCGGCCAGCTTCCCGGCCAGCGTGGTCTTACCGGAACCCTGCAGGCCGGCGAGCATCACCACGGTCGGCGGCGTCTTCGCAAACGCCAACTGGCGGGTCTGGCCACCGAGGATGCCGATGAGTTCTTCGTTGACGATCTTGACGACCTGCTGCGCCGGGTTGAGCGCACCGGACACCTCTGCGCCCCGAGCGCGCTCCTTGATCCGGCCGACGAATGCGCGCACGACGGGCAGCGATACGTCGGCTTCCAGCAGCGCGAGGCGGATTTCGCGAGTGGTGGCATCGATGTCGGCGTCAGTCAGTCGACCTTTGCCGCGCAGCCCCTGTAGGGCACCGGTCAATCGGTCGGACAGCGATTCAAACACCCCGCCAGCCTAGTGGTGATCGCGAGCGCGGCGGAGCCGGGCGCGGCGGGCTGCCGAAAGGTCTTGACGGCGGAGCTCAGGCCAGCAAATGTCAGCTCATGCTCGAGGTGATCGACAAGGGACGTTGTACCGACGCGCACCCGGTCCCGTTGCTCTTCGTGCACGGTGGCTGGCACGGCGCGTGGTGCTGGGACGACGGATTTCTGGACTACTTCGCCGACGCCGGCTACCGCGCGGTCTCGCTCAGCCTGCGCGGCCACGGCACCAGCCCGACAGCCAAACCGTTGCCCAAGGTGACCATCGCCGACTACGTCGACGACGTCGCTTCGGTGGCCGACGACTTAGGCGGCCGCCCGGTGCTGATCGGCCATTCCGTGGGCGGGTTCGTGGTCCAGCGCTACCTCGAAGAGCGCAGCGCGCCGGCCGCGGTGCTGATCGGTTCACTGCCCCCGCAGGGCGTGCTCGGTACGGCGCTGCGGGTGTGGCGCCGCCGCCCCACGATGACGATGGAATCCTGGAACGACCCCACGCTGCTGAAATTCCTCGCCACCCCGGCGCTGGCTCGCGAATACCTGTTCTGCGCCGACACGCCCGAGGCCGTCGTCGAATCCTGCCGGCAACGCGCCGGAGCCGAGAGCATTCGCGCGACGATGATCGACCCGATGGTCCGCCGCGTCCGAACCCGGCGGGTGAGCGCGCCGATCCTGGTCCTCGGGGCCCTGCACGACGGCTTCGTCAGCACTCGCGCGGTACGCGCCACGGCGCGCGCCTACCGGACCGAGCCGGAGTTCTTTGCCATGGGTCACAACATGATGCTCGAGCCGGGCTGGGCCGACGTCGCCGAACGAATTCACGGGTGGCTGCAGACTCGCGATTTGGCGAACCCGACACCGCTTTCAGGATAAACCGGCGCGTCGTTTCAGCGTCGCTACAGCGCCGAAAAGCGTTGTCATGCTACATTTCACACCCGCCTGTCACACCGGTAGCATCGCGGGCCGGGGCCTAAGACTTTTGAAAGGGCGCGCCGTGCGAAACGCGCGCCGGAGGGGAGCTTGTGTCGATGCAGCCGGTCAGCGCCGCCGACGCGAGCGTTGGAGTCGACACTGCACCGCTGCGAGGCTGGCAGCGCCGCGCGTTGGTGAAGTACGTGGCCGCCGAGCCGCGCGACTTCCTCGCCGTCGCCACGCCCGGGTCCGGCAAGACGACGTTCGCGCTACGGGTGATCGCCGAGCTACTTTCCAGTCGCGCCGTCGAACAGATCACGGTCGTGGTGCCCACCGAACACCTCAAGGTGCAGTGGGCGCAGGCCGCGCTGCGATACGGCATCTTCTTGGACCCGCGGTTCTCCAACACCAGCGCAGCGACCTCGTCGGAGTACCACGGCGTGATGGTCACCTACGCCCAGATCGCGTCGCATCCGACGCTGCACCGGGTGCGCACCGAGCAGCGCAAGACCTTGGTCATTTTCGACGAGATCCACCACGGCGGTGACGCCAAGACCTGGGGCGACGCCATTCGCGAAGCCTTCAGCGACGCAACCCGCCGACTTGCCTTGACGGGCACGCCGTTTCGCAGTGACGACAGCCCGATCCCGTTCGTCACGTACGAATCGGGTGCCGACGGTGTGCGCCGTTCGCAGGCCGACCACACCTACGGCTACGCCGAAGCGCTCGCCGACGGCGTGGTGCGGCCGGTGGTGTTCCTCGCCTACTCCGGGCAGGCGCGCTGGCGCGACAGCGCCGGCGAGGAGCACGAAGCGCGACTGGGCGAGCCGCTGTCCGCCGAGCAGACCGCGCGGGCCTGGCGCACCGCGCTGGATCCCGCGGGCGAATGGATGCCGGCGGTGATCACCGCCGCGGACCAGCGGCTGCGCCAGCTGCGCACCCATGTGCCCGACGCCGGCGGCATGATCATCGCTTCGGATCAGACCGCGGCTCGCGCGTATGCCGCCCTGCTGACGAAACTCACCGCCGAAGTGCCGACACTGGTGCTCTCCGACGATCCCGGATCGTCGGACCGGATCTCCGAATTCGCCGAGAGCACCACACGCTGGCTGGTCGCGGTCCGCATGGTCTCCGAGGGTGTCGACGTGCCGCGGCTGTCGGTCGGGATCTACGCCACCAGCGCCTCGACGCCACTGTTCTTCGCGCAGGCCATCGGGCGCTTCGTGCGGTCACGGCGGCCGGGCGAGAGCGCGAGCATCTTCGTGCCGTCGGTGCCCAGCCTGCTGATGCTGGCCAGCGAGTTGGAAGCCCAACGCAATCACGTACTCGGCGAGCCGCACCGCGAGTCCCTCGACGATCCCCTCGACGCCGATCCTGCCGTCAAGGAACAAAACGAAAAGACGGAACTGGAAAAGGGTTTCACCTCGCTGGGCGCCGACGCCGAATTGGATCAGGTCATCTTCGACGGGTCCTCGTTCGGCACCGCCGCCGCGGCCGGGAGCGAAGAGGAAGCCGACTACCTCGGTATCCCGGGATTGCTCGACGCCACCCAGATGCGGGCTCTGCTGCACCGGCGCCAGGACGAGCAGCTACAGAAGCGGGCCGCGTCCGGCCGGGCGGCACCGGTGCCGTCGGCGTCGGGGTCCATGCATGGTCAGCTCCGCGAGCTGCGTCGCGAACTCAACAGTCTGGTGTCGGTCGCCCATCACCGCACCGGCAAGCCGCACGGATGGATCCACAACGAGTTGCGCCGGCGCTGCGGCGGGCCGCCGATTGCCGCAGCGACGCAAGACCAGCTCAAGGAGCTTATTGTGGCTGTGCGGCAACTGAATTCGGAGCTTGCGTAGCGCTCACTCGGCGACAGGCTCGTCGACCACCGCATCGGCGGAGGCACCCAGAGCAGCCAACAAGTGCTTCTCCACCTCGGCGCGCGGGGCCGCCCCATGCTCCCCGTCGGGCTCGGCTGCGTCCGGGGACTCGACCGGCATGGTCACGCAGAACACGTCGGCGGCCGTGGATCCGAACGTATTGACCTTCGCCCAGGCGATGTCGGCTCCCGCCCGCTCGAGCGCCTGCGCGAGCAGCGCGAGCAGCCCGATCCGGTCCCTGGCGCGAACTTCGACGACGAATTGGCCAGGCGCGGCGTCCAGCCATAGCACCCGCGGCGGCGCGGTCGAGCGCGTCAGCGGCGCCCCCGCCTGGATCTCCCCGGCCCGGGCCATCGCCGAACTGGCGGCCTCGGTGTCGCGCTTCTCCAGCGCGCCAAGCACGTCGACGTCGCCGGCCAGCGCGCCGACAAACTGCTGACGTAGCAGGCCCGCCTCGGGCGGAGAACCGAATATCGGCGACACGACGAATTCGGCGATCGCGATGCCATCGTGGGTGTTGACCGTCGCGGAGTGAATTCGCAGCGAGTTCAGTGCCAGCACCGCCGCCGCTTTCGACACCAATCCCCGCCCGTCCGGTGCGACCATCACCGCGTGCAGACGTTCCTGCTCCCCCGGCTTGATCTCAACGTGTACGCCATGGTCGGCCGCTAGTGAAAGATAGTGTGGTGCAGTCGGTTCGGCTTCCGGCAGCGGCTCACCGGCCATCACCATCCGGCAGCGACGCACCAGATCCTCGATCAGAGAGGCTTTCCAGTCGCTCCACACCCCTGGCCCCGTGGCCTTGGAGTCCGCTTCCGCCAGCGCATGCAACAACTCCAGCAGTTGCTGGTCTCCACCCAACGCCTGCGACACCGATTCGATGGTTGCCGGGTCGTTGAGGTCGCTTCGGGTGGCGGCGATGGGCAGCAGCAGATGATGGCGGACCATGCCCGCCAGCGTGTCGATGTCCCGGGCGGAGAGCCCCAGCCGCTCACCGATCGGAGGCACCAAATCGGCCCCGAACGCGCAGTGGTCTACGCCACGCCCCTTGCCGATGTCGTGTAGTAACGCGCCCAGTGCCAGGAGGTCCGATCGCGCGACACGGGTCGTCAACGGTGCCGCATTGACCGCGGTCTCGACGATATGACGATCCACGGTCCACACGTGCGAGACGTCGCGCGGCGGAAGGTCGCGGACCGCATCCCATTCCGGAAATAGCTTGCTCCACAGGCCGGTACGATCCAGCGCCTCGATTGTATTCACCATCGTGGGTCCGGCCAGCAGCACGACCAGCAGGTCGTCCAGCGCCTCGCGCGGCCACGGTGTCGGCAAATCCGGGACGCTTGCCGCCAGCCGTTTCAGCGTGCCGGCGCCGATGGGCAGGTTGTGGTCCGCGGACGCGGCGGCCACCCGCAGCACCAGGCCGGGATCGGTATCCGGTTGAGCCTCGCGAGCCAGCACGATTTCGCCGTCGTACTCGACGACGCCCTCGTCCAGCGGTCGCCGCTTCGGGCGCCGCACCAATGCCGTAATGCCGCGCCGCGGCAATGCGTTTTGCGCTGTCCGCATTCCGGTTTCGGCGTGGTAAGCGATAGTGCGGCTGGCGTCAGACAGTTGACGCGCCAAGCTGAAACGATCACCGATGTGCAGCGCGGCACTGATGTCGTCTGCGAACTGGGCCAGCAGTTGATCGCGTCCGCGCCCGGACACCCGATGCAGTTCGGTGCGCACGTCGAGCAGGGTCAGATAGGCATCGTCGAGCGAACCACCCGGGACCTCCGGACGATTCATGCCGCGGCGATCGATGAGTTGGGCGACGCCCAGCGCGTCGAGCAGTTGGACGTCGCGCAAGCCACCGCGACCAGATTTCAGGTCGGGCTCGGCGCGCTGCGCGATTCGGCCGCAGCGCAGCCAGCGAGCATTCGTCATCTCTACCAGCTCGTCCATTCGGGAACGAATTGCGGTGCGCCACTGCCTTCTTGCGCCGGAGACCAATTCCTCGGACAGCTCCGCGTTACCGGCGATGTGGCGAGCATCCAGCAGCCCCAGCGCGGCGATCATGTCGCCATTGGCGACACCGAGAGTTCCGGACACCGTTCGCACGCTGTGGTCGAGCCGAACGTTGGCGTCCCACAGCGGATACCACAGCCCGTCGGCAACCTTCTGCAGCGCCTCGTCGGACACGTTGTCGTGCAACAGCATCAGATCCAGGTCGGAGTAGGGCAGCAGTTCGCGGCGGCCCAGGCCGCCGACTCCGACGATCGCGAAGCCACTGGCATCGGTGATACCTAGCTCAGTGGCTTTGGCCGTCAACCACGACTCGTGCAGGTCCAGCCAGGCGTGCCGCAGTTCCGCCGCGTGCAGGGTGCTGCCCTCGGACAGCAGCGTGCGCCGTGCAGCGGCTAAATCGCTTGCTCCAGCAGCGATTCCTGCGTGCGCGGTGTCCGCTCCAGACTCCCGGTCGGGCTCGTCCGGTTTCATAACCTCCCGGCCCGCCCGGGCTGGATCGTCAATTTGCGGTTAGCGTCATATCGCATCGGTCCCGCGCTCACCGGTGCGCACTCGCACGATGGTTTCCACGGGGCTCACCCAGACCTTGCCATCACCGATCTTGCCGGTGCGTGCCGCCCGGACGATGCTGTCCACGACCTTGTCGACGATGGAATCGTCGACAACGACCTCGATCCGAACCTTCGGCACGAAATCGACCGAGTATTCAGCACCCCGGTAAACCTCGGTGTGCCCCTTCTGCCGGCCGTAGCCCTGGACTTCGCTGACCGTCAGCCCCAGGACGCCCGCGTCCTCCAGGCTGGTCTTGACGTCATCAAGGGTGAACGGCTTCACGATCGCGGTGATCAGCTTCATGATTACTCCGCCTCCACTTTCTCGGCCACGGCTTCGTCCAGTCCGTTAGAGCTGTCCGGCAGGCTGGCATGAGGGAGAATCGAACCGGTGACCACTGCGAAATCGTAGCTGCCCTCCGCGTGCTCAGATTCATCGATACCTGCGGCTTCGGCTTCCGGGCTCAAACGCAGCCCGATGGTGTACTTCAGAATCAGAGCCAGAATAAGCGTCACGATCCCGGAGTAGAACAGAACGGCGAACGCGCCGACCGCCTGTCGCTCCAGCTGATCCCAGCCACCGCCGTAGAACAGACCCTTGGATACGCCGGTCACGCCGTTGATCGCCACGCTCTCCGGGGCGGCCAGCAGACCCACCAGCAGCGTGCCCGCCAGACCGCCGACCAGGTGCACCCCAACCACGTCCAGCGAGTCGTCGAAGCCGAGCTTGAACTTCAGACCGACCGCCAGCGCACACAGCACGCCCGCCACCAGACCGATGATCAGGGCGCCGAGCGCATTCACCGACGAGCAGGAAGGCGTGATGGCGACCAGCCCTGCCACAATTCCCGATGCGGCTCCCAGGGTTGTCGCCTTGCCGTCGCGAATGCGCTCGGTGAGCAGCCAGGCCAGCATCGCCGTGGCCGTCGCGATCGTGGTCGTCATGAACGTCGCACCCGCGGCGCCGTTGGAGCTGGTGGCCGACCCGGCGTTGAAGCCGTACCAGCCGAACCACAGCAGACCCGCACCGAGCATCACGAACGGCACATTGTGCGGGCGGAACAGCGTCGTAGGCCAACCACGCCGCTTGCCCAGCACGATCGCCAGCATCAGACCGGCCACACCGGAGTTGATATGAACCGCCGTCCCACCGGCGAAGTCGATCGCGTGCAGCTTGTTCGCGATCCAGCCGCCTTTCTCGGCCGCGAAGCCGTCGAACGCGAACACCCAGTGCGCGACCGGGAAGTACACGAACGTCGCCCACAGACCGGAGAACACCAACCAGGCGCTGAACTTGAGCCGATCGGACACCGCACCCGAGATCAGCGCGACCGTGATGATCGCGAACATCAGCTGGAATGCCACGAACACTATCGCCGGCAGGGTGCCGGCCAGCGGGATGTCCGTCGCCGCAACGCCCTTGGTCGGGTCGGCGGCCACGGCGTTGCCGCCGATCAGGCCCTTCAGGCCCCAGTACTCGGTCGGATCGCCGAGGAAGTTGCCCTTGTCGGTGCCAAACGAAACGGAATAGCCATACAGCGCCCACAGCACGGTCACCACACCCATGGCACTGATGCTCATCATCAGCATGTTGAGCACGCTTCGGGCGCGGACCATCCCGCCATAGAAGAACGCCAGACCTGGCGTCATCAACAACACCAGCGCGGAACTCGCCAGCATCCATGCCGTATCGCCGGTATTGGGCTGGCCCATTACTGGGAAACTCACTCGGTATCACCTCCGGTCGGCCCTGAACCGGTCATCAGACATGCGCCTGATGACCTGATCCAGAACCTTGCGCAATGGTTGTTTCCGAGATGGGGCCACCGTGTTTCGGCATCATTAACGAAACGGCCCCCGTGTAAGGGGTTTCAGCCGAGCAGGGCGTCTACGAACGCGGCGGTCTCGAACGGCGCCAAATCGTCGGGTCCTTCGCCGAGGCCGACCAGTTTCACGGGCACACCGAGCTCCTGCTGCACCCGGAAAACAATGCCGCCCTTGGCCGTTCCGTCCAGCTTAGTCAGCACCGCGCCGGTGATGTCGACGACGTCGGCGAACACCTTGGCCTGAGCCAGCCCGTTCTGTCCGATGGTGGCGTCGAGGACCAATAACACCTCGTCGACCGCGGCGCGCCGGGTTACCACCCGTTTGACCTTGTCGAGTTCGTCCATCAAGCCGACCTTGGTGTGCAGACGCCCCGCGGTATCGATGAGCACGACGTCGGCGCCCGTTTCGATGCCCTTGTCGACGGCGTCGAAGGCCACCGCGGCCGGGTCCGAGCCTTCGGCGCCGCGCACTACCTCCGCGCCCACCCGGGAAGCCCAGGCCTGCAGCTGATCGGCGGCCGCGGCCCGGAATGTGTCGGCCGCGCCCAGCACGACCCGCCGGCCGTCGGCGACCAGCACCCGCGCCAGCTTTCCGACGGTGGTGGTTTTTCCGGTGCCGTTGACGCCGACGATCAGCAGCACCGACGGGTGCTCGTCGTGCGGCAGCGCGCGAATCGAGCGATCCATCTCGGGCTTCAGCTCGCTGATCAGCACGTCACGCAGCACCGCACGCGCGTCGGCCTCGGTGCGCACATTGCTGCCGGCCAGGCGGCTGCGCAGCTGCGAGACCACCGACTCGGTGGCCACCGGGCCCAGATCGGCGACCAGCAGGGTGTCCTCCACGTCCTGCCAGGAGTCTTCGTCCAGGTCGCCGCCGCCGATCAAGCCCAGCATGCTGCGCCCGAGCGCGTTCTGCGATCGGGCCAGCCGGCCGCGCAGGCGCTCTAGCCGGCCTTCGGTCGGCGCGATCTCCTCGATCTCGGCCGTCGCTGGGATCGCCGGCTCAGCTTCGGGCTCGGGGGCCGGCGCCGGCAGCGGTGTGACGGTCTCGGGTTCGGCCTGCGGTGCGGGCAGGTGAACATCGGAGATCGTGCGCCGCGGCGCGTCACGCGGGACGGTCGCGTCGTCTCCGACAGCGGGCAACCCGCTGGTGTCGATCCGATCCTGCGTCTGCGCACCCTGACTGAAGCTGATGCCCGATGACGCCGTGTAGCGCCCGGAACCCTCGAGTGCGCCCGGCTCGGGCCGGGTCAGGCTGATGCGCCGCCGGCGGCGGTACCGGGTCAGCCCCAGGACCAGCACAACGATGACAACCAGGGCGGCAACGACGGCGATGGCGATCCAAAGACCTTGCGACACGCTGACATTGTTTCAGGGCCACGCCCTGCAACTCACAGCGACCACAGCGGCAGGCCGCCGCCCGCGCGCTACGAAGAAGTGGTGGCGAGCTGCTGGACCTCTTGTCCGCGCATGCGCTGCGAGATCACCGCGGTAATGCCGTCGCCCTGCATGGTCACGCCGTACAACGCGTCGGCGACCTCCATTGTCGGCTTCTGGTGGGTGATGATCAGCAGCTGCGAGCGGGCCCGCAGCAGCTCGAACAGCGAGATCAGGCGGCGCAGATTGGTGTCGTCGAGCGCGGCCTCCACCTCGTCCATGATGTAGAACGGCGACGGGCGGGCGCGGAAGATCGCCACCAGCATCGCGACCGCGGTCAGCGCCTTCTCGCCACCGGACAGCAAAGACAGCCGGGTGACCTTCTTGCCGGGCGGACGGGCTTCCACCTCGATGCCGGTGGTGAGCATGTCGTCCGGATTGGTCAGCCGCAACCGGCCCTCGCCGCCGGGGAACAACACGGTGAAGACCTCCTGGAATTCGCGTTCCACGTCGACGAAGGCATCGCTGAACACCTGCAGGATGCGCGAGTCGACCTCGGCGACGACGTCGAGCAGATCCTTGCGGGCCGACTTGACGTCCTCGAGCTGGGTGGACAGGAAGTTATAGCGCTCCTCCAGCGCGGCGAACTCCTCGAGGGCCAGCGGATTGACCCTGCCCAGTTCGGCCAGCTCCCGCTCGGCCCGCTTGGCCCGCCGCTCCTGGGTGGGCCGGTCGTAGGGCACCGGCGCGGGCGCGGTGACCTGTTCGCCACGCTCGCGGGCCAGCTCGAACTCGGCCATCTCCAGCTCGGAGGGCGGCAATGCGATCTGCGGGCCGTACTCGGCGATCAAATCCGCGGGACTCATGCCGAACTGCTCGAGCACCGTTTGTTCCAGCTGCTCGATGCGCAGCGCCGCCTGCGCGTTGGCCACCTCGTCGCGGTGCAGCGAGTCGGTCAGTTTGGCCACCCGGGCACCCAGTGTGTGCACCTCCTCGCGCACCGCCGTCATCGCGGTCGAGCGCGCCTCGCGTTCGGCGACCATCGCGTCGCGGATTTGCGATGCCGCGGCGACCACCCCGTTCAACCGTGTCGCCAGCAGCCGACCCGAGTCGGCCACCGCCGCGGCCACCGCGGCCGCCCGCAGTCGCGCGGCATGTGCCTGTTGGGCCCGCACCCGTGCCTCGCGCTCGGCGGCGGCCGCACGGCGCAGCGAATCCGCCCGGCCGCGAACGGCATTGGCTCGTTCCTCGGCGGTGCGCACCGCAAGCCGGGCCTCCACCTCGACGCCGCGGGCGGTATCGGCCGCGGCGGCGATGCGCTGACGATCGACGGGTTCTTCCGCGGGCGCGAGCTGGCTCTCTTGGGCGTTGCGCAGCCGCGTTTCGAGTCCGGTGACCTCTTGGACGGTCTGGGCGCGACCGGCCTCCAGCTCCTCGCGCTGGCGCAGCAGCCGGTTCCACTCGTCCTCGGCGGTCCGGGCGTCCTGTCCGAGGCGGCCCAGCTGCTCGTACATCGCCGAGATCGCGGTGTCGGATTCGTTGAGCGCGGCCAGCGCCTGCTCGGCGGAGTCCTGACGGCCCCGCTGCTCGGTCAACGCGCCGGACAAGGCCGCGGACAGTTGCGCCACCTGCGACTCGGCGGCGGCCAGCTCGGTGCCGGCCTTGTCGATCTCCGAGGTGAGCTCCAGCGTCGAGGGCTTGCGGTCCGAACCGCCGCTCACCCAGCCGCGGCCGACCAGGTCACCGTCGAGCGTGACCGCCCGCAGCTGCGGGCGGCTGGCCACCAGATCCAGCGCCGCGCCCAGGTCGTTGACCACCGCGACGGCGGACAGCATGGCGGCCATCGCGCCGCGCAACCGCGGCGGGGCGTCGACCAGGTCGAGCGCCCAGAGAGCCCCGTCGGGCAGCGGCGCGCCCGACGCGGGCTGATCGGCGGGCCAGTCACCCAGCACCAGGGCCGCCCGGCCTCCGTCGGCTTGCTTGAGCGCGGCGACCGCCGAACGGGCCGCGCCGAAGCTTTCGGCGGCCAGCGCGTCGGCCGCCAACCCGAGCACCGCGGCCAGCGCCGCCTCATACCCCGAGCGGACCTTGACCAATTTCGCGATTGGGCCGAAAAGCCCTGGACCGCTGTGATTTTGCGTGAGCCACGCGGCGCCGTCCTTGCGCTCGAGGCCCACCGAGAGCGCATCGATGCGGGCTCGCAGCGAAGCCACCCGGCGCTCAGCTTCGCGCTCGCCGGCCTGCAACTCGACGACACGTTCGTCGGCCGCTCGCATCGCGGCCACGGTGCGCTCGTGGTGTTCGTCCAGGCCCACCTCGCCCTGATCGAGTTCGCCGACGCGGGCCTGCACGGTCTCGAACTCCGCCCGGGTCTGCTGAGCGCGCACAGCGCCCTGTTCGATTCGCTCGGACAGCCGGGCGACGCTGTCGTCGATCGATTCGACCCGGGCCCGCATGGTCTCGACCTGACCAGCCAGCCGGGCCAGGCCTTCACGCCGGTCCGCCTCAGCCCGGACGGCGGCCAGATGCGCACGGTCGGCCTCGGTGGCCTCGCGCTCGCGCTCGGACAATTCGGCGCGGGCGGCCTCCAGCCGGGTCCCGGCGGCGGCCAGTTCCGCCAGCAGCTGCCGCTCAGCGGCCGCGACTCTGTCGGCTTCGGCGTCCAGCGCATCCGGGTCGGTGTCGCTGGTCGCGACCGGCTCGAGGTCGAGGTGCTGAGCGCGTTCGCTGGCGATGCGCACCGTGGCGCTCACCCGTTCCGCCAGGGCGGACAGCCCGAACCAGGTGTGCTGGACCGACTCGGCTCGCACCGACAGCTCGGCCAGCGCGGTCTCGTGTGCGGTCAGCTCGTTGGACGCCACCGCCAGCCGGCTGGCGGCGACGTCGTGCTCGCGGCGCATGGTGGCCTCGGCCTCCAGGATCGCGTCCCGCTGCACCTGACGGTTGACCATGTCATCGGCGGCCAGCCGCAGC
Source organism: Mycobacterium montefiorense (assembly GCF_025823255.1). Lineage (NCBI taxonomy): Bacteria > Bacillati > Actinomycetota > Actinomycetes > Mycobacteriales > Mycobacteriaceae > Mycobacterium > Mycobacterium montefiorense. Next base: position 371,233 of record NZ_JACKVL010000013.1, on the reverse strand, counting down.
TTCGCGTCACGCAGGTCGGCCTGGATGGTCTGGGCGCGACGAGCCACCTCGGCTTGGCGGCCCAACGGTTTGAGTTGGCGGCGCAACTCGGTGGTCAGGTCGGTAAGCCGGGCCAGGTTGGCCTGCATCGCGTCGAGCTTGCGCAGGGCTTTTTCCTTGCGCTTGCGGTGCTTGAGCACACCAGCGGCTTCCTCGATGAAGGCACGGCGATCCTCGGGACGCGACTGCAAGATCTCGTCGAGCTTGCCCTGGCCCACAATCACGTGCATCTCGCGGCCGATGCCGGAGTCGCTCAGCAGCTCCTGGACATCCATCAAACGGCAACCGGTGCCGTTGATTTCGTATTCGCTGGCGCCGTCGCGGAACATCCGCCGCGTGATCGATACTTCGTTGTACTCGATCGGCAGTGCGTTGTCGGAGTTGTCGATCGTGACGGTGACTTCGGCGCGGCCCAGCGGCGCGCGCGACGAGGTGCCGGCGAAGATGACGTCTTCCATCTTTCCGCCGCGCAGCGTCTTGGCGCCCTGCTCCCCCATCACCCAGGCCAGGGCGTCGACCACGTTGGACTTGCCGGAGCCGTTGGGCCCGACGACGGCGGTGATACCGGGCTCGAAGCGCAGAGTCGTCGGCGAGGCGAAGGACTTGAAGCCCTTCAGCGTCAGACTCTTGAGGTACACGGCGAGCCAGACTACCGCCCAAATTGCCGGAGGCACGGTCACCAAGGGGTGTCGGCTCGCCTGAAATACACCTGTTGTTCACAGTCTGACGCACTGGCCACAGTGGCCACTTCAGTCACCGAAAACGACGCCATCGTGCGTTTGATTCGCCGCCCAGGCTAGCGCTCGACGAATCCCTCGAACTGCTCCTGCGGCCGCGACCATTCGGCGACAACCTTGTCGACGCGGCCGGGCTGCGCGGGCCACGAATGGCCGCCTTGCAGCAGCTGCAGCAATTTCTCGCCCGCCTCCCGGGGGCCGTGCGCGACGACCAGGACGCGGCCGTCGGCCTGGTTGGCCGCGTAGCCGGTGAGGCCGAGCTCCAGCGCGCGGCAACGGGTCCACCAGCGAAAACCCACACCCTGAACCATCCCTTGCACCCAGGCGGTGAGTGCGACGTCAGGACCCGGCATTGTTGGCTTCGGACGCGATCTCGAACTTGACCGTGGTGCCCGACTTGAGGGTGCGCCCGACCGTGCAGACCAGGTCGATCGCCCGGTTGACGACCACGGCCAGGCGTTCGGTTTCGTCGTCGGACAGTCCGGACAGGTCGAGCTCCAGCGTCTCAGAGAGCAGCGGATAGACCTCTTCGGCGCGGTCGGAGTCGCCGGAGACACGGACCACTGCCCGATAGTCGTCGCCGAGCCGACGGGCCAGCGGCTGGTCGCTGGACATCCCGCTGCACGCGGCCAACGCGATCTTGAGCAGTTCGCCGGGGGTGAACACGCCCTCGACGTCCTCGGACCCGACCAGGACCTGCGCTCCCCTTGAGCTATGGCCGGTGTAGCGGCGCGTCCCGGTGCGTTCGACCCACAGTTCCGTCATCACTCATTTCTACCGGGGACGACGACAACGCCCTCAACGGACTATCAACGACAGCAGCTTCTTTCCCAAAGACAGTGAGGCCGAATCGTTTTCGGATGAGGCGACCACGACCTGCTCATCGACCCGCCGTCGCAACTCACGCTCGAGCGCCTCGCGCAGTGTGGAGGACGCACCCGGACATCCATCGCAGGCACCCACCATCCGAACCGTCACGTGGTGGCCCACCACCGAAACCAGCTCGATCGATCCGCCATGCGAGGCGGCCAGTGCACCCACCGGCCCGGCCAGCAGTTCCTCAACGACCGTTTCCAATTTGCTTGCGGGAAACGATGTTTCGTCGATCGTCCAACCCGCCGAGTCCAGCAGCGCCGCGCCGAGCGCCTCGCGGATATCGTCGCCCAGCTCACGCCAATCGCCGCCGGCACCGATCGTGATCAGGATGCCGCCGGCGCCCACCACGACCTCGTCGATCGCGTGGGCGTCCAGCAAGGCGCCCAGCCTGCCCGGGGCGTTGCGGACGGTGCCGCGCGCCGGTAGTTGCTCGGGGGCGACCACCCAGCGCAGCTGGCGCGGATTCGCGGTGGCGGTGGCGTGGATCGGAATCATGCGCCTAGCGCCATCGCGACCGCCCGGGCGGCGAACGCCGCCAGCCACGCCAGCACGAACATGTAGGACCAGGCGATTACCGGCCACCGCCACGAATTGGTTTCGCGGCGCATCACCGCGACGGTGGACATACATTGCAACGCGTAGATGAAGTACGCCATCAGCGCGATGACCGTCGGCGCGGTGAACACCTTATGGCCCGCATCGTCTTTCAAGTTGAGCAGTGCTTCGTGCGGATCGTCGGGGCTTTCCGCCGCCGCCACCTGGCCCAGGGTGGACACGAACACCTCGCGCGCCGAGAACGATCCGAGCAGCGAAATGTTGATGTGCCAATCGAATCCGAGTGGCTTGAACACCGGCCCGATCGCCTTCCCGACATCGGCGGCGTAGCTGTGGTTCATCACGTAAGCGGTGGCATCCGTTGGCGACATGTTCGCAGTCTCTGACGCGCGGGCCGGCAGATTGAGCAACACCCACAGCACCACGGAGGTGCCCAGGATGATCGTTCCGGCCTTGCGCAAAAACATCTTCGCCGAATCCCACATCGTGATCAGCACGTTCTTGGGCGACGGGAAGCGGTACGGCGGAAGCTCCATCGTGAACGGCAGCATGTCGCTGCGCAGGATCGTCGACTTGAACACCGAGGCGGCGATCAGCGCCGAGGTGCCGCCGCACACATACAGTGCGAACATCGCGATGCCCTGCGCGCTCAGCCCACCCCACTGCGTGCGCGGCGACACCAGCAGTCCGACCAGCAGGGTGAACACCGGGAGCCGCGCCGAGCAGGTCATCAACGGTGCCGTGATGATCGTGGCGATCCGGTCTTTCGACGACGGCAGTGTTCGGGTGGCCATGATCCCCGGGATCGCGCATGCGAACGACGAGAGCATCGCGACGAAGGCGCGGCCTTCCAACCCCGTCGCGGCCATGACCCGGTCCATCAGGAATGCGGCGCGCGCCATGTAGCCGACGTTCTCGAGCAGCGCGATCAGTAAGAACAGCAACACGATCTGCGGGATGAACTGGAGCACCGTTCCCACGCCACCGATCAGCCCCTGGCCGAGCAATCCGCGCACCACGTAGTTGCCGACGTGGTTGCTCACCAGGGTGCCGAGCCAGCTGAGCCAATCGCCCACTTGATCCTGCAGCGGCGCGGCGACGGTGAAGACCACCTGGAAGAAGCAGAACATCACTGCGAAGAAGATGATGGTCCCCCACAGCGGATGCAGCACCAGCGCGTCGATCCGTCGGGTACGCCGATCGGGTTGGGGGGCAACGTAATCGGCCGCCTTCAGCACCGAGCGGCCCCAGGCGTCGATGGCCGCATCATCGGCCGGCGGGAGCACCGGGGGCCGTTGCCAGCGGCCGAAGGCCACCAGTTGGGCGCGCAGGGTGTCAATGCCTACGCCGCGGTTGGCGACGACGGCGAGCACCGGGACGCCGAGCGCCGTCGACAAGGCATCGACGGAGATGCCGCCGCCCCGCGCGGTCAGCTCGTCGGTCATGGTCAGCACCAACAGACACGGCAGGTCTTGGCGCAGCACCTGGGCCACCAGGATGATCGAGCGGTACAGCGTAGTGGCGTCGGCGACGATGACGATCGCATCGGGGCGGCCGTCGCCGTAGACCTCGCCGCCCAGCAGGTCGGACACCACCTGCTCGTCCGGGCTGATCGGGTCGAGGCTGTAGGTGCCGGGCAGGTCCTCGATGGCGACCTCGACGCCGTCCACCTTGGTGGTGCCGACGGTGCGCCCGACCGTGACGCCCGGGTAGTTACCGGTCTTGGCGCGCAATCCGGTCAAGTGGTTGAAAACCGAAGTCTTGCCCGCGTTGGGACTGCCCACCAGCGCGATGCGCGCCAGTCCGGCGACAGCGACCCCGGAGCCGTCTTCTTCGTGGCATGACGTCATGCGTCAGTCCCCGACGCGACTTCAATCAGCCGCGCCTCGCGGCGGCGCAGGCACAGCTCGGTGTCCTGAACCCGGTAGATGGTCGGATCGCCCATCGGAGCCCGGCGGATGACCTCGACATCGGAGGCCGGCCGAAATCCCAACTGCCGCAATCGGCCCGCCACCGCGGCCGACGCCGCCGGCGCCACGCCCACGATGGTTGCCCGCTCGCCTGGCGACAGCTGCGCCAGCACGGTGGGCGAACCCGATATACGATCTGCGTTCCGCACCGACTTGCGCATTAGCCTCCCCATGTCCAGCGGGTCATCATCCTCGTAAGGATAACCTCACGACGGGAAGGTTATCCTCAGCTTTCCGCGAGAAAGTGTTAACCGCGCGGGCGCGGCTGGCACCGCGGACAGGAGAACGACGATCGATTCATGAACTTCTCGCGGCGGATCACCGCGCCGCACCGCCGACAGCTTTCGCCTTCGCGCCCATACGCATCCAGGGAGCGGTCGAAGTAGCCCGACTCGCCATTGACGTTGACGTACAGCGAATCGAACGAAGTCCCACCCTGGGCCAGCGCGTCGCGCATCACATCCGCGGCGGCGGCCAGCACCGCGCCCAGCTGGCGGCGGCTCAACGCGGCGGCCAGCCGGGCACCATGAACTTTGGCCCGCCACAACGCTTCATCGGCGTAGATATTGCCGATACCCGAAACCACCTGCTGATCCAGCAGCTGGCGTTTGATCTCGGAATGCTTGCCCCGCAACACTTTCACCACCGCGTCGGCGTCGAAGTGGGGGTCCAGCGGATCCCGCGCGAGGTGAGCGACGGGTTCGGGCACCACGCTGCCGTCGGATTCCGTCAGGTCGGCCAGCATCCACCCCCCGAAGGTCCGCTGGTCGGCGAAGCTCAGCACGGTGCCGTCGTCGAGCAATGCGGAGATCCGGACGTGGTCGGCGCGTGGCACCTCGCCCAGCAGCATCTGGCCGCTCATGCCGAGGTGGACAACGAGCGCGGTATCGCCGTCCAGCAGCAGCCACAGGTATTTGCCGCGGCGATCGGTTCCGTCGATCCGCGCGCCGAGCAGGCGGGCCGTGAGGTCGGCGGGCCCGGCTTCGTGCCGGCGTGCCGCGCGGGGGTGGTGCACCCGAACCGCGGTGATCGTCTTGCCCACAACATGGGCCTGCAAGCCGCGGCGCACCACCTCGACTTCGGGCAGCTCGGGCACTAGGCGGGCGTTTTCCCAGCGGGGTCCAGCGCCTCCAGCGCTTTCCAGGTCGCCGCCGCGGCCTTCTGCTCGGCCTCCTTTTTGGAGCGACCCATCCCCGACCCGTATTCGGTCTCCATCACGACCACCACCGCGGTGAATTCCTTGTCGTGGTCCGGGCCGGTGGAAGTGACCAGGTAGGACGGCGCACCCATGCCGCGCGCCGCGGTGAGCTCCTGCAAGCTGGTCTTCCAATCCAGCCCGGCGCCCAACGTGGGCGCGGCGTCCAGCAGCCCGCCGAACAAACGCAGGATCACCTCGCGCGATGTCTCGATGCCATGCGCCAGGTAGATCGCGCCCAACAGCGACTCCATGCCGTCGGCCAGGATGCTCGACTTGTCGGCGCCGCCGGTGTTCGCCTCGCCCCGCCCCAGCAGCAAGTGATTGCCCAGCCCACCTTCGGACAACTGCCGCGCCACGTCGGCGAGCGCGTGGGTGTTGACGACGCTGGCACGCAGTTTGGCCAGATCACCTTCCGAACGGTCGGGATGACGGTGATAGAGCTCGTCGGTGACGGTCAGACCCAGTACGGCGTCGCCGAGAAACTCCAGCCGCTCGTTGGTCGGCAGTCCGCCGTGCTCGTAGGCGTAGCTGCGATGCGTCAACGCCAACGAGAGCAGTTCCTCGGGCAGCTCTACCCCGAGCGCATCGATCAAAGATTGCCGCGAAGTCACTGGTCACCCCGAGCGGTGTCCGGGGCGGGTGAATCGTCGGACATCATGTCCACCAGCTTGGCCCATCGCGGATCGATGGCGTCATGGTGGTGACTGGGGTCATCGGCCAGCAAGATGCCGCATTGCGGGCACAACCCCGGGCAATCCGGTCGGCATACCGGTGTGAACGGAAGCTCGAGTCCGACGGCATCGACGATGGCCTGCTCGAGGTCGACGCGGTCATCGACGACCCGACCGACCTCGTCTTCCTCGGTGGTCGCCTCGGTGGCGCTGTCCGGGTAGGCGAACAGCTCGGTCAACCCAATCTCCACTCGCCCGTTGACCGCGGTCAGGCACCGGCAGCACTCGCCGACGGTGGGTCCAGACACCGTGCCGGTGACCAGCACGCCTTCCGACACCGATTCGACCCGCAGATCCATGTCGAGCGGCGCGCCCTGCTCGATAGCGATCATGTCCAGTCCGATACGCGACGGACTGGGCACGGTGTTGCGCAAGGTCACCATCGATCCCGGGCGTCGCCCGAGCCGCGCGACGTCAACGGTCATCGGCGAGGCCGGATGATGCTGCGCAGTGGTGCTGTGTTTGCGCGCCATAGCGAAATCTTACGGCGCGCTCAGTTTCCCTACCGGGTCGCGTAGTCGTGCGTTCCGGCAGCCGTCCGCAGTTGGTGGCGGCCGCGGCCCACGGAACGCAGTGTGCCGTTGAGGAACTCCTCGAACTCGGCGAGCTTGTTGTCCACGTAGATATCGCATTCACCACGCAGCCGGTCGGCCTCGGCGTGCGCGGTGTCGATCAGCCGGGTGGACTCTGCGTTGGCCGCCTGCACGACCTCGTTCTGCGAGACCAGGCGCTGCTGCTCCTTGATGCCCTCTTGCACGGCCTTTTCATAGGAGATGTTGCCGTTTTCGATCATCCGGTCGGCTTCGGCCTGAGCGCGGCCGACGCTGGCCTCGTACTCGCGTTTGGCCGCCGTGGCGATACGCATCGCTTCCTCGCGGGCGTCGGCGACCATCCGCTCGCTGTGCTGGCGTGCCTCGTTGACCATCCGGTCGGCCTGCGACTTGGCGTCGGAAAGCAGCCGGTCAGCCTCCGCGCGAGAGTGGTTGAGCATCGACTCCGACTCAGTGGTCGCCGAGGACACCATGGATTCGGCGTGCGACTTGGCGTCGGAAAGCATCGCATCGCGAGCATCCAGCACGTCCTGGGCGTCGTCCAGCTCGCCGGGGATCGCATCCTTGATGTCGTCGATCAGTTCCAGCACGTCACCACGAGGCACCACACAGCCAGCCGTCATCGGCACGCCGCGGGCTTCTTCGACAATGGCGCCTAATTCATCCAGCGCTTCAAAGACTCGGTACACGGCCATACCCTCCTGGCGTCTTGCACAATTCCTGTTGTTACCAGTGTGCCTGGTGTTACCTCTGTGACGGCGGTGGCGACACCGGTGTGTCGGGCAAATTCCCCGACCGGAACCACCGCAGGCGGGCCACAGCCGGCGATCAGCCCACAAAAGCCGATTCTTCCAGGACTTCCGTGTTGCGTCCCGCGCGGGACGCATGCCGTTGTCGTGCCGACGAGAAAGCGCATCTGCCGAGGCAACGGGCCAGCTAATGGCCCCGGGATACGCTGAGCCGGTGAATGGGCCCACGGACCGAGGCAGCGCCGGCGCAAAGCCGCCCGCAGCAACGCTTTACATATTTCCGCACGCCGGTGGCTCCGCGACCTTTTACGTGCCGTTCGCGAAGGCGTTCTCCACCGACATCCAGCGGGTAGCCGTCCAATATCCCGGACGCAGCGACCGCGGCCTCACCCAACTGCCGAGCATTCCCGAGTTCGCCGACGAAATCTTCACCACGATGGCGCCCACTGCACCGACCGACCGTCCGGTGGTGTTCTTCGGCCACAGCATGGGCGGGTTGCTGGCCTTCGAGGTGGCCCTGCGCTTCCAATCGGCCGGACATCCGGTCGCGGCCCTGTTCGTGTCGTCTTGCGCAGCACCCGGCCATATCCGCTACAAGGAACTGCAGGGTTCGGATCGCGACATCCTGAACGTGGTCGCCCAGGTCACCGACACAAACCCCGAAATGCTGGCGAATGACGAATTCGCGTCGACGATTCTGCCCACCTTGCAAAGTGTGCGGGCCATTGCCGCCTATACCCGCGCACCCGAGGTGACGGTGTCGTGTCCGATCCACACCTTCGTCGCGGATAACGACATCATTGTGGCCGAGGAAAACATGACGGCGTGGACGGATCGCACCACGGGCGAATTCTCCCTCCAAGTGTTTGCTGGGGATCACTTTTACCTCAACAACAACTTGTCGGAATTGGTGATGAATATCGAGGAGAAAATCTCGATCGAGGCGCCAGGAGTTAGCTAGGCGCACCGGCCGGCGAGGACCGGCACGGTCCCGCCGCCGACGGGCCGCAGGTGGTCGTCCGTTCGCCGCAAACGCCCGCGCACAACCCCGTCCGGGCGGCCGCGTCGTCCCCCGGCCTGCGCTGGCACCAGCTGTGTTCGCGCGTCTGCAGGCCCCTGGGGCCGGCGCATGCGGGCCTGTGGCGAAACGGTGCGCTGGTGCCAAAACCGACCGGTTCCGTCGCCCGCTGGACGGCCGACCTAGTTGTCCCGTGCTGCCCGTATGCCCCTTCAGTACCATTAACACCACAAGCCACTTGCTGAACATAGCGCCATGACCTGCGAGAACGTCGTTCACGACAAATGTAGCCCGCTTAGTCAACAACCCACGCCCTGTCCTGTGTATGAATCTGTGGATTTCTAAATTCCCATCACCTCCCCGTGTTAGATTGCTTACCTAGCTTAAGAAGACTCGTGGTCGGGGAGGGGAAACCGGGACCCCGTCCATCTAGTCTCAAAGCGCCAGGATTTACCGCCAGCAGCTGCTGTGTGTGGGGGGCTCCTCCTAGGAGCCACAATGCCGCTCAACGCAACACACAGGGTGCGTGCACTTAGTGACGCCGACAGCGAGTTGGGAAGGTAACGAAATGCCGGTAACCAGTGCGTCTATACCTGCTTTGCTGCAGGCGCGGACTGACCAGCAGCCTGACGCGACGGCATTTACGTATATCGACTACGAGCAGGACCCCGCGGGGTTTGCTGAGACCTTGACATGGTCGCAAATGTCACAGCGCGCCCGCATTGTTGCCGAGGAGCTCGCACTGTGCGGTTCACCCGGAGACCGAGTCGCAATTCTGGCGCCGCAGGGAATGGAATATATCGTCGCATTCTTCGGTGCACTCGAGGCCGGCTTCATCGCCGTACCGCTTTCGACACCGCAATACGGTATGCACGACGACCGAATTTCCTCGGTATTGCGCGATTCGAATCCGGTCGCCATTCTCACTACTTCCGCCGTGGTCGGCGACGTGACGAAATACGCAACCGCATATGACGGGCAACCCGCCCCGTTCGTCATCGAGGTCGATCTGCTGGACCTGGAGTCCCCTCGCGAACTCTCGTCAAGCCGGCACCATTCTTCCGGCGCGGCATACCTGCAATACACATCGGGGTCGACGCGGACGCCGGCCGGCGTCATCGTTTCGCACACGAACGTCATCGCCAACGTGACGCAAAGCATGTACGCGTACTTCGGCGATCCCGCTCAGCTGCCGGCCGCTTTGACTCTGACATCGTGGCTGCCGCTGTATCACGACATGGGGCTGATTCTGGGACTGTGCGCGCCGCTGATCACCGACCGCAGCGCGGTGTTGATGAGTCCGATGTCGTTCCTGGTTCGCCCGGCGCGCTGGATGAACATGCTGGCCACCAATGGTCCCTGCTTCTCGGCGGCGCCGAACTTTGCCTTCGAGTTGGCCGTGCGAAGGACCTCGGACGACGACATGGCCGGACTTGACCTGGGCAACGTGCAGCGAATCGTCAGTGGCAGCGAACGGATCCACGTGGCGACCGTGAAACGCTTCAACGAGCGTTTCGCTTCCTACAATCTGAGCCCGACGGCAATCCGCCCCTCTTACGGGCTCGCGGAAGCGACGCTGTTTGTGGCTGCCGCCGAACCCGGCTCCGCACCCAAGACGGTGCGTTTCGACTACGAACACCTGACCGCCGGTCGGGCCCGGCCCTGCACCGACGGCACCCTCGGAACCGAGCTCATCGGCTACGGTGCGCCTGACCCCACGTCCGTGCGAATCGTCAACCCGGAGACCATGGTTGAGAGCCCCGAGGGGACGGAGGGCGAGATCTGGGTCCGGGGCGACCACGTGACGCTGGGATATTGGCGCAAGCCGGAACAGACCGAGCGGGTGTTCAACGCCAAGCTGGCCGATCCCGCGCCGGGCGCCGCCCAGGGGCCGTGGCTGCGGACCGGTGATCTGGGCGTCATCTCCGACGGCGAACTGTTCATCATGGGCCGCATCAAAGACCTGCTCATCGTCGACGGGCGCAACCACTACCCCGACGACATCGAGGCGACGATCACCGAGATCACCGGCGGCCGGGTCGCGGCGATCTCGGTGCCCGACGACATCACCGAACAACTGGTGGCCATCATCGAGCTCAAGAGCAAAGCGGCGTCCGAGGAAGAGGGTTTGGTGCGGCTTCGTTCGGTGAAGCGCAAGGTCACCTCGGCGATCTCGAAGTCGCACAGTCTTCGGGTCGCCGATCTTGTTCTGGTGTCGCCCGGTTCGATACCGATCACGACGAGCGGCAAAGTCCGGCGCTCGGCCTGCGTCGAGCGCTATCAAACTGACGGATTCAAGCGGCTGGATGTGAGCGTATGACCTCTTCGAGCATCAATGGCGAAGCTGACTTGCGCCACTGGCTCGTCGACTACTTGGTGACCAACATCGGATGCACCCCGGACGAAGTCGACCCTGACCTCTCCCTGGCCGACCTTGGCGTGAGCTCTCGCGAGTCGGTCGTGCTGTCCGGCGAGTTGTCGGAGTTGTTGGGGAAGCCGGTATCCCCGATCGAATTCTGGGAGCACCCGACGATCAACGCCCTGGCCGCATACCTGACCGCGCCCGAACCCGACCCCGAATCCGACGCGGGGGCCAAGCGCCCGATGCGCAACGCCCTGGACGAGCCGATCGCCGTCGTAGGGATGGGTGCCGCTTCCCCGGCGGGATAACGGGCCCGGAAGCGTTGTGGGAGTTATTGGTTGAGCGCGGTTGCACGATCGGGGAAGTGCCGCCCGAGCGGTGGCAGCCATTCGAGAGCGGCTCGCCTGAGGTAGCGGCGACGCTGGCCCGCACAACGCGGTGGGGATCGTTTTTGCCCGACATCGACGCGTTCGATGCCGAGTTTTTCGAGATATCCCCCAGCGAAGCCGACAAGATGGACCCCCAGCAGCGCCTGCTGCTGGAGGTGGCGTGGGAAGCCTTGGAGCATGCCGGGATACCGCCGAGCTCGCTGCGCCGTTCGCAGACCGGGGTATTCGCCGGGGCATGCCTGAGTGAATACGGCGTGATCGCGTCCAACGATCTGTGCCAGGTCGACGGATGGAACAACACCGGCGGCGCGATGAGCATCATCGCCAACCGTCTCTCGTACTTCCTTGATCTGCGCGGCCCGTCGGTCGCGGTGGACACCGCCTGCTCGTCCTCTTTGGTGGCCATCCACCTGGCCTGCCAGAGCCTGCGCACCCAGGATTCCCATCTGGCCATTGCCGCGGGGGTGAACCTGCTGTTGACGCCGGCGGTATTCCGCGGTTTCGACCAAGTCGGCGCGCTCTCGCCAACCGGTAGATGCCGCGCGTTCGACGCGGCGGCGGACGGTTTTGTGCGTGGTGAGGGTGCCGGGGTGGTGGTGCTCAAGCGGTTGACCGACGCCCAGCGTGACGGCGATCGGGTGCTGGCGGTGATCTGCGGCTCGGCCGTCAACCAGGACGGCCGCTCGAACGGGTTGATGGCTCCCAACCCGGCGGCCCAGATGGCGGTGCTGCGTGCCGCCTACACCAACGCGGGAATGCAGCCCGGCATGGTCGATTATGTCGAAACACACGGCACCGGAACGTTGTTGGGCGATCCGATCGAAGCTCGCGCTCTGGGTGCGGTGCTGGGTCGTGGTCGTCCCGAGGACTCGCCGCTGCTGATCGGCGCGCTGAAGACGAACCTGGGACACACCGAGGCCGCAGCCGGAATCGCCGGCTTCATTAAAGCCGTGATGGCGGTACAGCGCGGCGAGATTCCGCCGAATCAGCGCTTCGAAAGCCCGAATCCACATATCCCCTTTGCCAACCTGCGGATGAAAGTTGTTGACACACAGACCGCTTAGCCCGAGACGGGACGTCCGCGCCGGGCCGGGGTGTCGTCGTTCGGATTCGGCGGCACCAACGCGCACGTGGTGATCGAACAGGGCCAAGACGTCGCGCCGCCTCGTCGGGCACTCCCCGAGCCGGGGGTGTCGACGTTGGTGGTGTCGGGTAAGACGGCGCAGCGGGTGGCGGTGACGGCGTCGGTGCTGGCCGACTGGATGCAAGGCCCCGGTGCCGACGTGGCGCTGGCCGATGTCGCCCACACCGTCAACCATCACCGGGCCCGCCAAGCCAAGTTCGCCACCGTCGTCGCCCGCGACCGCACCCACGCCATCGACGGTCTTCGCGCCCTGGCCGCCGGACAGCACGCCCCCGGCGTGGTCGGCCCCCACGAAGGCGCCGGCGGGCCGGGCATCGTGTTCGTCTACTCCGGACGCGGCTCGCAATGGGCCGGCATGGGCCAACGACTGCTGACCGACGAACCGGCGTTCGCCGCCGCCGTCAACGAACTCGAGCCGACATTCGTTGCCGAGGCCGGATTCTCACTGCACGACGTGATCGCCACCGCCAAGCCACTGGACGGCATCGAACAAATCCAGCTCGGCCTGATCGGCATGCAACTGGCCCTGACCGAACTCTGGCGCTCCCACGGCGTCACCCCAGACCTGGTCATCGGGCACTCCATGGGCGAAGTCGCCGCGGCCGTCGTCGCCGGCGCGCTCACCCCGGCCGAAGGACTGCGGGTCACCGCCACCCGCTCGCGGCTGATGGCGCCGCTGTCGGGGCAGGGCGGCATGGCCCTGCTCGGGCTTGATGTGGCCGCAACCGAGGCGCTGATCGCCGACCACCCCCACATCACACTCGGCATCTACAACTCGCCACGCCAAACCGTGATCTCGGGACCCACCGACGCGATCGAAGCCCTCATCGACAAGGTACGCAGCCAAAACCGATTCGCCAGCCGAGTCAACATCGAAGTAGCCCCCCACAACCCAGCCATGGACGCCCTGCAACCCGCCATGCGCACCGAACTAGCCACCCTGGCCCCACGACCCCCATCGATCCCGATCATCTCCACCACCTACGAAAACCTCCAACCCCCAGCAGCATTCGACGCCGAACACTGGGCCACCAACATGCGCAACCCCGTCCACTTCCAACAAGCCATCACCAAAGCCGCAACCGACCACCACACCTTCATCGAGATCAGCGCCCACCCACTACTCACCCAAGCCGTGCTGGAAACCCTGCACAGCGCCCAGCACGGAACCAAGTACGCCTGCGTCGGGACGCTGCAGCGTGATAGCGATGACACCGTCACCTTCCGCACCAACCTCTATCTGACCGACAGCGCGAACGCGCCGCAGACTCCACATCCACCCGAACCACACCCCCAGATCCCCACCACCCCGTGGCACCACACCCACCACTGGATTCCCGTGAACAAGGCGACAGCGCCGGAACGCAATGGCGCTGCGCAGCACACCCATTCGACACCGGGAATCGGCGGACCGCTCGATGACTGGTCGCATCAGGTCGTGTGGGAAGCAGCGCCGCTGCCCGACGCCGATACCACGGTCGCCGGCCGCTGGCTGGTGGTCGGCGACGCAGCCCTGGCCGCCGAGTTGGGTTGCCTGGCCGACGTGCGGGCCGCGGATGCCGAGCCGGCCGCGTTGGGCGGGGCGCTCGGCGATGTCGACCACGTCGTCTACGCCGCTCCGGATCCGGGCGATCCGCTCGACGTGGGAACGGCCTATCAGCTCTTCCATCAGGTCCGCCGGCTTGCCTGCGCGATGGCGGCCAGCAGTTCGCCGGCCAAGTTGTTCCTGGTGACCCGCAACGCTCAACCCCTTGACGAAGGCGATCGCGCCAACCCCAGTCACGGGGCACTGTGGGGCCTGGGACGGACACTCGCGCTCGAGCACCCCGAGATATGGGGCAGCATCATCGATTTCGACAGCTCGGTACCCGTCCAGCTACTGGCACGGCTGGTGCTCGACGAGGCGGGCGCAGGCGATCGCGAAGACCAGGTCGTCTACCGGTCCGGACGGCGGCACGTGCCGCGGCTGCGCAAGCGTGTGCTGCCGGCCGAAGCGGTCACGCTGGACCCCGACGCCGCTCAGCTCGTCATCGGCGCTACCGGCAATATCGGGCCGCACCTGATCCGCCAGCTCGCGCGAATGGGCGCGGGGACCGTCGTCGCCGTCTCCCGCAACCCTGGCCAACGACTGCATGAGCTCGCGGAAAGCCTTGCATTACAAGGTATTACACTCATGACCATCGCGGCGGATGCCACCGACGAGACGGCGATGAGCGCGCTGTTCGACCGGTTCGGCGCCGACTTGCCTGTGCTGGAAGGTATCTATCTGGCGGCCTTCGCCGGTCAGCCGATCCTGCTCAGCGAGATGACGAACGACGATGTGACCGCGATGTTCGCGCCCAAGCTGGACGCCGTCACGGTGTTGCACCGGCTGTCGCTGGAAAAGCCGGTACGCCATTTCGTGCTGTTCTCCTCGATCTCCGGCCTGACCGGCTCGCGCTGGCTGGCCCACTACACCGCTACCAGTGGCTACCTGGACGCGCTTGCCTATGCGCGCCGCGTGATGGGGCTGTCGGCCACCACGGTCAACTGGGGACTGTGGAAATCGCTGGCCGACGCCGAACACGATTTCAGCCAGGTCAGCATGGGCTCCGGCTTGCTGCCGATGGACGACGAGATCGCCATCGGCGGTCTGGCACGCGCGATGAGCCCGTCGGCCGGGGTGCATTCCGTTGTCGTCGAAGCGGATTGGCCGCTGCTGGCGGCCGCCTACCGGACCCGCGGCTCGCTGCGCATCGTCGACGATCTGTTGCCGATCCCCGGCGAGACGGCGATGCCGGAAAGTGAGTTCCGCATCGCCCTGGGCAAGTGCCAGCCGGAACAGCGCCACGACATGTTGCTCGACCAGGTGGCTCGGCTCGCGGCCAATGTGATGGGCTTGCCGCCGACGGAGTCGTTGGACCCCTCGACCGGCTTCTTCCAGCTCGGGATGGACTCGCTGATGAGCGTGACTCTGCAGCGGACATTGTCCGACACCCTCGGCGAATTCCTGCCCGCCTCCGTGGTTTTCGACTACCCCACCGTGTACAGCCTCACCGACTATCTGGGCACGGTGTTGCCCGAGCTCGGCGAGGCCGACGAGCAGCCGGACGCGGATGCCTACGACGAATTCAGCGAAGCCGAGTTGTTGGAACAACTTTCGGAAAGACTAAGAGGGACCTGATGACCACCCCGACACCAGATCGCCGGGCGATCATTGCCGAGGCGCTGCACAAGATCGACGATCTGTCGGCTCGGCTGGAGATCGCCGAGAAGGCGGGCACCGAGCCCATCGCGGTTGTCGGGATGGGTTGCCGGTTTCCCGGTGGTGTCGACAACCCGGAACAGTTCTGGGATTTGTTGCGCGATGGGCGCAGCGGCATTGTGCGGGTTCCATCGCAACGCTGGGACGCCGACGCTCTTTTCACCGAGGACCACACGGTTCCCGGCACCATCTGCAACCGCGAAGGCGGCTTCCTTTCCAATTGGGAGCCGGACGAATTCGACGCGGAGTTCTTCTCCATCACCCCGCGCGAGGCGGCGGCGATGGACCCGCAGCAGCGGTTGTTCCTCGAAGTCGCCTTTGAAGCCTTGGAGAATGCCGGCATTCCGCCGCACACCATTCGCGGCACCCAGACCTCGGTTTTCGTCGGTGTCACCGCCTACGACTACATGCTGAAGATGTCCGGCACGGTGCGCCCGGTCGACCTCGACGCCTACGTACTCACCGGGAACTCGGCGAATTTCGCCGCCGGCCGGATGGCCTACCTGCTCGGGGCCCGCGGTCCCGCGGTGGTGCTGGACACGGCGTGCTCGTCGTCGCTGGTGGCCATCCACCTTGCCTGCCAGAGTCTGCGCTGGCGCGAAAGCGACACGGCGCTAGTCGGTGGGACCAACCTGCTGCTGACGCCGGGAACCAGCATCGCCTGCTCGCGGTCGGGCATGCTGTCGCCGGAAGGCCAATGCAAAACCTTCGACGCGGGCGCCGACGGGTATGTCCGCAGTGAGGGCGCCGGGGTGGTGGTGCTCAAGCGACTCTCGGACGCGCAACGGGACGGCAACCGGATCCTCGCCGTGGTGCGCGGTTCGGCGGTCAACCAGGACGGCGCCAGCAGCGGGGTGACCGTTCCGAACGGCCCGGCGCAGCAGGCGCTGCTTCGCCAGGCGCTGACGTCGGCCAAGTTGACGCCGGCCGACATTGACTACATCGAGGCGCACGGCACCGGCACTCCGCTCGGCGACCCGATCGAACTCGATTCGCTGAGCAAGGTTTTCGCCGACCGACAGGACCGCGCGCCACTGGTGTTGGGCGCGGTCAAGACCAATCTCGGTCACCTGGAAGCCGCGGCCGGTATTGCCGGATTCATGAAGACCGTGCTGGCCGTGGGGCACGGGCGCATTCCTCGCAACCTCAACTTCCGCGAGCTCACGCCGCACGCCAGCGAAGGTGTGTCTCGGCTGACCATCGCCACCGAGGACATGGAATGGCCGGACACCGGGCAACCGCGCCGGGCTGGGGTGTCGTCGTTCGGTGTGAGCGGAACGAATGCGCACATCGTGGTCGAGCAGGCAGCAGATCCGGTGCCGGTTCCGCACCAGGGGTCTGGCCCGGCGGTAACGACGCTGTTGGTGTCGGGCAAGACGAAGCAGCGGGTGGCGGCGACGGCGGCGGTGCTGGCCGACTGGATGGACGGCCCCGGTGCCGACGTGGCGCTGGCCGATGTCGCCCACACCCTCAACCATCACCGGGCCCGGCAGACCAAGTTCGCCACGGTGGCCGCCGCCGACCGCGACAAAGCCGTCGCGGGATTGCGTGCGCTGGCCGCCGGCGAACCCGCCCCGGGAGTCGTGGACTGCCACGAAGGGTCGGTCGGGCCGGGCACGGTGTTCGTCTACTCGGGCCGTGGATCGCAGTGGCCCGGCATGGGTCGCCAGCTGTTGGCCGACGAGCCGGCATTCGCCGCGGCGGTCGCCGAACTGGAGCCGACATTCGTTGCCGAAGCCGGCTTTTCGCTGCACGATATGATCGCCACCGGCAAGGAGCTCGACGGCATCGAGCAGATTCAGCTCGGCCTGATCGGGATGCAGATCGGGCTCACCGCGCTGTGGCGTTCCTACGGCGTCACCCCGGATCTGGTGATCGGGCACTCGATGGGCGAAGTGGCCGCGGCGGTAGTCGCGGGTGCGCTCACCCCCGCCGAGGGGTTGCGGGTGACCGCGACCCGGTCGCGGCTGATGGCACCGTTGTCCGGGCAGGGCACCATGGCAATGCTCGAACTCGACGCCGACGCCACCGAGGCGCTGCTCGCCGACCACCCGCAGGTCACGTTGGGGATCTATGCCTCCCCGCGCCAGACGGTCATCTCGGGGCCCACCGCACAGATCGACGAATTGATCGCGACGGTGCGCGCGCAGGGCCAGTTCGCCTCCCAAGTCAACATCGAAGTGGCCCCGCACAACCCGGCCATGGACGCCCTGCAGCCCGCGATGCGTGCCGAGCTGGCCGGTCTGGACCCGCAACCGCCGACCATTGCGGTCATCTCGACCACCTACGAAAACCTGCAAGCCCCAGCGGCATTCGATGCCGAGCACTGGGCCACCAACATGCGCAACCCGGTGCGCTTCCAACAGGCCATCACCGCCGCAGCCGCCGAGCATCACACCTTCATCGAGGTCAGTGCCCACCCATTGTTGACGCATGCCATCACCGAAACCCTCGCTGCGCGTGAGAACGACGACGGTGCCGACTATCTGAGTCTCGGCACCCTGCAACGGGATGCGCACGACACCCTGACCTTCCACACCAACCTGAACACCACGCACACCAGCCGCCCGCCGCAGACTCCGCACCCGTGCGAGCCGCACCCGGTGCTGCCCACCACACCGTGGCAGCACACCCGGCACTGGATCGCCCCCACGATCCCCGCCCACCACACCGCTGACACCCACCCACTGCTCGGCATCGGCGTCACCGATCCGGGCACCGGCACCCGGATCTGGGAATGCGAACTGTGCCCAGATCTGCTGTGGCTCGGCGACCACGTGATCGACGACCTCTGCGTGCTGCCCGGATCGGCCTACGCCGAGGTCGCGCTGGCCGCCGCGACGAACGCATTCGCAGACGCCGCAGGCTCAGCGGGCTGGATGATCCGCGAACTTAGCCTGCACCAGATGCTGCACGTCACGGATCGCACGCTGCTCGTCACGACGCTGACCGGCGACGAGCAGACGTGCCGGATCGAAATGCGCACGCGCAATGCCACTTCGGGGTGGATCAAACACGCCACCGCAACGGTTGCCCGGGAGACCGTGTCCGAAGACGAGGTGCCGAGACCGGCGCCACTCGACGAGGTGGCCGACGAACTCAACCCCGAGGAGCTCTACCAACGGCTGCGCGGCGCGGGCCAACAACACGGACCGGCATTCCGCGGAATCGTCGGGCTCGCCGTCGAAAAGTCCGGTGCCGCCCGCGCCGACGTGCGGTTGCCCGCGACGGCCAAAACCGGCTTCCGCAGCTTCGGCCTGCACCCGGTGATGATGGACATCGCCGTGCAGGCACTGGGCGCCACCCGGATCGCGACCGACCTGGCCGGCGGGCAGTCAGCCCGTCAAACCCTGGTGCTGCCGATACGTTTCGCGGGCGTTCACGTCTACGGCGACATCACGGGCGGTGTCTGCTCGATAGGCTCGCTGGCCGCCACCGATAGCCCCGACCGGCTCCGCGGTCACGTCACCCTGACCGACCCGGATGGCCGGCCGCTGCTCGTCATCGACGAGGTGGAGATGGCGGTACTCGGGTCGAGCGGCGGCACAACCGAACTCAGCAGTCAGCTGTACACGGTGCAGTGGGAGCCCACACCTCTGGACAAGCCCGTTGGCACGCTCGGCGGCGTGCTGCTGATCGGTGACGACCCGCTGCTACCCGCGCTGCGGTCGTCGCTGCACGACGGCGTCGCCGACATCGAGGTGGTGTCGGCCGCCGACGCGGCAAGTCTGCGCGCGGCGATCACCCAAAACCCGTGGGACAGCATCGTCGTGGTCTGCCCGGCGCGCAACGTCGACGGGGCGCGCGACGAGGCGGCGCAGCTGGAGCTGGCGCAGACCCGCACGCTGCTGATCGCCGACATCGCCAAGACGGTGACGCGAATGGGGGCCCGCAACAGCCCCCGGCTGTGGATCGTCACCCGCGGCGCCCAACAGCTCGATCCCGGCGATGCAGTCACCCTGGCGCAGACCCAACTTCGGGGCATCGCGCGGGTGCTGACGTTCGAGCATCCGGAACTGCGGACCACGATCGTCGACATCGACGCCGACGGCTCCGGCACCCTGACCGCGCTGACCGAGGAGCTGCTGGCCGGCGCGGACCACGACGAGATCGCGCTGCGCGAGCAGCAACGGTATGTCAACCGGCTGGTGCCCGCGCCGGTCGACGCGGCCGGTGACCTTGTCGCAGAATCCCGCCGCACCGTGGTGAGCCTGGATGGCGACAGCGCCGTGCGGCTGCGGATCGACCGGCCCGGGCGCCTCGACGAGCTGAAAGTGCACGCGGTCAAGCGGATTGCGCCATCGGCCGGTCAAGTGGAAGTTCGCGTCGTCGCCGCCGGCCTCAACTTCAGCGACGTGCTCAAGGCGATGGGCGTGTATCCCGGACTCGACGGTGCCCCGCTGGTGATCGGCGGCGAGTGCGTCGGTTTCGTGACGGCGGTCGGGGAAGGTGTCGACGCGGTCGGGGTCGGACAGCGCGTCATCGCGTTCGGGCCCGGAACTTTCGCCTCACACATGACAACGCTGGCCGATCTGGTGGCCCCGGTCCCCGAGGCGCTGCCGGACGGCGAGGCGGCCGCATTCGGCATCGCGTATCTGACCGCCTGGCACTCACTGTGCGAGGTCGGCCGGTTGGCACCCGGCGAGCGGGTGCTGATTCATTCGGCCACCGGCGGTGTCGGGCTGGCCGCGGTGTCGATCGCCAAGATGATCGGAGCCCGCATTTACACGACGGCCGGCTCTGATGCCAAACGTGAAATGCTGGCCGGACTTGGCGTCGAGTACATCGGCAACTCCCGCGACGTGGCGTTCGCCGACGAGATACTCGACATCACCGACGGTTACGGCGTGGACGTCGTTCTCAATTCGCTTCCGGGCGAGGCGATTCAGCGCGGCGTACAGATACTCGCCCCCTGCGGCCGGTTCATCGAGCTGGGCAAGAAGGACGTGCACGCCGACGCCAGCCTGGGATTGGCCGCACTGGCGAAAAGCGCGTCCTTCGCCGTCGTCGACCTCGACCTGAATCTGAAGCTGCAACCCGCGCGCTACCGCGAAATGCTCGGGCACATCCTGGCGCACGTGGCCGACGGCAAACTGCAGGTGCTCCCGGTCACCGAGTTCAGCCTTCCCGACGCAGCCGACGCATTCCGGCTGATGGCCTCGGGCCGGCACACCGGCAAGATCGTGATGTCGATACCGGCCGGCGGTGACATAGCGGCGATCGCGGCACCGCCACCACTTCCGCTGGTGAGTCCCGACGGCGGCTACCTGATCGTCGGCGGCATGGGCGGCCTCGGCTTCGTCGTCGCGCAGTGGCTGGCCGAACAGGGCGCGGGATTGGTTGTGCTGAACGGGCGCTCAGCGCCCAGCGACGAGACCCGTTCGGCGATCGCAGAATTGAACGCCGCCGGCAGTCGTATCGAGGTGGTCACCGGCGACATCGCCGACGCCGACACGGCCGGCCGGCTGGTGCGGGCGGTCGAAGACGCCGGCTTTCGGGTAGCCGGAGTCCTGCACAGCGCAATGGTTCTCGATGACGAGATCGTGCTGAACGTCACGGATGCCGCCGCGCGGCGGGTGTTCACCCCGAAAGTCGCCGGCAGCTGGCGCCTGCATCAGGCCACCGCGCACCTGGACGTCGATTGGTGGCTGACGTTCTCCTCGGTGGCTTCACTGCTGGGCGCGCCGGGCCAGGCCAGCTACGCCGCGGCGAACTCGTGGGTGGACGGCCTGGTCGCCCATCGGCGCTCGCTCGGGCTGGCAGCCGTCGGAATCAACTGGGGCCCATGGGCCGAAGTCGGTCGCGCCCAGTTCTTCGCCGACCTCGGTGTCGCGATGATCACCGTCGAGCAGGGGCTGGCGGCGATGCAGCTGGCACTGGCCGCCGACCGGGCACGCACCGGTGTGTTCAGCCTCGACGCGCGCCAATGGTTCCAGTCCTTCCCGTCGGCGGCGGGTTCCTCGCTGTTCGCGAAGTTGCAGGACCTGACCCCCGCCGAGCGACGCGGCGGCGGCGCGATCCGCGCGGAATTGGACGCCTGCGACGCCGCCGAGCGTCCGGCGCGCCTGGCGACCGCGATCGCCGGCGAGATCCGGGCGGTGCTGCGCTCGACCGAGCCGATCGACCCCGACCGGCCGATGGAGTCGCTTGGTCTGGACTCGCTGATGGCGCTGGAGCTGCGCAACAGGCTCGAAGCGAGCCTGGGCACCATGTTGCCGGCCGCGCTGGTCTGGGCCTACCCGACCATCACCGATCTGGCCGGCGCACTGTGTGAACGGCTGGGCTACGAGTCGCAGGCCGAGGCCGAGGCGGCGCCGGAGGCCGAATCCGAGCTGTCAGATGAAGAAATGGAATTGCTGTCCGACCTCGTTGCGGC
This sequence comes from Mycobacterium montefiorense, assembly GCF_025823255.1. Taxonomy (NCBI): domain Bacteria; kingdom Bacillati; phylum Actinomycetota; class Actinomycetes; order Mycobacteriales; family Mycobacteriaceae; genus Mycobacterium; species Mycobacterium montefiorense. The sequence continues at coordinate 349,294 of NZ_JACKVL010000013.1, read as the reverse complement.
CAGCGAGCTGGAGACGGCAACCGGGGGCAGTGAGTAAATGACGAGTCTTGCCGAGCGCGCGGCGCAGATGTCACCGAAGGCGCGCGAGGTCCTTGCACGCGAGCTGGTGCGCGCGGGGACGACGTTTCCCACCGACGTCGCCGAACCGGTCGCGGTGCTTGGGATCGGTTGCCGGTTGCCGGGCAGTGTGACTGGGCCGGACAGCTTTTGGCAGCTGTTGATGGACGGGCGTGACGCCGTCGACGTGGTGCCCGCCGATCGCTGGGATGCCGACGCGTTCTACGACCCCGACCCGCAGGCACCGGGGCGGATGACGACGAAGTGGGGAGGCTTTGTCGACGACGTCGCCGGCTTCGACGCCGACTTCTTCGGCATCACCCCGCGCGAAGCCGAGGCGATGGACCCCCAACAGCGGATCCTGCTCGAAGTCGCCTGGGAGGCACTCGAACATGCTGGGCTGCAACCAGATTCGCTGAGCGGCAGCCGGACCGCCGCGATAATGGGGCTGTCGGCGTGGGATTACACGATCGTCAACCTCGAGCGCCGCGCCGAAATCGACGCGTACATGAGCACCGGAAACCCGCACAGCGCCGCGGTCGGGCGGATCTCCTATCTGCTGGGGTTGCGCGGCCCCGCGGTGGCCGTGGACACCGCGTGCTCGTCGTCGTTGGTAGCGCTGCATCTGGCCTGCCAGAACCTGCGGCTGCGCGAAAGCGACGTGGCGCTCGCCGGTGGCGTTCAGCTGATGCTGTCCCCGTTCACCAGCATCGCGCTGTCCAAGTGGTCGGCCCTGTCGCCCACCGGCCGCTGCAAGACCTTCGACGCCCTGGCCGACGGGTTCGTGCGTAGCGAGGGCTGCGGCGTGGTGGTGCTCAAGCGACTGGCCGACGCCACCCGCGACGGCGATCGGGTGCTGGCGGTGATCCGCGGCTCGGCGATCAACCAAGACGGCCGATCCAACGGCATGACCGCGCCGAATGCGGCGGCACAGCGCGACGTGATCACCACCGCGCTGCGGCAGGCCGACTCGACCGCGGACAGGGTGAACTACATCGAAACACACGGCACCGGAACAATATTGGGCGATCCGATCGAATTCGAGGCACTGTCGGCCACCTACGGCCGTGGCGACGGCAAGTGCGCGCTCGGTTCGGTGAAGACCAATATCGGTCACCTGGAGGCCGCGGCCGGAATCACCGGGTTCATCAAGGCGACCCTGGCTGTGTCACGCGGCCAGATTCCGCCCAATCTGCACTTCACCCGATGGAATCCGGCCATCGACCCCTCGTCGACCCGGCTGTTCGTCCCGACCGAGCCCACGGCGTGGCCCGACGGTGTGCGCAGGGCGGCCGTGTCGTCGTTCGGCCTCAGCGGGACGAATGCGCACGTGGTGATCGAACAAGCCCCGGAATCGGCACCGGTGAAGGGATCCGGTCCGCGGCTGTCCACCCTGGTGCTGTCGGGCAAGACCTCTCAGCGGACCGCCTCGCTGGCCGCGGGGCTGGCCGACTGGATGGAAGGCCCCGGCGCAGCGGCGCCGCTCGCCGATGTCGCGCACACCCTCAACCACCACCGGTCCCGCCATCCCAAGGCCGCTGTCGTGGTCGCACGTGACCGTACGGACGCGATCGCGGGTCTGCGCGCGCTGGCCGCCGGGCGCCCCGTTCCCGGCGTGCTGGAGTGCCGGGACGGCTTCACCGGCCCCGGCACGGTGTTCGTCTACTCCGGTCAGGGCTCGCAATGGGTCGGCATGGGCAGGCGGCTACTGGCCGACGAACCGGCGTTCGCCGCGGCCATCGACGAGCTCGAGCCTGATTTCCTTGCACAGGCCGGCTTTTCGCTGCGCCAGACTCTCGCCGACGGCGTCGAAGTGGTCGGCATCGACCGCATTCAGCCGGTGCTGGTCGGGATTCAGCTTGCGCTGACCGCACTGTGGCGTTCGTATGGCGTAACACCCGACGCGGTGGTGGGCCACTCGATGGGCGAAGTGTCGGCCGCCGTCGTCGCCGGGGCGCTGCGCGCCGCCGACGGGTTGCGGGTGATCGCCACCCGCTCGCGGCTGATGGCGCAGTTGGCCGGCCAGGGCGCGATGGCCCTGCTGGAGCTCGACGCCGACGCCGCCGCGCAGCTGATCGCCGACTACCCACAGGTGACGTTGGCGGTCCATGCCTCACCACGTCAGTCCGTGATCGCCGGGCCACCGGAATCGGTGGACGCGGTGATCGAGGCGGTGGCCGCCCAAAACCGGCTGGCCCGCCGCATCGACGTCGACGTGGCCTCCCACCACCCGATCATCGACCCGGTGTTGCCGCAATTGCGTTCCGCGCTCACCGATCTCGCGCCGCAGCCGATGACCATTCCGATGATCAGCACCACCAGCGAGCAGCCCCAGACCGTGCTGGACGCCGGCTACTGGGCCGCCAACCTGCGCAACCCGGTGCGCTTCCACCAAGCCATCACCACCGCGGCGGCCCGCTACCACACCTTCATCGAGGTCAGCCCGCACCCGGTGCTCACCTATGCCATCGACGACACGCTCAGCGATTCGGCGAACCGGGCTCAGCTGACGACCGTCGGCACCCTGCAACGCGACACCGACGACACCGTCACGTTCCACACCCAACTCGCGGCGGTCGGCAAGCTCCCGGAGATCGACACCACCCGGCGGCTGGCCGACATCCCGCTGACGCCCTGGCAGCACACTCACTTCTGGGTCGCGGACCGTTCGGCTAGCTACCCCGGGCCGGACTCGGCCGACGCGCACCCGCTGCTCGGCATGCATGTCGAAGTTCCCTCGAGCCGTGACCACGTGTGGCAAGCCGACGTCGGCACCGACGTATCCCCTTGGCTGGCCGACCACAAGGTCTTCGGCCAGGCAGTCATGCCGGCGGCCGGGTTCGCCGAAATCGCTTTGGCCGCGGCAAGTGAAGCGTTCGGCCTGCCGGTCGACGCCCTGGCGATCAACCAGCTCGAGGTCGAGCAGATGCTCACCCTCGACGGCCACACCCAGGTGACGACGCAATTGACCCGCGACGCCGACGACAAGACCCGTATCGAGATCTATTCGCGCACCCCCGCGGGCTGGTGCCGGCACGCGACCGCCAGGGCCGCGGTATCGCCGCCGGAAGCCACCCCCGAGCGGCGTACACCCGGCACCCGCGACGGCCAGACCGCGGTATCGCCGGCCGATCTGTACGCGGTGCTGCGGTTGACCGGACAGAATCACGGCCCGTCTTTCGCGGCGCTGACTCAGATCAACCGGCAGCCGGACGGTTCGGTGGAAACCGAGATCACCCTGCCCGAAGGGGCGCCCAGGCATCCCGGTTACCGCATCCACCCCGTCATGCTCGATGCGGCCCTGCAAGGTCTGGCGGCGGCGATACCCGGCGAGGAAGCCGCCGCGACCGCGGGTTCGGCCGAAATCAGTTACCTTCCAGTATCTTTCGAGTCGCTACGGGTGTACGGCAACCCCGGACGGCACGCCCGCTGCCGGGCCCGGCTGATGGACCTTGACGCGGGCGGCGCCGGAAAGCTCGGCAAGATCACCTTGACCGACGACGCCGGAAACGTGACCGCCGAAATCAACGATCTCTACCTGCGCCGCGTCGAACGGCGCAGCGCGCCATTGCCGCTGGCGCAGAAAGTCTTCGACACCAGCTGGGTTGACGCCGCCATCGCGGATGCGGGCTCCTCCGACGCTCCGGGTAGTTGGCTGGTGCTCACCGATGCCGGCTCGAAGGCCGGGGAATTCGTCGAGCAGTGGCGCTCACCGGCGCGCCGGGTGATCACCGCCGATCTCGGCGATGAAGCCGCAATGCTCGCCGCATTCGCCGAAACGGCAGGCGATCCCGAGCGCCCGCCGGTCGGCGTGGTCGCGTTCGTCGACGATGGCTCCGACGATGCCGGCATCACCGCCGCCGGGCTCAACCGGGCCCGGGATTCGGTGTGGGCGATCTCGACGGTGGTGCGCGCGGTCCTCGGCGGCTGGCACGGCCGGTCACCGCGGCTTTGGCTGGTCACGGCCGGCGGTCTGGCGGTTCATGACGAACCGGGCCGCCCGGCGATCGGTGCGCTGCGGGGTCTGGTCCGGGTGCTGGCCTACGAACATCCCGACCTGCGCACCACGCTCGTCGACCTCGACATCACCCGGAACCCGGTGTCCGCGGTGATGGCCGAACTCGAATCACAGGATTCCGCGGCTAATTTCGACGACGTCGTCGCCTGGCGGGACGGACAGCGGTACGTGGAGCGGCTGGGCCGCGCGACCTTGGGCGAGCCGGTGCGCGACGCGGTCGTCGAGTCGGGCGCGTCCTACATCGTCACCGGTGGCCTCGGCGGTCTCGGCCTGGTCTTCGCGCGCTGGCTGGTCGAGAGCGGCGCGGGCCGGGTGGTACTCAACGGGCGCAGCGAACCCTCCGACGACGCGCGCAAGGTGCTGGCCGAATTGGAAAGCCGCGCCGAGGTCGCGGTGGTGTGCGGCGATATCGCCGCTGCCGGCGTCGCCGAACGCCTAGTCGCGGCCGCCGAGGACCAGAATCGCCGGTTGGCCGGCATCGTGCACGGCGCCGCGGTGATCGACGACAGTCTGGTGTTGTCGATGAGCAAAGAGAGCCTGCAGCGAGTGTGGGCTCCTAAAGCCGCCGGCGCGCTGCGGATGCACCAGGCCAGCGTCGGTCGTGAGCTCGACTGGTGGGTGGGTTTCTCCACCACCGCCTCGTTGCTCGGCTCGGCAGGGCAGGGCGCATACGCGTGCGCAAGCGCATGGCTCGATGCGCTGGTTGCCTGGCGCCACACGGCCGGAATGCCGGCGGCGGTGATCAATTGGGGACCGTGGTCGGAAGTGGGTGTCGCTCAGTCACTGGTCGGCAGCCCGCTTGACCCCATCAGTCCGGCGGAGGGCATCGCGGCGATGGACGCGTTGCTGGCCACCGACCGTAGCCACACCGGCGTCACCCGGCTGCGTGCCGACCGCGCGATGCTCGCGTTCCCCGAGATCCGTAACCTCGGCTATTTCACCAGCGTGGTCTCCGAACTGGACATCGCCGGCGACGGCGGCGACTGGTCCGGACCCCAGGCCCTGCGCGAGCTCGATCCGGCCGAGGCCCGGGAAGTGGTGCGAGAACGCCTGTGCGGACGCATCGCGGGGGTGATGGGCTATGCCGATCGGTCGGCCGTCGACACCGGGGTGCCGCTGACCGAACTCGGTATGGATTCTTTGATGGCAGTGCGGATCCGCAACACCACACGTGCGGATTTCGGCATCGAGCCACCGGTGGCGATGATCCTGCAAGGTGCATCGCTGCAAGACCTCACGGTCGAAGTGATCCGCCAGCTCGGCCTCGCCGAGCCTGAACAAAACCTCGATCGAGGTAACGCGGTTCGCGACCGAGCACAACAGCGCGCCGCGGCGCGCCAGGGAGCCGCGATGCGGCGGAAGCGAGGACAGTAAGCATGAGCACGCAGGAAGAGGGATTGCCGGACACCGCAATTGCGGTGGTCGGCATGGCCGGAAGATTCCCCGGCGCCAACAGTGTGTCGGCGTTCTGGGACAACCTCGCGCGCGGCGAAGAGTCGATCAGCACACTGTCCGAAGACGAACTGCGGGCCGCCGGGGTCGGCGACGAGGTGCTGGCGAACCCGGCGTATGTGCGCCGCGCACCGATCGTCGACGGTATCGACGAGTTCGACGCCGAATTCTTCGGCTTCCCACCGCAATTCGCCCGGACGCTGGATCCCCAGCATCGGTTGTTCCTGCAATGCGCATGGCACGCCTTCGAAGATGCCGGCTGCGACCCAGCCCTGTTCGACGGGTCCATCGGCGTCTACGGAACCTGCTCCCCCAGCGGCTATCTGCTGCACAACCTGTCGTCACACCACGGCCAGAACGCGTTCATGGGAACAGGACTCAACTTCGAGCAGTTCAACCTGTTCCTGCAGAACGACAAGGACTTCCTGGCGACGCGGGTATCTCACCAGTTCAACCTCCGCGGCCCGAGCCTCACCGTGCAGACGGCGTGCTCGTCGTCGTTGGTCGCGGTCCATCTGGCCTGCCAGAGCCTGCTATCCGGCGAGTGCGACATGGCGCTGGCCGGCGGGGTCTCGCTGTCGGTGCCGCACCATGTCGGCTACTGGAACTCGCCGGGATCGATGGTGTCGGCCGTCGGCCACTGCCGGCCCTTCGACGTGCGCGCCGACGGTACGGTGTTCGGCAGCGGTGTCGCGATGGTTGCCCTCAAGCCACTGCAGGCCGCGCGCGAAGCCGGGGACCGCATCCACGCCGTGATCCGCGGATCGGCGATCAACAACGACGGATCGGCGAAAATGGGCTATGCGGCACCGAATCCGGCCGCCCAGGCCGACGTTATCGCCGAAGCTCACGCGGTGGCGGGCGTCGACGCCTCGACCGTGAGCTACGTCGAGACGCACGGGACCGGCACGCCGCTGGGTGACCCGATCGAAGTCCAGGGACTGCGCAACGCGTTCGCCGTGTCCGACACACCCAGACCCGGACCATGTGTTCTTGGGTCGGTCAAGTCGAACATCGGCCACCTCGAGGTAGCCGCCGGTGTGGTGGGCATGATCAAAACGATTCTGTGCCTGAAGAACAAGGCGATTCCCGCGACGCTGCACTACACCAGCCCCAACCCGGAACTCCGCCTGGACGAGACCCCGTTCACTGTGCAGAGCAGCTACGCCGCGTGGGAATCCGATGGAGTGCGCCGGGCCGGGGTCAGCTCGTTCGGTGTGGGCGGCACCAACGCGCACGTCGTCTTGGAAGAGGCGCCGCCGGTTGCGGTGCAGGTCGAGTCGACCAAGCCGCAGGTACTGCTGCTGTCGGCACGCACCGCGGCGGCGCTGGGAGAATCGCGGGCCACCCTGGCCGCCGCGCTCACCGCGCCGGACGGCCCGGACCTGTCCGACGTCGCGTTCACCCTCGCCGGTCGCCGCAAGCATCCCGTCACCATGGCAGCCGTCGTGCACGACCGCGAGCACGCCGCCACGGTGTTGCGGGCGGCTGAGCACGACAACGTCTTCGTCGGGGAATCCGTCGGCGACAACGCCGAATCGAATTCGGAGCACGTCGTTTTGATGTTCCCGGGCCAGGGAGCTCAGCACGTAGGGATGGCCCGCGGGCTGTATGACACCGAGCCCGTCTTCGCCGAACATTTCGACGCGTGCGTCGCTGGATTCCGCAGCGAGATGGAGATCGACCTGCACGCGGAGATATTCGGCGACGCCACAACGGATTTAGAACGCATCGACCGTTCCCAGCCCGCACTGTTCACGGTGGAGTACGCGCTGGCGCGGCTGGTCGAAAGCTTTGGCGTGCGCGCCGGGGCATACATCGGTTACAGCACCGGCGAGTACATCGCCGCCACCCTGGCCGGGGTCTTCGACCTCGAGACGGCGATCAAGCTGGTGGCCCTGCGTGCCCGCCTGATGCATGAGTCCCCGCCGGGCTCCATGGTGGCCGTGGCGCTGGGTCCCGACGACATCGCCGAGTACCTGCGTCCCGGTGTCGAGCTGTCCGCGGTCAACGACCCGGGCAACTGCGTCGTCTCGGGACCGAACGACGAGATCCGCGCGTTCACCCAACGCCTGCGCGAGGCCGGCATCACCGCCCGACGGGTGCGCGCCACCCACGCATTCCATTCCAGCGCAATGGATGCCATGGCAGCGGAATTTCAGCAGTTCCTGACCGGCGTCAAACTCGGCCGGCCGAACACACCGCTGCTGTCCAATCTCACCGGGACCTGGATGTCGGATGAACAGATCACCGATCCGGCCAGTTGGGCCCGGCAGATCAGCTCCACGATCCGCTTCGCCGACGAACTCGACGTGCTGCTGAGCGATCCGGACCGGATCCTTGTCGAGGTGGGCCCAGGCGGCAGCCTGACGGGTTCGGCGATGCGGCACCCGAAGTGGTCGGGCGGGCACCGGGCGATTCGCCTGATGCGGCACCCGATTCAAAATGTCGACGACAGGGACACCTTCCTGCTGGGCCTCGGCCAATTGTGGTCGGCGGGCGTGCCGGTCGACTGGACACCGGCAACCGGAACTAAGCAGCACATCATCTCCGTGCCCGGTTATCCCTTTGCCCACGAACGGCATTGGATTGATGCTAGGCCGGTCAACTGGGCCGACCGGACCGCCGAGGACACGGTGGCGGCAGCATCCACAAATGGCTCGGCCGTCCACGCCGACGTCGCCGCCAACGGGCAATCGCAAACCGAGGCGGTATTGCGGCAGATCTGGATGCAGTGCCTGGGACTGAACTCCATCGGGCGCACCGACAACTTCTTCGACCTCGGCGGCGACTCCCTGATCGCGATCGGCATCGCGACCAACGCCAGCAACGCGGGCCTGGACATCAGCCCGCAGGACCTCTACGGAAACCCGACGCTGGTAGCCCTGGCCGCGCATGTCGATTCGAAGTATGCGGCCGGCGGCTTGGCGAAACCGGCTGAGGCCAGCTCTCATCCGACCATTCCACCGAATATCGCGCACTTCCTCGACCACGGAGTGCAGGAGGCGGGACGCTGGCGGGTGCCGCTGATCCTGCGTCTCGACGCAGCAGTCGGCGTGGACGACGTCCGGTCCGTGCTCACCGCGTTGACCAACCACCACGACGCATTGCGCGTGCGGCTCGTCGAACGCGCCGGAGTCTGGGAGCAACACATCGCTGCGCCAGACGAATTCGACGCACTGTCCTCGCGTTCGCTTCCGGACAGCCCGGAAACTGGGGGGGCATCGGAATCCGCAGTGCAACGGGCAGCGGTGCTCGACATCGCCGCCGAGCTGACCACCACGGGTGACCTCGCCGCGCCGTTGACGGCCGTCTACGTCTCGGATTCCCACGGTGCGTGCTACCTGGCACTGTCGCTGCACGAGATTGTCGCCGACACCACGTCGCGGGAAATCCTGATCGCCGATATCTTTACGGCATTCACGCAACGCCTTGCCGGCGAGGACATCTCGCTGCCGGCGAACACCACCTCATGGCGGGACTGGTCGCAGCGTTGCGCGGCTCTCGCCACGCATCCGGCGGTGCTCGACACTCGCGAATTCTGGCTGGAGAGCTCGAAGGTGGCCACGCTGCGGCCGGCGAACACGGAGGTCACCGAACCGCCGCACGGCGATGACCTCAAGAAGGTGCTATCGAAGCTGACCGTCGAGCAGACATCGGAGGTCGACGACGCGCGCCGGGTGCTCGGGTGGTCGGTCGAGGAGATCCTGCTCGCCGCGCTGAGTCAAACCATCGCCGGAACAATGGGCTCCGGTGTCCTCGCCGTCGACCTGGAAGGGCCGGGCCGCTCGGTGCTGCGCCCGGATGTCGACCTGCGCAGAACCATCGGGCAGTTCACCACGATCTACCCGATCGCGCTCGGGTGCACCAGCGACACTGCGGCGACCGAACTGCTGGAAGCCGTGCGGGACACGCTCAAATCCGTTCCGCATTACGGCATCGGCTACGGGCTGCTGCGGAACCTCTATGCGCCCACCGCGCGGCAGCTCTGCGCCGCGGGCTCGGCGGATCTGCACTTCCGGTACGCCGGCGCGATCCCCGAGTTGCCGCCCATCGATGCCGCGGTGCAATTCGACTCCGACGTAGCGATGCCGGTGCGCGACTCGATTCCGGGCCTCGGCCATGCCATCGAGTTCCGGGTGTACCGGCACTCCGGGATGCTGCATCTCGATTGGTGGTATGACGCTCGCCGGGTGCAGGGCGCGCAGGCCGAGGCGCTGGCGCAGCGTTTCCCGATCGCGCTGCGCGAGTTGATCCAGGATGCGATCACCGCGGTCGGTGACGACGGCGAGATGGGTCAGCCCGTCGAGCTGGCCCTGGTGGATTTGTCGGCGCTTGACGCGGGTTGAGGGGAACTGAGTGGTTAACGCGCATAAGGACTTTGAGAAGGCCGTCATCGTCGACAAGGTTCGCAAGACCTTCGGCGAGTTTGTGGCCTTAGCAGAGGTCAGCTTTGAAGTCGGTCGCGGTGAGGTGCTCGGCCTGCTCGGTCCGAACGGGGCGGGTAAGACCACGCTGGTGGACATCCTGTCCACCCTGAGCCGGCCGGACAGCGGCCGTGCGGAGGTCGCCGGCTATGACGTCGTGTCCGAGCCGGCCGGGGTGCGCCGCTCGATCATGCTCACCGGCCAGCAAGTGGCGATCGACGACATGCTCACCGGCAGCGAAAACCTGGTGATGTTCGGTCAGCTGTTCGGATTGCGTAAGTCGGCCGCCCACGCCCGCGCCAAGGAGCTGATCGACGAATTCGATCTGGCATACGCCGCCGACCGGCGCGTGAAAACCTACTCGGGCGGTATGCGCCGGCGCATCGATATCGCCTGCGGTTTGGTGGTCCGGCCTCAGGTGGTCTTTCTCGACGAACCCACCACCGGGCTGGATCCGCGTAGCAGGCAAAGCATTTGGGACCTGGTCAGCAAGTTCAAGGGTCTGGGCATCGCCACGCTGCTCACCACGCAGTATCTCGAGGAAGCCGACGCGCTGGCCGATCGGATCGTGGTGATCGACCACGGACGCGTCATCGCGCAGGGAACGGCCGATCAGCTCAAGGAGCGCACCGGCGGCAGTTACTGCGAAATCGTGCCGCGCAATCTCAAGGATCTGGCCACGATCGCCGACACGCTCGGCTCGCTGGTGCCCGACAAGATCCGGGCCGCTTTGACACCCGAGTCGGATCGCATCGCGATACCGGCGCCCGATGGCGCCAACACGCTGATCGAGGCGGTGGGCCGGCTGGCCGCGGCCAACATCGACGTGGCCGACGTGGCGCTGCGGCGCCCGTCACTCGACGACGTATTCCTCGCGCTGACAGACGAATCCCCCAGGCAGCGCACTCCCGTTGCGACACAGGCCGCCGGGTGACCGCGTCAACCACCACCGAGCGCCACCTCTCACCGCTCGCACAATGGTGGGTACTCACCAAGCGTTTCATCGCGCCGACCCTGCGCAACGGTGAGCTCGTCGTGACGATCGCGTCCTCGGTGGTCTTCACGGCCGGCTTCTACATCCCGTTGCATCAGGTGATGGGTACCGCGACCAAAACCCTGTGCAGCAGCTACGCGCAATACGTGATGCCGTTGATCGCCTTGCAGGCCATCACATTCGCCGCGATGTCGACGGCTTTTCGGGCGGCGACGGATTCGGTGAAGGGCATCAATCGGCGATTCAGATCGATGCCGATGGCTCCGTTCGCACCGGTGGGTGCCCGCATCTCGGCCGCGGTGTACCGGTGCACGATCTCGATGGCCGTGGCGGTGGTCTGCGGCTACGTGATCGGATTCCGGTTCCACCACTCGGTGGCGTACACCATCGCGTTCGTCGGGTTAGTGGTCGCGATCGGGTCGGTGCTGTCATTCGGTGCGGACCTGATCGGCACCGGTAGCCGCAACCCGGAGGCGATGACGCCGTTGCTGATCCTGCCACCGCTGATCTTCGGGCTGCTGTCCACGGGAGTTCAACCGGCCCAACAATTTCCACACTGGATCCAGCCCATTGTGCGCAACCAGCCGGTGTCGCAGTTCGTGACCGCGCTGCGCGCGCTGGACGGTGACGCCGCCCCGTACGGCACCCCGGTGACCTGGTCGGTGCTGGTGCCGACGCTGGCCTGGCTCTGCGGCTTGACCGCGTTCCTGATACCGACGTCGGTGATCGTTTTGTCTAGGCGGGCAAAATGACATTGGTGCACGAGCCCGCCACCGGTTTCGGTGCGCCCCACGGGCAGTACCACGAGAATTCACTGCGGGCACTGGTAGCCCAAACCCGGGTCCAGACCAGGCGGATCCTGCTGGGGTGGGCACGCGACCTCACGGCGGTGATCGAGGCGCTGGTGTTGCCCATCCTTTTCCTGCTGACCCTGAACATCATTCTGGGCAACGTCATTTCACAAGTCAGCGGTCACAGTGCGCTGTACGGCACGGTGCCGCTGAACGCACTCGCCGCCACGATCAACGGTGCCGTCGTCGGGGCGATCGGCCTGATCCGCGAGCGCAACGACGGCCTGCTGCGCCGCCTGTGGGTTGTTCCGGTGCACCGCGCGTCGGGTGTGCTCTCGCGGATCGTCGCTGAGACGGTTCGGATCATGATCACGACGCTGGTTGTGCTGGCCGTGGGATTGATCCTCGGATTCCGGTTCCACCAGGGCATTCTCGCGACCCTGACCTGGTTCGTCATCCCGCTGATATTCGGGCTGGCATTCGCCACCCTGATCACGATGGTTGCGCTGTACACGGCCAACAATTTTCTGCTCGAGACGGTCACGCTGGTGCACATCCTCGCGGTCGTGTTCTCCACCGGGTTCCTGCCGGTGGACCAATTCCCCAAGTGGATACAGCCGGTCGTCGCGCACCAGCCGATGAGCTACGCGATCGAAACGATGCGCGGACTGTCCATGGGCGGACCGGTGCGGTGGCCGATGATCGCCACACTGCTGTGGTCCGGCGGCATCGCTGTCGTGTGCATCGTGCCAACGCTTTTGGGCTATCGACGGGCCAGCACATGTTGAACAGGGGGGTATGACGGTGTTTCCCGGATCCGTGATCCGAAAGTTGACGCGTAGCGAAGAGGTGTTCGCGATCAACGAGACTTATTTCGCCTTCACCGCGCATGTCAACGGTCCCGTCGACATCGGCGCGATGTCGGACGCCTTCGACGCGTTGCTGGAATCCCACCCGGTATTCACCGGCCGGCTGGAGAAGACCGACGACGGCCGCTACCAGATCATCGCCGAAGACCTGATGCACCCGGGCATTTGGGTCGTCGACGACGATTCGGATGCCGCACCGAAAACCGCGGGCATGCACCTGGATCAGCACCAAACGCTGCTGAATCTGCGGTGCAAGCGCAGCGGTGGACGCACCGAGATCACGCTGTACACCCATCACAGCCTGGCCGACGCCCACCATGCGTTCGGTCTCCTCGAAGAACTCTTCTCGCTCTACACCGACGTGGTCACCACCGGCGCCCCGGCTCCGAGGACTCCGCAACCCGCACCCGAGGCGCTGGAGCTGTTGCTCGAACAGCGTGGTGTGACCAAGCAACAGCGGTCCGGGCTCGAAAAGCTGTTCAAGGCGCTGTTCGCTTACGACTTGCCGGCCCAGGAGAAGCCACCCGAGATGGCGGATCCGGATTCAATCCAACCGATTCCGATCGCCCGGATCCGGTTCTCCGAGGAAGAGACCGCCGAACTGGTGGAGTTCGGTTTGGCCAATCAGCTCAGCCTTAACTCCGTGGTGGCCGCGGCGATCCTGTTGGCGGAATGGGAACTGCGCAAGACCCCGCACATTCCGATTCCCTACATCTATCCGGTTGATCTGCGCTATCTGCTGTCGCCCCCGGTGAGTCTCACCGGCAGCACGCTGCCGCTGGGGGTGGCGACCTACCTGGCCGAGATCAGGCCGGACACCGACCTCGTCGAGCTGGCCCGCGGCATCGTGGACTCGTTCCGGACGGACCTGTCCGACGGTGTGATTCAGCAATCCGCGCTGCATTTCAACCTGCAATACCAGGGCACACCGGCGGGCCTGCCCCCGGTGGTGCTGTGCACCGACACCGGCACCATCCCTGCGCTGCGCACACCGCCGGACATGGAGCTGGACGACTTCGCGAGCGAACTATGGTTCCCGACCCGCGCCCCCGTGGACCTCTACAGCTGCGGAAGTTTCGCGGGCCGGCTGTTCATCGAGCACCATGCGCACCTGCCCGGGCGGGAAAAGCCGCTGGAGGCAATACATTCACTGCTCTGTTCACTGCTCGCCGAGGAGGACAGCTGGGTCGTGGAGTAACCACGACCCAGTGCCACCCGGCTACGAAGGCGGCTGACCCTCTTCTGCTGCCAGCGCCTCCGACAGGTGCTGCCCCAACGTACGTGCGGAGTTGAAGGTGGCGATGGTCTTCGGGGTGACGCGGATTCCGGTCTCGGCTTCGATGCGGGTCCGCAATTCGAGGTTGCCCAGCGAGTCCAGGCCGTGCTCGGCGAACGGACGGTCGGGGTCGATCGCACGGCGCAGAATCAAGCCGGTCTGATCCGCGATCAGGCGGCGCAGCCGGGCCGGCCACTCGTTTGGCGACAGCGTCCGCAATTCGGCACGCAGCGCCGAACTTTCGGCCCCATGCTGGTCGCCGGAGTCCTGGAACGCTTCGGCGAACGGGCTGCGCGCAACCAGTGCAGCCAACCACGGCGCACCCGTCGTCGGCACGTAGCCGGTGTAGCCGCGGTCGTAACGCAACAACGTCTCGAACGCCTGCGCCCCCTCGTCCGGCGCGATCATCGTGGTGCGACCGCCGGCCGCCAGGAAGGTGGCGCGGCCGATCTCGCCCCACGCCCCCCACGCGATCGTGTTCGCCGGAAGACCCTGGCTGCGGCGCCAGTGGGTGAACGCGTCCAGCCAGCTCGACGCCGCGGCGTAGGCACCCTGTCCGGCCGAGCCGAACAGCGCCGCCACCGACGAGAAGGAGCAGAACCAGTCCAGCGGCTGTTCGGCCGTCGCGTGATGCAAGTTCCACACGCCGTTGACCTTTGGCGCCCAGTCCTTGTCGATCAGCTCGTCGGTGATATTGGCCAGGACGGCGTCTTCGACCACGGCGGCGGCATGCAGCACTCCGCGCAACGGAAGCCCGGTCGCGGTCGCCGCGGCCACCACCTGGGCGGCGGTTTCGGCCTCGGCGATGTTGCCGCTCTCCACGACGACGTCGGTCCCGTTGGCGCGCAGCCGCTCAATTGCCTGGCGCGCCTTGGCAGTTGGGACCGAACGCGCGGTCAGCACGATCCGCCCACAACCCGCCTTGGCCATCTGGCCGGCCAGGAACAGTCCGAGGCCACCCAGGCCGCCGGTGACGATGTAGGCGCCGTCCTTGCGGAACACCGGAGCCTGTTCCGGCGGCAGCACCGCGCGGGTCTGCCCGAAGCGCGGCACGGTGAGCACCAATTTGCCGGTATGCTCGGCACCGCTCATCACCCGGATCGCCGTAGCCGCCTGCGACAGCGGATATTCGGTGCAGGCCGGAGCCGGCAGGTCGCCATCCGCGATCCGCTGGTACAGCGTGCGCAGCAGCTCTTGCACGCGCCGCGGATGGGTGTGGGTAAGCAACGCCAAGTCGACGGCGTAGAAGGTGAGGTTGCGGCGGAACGGGAACAGCCCCAGCCGGGCGTCAGCGTAGATATCGCGCTTGCCGATCTCGACGAACCGCCCACCGTAGGCCAGCAGCTCGATTCCGGCGCGCTGGGCCGCACCGGTCAATGAGTTGAGCACGATGTCCACGCCATAGCCGTCGGTGTCGCGGCGGATCTCATCGGCGAACGCGGTGCTACGCGAGTCGTAGACGTGGTCAATGCCCATGTCCCGCAACAGGGCCCGCCGCTCCTGGCTGCCCGCGGTGGCGAAGATTTGCGCGCCCACCATCTTCGCGATTGCGATCGCGGCCTGACCGACGCCGCCCGAGCCCGAGTGGATCAGCACCTTGTCCTCGGCCGAGATTCGGGCCAGTTCGCACAGCCCGTACCACGCGGTGCCGTACGCGGTTGCCGCGGCGGCGGCCGCGACCGTGGTGACGGCCGGCGGCAGCGCGGCGACGAGCCGGGCATCGCAGGTGACGAACGTGCCCCAGCTGCCGTTGGCGAATCCGGAGAAGCCGCCCACCCGGTCGCCGACCACCAGATCGGTGACGGAGTCACCGACTCGGGTCACCACACCACCGAGGTCAAATCCCAACTGGTGTGGCTCGCCCTCCAGGTCAGGGTAGCGGCCAAGGGCCGCAAGGACTTCGGCGAAGTTAACGCTGGACGCGTCGACCGCGATCTCGACCTGGCCCGGCTCCGGTGTCTTGCGGTCGAAGGCGACGAACTCCATCGTGTGCAGGTCGCCGGGGTGGCGGACCACCGCGCGCAGCTGGTCGGATTCGTGGTTGACCGTGGTGGTTCGGCGTTCTTCGGCTCCCAGCGGTGTGCAGCGCAGCCGTGCCGTGTATCGCTGGCCGCCACGCCAGGCGGTCTCGTCCTCGGGCGAACCGGACAGCAGCTCCTGGGCCACCTGTTCGATGTCACCGTCGTCCTGCAGATCGATCTGGGTGGTTTGCAGCTGCGGGTTCTCCGCGCCGACCACTCGCAACAGGCCACGCAGTCCGGCCTGCACCAGGTTGGGGTCGTCGTCCGCCAAGACGATCTGGGCCCGCCGGGACAGGACGAACAGCCGCGGCGGTTCGGCCGACAGTTCCGGCAACTCCCGAATCATCCGGACCACATGGCGCACCTGCTCGCGGCCGGCCACCAGACCCTGCTCGTCGGGCTGGCCGGCGGGCGGCGGGCACACGATCACCACGCCTTCGAGACCGCCACGCACCGCGGCGGACAGCTGTGCGGTGTTGGCGCAGTGGTCGGACTGCTCCGTCCAGCTCAGGGTCGTGGGTTGTGCACCAAGGGATTTCAGTGCGTCCGTGAGCCTGGACTCCAGCAGGTCGGTCTCGGCGGTGTTGATCAGCAACCAACTTCCCACCGCCCGCTCGGGTACCGCCGGCAGCGTCTGCTGCTGCCACTCGACGGTCAGCAGCCGCTCGGCCATCAGGTGGTCGGCGCCGCCGCCACTGGCCGCCATTCGCAGGCCGTGGGCGGCCAGCAGAACCTCGCCGGTCTCGTCCAGCAGATCCAGATCGACCTCGAGGGCCGACTCACTGGCCGAGACGATGCGCAGCTGGCAGTAGCGGGTAGCTCGCATCGGGGCATACCGGCGCAGCCGGCCCACGCTCAGCGGCAACAACAGTCCCACTTGCGAAGCATCCTTGACGGCCGGGTGCGCCAGCACCGCCTGGAAGCAGGCATCCAGCAGCGCGGGATGAACGCCGTAACTCCCCTGTTGCGTCCGGACCGCCCGGGGCAACTCGACTTCGACGACAACGCTGCGGCTCTTGCCTTCCGCATTGTGCGCCGACACCAAACCGGTGAAGGCCGGGCCGTAGTCGACGCCGCGTTCGGCGAACAGGCGTCGCACCGCGGCACCGTCGGTCCGGTGCGGGTGGGTGGCCAGCAGGGCGGCGATGTCGTGCCGCGGTGGTGGTTCGTCCTGCGCCGTGCGCAGCACCGCGGTCGCCCGCCGGGTGCGTTCGCCGTCGCGCTCGGTCTCCACGATGAAGTCGGCGACGCCGGCGTCCTTCACCGAAGCCACGGCGCTGACCGGGGTTTCGTCATCCATCAGCAACATCTGCTCGAACCGGACATCGCGCACCTCGGCGTCGGTGCCGAGTATCTCGGCAGCAGACGCCAGCGCCATCTCGCAGAAGCCGGCGCCCGGGAACACCGCGACGCCGTTCACCTGATGATCCGCCAGCCACGGCAATGCCGCGGTGCCGATCTCGCCTTGCCAGGCATGGCGTTCAGGCTCCTCCGGCAACCGGACATGCGCGCCCAGCAGCGGGTGCACCGCGATCGCGGACTGATCCCGCGCCGCCGATCCGCTGGATTCGACGAGCAGCCGTTGGCGGGTCCAGGTCGGCAGCGGGGCGTCCACCAGCTGCCCGGCCGGATACCGCACGGAGAAATCGATTGCGGCGCCGGCACTGTAGAGATCCGTCAGGAAGCCGAGCAGTCCGTGCGGCATCGGCTGCTCACGCCGCATACCGGCCAGGGCCGCCGCGGTGATGTCGGCAGCGCCGGCCGTCTGTTCCACCGCACGGGTCAGCAGCGGATGCGGCGACGGTTCGCCGAACACCCGGTGACCGTCGTCCAGGGCAGCCTGCACCGCGGCAGCGAACTTCACCGACTGCCGCAGGTTGCTTACCCAGTAGTCGGCGTCAAAAGCCGGCTGACTACGCGGATCATCCAGTGTCGCAGAGTAATACGCCACGCTAGGCGTCATCGGGGTGAGATCCGCGAGCCCTTCGGCCAAGTCGGCGAGGATCGGGTCGACCGCAGTCGTGTGCGACGCGACGTCCACGGCCACCTCGCGCGCCATCACCTCGCGGGCTTCCCATTCGGCGACCAGATCCCGCACCGGCCGGCCGGCTCCGCCGATCACGGTCGAGTTCGGCGAGGCGATTACCGCTACCACGACGTCGGTGATGCCACGGGCGGCTAATTCGTCTCGCACCTGCTGGGCAGGCAACTCCACCGAGGCCATCGCTCCGGCACCCGCGACCCGCGACATCAACGCGGAGCGCCGGCAGATCACCTTGACGCCGTCTTCCAGCGACAGAGCGCCGGCGACGACGGCTGCCGCGATCTCCCCCATCGAATGCCCAATGACCGCGCCGGGCGCCACGCCGTAGGCCAACATGGCGTTGGCCATCGCCACCTGGAAGGTGAACAGGGTGGGCTGCACCCGCCCGATACCGGTCACCGTCTCGGGCGCCGACATTGCCTCGGTGACCGAAAAGCCGGACTCCGCCGCGATCAACGGCTCGGCTTGCGCGACGGTTGCGGCGAACGCCGGCTCGTTGGCCAGCAGTTCCGCGCCCATCGCCGCCCACTGCGAGCCCTGACCGGAAAAGATCCACACCGGCCCGCGGTCGTCGTGCCCCGCGGTCGGCAGGTAAGGCGTTGCACCGTCCGCGATTTCACGCAGCCCGGCACGCAAGCCGTCGAGGTTGTCCGCTGCCACCGCGGTGCGCACGGTCCGGTGCCCACGCCGTCGCGCCAAGGTATAGGCCAAGTCGGCAGCGGAAAGTCCCGCTTTGTTGGCGTCCAGCCAGTCGCCCAGCCGCCGCGCGGTGCGGCGCAACTCGTCGGCAGACGTCGAGGACAATCCGAAGAACAGCGGTCCGGCCCCGGGGGTTTCCGTTACGCCGGTTGGCGCCTCGGGCGCCTGTTCGAGCACGGCGTGCACATTGGTGCCCGACATTCCGAACGACGTCACGCCGGCCCGGCGCGGACCGTCGCCCTTGTCCGGCCACTGCGTGACCTCTTGTGGCACAAACAATCCGGTGTCGATCTGCTTCAGCTCGTCAGGCAGCCGGCTGAAGTGCGCCATCGGCGGCACCACCCCGTGCCGCAGTCCGAGCACCGCCTTGACCAACCCGACGGCGCCGGCGGCCGCCTCGGTGTGGCCCACATTGGCCTTGGCCGATCCCAGCGCGACGCGGTTGCCCGCGGCACCGTAAACCTCGGTGAGGCTCGTGAATTCGAGTGGGTCGCCCTTCGGGGTTCCGGTGCCGTGCGCTTCCACCATGCCGACGGTCTTCGGGTCCACTCCGGCACAGTCCAATGCCGCCCGGTAGACGGCGGCCTGGGCATCCGACGATGGCGTCGTGATCGTTTCGGAACGGCCGTCCTGATTGGCTGCCGAGCCGCGTACTACCGCCAGGATCCGGTCGCCATCGCGCTGCGCGTCGGACAGGCGCTTGAGCATCACCACCGCGCAACCGTCGGAACGGACGAAACCGTCGGCGGCGACGTCGAACGTGTGGCAGCGGCCGGTGGGCGAGAGCATGCCCTGCCCGGATGCCGAGGTGGACACCCGCGGGTCCAGCACCAGCATCGCGCCGCCGGCCAGGGCGAGATCACTCTCGCCGCTATCCAGGCTCTGGCAGGCCAGGTGCACGGCGAGCAGACCTGACGAGCACGAGGTGTCCATCGTGATGGCCGGCCCCAGCAGCCCCAGCCCGTAGGCGATTCGCCCCGAAGCCATGCTGAACGGCGTGCAGGTGTAGCCGTAGGCGTCGCCGAGCACTCCGGCGTCCCCGGTCATCAGCGTGTAGTCCTGTTGACACAGCCCCACGAACACTCCGGTTCGCGAGCCGCTCAGTGCGGCCGGAACGATTCCGGCATGCTCGATCGCTTCCCAGGACGTCTCCAGCAGCAGCCGGTGCTGCGGGTCGACGGCCGTCGCCTCGCGTTCCCCGAAGCCGAAGAACGCGGCGTCGAATCCGCCGACGTCGTCGATGAAGCCGCCCCACCGCGACACCGACCGATCCTGGACGCCGCGTTCGGGGTCGTAGTGGTCCTCGACGTCCCACCGGTCGGGTGGTATGTCGGTGACCAAGTCCTCGCCGCGCAGCAGCGCTTGCCAGAACGCGTCAGGTGAGTCGATACCGCCGGGGAGCCGGCAGCCCATTCCAATCACCGCAATGGGCGTGACACGCGACTGCATCGCCGTTCATACCTCGTCTCAGTTCATCCGGTGATGCTCCCCAAGCATCACCAGAATGTCGATACGCGCAACGGAACCCCCGTAGCAGCGCTCGCAGAACCACTAATCCGGGTATCGACACGGAAAAATACGAACCGCCCAAGCTTAAACGCCCGGCCCAAGACCGGCGCGGGAATGGGTGCAATTGCCTGGTCGCGACCTCACTCTAGGCGCTGACCAGGCACTTCATCAACCGCCTCGACGCGGTTCGGCCTGGCCGAGAAGCGGGCGCCACCGGGACCGATACGCGATAATCACTCCCATCACGCAACCCCTGCGGAGGCCCCAGTGACAGGCAAAGTGCTCGCGGCCGTCGGCCATGCCCTAGCGCTGGCGGGGTCGATGACGTGGGAGATCACCTGGGCGCTGATCCTGGGCTTCATCCTGTCGGCGGTGGTGCAGGCGGTGGTGCGTCGCTCGACGATCGTGAGCCTGATGGGCGACGACCGGCCGCGCACCCTGGCGGTGGCGGCCGGGCTCGGTGCGGCGTCGTCCTCATGCTCGTACGCCGCGGTGGCGTTGGCCCGGTCGCTATTCCGCAAGGGCGCCAACTTCACCGCCGCGATGGCATTCGAGATCGGCTCCACCAACCTCGTGGTGGAGCTGGGCATCATCCTGGCCCTGTTGATGGGCTGGCAGTTCGCCGCCGCGGAGTTCGTCGGCGGCCCGATCATGATCGTCGTGTTGGCCGTCCTGTTCCGGCTGTTCGTGCGCTCGCGACTCGTCGACGCCGCACGCGAGCAAGCCGAGCGGGGAATCGCCGGCTCGATGGAAGGCCATGCCGCCATGGACATGTCGATCCAACGGGACGGGTCGTTTTGGCAGCGGGTGTTCTCCCCGGAGGGTTTCACCTCGGTTTCGCATGTGTTCGTGATGGAATGGCTGGCGATCCTGCGCGACCTGGTGCTGGGCTTGTTGATCGCGGGCGCCATCGCGGCCTGGGTTCCCGAAACCTTTTGGCAGAGTTTCTTTCTAGCCAATCACCCCGACCTTGCGACGGTGTGGGGACCGATCGTCGGCCCCGTCGTGGCGATCGTGTCCTTCGTCTGCTCGATCGGCAACGTGCCGCTGGCAGCGGTGCTTTGGAACGGCGGTATCAGCTTCGGCGGTGTCGTCGCCTTCATCTTCGCCGACCTGATCATCCTGCCGATCCTGAACATCTACCGAAAGTACTACGGCACCAAGATGATGCTGACCATCCTGGGCACCTTCTACCTGGCCATGGTCGTCGCCGGATACCTGGTCGAATTGATATTCGGGACAACCGATCTCATCCCCCACCAGCGCAACGCCACGGTCATGGAAGCGTCGATCTCCTGGAACTACACCACCTGGCTCAACATCGCGTTCCTGGTTTGCGCGGCGGTGCTAATCATCCGGTTCGTAACTTCTGGCGGCATGCCGATGCTGCGGATGATGGGCGGTGGCCCCGACCCGAAACCCGATCAGCAACACCATCATTAGACCCAACCAGGACCGCTACGCATCACAACGGGCGGCAGCCAACTGCGAAGCCCCGATCAACTTTCGGTGCATCGTGGGCAGGTTCCGTAGAAGTCGATCTGGTGGGCGATGTCGGTGTAGCGGTGTCGCTGAGCGAGTTGACTTGTAAAATCTTCAATTTCGTCGGTGGTGAACGCGATCGCACGCCCGCACCGTCGGCACAGCAGGTAGTGGCAATGCCCGGGTGTGGTGCGCAGCCGATAAAGCATCTCGCCATCTTCGGCGCGCTGGGTCTCGGTGATTTCCATGTCGGCGAACAGGTGCAGAATTCGATACACGGTGACCAGCCCGATCTGGACGCCGTGCCGTTGACGGAGATCGAGATGGAGTTGTTGGGCACCCCGGAAGCGGTCGCTGCGCTGCAGCAGGTCGAGCACGGCTCGTTGCTGGGCGGTTATTCGGGTCCGGTGTAGCACCCGCGGCACGGGCATCGTTGCACTCCTGCCGATTTGTTGCGTTACTGGGCCGCCGGTGTATGCCGCGGCTGGCGGTCTCGGGCACCGATTACTTCGGCGACCAGGTAGATCGTGGTGGCCGTGCTCATGATGGTGAAGGTCGCCGGCGCCGCGGGAACGGCGTAGGCGATGGTGACGCCAATCCAGATCGCGGCGGTGGCCAAGACCGCGGACAGCCAGAACCCGCGCCAGGGTCGAGTGGTCAGCCGCGCGGCGGCGGCTCCCGGTGCCGCGAGCAGGCCGAGCACGACAAGCGCGCCGATGATCTGAGTCGCCTCGGCGACCGTGACCCCGACGATGACCAAAAAAAGCGTGCTTAGCAGCCTGGTGGGCACGCCGGCGGTCTGGGCGATGCCCGCATCGATCGTGGCGAACAGCAGCGGGCGCGCAATCGAGATCAGCACGGCGCCTAATCCGGCGGCGACGACCACTGCAAGGGTTCGAGCTTGGTCATTGATCCCAAAGATGCTGCCGAACAAGACATTCACGTTGGCAGTGCCGTTGTGGCCGCTGCCGTGAGTGGTGTAGTAGGTCAAGAACAGCGCGCCCAACCCGAGTATCCAGGAGAAGAACGAGCCGATCGCGACGTCGTCCGCGCCGCGACGGTTGATCATGCCCAGCGCGACTCCGGCCACGATCGTGGCGGCAAACAATCCGATTCGGGGATCCAAGCCGGCCACCAGAGCGGCCATCGCCCCGGTGTACGCGATGTGCCCTTGGGCGTCGCCGGCGAATACCTGGCCGCGCAGCACCAGGAAGTAGCCGACCAACCCGCACACGATCGCCACCGCGGTCCCGGCCACCAGCGCGTGACTGATGAAGGGGTGGGACAGCATGTTCGCGAGGCCGGTCAGTGGGCCCGACGCGCTGGCCTGCTTGTCGCTGACGGTCATGCGGCCACCGTGGTGCAGGCCGGGGAGCGCCGTCGATCGAATCGCTGCTGGCTCCGTTCGACACTCGCGCGGTAGCAAACGGCCAGCAAGTAGACGCCGAACGCGAAACTGCTAACCCAGAACCCGATTGGAAACGGAGAATAGAACGCGCAGCCGATACCCAGCCAGGTCACGGTGACCGCGAAGATGACGGACAGCGCGATGCCCATCGCGGGACGGGCGGTGAAGTGGAAAGCGGCCGCAGACGGGGCCACCAGCAGCGCGAATACCAGTAGGCTGCCCGTGATCTGACTGGCGCCGGCCGCGGCAGCACCGAGCACCAGGAGGAACAGCGCGGCGACGAATCGAGTCGGGACTCCGTTGGCAGTGGCGGCATCGGGGTCGATCGACGCCCACAGCAGTGGCCGCCCGATCGCGGCCAGCACGATCAGGCACACCAGCGCCGCGAGGAGCAGTACGTCAAGCTGCTGGGAGCTGACCCCGGCGATGGTGCCGAACAGTAGATTCGTCAAACCCGACAGGAATCCGTGATAGAGGCTGACGAACAGAAACCCCGTCGCCATCGCGAAAGCTTGAATCGTGCCGATCCCAGCGGACTCCTCGCCCAGGCTCGGCCTGCCCGTCTGAGTTGACTTGGGCAGCAATGTAATTGCCGCGGCAGCACCGATGCTGGCCGCGAAGTAACCGTAGCCGGTGGCTACGCCCAGCCAGGCCGCCGCGGCGGCGCCGGGGAAGCCGACGACGGCCAGGGTATGCCCGGCGAAGCTTTCCTTGCGTAGCACCATCACCCATCCAACGACACCGGCTAGGACGGCGACGACGGTGCCGGCGCGCAACGCGGTGACCATGAACGGGTACACCAACATCTGCTGCACGTCGGCGATCAGATTCCAGGTCAGCTGCGGATTCATGCACGCGCTCCGGCGATCTGGGTGGGACGAACGCCGGGTTGCCCGACGACGAACAGGTGACCCGCCCGGTCGTGGAGCACTTCGATCGGGACGCCGTAGAGCGCGCTGAGCTGCTCGGCGGTGATCACCACCTCGGGCGTTCCGATCACGGCCGACCCGCGGGCGATGTAGATAACGCGATCGAGGTATGGCAGGACCGGATTCACGTCGTGGGCCACCATCAGAACGGTCACACCCTCTCGGCGGCAGATATCGCCCACCAAAGCGCTGATCCCGGCCTGGCTGGGTACGTCGAGACTGTCGAGCGGCTCGTCGAGCAACAGCAGTTCCGGCTGGCGGATCAGAGCCTGCGCGATCAGCAACCGCTGCTGTTCACCACCGGAGCAGCGACCGATCGGGCGCCGGGCATAGTCAGCGGCGCCGACCACTTCGATCACATGCTCAAGCCGTCTTCGCCGCTGCGCACACCGGCGCGGGGCCAGCAGGCGGGCCAGTCCCGGCACGGGCGTTCCCCAGCGCGCGCCATCCAATCCCAGGGAAACCACGTCGACGCCGCGGATGCGTACGCTGGCGTCGAACGCGCGTCGTTGCGGCAGATTACCGATCAGCTTGTTGCGTCGGCCAGGGCGCGCTCCTAGCACCTCAACCATGCCGTGCGAAGGTGTTAGCCCCAATAGGACCTTGAGTAGCGTTGACTTCCCGCAGCCATTCGGTCCGAGTACCGCGACGAATTCCCCGGCGGCGAGATCGAGGGAGACGTCCGACCACACCGTCTTGCCACCCACCACGGCTGACGCGCCGCGCATCCGGACGCTGATCTCGCGGGCCACCGGCGCGGGGGCAACGTGCTGGCTGGCGTCGACAGGGCCCGCGCCGGTCATCTACTTTCCTGTTGCGCTATGCAGAGCATCGGCCAGGCCAGACAACTGTGCGGATTGCCAATCCTGAAACGACGCGTTTATCGGCGACAGTGTCTCGGTCACCGTTGTGACGGGAATTCCCTGTTTCGTGGCCGCGTCGACTTGGGCCTGCACATCCGGGGTGTTGTTTTGGGTGTTCAACACGTACACCTTGAGCGATTTGGCGGCGATCTGGTGGTCGATGGTCGCCTTGTCCGCCGGCGAGGGATCGGTGCCTTCACTGATTGCCTTGAGAAACTCCGGCGGCGTAATCAGATTGAGCCCCAACGCATCCGAGAGCGGGGAAAAGATCGACTCGCTGGCGCCGACGGGTGTCCCAGCGTATTTGGCCCTGATGCTGGCGATTAAGCTGCGGTAGTTGGACAGGCCCTGGTTGAGGAACTGCTGGTTGCGCTGATCGAAATATCCCGAGTCGCTCGGGTCGGCCTTCTTGTAGGCGGCGGTGATCGCATCGGCAACCTTGGTTACCGAGCCAGGCGAGTACCACTGATGCGGGTTTCCGCCCGCGGCGACTCCAACGGTGTCGCCGACGTTGACCACGGCGCGGTTCGGATTCGGGTCGGACACAAGCATTTTGTCGACCCAGGTGTCGTACCCGATACCGTTTTCGACTACCACCTTCGCGTCGGCAACCATGCGTGCATCCGCAGCCAACGGGTCATAGCTGTGCGGGTCGGTGTTGGGGTTGGTGATGATACTGGTCTCCGTCACCCGGTCACCCCCCAGCTGCGCGGCGATGCTGCCCCACGCGTTTATCGTGGCAACAACCACAAGCCTGGCACCGGCGCTGGCGCTGCCCGTGCTGGTGGGTCCGGATTGCGACACGTTGCCGCTGCTACACGCAACCGCGCCCAGTATCGCGACTAGGTGCATCGCTACCAATGCCGCTAACCGGCGTTGACCAGGTCGACCTGCCATCGCACCGTTCTCCATTCCAGCTTATTGGCAATCATTTTCATTAATATTCGCGACGCTAGCACGCGATTGTGGCGTTCGCATCCAACCGCTCGGGGTGCGATTGACAACGTGCATAGTCGCGGGCGGGCACGACGAATTGGCGCTTCCACGGCTAACTTCCGGCGCTGGGGTCGGTGGCTGCGCTGTCGGTGGACAGGAGTTCGGGGCAATAGATGCTGGCGGCGGCTTTGGCGAATTTGGCGGCGCTGGCCATCGTGAATGCGGGGTTGAGGTCGCGGATGTCTCGGACGATGTCGAGTTGTGAGGTTCCCGAGCTGGCCAAGTCGCATACCTTCTGGCCCGCTTTGATGGCGTGGTCGGGGTCGCGGAAGGTGATGCCCGCCTGGTTGAGCGCGGCCAGGAAGGCGTCGTCATCGGGGTCGGCGTGTGCCGGTGCGGCCACAGCGATTACCACCAGGGCGCCGGCCAGCAGCGGTGGGACTTTCATAGCTGTCGTCACCCGGCCGCAGGTGGGCGTCCGACGACGCGGGGGCGGAACCCATAGATCGGATCGGCGAACTCGTCCTCGTGCGAACCGGGCAGACCAACCAGGGGCACCCCCGGCATGCCCACTGCCCCAGCCTCTTCCATCACCATCGGGGTGGCGGCGCCAAAGCTGTGGTATGCCCCGGCGCCCACCTGAGTCGTCGCCGCGACTGTGCTGACCGTTGCGCCGCTGCCGGCCCAAGTCGGAGGCACCGATAGGGCGCCTAGCAGACTCGCCTGCCCCAGCCCCGCTGTCGCCGCGGCGCCGGGCACGCTCACCGCTGAGGCCAGCGACGCGCTACCACCAAGACCGGCGGCCAGATCCTCCAGTCCCGATGTGGTTGCCCCAACCGCGCCCAGGGAATTCAGCGACACCTGCGAATCGACGAAAGTCGTCGGGTTCAGAATTCCGTTGGTGGTGAACCCGTTGGACACCCCGGAGACCGAGGCGTTGTTGACGAAGGCTCCGATCAGATTCGGATTGGAGTTGCTGAAGAAGTTCATGATGCCGGCAAGTCCGGTGGTCGACGTGTTCGAATTGGGCGACAGACCGAGCCAGTCCCAGATGCTGGTCGGCTGAGGAGCCGCGGCGGCGTCAGCACCCGCGTCGTTGCTGGCGCCGAGAACCGCGTTGGCCTGCAGGGCCGTTGCGTCCGGAGTGGTGTCGGACCGCGGTTGGCTGAACGGCGTCATTTGGCTGGCCGCGCGTGAGGCGCTGGTGTAGCTGGTCATCGCGGAGGTATCTTGCGCCCACATCTCGCCGTATTGGGAATCGGTGGCCGCGATCGCTGCAGTGTTCTGGCCGAAGATGTTTCCCGCCAACAGCTTTGCTTGCAGGGCGCGGTTGGCCGCGACGAGCGGTGGGGGCACCGTCGCGGCGAATGCGGCCTCGAAAGCGGCCGCGGCCGCGTTGGCTTGCGCGCCGGCCTGCTCAGCCTGGATTGCGGTGGTGTCCAACCAGGCCAGATACGGGCCGATCGCCGCCGCCATCTTCGCCGACGCCGGACCCAGCCAGCTCTCACTGACGAGCGACTTGATCACCGCGTCGTAATTGGTTGCTGCGGAACGTATCTCAGCAGCCATGACATTCCACGCGGCCGCAGCGGCCAACAATGACCCCGGCCCGGGGCCGGCATACATTTTGGCCGAGTTGATCTCCGGCGGCAATGCTCCAAAATTCAGCATGACATCTTCTCCTGAAGTCTCTTAACCGGCGGCCGGCGGCCGGGGCATGACGACGGGACGAACCCCATAGCGCGGGATAGCGCGGCGCAGTCGGCGGCCGTTGCCGCCCAGCGGCCCTGCCACGCCTCCCGGCCCGCCCGCCGCCGGCGCCCCGGCGGAGCCGATATCGCCAAGGCCGCTGACCGGTGCCGCGGCTTGGCCGGGGGTGATACTGGCGGCCGAGGCCCAGCTCTGCGGCACCGACATGGAACCCACCAGATGTGCGTTGCCCACGCCGGCAGAAGCGGAAGTAAGGCCCGCCGAACCGGCCGTGCTCGACGCCAGCGCGGCATTCCCGCCGACCTCGGCGCCAAAAGCGAAGTCCTCTAGACCCGACAACGTCGTGGCGCGTGTCGCCATCGAACCCACTGCCGTCCCAATGATGGACTGCGGGTTGAACGGACCACCGGCGATGATGCCGTTGAGGATGTCGTTGCTGAAGAAGTTGCTTCCCAGGAAGCTGCCCAGCGCGGTGTTGTTCGACCCGTCCAACAAGCCGGTCAGATAGTCGATAAACGATCCCGACGTGGGCGCGGCATCCGCGTCGGCCGCCGAATTAGCGGCCTGATTGACCGTCTGATTCTGTCTGGCCACCGCGTCGGGGGTGGTGTTCGTGCGCGGCGACGTGAACGGCGTCATCTGTGCCGCGGAGTTCGAGGCGGTGGCATAGTCGCCCATCGCCTCGGCATCCCGAGCCCACATGTCGGCGTATTCGGCGTCAGTCGCCGCGATCGCCGGGGAGTTCTGCCCAACAACGTTGCCGGCCACCAGGTTCGCCAGCAGCGTGCGGTTGGCCACGACGACCGGCGGGGGCACCGTCATCGCATACGCGGCCTCAAAAGCCATCGCCGCCGCATCGGCCTGCGCACCGGCCTGCTCGGCCTGAGCCGCCGTAGTGTTCAGCCAAGTCATAAAGGGTACGGCCGCGGCCAACATCGACGCTGACGACGGGCCGTGCCAGCCCACCGTGATCAGCTCCCTGATCACCGAATCATAATCGATTGCTGCAGAACGCATTTCAGCCGCAATCGACCTCCAGGCGACAGCGGCCGCCAACAATGGCCTCGACCCAGGACCGGCGTACAACCTGGCCGAATTCACCTCCGGCGGCAGCAACGCAAAATCCAGCATCATTCCCCCTCAGCGCTTAGACCGCGGCATTCGTGCAGCGCGCAACAACGCCCTCACCCCCGCCGGGCGCAGCTCTGGCCGGCGATCCGGATGGCGGGCGTCTCCTTGGTGATAATGGTTTTCATTAAGGAATGTACGGTACTGACCTGGGATACGCGTCGAAAAGTGATTCGAGGCAACAAGTGTGGTCACCGCGGGCAAGGCCCTCGGCGGCCTTCGGAAGCCGAAGGATCGGACTCGGTAAGACTGGCTGATCAGCGTATTCCGGTCACGGAATGAAAACACAGCTCCGCGACTAATTTTTAGTTACGTTAACGCGATGACTTCCGATGAAGCCGCCGGCCGCCGGCCTCGGGTGCTGCTCCTCTACTACACGTTCACCGGGCAGGCGCTGCGGGTGCTGGAAGCTGCGGGAGAGGTTTTCAGTGAGCGTGGCTTCCAGGTAGACAAAGCCCGGATCGAGTTCACCGATCATCGTTGGGCACAGCGCTTCTCGCGCGTCCCGCTACGCCACGCGATGCTCGATCTACTCAGCATGCTTCCCGCCCAAGCCCGCCGCGCCGCCGGGGAAATCCGAACCCCGGACGAGGTGCGAAACGGGAACTACGACCTGGTCTGCATCGGATCATCGACATGGTGGTTCACCATGAACATGCCGATGCGCACCTTCTTGAAATCCGACGAGGCAGGCAAGCTGCTCGCCGGCACACCCTTCGCCGCGTTCTGCGTGTGCCGTCGCTACTGGCGCGGGAATTTCGCGCAGGCGCGCAAACTCGGGGAAAAGCGCGGCGGACAGTATTTGGGCGGCATCCACTTCGAATACCTCGGCGGGCAGTTCGCCTCCGGGCTCTCGATGATCAGCTACCTGCGGTCCGGCCGATACCGTGACCGATACTTCGGCGTGCCGATTCCCGCGACCAACGTCCAGCCCTATCAGCTCGAGCAGACCCGGCACTTCGCCGTTGAACTCGCGGATCGCTTGCTCGCGGGGCCGGCGCCGCGCTGAGAGCGGCGCGGTTCAGCTCAGCCGGACCGTGTTCATCGATACCCCGGCGGCCGGTAGCCGGGTCAGCAAAGCGTCGCCCATCGCCGCGGCGGGCGTGAGCACGCCCCGCAAGTCGGAGAGCCGACCGCGATCGAACGCCAGCGCCAGACCACACTCGGCGAGCAGCACCCCGGTCCCGCTGTACGCGTCCAGCTGCTGCGCGAAGGTCCCCAGGTACCGAGCACCGGACGTCGTGGTGGTGTACGTCTGTGCCGTGTAGTGGCCGCGTTCGCGCATCTTCTCGCCCGGTCCGGTCCCTGGCCTTGCCAAGGGCGCTAACCATCGCTGCGGCACTCGGCTGAAGTGCCTGGTGCCCAACGCAAACGCACCCGCCAGTGTCCCGGTAACCACCCCGGAGGCGACCGGTGCGGCGAAGGACTTCCCCAGGCTCATGGTCTCCGAGTAACGAAACCTCCTGCCGTAAGGCCAGTTCTGTAATGCGTTGCTGCGCCGTACCACTCGAGTGTTGTGCGGCGCCCACACCAGGCCACCCAGCCAGAAGCCGGCAAGCTCGGGCGCGATCCGACTGCCCCGGCGCCATACAAAGTCATGCTGGGGGCCGAGATCGGGTTCGGCACCTCGGTCGGGGGTCAGCGTATACGGGTCGTCCATCTGGTGGCGGGCCTCGGGATCGCTGGACGCGGTGCGCATCGACTCGAACTCCGAGGCGACGGTGCCTCCCGATCCCCCGCCCTGAAAGAACGAACGAAACACCAGCGTGGTGTCGCACAGCTCACCGGCGCCGTCGCCGCGTGCCCGTCGGTAGAGTTGATACACATTGAGATCTGAAGGGATCGAAGCGAATCCGCACGAGACGACGATCCGGGCACCGGTGTCGACGGCCTGTTCGTGATACCGGTCGATGCTGTTCCGGACGAACATCACCTCACCGGTCAGGTCGACGTAGTCCGTCCCAGCCTTCGCGCACGCCGCCACCACCGGCAAGCCGTAAGTGGTGTAGGGACCTACCGTCGTCACGACCACCCTGGCGCGGGCCGCCATATCCTGCACCGGCGCCGGCTGTGCTGCATCGGCCACGATCAGCGGCCAATCGTGGGCTCTGCGGCCAAGGCTTTCGCGCGCGGCGAGCAACCGCTCACGTGAGCGCCCGGCCAGCGCGATGCGGGCGTCGCCGGCAACCCGTGCCAGGTATTGCGCCGTCAACTTGCCCGAGTAACCCGTGGCGCCGTAAACGATGATGTCGAACTCGCGCTCGGCAGAGCTCATTGGTGCTAGTCCCCCGCGACAGCCGTCGGCCCGGGGTCACCGCTCACGGGAACGCCTCTGGCGCAATCGGCGGTTCACCGACTCCGGCAACAGCGCCGTGACGTCACCGCCCAGCATCGCTACCTCTTTAGCCAACGACGACGACACGAACGAATACTGCGGCGCGGTGGCCACGAAAAATGTGTCCACGTTGGCGACGTGCTTGTTCATCTGCGCCATCTGCAACTCGTATTCGAAGTCGGTGCCGGTGCGCAGCCCCTTGACGATCGCGGTCATGCCGCGCGACGTTACGAAATCCACCACCAGGCCCTGCCCGACCTCGACACGCAAGTTCGGCAAATGAGTCGTCGCCTCTTCGATCATCGCGACGCGTTCGTCGATGTCGAACATCCCCTTTTTGGCGGGGTTGCTCAGGATCGCGACGATCACCTCGTCGAACTGGGCCGCGGCGCGTTCGAACACGTCGATGTGGCCCAACGTCACCGGGTCAAACGAGCCCGGGCATACGGCGCCGCTCATAAGCGACCAAGGTAGCAGGGCACGTCAGCCAAATTCGGCCAGCTCCAATCGGGTGTCGCCGTAAACCCGCTCCGGCCAGCTGATCCAGCCGTCCGGCCAGGTCAGCGGCGGCCCGGCGGCGGCACGCTCGATCACCGCGACGGTCGTCTCACCCACCCAGCCGTGCACGCTGAGCGCTGCCAAGACCGCCTGAACCTCGGCTTTCTCGACGTCGTAGGGCGGGTCGGCCAGCACCAGATCGACCGGGGCCGCGGCGCCGCCCGCCAGCACCACGGCCACCGCGCCCCGGCGCAGCGTCGCCCCCGGCAGGCCCAGGGTCTCGATGTTGCGTGCGATGACGGCCGCGGTGCGCTGATCGGACTCGACGAACAAGGCGGACCCCGCGCCTCTGGATAGCGCCTCCAAACCCAGCGCCCCCGAACCCGCGTAGAGGTCCAGCACCGCCAAGCCGGTCAGATCCAGCCGCGACGAGATGATGTTGAAAAGCGACTCGCGCACCCGATCGGTGGTCGGCCGGGTTCCCCGTGCCGGCACCGCGATGCGCCGGCCTCCGGCGACCCCGCCGATAATGCGGGTCAGCTCAGCACCACCAGCAGATCTCCGCCCTCCACCTGCGCGGTGCTCGACACCGCTACCCGCGCCACGGTGGCATCTCTTGGAGCCGTGATCGGAGCTTCCATCTTCATCGCCTCGATGGTGGCGATCGTCTGGCCGGAGCTCGCCCGATCGCCCTCGGCCACCGAAACCGTGACGACGCCGGCGAATGGTGCCGCGATGTGGTCGGGATTGGCCCGCTCGGCCTTCTCGGCGGTCGGGATCGTGCTGGCAATGCTGCGATCGCGCACCAGCACCGGCCGCAGCTGGCCGTTCATGATGCACATCACCGTGCGCATGCCGCGCTCGTCGGGTTCGGAGATGGCCTCGAGTCCGATCAACAGATCGACACCGCGTTCCAGTTTCACCTGATGTTCTTCGCCTTGGCGCAGTCCATAGAAGAACTGGTTGGCCGACAGATGCGACGTATCGCCGTAGGTCTCTCGGTGATCCTCGAATTCCTTTGTCGGACCAGGAAATAGCAGCCGGTTGAGCGTGGCCTGACGTTTGGGTCCGGTCAGCGCAAGCACGGCCTCGTCCTCTCCGCTGAGCTGCGGGACCGGCTTGGCGGGCGCACGGCCGGCCAGCGCGGCGCTGCGCAGCGGCTCCGGCCAGCCACCGGCCGGATCGCCCAGCTCGCCGCGCAAAAATCCCAGCACCGATTCCGGGATGTCGAATCTCGCTGGTTCAGAGGCGAATTCGTCAGCGCTCACCCCGGCGCCCACCAGAGCTAGCGCCAGGTCGCCGACCACCTTGGACGACGGCGTGACTTTGATCAGCCTGCCCAGCACGCGGTCGGCACCGGCGTAGGCCTCTTCCACCTGTTCGAATCGATCCCCCAGCCCCAGCGCAATCGCCTGCTGCCGCAGGTTCGACAACTGGCCGCCCGGGATTTCGTGGTGGTAGACCCGCCCCGTCGGACCCGGTAATCCGGATTCGAAGGGGGCGTAGACCTTTCGCAGCGCCTCCCAGTACGGCTCTAGCGCGCATACCGCCGAGAGCGACAGGCCGGTGTCGTGCTCGCTGTGCGCGGTGGCGGCGACGATCGAACTCAGCGCGGGCTGGCTGGTGGTTCCCGCCATCGGCGCGGCAGCTCCGTCGACGGCGTCGGCTCCCGCCTGCCACGCGGCCATATAGCTGGCCAGCTGGCCACCCGGTGTGTCATGGGTGTGCACGTGGATCGGCAAGTCGAAGTGACTGCGCAGCGCGCTGACCAATTGGTGGGCGGCCTGTGGCCGCAACAGTCCGGCCATGTCCTTGATAGCCAACACGTGCGCGCCGGCCTGCACGATCCGCTCGGCCAGGTTGAGATAGTAATCGAGCGTGTAGAGCTGCTCGCCCGGGTCGGACAGGTCTCCGGTGTAGCACATCGCAACTTCTGCTATTGCCGAACCTGTTTCGCGGACAGCGTCGATAGCCGGCCGCATCGAGTCAAGGTTGTTGAGCGCGTCGAAGATGCGGAAGATGTCGATGCCGGTGGCGGTTGCCTCCTCGACGAAGGCCGACGTGACCAGTTCAGGATATGGGGTGTACCCCACCGTGTTTCGGCCCCGCAGCAGCATCTGCAGGCAGATGTTGGGCATCGCCTCGCGCAGCGTGGCCAGCCGCTCCCAGGGATCCTCCTTGAGGAAGCGAAGCGCCACATCGTAAGTCGCACCGCCCCAGCACTCCACCGACAGCAACTGCGGCATCGTGCGGGCCAGATACGGCGCCACCATCATCAGCCCGCTGGTGCGCACCCGTGTCGCCAGCAGCGACTGGTGCGCGTCGCGGAACGTCGTGTCGGTCACGCCCACCGCGGGCGACTCGCGCAGCCAGCGCGCGAAACCGTCGGGCCCCAACTCGACTAGCCGCTGCTTGGATCCGGCCGGCGGCGCCACCTCGAGATCGACCTCGGGCAACTTGTCGTGCGGGTACACCTTCGACGGATGGGTGCCGTGCGGGTGGTTGACGGTGACATCGGCCAGATAGTTCAGGATCTTGGTGCCGCGGTCGGCCGATGCGCGTGCGGTCAGCAGCTGCGGCCGCTCGTCGATGAACGACGTGGTGATTCGGCCGGCTTGGAAGTCCGGATCCTCCAGAACCGCTTGCAGGAATGGAATATTCGTCGACACACCGCGAATGCGGAACTCGGCGATCGCGCGGCGGGCGCGGGACACCGCCGTATGGAAGTCGCGACCCCGGCAGGTCAACTTGACCAGCATCGAATCGAAGTGGGCACCAATCTCCGCGCCCAGGTTGGTGCTGCCGTCCAGGCGGATGCCGGCGCCACCGGGGCTGCGGTACGTGCTGATCCGGCCGGTGTCGGGCCGGAACCCGTTGGCCGGATCCTCGGTCGTGATCCGGCACTGCAACGCGGCGCCGTGTGGCCGGATGTCCTCCTGCCGCAGACCCAGATCGTCTAGCGTCTCGCCGGACGCGATGCGCAACTGGCTGGACACCAGATCGACGTCGGTGATCTCCTCGGTCACGGTGTGCTCCACCTGAATTCGCGGATTCATCTCGATGAAGACGTAGTGGCCGCTCTCGTCCAGCAGAAACTCCACGGTGCCCGCAAGGCGGTACCCGATGTGCCGGGCGAAAGCGACGGCGTCGGCGCAGATCTTGTCCCGCAGCTCGGCGGAAAGGTTTGGCGCGGGCGCTAATTCGACAACCTTTTGATGGCGACGCTGCACGCTGCAGTCGCGCTCGTGCAGGTGGATCACGTTGCCGGCGTTGTCGGCCAGGATCTGCACCTCGATGTGGCGCGGCTTGATCACCGCCTGCTCGAGATAGACCGTCGAGTCGCCGAAGGCCGACTCGGCCTCACGGCTGGCCGCCTCGATCGCTTCGGGCAGCGCGGCGATGTCGGTGACGCGGCGCATGCCACGTCCCCCGCCACCGGCAACAGCCTTGACGAACAACGGAAACCGCATGTCTTGCGCCGCCGACACCAGCTCGTCGACCGAGGCCGACGGCGCCGAGGACGTGAGAACGGGCAGTCCGGCTTCGCGGGCGGCAGCGATTGCCCGCGCCTTATTTCCGGTCAGCTCAAGGATTTCGGCGCTGGGACCGACGAACGTGATACCGGCGGCCGCGCAAGCAGCGGCCAGGTCCGGGTTCTCCGAAAGGAAGCCGTACCCGGGGTAGACGGCGTCGGCGCCGGCCCGGCGGGCGGTTTCGACGATCTCGTCGACGGACAGGTAGGCCCGCACGGGATGACCGACCTCACCGATCTGGTAGGACTCGTCGGCCTTGAGCCGGTGTTGCGAATTGCGGTCCTCGTAGGCGTACACGGCCACCGTGCCGACGCCGAGTTCATAGGCCGCGCGGAACGCACGTATCGCGATCTCGCCGCGATTGGCCACCAATACCTTCGAGATCACCTTCGGCTCCTCACAGAAGTGTCGACCAATAGTCCCAGAAACGAACCATGATCAGCAGAAACACCGCGGTAAACCATAACGCGGTGAGCGACCATCGCCATTGGTAAAGCAGCCGTGCCACGGTGCTGTCGCGGTTGTCGAGGACCGGCGAAAGCGCGATCGACGCCACCACCACCAGCAGCGTGATCGTCATCGCCCACACCACCATGCAGTAGGGGCACAACGCCCCGATCCGGTACAGGCTCTGGAAGATCAACCAGTGCACGAACCCCGTACCGACCAGCAACCCAGCCGCTAGCACCGACCAAAACCATTGGGGTATCGATACTTTCGCTACCGCAAGGACCCCGACGACCAGCACGACGGTGAACGCGACGATGCCGGCCAGTGGGTTCGGGTAGCCCAGCACCGACGCCTGCGGCGTAATCATCACCGAGCCGCACGAGATGATCGGATCGACGTTGCACGACGGCACGTACGACGGGTTGAGCAGGATGTCGATCTTCTCCACCATCAGGGTTATGGAGGAGACCAGGCCGACCGCACCGGCGATCAGCACCCACCATGCGCGCAGCGTCGGCACGGATGGGTCACGCGCCGAAGCCGGTGTCGGGTCGCCGGATCGCTCGGCGGGTTCGACCGACACCGCAACCGTCACGAAGCCGGCGGGGCGACAGGTGCGTCGATGCCCGGCACATCACCCACGATGGTCTTGATCTTGCCGACCAGCGCATCGGGTGTCGACGGGTCGTAGTTTTCGCCGTTGATCTTGATCGTCGGAGTGGCGGTGATATTCGCGGCCGCCGCTTCGCCGGTGACCTTGGAGAGATACTTCCCACTGTTGATGCAATCCGGCACCTTGCCGACGACGCCGGCTTCCCGGGCGAGTTCGATCAGTTTCGCGTTGTCGGGGAAATTGGGACCCCGCTCGTCGGGCTGGATACCGGTGCTGAACAGCGCGGTGTGAAAGCGGCGGAACGCGTCCATGCTCTCGTCGGCGACGCAGAGGGCGGCGGCCCCCGCTCGCGACGGATAGTTCTGGTTCTTGGAGCTGTCGAGAATGGACACCACCGAGTAGTCGGCCGCGATGGCACCGGAGTCGATCAGCTTGGAGACCGTCGGCCCAAAGGTGCGCTCGAAGTTGCCGCAGGCGGGGCACAAGAAGTCCTCATAGAAGGTCACGACGGCCTTCGGGTTGTTCGTCCCGGGCTGGTTGACCACCTTGCTCGACGTCACGCGGACCGTGTCGCCCGGTCCGGTGGCGGCGCCCTTCTTGTCGTGATGCGACGTCACGATGTAGAAGACGAGCGCGACCGCGAAGATGACGATGAACGCGGTACCGCCGATCTGAATCAGGCGGCCGGACTTGCCTTCGGTGGACTTCAGGTCGAATCGGGGGGGACGTTTCGATTTGTCGGCCACAGGGTTCCCTGATCCTTCGGTGTTTAGGTCGGTTTGCGGGCGTCTCGACCGCGGTTTCAGACGACGCCTCATAGATTACCGGCGCGCGTCTCTCGGCAAATCAGGCCCGGCTCAGGTGAGCGCGCAGGGCCGAAATCAGGTCGCTGGTGGCGGCCGCGCTGCCGCCGCCGAGCTGAAACAGGCTGGCGAACCCGTGCGTCAGCGAACCCAGGCTCCGCAGATCCACCGCGGTGCCCGCGGCCCGCAGCGCCGCGGCGTAACGCTCGCCTTCGTCGCGCAACGGGTCGAACCCGGCGACGGCGACCAGCGCGGGCGCCAGCCCGGACATCGACTCGGCGCACTGCGGCGATACCCGCGGGTCCGCTGGGTCGATGCCGGTGCCGCTCAGGTACTGCGCGGCGAACCAGTCGATGTCCCGCTTGGTCAGCAAAAAGCCGCGGGCGAACAGGCTCAGCGACCGGGTCTGTGCGGTGAAGTCGGTCGGCGGGTAGAGCAGCCACTGCAGCAGCGGCGAGGGACCACCCTCGTCGCGCGTGCGCTGGCACACGATCGCAGCCAGGTTGCCACCCGCGCTGTCCCCGCCGACGGCGACACGTCCGGGGTCGCGCCGAGTTCGGCGGCGTGCTCGCAGGCCCACTTGAACGCCGCATAGGCGTCGTCGATGGCGGCCGGCGCGGGGTGTTCGGGGGCCAGCCGGTAGTCGATCGATAACACGTGCACTCCGGCGTCACGGCAGGTCAGCCGGCACAGCGGGTCGGCGGTGTCCAGATCGCCGAGCACCCAGCCCCCGCCGTGGTAGAAGACCAGCAAGTCCGAGGCCGGACCGCTGGCCGGACGGTAGTGCCGCACCGGGATCTGGCCGGCGGGACCGGGGATCGTCAGGTCGTCGACCGTGACGTGAATCTGGGGTCCGGGCATGGACAGGATCGACTGGCGCATCTGCGCACGCGAGGCTACCGGGTCGCCGTTGACCACCAAGCCGTCGATACCGCCCAGCCGCAGACCGGACAGCATCAGCTGCAGGGTGGGGTCCAGCGTGTTGCCATCGATGATGATCGACCGACCGCCGAACATCACCCGCTTCGCCGGCGTCGGAATCCACGGAATGGCCTTGACGCCAACGTTGGTGACGACGTCCTGCACCCGGTCGGTCCAACGGCCCGATCCGCGCCTGGCTTCCAGATGCAGCTCCGGTGCGCCTGGCAGACTCTGTGTCATGGCAGCCCCCTTGGTCACCCTTAATGACGGTCATGCGATCCCCGCCATCGGGCTCGGAGTTTTCCAAGTTCCTCCGGCGGAAACCCAGCAGGCGGTGAGTAGTGCGCTGCAAGCCGGCTACCGGCATATCGACACCGCCGCCGCCTACCGCAATGAACGGGAAACCGGGCGCGCAATTGCCGACTCCGACGTGCCGCGCGATCAACTCTACGTGGTGACCAAATTGTGGAACGCGGACCAGGGCTACGACAGCACGCTGGTCGCCTTCGACGCCAGCATGGACCGGCTCGGCCTCGAGTATCTCGACCTCTATCTGGTCCATTGGCCGCAGCCCGCGGTGGGTAAGTTCGTCGAAACCTTCAAGGCCTTCGCCCACCTGCGCGACCAGGGCCGGATCCGGTCCATCGGAGTCAGCAATTTCGAGCCCGAGCACCTGATGGTTCTCATCGATTCCACCGGCATCATTCTCGCCGTCAATCAGGTCGAGCTGCATCCTCGTTTTCCCCAGACGGAATTGCGGAAAGTCCACGCGCAGCGCGGTATCGCGACCGAGGCGTGGGCTCCGCTGGGCCAAGGAGCGCTGCTGGCACACCCGACGGTTACCGCCGTCGCCGACGAAAGTGGGCGGACACCCGCCCAGGTGTTGATTAGGTGGCATATCCAGCTCGGTAATATCGTGATCCCCAAGTCGGTGAACCCTGCACGGATTGCGAGCAACTTCGACGTGTTCGATTTCGAACTCAGCGCCAATGACATGGCGGCGATTTCCTCGCTCGACGACGGAACGCGGCTTGGTCCTGATCCACGAACTTTCAGTTTCACAGGTAGGTGAATACGTTGACTGGCGACGCACGCCTCGCCGTGCCCTCGATCACCCTCAATGACGAAAACACGATGCCGGTGCTCGGCCTTGGCGTCGCGGATTTGTCGGAGGACGAGACCGAACGTGCCGTTTCGGCGGCGCTGGAGGTCGGCTGCCGGCTGATCGACACCGCCACCGCATACGGCAATGAAGCCGCGGTCGGTCGCGCGATTGCCGCCTCCGGGATTCCCCGCGCGGAACTGTTCGTCACTACCAAACTGGCCACGGCCGACCAGGGGCTCACCGGTGCCCGAGATGCCTGCAACGCCAGCCTGGAACGATTGGGCCTGGATTACCTCGACCTCTACCTGGTTCATTGGCCGGCCGCCGCGCTGGGCATGTACGTGGACTCCTTCGGCGGGCTGCTGCAACTCCGCGGCGACGGACACGCCCGATCGATCGGTGTCGCCAACTTCACCGCCGAACACCTGGAGATGGTCATCGACCTGGTCTTCACGACCCCGGCGGTCAACCAGATCGAGCTGCATCCACTGCTCAACCAGGACGACATGCGCAAGACCAACGCGCAGCACAACGTCGTGACGCAGTCCTACACACCGCTGGCTCTCGGCAAGCTGAACGAGAACCCGACCGTGAACGCCGTTGCGGGCGAGTACGGCAAGACACCCTCGCAGGTGCTGCTGCGGTGGAACCTGCAACTGGGCAACGCGGTCGTGTTCCGGTCGGCCAACCCCGAGCACATCGCCAGCGACTTCGACGTGTTCGATTTCGAGTTGGCCGCCGAGCACGTGGACGCGATCAACGCGCTCAATGACGGAACTCGGCTGCGCCCGGACCCGGACACCTACGAGGGCACCTAGACAGCCGGCCGGTCGCTAGCCCGTCGGGCAGGTGGACGCGGCCTGACGCAGCGCACCCGCCGACGCCTGATCCACCGGCAGCCGGTAACCCCGCAGCACCGCGATGAACTGCATCGCGTACTGACAGGCGAACGCCTT
Source organism: Mycobacterium montefiorense (assembly GCF_025823255.1). Taxonomy (NCBI): domain Bacteria; kingdom Bacillati; phylum Actinomycetota; class Actinomycetes; order Mycobacteriales; family Mycobacteriaceae; genus Mycobacterium; species Mycobacterium montefiorense. Next base: position 309,467 of record NZ_JACKVL010000013.1, on the reverse strand, counting down.
GTTCGGCGGCATCCACAAACCCGGCGGCAGGTCGCCCTTGTCCTGATTGGCCTGACCCTGGACGGCCAGCAAGTTGGCCGGGTCGTTGGCGAAGCGCAGCCGCTCGGGATCCGACCAGCCGAACGCTCCCATGTCCCAGGCGTACGCGAGTGGCACGATGTGGTCGATCTGCACAGATTCGCCGACCTTGGCGCCCCGTTGGAAGGCGATCGTGGTGTTGGTATACGGGTCGTGCAGTACGCCGGTGGCCACGGCGCTGGGACAGCGCTTGATCGCCACGAACGTCTTGTCGACGAGATCGCGGTCGAGAATATCGTCGCGGGTGTCACATCCGTTGTGCCCGCCCGGGGCACCGTTGTCGTCGTCCCAGGCGTCGCCGTAAGCCGCCCTGAGGTAGTCGTAGCGGTGCACCCGAAGGGGTACCACCGCAATACCGGCCAGCACATCGGCGCCGGGTGCCACGGTGGGCACATCGGCGCGCGCGGCAACTTGCGCGTGCTTGGCCGACGTCGACCCCAGGGTCTGATAGGCGACCAGCACCGCGACCACCGCAGCGGCCGACAACCACAGCAGCACTTTGCCGTTCACGACTTGTCCAGGTATTCGATGCGGTCGGTTTCGGTGAATTGCGCTGCCAGCAGCGCTAATCCGGCATGCAGGCTGGCGTCCTGATACGCGTCGGTACAGAACTCCCGGGCGGCTTCGATGAACACCAGATGGTCGACAAGCGACAGCAGCCGCAGCGTGATCGCCCTACCGGATTGGTTGCGGCCCAGCACATCTCCCTCCCGGCGCTCTCGCAGATCCAGCTCGGAAAGCGCGAAACCGTCCAGGGTTGCGGCGACGGCACTCAGCCGCCGGCCGGCCGGGGAACCTGGTGAACTCCAGGTGGCCAGCAGACACAGGCTCGGATGCTGGCCGCGACCGATGCGGCCACGTAGCTGATGCAATTGGCTGATTCCGAACCTGTCGGCGTCCATCACCAGCATCACCGTGGCGTTGGGGACGTCGACGCCGACCTCGATCACGGTGGTGCACACCAGCACATCGGTTTCACCGTTGCGAAAAGCGGCCATCGCGGCGTCCTTCTCGTCGGCAGGCAACCGACCATGCATCAAACCCAGTCGCAGATTCGCCAGCTCGCCGGAGTGCAAACGCGCGAAAAGCCCCACGGCGGTTTCCGTAGGGCGCGCATCGTCTTCTCCCTTCCCCGACTCTTCGGTCTCGTCGATGCGGGGCGCCACCACGTAGGCCTGCCGTCCGGCGGCGACCTCCTCGGCGATGCGCTGCCAGGCGCGGTCCAACCAGGCGGGCTTGTCGCGCACGAAAATAACGTTGCTGGTAATCGGCTGACGTCCGCGTGGCAGCTCACGCAATGTCGAGGTTTCCAGATCTCCGTAGACGGTCAGCGCGACGGTCCGTGGAATCGGCGTTGCGGTCATCACCAGCAGGTGCGGCGTGATGCCCGCAGCAGCCTTGGCGCGCAACTGATCTCGTTGCTCCACGCCGAACCGGTGTTGCTCGTCGACGACGACCATGCCCAGGTTGGCGAATTCAACGGCGTCCTGCAGCAATGCGTGCGTGCCGATGATGATGCCGACCTGGCCGCCGGCGATCTCGGCCCGAACTTGTTTCTTCTGCGCGGCCGACATCGATCCGGTCAGCAGCGCCGCCCGGGTAGCGTCGTCGGCCCCGCCCAGCTGACCGCCCATCGCCAGCGGGCCCAGCACATCGTTGATCGACCGAAGATGTTGTGCAGCAAGGACTTCGGTGGGGGCCAACAGCGCGCATTGGTAGCCCGCATCTACCATCTGCAACATCGCCAGCACCGCGATGATCGTCTTGCCGGAGCCGACCTCACCTTGCAGCAGCCGGTTCATCGGGCGATTGGCCGCCAGCCCCTCGGACAGCACGTCGAGCGTCTCGCGCTGCCCGACTGTCAGCTCGAAGGGCAAGCGGCCCAACAGTTCCGCGGCCAGTCCGGCCGACTGCCGGGGCGCCGATGGCCCCGATTGCGAAAGCTCACCGTGCCGGCGTGACACCAGCGCCCATTGCAGGCCGACTGCCTCGTCGAAGGTCAGCCGCTCGCGCGCCCGGTCCCGCTCCCCCTCGTCTTCGGCAAGGTGAATCGCGCGCAGCGCCTCGTCCTCGGACATCAACTCGTGAGCGGCGACGAACTCCCCGGGCAGCGGATCAGCCACCGGATCGAGAACCTCGAGCACTTGGCGCACGCACGCGAAGATGTCCCAGCTTTGCAGCTTGGTGCTGGCCGGATAGATCGGGAAGAAGCGGCGCTCGAATGCCGACATCAACACCTCGCCGCTGACCGCCTGCGAAGCGTCGGCGATGCCACGCAGCGAGGTGCTGCCCCGGTTTTTACCGTCCGGCGAGTCGAGGATCAGGAATGCGGGGTGTGTCAGCTGCATCGCGCCCCGGAAGTATCCGACCTCGCCGGAGAGCATCACCCGGGTGCCCTCGGTGAGCCCCTTCTTGAGGAAGCGCGCATTGAAGAAGGTGGCGGTGAGCTTGTTGCGTCCCGACCCGACGGTGACGAGCAGGATCTTGTTATTGGGGCGCTTGCGCATCGGCCGCTCGGAAACCTGCGTGATGGTGTCGACGACGGTGATGTGCTGGCCTTCTTCGGGCCGCTCGTCGTCGGCACCCCGGACCGCCGCGCCCTCGGTGTAGCTGCGCGGGTAGTGGCGCAGCAGGTCGTCAACCGTCCGGATGCCGAACACCTCGTCGAGGGAATCCGCGGCCTTGGCGCCCAGCACGTAGTCCAGCCGGTCGCTTAGCGACGCCACGATTACTCGACCCCGATCAGCAGGGCGTCGCCGCGGTGGCCGGTGCGGTAAGTCACCAGCTCGGTGCCCGGATGGTGGTCGTGCACGTGCTTGTGCAGGACGGCGGTCACCACAGCGGCGCCGTCGTCGATGCCGACACCGACCAGCACCGTCACCAGATCGCCGCCCGAAGCCAACAGCAGGTCGAGCAGGCCGATCGCCGCCCCCGCCGCGTCGGCGGCCACGATCAGCACCTCGTCACCCGCGATGCCCAGGCCATCGCCCGGCTGACAGCGACCCGCCCAGGTCAGCGCGCTCTCGGTGGCGATGCGTACCGATCCATATCGCGCGCTGCCGGCGGCGCGCGCCATCGTGTAGCCGTCGTCGACCGCCTGCCGGTCGGTTTCGTGCACGGCCAGCGCGGCCAGCCCCTGCACCATCGACCCCGTCGGTATCGGCACCACCTCGATGCCCCAGCCGATGGCCGCGGTGCAGCCGGCGACCAGTTCCTCGGCGGCCACGTAGCCGTTCGGCAGCACCATCACCTGCGCGGCGCCGGCGTCGACGACGGCCCGCATCAGCTGGTGAGCGCTGATGGCGGTGGTCGGGTCGCCTGCGTCCGGGGCGGGCTGCAGGACCTGGGCGCCCTCGCCGGCGAACAGCTCCGCGGCGCCGTCCCCGTCGACGACCGCCAGCACCGCCCGTTCCTTGGTCCAGCTGCCCGCGGGCAGCCCGGTGATCCCAGAACTCAGCGCCGAGATCACGATCTTGCTCAGCCGTCCGGCCGCCACCCCCGCTTCGACCGCGGCCCCGGCGTCATCGGTGTGCACGTGCACCGAGTAGCTGGCCTGGTTGGTGAACGGCGCGGCGGCGATGGCCACGGAGTCACCCAATTTCATCAGCCGGTTCCGCAGGGCGTTCGCGGCGGGCGGATTGCACCCGTCCAGCCGATACATCACCTCGAACTGCGGCGCCGGCCGCTTGGTCACACCCGTTGCGGGCTGCGCCCGCGGCGAGAGCTCATAGATGGTGCGGGCCGGCGCCTGCCCGATGACGGTCGAATGCAGCGCGTCCAGCAGCACCAGCAGGCCCCGCCCGCCGGCGTCCACGGCACCGGCGTCCGCAAGAACGTCCAGCTGTTCAGGGGTTTTCTCCAGCGCGACAACGGCCGCGTCGCCGGCCGCGGTGATCGCCGAGGCCAGCCCGTCGCGCGCGCTGCCGTCGACGGCGTCGGCAGCCGCCCGCAGCACCGAGACGATGGTTCCCGAGACTTCCTGGCCGCCCATCGAGCTGATCACCAGCTCGACGCCGCGATGCAACGCGGCCCCGAGCAGCACCGCGTCCAGCTGCGGCAGTTCACCGCCGGAATCGGCGGCCGCGGTCGCGGTGACGTCGGCGATGCCGCGCAGGATCTGCGACAGGATCACCCCGGAGTTGCCGCGCGCACCGTTCAGCGCGCCCACCGACAGTGCGGAGGCGACCCGGGCAACGCATCCGGGGCCGCTGTCGGCACCGATCCCGGCGTTGGCCTCGGCCAGCGCGGAACGCATCGTGAACAGCATGTTTGCGCCGGTGTCGGAGTCTGCGACCGGGAACACGTTGAGGCGGTTGATCTCGTCGATGTGAGTGATCAGGTCGCTGACGGCGGCGTGCGCCCAATCCCGCAGGGCCGGCGCGTCGAGCAGACGTTCCGGATTGCCCACTTGACCCACCTCCTCGCAGCCAGCGGCCGGCGGGCGCCAGCGTAGCGCGGCGATGACGCACGTGGCGGCTGCCCGCGAGCCACCCCTTGCCGGCAAGGGCTGACCGGCCTATTGAGCCTAGCCAGCGACAGCGACAGGATCAGAGGTGCGCCGCCGTCAGTTGTGGATCGTTTTGGTGGTTGCCCACCTCAGTCGGTATCCTGAACTGTCGCGGCGCGTCTCGACCTTATCCGTGCCGGACCCCCGAACATTTGAGGAGCTACAACGATGGCCGCTGTGTGCGATATCTGCGGGAAAGGCCCCGGCTTCGGTAAGTCGGTGTCGCACTCCCACCGCCGCACCAGCCGGCGCTGGGACCCCAACGTTCAGGTTGTGCACGTCGTGTCTCGTCCCGGCGGCAACAAGAAGCGCGTCAACGCCTGCGCGTCCTGCATCAAAGCCGGCAAGGTCGTCCGGGGCTAGTCCGGAGCCAGCGGCCGCGGCTACATCACGATGTGCCCGGCGTCGACAGGTATCGACACCCCGGTCACGTAGCGCGCCCGGGGACCGACCAGCCACAGCACCGCTTCCGTCACGTCCTGCGGTTCGACCAACGGCACGTCGGGCAACAGCATCTGGGCGACCGCGGGGTTCGGATTCTCCAGCATCCGGTTCACCACGAAGTCGTTGATGATCATCGGTGTGGCGACACCGCTCGGGTGCACCGAGTTGACCCGAATCTTGTGTGGCGCATACGCATTGGCGGCCGAACGCATTAGCCCCACCACGCCGTGCTTGGATGCGGCGTAGGCGAACATTGCGGCGCTGCCGTCGCCGCCCCGACCGGTCAGGCCCTGCGACGAACTGACCAGCACGATCGACCCGCCCCGGCCCTTGCGGACGATCGACGGCACCGTCGCCAGCAGCGTGTGCCAGACCCCCTTGAGATTGGTGTCGACGATCGAGTTGAACACCGGCTCGGAATGGATTTCCGGGTCGCCGATCGCCACCACTCCGGCGTTCGCGATGACGATATCGACCTCTCCGAGATCGTCGATGCCGCTTTGCACCGCCGCTTCCAATTGGGGCAGGTCGCGGACGTCGGCGACGACGGTCACGGCCTTGCGACCTGCGGCTTCGACCAGCCGCGCGGTCTCGTCGAGATCCGATTTGCTCCCCAGCGGGTAGGGAATCGCGTCGATGTCGGCGCAGATGTCCACGGCGATGATGTCGGCGCCCTGTTCGGCGAGCGCCACGGCGTGGCTGCGGCCCTGGCCGCGCGCTGCACCGGTGATGACGGCGACCGAGTTGTCGAGTTCACCCATGGCTATACCTCCAGCGTTGTCCCGGTCTGTTCTTCGGCGAAGGCCACCAGCCGGGCGGCCGCGTCATAGTCGCACGCCAGCGGTGTGCGACCGATCATGGCCGGCTCGCCGCGCAGGCCAAGCCTGCCGCTGACGCCGACGAAGCTGCCCGGCGGAACCGGCTCGCTGATGCAGTACAAGGTCGGCGCCGCACCTTCGTCGATGTCGTTGGCCAGCCGGTCGGCCACCAGCGTGACGGCTTTGTGGGCCAGCGACATCAGCGGTGCGTCCGAGAGATTGGACAGGTTCGAGGCCACCCACCCCGGGTGGGTGAGTTGGCTGACGATCGGCGATCCCGCGGCGCGCAGCCGGCGGTCCAGCTCGAGCCCCCACAGCATCACCGCGAGCTTCGACATGGCATAGCTACCGAGCCTGGTCCACTTGTTGCGGCGCAGGTGCAGGTCGTCGAGTCGCAGGGTGGCCGACTTGTGCGCATCGGAGCCGACGTTGATGATCTGCGAACGCACCCGCGGCAACAGCAGATTGGTCAGCGCGAACGGTCCCAGCAGGTTGGTGCCCAGCGTCATCTCGAAGCCGTCGACGGTGTCGGTGCGTCGATCGGTGAGCGTGCCGGCGTTATTGATCAGGATGTCGATATCGCCGTCCACCTGATCGGGAAAGGCTCGCACCGACGACTGGTCGGCGAGATCGAGTTTGACCACCGATGTCGAGCCGCCCATCTGTTCGGCCCGTTGCTTGCCAAGGTCGGTGTTGCGTACGGCCATGATCACCTGGGCGCCGGCTTTGACCAGCGCTTGCGCGGTGCCCAGCCCAACGCCGTTGGTTGCTCCGGTCACGATGACCCGCTTGCCGGTCAAGTTGCCGAGGCGGCTCGGCGTCCAAGGTAACGTCACGGCGACTAAGAGTAATGGGCGGTTCTATGTAAGTTGGGTCAGTTCTGCCAACATGGTCTGCAAACGGCACAGGAGTGGCTTGGCATGAGTGACAGCGCGCGAGAAATCACCAACCTGATCTACACCTACGCCGAGCTCCTCGACGGTGGTGACCTGGACGGGGTTGCCGGGCTTTTCGAACATGGCCGCATCTGCGGCATGGAAGATGGTCCGCCGGAGACGGTGTTCGAGGGATCCGCCCGGGTGCGGCAGATGTACGACATGGCCACCCGCATCTACGACGACGGCACCCCGAAGACCAAGCACAACACCAGCAATGTGCAGCTCCACATCGACGAGGGCGCGGGGACCGCACGCAGCACGTCCTACTACTGCGTCACGCAGGCCACCCCGGATCTTCCGCTGCAAGTGATCGTCACTGGGCATTACAAAGACACTTTTCACCGGGTGGACGGCGCCTGGTGGTTCGACAGCCGCATCATGTTCGTCGACCAGCTCGGCGATGTCAGCCAGCACCTGAAGTTCTGAACGCGTGGCAGCCTCGAGCGCGTTTGACTTAGCCGCTGTGCAGGCCGACGCGCAGCGCAAGGAGACCCTGACCGATTGGGGCCCCGGCGAATTCGAGGGTCCACTGCAGGTGTTGCTGGACGACTACGCGCGGGCCGACCTGAACGCCATCGGGGTGCACATCCTGCGCTCGGGCATCGTGCACAGCCTGCGCATGCGGCTTCGCACCCAGGAGTGGATCCGCCGCCACCCGGAGATCCTCGAGGAGCGGGTCGCCGCGCCGATCGTCGTCGTCGGGATGATGCGCAGCGGCACCACGCTGCTGCAACGACTGCTGGCCGCCGACCCGCGCTTCATCTGCGCCTACGGGTGGGAGGTCGTCGAGGTCGCGCCCAAGCTCGACTATCGGTTCAGCGATGCCGTCGATCGGCGCATCCCGATCAGCCGAGCGCGCGAAGCGAAAACCCGTGCGCTGGCGCCGGATCTGTTCGCCATCCACCCGATGTACGCAGCAGAAGCCGAGGAAGAAATCGTTTTCCTGGCTGACGCGTTTTTGTCCCATGTCCCCGAATCAGGAGCCCACCTTCCGCATTACCGGCCCTGGCTCGACGAGCAGGACTTCTCCCCCGCCTACGAACACCTGCACCGCATGTTGCAATTCGTTCAGTGGCAAAAGCGGCAACGTTGTTCGGGGGGCGGACTACAAGCACCGCGCTGGGTGCTGAAATCGCCTGCGCACCTGGGCTATCTGGACAAGCTGGCAGCACGGTTTCCCGGCCTGCACGTGGTGCACATGCATCGCGACCCGCGCACCACGATCGCCTCGGGCGCCAGTCTGAACGCCACGCTGCACGCGATGCACGCCGATACCGTCGACGTACACCGGGTCGGCGCGCAGTGGCTGGCGCGGATGGGCTGGACCAACGACCGGGCCATGTCGGCTCGCGACGGGTGGGCCCGCCAAACCGGTGGCGAGGCCACAGTGGTCACCGACATCGGATACGACGAGGCGGTGGCCGATCCGATCGGGCAGGTGGCCCACGTCTACGACGCCATTGGCCTGCCGCTGATAGATGCCGCCGAGGACGCGATGCGGCGCTGGCTGCACGAGCGTCCCCGCGAGGCGGTCCGCCCGCCCTACGGACTGGACAACTACGGTCTGCTTCCCGAACAGGTCGACGAGCGATTCGATTTGTACAACAAGCGCTTTGAACAGCACATCGGAGGAACAGCGCATGCCTGACGATCCAGTCTCGACCGCATCCCAGCGCGAACAAGAGCTGGCCGCCCTCGACCTGATCGAGCATCCGACCGTCAAAGCCGCCTACCGCAGCGTGGCGCAGACCTGGCTGGGCCGCGCCAAGGCATCCGATGCGATGCGCGAGCGGTTCGACGATTCATTCGCCGAGGTGATGTTCTCCGCGGCGGTGTGGTCGTCCAATCAGGACAAGCTGCGGCCCAAGGTCAGCTGTATCACCCGGCTCGCCCATCCGGTGGAAGGCCGAAACATTCCCGGATCACGTTGGGGCATTGACAATCCCGACAGCGTGTACCGGGTGATCCCGATCTCGGGAGACGAGCGCTACGAGATCCACGGCCGGGTCGGCGAGCACCGCATGACCGAGAACTACTTCACGCTGTGGGATGCGAACATGGGCACCGTCAACGTGCTCAACGGTCGCACCATGGTGGTCGACTCCGACGGCAGCTACACCATCACCGTCGACGCCGAGCCCGCCAACGGGCGACCCAATCACGTGCAGGCTTCTGCGGCGGCCCACGAGTTCTACATCCGTGACGTGCTGCTGGACTGGGGCCGCGACGACCCCAATCATATTGAGGTGCAACGGCTTGGCGGCCATCCCGAAACGCCCGCGCGCACCCTCGACGAGCAGGCCGAGGCCACCGCGGCGATGATGGATTACTTCGCCAACTTCACCGGTAAGCTCAGCCACGGCGTGTACAAGATGCCCGCCAACCACTTCAACCTGGCGTGGTCGGCCGACAAAGTCGGCGCGATGCGCAACCAGGTCTATGTGATGGGCCGCTTCGAGCTCGAGCCCGACGAAGCGTTCGTGGTCGACCTCAGCGACGGCGGCGCCGAATACTTCACCGTTCCGCTGAGCAATATCTGGGGCACCACACTCGATCTCGTCGACCGCACCGGCAGCCTCAACAAGGCGCAGTCGGTCGCCGGCGAGGACGGCACCTACACCTACGTGATCTCGCCCGTCGATCCCGGCGTGGCGAACTGGATCGACTCCGATGGCCTGCGGGAGGCCATCTTGACCCTGCGCATGGCGGAATTCGGCGAGACCGGTCCGCGTGCAGACCTTGGCGCGCGCGGCCGGGTGATCAAACTCGACCGGCTCGACGCCGAGGTGCCGCACCTGCCGCGGGTGAGCGCCCAGGAGCGCGCCGCACAACTGGCCGACCGGCGCAAAGCCTATCTGCGGCGGCTACCGGAAGGGACGATCTGTTGATGTCGCGCTGGCTGATCACCGGCTGTTCCACCGGCTTCGGCCGCGAAATCGCCCGCGTCGCCTTAGCAGCCGGCCACAGCGTGGTGGTGACCGCGCGGCGGGCCGAAGCGGTGACCGATCTCACCGACGAATTCGGGGAACGAGCCGTGGCCGTGGCCCTCGACGTGACCGATGCCGCCCAGATCGCGGCGGCGGTATCGACGTCCTGGTCAACAACGCCGGTCACGGTTACCTGTCGTCGGTGGAAGAGGGCGAGGACGCCGAGGTTCGAAAGTTATTCGACGTCAACTACTTCGGGTCCGTCGACATGATCAAGGCGGTGCTGCCCGCGATGCGGGCGCGCGGATCGGGGCACATCATCAACATCTCCTCGATGACCGGTCTGGTGGCAAACCCGCCCAACGCCTATTACTCGTCGACCAAGTTCGCGCTCGAAGCGGTGACCGAGGCACTGGCCACCGAGGTGCGACCCCTGGGCATCAAGGTGACCGCCATCGAGCCGGGAGCCTTTCGTACCGATTGGGCAACCCGGTCGATGAAGGAATCGGGCAGCCCGATTGCCGCCTACGCCGACGTGGCAGCACGCAAGGACCTGATCAAGCAATTCGCCGATCACCTGCCGGGCGACCCACGCAAGGTGGCCGAGGCGGTGCTGATGGTGACCACGCTCGAAGACCCACCGCTGCGGCTACTGCTGGGCCGCGACGTGCTGAAGGCCATGCGCGACAAGATCACAGCGATGTCGGCCTCGATCGAGGAGTGGAAGGCCGTCACCAAGGACGTGAACTTCCCGGAGTCGTGAGCGCCGGCCTACGGCAGCTGCCAGTCGATCGGGTCGGCTCCCATCCCGGCGAGTAGTTCGTTGGCGCGGCTGAACGGGCGCGAGCCGAAGAATCCCCGCGACGCAGACAGCGGCGAGGGGTGCGGCGACTCGATCGCCACGCAGTTGCCCTCCGCCAGCACCGGTTTGAGCGTCGACGCGTCGCGACCCCACAGGATCGCCACCATCGGCCGCGACCGCCCCACCAGCGCGCGGATGGCACACTCGGTGATCGCTTCCCAGCCCTTGCCGCGATGCGATGCCGGGTTGCTCGGACGAACCGTCAGGACCCTGTTCAACAGCAGCACGCCGCGTTGCGCCCAGGGCGTCAGATCGCCGCACGACGGTTGCGGGTGCCCCAGGTCGGCGGAGTATTCGTCGAAGATATTGGACAGACTGCGCGGCAGCGGACGCACCTCGGGAGCCACCGAGAAGCTCAGGCCCACCGCATGCCCCGGTGTCGGGTAGGGGTCTTGCCCGACGATCAGCACCCGCACCTGGTCGAACGGAAAAATGAAGGCGCGCAACACATTCTGTCCGGCCGGTAGGTATTTGCGGCCCGCCGCGATCTCGGCTCGCAGGAACTCCCCCATCTGGGTCACCTGTTCGGCCACCGGCTCCAGCGCAGCCGCCCAGCCCTGCTCGACGAGTTCACCCAACGGACGTGCGGTCACCGCGCAACCCTAACCCTCGAACGACTGCCAGCCCGCGTACCCCTGCCAGTCGGCGCCGTCGACGAGCACCCGGGCCGGCCCTTCGAGCACTTGACCTATGACGCGCCACCCGGATGGCACCGGGCCAGCGAAACAGGCCACCAGCGCGTGGTCTTCACCACCTCCCAGCACCCACGCCCACGGATCGGCCCCGACCGCCGCCGCGGCCGCGCCCAGCGCGTCGCGATCGGGAGCCAGCGCCGCGGTGGACAGGTCGATACCGACACCGGACGCCTCGGCGACGTGCCGCAGGTCGGCGACCAGACCGTCGGAGATGTCGATCATCGCCTGAGCACCCGCCCCCGCGGCCACCGCACCCTGACCGTAGGGCGGCTCGGGCACCAGATGGCGGGCGCGCAGTTCGTCGAACCCGCCAATCCCCTTGTCCCACAGCGAGTATCCGGCAGCAGAGCGGCCCAGCTCGCCGGCGACGGCAAGCACTGCGCCGGCTTTCGCGCCGGAACGCAACACCGGCGCCCTACCGCCCAAGTCGCCCAGCACCGCCACCGACAACACCCATAGCGGGGAGCTGACCAGGTCGCCGCCGACGATGCCGGCGCCGAGTCGCGCTGCCTCATACCACATTCCGTCGACCAAAGCGTCCGCGTCCGCCGTCGGCGTATCGGCTGGTGCGCCGAAGCCGACCACGAATGCGGTGGCCTGTGCGCCCATCGCCTCGATGTCCGCGGCGTTCTGCGCAATCGCCTTGCGGCCGACGTCGCGGGGCGCGGACCAGTCCAACCGGAAATGCCGGCCGGCCACCAGCATGTCGGTCGACACCACGGTGCGGCCGTCGTCGAACGACACCACCGCCGCGTCGTCGCCGGGCCCCAGCAGCACGGCATCGGGCTGCGCGCGCCCGCGAACCAGCCGGTCGATGACGGCGAATTCACCGAGCTGCCCTAAGGTGGGCGACTCCCCGGCTACTTCTTCGCGCATGTCACCTCCTCGGGCGCTCGGCGACCTAAGGCCCTCGTACCATGGTCCGACCTGCGGTAAGTTTGGTCCCTGCCCGCGCAAGCGGACGGCGCCAGTGTATGAGATGGGAGGTGCCCGGGTGGTCGATGCTGTTGCGTCGATGTCCGGGCGGTGATGGCAAGTTCGGACACAGACGACCCAGGCGGACCGCCACGGGCCCTGCTGATCGCCGCGGTTGCGGTGGCGGTCGTCGCGATCGGAATCGTCCTTGTCATCGCGGCAACCCGTCAAGCACCGCCGCAGCCGGTCGCCCTTCCCTCGGTGCCGGCGCCCCAGGCCGACAGTTCCGCATGCCACGCACTGTCGGCGGCGCTGCCGCAGCGGCTCGGGGACTACCAGCGCGCGGCGCTGGCGCAGCCCGCGCCGCAGGGTGCGACCGCCTGGCGCGCCGGAACCGGCAGCGAGCCGGTGGTATTGCGCTGCGGGCTGGACCGCCCGACCGGCTTCGTGGTGGGCTCCGCGATCCAGATCGTCGACCGGGTGCAGTGGTTCGAAGTGGCCGCCGAACAGCAATCCGCCGGTGACGCAGGCAGATCCACCTGGTACACGGTCGATCGGCCGGTGTATCTCGCACTGACCCTGCCGTCGGGATCAGGGCCGACACCGATCCAGCAGCTGTCCGAGGTCATCGATCGCATCATTACCGCGGTGCCGATCGATCCCGCTCGGCCCGGCGAGCGTTAGCGCAGACCCGTACCCCGGGCCAAAGCCGTCTCGACCATGGTCGACAGCAGAGTCTGATAGTCGACGCCGCTGGCCGCCCACATCCTCGGGTACATCGAGATCGTGGTGAACCCCGGCATCGTGTTGACCTCGTTGATCACCGGTCCGTCGTCGGTGAGGAAGAAGTCGACCCGGGCCAGGCCCTGGCAGTCAATGGCTTTGAACGCCCGGATCGCCAATTGACGCACGACATCGGCGATGTCGTCGTCGACCTTGGCGGGCACATCCAATTCGGCTGCGTCGTCAAGGTATTTGGTCGCGAAGTCATAGAAGCTGTCCTCGCGGCCGCGCACGCCGGCCACCCGGATCTCCCCTACCGTGCTGGCTTCTATTGCGCCGTCTGGCATTTCGAGGACGCCGCATTCCAGCTCGCGACCGTTGATCGCAGCCTCGACGATCACCTTCGGATCGTGCCGGCGAGCTTCGGCCACCGCGGCCGCCAGCTCGTCGGTGCGTGCCACCCGGGTGACACCGATCGACGAACCGCCGCGTGCGGGCTTGACGAACACCGGCAACCCCAGCCGCTCCTGTTCCTGGCGGAGCAGCGTCTGCTGCGATGGGCGCAGCACCGCGTACGCGCCGACCGGAAGACCCTCGGCGACAAGCAGCTTCTTGGTGAATTCCTTCTCCATCCCGACGGCGCTGGACAGCACACCGGCTCCGACGTACGGCACCCCAGCGAGTTCGAGCAGACCCTGGATCGTGCCGTCCTCGCCGTAGGGGCCGTGCAGCACCGGGAACACCACGTCCACCGAGCCGAGGACTTCACCGGCGCCGGGCGGTAGTGACACCAACTGGCCACCGCGCTGCGGATCCGCCGGCAGCGCCAGCTCGGTGCCCGACTCGGTGGTCACCTCGGGCAACTGCCGGTTGGAGATCGCCAGCGCGTCCGGGTCGCCGTCGGTCAGCACCCACGACCCTGCCGGGGTGATCCCGATCGCGACCACATCGAATCGCTGCGGGTCGAGGTTGCGCAGGATGCTGCCCGCGGACACACACGAAATGGCGTGCTCGTTGCTGCGCCCACCGAAGATGACGGCTACCCGCACCCGGCTACCCCGTAACCCGGGTGCCCGGCTCGTCCCGTCGCTGGCGTTCACAACCTGGAGAGGCTACCGCCTGGGCCGCCAACGGGTCGGGTGGCCGGTCCTTGACTGGGTTTTTGCTGGCCGCCGGCCTCGACGGCCTCACTCCGGCTTGGTGGTGCGGCCCAGCAGCAGCGCCATCGCCTCGTCGACCGAAAGTCCCTTGTGACAGACCCGGTGCACCGCGTCGGTCAGCGGCATCTCGACGTCGTAGCTGGACGCCAGCGCGAGCACGGATTCGCTGGAGGTCACGCCCTCGACAACGTGCCCTTCCTTTCCTTCCAGCGCTAACTGCATCGTCGCGCCCCGCCCCAGGCGCTCACCCATTGAGCGGTTGCGCGAATGCGGCGACGTGCAGGTGGCCACCAGGTCACCCACACCCGCCAGGCCGGCCAGCGTCGCGCCCTTGGCGCCCAGCGCGATGCCCAGCCGCATGATCTCGGCCAGGCCGCGGGTGATGATCGCCGCGGCGGTGTTTTCGCCCAGGCCGACGCCGGCCGCCATCCCGCACGCGAGTGCGATGACGTTCTTGCAAGCCCCGCCGATTTCGGTGCCGACCACGTCGCTGTTGGTATACGGGCGGAAGTATCCGGTGTTCAGCATGCGCTGCAAGGCGACCGCCCGGCCGGAGTCACTGCACGCGACGACGGTGGCGGTGGGTTGACATTCGGCGATTTCACTGGCCAGGTTCGGCCCGGAAATCACCGCGACCTGCGACGGGTCGACGCCGGTCACCGAAACGATGACCTGGCTCATCCGCATCAGGGTGCCCAACTCGATACCTTTGGCCAGGCTGACCAGCGTCGCACCGTCAGCGATCAGCGGAGCCCATTGCTCGAGGTTGCTCCGCAGGTTCTGCGCCGGCACGCCCAGCAACACCGTCGTCGCGCCGCGCAGCGCGTCGGCCGCATCGGCGGTGGCCCGGATGCCCGGCGGCAGCGCGGTTCCGGGCAGGTAGGCGGGGTTGTATCGGGTGGCGTTGATCTGCTCGGCGACATCGGATCGCCGGGCCCACAGGGCGATCTCGGCATCCGGCGCGGCGGCTCCTTCGGAGGCCTCGGCGAGCACCTTGGCCAGCGCGGTTCCCCATGCTCCGGCGCCCATTACCGCGACGGCGCCCGATGTGCTGGCCATTTCTCATCCCGATCTGTCATCAACGCGGCATCTGCAGCCGATACACCCTAGAACAGGATGAGCGACCGTCACCATGATGCTCGCGACCGGGGCGAAACGCCGCGCTGGCAGGATTGAGCCATGAGCGGCACACGGGGTGATGGTGCCGGCGATATCGCGTTGATCATCGCCGTCAAGCGGCTGGCCGCCGCCAAGACCAGGCTGGCTCCGGTGTTCTCGGCGCGGACCCGGGAGACCGTGGTGCTGGCGATGTTGGTGGATACCGTGACAGCCGCGGCGGGGGTCGGATCGGTGGGCTCGATCACCGTCATCACACCCGACGAGGCCGCGGCGGCCACGGCGGTGGGGCTCGGAGCGCAGGTGCTCGCCGACCCGACACCCGAAGACCATGAAGATCCCCTGAATCACGCCATCGCCGCCGCCGAGAGCTCGGTCGCCCAATCCTTCTCCAATGTTATTGCGCTGCAAGGTGATTTGCCTGCCTTGCAGACACAAGAGCTGGCAGACGCGATCGCGGCCGCACGCCAGCATCGACGCTCCTTCGTTGCCGACCGGCTGGCAACCGGGACCGCGGCACTATGCGCATTCGGTGCCACATTGGATCCACACTTCGGTTCGGATTCGGCCGCGCGGCACCGTCGTTCGGGCGCGATCGAGCTGACGGGCGCGTGGCCCGGCTTGCGCTGCGATGTCGACACTCCCGCCGACCTGGTGGCCGCCCGCCGTCTCGGTGTCGGACCGGCAACCGCCCGCGCGATCGCGCAGCACTGAGAATTGGCGCCTGGCAAACTTGTCTAGCGGATGAACGGCTCGCCAACGACATGTGGATCTCTACCGAGCGCTAGCAGCACCAGCGGGTGATGAGCAATGATTCCATCGTGACCGATATCGAAGCGCAAGCACGTCTCGACGAAACCGCGTGGCAATCCACAGAGAGCTCGGTGGGAGCACCGCCGGCCACCACCCCCGCCGCGATCGACGATGCGCTGCCCGAGGACCGGTACCTCAACCGGGAACTGAGCTGGCTGGACTTCAACGCCCGCGTGCTGGCCTTGGCCGCCGACACCTCTCTGCCGTTGCTGGAGCGAGCCAAGTTCCTGGCGATCTTCGCGTCCAACCTCGACGAGTTCTACATGGTCCGGGTGGCCGGCCTCAAGCGCCGCGACGAGATGGGACTGTCGGTCCGCTCGGCCGACGGCCTGACACCGCGTGAGCAACTGGCCCGCATCGGCGAGCAGACACAGCGGATCGCCACCCGGCACGCCCGGGAGTTCCTCGACTCGGTGCGACCGGCGCTCGCGCAAGAAGGCATCTATATCGTCGCGTGGGCCGATCTGGATCAGTCCGAGCGCGACCAATTGCAGACCTATTTCAACGAGCAGGTCTTCCCGGTCCTGACCCCGCTCGCCGTCGACCCGGCGCACCCGTTCCCGTTCGTGAGCGGCCTGAGCCTGAACCTGGCTGTCACGGTCAAGGACGACGGCGGTCAGCACTTCGCCCGAGTCAAGGTGCCCGACAACGTCAATCGCTTCGTCGAGCTGCAGGGCCGCGGCGACGGGGACGAGGGCCAAGCCGTCATCCGCTACCTGCCAACCGAAGAGCTGATCGCGGCGTTCCTTCCGATGCTGTTCCCGGGCATGGAGATCGTCGAGCACCACGCGTTCCGCATTACCCGCAACGCCGACTACGAGGTCGAAGAGGACCGCGACGAGGACCTGCTGCAGGCCCTGGAGCGGGAATTGGCGCGCCGGCGGTTCGGTTCGCCGGTGCGGCTCGAGGTCGCCGACGACATGACCGAGAGCATGTTGGAGCTGCTGCTGCGCGAACTCGACGTGAATCCCGGTGACGTCATTGAAGTCCCCGGACTTCTCGACCTCTCCAGGCTGTGGCAGATCTACGGAGTGGATCGGCCCGCACTGAAAGACCGCACCTGGATTCCGGCCACCAGTCCCACCTTCGCCGACCGGGAGACACCCAAGAGCATCTTCGCGACGCTGCGCGAAGGCGATGTGCTGCTTCACCATCCGTACGAGTCGTTCTCCACGAGCGTGCAACGATTCATCGAGCAGGCCGCCGCCGACCCCAACGTGCTGGCGATCAAGCAGACGCTCTACCGCACCTCCGGTGACTCGCCGATCGTTCGGGCACTGATCCAAGCCGCCGAGGCCGGAAAACAAGTCGTGGCAATGGTGGAGATCAAGGCTCGCTTCGACGAGCAGGCCAACATCCGCTGGGCACGCACCCTTGAGCAATCGGGCGTCCACGTGGTCTACGGGTACGTCGGACTCAAGACGCACTGCAAGACCTGCCTGGTGGTGCGCCGCGAAGGTTCAACCATCCGGCGCTACTGCCACATCGGGACCGGCAATTACAACGGGAAGACCGCGCGACTGTACGAGGATGTCGGTCTGCTCACGGCCTCCCCGGAGATCGGGGCCGACCTGACGGACTTGTTCAATTCGCTGACCGGCTACTCGCGCAAGGTCTCCTACCGCAACCTGTTGGTTGCTCCACACAGCATTCGCACCGGCATCGTCGAGCGTGTCGAGCGTGAGATTGCCGCCCACCGCGAACGTGGCGGCGGCCGGATCCGGATGAAGATGAACGCTCTGGTCGACGAGCAGGTGATCGACGCGCTGTATCGCGCGTCGCGGGCCGGCGTGCGGGTCGAGGTGGTGGTACGGGGTATCTGCGCGCTGCGCCCGGGCACCGAAGGTTTCTCGGAGAACATTTCGGTCCGGTCCATCCTCGGCCGGTTCCTGGAGCACTCGCGGATCATGCATTTCAGTTGCATCAACGAGTTCTGGATCGGCAGCGCCGACATGATGCACCGCAACCTCGACCGGCGGGTCGAGGCGCTGGTTCAGGTCAGGGATTCGAAGTTGACCGCATATCTGAACGACTTGTTCGAGTCCGCGCTGGATCCGTCCACCCGGTGCTGGGAGCTCGAGTCGGACGGGCAGTGGATCGCGTCGCCGCGCGAAGGTCATTCTGTGCGCGACCACCAGGAGTCATTGATGGAGCGGCACCGCAGCGCCTGACGCGGTGTGGTAGTTTTCCAGGCCACCCCAGGCCGGCGTGGCGCTGGCCGAATTGACCTGCAGGAGTGAGGTGTCGGACCAGAACTCGTCAGGCGGTCGGCGCTCCGGGAAGCGCATCGTCTACGCCGCAGGCGCGGTGCTGTGGCGGCAAGCCTGCGCCGATTCGGCCAACCCCGAGCTCGAGATCGCCGTCATCCATCGTCCCCGCTACGACGACTGGTCACTGCCCAAAGGCAAAGTGGACCCCGGCGAAACAGCACCGGTGGCTGCCGTGCGCGAAGTGCTCGAGGAGACCGGACAACACTGTGTGCTCGGCAGGCGCCTGAACAAGGTGAGCTATCCGATCGACCAGGGCGTCAAAAAGGTGTACTACTGGGCGGCCCGCAGTACCGGTGGCGAATTCGAACCGGGCAAAGAGGTCGACGAGTTGATCTGGTTGCCCGTCGCCGACGCGATGAAGAAACTCGACTACGCCCAAGACCGAAACGTGTTGCAGCGCTTTACTAAACAACCAGCTGATACCCGAACGGTATTGGTGGTCCGGCACGGCACCGCCGGCCGGAAGTCACGCTTTGCGGGAGACGACACCAAGCGGCCATTGGACAAAAGAGGGCGCGCACAGGCCGAGGCGTTGGTCGCACAGCTGATGGCGTTCGGCGCCACCGACGTGTTCGCCGCCGACCGGGTGCGTTGCCACCAGACGGTCGAACCGCTCGCCGAGGAGCTGGGTGTGCCGATCGAGAACGAGCCCACCCTCACCGAGGAGTCATACGCCAAGAGCCCCAAACGCGGCCGGCACCGGATGCTGCGCATCGCCGAGCACAAGGGCACACCGGTGATCTGCTCGCAGGGCAAGGTGATTCCGGATCTGATCGAATGGTGGTGCGAGCGCGACGGGGTGGACCCCGACAAATCCCGCAACCACAAAGGCAGCACCTGGGTGCTGTCGCTGTCCGACGGCCGACTGGTGGGAGCCGATCACATCGGCGGCGCGCTGGCCGCCAACGTCCGGGCCTGACACACGAAATACCCTCCGGGGGCAGACTTGCCGCCCGAAGGGTATTCGCGTCTGAACTCGGTTACTGCCTTACTTGCGGCCGCGC
Source organism: Mycobacterium montefiorense (assembly GCF_025823255.1). Lineage (NCBI taxonomy): Bacteria > Bacillati > Actinomycetota > Actinomycetes > Mycobacteriales > Mycobacteriaceae > Mycobacterium > Mycobacterium montefiorense. The sequence goes on along the minus strand of NZ_JACKVL010000013.1, from coordinate 290,197 downwards.
TTGACTGCGGCCTTCTTGGCCGGAGCCTTCTTCACAGCCTTCTTGGCAGGAGCCTTGGTTGCGGCTTTGCGCACTGGGGCCTTCTTAGCGGGCGCCTTCTTGGCCGGAGCCCTCTTCACAACCTTCTTGGCAGGAGCCTTGGTTGCGGCCTTGCGCACTGGCGCCTTCTTAGCGGGCGCCTTCTTCACTGCGGCCTTCTTGGCCGGCGCCTTCTTGGCGGGCGCCTTTTTGGCGGGCGCCTTCTTGGCGGCAGCCTTTTTGGCGGGCGCCTTCTTCGCAACCTTCTTGGCTGCGCCTGCTACAACTCCACGTTTCACGGCCGGTCCTTCCGACGGGAGGCGCTGTGCGCCAGCGACAACCGCTTTGAATTGAGCACCCGGACGAAACGCGGGGACGGACGTCGGCTTTACCTTCACCGTCTCACCGGTACGCGGGTTACGGGCCACACGCGCTGCGCGGCGCCGTTGTTCGAACACACCGAACCCAGTGATGGTTACGCTGTCGCCCTTGTGCACCGCACGCACAATGGTGTCGACAACATTCTCGACGGCGGCGGTCGCCTGCCGACGGTCCGAGCCCAATTTCTGTGTGAGCACATCTATGAGCTCTGCTTTGTTCATCCAAACCCTCCGAAGCCAGTGGTTCCTTTTTTGGGAACCGACTAGCGAACACGGTAAACCCTTACCTAGCAAATTTCCAAGCGCCACGCGCAATTTCACGGCCACGCGACAAGAATTTCCGCAATCTGCTTGCCGCCCTTGGCTAGTGACGCGGGCGAAAAATAAGCCTTGCTATCTAAGAGGATCCGGGCAAAATGTCATCCCGATCGACCGATCAAGGGGCGGGCAGAGTGCGCGGTTTCCAGTCCGGACGAGCCGTCTCGAAAGATTCAATCTCGTCGAGTTTCCGCAGCGTAAGGGCTATATCGTCAAGACCTTCGAGCAGTCGCCATGCGGTGTGGTCGTCAATCGTGAACGGCAGCACCGTCGTTCCCGCGGTGATATTTCGATCTTGAAGATTGGCAGTGATTTCCAGTCCCGGACTCTGCTCGATGAGCTTCCAAAGCAGTTCCACTCCGTCCTGGCTGACTTCGGCGGCCAGCAGCCCCGCCTTGCCCGCGTTGCCCCGAAAAATGTCACCGAATCGAGACGAGATGACGACCCGGAACCCGTAGTCCATCAGTGACCACACCGCATGCTCACGCGACGAACCGATCCCGAAGTCGGGTCCGGCGACCAAGACCGAGCCTCGGTCAAATGGACTGAGATTGAGCACGAATGACGGATCTGAGCGCCACGTCGCGAACAAGCCGTCCTCGAACCCGGTTCGGGTGACGCGCTTCAAATACACCGCAGGAATGATCTGATCGGTATCGACATTGGAGCGCCGCAGCGGCACGCCAATCCCGGTGTGAGTGTGAAAGGCTTCCATCTTCGTCCTCGATTTCGTTTTCAGTTCAAGTCGGCCGGAGCGGACAATGTGCCGCGGACCGCGGTTGCCGCGGCGACGGCCGGTGATACCAAATGTGTACGGCCGCCTTTGCCCTGCCGCCCTTCGAAGTTGCGGTTGGACGTCGCAGCACAGCGCTCACCTGGCGCAAGCTGATCGGGGTTCATGCCCAGGCACATCGAGCAGCCGGCCTGCCGCCATTCGGCACCGGCGGCGGTGAATACCTCACCGAGGCCTTCGGCTTCGGCCTGCGCACGCACCCGCATCGAGCCCGGAACGACCAGCATTCGCACACCCTGAGCTACCTTGCGACGGCGCAAGATGTCGGCCACCACCCGCAGATCCTCGATACGACCGTTGGTACAAGACCCGACGAACACCGCGTCGACGGCGATCTCGCGCATCGGCATACCCGGCCGAAGGTCCATATAGGCCAAGGCTTTCTCCGCGGCCTGTCGTTCGCCGTCGTCGGTCATCATATCGGGATCGGGCACCGTCGCACCCAATGCCACTCCCTGGCCGGGATTGGTCCCCCAGGTGACGAACGGGGTCAACGCCTGGGCATCGAGATAGACCTCGGTGTCGAAAACTGCGCCGTCGTCAGTGCGCAGCTGTTGCCAATACCGCAGCGCGGCATCCCACTGCGCGCCGGTCGGCGCGTGCGAACGGCCACGCAGGAATTCATAGGTGGTCTCGTCTGGGGCCACCATTCCGGCCCGGGCACCGGCCTCGATACTCATGTTGCAGACCGTCATCCGGCCTTCCATCGACAGCGATTCGATCGCGCTGCCCCGATATTCGATGACGTGGCCCTGTCCGCCTCCCGTGCCGATCTTTGCGATCAGCGCGAGGATTATGTCCTTGGCCGAGACTCCGGGCGCCAATTGGCCGTCGACATTGACCGCCATTGTTTTGAAGGGCCGCAACGGCAATGTCTGGGTGGCCAGCACATGCTCGACCTCCGAGGTTCCGATTCCCATTGCCAGCGCACCGAATGCCCCGTGGGTGGACGTGTGACTGTCCCCACAGACGATTGTCATTCCCGGTTGGGTCAGCCCCAATTGCGGTCCGACGACATGCACGATGCCCTGTTCGATATCGCCCATCGGATGTAGCCGGACACCGAATTCGGCGCAGTTATGCCGCAATGTCTCGACCTGAGTGCGCGATACCGGGTCAGCGATCGGCTTGTCGATGTCGACGGTGGGCACGTTGTGGTCCTCGGTGGCCAGCGTCAGATCCGTCCGGCGCACCGGGCGGCCGGCCAGCCGCAAACCGTCGAACGCCTGCGGGCTGGTGACCTCGTGCACCAAATGCAGGTCGATGTAAATCAAGTCGGGCGCGCCGGCCCCCTCGCCCGACGAGCCGGACACCACAACGTGGTCGTCCCAGACCTTTTCGGCCAGGGTGCGCGGCTTTGCACCAGGTATTTCGGTTGCCATCGTGAAACTCGCCTCGATTCGCCTCATTCGCGGCTCGCTGATCAATCTGGGCTGTGATCTCAGAATGCGAGACGCTAGTATCTCTCTATGAGACAGCATAGCGGCATCGGCGTCCTGGATAAAGCCGTGGATGTGCTGCACACGATCGCGGAATCCTCCTGCGGGTTGGCCGAACTGTGCGAACGGACCGGCTTGCCGCGGGCCACCACGTACCGGCTGGCGGCCGCGCTTGAAGTACATCGCCTGCTCGCGCGCGACGACGAAGGACGTTGGCAGCTGGGGCCCGCGATGACCGAACTCGCCGCGCACGTCAACGACCCATTGCTGGCGGCCGGAGCAGCCGTGCTCCCCCAGTTGCGCGAGACCACCGGCGAAAGCGTGCAGCTGTACCGCCGCGAGGGCACGTCGCGGGTGTGTGTGGCCGCCCTGGAACCGTCTGCGGGCCTTCGCGATACGGTCCCGATCGGCGCAAGGTTGCCGATGACGGCGGGCTCGGGGGCCAAAGTTCTGCTCGCCCACAGCGATGCCGCCACGCAAAACGCCGTGCTCCCGACCGCGAAGTTCACCGACCGGACGCTGGCCGAAGTACGTCGGCGCGGTTGGGCGCAAAGCGTTGCCGAGCGCGAGCCGGGGGTGGCGAGTGTGTCCGCGCCGGTGCGCGACGGCCGTGGTGTGGTCGTTGCCGCCATCTCTGTGTCGGGACCCATTGACCGGATCGGTCGGCGTCCGGGAGCGCGCTGGGCCGCCGACCTGTTGTCGGCGGCCGACGCAATGGCTCGGCGTCTGTAATTCGAGTCGAGTGTGCGTCCGGGGCGACGGAATCCCGGATCTCTCGCCGTCGACGCAAACTCGACGCCACCAGTGCACACTCGCCGCAGACCGCCTGACAAACTGACGCGATGGGAACCAATCAGCGCGCGAGCATCGTCATGTCCGATGATGAGATCGCCGATTTCGTCGTCAAGAGCCGCACCGGAACAATGGCCACCATTGGGCGCGACGGCCAACCGCACCTGACCGCCATGTGGTACGCCGTCGTCGATGGCGAAATCTGGATAGAGACCAAAGCCAAGTCTCAGAAAGCCGTCAATCTGACCCGCGATCCGCGAGTGACTTTTTTGATCGAGGACGGCGACACCTATGACACGTTGCGCGGGGTGTCCTTTGAGGGCGTTGCCGAGATCGTCGACGATCCCGAGGTCTCGCACCGCGTCGGGGTCAGCGTGTGGGAGCGCTACACCGGTCCCTACACCGACGACATGTTGCCCTTCGTCGAGCAGATGATGAATAAGCGGGTGTGCGTGCGCATCGTCGCCCGGCGCTCGCGCTCGTGGGATCACCGCAAACTTGGGATGCCGCCGATGCCGGTGGGTGGATCCACCGCACCGGCCGTGCAGGGGACCGGCCAGTAAATATTTGTAGCCCCGATGGGATTCGAACCCACGCTACCGCCGTGAGAGGGCGGCGTCCTAGGCCGCTAGACGACGGGGCCAGAACCGATCCGAGCTGCCAGCATAGCTCACCCGACGGGGGCCGCCTAATCGCTTGCAGCTTGACGGATTTTGCTGGGGTACCAGGACTCGAACCTAGAATGGCTGAACCAGAATCAGCTGTGTTGCCAATTACACCATACCCCATTGGCTACCTAAAACCGCTGCTCAGAGCGGGTTTCGCCGGCTGTTACCAACCTCGAAGACCGCCGCTGCCAGCCGTCGTCGGCCTTTGCAAACCGCTGTGCAGATTACCAAAGATTTAGACCGCCCCGTCGCGCGCAGCCCGCAACCGCCCCACACTGCGGTCGCGGCCGAGCAGCTCGAGAGACTCGAACAGCGGCGGGCTGATTGTCGTCCCGGTCGCGGCCACCCGGATCGGCCCAAAGGCTTTGCGTGGTTTGAGCGCCAGACCGTCGATCAGTGCGGCTTTGAGCGCCTCCTCGATCTGGGCCACGGTCCAGTCCGTCACGCCGTCCAGCGCCGTCAGGGCGGCGTCCAGCACCCCCGCCCCGTCGGGACCGAGCTCCTTGGCGGCGGCCTTGGGATCGATCACGTATTCGTCATCGTTGAGGAACTTCAGCAGCTCCCAGGCATCGCCGAGCACCACGATGCGGGTCTGCACCAGCTCGGCGGCGATGGCGAAAGCCGCGTCCTGAACCCCCAAGCGATAACCATGCACGTTGAAGTAGTCGCGCAGCCGATCGGTGAAATCGTGCACGTCGAGCATCCGGATGTGTTCGGCGTTGAGAGCGTCGGCCTTCTTCTGATCGAATCGGGCCGGATTGGAGTTGACGTCGACCACGTCGAACGCGGCCACCATTTCGTCGAGACTGAATAGATCGTGATCGTCGGCGATCGCCCAGCCCAGCAACGCAAGGTAATTCAGCAGCCCCTCGGGGATGAAGCCCCGGTCGCGGTGGGCGAACAAATTGGACTGCGGGTCTCGCTTGGACAGCTTCTTGGTGCCCTCCCCCAATACCGTTGGCAGGTGAGCGAATTCCGGAATACGCTCGGCCACCTCGATCCGGATCAACGCCTGGTACAACGCCAGCTGACGTGGCGTCGAGGGCAGCAGGTCCTCGCCGCGCAGCACGTGGGTGATCTTCATCAGCGCGTCGTCGCACGGGTTGACCAAGGTATACAAGGGATCTCCGCTGGCGCGGGTCAGCGCGAAATCGGGCACCGAGCCCGCCGCGAAGGTAGTCCTCCCGCGCACCAGGTCATCCCAGGCGAGCTCTTCGTCGGGCATCCGCAACCGCACTACCGGCTTACGGCCCTGCGCCAGGAACGCCGCGCGCTGCTCCTCGGTCAGCTCGCGGTCGTAGTTGTCGTAGCCCAATTTGGGATTGCGGCCGGCGGCGACGTGGCGGGCCTCCACCTCCTCCGGCGTCGAAAACGCGTAGTAGGCCTCACCCGCGGCGAGCAGCTTGTCCACCACCTCTCGGTAGATCTCGCTACGCTGCGACTGCCGGTACGGGCCGTGGGGTCCGCCGATCTCGGGCCCCTCGTCCCAATCCAGCCCGAGCCAGCGCAACGCGTCGAGTAGGGCCAGATAGCTTTCCTCGCTGTCGCGCTCGGCGTCGGTGTCCTCGATGCGAAAGACGAAGGTGCCGCCGGTGTGCCGCGCGTAAGCCCAGTTGAACAGGGCGGTGCGAACCATCCCGACGTGCGGGGTGCCGGTGGGCGATGGGCAGAAGCGGACCCGAACGGCACCTGGTGCGGTCACGACTTTCCTTTGCGGACCACGGGATTGGACAGGGTGCCAATGCCCTCGATCGAGATGGAGACGGTGTCGCCATCCTCGATGGGGCCCACACCGGCCGGCGTCCCGGTGAGGATCAGGTCGCCCGGCAGCAACGTCATCACCGCCGAGATCCATTCCACGATGGCGGCTACGTCGTGGATCATCAGCGAGGTGCGGCTGTCTTGTTTGACTTGACCGTTGACCTCGGTGCGCAATGCGATGTCGGCCGGGTCGGTATCGGTGACGACCCACGGTCCGACCGGGCAGAAGGTGTCGTGCCCCTTGGCGCGAGTCCACTGGCCGTCGGCCTTTTGTTGATCGCGCGCCGACACGTCGTTGGCGATGGTGTATCCCAGGATGTTATCGGCGGCCTGGGCGGCGGAGACGTCCTTGCAGGGGCGGCCGATCACCGCCGCCAGCTCACCCTCGAAATGCACGGGTGATGCGTTGGCGGGCAACCGAATCGGCACGTTCGGGCCGATAATGGCGGTGTTGGGTTTGAGGAAGATGATGGGATCCGCTGCGACCGGCCCCGTTCCGAAGCTTGCCATCTCGGCGATGTGGTCGCTGTAGTTCTTGCCGATGCAGACCACCTTGCCGGCCAGCATCGGGGCCAACAGCCGGACGTCGGCGACCGGCCACGAGCGACCGGTGAAGGTCGGCGTGCCGAACGGGTGCTCGGCGATCTCACGGGCAATCATCGCGTTCGGGTCCTGCAGGGGTCCCTCAATGCTGACAAAGGAGACACCGTCCGGGCTGGCGATTCGACCAAGGCGCATTTCGTCGAGCCTAGTGAAGGTCGCGAGCCCGGCGGCAGCCGGGCGCTGGCAGCCTGTCCAGCGAGCTACCGACAATTCGCGCAGGCGTGTGCAAGCATGAGCGAATGCCCACGGACCCGGAGGTTACGGGCCAACTGAGCACCGGCGCACGCTGGTCGGTCTTGGCCGTTTCCCTGGTGGCCACGGCCGGTTCGTTCCTTTTCATCAACGGCATTGCGTTCCTGATCCCCTCATTGCAAGCCGCACGCGGGATCCCGCTCGACGAAGCCGCCCTGTTGTCGTCGATGCCCAGCTGGGGCATGGTCGTAACCCTGGTCCTCTGGGGCTATCTGCTCGATCGCGTCGGCGAGCGAGTCGTGCTGACGCTGGGCTCGGCGCTCACCGCGGCGGCGGCATACGGGGCGGCCTCGGTGCATTCCATGTTGTCGGTCGGCGTGTATCTGTTTCTGGGAGGCATGGCCGCCGCGGGTTGCAACGCCGCCGGCGGCCGGCTGGTTTCGGCCTGGTTTCCACCGCACCAGCGCGGCCTGACCATGGGTATCCGCCAGACCGCGCAACCCCTCGGAATCGCGTTGGGCGCCTTGGTAATTCCCGAGATTGCGGAGCATGGGCCGACCGCGGGGCTGCTGTTCCCGGCGGTGGTCTGCACGTTGGGGGCGGCGGCAAGCGCGGTGGGGATCGTTGACCCGCCGCGGAAATCCCGGGAGAAGGCGAGCGATCAAGAACTGGCCAGTCCTTACCGAAGCTCGCTGGCGCTGTGGCGAATTCACACGACATCGGGCCTGATGATGATGCCGCAGACTGTAACCGTGACATTCATGCTGGTGTGGCTGATCAAGAATCTGCACTGGTCGGTGGCGGCAGCGGGCAGTCTGGTCACCCTCTCCCAATTGCTCGGCGCGCTCGGGCGCGTCGCAGTCGGCCGCTGGTCCGACCGAATCGGCTCGCGCATGCGGCCTGTTCGCATCATCGCGGCCTGCGCCGCTGCGTCCCTCTTCTTACTCGCGTGGGCCGACCATCTTGACTCGCAGTATCAGGCGCCGCTGATGGCTGCTATCTCGGTGATCGCGGTACTGGACAACGGACTTCAGGCCACGGCCATCACCGAGGTCGCCGGACCGTATTGGAGCGGACGCGCACTGGGCATCCAGAACACCGCTCAGCGAGTGATGGCGGCCGCCGGACCGCCGTTGTTCGGTGCGTTGATCACCGCCGCGAAATATCCGCCGGCGTGGGCATTGTGCGGGCTGTTCCCGCTGGCGGCGATCCCGTTCGTGCCGGCCAAGCTGCTGCCACCGGGTCTGGAAGCTACAGCCCGGCTGCAATCCGTTCGCCGACTTCGGTGGTGGAAAGCCGTTCGTCCCCGCGAGAGGCCAGATACGCCTCGACAGCCCGGTCCACCCGGGTAGCCGCCTCGGACTCACCCAGATGGGCGAGCAGCATCCCCACCGAAATGATGGCCGCGGTCGGATCGGCGATGCCCTTGCCGGCGATGTCGGGTGCGCTGCCGTGCACCGGCTCGAACATCGACGGATTGGTCCGGGTAGCGTCGATATTTCCACTGGCGGCCAAGCCAATTCCGCCGGACACCGCCGCGGCCAGGTCAGTGATGATGTCGCCGAACAGATTGTCGGTGACGATCACGTCGAATCGTCCGGGGTCGTTGACCAGGAAGATGGTGGCGGCGTCGACGTGTTGATAGGCCACCTCGACGTCGGGATATTGCGCACCGACCTCGGCGAAGACTCGCGACCACAGTTTCCCGGCGAACGTCAGCACGTTGTTCTTGTGCACCAGGGTCAGGTGCTTGCGACGCTGCCGGGCTCGCTCAAACGCGTCGGCCACCACTCGCCGCACCCCGAACGCGGTATTGACGCTGACCTCGGTGGCCACCTCGTGGACAGTTCCCACCCGGATCGCGCCACCGTTGCCGGTGTAGGGACCTTCGGTCCCCTCCCGCACCACCACGAAATCGATGTCGGGATTTCCGGCGAGCGGACTGCTCACCCCTTTGTACAGTCGGGCCGGCCGCAAATTGACGTGATGGTCGAGCTCAAAGCGCAGGCGCAACAACAGACCTCGCTCCAGCACGCCGCTGGGCACCGAGGGATCACCGATCGCCCCGAGCAGGATCGCGTCGTGCTCCCGCAGCTCGGCGACCACCGCCTCCGGCAGCAATTCACCGGTGGCGTGGAAACGCCGCGCGCCCAGATCGTATTCGGTCTTCTGCACGCCCGGGGAGACCGCATCCAGGATTCTGACTGCCTCGGTGACTACTTCGGGCCCGATCCCGTCACCGCCGATGATCGCCAATTTCATGACAGGTCAACCACTTCGAGCTTGTTGGAGCCGACCGCAAGCGAGATCGCCGTCCGCACATCGTCCGGTACGTCTTGGTCGAGGCGCAGCAGAATCGTCGCGCTCGGACCCTCGGCGTCCTCGGAGAGCTGTGCGGCTTGGATATTCACCCCGGCCGCGCCCAGCAGGGTGCCGATTTTGCCCAGCGCACCGGGCTGGTCAATGTAGTTGACCACCAGATTCCTGCCCTGGGCGCGCAGGTCGAAGTTGCGGCCGTTGATCTGAACGATCTTCTCGACCAACTGCGGACCCGACAGCGTGCCGGCGACGTTGACGCTCGAGCCGTCGTGCGCGACTGCCCGCACGTCCAGCAGGCTGCGGTGATTGGGACTCTCGGTGGCCGTGCTGATTTCGGCGGTCACGCCGCGTTCGGCAGCCAGCGCCGGCGCGTTCACGAAAGTGACCGGGTCCTCGATGATCGCCGAGAACAGCCCGCGCAGAGCCGAAAGCTTGAGCACCTCAACGTCTTCTGCTGCCAGCTCGCCGCGCACCTGTACCGACAACGACGCGGGCAGACCATCGGACAGAGCAGCGGCCAGCACGCCGAGTTTGCGCGCCAGGTCCAGCCACGGCGCCACCTCCTCGTTGACGACGCCGCCGCCGACGTTGACCGCATCCGGCACGAACTCCCCTGCCAGCGCCAGCCGTACGCTCTCGGCGACGTCGGTGCCGGCGCGATCCTGCGCCTCGGCAGTGGACGCCCCCAGGTGCGGCGTCACCACTACTTGCGGCAGCTCGAAGAGCGGGCTGTCGGTGCACGGCTCGGTCGAGAACACGTCGAGCCCAGCGCCACGCACATGGCCGCTGCTGATCGCTTCGGCCAGCGCCGCCTCGTCCACCAGGCCGCCGCGGGCGGCATTGACGATGATGACGCCGGGCTTGGTCTTGGCCAGCGCCTCCTTGTCGATCAGGCCGGCAGTCTCGGACGTCTTCGGCAGATGCACCGAGATGAAGTCGGCGCGGGTCAGCAGTTCCTCGAGGGGCAGCAATTCGATGCCGAGCTGCGCGGCGCGCGCCGGTGAGACATAGGGGTCATACGCGATGATGTGGGTTCCGAATGCCGCGATTCGCGCCGCGACGAGTTGGCCGATTCGGCCCAGCCCCACGATGCCGACGGTCTTGTCGAAAAGCTCGGTGCCCGAGAACGACGACCGCTTCCAGGTGTGTTCGCGCAGCGTGGCGTCGGCCGCCGCAATCTGGCGCGACGCGGCCAGCATCAGCGCGATCGCATGCTCGGCAGCGCTGTGGATGTTCGACGTCGGGGCGTTGACCACCAGGACACCACGTTCGGTGGCGGCGTCCACATCGACGTTGTCCAGCCCGACCCCGGCGCGCGCGACGATCTTGAGCTTGGGAGCCGCCGCCAGTACCTCCGCATCGACGGTGGTAGCCGAACGCACCAGCAGCGCGTCGGCCTCGGGCACCGCTGCCAGCAGCTTCTCCCGGTCCGGACCATCTACCCAGCGCACCTCGACCTGGTCACCGAGGGCGGCAACAGTTGATTGAGCGAGTTTGTCGGCGATTAACACAACAGGCAAGTTCACCCGACCAGGTTATAGGCCACCGTCTCGGCTGTAATTGTCCGATGGACCTCACCGTCGTCGGCAGCGGACCCAACGGGCTTTCCACGGCCGTCATCTGCGCCCGCGCCGGACTCAAAGTGCAGGTCGTCGAGGCGCAGCCGACCCTGGGCGGCGGTGCGCGCACCGCGGCCGACCCAGAATTTCCCGGAGTCGAACACGACATCTGCTCGGCGGTTCACCCACTGGCGCTTGCGTCGCCGTTTTTCGCCGAGTTCGACCTGCCCGCGCGCGGCGTGCGGCTGGCGGTACCGGACATCGCCTACGGCAATCCGCTAACTGGCCGGCCGGCGGCGATCGCCTACCGCGACCTCGAACGCACCTGCGCCGAACTGTCCGACGGCGCCTCCTGGCGGCGGCTGCTGGGCCCGCTGGTGACCGACTGGCATGCCGTCGTGGAATTGCTGCTCGGCGATAAGCGGTCGGTGCCTGGCTCGCTGCCTACCGCACTGCGGCTTGGGGCGCGGATGCTGGGGCAGGGCACGCCGGCGTGGGGATCGTTGGCCGGCTTGCTAAACGGATACGACGGTCGCGCCCTGTTCACCGGCGTTGCCGCCCATGTGCTTTCGCGAATGCCGTCCCTGACGGCGGCCGGGGCCGGGTTGCTGCTGGCGGTGTTGGCGCACGCGGTCGGCTGGCCTATCCCGGTCGGCGGCAGCCAGGCGATCACCGACGCGCTGCTCGCCGACCTGCGCGCACACGGCGGTGAGGTCATCGCCGGCGTCGAAATCACCGAGCCGCCAAACGGTGTCGTCGCATTCGACACGGCGCCGACCGCGCTGTTGCGGATATACGGTGACGCCCTGCCAGATCGCTATGCTAAAGCATTGCGCCGCTATCGATTTGGCCCCGGAGTCGCCAAGGTCGATTTCGTGCTGGGCGACGAGATTCCATGGTCGGACCCGCGCCTGCGCCAAGCACCCACCCTGCATCTCGGCGGCAGCCGGCAGCAGATGGCGCTCGCCGAAAAAGAGATCGCAGCCGGCCGCCATGCGCAGTGGCCAATGGTGCTGGCCGCCGCGCCGCACGTCGCCGATCCCGCTCGGATCGACGGCCAGGGTCGCCGTCCGTTCTGGACATACGCCCACGTCCCGTCGGGTTCCACGCTGGATGCGACCGAGGCCGTCACCGCGACCATCGAGCGGTTCGCACCGGGCTTTCGTGACGTTGTGGTCGCCGCCCGCGCCGTGCCCGCCGCACACATGACCGACCACAACGCCAACTACGTCGGCGGTGACATCGGGATGGGCGGAAATTCCGCGTGGCGCGCGATCGCCGGACCCACACCGCGGCTCGACCCTTGGCGCACACCGATTCCCAAGGCGTATCTGTGTTCGGCGGCCACCCCGCCCGGCGGTGGCGTGCACGGCATGGCCGGTTACTTCGCCGCGCGCAGCCTGTTGCGCCATGAATTCGGCATCGCCACGCTTCCCTTTTTGGGGCCAGCTACCCGGGCTTAAGCTAACCGCGTGACCAAACTCGCGATCATCTACTACTCGGCGACCGGCCATGGCACCACGATGGCTAACCGTGTCGCCGCGGCGGCGCAGGCCGCCGGCGCCGAGGTCCGGGTGCGCCCCGTCACCGAGACGCGCGACCCGGAATCGTTTGCGCAGAACCCGGCCTGGACGGCGAACTACAACGCCACCAAGGACCTTCCCGTGGCCAGCGGCGACGACATCGCGTGGGCCGATGCCGTGATCTTCGGCTCGCCCACCCGGTTCGGCTCGCCGGCGTCGCAGTTGCGCAGCTTCCTGGACTCGCTGGGCGGGCTGTGGGCCGAGGGCAAGCTGGCCGACAAGGTGTACGCCGGGTTCACGTCGTCGAACACCGCGCACGGCGGCCAGGAAACCACGCTCGTCTCGCTCTACCTCACGCTGATTCACTTCGGCGGCATCATTGTTCCGCCGGGATACACCGATCCGTCCAAGTTCGTCGACGGCAACCCTTACGGCGCCAGCCTGGTCACCACACACGACAACATCGAGGACATCGGCGACATCACCGGCACCGCACTGGAACACCTGGCGCGCCGCGTGGTGACGGTCGCCGACCGCCTCTCGTCGTAGCCTGCGGTCGCGACATTGACGTAAGCGTGACGACACGCCGCACCTCGTCGCGCTCATGTCGATCTCGGCGGACCTGTCGGTGGCCGCGTCCACGATCGACGCATGACGGACGTGTTCGTTGGTAGCGAAGCGGTTGCGGCCGCTGCGCTCACCGAGCATCAGCTACGGCGTCAGCACCGACCGATCTTCCGCGGCGTGTACCTGCCGCAATGGTGCGACCCAACGATTGACGACTACACAGTCGGCGCCTGGCTGTGGTCGCGCAAGCGAGCGGTGGTAGCCGGTGTTGCGGCGTCGGCACTGCACGGGGCCCAGTGGGTCGACGCGGGGACGCCCGTGGAGCTGGTCGCGAAAAGCGCCCGGCCACAAAGTGGATTGATCGTTCGCAATGAGACGTTGCGCGCCGACGAGGTCACCCAGGTCAGGCGTCGCTCGATCACGCTTCCGGTGACCACACCGGCGCGTACCGCCTTCGATCTCGGCCGACACCTGCCGCGAGGTCAGGCGCTGGCACGACTCGATGCACACGCACGCGCCACCCGGTTCTCTGTCGAGGACGTTTCGATCCTTGCGAAGAGATACCGGGGCGCCCGTGGCCTACGGCAGCTCAATGATGTGCTGCCGTTGGTCGATGGCGGCGCAGCATCACCGAAAGAAAGCTGGCTGCGTCTACTTCTGCTGGACGCCGGGTTGCCGAAGCCGACCACACAGATACCGGTGCACCGCGGTTGGCAACTTGTGGGTCTGCTCGATATGGGTTGGGAGGACCACTTGGTCGCCGTGGAATACGACGGCGACCAACACCGGGCCGACCGGCGCCAGTTCGTCAGGGACATTAACCGGATCGCGGCGATGCAGGAGCTGGGCTGGGTGGTGATTCGCGTCGTCGCCGAACACCGCCCGCAGGACATCGTTGTGCAGGTCTCCCAGGCGCTTGCCCGCCGCGGCTATCGCCGAGATCGACGTTAGCGCGACGACACGCCGAAAGTTGGCGCGCTAACGTCAATCTCGACGAGAACGGCTAGGCCGTCTCGGTGATCGGGCGGTCCACCCAGCTCATCAGGTCGCGCAGCTTCTTGCCGGTGACCTCGATCGGGTGCTCGGCGTTCTCCTTGCGCAACGCCTCGAGCTGCTTGTTGCCACCCTCGACGTTGGCGACCAACTTCTTGGTGAAGTCGCCGTTTTGGATGTCGCGCAGGATCTCCCGCATCCGGTCCTTGGTGCCGGCATCGATGACCCGCGGGCCCGACAGGTACCCGCCGAACTCCGCGGTGTCGGACACCGAGTAGTTCATCCGGGCGATGCCACCCTCATACATCAGGTCGACGATCAGCTTGAGCTCGTGCAGCACCTCGAAGTAGGCCATCTCCGGCGGGTAGCCCGCCTCGACCATCACGTCGAAGCCGACCTTCACCAATTCCTCTGTGCCACCACACAACACGGCCTGCTCACCGAACAAGTCGGTTTCGGTCTCGTCCTTGAAGGTGGTCTTGATGACGCCGGCCCGGGTACCGCCGATGGCCTTGGCGTAAGACAGCGCGAGCGCCTCGCCCTTGCCAGTCGGGTCCTGGTCGACGGCGATCAGCGCGGGAACGCCCTTGCCGTCGACGAACTGCCGGCGCACCAGGTGCCCGGGCCCCTTCGGGGCGACCATCGCGATCGTGACGTTGCCGGGCGGCTTGATCAAGTCGAAGTGGATGTTGAGGCCGTGACCGAAGAACAGCGCGTCACCCTCGTTGAGGTTCGGCTCGATGTCGTTCTTGAAAATTTCGGCCTGGGCGGTGTCGGGCGCCAGCAACATGATCACATCGGCCCACTCGGCCACCTCGGCAGGCGTGTCGACGGTCAGGCCCTGCTCGGAGACCTTGGCTCGCGACTTCGAACCCTCCTTCAAGCCGACCCGAACCTCGACGCCGGAGTCGCGCAGGCTCAGCGAGTGCGCGTGCCCTTGACTGCCGTAGCCGATGACGCCGACCTTGCGGCCCTGAATTATCGACAGGTCTGCGTCGTCGTCGTAGAACATCTCTAATGCCTCAGGCACGGTGAATCTCTCTTTCTGGTTGTAATTTTGCGAGTACGCAACACTACTTGGCGGTGCCGATACCACGCGGCCCGCGGGACAGCGATACGACTCCCGATTGGACGATTTCGCGGATACCGAACGGTTCCAGCACTCGCAGCAGCGCCTCAAGCTTGCCACGAGTACCCGTCGCCTCGACGGTCAGCGAATCCAGGGAAACGTCGACGACCTTGGCGCGGAACAGGTTTGCCGCTTCGATTACCTGAGCGCGGGTACCGGCATCGGCCCGCACCTTGACCAAGGCCAACTCGCGAGCCACCGAGTTGTCCTCGTCCTGCTCGACAATCTTAATGACATTGATCAACTTGTTGAGCTGCTTGGTGACCTGTTCGAGCGGAGTTTCCTCGGCGGAAACGACGATTGTCATCCGCGACATGTCCTTTTGCTCGGTGGCACCCACCGCTAGCGACTCGATGTTGAAGCCGCGCCGCGAGAACAGCGCCGCGATGCGCGCAAGCACACCCGGCTTGTCCTCGACCAACACTGAAAGCGTGTGCGTCTTCGCGTACATCAGGCATGTCCTTCGGTTTCGTCGTCGAACAACGGACGAATTCCGCGGGCATGCTGAATCTCGTCATTGCTTGTTCCGGCGGCCACCATCGGCCACACCTGCGCATCGGCGCCGACGATGAAATCGATCACGACCGGGCGGTCGTTGATCGCGCGCGCCTGATTGATCACGTCGATGACGTCTTCTTCACGCTCGCAACGTATTCCGACACAGCCCAGCGCCTCGGCCAGCTTCACGAAGTCCGGGATACGGTGGGAATGCGTGGCCAGATCGGTCTGCGAGTAACGCTCCTCGTAGAACAAGCTCTGCCATTGCCGCACCATGCCCAGGTTGCCGTTGTTGATCAGCGCCACCTTGATCGGCACACCCTCGATCGCGCAGGTGGCCAACTCCTGGTTGGTCATCTGGAAGCAGCCATCGCCATCGATCGCCCAGACCTCCGCCTCGGGGCGAGCGACCTTGGCGCCCATGGCCGCCGGGATGGCAAACCCCATGGTGCCCAGCCCGCCCGAGTTAAGCCAGGTGCGTGGATTCTCGTACGAGATGAACTGTGCAGCCCACATCTGGTGCTGACCCACGCCGGCGACGTAGACGGCATCGGGCCCAGCGATCTTGCCGAGCTGCTCGATCACATACTCCGGGCTCAGGCTGCCGTCGCTCTGCGGGCCGTAGCTCAGCGGATAGGTCGACTGAACCTCGTCCAGATATTTCCACCAGGCCGTCGTGTCGATCTTGCCCGGTGTTTCGTACTGACGCAGCATCGCGATGAGGTCGGTGATGACGGCTTTGACGTCGCCGACGATCGGCACATCGGCCACCCGGTTCTTGCCGATCTCGGCCGGGTCGATATCGGCGTGGATGACCTTGGCTTCGGGCGCAAAGGAATCGAGCTGTCCGGTCACCCGGTCGTCGAAACGGGTGCCCAGCGCGATCAGCAGATCACTGCGCTGCAGCGCCGCCACCGCGGCAACGGTGCCGTGCATGCCCGGCATGCCCAGGTTCTGCCGGTGGCTGTCCGGGAACGCGCCCCGTGCCATCAGCGTCGTGACCACCGGGATCCCGGTCAGCTCAGCCAAATCCCGCAGCTGCTCGGTCGCCTCGCCACGGATGACGCCGCCACCGACGTAAAGCACTGGTTTGCGCGCACGCGCAATCAGCTTGGCGGCCTCGCGGATCTGCCGGTTATGCGGCTTGAGGTTCGGCTTGTAGCCGGGCAGGTCCATCCCCGGCGGCCAGCTGAACGTGCACTGACCCTGCAGCACATCCTTGGGGATGTCGACCAGCACCGCGCCGGGACGCCCCGACGAGGCGATGTGGAAAGCCTCGGCCAGCACCCGGGGAATGTCGTCGCCGTTGCGAACGAGGAAGTTGTGCTTGGTGATCGGCATGGTGATGCCCGAGATGTCAGCCTCTTGGAAGGCATCGGTCCCGATCAGCGACCGCCCCACCTGGCCGGTGACGGCGACCACGGGAATCGAGTCCATCTGCGCATCTGCCAGTGGGGTCACCAGATTGGTGGCTCCGGGACCCGAGGTGGCCATCATGACGCCGACCTTGCCGGTGACGTGTGCGTAGCCGCTGGCCGCGTGGCCTGCGCCCTGTTCGTGACGAACCAGCACGTGCCGCAGCTTTTTCGAGTCGAACAGCGGGTCGTAGACCGGCAGCACCGCGCCGCCCGGGATCCCGAAGATGACCTCGACGTCGAGTTCCTCCAACGATCGGATTACCGACTGAGCGCCGGTAAGTTGATGCGGTGCAACGTGTCTGGATTGCTTGGGCGGGACTTTTGCGGCGGCTTCGGCGGCATTCGGCGCCCAGTCGTCGCCATTCTGCGACTCGGGTGTCTGTGACCTGGTGGGTGCGCTCACTCTGGTGATTGTCCTCTTAGTCCTGATCTGGCTGTGGAAGTTTCGTTGATACGCAAGAAAAAACCCCCGTCAGCTGCCGCTGATCGAGGGTTGCGCGTTGGTGCCGGATAGCTTCACATGCTGCAAGGAGCTAGTCAGCCGCCAACGCGCCGACTAATTACTACGAGCATCCCGGGCTTTCCGGTGGTATTCATAACGTTCGACGGTAGCCTTCGCACTGCTCAACCGTCAAATCCGCTGCGGCGTTGACCAATATCCTCCGCGCCGGCCTCGGCGCGTAATCGTGATGCAAACCAGGATGAAATGATGCTCGGGTGGCTTCTGGTTCTACCGCACCGACACCCGCGCCCGTAGTGATCAAGATCTCACCGATCGCGCACCTCGCCGTGGGATTTTTGGCTCTTGGCTTGCTGATTCCGGTGCTGGCGTGGCCGTTATCGACGCCGCTGCTCGCACTCCCGGTGCTGTTGTCGGCTTTGATCATCCGGCTGCGCACGGTTGCCGACGACAAGGGTGTGACGGTGCGAAACCTGCTGGGGAGCCAGACGGTGGGCTGGGACGACATCGACGGACTGCGCTTCCACCGGGGTTCGTGGGGGCGGGCCAAGCTGAAAAGCGGAGCGGAGCTGCGTTTGCCGGCGGTGACTTTCGCGACCCTGCCGCAGCTGACGGCGGTCAGTTCCGGGCGCGTACCCAATCCCTACCGCTGACGGCCGGCCCAGCGCAGGCAGTTCAGGCGATCGGATTAACGCCGTTGAGCAGCACCCACACGGCGATACCGGCGGCAATGCCGGCGAGCAGCGCCACGAACGACCCGATGAAGGGCCGATGCGCCCATCCCCTGTTGGCGTCCAGACCGTAACGGCCGGGTCCGGCCAGGACGACCGCGACAGCCAGCACGATCAGCATGATCTGGTATTCGTGCCCCTGTGGCAGGAAAAACGCGAAGGTGTGCGGCCGCGCCGAAACGCTGGCCAGCAGACCGTTGATCAGGAACGCCAGCGCACCTGCCGCGGCCACCGGAGTGAACAACCCCAGGACCAGCAGCGCGCCCGAGACGATCTCACCGCCCGCGCTCACGTAGGACAAGATGTCGGCGTGCTGGTAGCCGACATCGGACAGCGAGTTCTTGAAGCTGCCGATGCCCTGACCGCCCCACCAGCCGAAAAGCTTCTGCAGGCCGTGCGCACCGAGCACCACCCCGAGGCCGACCCGCAAGACCAGCAAACCGAGATTCTGGGTGCCGCGCCGGCCGATGGCGCGTTCCCGTTCGAAGTCCTCGCTCGCGTCGATCTCGGCAGGCTCGGCCGCTAAATGCCGCGGCGCCTGCTGCGGCTGCACGTACGGCAGCGGCTCGTGCTGGTCGAGGACGTTGTACGGCGGTGGGGCCGGGCTGGCCACCTGGTTGGGGTCTTGGTACGGGATGACGGAGGTAGGTCCGAAGTCGCCCGGATACCCCACGGGGGTCAGGTCATCTTCGGGGTCGACCAAGCGCGCTGCGGCGGGACGGGCCGGGGCCGGCTCCGGCGCTTCGCCGGGCCGCTGCCATGGTGCGTCATTCGATTGACCGGTCACGGGTGTCAGGGTAAGGGCATTTAGGCGTGAATCGGGGATTTGAGCGGCGCTTTCGCCAGGCAATCGATGCCTAGACCGCTAAACCGGTCTGGATTGGCGCCAGTTGCGCTTTTCGTCGTTCCGAAACGGTGAACGGATGGCCGAAAACCGTCCGCCCGCCGTCCGACCGGCAGCACCGGCTTCGGGCGCGCACACAGGGACGCCTGTGGCGCCGGTGGTCGCACTATCCGTAGCCTGTCGGTCATGCGTCTGGGGTGGCCGGTTCGATGCGGGCTCGCTGCGCTCTGCGCGGCCATGCTGGTCGCGACGGGCTGCGCGCGGTTCAACGACGCCGCGTCCGCGCCCTTCACCACCGCCCCGGAACTCAAGCCGCAGCCCAGCTCGACGCCTCCCCCGCCGCCGCCGCTGCCTCCCACGCCTTTCCCGAAGGCCTGCCCCGCTCCCGGCGTGATGCAGGGATGCCTGGAGAGCACCAGCGGCCTGATCATGGGCCCCGACAGCAAAACCGCGTTGGTAGCCGAACGCACCACCGGAGCGGTCAAGGACATTTCGGTAAGCGCCGAGCCGAAGGTGAAACTGGTCATCCCGGTCGACCCGTCCGGGGATGGCGGTTTGATGGATATCGTGCTGTCGCCGACCTACTCGCAGGACCGCCTGATGTACGCCTATATCAGCACGCCCACCGATAACCGGGTCATCCGCATCGCCGACGGCGATATCCCCAAGGACATCCTGATAGGTATTCCCAAGGGCGCCATGGGAAACACCGGAGCGCTGCTGTTCACCAGCCCGACCACGCTGCTGGTGCTGACCGGCGATGCGGGTAACCCGGCGATGGCCGCCGACCCTAAATCGTTGGCGGGCAAGGTGCTGCGCATCGAGCAGCCGACCACCGTCGGCCAGGCACCGCCGACGACGGCGCTGTCCGGCATCGGCTCGGGCGGCGGCCTGTGCGTCGATCCGGTCGACGGCTCACTGTATGTCGCCGATCGCACCCCGACCGCGGATCGGTTACAGCGCATCACCAAGGCGTCTGAGGTTTCGACGGTGTGGACGTGGCCGGACAAGCCGGGCGTTGCCGGATGCGCAGCGATGGACGGGACCGTAATGGTCAACCTGGTCAACACCAAATCGACGGTGGCCGTGCGACTTGCGCCGAAAACGGGCGCGGTCACCGGTGAACCCGACGTGGTCCGCAAAGACACCCACGCCCACGCGTGGGCGCTGCGGATGTCGCCGGACGGAAACGTCTGGGGCGCCACCATCAACAAGACCGCCGGTGACGCCGAAAAGCTTGACGACGTGGTCTTCCCGCTGTTCCCACAGGGTGGCGGCTTCCCGCGCAACAACGACGACAAGGCCTGAGGCCGACCCGCGCCTCGCGCGCCGACTTGCGCTAGGCCTGCCCGCAGGCGGCCAGCACCAACTCACGCACCCGAGCCGCGTCGGCTTGCCCGCGGGTGGCCTTCATGACCGCACCCACGATCGCGCCGGCCGCAGCCACCTTGCCGCCACGGATCTTTTCCGCCACATCGGGATTGGCGGCCAGGGCCTCGTCGACCGCGGCTTGGGTGACCGAGTCGTCGCGGACCAGCGCCAGACCACGGGCGGTCATCACCTGCTCGGGTTCACCCTCTCCGGCCAGCACACCTTCGACGACCTGGCGGGCCAGCTTGTTGGACAGCTTGCCCTCGTCGACCAGTGCGATCACCGCAGCGACCTGGGCCGGCGTGATGGCCAGCTCGTCCAACTCGATGTTCGCCTCGTTGGCCTTCTGCACCAGGAAGTTTCCCCACCAGGAACGCGCGTCCTTGCTGGAGGCGCCGTGCTTGATCGTCGCGGTGACCAATTCGACTGCGCCGGCATTGACAAGGTCACGCATCACCTCGTCGGAGACACCCCACTCGTCCTGAATCCGCTTGCGGCTCAACCACGGAAGCTCTGGAATGGTCTGGCGCAATTGCTCGACCTGCTCGCGGCTGGGTGCGACGGGTTCCAGGTCGGGCTCGGGGAAATAGCGGTAATCCTGCGCAGTTTCCTTCGCGCGGCCCGCGCTGGTGGTACCGCCGGCCTCCTGAAAATGCCTGGTTTCCTGCCGGATTGAACCGCCGGACACCAGAACGGCAGCCTGGCGCTGCATTTCGTAACGCACCGCGACTTCAACGCTTTTCAGCGAGTTGACGTTCTTGGTCTCGGTGCGGGTGCCGAACTCGGTGGCACCGGTCGGCTTCAGCGACACGTTGGAATCACAACGCATCGAACCTTGGTCCATGCGTACGTCGGATACTTCCAACGCGCGCAGCAGGTCTCGCAGTGCCGTCACGTAAGCGCGAGCGATCTGCGGTGCCCGGGCTCCGGCTCCCTCGATGGGCTTGGTGACGATTTCGATCAGGGGCACGCCGGCACGGTTGTAGTCGATCAGCGACGTCGTCGCGCCGTGAATGCGGCCCGTCTCGCTACCCAGGTGAGTGAGCTTGCCGGTGTCCTCTTCCATGTGAGCACGCTCGATCTCGACCCGCCAGGTGGTGCCGTCTTCCAGCGGCGCTTCGAGGTAACCGTTGATCGCTATCGGCTCGTCGTACTGCGAGATCTGGTAGTTCTTCGGCATGTCCGGGTAGAAGTAGTTCTTCCGGGCGAAGCGGCACCACGGCACGATCTCGCAATTCAGGGCCAGCCCGATGCGGATCGCCGACTCGACGGCGGTTCGGTTGAGCACCGGCAGTGAGCCCGGCAACCCCAGGCACACCGGGCACACCTGGGTGTTGGGTTCGGCACCGAATGTGGTGGAGCAGCCGCAGAACATCTTGGTCGCGGTCGACAGCTCGACGTGTACTTCCAGCCCGAGCACCGGGTCGAAACGCGCCAGGACGTCGTCGTAATCCAGCAGCTCAGCCGCCCCGGAAGTCACAGTCATGGGATCGATCCTAGTGGTGGCGCAGCGGTCCGCGGGGCCCGGCACAACAGCCGGCGATCAGGACAACCGGGGTTCCCGCCAGGACCCCAGCGGGGCATCGTGGCCTGCGGCCCGGCCGGCAGCGATGTCGCCCAGCGCCGCCGCGATCTCGAGATAGCCGCGCCGACTCTCCTTACTCAACCGGTCCAGCCCGAGTTCCTTGCCCTCGTGCACGTGGCGATCGAACGGCAAGACCACGGTGGCGCCGACGCGAGCCGACAGCTCCTCGAATTCCTTGCCGACCACGCCGTCCAGCTTGGCCGGTTCGGTGTAGTTCATGACCAGTACCGTCGATGCCATCAGTCGCCGATACTCGTTGTTGGACAACCACTCCAGCGTTGTTCTGGTCTTTCGTACCGCATCGATGGAGGTGCCGCTGACCACCACCAGGGCTCGCGCCTCGGGCAAGACCGCGTCCATCACATGGGAGTTGATCGCCTTGACGCAATCCACCAGCACCACCGAATAGTGTTTGCGCAGAATCGAGAATGCCTTGGCGATGTCCTGGCGCTCCAACCGCCAGTCGGTGCGGCCGTAGTCGGGCAGCCCAAGCACTTCCAGGCCGAAGCTGTTCATGTGGGTGTGCGCCCGGATCTCGGCATAGTGGGTAACCGAGTCGCGTGCGAGCAGGTCGGCCAGGCTCAGCGGGTTGCGGCGGCCGTGTCGTTGCGCCAGGTCGCCGGCGTCGATGTCGACGGCGATGACCCGGTCGCCGCGCGCCTCGGCGAGGGTCGAGCCGAGCGCCTCGACAACCGCGGTCTTGCCGACGCCGCCCTTGAAGTTGAGCACGGCGATCGGGAATTGCCGCCGATGCCGGTGCCGATCCGTTCGCGCAGTGCCTGTTCGTATGCGGCGGCCTTGCCCGGACCGACATCGATCCCGGTCACCCGGTGCAACACCTCTCGCCAGCCGCGTCGGCCCGACTCCGCGTTTTCCCGGTGGCTCAGTCCGTCGAGAGCCGTCCCGCCCAGGGTCAGATCGCGGCGATACGACGCTGCGGCCCGCCGTGCCCGGATCAGCCGGGACGGGGTCGGCGGGCCGGCCAGCCGCGACGGACGACCTGGCGGTGGGTAGCGCGGCTCCGGCACCGTGGCCGCGCTTGGGTAGGCGTCGGCGCGCCAGCGTGGCACCGAAGGTGCTGGTTTCGCCGAATTCGACGGATGCACCGGAGCAGCAGATAGGGCATTGACTCCGCGAACCCCCTCGCGGTTACTGATACCCGCTGGTGTAGCCGTTTTGACCTGGTGGTTAAACCAGGAAAATGGGTTCGGTAATGGGCACGGGCCCGGTCGGGCGGCAAATGCGGATGGTCGTCAGGCTCGTGGCACCGGCTGTTTGCGCACCGCTGCGTGTCAGCCGAAGAAGGCGGCGGCCTCGTCGTGGCGGGCGTCGGGCACCAGCTTGAGCTGGCGCACCGCGTCGGCCAGTGGAACGCGGCCGATGTCTTGTCCGCGCAGCGACACCATCTGGCCGTACTCGCCCGCATGCGCGGCGTCGGCCGCGTTGACCCCGAACCGGGTGGCCAGCACCCGGTCGTACGCCGTCGGGATACCGCCGCGCTGGACGTGGCCCAACACGGTCACCCGGACCTCCTTGTTGATCCGCCTCTCCACCGCGATACCCAACTGCTGGGCCACGCCGGTGAACTTCTCGTGGCCGAACTCGTCAATCCCGCCCTCGCGCAACGGGATCGAGCCGGGGATCGGCTTGGCCCCCTCGGCCACCACGCAGATGAAGTGCGAATCACCGCGCTGGAAGCGGCGTTTGACCAGCCGACACACATCCTCGATGTCGAAGGGCTGTTCGGGGATCAGCGTCATGTGCGCACCGGAAGCCAGCCCTGCGTTCAGCGCGATCCAGCCCGCGTGGCGGCCCATCACCTCCACCAGCATCACGCGCTGGTGGGACTCCGCGGTGCTGTGTAAGCGGTCGATCGCGTCGGTCGCGACGGTCAAAGCCGTGTCGTGACCGAAAGTCACATCGGTGCAGTCGATGTCGTTGTCGATCGTCTTCGGCACGCCGACTACGGGAACGTTCTCGTCCGACAACCAGTGCGCGGCCGTCAGCGTGCCTTCACCGCCGATCGGGATCAGCACATCGATGCCGTTGTCGTCCAGGGTCTGCTTGATCTGATCCAGCCCGGCCCGCAGCTTGTCGGGGTGTACGCGGGCGGTGCCCAGCACCGTTCCACCCTTGGCCAGCAGCCGGTCATTGCGGTCGTCGTTCTGCAGCTGGATGCGCCGGTTTTCCAGCAACCCGCGCCACCCGTCTTCGAAGCCGACCACCGACGAGCCGTAGCGGGCGTCGCAGGTGCGTACCACCGCCCGGATAACAGCGTTGAGCCCCGGACAGTCGCCGCCTCCAGTGAGAATTCCGATCCGCATTCCCTTATCTTGCCCGTGCCGACCGGCGGCGGGGCAAGCTGGGGCACCGCGCGGCTAAACGGTCGGCGCCACCGGCAGCGGTCCGCGCGCAGCCTCGTAGGCGGCACCGACGCGATAAAGACGGTCGTCGGCCAGCGCGGGCGCCATGATCTGCAGCCCCACCGGCAGCTGGTCGTCCGGAGACAGCCCCGACGGCACCGACATCCCGCAATGGCCGGCCAGGTTCAGCGGCAGCGTGCACAGGTCGAACAGGTACATGGCCAGCGGATCGTCGACCTTCTCCCCCAGCCGGAACGCGGTGGTCGGGGTCGCCGGCGACACCAGAACGTCGACGGATTGGTAGGCCCGGTCCAGATCCCGGGCGATCAGGGTGCGCACTTTCTGCGCTTGGTTGTAATAGGCATCGTAGTAGCCCGCGGAGAGCGCGTAGGCACCAATCATGATGCGGCGCTTGACTTCCGGCCCGAAGCCCGCGGCCCGCGTCAGCGCCATCACTTCCTCGGCGCTGTGGCTGCCGTCGTCACCGACCCGCAGCCCGTAGCGCATCGCATCGAAGCGCGCCAGGTTGCTGGACACCTCCGACGGCAGGATCAGGTAGTAGGCCGGCAGCGCGTAATCGAAGTGCGGGCAGTCGACTTCGCTCACCTCGGCACCCAGCGCGGTCAACTGCTCCACCGCGGCCTCGAACGACGCCAGCACCCCGGGCTGGTAGCCCTCGCCGCGCAGCTGGGAGACCACACCGATCCGCACGCCGCTCAGATCGCCTTGCGCGCCCGCCCTGGCGGCGCCCAGCACGTCGGGCACCGCGGCATCGATGGAGGTGGAGTCCATTGGGTCGTGCCCGGCGATCACTTGATGCAGCAGCGCGGTGTCCAGCACGCTGCGCGCGCACGGGCCGCCCTGATCCAGCGACGATGCGCAGGCCACCAGGCCGTAGCGGGAGACCGTGCCGTAGGTGGGTTTGACCCCGACGG
Source organism: Mycobacterium montefiorense (assembly GCF_025823255.1). NCBI lineage: Bacteria > Bacillati > Actinomycetota > Actinomycetes > Mycobacteriales > Mycobacteriaceae > Mycobacterium > Mycobacterium montefiorense. The sequence goes on along the minus strand of NZ_JACKVL010000013.1, from coordinate 264,938 downwards.
TCGCGGTCAGCGCCGCGGGCTGGCGAATCGAGCCCCCGGTGTCGGTGCCGATGGCCAACGGGGCCTGGAAGGAGGCCAGCGCCGCAGCGCTGCCACCGCCCGAGCCGCCGGGCACCCGCTCGAGGTCCCACGGGTTACGGGTGGGGCCGTAGGCCGAGTTCTCTGTCGAGCTGCCCATCGCGAACTCGTCCATGTTGGTCTTGCCCAGGATCGGGATGCCGGCGGCGCGCAGCCGGGCGGTGACGGTGGCGTCGTACGGCGAACGCCAGCCCTGCAGGATTTTGGATCCGCAGGTGGTGGGCATGTCGACGGTCGTGAACACGTCTTTGAGCGCCAACGGAACACCGGCCAGGGCCGAGGGCAGCTGCTCTCCGGCGGCCACCGCCGCGTCGACAGCGGCCGCCGCCGCCAGCGCCTCGTCGGCTGCGACGTGCAGAAACGCGCCGTACCGGTCGTCGGTCGCCGCGATCTGATCTAGGCAGGCCTGGGTGATCTCGACCGATGACAGCTCTTTGGCGGCGACCTTGGCGGCCAGCGTCGCCGCGTCGGATCGGATGATCTCGTTCACTCGCTGTCCCCGAGGATCTGCGGCACGGCGAAGCGGCCGTCAACGACTTCCGGCGCCGCGGCCAGCGCCTCCTGCTGCGTCAGACACGGCCTGGTCTCGTCCTGGCGGGTGACGTTGACGTCCTTGAGCGGGTTGTCGGTCGGCTCGACGCCGGTGACATCGACCGCCTGGATCTGGCTGACGTGGGTCAGGATGGCGTCGAGTTGGCCGGCGAAGCCATCCAACTCGGTATCGGTCAACGCCAGCCTGGCCAGCCTGGCCAGGTGCGCTACCTCGTCGCGGGAGATCTGGGACACGAGCGAAAAGCCTAACGCGACAGCCCTCAGGCGGTTGCCGACGCCCCGCCCTGCGGAAATGCCGCGTGCTCGGCTCTGTGCAACAGTGGGCGCGTGCCGTCCTATCTGTTGCGCATCGAACTCGTCGACCGCCCAGGAAGCCTGGGCGCGCTGGCGGTGGCGCTCGGTTCGGTGGGCGCCGACATCCTGTCGCTCGACGTCGTCGAGCGCATCTCCGGGTACGCGACCGACGACCTGGTGATCGAGCTGCCGGCCGGTGCAATGCCCGACACGCTGATCACCGCGGCCGAGTCGCTGAACGGCGTACGAGTAGACAGCGTGCGCCCGCACACCGGCCTGCTGGAAGCGCACCGCGAGCTGGAACTTCTCGACCACGTTGCCGCCGCCAAAAACAAGGCGGCGCGGCTGCAGGTGCTGGCCGACGAGGCGCCCCGAGTGCTGCGGGTGAGCTGGTGCACGGTGTTGCACGGTTCGGACGGTGAACTGCACCGCCTGGCCGCCAGCACGGGTGCACCGGAGACCCGCGCGGTCTCGGCGCCGTGGCTGCCGATCCGGGAGGCCGCGACGCTGGACGGCGCCGCCGAGTGGGTGCCGGAAGCCTGGCGCGACATGGATATCACGCTGGTCGCCGCCCCGCTGGGTGACCCGCACACCGCGGTGGTGCTGGGCCGTCCCGGTCCCGAATTCCGGCCGTCGGAGGTGGCCCGCCTGGGTTACCTGGCCGGGATCGTGGCCACGATGCTGCGCTGACTCAGCGCGCGGCCACGGTCGGCTTCGGCGCCACCGCGTCGTCGTCATCCCACAGCAGCAGTTGACGCACCGCCGGACGCGGGCCATACGGCCGAAGCATGGTGCTGGCCGGACGCGGACGCACCCGTTGCGGCCACCAGAACCAGCGCCCGAGAAGCCTTGCGATAGAAGGCGTCATGAATGAGCGCACAATCAGCGTGTCGAACAACAGCCCAAGGCCGATCGTCGTCCCGATCTGACCGAGAACCTGAAAACCGCTGAAAACAAACGCGCACATGGTGACGGCGAAAACGATGCCGGCCGACGTGACGACCGAGCCGGAGCCGGCCATCGCCCGGATGATGCCGGTATTCAACCCGGCATGGATTTCTTCCTTGAATCTGGAGATCAACAGCAGGTTGTAGTCGGATCCGACCGCCAGCAGCAGGATCACGGCCAGCGCCAGCACCACCCAGTACAGCTGAATGCCGAACATGTACTGCCACACCAGAACTGACAGCCCGAACGAAGCACCCAGCGACAGGGCCACCGTGCCCACGATGACGAGCGCGGCGATCAGGCTGCGGGTGATGATCATCATGATCAGCAGGATGAGGCTCAGCGCCGCGAATGCCACGATCATCAGGTCGTACTTGGCGCCGTCCTGGATGTCCTTGTACGTCGCGGCCGTGCCGCCAAGATAGATCCCCGCGGCCGCCATCGGCGTGCCTTTCAAGGCCTCGTGCGCGGCCTTGGCGATCGGATCGATATGCGAAATACCCTCTGTGGTAGCGGGATCGCCCTCATGCGTGACGATCATGCGAGCGGCCTTGCCGTCCGGCGAGAGGAACAGTTTCAGCCCGCGTTTGAAGTCAGGGTTGTCGAAAACCTCGGGCGGCAGGTAGAACGTGTCGTCGTTCTTGGCCGCGTCGAAGGCCCGCCCCAACGCCGTGGCGTTGTCGATCGCGACCGCGGTCTGCGCATAGATACCGGACAGCGTCGCGTAATTCGCCAGAGTCAGATCGTGATTGGTCTGCTGACTGTCGATCTGCGGCGGGATCAGTGCAACCAGTTTCGGCTGCAGCGCGTCAAGCTTGTCCAGCGAAGCCGTCAGGTTTTCGAATTTCTCGGTGAGCTGGTCAATGCCGTCGAGCGCGTCGAAGAGCGACCTGAACGCGAAGCAGGCAGGGATGTCGTAACAATGCTTCTCCCAATAGAAATAGCTGCGAACCGGCCGGAAGAAATCGTCGAAATTCGCGATCTTGTCGCGCAGATCCTGGATCGTGGCGAGCGTGTCGTGAAAGCTTTCGGTCTCGTCGTGGGTGGTGCCGGCAAGCTGCTGCTGCAATACATACTGCTGCTTCAAGATGTTGATGGTCTTGTTCAGTTCATTGGCCTGCTTGAGGGCATCGTCGGCCCGATCTCGTTGATAGGTCAGGTTTTGCTGCTGCGCCGCGGCCTGATTGCTGACCACGAACGCAAGCGAGCTGTGGACCAGCGGGGTTCCCAACGGCCGAGTGATGGTCTGTACCTGCGCGACCCCGGGAACGTGGAATACCGCTTTGGCCACCTTGTCCAGAATGAGCATGCTTTCGGGGTTACGCATGTCGTGATCGGTTTCGACCATCAGCAATTCGGGCTCCAGCCGGGCCCGGGAGAAGTGCTTTTCGGCTTCGGTGTAGCCGATATTGGCCGGCGCGCTGGCGGGCATGTAGGGGCGAGTGTCGTAACTGGTCCGGTAGCCGGGCAAGGCGATGATGCCGACCAGCGCCAGCGCGCACGCGGCCGCAAGAACGGCGCCGGGCCAACGGACGATGGCGGTGCCGATCCGCCGCCAGCCGCGGGTTCTCAACGCCCGTTTGGGGTCGAAGATGCCCGCCTTGGCGCCCAGGGTGAGGATCGCGGGCCCCAGCGTCAGTGCGGCGAACAGTGCGATCAAGACGCCCAAAGCGGCTGGAATGCCGAGACTTTGGAAGTAAGGCAATCGGGTGAAGCTCAGACAGGCCACCGCGCCCGCCACCGTGAGACCCGAACCCAACACGATATGAGTGGTGCCGTGATACATGGTGTAGAAGGCTTTTTCGCGGCTCTCACCGGTGCCGCGCGCTTCTTGATAGCGGCCGACGAAAAATATCGCGTAGTCCGTTCCGGCGGCGATCACCAACAGCGTCAGGATGTTCGTCGCGTAGGTCGACAGCCCGATGATACCGGCGTTTCCGAGAACGGCGACAAGACCTCGGGCGGCGGACATTTCGATGAGGACAGTGGCCAGCACCAGCAGTGTGGTGAGCACCGAGCGGTAAACGAAAAAGAGCATCAACGCGATCATCCCGATGGTGATCGCGGTGACCTTCGCGGTGCCCTTGCTGCCGACGTCGAACTGGTCGGAGATCAGCGGCGCCGCACCGGTCACGTAGGCCTTGACACCCGGTGGCGGCTTCATCCGCTCGATGATGTCGCGGATGGCGCCGACACCCTCGTTGGCCAACGCCGAGCCTTGATTACCGGTCAGGTTGACCTGAACATAGGCGGCCTTGCCGTCGCTGCTTTGCGATCCCGCCGCGGTCAGGGTGTCGCCCCAGTAGTCCTGGACGTGTTCGACGTGCTTGCGGTCCTGCTCGAGCTTGCGGATCATCTCGTCGTAGAAGCGGTGCGCGTCCGCGCCGAGCGGCTTGTCGCCTTCCAGCACGATCATCGCCGAACTGTCGGTGTCGAACTCGTGAAACGCTTGGCCGATGCGCTTGATCGCCTTGAGCGACGGCGCATCTGGCGAGTTCAGCGCCACGTTGTGGGTCTTGCCCACCTCCTCGAGCTGCGGCACCGCAATGTTGGTAACGGCGGCCAACGCCACCCAGAAGAGCAGGATCGCCCACGCGAGCCGGCGGATGTTCCGCGGCACAAAAGGCCGCGTCTGCTGTTCGTTGGTTTGGTTGCTCATCCCGACTTATCCAGACAGAAGGTGTAGGCGTCGACTTTGTTGACGGTGCGTTGGTCTTTGACCTCGCCGTTGATGGTGATGCGGCACCCGAGGGTGTCCCCGTTGCCTTGGGCCACGACATTGGCGACGACCGCGGGCTCGGTGGTGGTGATCGTGAACGACCAGGGCAGCGGCGCGTCTTTGACTTGCTGCGGCTGTGCGTTGACGTCCAGGTAGTTGATGGTGGCCGTCGCGCCCGGTGCGCCGAAGACCTCGAGCACTACCTGCTTGGGGTTGAACGGCACGATTTCTGCCGCCAGACCGCTATTGGCCCTGGTGGTGTCGTGCGAGCCGAAGATTCCGTGCAACCGGTAGATACCGAACCCCGCGACGGCGACGACGAGTACCGCGACCAACACCATCCACCCTTGTCTCAGCACGGTGGACATTGAAATCGCCTTCACCCGTCGGCCTTTCGATGGTCGGGCGGTCTCGATCACTCTATGACTATCGCGGTTGTCTCACGCCAGCGCGCTCGACAGACTTCACAGTACGGTACTGGACCGTACTGTACAAGAGACGCGACCGTACACATTTGTCGTGGTGCGGGCTTTGGCTTTAGTTGCCGGATCGGGTCAGGCCCGGGATCAGGAATTGGTCGACGAGAAGCTGCACGGTGTGACGGGTGGGCGGCCGGTCGGGGATGATGGACCGGAAGATCAGGTAACCGGGTAGCAGGTCCCAAAGTTCATCGGCGAGGGCATCTTGGCTGATCTCGCCACGGTCCACGGCCTGTTGCAGGACGTGCTGAATCAGGGCTTTGCGTTGCTTGAGGAATTGCTCCTGCAGGGCGTCATTGAGCGCGGGATGCCGGGACACCTCGACCATCACCGCGCGGATGGTGCTGGCGTGCTGGCGTCCGTGTTCGCCGCAGACTTCGCCGAGACTGATCAAATCGCCGCGTAGCGTGCCGGTGTTGGGCGCGACCGCGACCAGGCGAACGCCTTCGATGAAGGCAGCCAGCACCAGTTCGGCTTTGGAGGGCCAGCGCCGGTACACCGTGGCCTTGCTGGCGTGGGCGGCACTGGCGACCGCGTCTACCGTCAGCTGGTCGTAGCCGTGTTCTTGCAGCAACCGCAGGGTGACCGCCAGCAGTTCGGCTTCACGCGCAGACCACGGCGATGCCTGGATGCACTGATCTGCCGTCTGGGTCATAGCGCCCACGATAGAGCCGCAACGGCAGTACGGACCAGTACTGCGCTGTTAATCGGCTGTGGTGTCGGTGGCAGGCCCCTCGTCGAGCAGCTTGCGAAACCCGTCCTCGTCGAGGATCGGCACGCCCAGTTCCACCGCTTTGTCGTACTTGGAACCCGGCGAATCACCGGCGACGACGTAGGCGGTGTTCTTCGACACCGAACCGGCGGCCTTGCCGCCGCGGGACACGATGGCTTCCTTGGCGTCGTCACGGGAAAACACGGTCAGCGAACCGGTGACGACAATGCTGAGCCCGGCCAGTGTGCGCGGCACGCTGGAGTCCCGCTCGTCGGCCATCCGCACGCCGGCCGCTTGCCACTTGTCGACGATCGCGCGGTGCCAGTCGACGGTGAACCATTCGGTGACCGCCGCGGCGATGGTGGGCCCGACGCCCTCGACCGCGGCCAGCTCCTCGGTCGACGCCGACGTGATCGCGTCGAGACTGCCGAACTCGGTTGCCAGGGCACGCGCGGCCGTCGGCCCGACGTGCCGGATCGACAGCGCGACCAGCACCCGCCACAGCGGCTGCGCCTTGGCCTTATCCAGGTTGGCCAGCAACCGTTTACCGTTGGCCGACAGGGTTCCGGCCTTGGTGGTGAACAGCTCGGTGCGCAGCAGGTCACCTTCGGTGAGGGTGAACAGGTCCCCCTCGTCGGTGATCACCGCGGCCGCCAGCAGTGCGGTGGCGGCCTCGTAGCCCAGACCTTCGATGTCGAACGCGCCGCGGCCGGCGACGTGAAACACCCTCTCCCGCAACTGCGCTGGGCACGACCGGGAGTTTGGGCAACGGATGTCGGCGTCGCCCTCCTTGGCCGGAGCCAGCTGGGTGCCGCACTCGGGACAGTGGGTGGGCATGACGAATTCGCGTTCGGTGCCGTCACGCAGATCGGCCACCGGACCCAGTACTTCGGGAATCACGTCGCCGGCCTTGCGGATCACCACGGTGTCACCGATCAGCACGCCCTTGCGCTTGACCTCGGCGGCGTTGTGCAAGGTCGCCATTTCGACTGTCGACCCGGCCACCTTGACCGGGGTCATGACCGCGAACGGCGTGACGCGTCCGGTCCGGCCGACGTTGACGTTGATGTCGAGCAGCTTGGTCTGCACCTCTTGAGGCGGGTACTTGTAGGCGATCGCCCAGCGCGGCGCCCGAGAGGTCGACCCCAGCCTGCGCTGCAGCGATACATCGTCGATTTTGACGACGACACCGTCGATTTCGTGATCGACGTCGTGGCGGTGCTCGCCCCAATAGGCGATCCGCTCCAGCGCGCCGGCGGCGTTGGCCACGCGGGTGGTGTGTTCGGAAACCGGCAGACCCCAGGCGCCCAGCGCCAGGTAGGCGTCGTGCAGCGAGGCCGGCCGAAATCCCTCCGTGTGTCCCACACCGTGGCAGATCATCCGCAGTTTGCGGCGAGCCGTCACCGCGGGATCCTTCTGCCGAAGCGAACCCGCGGCGCTGTTGCGCGGATTGGCGAACGGCGTCTTGCCGTCCTCGACAAGCGCGGCGTTGAGTGCTTCGAAGTCGGCGAGCCGGAAGAACACCTCGCCGCGTACCTCGAGGACTTTGGGGATCGGATAGCCGTCACTGGCCGTCAGCCGTTCGGGCACGTCGTCGATCGTGCGCGCGTTCAGCGTGACGTCCTCGCCGGTGCGGCCGTCCCCCCGCGTCGCGGCACGCACCAGCCGGCCGTCACGGTAGACCAGCGCCAGCGCGACGCCGTCGATCTTGAGCTCACACAGAAACGGCACGTCTTGAGAACCGGGGGGGCCGACCTCGGCATGGATACGTGCGGCCCACCCGTCGAATTCCTCGCTGCTGAACACGTTGTCCAGCGACAGCATCCGTTCCAGGTGTTCGGCCGAGGTGAAGTCGGTGGCAAAGCCGGCACCGCCGACCAGCTGAGTCGGCGAATCGGGGGTGCGCAGCTCGGGATGCTGCTGCTCGAGCGCGCCCAGCCGCCGCAGCAGATCGTCGAAATCCGCGTCGGAGACGATCGGCGCGTCGCGGACGTAGTAGCGGAACTGGTGTTCGCGCACCTCGTCGGCGAGTTCCCGCCAAAGACGCCGAACCTCGGGAGTGACGGGGTCGACTTCTGGCGAACTCACCTTGGCAGGCTATCGAAGGACCCCGACGACACCTAGATGGCGTCGGGGTCCGAAGCGAACGCCTCGGCAGCCTTACGGGCCAGCTCGATCGCGGTGCGGGCCCACTGGGGCGTCGCCGCGGCCAGACCACATGCCGGGGTGACGCCGATACGCTCGCGCAGCGCCGAGCGGCCGAATCCGAGCCGATCGGTCACCGCGACGACCGCGGCGGCCACCTGCTCGGCGGCGGGCCTCTTGTCCGGCGCAGTCGCGGCGACCACGCCCAGCATCACCGCGCGACCCGATTCGATGAACGCCGCGATACCGTCCAGGTCCGCTGCCTTGAGCGTGCCCGTGTCGACCGATATGGCACTAATTGCGCTGCCTACCAACAGGTCCCACGGCAATTCAGCGGCACAACTGTGCAGCACCACCTCGGCGCCGGCCGTCTCGGCGCAGGTGTCGAGCAGCGACGCGGCCACCGACTCGTCGAGCGCCGCAACCGGACGCAGCGAGGTGACCCCGCTCAGCCGCCCACCCAGCGCCGCCGGCAACGACGGCTCGTCGAACTGCACCACCACCGGGGTGTCGAGCCGGCGGGACAGCGCCGCGCGCTGGGTGGCAACACCTTCAGCCAGCGACGCCGTCAGATCGCGCACCGCCCCGGGGTCGGTGATCGCCCGATGGCCGTTGGCCAGCTCGAGCCCGGCGGCAAGCGTGATCGGGCCGGGAGCCTGGACCTTGACCACCCGTCCGCTGCCGCGCAGGCCCGCCGTCTCCCAGGCCTCCTCGAGGGCGTCCATATCCTCGTCGAGGAAGCTGACGGCCCGCCGGGTCACGGCGCCGGGACGAGCGGCGATGCGGTATCCGCGCGGCACGGTGTCGATCGGCACGTCGATCAGCAGCGCGCCGGCCCGCCCCAGTAGGTCGGCGCCCACTCCCCTGGCGGGCAGCTCGACGAGGTGTGCCAGCGCTGCTGCCAACTCGCCGACGACAACCTCCGCCGACGGCCGTGCCGCGGTGCCGGGCCACGAGCCCACGCCACTGCCGGTCGCGAAAACACTCACCGGGCAACCGTATTCGACGTCAAATTGCGCCCCGGTGGCCAGGGGTGTTTTGCCGCCGGTCGGCGCGACTAGTCTCGAAGGTTTGGAGGGGTGCAAAACGGTGTGGCGCAAGGCAAGATTCGCGTGGCCGCTGCTGATGTGTGGCGCGGTGGTGCTGACTGCCGCATGCACCCGGGTGGTGGACGGTACGGCACTGCCGGGTTTCACCGGCGGCGCCCGGGGCATCAACGGGGTCAACGTCGACACGATCCTGCTGGATCAGCCGCGGATGCGCGCGATCACCGGCGCCGGCGAGCATCTAACGATCGTCCCGTCGATGGACGGCAGCGCTCCGGTCGACATCGAAACGCTCGCGAACACCACACCGCGGGCATGCCGGTTCATCTTTGCCGAGACCGCGACATTCGGGCCCGACGTCGAAGAGTTCCACAAGACCACGTTTCAGGATCCGCCCGACGGCGCGCTGATCTCCGAGGGCGCCGCGGCCTATCGCGATGTCGTGACCGCGCAGCACGCGTTCGCCGCTCTGGTCTCGACCGTTACCGACTGCGCCGACGGCTCGGCCGGCCAGCTGATCGTCGGTGACTGGAAGGCCGATGCCAATTCGCTGCACCTGGGACCCGGCGGCTGCGGGCGCGACTACCGGGTGCTGTCGGTGGCCTTGGTGGAAGTCACCTTCTGCGGCTTCCCGCAGTCGGTGTCCGACATCGTGATGGCGAATATCACCGCCAACATCCCGCGATAGCGGCGCTCACGGAAGTGTTTGTGGCACAACAGCTATCGTCGTCACCAGTGCGCTGTGGTCATCAACTCGAAGTTCGGGTCGCCGCATTGGATCCACATCGCGATATGCAGGCCGGTGACGGCCGCGGAGACCGCCAGGGCGGCGACCGCAAACGCGAAGCCTTGCTGACCACGCTGTTTGACCTGCCGCATTCCGGCCAGCGCGAGAACGCTGCTCAGGATCGGGCTGGCGTACATGCCCATGATGCTCAGCACGAATGCCGCAACGGCAAGGCCGTTGGTCTGCATTGCCGGTGCCGCGACCTGGTTTTCACTCATCGTCTTTCGTTCCTTCTCACTCTGGGACCACCCGACTGTCGACACGAATAGTCTCCGAGAACGCTTGGAAAATTCTTGGAACGCGACGGCGATCGGCGCCGAGCTGGGAAAACTAGCGCGACGTATTGGCGATGGTGGCGCTGCCGAGCACTTCGTCGCCGGCCGAATCCGGGCGATACAGCACGACTGTCTGGCCGCAGGCCACACCGCGCAGCGGGGCACGCAATCGCACGCAAAGCTGGTCGCCGATCAATTCGACCACCGCACTCTCGGTTTCACCGTGGGCTCGCACCTGAACAACGCACTCAATTGGGCCTTCCGGCGCGGCGCCGGCGGTGAACACCGGCTCCCGTCCCGTCAGCGAACGCACTTCGAGGTCCGCGGCGCTGCCCACGTGCACCGTCGCCGTATCAGCATCGATGGCCGTCACGTACCGCGGGCTACCGTCCGGTCCGGGACCGGCGATGCCCAGACCCTTGCGCTGACCGATCGTGAAACCGTGCACGCCGTCGTGGGTGGCCAACACCGCGCCGTCGTCGTTGACCACGTTGCCCTGGCGAACGGCGATGCGCTCCCCCAGAAATGCCCGGGTATCCCCCGATGGAATGAAGCAGATGTCATAGCTGTCGGGCTTGTCTGCGACGGCCAGGCCGCGACGAGCCGCCTCCGCACGAATTTGCGGCTTGGGAGTGTCCCCGACCGGAAAAGCGGCGTGGCGCAACTGCTCTGCGGTCAGCACCGCCAGCACGTAGGACTGATCCTTGTCGCGGTCGACGGCGCGGCGCAGCCGCCCCTGCGACAGCCGGGCATAGTGGCCGGTGACCACCGTGTCGAAACCCAGTGCGACGGCACGCCTGGACAGCGCCGCGAACTTGATGCGCTGATTGCAGCGCACGCACGGATTCGGTGTTTCGCCGCGTGCATACGACGACACGAAATCGTCGATCACATCTTCGGCGAACTTCTCCGCGAAATCCCAAATGTAGAACGGTATTCCGAGCACATCGGCAACGCGTCGCGCGTCAGAGGCATCTTCTTTCGAGCAACACCCCCGCGAACCGGTGCGCAGCGTGCCGGGTGCCGACGACAGCGCCAGATGCACGCCGACCACATCGTGGCCGGCATCGACCATCCGAGCGGCGGCGACCGACGAATCGACGCCACCGCTCATTGCGGCAAGAACTTTCACCCGGACGCCCCCGCCGCGGCCAGAGCCGCTCGCCTGGCCCGGTCCACCGCCGCGGGAAGCACCCGCAGCACCTCGTCGATGTCGGCGTCAACACTGGTGTGCCCCAGCGACAGCCGCAGCGACCCGCGGGCGGTGGCGGCATCGTCGCCCATCGCGATCAGCACGTGGGAGGCCTGCGGGACACCGGCGGTGCACGCCGACCCGGTCGAGCATTCGATTCCGTTGGCATCCAGCAGCATCAACAGCGCGTCGCCTTCGCAGCCGCGAAAAGTGAAGTGGGCATTGCCCGGAAGCCGCGATTCAGCAGACCCGTTGAATCGGACGTCGTCGACCCCGGCCAACACGCCCTCGACCAGACGATCGCGCAATGCACGCAGCCGTGCGCCGTTGACCTCCAGCCCGTCCACGGCGAGCCGAAGCGCCGCGGCCATTGCGACCGCGCCCGCGACATCGGGAGTGCCGGAACGGATATCGCGCTCCTGGCCGCCGCCGTGCAGCAGCGGAACACAGGTCACGTCACGGCGCAGCAGCAGGGCACCCACCGCCGGGGGGCCGCCGAACTTGTGCGCCGCGACGCTCATCGCGGACAGTCCGCTGGCGGCGAAGTCGACGGGCAGCTGCCCGACCGCCTGAACGGCGTCGCTATGCATCGGGACGCCGAATTCGAGGGCGATGGCGGCGAGTTCAGCGATGGGCATGACGGTGCCGACCTCGTTGTTGGCCCACATCACCGACACGAGTGCGACGTCGTCCTGGCTCTGCAGCGCCTCGCGCAGCCCGGCCGCCGACACCGATCCGTCGGCGGCGGTGGGCAGCCAGGTCACCTGGGCGCCCTCGTGCTCGACGAGCCAGTCCACCGAGTCCAGCACCGCGTGGTGTTCCACCTGGCTGGTGATGATGCGGCGGTCGCGCGGATCGGCGTCGCGCCGGGCGCGGTAGATCCCCTTGACGGCCAGGTTGTCGCTCTCGGTGCCACCCGCGGTGAAAATCACCTCGGACGGCCGTGCGCCCAGCTTGTCCGCGATCAGCTCACGAGACTCCTCGATCCGGCGCCGCGCCGTGCGGCCGCTGGTGTGCAGCGACGAGGCGTTGCCGACGGTGCCGAGCACAGCCGTCATCGCCTCGATGGCGACGGGGTGCATCGGGGTGGTGGCGGCGTGATCGAGGTAGACCATGACGCGCCCCACGATACCGGGCCGCCCAGTTCCGCTAAGCGACCAGCACGTGGCGCTGACCTGGGCGCTGCGCCACTCCCACGCCCACCGCCAACTGGCTGCGGCGGGCCAGGGCACGGCGATCGGTGCCCGGCAGCTGCAGGGATTCCACGTGAACATGCGCCAGGGTGCGCCGCTGGGCGAGCATCCGGCCCATCGCCGCGCCCAGGGCATCGTCCCCGACGAAGGCCGGAGCGGTTGAAATAAGGCCGTCGACGTGGTGATACGTCAATCGCAGGGGCTGCACCGGGCGTCCCGCGTCGATCGCGGCCTGGAACATCGCCGGATAGAACGAGCCGCAGGCCACGCCGCACCAGGTGGTGCCCTCGGGGAAGGCCACCACGGTCTCCCCCGCGCTCAGCCGCTCAGCCACTGAGTCCACCACCGCGGGCAGCCGGCGCAGGCTGGCGCGGTCGATGGGAATGATTTTGAGCAGGCGCGCCGTGAGTTCGCCGAACATGTCGGCGCGGGCGACGTACCACCCGGGCAACACCGCCCCGACGGCGAAGACGTCCAGCCAGGACATGTGCGGGCCGACCACCAGGACCCCGCGCAGGTTGCGGATCGGGGCGCCCGACACACTGATCCGGACCCCGAATACCCGCAGCACCATCCCGCAGCAGAACCGTCGCACCCGCATCTGACTTGGCCCTGGCACCAGCGCCAACGGCGCCACCAGCAGTAGCAGCAGCGCCAGCATGACGCGAAGCGTTACCCGCAGCACCACCAGCCACCGCGGCGACGCGGGGCCTACACCCACGCAGGTGCTGTCGCACGTCGCGCGCGGCAGCCAGGCGTGGTCGGTGGCGGCTGCGGGAGCGGTCATCGGGCGCCGCCCACCGTCTCGCGGCTCATCTCGGAGGCCGCCGATACCGACCTCAGTCTTCGCAGATACCGGGTATCGGCCTGGCCTTTGTCCAGCAGAACGCAGAAGTCGCCGACACCGAAGTCCAGGTCCAGGGCGGGCTCGCCGCAGGACTTGGCACCCAGCCGCAGGTAGCCGCGCATCAGCGCCGGAACCGAGGGGCGCGACGGCGGCGCGATCTCGTCGAGGGTCCGGCCGCCCACGACCACCGGCTGGTGCGGGTAGACCTGGTACTGCGGCGGCGCCGCGTGGCGGCCCCGGACGAAGTCACGCACGCCCCGAAGCTGGCTGCCCGGCGCCTGGTCACCGCAGTCACTGCCGATCGGCACGGATACACACCCGGTGACGTAGTCGTACCCGTAGCGGTCCAGGTAGGCCAGGATCCCCGCCCACATCAGCAGCACGACGCCGCCGTTGCGGTGGCCGTCGCGGACCACGGCGCGGCCCATCTCCACCAGCGACGGCCGCAGCGGGTCGAGCGCGCGCAGGTCGAATTCCGTCGCGGTGTAGAGGCCCCCGGCCGCGATCGCGCCCGCCGGCGCCAACATCCGGTAGCAACCCACCAGCTCGCCGGTGTCGTCGTCACGGACCAGTAGGTGGTCGCAGAACTCGTCGAAGCGGTCCACATCGCGCTCTCCGGCACCCGATGCCGGCAACGCGAAGCCGGGGGTGCTGGTGAATACGTCGTATCGCAGCCGCTGCGCCGCCTCGATCAGGCTGGGGTCGGTGGACAACAACAGCGAGTAACGCGGACCAGCAGAGCCTCTCGCCGCTCCGTCCGGCTTGTCGCTCGGTATCAGGACAGAAGCAATGCTCATGGGGAACAACGTGACGCAATCGAGGAGCTAATCGGCATCGGCGCTATGACGTGTCGGTGCACGCAAGATGACGAAATGTGTTGCGGGGATGAAGTGTGGCGAATCTAACGCCAACGCTGATCCGTCGTATCTGTAAGAGCGGCAACATGATAAACACCCGCACGTTCCTCGTAGTTAACGTTCTCGCCAAATTGGCGACACGGGCCGTCGCGGCCGGATAATCCCGAATTATGTTCGGGGCCAGGGATTCTCACTACCGACATGCCGCCCGGGGAACCGATAGGCGACTTTCGATTAGTGACGGTTCGGGCTTGCGCACAACGCAAAAGCCCCCGACGCGACATGCGCGCGGGGGCTTTTGCGTAAAGCGGAGACGGACTAGCCCTTGCGGGTCTTGATCGCGTCGGTCAGCTGAGGAGCAACCTTGAACAGGTCGCCCACCACGCCGTAGTCGGCGATCTCGAAAATCGGCGCCTCTTCGTCCTTGTTGACCGCGACAATGGTCTTCGAGGTCTGCATGCCCGCCCGGTGCTGGATCGCCCCGGAGATGCCCAGCGCGATGTAGAGCTGAGGCGAGACCGTCTTACCGGTCTGGCCGACCTGGAACTGGCCCGGGTAGTAGCCGGAGTCGACGGCGGCACGCGAGGCACCGACGGCCGCGCCCAGCGAGTCGGCCAGCGCCTCGACCACGTTGAAGTTCTCCGCGCTGCCGACGCCACGGCCACCGGCGACCACGACGGTGGCCTCGGTGAGCTCAGGGCGGTCGCCCGCGACCGCGGGCTCGCGAGCGGTGATCTTGGTGGCGTTCTCGCCGGCGGCCGGCACCTCCACGGTGACCTGCTCACCCGCACCCGCCGACGGCTCCGCGTCGACCGCACCGGCCCGCACGGTGATCACCGGGGTGTCGCCATTGGCCTGCGCCTCGACGGTGAACGCGCCACCGAAGATGGAGTGGATGGCCTTGTTGCCCTCTTTGACGTCGACCACGTCGACCAGCAGGCCGGAACCGAGCCGAGCCGCGAGACGGCCGGCGACCTCTTTGCCGTCGGCGTTGGCGGCCAGCAGAACCGCTGCCGGAGAAGCGGATTCGACCAGCGAGGCCAGCACGTCGACGACCGGGGTAACCAGGTAGTTGTCGACGTCCTCGGATTCGGCGACGTAGATCTTGGCGGCGCCGGCTTCCTTCAGTCCGTCAGCCAACGGGGCGGCCGTGCCCGGCGCGCCGACGACGACGGCGGACGGCTCGCCCAAAGCGCGTGCGGCGGTGATTAATTCGGCAGTGACCTTTTTCACCGCGCCTTCAGCGTGCTCGACGAGCACCAATACTTCAGCCATGGGTTATATCGCTCTTCTCGTGTATGTGGTTGGTGCTCGTCTTAGATGATCTTCTGGCCGACCAGGTACTTGGCGATTTCGTTCCCGCCTTCACCTTCGTCGGTGACCTTCTCACCCGCGGTCTTCGCAGGTTTCGGTGTCGACTCCAGCACCGTCGACCCGGCGTTGGCCAGCCCGACCTCGTCGCTCTCGACGCCGATCTCGGCCAGGCTCAGCACCGTGACCTCTTTCTTCTTGGCGGCCATGATGCCCTTGAAGGACGGGAAGCGCGGCTCGTTGATCTTCTCGGTGACGCTGACCACCGCGGGCAGCGTGGCCTCCAGGGTGAACAGGCCGTCGTCGGTCTCGCGCTCGCCGGTGACCTTGTCGCCCTCGATCGACAGCTTGCGCAGGTGGGTCAGCTGCGGCAGGCCCAGGTACTCGGCGATGATCGCCGGGACCGCACCGCCGGTGCCGTCGGTGGCCTCGTTACCGGCGATGACCAGCTCGGTGCCCTCGATGGTGCCCAGTGCACGGGCCAGCGCCCATCCGGTCTGGACCACGTCCGAGCCGTGCAAGCCCTCGTCCTTGAGATGAACGGCCTTGTCGGCTCCCATCGACAGCGCCTTGCGGATGGCCTCGGTGGCGCGCTCGGGACCGGCCGTCAGCACGGTCACCGAGCCCTCGCCGCCTTCCCGCTCACGAATCTGCAGGGCCTCTTCGACGGCGCGCTCATTGATCTCATCCAGCACCGCGTCGGCGGCCTCACGGTCCAGCGTGTAATCGCCGTCAGTCAGCTTGCGCTCCGACCAGGTGTCTGGGACCTGCTTGATTAGGACCACGATGTTCGTCATGAGTGTGGTTTGTCCTCCTTGAAGGAGTCTCGCAGCAGTCAGCCACGGGACTTTCAGTACGCGTTTTGCAGCGCACGGTCGTGTTACTACTCGGTAACTTTGTGCGGCCTGCCATCACACCATAGCGGGTCATACTGCAGGTTCTTGCGCCCTGTCTCCCCCGCCAACGGGCGACTACCCACGGGGCGGTTCGCGAATCCGATACTTCGCGTTAGCCTCCCTATGCAATGAGCGCATTCGTCCCCGACGTTCCCCCGGGCATCCCCGACGGCACTTCACCGGCGGTCGATGCGGTGTTGACGCTGACCGGTGAGCGCACCATCCCTGACCTGGACATCGAGAACTACTGGTTCCGCCGCCATCAAGTCGTATATCGGCGACTGGCAATGCACTGTGTGGGCCGCGACGTGCTCGAGGCTGGATGTGGCGAAGGTTACGGTGCCGATTTGATCGCGCAGCACGCTCGGCGGGTCGTCGCGGTGGATTACGACGAGGCGGCGGTGGCCCACGTCCGCAGCCGCTATCCCCGGGTAGAAGTCATGCAGGCCAACCTGGCCGAGCTGCCGCTGCCGGACGCGTCGATGGATGTGGTGGTGAATTTCCAGGTCATCGAGCACCTGTGGGACCAGACCCAATTCGTCAAGGAATGCGCCCGGGTGCTGCGGCCTTCGGGATTGCTGATGATGTCCACGCCCAATCGCGTCACCTTTTCCCCGGGCCGCGACACCCCGATCAACCCGTTTCACACCAGAGAACTCAACGCCGGCGAGCTGACCGAGTTGCTGGTCGACGGGGGTTTCTCCCAGGTGTCGGTTAGCGGGCTGTTCCACGGCGCGCGCCTGCGAGAGATGGATTTGCGTCACGGCGGTTCGATCATCGACGCCCAGATCGCGCGGGCCGTCGCCGATGCTCCGTGGCCGCCGCAGCTGGCTGCCGACGTCACCGCGGTCACCATTGACGACTTCGACCTGGTGGCGGCGGGTGACCGCGACATCGATGACAGCCTGGATCTGATCGCGATCGCGGTGCGGCCGTGAACACATCCGCGACACCGGTGCCCGGCATGTTCACGCTGGTGCTGCACACGCACCTGCCGTGGCTGGCCCACCACGGCCGCTGGCCGGTCGGCGAGGAATGGCTCTACCAGTCCTGGGCCGCCTCCTATCTTCCGCTGCTGCGGGTGCTGCGCACGCTGGCCGGCGAGGACCGGCACCGGTTGCTCACGCTCGGCGTCACTCCGGTGGTCAACGCGCAGCTCGACGACCCGTACTGCCTCGACGCCATGTATCAGTGGCTGGCCAACTGGCGGCTGCGGGCGGCCGAAGCCGCCAGCGTGCGGTCGGTTCCCCGATCGAAGTCGACCGACTACCAATCCTGCACACCGGAAGCGTTGCGGGCGTTCGGGGTTCGTGAATGTGCGGAGGCGGACCAGGCGCTGGACGACTTCGCCACCCTGTGGCAGCACGGTGGCAGCCCGCTGCTGCGCAGCCTGATCGACGCCGGCACGGTGGAGTTGCTCGGCGGCCCGCTGGCCCACCCGTTCCAGCCGCTGCTCGCGCCGCGGCTGCGCGAATTTGCGCTGCGCGAAGGCCTGGCCGACGCCGGGCATCGCCTAGGGGCAGGAAAAGGGCAAGGCCCCGGCGGCATCTGGGCACCCGAATGCGCCTACGCCCCGGGCATGGAAAACGACTATGCCGCTGCGGGAGTCACCCATTTCATGGTCGACGGCCCGTCGCTGCACGGCGACACCGCGCTGGGCCGGCCCGTCGGCGACAGCGGCGTGCTGGCCTTTGGGCGCGACCTGCAGGTCAGCTACCGGGTGTGGTCGCCGAAATCCGGCTACCCCGGGCATGCCGCCTACCGCGACTTCCACACTTACGACCACCTGACCGGGCTCAAGCCGGCGCGGGTCACCGGCCGCAACGTGTCCTCGGAAGCCAAGGCGCCGTATGACCCCGAGCGCGCCGACCGCGCCGTCGACGTCCATGTCGCCGACTTCGTCGACGTGGTCCGTGATCGGCTGCGCAGCGAATCCGAGCGCATCGGGCGCCCGGCACACGTGGTCGCCGCCTTCGACACCGAACTGTTCGGCCACTGGTGGTATGAGGGTCCGACGTGGCTGGCGCGGGTGCTGCGGGCGTTGCCCGCCGCCGGGGTGCGGGTCGGCACGCTCAGCGATGCGCTCGCCGGTGGGTTCGTCGGAGAGTCGGTCGCGCTGCCGCCCAGTTCGTGGGGCTCGGGTAAGGACTGGCAGGTGTGGGACGGCGACAAGGTGGCCGACCTAGTCCAGCTCAACACGGAGGTCGTCGACACCGCGCTGAGCACCGTCGACAAGGCGCTGTCACAGACCACCGCGTCACTGGGCGGGCCAACCCCCCGCGATCGCGTCGCCGACCAGATCCTGCGCGAGACATTGTTGACCGTGTCCAGCGACTGGCCGTTCATGGTCAGCAAGGACTCGGCCGCCGACTACGCCCGGTACCGCGCGCACCTGCACGCGCACGCCACCCGCGAGATCGCCGGGGCACTGGCCTCGGGCCGGCGCGACACCGCGCAGCGGCTGGCCGACGGCTGGAACCGCGCCGACGGCATGTTCGGCGCCCTGGATGCCCGAAGGCTGCCCCGATGAAAATCCTGATGGTGTCGTGGGAGTACCCGCCGGTGGTGATCGGCGGGCTGGGACGCCACGTGCATCACCTGTCGACCGCCCTGGCCGACGCCGGCCACGACGTCGTCGTGCTGTCGCGGCGCCCGTCGGGCACCGACCCGAGCACGCACCCGTCATCCGACGAGATCAGCGAGGGTGTCCGGGTGATCGCGGCCGCCCAGGATCCGCACGAATTCGCCTTCGGCACAGACATGATGGCCTGGACGATGGCGATGGGTCACGCGATGATCCGCGCCGGGCTCACTCTGAAGAAACCGGGCACTGGGCGACTGTGGCGTCCCGATGTAGTGCATGCACACGATTGGCTGGTCGCCCACCCCGCCATTGCGCTCGCCCAATACTATGACGTTCCAATGGTTTCCACGATCCACGCGACCGAGGCCGGCAGGCATTCGGGCTGGGTTTCCGGAGCGATCAGCCGCCAGGTGCACGCGGTCGAGTCGTGGCTGGTGCGCGAATCCGATTCACTGATCACATGTTCGGCGTCGATGAGCGATGAGATCACCGAATTGTTCGGTCCGGGACTGGCTGAAACGACGGTGATCCGCAACGGGATCGACGCGGCGCGCTGGCCGTTCGCGCCCCGTCACCCGCGCACCGGGCCCGCCGAACTGCTCTATGTCGGGCGCCTGGAGTACGAGAAGGGTGTACACGACCTCATCGCCGCACTGCCGCGGATCAGGCGCACCAACCCGGGCACCACGTTGACCATTGCCGGTGATGGAACCCAGCAGAACTGGCTTTACGAACAAGCCCGTAAACACCGGGTACTCAAGGCAACTCGGTTCGTCGGACATCTACACCACGACGAACTGCTGGCGGCGCTGCATCGGGCGGACGCCGCGGTGTTCCCCAGCCATTACGAACCGTTCGGGCTCGTCGCGCTGGAGGCCGCCGCGGCCGGTACCCCGCTGGTGACCTCCAACATCGGTGGTCTGGGCGAGGCGGTGATCGACGGGCAGACCGGGGTGTCGTGTCCGCCCCGCGACGTGGCCGGGCTGGCCGCGGCGGTGCGCACCGTGCTCGACGATCCGGACGCCGCGCAGCGGCGTGCCGACGCCGCCCGCGAGCGGCTCACCTCGGATTTCGATTGGCAGACGGTGGCCGGCCAGACCGCGCAGGTGTATGTGGCGGCCAAGCGCGACGAGCGTCAGCAGCTGCCCCGCCTGCCGATCATCGAGCACGCGTTACCCGACCGCTGAACCTCACGCGTTGTCGATGCCGATCGAATAGGCGCAGTATCGCCACAACCGTTGCCGCTCGCGCTCGCCGTGCCAGGTCAACGGCAGGTAGTGCTCGGGGCGGGGCCGCCGATCGTGCCAGAAGCCGCCGGTCGGTGGCGCGGGATCGGTCGCGGCCAGCCAGATCGCGGTGTCGGCCGCCTGTTCGGGCGTGCGCAACAGCGGTGCCGTGAGCGAGCGGAAGGCCGGAAGCGACGTGGCCACCCCCGGGGTATCGGCCCAGCCGGGGTGCATGGCGTAGACGCGGATGTTGTCGTCGGCCCAATGCCGGGCCAGGATCGGGGTCAGCGCCACCTGCATCCGTTTGGTGCGCGCATAGGCGGTGACGCCGCTGTAGGGCTCGTCGAAGTATTCGGGGTCATCGGCCGGCAGTGACTGGGTGTACATCCCGCCCGACGACATCAGGATCACCCGCGGGTCCTCGGCGGCGCTCAGAACCGGAGCCAAGCACTCGGTCAGCAGTACCGGACCCAGCACATGCGTGGCCAGGGTGAGCTCGTGGCGGTCGACGGTCTCGGTCCGCTCGGGCGGCAACACCCCGGCGTTGTGGATCAGCACATCCAATTCCCACTCCCTGGCCGACAAGTCGGCCGCGAAGGCACGGACGTCGGACAGGTCGGACATGTCGCAGACCTCGACCTGCACGTCGGCCTCGGGGTTGGCGTCGACGATCTCTTTTCGCGCCTGCGCACCGCTCGTCTCGTCGCGGACGGTCAACAGCACGTTCGCACCGAGCTGCGCCAGGCCGGTGGCGATCGCTTTGCCGATGCCACGATTCGCGCCAGTGACGAGCGCGGTCTTGCCCTTCAGCGCATGCGGCCGGGGGTCGTCGGGCCATCCCCACTGTCGCAGGTGGTAGCCGATGCGGGTGTAGCCGCCGACGATCGTCCGATCGAGGGCGGTGTCGAGCAGGGACCGCCAGCGGGCGTGAATACTCATGCAATCCCTGGTACCCAGAATGCCGCGAGGCATGCTCTGGTCGTGGTTGGGTAACTCTGGAAACCATGGGATTGGAATTTTCGAGCGTGGTGGACGCGCCGCGCGAAGACGTGTTCGCCTGGTACGCGCGGCCGGGAGCCTTCGAGCGGCTCTCGCCGCCATGGTCACCGATGCGGCTGGTCACCGAGGCTTCATCACTGCGGGACGGGCGCGCCGAACTCGCCCTGCCGGGCGGCCTGCGCTGGATAGCCGAGCACCAGGCCCAGGGTTACGATCCGCCGCGGCGCTTCGTCGACACGATCGGCAGCGACGGGTTGGCCTCGCTACCGGCTCGCATCGCCGTGCGGTGGCGGCACATCCACGAATTCGATGACCTCGGCGCCTTGCGCACCCGGGTGATCGACCGGGTCCAAACGCCGGTACCCGGCGCCGCGTTGCGTCCGATGTTCATCTATCGGCACCGGCAGCTAGCCGACGATCTGGCCGCCCACAAGTTGGCGGCCGAGCACGGTTTGACTCCGCTGACCGTCGCGATCACCGGGTCGTCGGGACTGGTCGGTTCGGCGGTGTCCGCGTTCTTGCGTACCGGCGGGCACCGCGTTGTCCACCTGGTTCGCCGCTTCGCGGGCGCCGGCGACGAACGCCAGTGGAATCCCGTCGACCCCGCCCCGGACCTACTGGCCGGGGTCGACGCCGTCATTCATCTGGCCGGCGCCTCGATCGCCGGCCGGTTCACCGACAAGCACCGGGAAGCGGTGCGCAACAGCCGGATTGGCCCAACTCGCCGACTGGCCGAACTGCTGGCGCGCACCGCCGAGGGCCCGTCGGTTCTGATCTCGGCCTCGGCGATCGGCTATTACGGATACGACCGCGGCGACGACGAACTCACCGAGGCAAGCGAGCGTGGCGACGGCTTCCTGGCCGACGTTGTCGCCGACTGGGAAGACGCGACCGCGCCGGCCGCACAGGCCGGGGCGCGGGTGGTGCAGGTGCGCACCGGCATCGTGCAATCCCCGCGCGGCGGCACACTGAGGCTGATGCGTCCGCTGTTCAGCGCTGGGCTGGGTGGCCGGCTCGGCGACGGCCGGCAGTGGTTGTCCTGGATAGGGATTGACGACCTGGTCGACGTATACCACCGGGCCCTCTGGGACACCGAGCTGTCCGGGCCGGTGAATGCTGTTGCCCCGCAACCGGTTCGCAATACCGAATACACCCGCGCTCTGGCCCGCGTGCTACACCGGCCCGCGGTCCTGCCCGTTCCCTCGCTGGGGCCCCGGCTGTTGCTCGGCGGGCAGGGTGCCCGCGAATTGGCCTGCGCCAGCCAGCAGGTCGTCCCGCAACGGCTCGGCCAGGCCGAGCACCGGTTCCGGCAACCCGACCTGGACAGCGCCTTGCGTCACCTGCTCGGGCGCGCCCCGCAGTGAACCTGCCGATTACGGTGCGGCGAATCAGGGCCAGGGAGCGCCCAATTCACCCCGGAAGCGTTGCATCGCCGCAATCAGCGCCCCAAAGACGCGGTGGGCGGTCGCGAGATCGGCGTCGGGCAGGCCTTCCAGTGCGTCGCGGGTGTGTGCGCCCAGTGGGGTGAAGAACAACCGGGCGGTGTCGAGGCCGGGCTCGGAAAAACGCAGGATGACCTTGCGCCGGTCGTTGGGATGCGAGTCGCGCCAGATATGGCCGGACTCGATCAGCCGGTCCACCAGGTAGGTGATCGCCGCACCCGACAAACCCATCCGCTGGCTGAGGTCCCCGGACGTCATCGGCCGACCGCTGGTTTCGGCCACCATGATGTGCAGCAGCGCGCGGAAATCGGTGGGGCGCACGTCTTGAGACGCCGCGAACAGTCGGCCGATCTGGTCGGATTCTGACGACATCTCGCGCAGATCGGCCGACATCAGCGACTCCAGGGCCTCGCGGCCCGACGGACTCTCGTCAGCGTTCATACCCGTGGGCAGCATAGTCGCGAGTGGCCAGTCATTTCAGTCTTTTAATGTTTAATTGAATGAAATGATGGAAACGCTGGTGTCGTGATGTGGGAGTCTCTGGCCGCGGCCGTGACGGGCCGGCGTTGCTGGCGGCCCGGATTAGCCGCGGTGCTGCTGGGGATCGGCTTGATGGTGGTGATCGGCGGGAATGCCGCGGCCGGCCAGGCGCCGCTATCGGTGCCCACCGACTCGGACTCCGCACAGGTCGACGCGTTGGCTCGGCAGTTTCCCGGCGGTGATCGGGTTCCGCTGCTGCTGGTCGTCAATCGCACCGATGGCGCGCCGCTGACCGCCGCCGACGTGACCGCGGCCGGGGCGGCCCGCGACCGGATGCAAGCCGTCGTGGCTCCCTTTGGCGCCACCGACGCGGCGCCGCCGATCGTGTCGTCGGACGCCATGGCGGCCGTCGCCGTGGTGCCCATCCGCGCCGATTTGTCCGGCCTGGTCCTCACCGAGGGAGTCACCGCGCTGCGCGGCGCCGCCGACGCCGGCTTGCCCGCGGACCTGCGAGCCCATGTCACCGGGGGCCCGGCCTTCGGCGCCGATATCGCCAACGCGTTCACCGACGCCAACATCACCTTGCTGGCGGTGACGGCCTCCGTGGTCGCGCTGTTGCTGATCGTCACCTACCGCTCGCCGGTGCTGTGGCTGGCGCCACTGCTGGTGGTCGGATTCGCCGACCGGGTCGCGGCGGCGGTGGGCACCGCAGTGGCTTCGCTGACCGGTTTGAGTTTCGACGGCGCGACGTCCGGCATCACCAGCGTGCTGGTGTTCGGGGCGGGCACCAATTACGCACTGCTGCTGATTTCCCGCTATCGGCAAGAACTTCGGAGCCACACCGAGCACCGTGACGCGTTGCGCCGCGCGGTGCGCATGGCCGGTCCGGCCATTGTCGCCAGCAATGCCACCGTGGTGCTGGCGCTACTCACCCTGCTGTTCGCGTCGACGCCCAGCACCCGCAGCTTGGGAGCGCTGGCGGCCTGCGGACTGGTGGTCGCCGCGGTCTCGGTGTTGGTGATGCTGCCGCCGCTGCTCGCGTTGTGCGGCCGGCGACTGTTCTGGCCGCTGATCCCTGCGCCCGACGGCACCGCCACCCTCGAGTCCGGGGCCTGGCACCGGATTGCCGAACAGGTGGCCCGCCGTCCCGCCGTCGTCGCCGCGGTCTCGGTCGCGGCGCTGGCGGCCCTGGCCGGCGGCCTGCTGGGAACCCGAATCGGGTTGTCGCAGACCCAGCAGTTCCGGGTGCAGGCGGACTCGGTGTCCGGCTACGACGTGGTGGCAGCACACTTTCCCGCCGGACTGGCCAACCCCACACTCGTCGTGGCCCGCAGTGCCCAGGCATCGCAGGTGCGGGCCGCGATCGTCGCTACCCCGGGCGTGGTCTCGGCGACCGACGCGGGTCAGTCGGCTTCCGGCTTGACGAAATGGTCGGTGGTGACCGACTCCCCGCCGTCATCGGATCGCGCATTCACAATCATTGCCGCACTGCGTAATTCGACGAAGGCCGCCGACCCCGGCGTGCTGGTCGGCGGTCCCGACGCCCAGGCGCTTGATATCCGAGATGCGGCCGTGCACGACCGGCTGATGCTGATCCCGGCGATCCTGGCCGTCATCGCGATTGTCCTGTTCGTACTGCTGCGCTCGGCACTGGCGCCGCCCAACCTGCTGTCCGCCACGATTCTCGGCGCGCTGGCCGCCCTCGGTCTCGGCGGCTGGACGAGCATGCACGTCTTCGGATTTCCGGCACTGGACAACAGCACCCGGCTGTTCGCGTTCCTGTTCCTGGCCGCCCTCGGCGTGGACTACACCATCGTCCTGGTCACCCGCGCCCGCGAAGAGGCCGCACGGCACGGAGCGCGCGAAGGCATGATCCGCGCGGTGTCGGCCACCGGCGGCGTCATCACTAGCGCGGGAATCGTTTTGGCGGCGGTCTTCTGCGTGCTGGCAGTATTGCCGCTGATCGTGCTGACCCAGCTCGGCATTATCGTGGGCTTGGGGATCCTGCTCGACACCTTCGTGGTGCGCACGCTCGTCATCCCCGCGCTGTTCGCCCTGATCGGCGATCGCATCTGGTGGCCGGCGGACCCGACCGACACCAAAATCGTTGACCGGCAAACGGATTCCCTACAAGACGAACGGAGCAGGCTGTGAAACCCTCGACCCTGGCCGCGACCACAATCGCCGTCGCGGTGGCCGCAGGCACCGGAAGCATCGCCAGCCCACGTAGCGTGGGGGCCTGGTACTCGCGGCTACCCAAACCCTCCTACCAGCCACCGGGTGCCGCCTTCCCGATCGTCTGGACCGCACTCTACGGCGACATCGCCACCACTTCCGCGGTGACAATCGACAAGTTTCGCGCGACCGGACAGCAGGCTGAGGCGCGCCGCTATGCCGCGGCATTGAGCATCAACCTGCTCCTCAACGCCGGGTGGAGTTGGCTTTTCTTCCGCTTTCACAAACTCGGCGCATCCGCGCTGGGCGCGGCCGCACTGACGGTCAGCAGCGCCGACCTCGCCCGCCGGGCCGCCGCGGCGGATCCGCGCGCCGGCAAAGCGCTCTCGCCCTACCCGCTGTGGTGCGCTTTCGCCACCGTCCTGTCCACCCATATCTGGCGACTCAACCGTCGCGCCCAATAATGCCTGCGCTCTTGTGGTTTCGCCGCGACCTGCGATTGCGCGATCATCCCGCACTGCTCGCCGCCGCCGAAAGCGAAGATGTGCTCGCCTGCTTCGTCGTCGATCCACGTCTCGAGAAGTCGTCCGGCCAGCGCCGCCTGCAATTCCTGGGCGACACGCTGCGGCACCTGCGCGACGACCTGGATGGTCGGTTGTTGGTGACCCGTGGGGTCGCCGAAGAACAGATTCCCCGCATTGCCCGCAAGATCGGCGCGTCGACGGTACACATCTCCGAAGACTTCGCACCGTACGGAAAGCGCCGCGACGAAAAGGTGCGCGCAGCACTGCGCTCGGTTCCATTGGTGGCGACGGGTTCGCCGTATCTGGTTACACCCGGCCGCGTCAGAAAGGACGACGGGGAGCCCTACAAGGTGTTCACGCCGTTTCTGCGGAAGTGGCGTGAAGTCGGATGGCGCAAGTCCGCGCAATCGAGTGCCGATTCCGCACGCTGGCTCGACCCGGCTCATCTGGTCAAGCAGTGCGAGATCCCCGACCCCGGCATCGAGCTTGGCGTCGATGCCGGTGAGGCAGCAGCGCTTTCGCAATGGGAGGAGTTTGTCGACGGCGGACTGGACCGCTACGCACAAGCCCGCGACCGGCCGGACATCGCGGGCACCAGCCGGATGTCAGCGCACCTGAAGTTCGGCACCATCCATCCTCGCACCATGCTCGCGGCGATGGACCTGAGTAGTGCCGGCGCACAAACGTACTTGCGGGAGTTGGCCTTTCGTGACTTCTATGCCGGGGTGCTGCATTTCTGGCCGGCCAGCGCCTGGCGAAACTGGAACAGCGACTTCGACGCCATCTTGACCGACACCGGCACGCAGGCCAAACGTCGCTTCGAGGCGTGGAAGGCGGGCGAAACGGGTTATCCGATCGTCGACGCGGGCATGCGCCAACTGCGCGAGACCGGCTTCATGCACAACCGGGTGCGGATGATCGTCGCATCGTTTCTGGTCAAGGACCTTCACCTGCCGTGGCAGTGGGGCGCCGAATGGTTCCTGGATCAACTCACCGACGGCGACATGGCCAGCAACCAGCACGGCTGGCAGTGGAGCGCGGGGTGTGGCACCGACGCTGCTCCGTATTTCCGGGTGTTCAACCCGATCACTCAGGGTGAAAAGTTCGACCCAGCAGGCGATTACATCCGGCGCTGGGTCCCCGAACTGAGTGCCGCCGGCGATGTCCATCTGCGTAAAGGCGAACGCCCGCACGGCTATCCGGCGCCGATCGTCGACCATGGCACCGAGCGGGCCGAAGCGCTGAACCGCTATCAGGGCTTAAGCTCGTAGCCCGGTGCCGGCGCCGCCTTTCCGCACAGCGTTGCGGGGCACGCAACCATCTTTTGCCGAAATCGCCTGCCGACGCTGTTTGGCATGTAATTATCAGCCAACTCACAGTTGTCAAGGCGCAGGGAGGCGATATGGCTCACTCGATCGTTCGGACGTTGCTGGTTTCCGGTGCTGCCGCGGGGCTGATGGCCAGCGCCGGCGCCTGCTCGTGTTCGATCGGATCGTCGTCGCACGCGGTCGCCAAGGGCGATGTCGCGAGCCAGATCATCCAGAAGATGACCGACGCCCAGGGCAACAAGCCCGACTCCGTCGACTGCCCGGGTGATCTGCCGGCGAACGTGGGCGCACAGCTGAACTGTTCGATGAAGGTCAAAGGCGCCACCTACAACGTCAATGTGACGGTGACCAGCGTCGAAGGCAGCAATGTCAAGTTCGACATGGTGGAAACGGTCGACAAGAGCCAGGTCGCCGCATCGATCAGCGACAACATCACGCAGCAGGTGGGGACCAAGCCGGAATCGGTGACGTGCCCCGACAATCTGAAGGGCGTGCAGGGCGCCACGCTGCGCTGCAAGCTGGTTACCGACGGCAAAACCTACGGGGTGACTGTGTCCGTCACAGGCGTCGACGCCGGCACCGTCGATTATCACTTCGTCGTCGACGACCAGCCGTCATCGTCCTAACGCCCTACCCGAACGATCAATGGCCAACAGCCGCAAAGTAACCCACGATGCCAAGCAGTTCGGCCAGGGCGGACGCGCCTAGCGTCGCGGCGGCATACGGCCAGCCCCACCGTCGGCGAACCAGTCGGATGATCGTCACGACACACCCGATGACGGTCAGGGCGGCCGCCACCGATACGGACACCAACACGGACGTGGCGGCATTGTCCACGCTGCAATGCTCGGGGGGGCAGTAGTCCGTGAAGGCCAGGAACATGAACTCCATGCCCGCTGCCACGCCCCAGCCGACGACGGCAACAACCATCAGCACGATGGATAGCGCCACATCCCATCCGGGACGCGCCGGTGTGGTGCCCGGGACCGGCGGGGTCAGTGGGCCGCCTTTTTACGTTCGATATCGGCCAGGGCGGCGGCCAACTCGGCGCGCTGCGCGGCCGAGCTCTCCCACGACAGCTGCCGGTTCTTGACCACCTTGGCCGGAGCGCCGACCGCGATCGAATAGTCGGGAACCACACCGCGAACCACCGCGTGTGAACCGAGCACGCAGCCCCGCCCGATCGACGTGCCGCGAAGCACGGTCGCCTTCACCCCGACCCAGGTGTCCGGCCCGATCCGCACCGGGGACTTGACGATGCCCTGATCCTTGATGGGCAGCGTGATGTCGTCCATCCGGTGGTCGAAATCGCAGACGTAGCACCAGTCGGCCATCAGCATCGAATCGCCGAGCTCGATGTCGAGGTAGCAGTTGATCACGTTGTCGCGGCCCAACACGACCTTGTCGCCGAACCGCAGCGAGCCCTCGTGCGCGCGGATCGTGTTCTTGTCGCCGATGTGCACCCAACGGCCGATCTCCAGCTGTGCCAGCTCGGGCGTCGCGTGAATCTCGACGCCCTTGCCGATGAACACCATTCCGCGGGTGATGATGTGCGGGTTGGCCAGCTTGAATTTCAATAGCCGCCAATAGCGCACCAGGTACCACGGCGTGTAGGCACGATTGCGCAGCACCCACTTCAGCGAGGCCAGCGTCAAGAACTTGGCCTGGCGTGGGTCTCGCAGCCGGTGACCCCGCCAGCGGCGATGGACCGGGGCACCCCACATGCTTGTCACAGCCGGAAAGCCTAGCCCGGTCAATCACCAGCCCGCGAACCGCCACGGGTTACCCTCACCTGTACTCAATCGCTGCCGAACAGCCCGGCCCGCCCACGAGCGGCCCGCGTTGAAAGAAGGATTTGGGAAACCCAAGGTGCTTGCCCGACAACTCGTCAGTGGCCTTCGGCATTGCTCATCCGTGGTGTTGGCGGCTGGGCTCACGGCCGGGCTCGGCGGTTGCGGCAATACCGACGCATGGGTGCAGGCCGCGGCCGCACCCGGCTGGTCCGCGCAGTATGGCGACGCGGCCAACAGCAGCTACACGACGACCGGCGGCGCCGACAAGCTGTCACTGCAATGGACCCGGTCGGTCAAGGGCAACCTGGGCGCCGGACCCGCGCTGAGCTCGAGCAATTACCTCGCCTTGAACGCACAAACCCCCGCCGGGTGTTCGCTGATGGAGTGGGAGAACAACGACAACGGCCGGCAACGCTGGTGCGTGCGGCTCTTCCAGGGCGGCGGCTTCGGCGGTCCCCTGTTCGACGGTTTCGACAATCTCTACGTCGGTCAGCCGGGCGCTTTTCTGTCCTTCCCGGTGACACAGTGGACGCGCTGGCGTCAACCGGTGATCGGAATGCCGTCCACACCAAGGTTTCTCGGCGATGGTCAACTGCTGGTCGCTACGCATCTGGGACAGGTGCTGGTTTTCGACGCGCACCGCGGCATGGTGGTCGGCAGTCCGCTGGACCTGGTGGATGGGATCGACCCGACGGATGCGACGCATGGGCTGGCCGATTGCGCCCCGGCGCGCCAAGGCTGCCCGGTCGCGGCGGCTCCCGCCTTCTCCGCGGCCAGCGGGATGGCGGTGCTCGGTGTGTGGCAGCCGGGCGCTGCGGCGGCCGGGCTGGTCGGGCTCAAATACCACCGCGGCCAGACTCCGCTGGTGACCCGGGAGTGGACCAGCGACGCCGTGGGCGCCGGTGTGATTGCCAGCCCGGTGCTGTCGGCCAACGGATCGACCGTCTACGTCAACGGCCGCGACCAGCGTCTGTGGGCGCTCAATGCCGCCGACGGGAAACCGAAGTGGTCCATGCCGTTGGGGTTCCTGGCCCAGACGCCGCCCGCGGTCACCCCCGGCGGCCTGATCGTGTCCGGCGGTGGGCCCGACACCCGGCTGGTGGCCTTCAAGGACGGCGGCGATCATGCCGATCAGGTCTGGCGCCGCGACGACGTCACCCCGTTGTCGTCACCGGGCCTGGCCGCTGGCAGCGTCGGCTATGCCGTGACCGGCGGCCCACCCCGCGACGACGCTGCCGGGATGTCGCTACTGGTGTTCGACTCGGGCAACGGCTACACGATCAACAGCTACCCACTTCCCGCAGCCACCGGCTACCCGCTCGGACTAGCGATAGGCAGCGACCGTCGGGTGGTGGCCACCACCAGTGACGGTCAGGTCTACGGCTTCGCCCCGGCCTAAGCCGGTCAGATTGCCAGCGGCGGGATCGCGTTGCGAGCCACCGTGGCTTGGCACGGGCCGGCGAACGCGGGCAGCATCTCCCCCGGAGCGAAGTAGAAGATCAACTGGTCGTCGGTGATCGCGAAGTTCTGATAGTGCGACGGGTCGCGCCCCGACGACGGCAATATCGCGGCACCCAGCGCGTTCTGCCGTGCCAGGTCGCGCTGAACCAGCGGGAAGATCGCGTCCAGCAGCGACGTGTTCGGGGCGAACAGGTTGTCGAACGTGATGGGCTGTTTAGTCCCAAGGTTGTAGTTGAACGCCTTGTACCAGGTGGACGTGTGCGATCCGCCGACGTCCTGGAAGAACTTGAGCACCACACTGCGGGTGTTGTGCGGCGGCTGACCGGCGCCGTGTTGCTCGGTCGTCGCCTCCAATTGATAGGGCTGATCGCGCGGCCCGGAGGTCTGCGCGACGGCGATGAACCCGTCCCGGTTTTGCGTGATGTAGTCGTCCAGCGGCTGCGGGTCGGGGTAGTCGGCGGGAAAGGTCATGGTCAGCGTGTACGTCGGGCCGGTGGCACGCACGTGGCACAGCTGCCCGGCCTCGACGGTTCCGCCCAGGCCGGCACAGGTTGGTGGCTCGGCAGCAGCCGGCCAGGCCGCCAGTGCCGCGGCGATCAGCGTCGCGGCTGCGATCAGAAAACGCATAAGTCGAATTGTCCTCGTCGGTTTCAAATGGCGAGGTCCCCCGGAAAGTGACCGCCGACAGCGTACAGGGCGTTACCGCGATGGACGGCAGACACAGGCCATCGCGCGGGCGGCGGGTCGGGTGCCGATGCGGGTGATGACCACGGACATCGATTGGCTGCCCCGGGGCCGCAGCCGTCGCCGCAATGCGTCGGGGTCGACCTGCACCCCGCGCACCAAGATCTCCAGCGCCCCGCAATCGTGCGCCGACAACGCGTGGCGGAGCCGTCGCTGATCGAACTCCAACTGCTCGAGCACCTCGAAGCCGCGGACGCCGTCCGGCAACCGGTCTCCGGACAGGTAGGCGATGTCGGGATCGAGTTGCCACAGACCGTGCCGGGCGCCGTAGTGACGCACCAGGCCGGCCCGCACCACGGCGCCGTCCGGGTCGACGATCCAGCGCCCGGCCGGCTGCACTGCGCAGTCGTCGGGCTCGGTGTCGGTGAGCTGTTCGCCGCTGTCGAGGACACTCGCGCGCCGCCGAACCCGGGGCTCGGCCAGCCGACCCGACCACAGGCACGCTTCGCGCACCGAGCCGTGATACGACGTCACCTCGATCTCGCCGCCGAAACCGAGACGTCGCACGTGATCGAAATCAATTCCGGGAGCACACTTTACGACGAGATCGCGACCCTGGTAGCAGTCGATCAGCTCACCCAGGCCGGGTTGGTAGTCGGCGGGGTTGAACCGGCGCTGCCCGCCGTGGCGGCGTGCCGGGTCGACGACGACCACCGTGTCGCGGGTCACCGCGTGCAGCGCGTCGGCGCGGCACAGCACGGCGCCGGGGCCCAGATTGTGGGCCGCCATCGCCAGCCGTACCGGGTCGATGTCGCTGCCCACCACGGCGGCGCCCGCGTCGCGCAGCGCGGCCACTTCGGTGCCGATCGAACACGTCGCGTCGTGCACGACAGCGCCGCCCGCCGCCAGCCGTCGCGCCCGATGCGCCGCCACCGGGGCCGCGGTGGCCTGCTGTAGCGCCTCGTCGGTCAGGAGCCAGCTCGACACGTCACCGAGCTTGTCGGTGGCGCGCCGGCGCAGCAGCGTGGTTTCCACCAGCACCGGCGACCGGTCCCCGAAGCGGGCACGCGCCGCGGCGATGTCGGCGATCCGGGTGGCGTCGGTCAACGCGAATTCCGCGACCGCGGCAAGCGCCGCGACACCCGGTTCCGACCGCAGGTAGGCGACGTCGTCGGCGGTAAAGCGCAGGCCTTGAAAGGACTGGTTCAGCAGGGTTTGACCCCGGTGACCATCACGTTGTAGAACCAGCCCTTCGGCGCCAGGTGCCGCCAGATGTTGGCATCGACCCAGCTCAGCGTCTTCCAGCCGTTGAAAGCGAACTTCGCCCAGCCCCAGCCCAGCCGCCCCGGTGGCACCGACGCCTCGAAGGTACGAACCGGCCAGCCGAACATCGCCGCGGTGAACTCCTCGCTGGCGGTCTCGACGTCGACCGCGCCGGCGTTGGCGGCCATCCGCTCCAAGTCCTCTGGCGCGAAGGTATGCAGGTCGACGATGGCTTCCAGCGCGGCGACCCGGGAGGACTCGTCGAGCTCGACCTGCGGGCGCCGCCAGCTCGCCAAGCCGGGCAACTTGGTGACATTGGTGGCCACCCGCCAGGTCAGCGTCGACAACGAACGGGCGTAGACCTCGCCGACATTGGTCGGCTCGCCGGCGAACACGAACCGGCCGCCGGGCTTGAGCACCCGGATGACCTCGCGCAGCGACAGCTCGACGTCGGGAATGTGATGCAGCACGGCATGGCCCACCACCAGGTCGAAGGTGTTGTCGTCATAGGGAATGCCCTCAGCGTCGGCGACCCGACCGTCGATGTCTAGACCCAGCGACTGCCCGTTACGGGTGGCGACCTTGACCATGCCGGGCGACAAGTCGGTGACCGACCCCCGCCGCGCGACGCCGGACTGGATCAGGTTGAGCAGGAAAAATCCTGTGCCGCAACCTAATTCGAGCGCACGGTCGTAGGGCAGCTCGGCGATGACCTCGTCGGGCACGATCGCGTCGAACCGGCCCCGGGCGTACTCCACGCAGCGCTGGTCATACGAGATGGACCATTTCTCGTCATAGGTCTCGGCTTCCCAGTCGTGATAGAGCACCTGGGCGAGCTTGGTGTCGTGCCGGGCGGCTTCGACCTGATCGGCCGTCACGTGGGCCGCCGGAGTTGCATCGGTCATGCAGGGCAGCCTAACTGCCGTGCGACTGCGGATCGAAAACGGCGTTGATCCCGGCTTTGGCGGCGGCCAGCGCGCGATGCGGGCCATCCAGGAAGCGCCGTGCCCAATTCGCGGCGGCGTCATACACGTCATCGGGAGCCACCAACTCGTCGACCAGGCTCAGCTCTAAGGCCTCCTCGGCGTCGACGAAGCGCCCGCTGAACACCAGCTCCTTGGCTCTGCTCGCCCCGGCCGCATGGGTCAGGCGTGCCATGCCGCCGCCACCGGGGATCAGGCCGGACAGGATCTCGGTCGCCCCGAACTTCGCGTTGTCGCCGCTGATCCGCCAATCGGCGGCCAGCGCCAGTGTCAGGCCGGCACCCAACGCGTAGCCGGTCACCGCGGCGACGGTGGGCTTCGGGATGGCCGCGACGGCGTCAACGGCCTCGGCGCGCACCCGGTCCGCGATACCGGCCTCGGCCGCGGTCAGTGTCCGCAGCTCGGGCATGTCGTCACCGGCCGAGAAGATCTGGTGGCCGCCGAACAGGATCACCGCGGCGACGTCGTCGCGTTGCCCCACCTCGGCGGCCGCGGCCGCGATCTCCCGATAGACCTGCCGGGTCATCGTGTTGGTGGGCGGCCGCGACAGCAGCAGCACGGCCAGGCCGGCGTCCTGGGTGCCGTCGCTGACCACGACGTGGACGAACTCGCTCAAAGCGGCCACTCCATGGAGCCGCCCG
This sequence comes from Mycobacterium montefiorense, assembly GCF_025823255.1. Classification (NCBI taxonomy): domain Bacteria; kingdom Bacillati; phylum Actinomycetota; class Actinomycetes; order Mycobacteriales; family Mycobacteriaceae; genus Mycobacterium; species Mycobacterium montefiorense. The sequence goes on along the minus strand of NZ_JACKVL010000013.1, from coordinate 231,024 downwards.
CTTTGCGCGCCTGGTGGTAACGGTCGGAGTCGAAGAACTCAAAGACCCAGTTGTCGCCGCGCTTCTCGAGCAGGGGCTGCACGGTGACGATCTGGCGTTCGACGGCCAGCACGTCGGCGACGCTGCGGCCGGCCAGCGAGTCCAGCTGGGTCCAGGTCGGCGGCAACAGGATACTGCGACCAGCCTCGAAGTCGTCGACGGCATCCTGCGGCAACGCCCAGCCGGACCGGTCGGATTCGGTGTTCTCGCCGTCGGCACGCTGCCCCTCGGGCAGAGCCGCCACAAAGAAGTAGGTGTCATAACGGCGGGTGCGCTCGGCCTCCGGGGTGACCCAGTTGGCCCACGGCCGCAGCAGGTCGGAGCGCAGCACCAGGTTTTCGGTGCGCAGGAAGTCCGCGAACGACAGCGTCCGGTCGTCCAGGGCGCGGCGGGCCTCGGCGTAAACCGAGGCGTCACGGACGATCCCGTCCGGGTCATCGGCCGGGCCGGCGAACAACACCCCGGACTCCTCGAAGGTCTCCCTGGCCGCCGCGCATACCAGCGCCACGGCCAGGTCGGTCTCGATGCCGAACCGCTGTGCCCACCAGTCCGGCGACGGACCGGCCCACGCGATATCGGCATTGCGGTCGCGGTCGTCGACCCCGCCGCCGGGGAAAACCATCGTGCCAGGGGCGAACTCCATCTTCGAATGGCGCCGCATCAGGAAGATCTTCAAGCCACCGGGTACATCGCGGACCAGCATCACGGTGGCCGCCGGCCGGGTCGGGAGCGGCTCGGGCGTGGTGTTCATTGCTGCCCCCTCCGGTGAGCCGCGCGAGTACGGACGCGCCGCGCGAAGTACCGCCCGTCGATCACATCGAGGGCGATCGACTGACCGAATGCGGCCGAGAGGTTCTCGGCGGTCAGCACGTCCGGCAGCAATCCCGCCGCCACCACCCGTGCCTCCGACAGCAGCAGGCAGTGGCTGAAGCCGGGCGGAACCTCCTCGACGTGGTGGGTGACCAGCACCAGAGCGGGCGCGTCGGGGTCGGCGGCTAGGTCGGTCAGCCGGGACACCAATTCCTCGCGGCCGCCCAGATCCAGGCCGGCGGCGGGTTCGTCGAGCAGCAGCAACTCGGGGTCGGTCATCATCGCCCGGGCGATCAGCACCCGCTTGCGTTCCCCTTCCGACAGCGTTCCGTAGCTGCGGTCGGCGAGGTGCTCGGCGCCCAGGCTCTCCAGCATGTCGACGGCGCGTTGGTGGTCGATGTCCTCGTAGCGCTCCCGCCAGCGGCCCAGCACCGAATAGCCGGCCGAGATGACCAGGTCGCGCACGATTTCATCGGTGGGGATCCGCTGCGCCAAAGCCGATGAGCTGAGCCCGATCCGGGCCCGCAGCTCCGACACGTCGACCCGGCCCAGCTGCTCGCCGAGCACGAACGCGACGCCGGACGACGGGTGCTCGGTGGCTGCGGCGATGCGCAGCAGTGACGTCTTGCCGGCCCCGTTGGGTCCGATGATCACCCAGCGCTCGTCGAGTTCGACTGCCCAATCCAGCGGCCCGACCAAGACCCGCTCGCCGCGTCGCAGCGAGACGTTTCTGAAGTCGATCAGCAGATCGGGGTCGGCTGCGGCAGTGCCGGTTTCGGAGCCAGATTCGGGACCGGTTTGCAGCACCCGATTATCGTGCCGTACCGCGAGAGTGCGACGGCTGCCGGGTCGGCTCAGAGCTCATCTACGCGGGCGGAATCTCGACGCGGCGCACTTCGCCGTCGACGGCATCGGCGGCCTCGATCTCGCCGCGGGTCACGCCGAGCAGAAACAACACCGTGTCCAGGTAGGGGCTGCTCAGCGACGCGTCGGCGACCGCACGCAGCGCCGGTTTGGCGTTGAACGCCACTCCCAGCCCGGCCGCGGCCAGCATGTCGATGTCGTTGGCGCCGTCTCCGACGGCGACGGTCTGCGCCATCGGTACGCCGGCCTGCTGCGCGAAGTCGCGCAGCGCCTTGGCTTTACCCGGCCGGTCGATAATCGGGCCGACCACCCGGCCGGTGAGTTTGCCGTCGACGACCTCGAGCTCGTTGGCGGCGACGAAGTCCAGCATCAGCTCCTCGGCCAGCGGTTCGATGATCCGCCGGAATCCGCCGGAGACCACGCCGCAGTGATAGCCCAGGCGGCGCAGTGTCCGCAGCGTGGTCCTGGCGCCGGCCATCAACTCCAGCTGGCTGGCGACCTCGTCGATCACTGTGGCGGGCAGGCCCGCCAGCGTCGCGACCCGCTGCTCGAGCGACTCCGCGAAATCCAGCTCGCCGCGCATCGCGGCCTCGGTGATCGCGGCGACCTTGCCCTCGGCACCGGCCTTGGCCGCCAGCATCTCGATGACCTCGCCCTGAACCAGCGTCGAGTCGACGTCGAACACGATGAGCCGCTTGGCTCGCCTTTCCAGGCTGTAGTCCTCGACCGCCACGTCGACACCCTCGTTGGAGGACACCTTGTTCAGCGCGGTCCGCAGCTCCCCGTCGGCTCCGGGCGGCACCGAAACCCGCAACTCCAGACCGGTCACCGGATAGTCGGAGACACCGCGGATCAAATCGATGTTGACGCCAAGCGCCGCCACTTCCCGGGCCACCGCGCCGAATGCCCCGGCGGTGATCGGCCGGCCCAGCACGAAGATGGTGTGGGTAGAGGGGTCGCGGATGATCGGCACGGCCTCGCTGCGCTCGATCGTGACCTCGAGGCCGACGGCATGGATGGCGTCGGCGACATCGTCGCCCAGCACGATGGAGTCGGCGACCTCCGGTGGACAGCACAACAGCACGCCCAGCGTCAGCCGGCCTCGGATGACCACCTGCTCGACGTTGAGCAGGTCGATTCCGTGCCCGGACAGCGCGTCAAAGAGCGCCGACGTCACACCCGGTTGATCCACGCCGGTGACGGTGATCAGCACCGACACCTTGGGTGGTGCGTTCACTCGCGACTGCGGCCGGAAAAGGCCATTAGCTGCGGACGTCGACGTCGTCGAGCCGCGTCACGTCGTTGCCCTCTTTGCCATGGCTACGGCCGACGTGCGACTCGGCGCGCATGCGCTCAACCATGTGCGGGTAGTGCAGCTCGAAAGCCGGTCGCTCCGAACGGATTCGGGGCAGCTCGGTGAAGTTGTGCCGCGGCGGCGGGCAACTGGTTGCCCACTCCAGCGAGTTGCTATAACCCCAGGGGTCGTCGACGGTGACCACTTCGCCGTAGCGCCAGCTCTTGAAGACGTTCCAGACGAACGGGAACATCGAGGCGCCCAGGATGAAGGCCCCGACCGTCGACACGATGTTGAGGCCCTGGAAGCCGTCGGTAGGCAGGTAGTCGGCGTAGCGGCGCGGCATACCCTCGTCGCCCAGCCAGTGCTGCACCAGGAACGTGGTGTGGAAACCGATGAAGGTCAGCCAGAAGTGCAGCTTGCCCAGTCGCTCGTCGAGCAGCCGGCCGGTCATCTTCGGGAACCAGAAGTAGATCCCGGCGAAGGTGGAGAACACGATGGTGCCGAACAGCACGTAGTGGAAGTGCGCGACCACGAAGTAGCTGTCGGTGACGTGGAAGTCCAGCGGCGGGCTGGCCAGCAGCACACCGGTCAGTCCACCGAGCAAGAAGGTGACCACGAAGCCGATCGAGAACAGCATCGGCGTCTCAAAGGTCAACTGCCCCTTCCACATTGTGCCAACCCAGTTGAAGAACTTGATCCCGGTCGGCACCGCGATCAGATACGTCATGAACGAAAAGAACGGCAGCAGAACGGCTCCGGTGGCGAACATGTGGTGCGCCCACACCGCGACCGACAGCGCGGCAATCGATAGCGTCGCGTACACCAGCGTGGTGTAACCGAAGATCGGCTTGCGGGAAAAGACCGGGAAGATCTCCGAGACGATGCCGAAGAACGGCAGCGCGATGATGTACACCTCGGGGTGGCCGAAGAACCAGAACAGGTGCTGCCACAACAGAACTCCGCCGTTGGCCGAGTCATAGATGTGGGCGCCCAGGTGGCGGTCGGCGGCCAGGCCGAACAGCGCTGCGGTCAGCAACGGGAAGACGATCAGCACCAGGATCGAGGTCACCAGGATGTTCCAGGTGAAGATCGGCATCCGGAACATCGTCATCCCGGGTGCGCGCATGCAGACCACGGTGGTGATCATGTTGACCGCACCCAGGATGGTGCCCAGACCCGCGACGATCAGTCCCATGATCCACAGGTCGCCGCCGGCGCCGGGTGAGTGGATCGCGTCGGTCAACGGCGTGTAGGCGGTCCAGCCGAAGTCGGCCGCGCCGCCCGGCGTGATGAAACCGGCCATACCCATCGTGGCGCCGAACAGAAACAGCCAGAACGAGAAGGCGTTCAGCCGCGGGAATGCCACATCGGGCGCGCCAATCTGCAGCGGCAGCACCAGGTTCGCGAAACCGAACACGATCGGGGTGGCATAGAACAGCAGCATGATCGTGCCGTGCATGGTGAACAGCTGGTTGAACTGTTCATTCGACAAGAACTGCAGACCTGGCGCGGCCAGCTCGGTGCGCATCAACAGCGCCAGCAGGCCACCAATGAAGAAGAAGATGAAACAGGTGACGCAGTACATGATGCCGATCAGCTTGTGATCGGTAGTCGTGATCAGTTTGTAGATCAGGTTCCCTTTGGGACCGGTGCGGGCCGGGTACGGCCGAACGGCCTCGAGTTCTCCCAACGGGGGCGCTTCGGCTGTCAACAGCTCCTCCAAACATCCATCCCAGACAGGGTTCCCCCAAATCTTAGCCCCCGATCTGGCCGCGGGGAGTGCTGGTCCTACAAACTGTCGTATTTGGTTCGTCACAGGCGGGCGGCCGGGTCGGCAGACCGGTTCCAAGCTGGCCAGATGTTAGCGTCGAACGCGTGCAATCCGGCGGTAGGCGACCCACCCTGAGCCCCATCGAAGGACCCATCAACCGACGACTGGTGGCCGTCGCCGCGATCGCGGCAGCCGCCGTGCTGACATGCAGCGGTTGCGGGTCCGGGCAGTCCGGTTCCAAGGGGCCCTCGACTCGGCCCCTGGTGACGCCCACCACGCAAATCGCAGGCGCCGGGGTGCTGGGCAACGACCGCAAGCCCGACGAGTCGTGTGCGCGCGACGCGGCGCCGGCCGATTCGGGGTCGACCCACCAGGCCCACAACGCCGCGGGACTCACGCCGGACTCGGTCCAGGTGCCCGCGGAGGCGCAACGCATCGTGGTGCTCTCCGGTGATCAGCTCGACGCTCTGTGCGCGCTTGGCCTGCAATCGCGAGTGGTCGCCGCGGCACTGCCGGACGACTCGTCAAGTCAGCCGTCCTATCTGGGCGACGCCGTGCACGCGCTGCCGGGCGTCGGTCCCCGGAACAATCCCGACTTGCACGGGATTGCCGCATTGCACCCGGATCTGATCCTGGGCTCGGTGGCGCTGACGCCGCGGATGTATCCGAAGCTGGCGGCGATCGCCCCGACGGTGTTCACCGGCGCACCCGGCGCCGCGTGGGAGGACAACCTGCGTGTCGTCGGCGCCGCGACAGCGCGCAGCGGCGCCGCCGACGGGTTGATCGGTAGCTTCACCCAACGGGCCAACCAGATCGGGGCCAGCCACGACGCCGCCCACTTCCAGGCGTCGGTTGTCCAGCTGACCGTCAACAGCCTGCGGATCTACGGCGCCAACAACTTCCCTGCCGCTGTGCTCAGTGCGGTCGGGGTGGACCGGCCGGCTTCCCAGCGGTTCACCGACAAGCCGTACATCGAGATCGGCGCCACCGACGCCGATCTGGCGAAGACACCGGATTTCTCGGCGGCCGAGGCCGACGTCATCTACATGTCGTGCGCCACCCGTGCCGCCGCCGACCGCGCTGCGGTGATCCTGGACAGCGCCGGATGGCGCAAGCTCTCCGCCAACCGGGACAATCGCGTTTACATCGTCAACGACGAGGTATGGCAGACCGGTGAGGGTGTGATCGCCGCCCGCGGCATCGTCGATGACCTGCGCCTGGTCAACGCCGCGATCAATTAGCCAATTAGCGCCGCAGGTCCGGTACGCACAAATCGTCATAGGCTGATATTCGGATTCGGGCACGATTGGCTTGAAACCTTTACCTTAGCTAAGCTATTTCAGGACGCACTCGAACCGAAGAGGAATTGCCATGAGCACTGTTTTCGCGTACGCCGCCACTTCGGCGACGGAACCGTTGACCAAGACGACGATCACCCGCCGGGAGCCTGGCCCGCACGACGTGGCGATCGACATCAAGTTCGCCGGTATCTGCCACTCCGATATCCACACCGCCAAATCCGAATGGGGCGTGCCGAACTACCCCGTAGTCGTCGGCCACGAGATCGCCGGCGTGGTGAGCGCCGTCGGCTCCGAGGTGACCAGACACAAGGTGGGCCAGCACGTCGGCGTCGGCTGCATGGTGAACTCCTGCGGTCAGTGCAGCAGCTGTAAGGCCGGGGTTGAGCAGTACTGCAAGCAGGGCGCGACCTTCACCTACAACTCCGTCGACAAGGACGGCACCCCGACCCTGGGCGGCTACAGCCAGGCCATCGTCGTCAACGAGAACTTCGTCCTGCGCATCCCCGACTCGCTGCCGCTGGACAAAGCGGCACCGCTGCTGTGTGCGGGCGTCACGCTCTACTCGCCGCTGCGCCACTGGAAAGCCGGCAAGGACACCCGCCTGGCCATCATCGGCCTGGGTGGATTGGGCCACATGGGCGTCAAGCTGGGCAAGGCGTTGGGCGCCGAGGTCAGCGTGCTGTCGCAGTCACTGAAGAAGATGGAGGACGGGCTGCGGCTGGGAGCCAGCAACTACTACGCGACCTCCGACCGCGAGACCTTCCGCACGCTGCGCAGCAGCTTCGACCTGATCCTGAACACCGTCTCGGCGAACCTGCCCCTCAACGACTACGTGAACCTGCTCGACGTGGACGGCACGCTCGTCGAATTGGGCATCCCCGAGCACCCGATGGAGGTGGGAGCGTTCCCGCTGGCGCTGGCGCGCCGCAGCCTGTCCGGGTCGAACATCGGCGGCATCGCGGAAACCCAGGAGATGCTCGACTTCTGCGCCGAACACGACGTGACCCCCGAAATCGAAGTCATCGAAGCGGATTACGTCAACGAGGCCTACGAGCGGGTGCTCGCCAGCGACGTGCGCTACCGCTTCGTGATCGACATCTCAACCCTGTGAGACGCCCTCGGCGAGATCGTCACGGCGCCAGGCGATCTCTTCGGCCGCCTCGCCGTGCTCGTCACCGGGAATCACCTCGCTGACGTCGATGCCGGCCAGCGGCCAGCCGGCGGCGGCCAGTGTCGCGGCCACGCGCTGAATGTTCTCCCGCCCGGCGTCGCGGTTGGTGGTCTGGGTGATGAAGTCGGCAATCTCCTCGCGGCTGACTACGCCGTCGGCTCCTGGCTGCGATTCCTTCACCGCGATCTTGTGAGCCACCTCTTCGAGCTGCTCGGGGGTCAGCGGTGTGCTCCGCAGCAGGGCAAATAACGCCACCTGGTCCGGGCCCGGGACGCCTTGGGGGTAGCCGACGTCCAGCCAGCGGATCACCGACTTGAGAAATTTCGCGTGCTTGTGAGTTTCAGACACCCACCCAGTCTCGCGGTAGGGACGCTGCCATGGCGGCACGCCACGGCGACAATTCACATGCCGTTCACGACCCGAACATCTGCTGCTTGGAATCGCTGCGCCGCATCGATCGAAGAGTGCAGCGGGTCATCCTCTAGAAATCCGCTCTGTTCGCCGCGGACGCGAATTACGATCAGCGAGCCGATAAGGGGGCCCGGGCTGCGCCCGGAAGAACGGAGTGGTCATGTCTGGTCTCACGAGCAAACTCATCGTCGCCCTGGTTCTCGCCTTCGCCGCCGCCACCACGTCGGGGTGCACAATCGACTGCCCGGACGGCATGGGCGTGTGCGGCATCAGCTGACGCCTCCCGTCAGCCGTTCTCGTCGCGTAGGGCTTGCATCGCCAAGTTGTTGAGCAGCTGGCGTCCCACCTCGGTGCGTAGCTGGGGCAGCATCGCGGAGACGACACCGGCGGCGGTGAGCGCGAGGCACACCAGTCCGTCGGGCGCCGTGTCCGCGTCGCGGACCACCTCGTACTCGGCGTTGAGATCTTGAGAATGCTGCGCCATCGCGATGCGGGCCACCAGCCGGTTGTCGCGGTCGAGTTCGACGTCGTCAGCGGCAGCTGCCATGGTCAGCGTCTCGCCGATCTCGGCGATCTCGTTCGGTTCGCAGAGCTGAGCGACCAATTGCCAGAAAATCGACACGGTGGCGCGGATCAGCTGTGGCAACCGGTCAGCGGGAATCACTTCGTCGTCGACGATGACGCGCATACCCGCTTCGTCACCGCGTTCACCGTGCTGAATTAGCGCCAGTGCGCGACGAAAGTCCGCCGCGCCCACCGGGTTCTCACTGCTCATCTCGCCCATCCTGCCCGAGCAGCGCACGGGCAACGCCAATCCGCCTGCAGGAAACCAGATTCCAGGCCGTTCGCTACGGCGTTAGAAGTCCCAGTCCTCGTCTTCGGTGACGACGGCCTTGCCGATCACGTACGACGAGCCCGAGCCGGAGAAGAAGTCGTGGTTCTCGTCGGCGTTGGGCGACAGGGCCGACAGGATCGCCGGGTTCACATCGGTCTCGTCACGCGGGAACAACGCCTCGTATCCGAGGTTCATCAGCGCCTTGTTTGCGTTGTAGCGCAAGAACTTCTTGACGTCCTCGGTCAGCCCAACCTCGTCGTAGAGGTCCTGGGTGTACTCCACCTCGTTGTCGTAGAGCTCGAACAGCAGCTCGTAGGTGTAGTCCTTGAGCTCGGCGCGCTTGGCCTCATCGACCATCGCCAGGCCACGCTGGAACTTGTAGCCGATGTAGTAACCGTGCACGGCCTCGTCGCGGATGATCAGCCGGATCATGTCTGCGGTGTTGGTCAGCTTGGCCCGGCTCGACCAGTACATGGGCAGGTAGAAGCCGGAGTAGAACAGGAAGCTTTCCAGCAGCGTGGAGGCGACCTTGCGCTTGAGCGGCTCGTCGCCCCGGTAGTACTGCATGACGATCTCGGCCTTGCGCTGCAGGTTGGGGTTCTCCTCCGACCAGCGGAACGCGTCGTCGATCTCGGCCGTCGAGCACAGCGTGGAGAAGATCGAGCTGTAGCTCTTGGCGTGCACCGACTCCATGAACGCGATGTTGGTGTAGACGGCCTGCTCGTGCGGCGTCAGCGAATCGGGAATCAGGCTGACCGCACCGACGGTGCCCTGGATGGTGTCCAGCAACGTCAGACCGGTGAAGACGCGCATCGTGAGCTGCTTCTCGTTGGCGGTCAGCGTTGCCCAGGACGGGAGGTCATTGGAGACTGGCACCTTCTCGGGTAGCCAGAAGTTTCCGGTCAGCCGGTCCCAGACCTCGGCGTCCTTCTCGTCTTGCACCCGGTTCCAGTTGATCGCCGAGGCGCGATCGATCAGCTTCATGTTTTCAGTCACCAGAACCCCACTTCACACACGATTTTTGCCCGAGGGACGTCAGGCTGCAAACACTACCCCTGGGGTACGACAACCGGTGGCAACACAAGAACTTGTGTTTGCGTGTCGCGAGCCGGGCCGAGCCGAAAGCACTCACATCGCCTCCAAAATCAATTGTGCCTGCTTGCTCGGGGTGGTTGTTTGGTCGTCAATCCAATCCAGCGTCGCGCAATGTGCGCGTGAGGCCGTCTTCGAGCGCGCTCAGCGCGATGTCGGTGAGCCGGCTCAGTTCGTCGATGTCCTCTCCGCCCTTGCTCATCCACGCTTCCAGCGAGACGAACACCGCGGTCGCCAGGCTGTGCGCGGCAATGTCGGCGATCATGGCTCCGTCGGCAGTGGGTTTGGACCGTCCGTGGATGAAGCGGCTTATCTCGGCAGCGACCTGATCGGTCATCCGTCGAATGTGCGTGTTGATGATGTCCTGGTCCAGGTCGCGCGACCGGATGGTGGCGGCTTCGCGAACCATCGCGAAATCAAAAGGGAAGGCGTCTACGGCTTTTCGCACCGACGCGGTGATGGGTTCGCCGTGCGGTCGCAGTGCCAGCGCGCGAGCGAACCATTCGAAGCCGATGTCGTAGTCGGCGAAGATCACCGCGTGCTTGGACGGGAAGTGCCGATAGAAGGTCCGCTCGGTGACCCCGACATCGGCCACGATGTCGGACACGCTGGTTTGGTGCACGCCGTCGGCGACGAAGCGTTTCATTGCCGCCTGCAACAGGGCCTGCCGAGTGCGCTGACTACGAGATTCCACGTTATTAGCAGACACCAAATGTCACCATTGACGCAAATATGTCACATGTGACATTGTGCCTTCTGTCGAGGGATTATCACCGGAGGAGTCAGCATGGCGGACTATGACGCGATCGTCATCGGAGCAGGTCACAACGGTCTGGTAGCGGCGAATGTGCTGGCCAAGGGCGGCGCGAAAGTGCTTGTGCTGGAGCGCGCGCACTTCCTCGGCGGCATGGCCGCGACCCGCGAACTCTTCGACGGCTACCAGCACAGCGTCGGCGCCTGGGCCGTGTTGATCTGGCGCCAGGAGATGACCGAACGCCTGGAGCTCACCAAGTGGGGCTTCGAGTTGATGGATCAGTGGACCTCGACGTGCACGTTCGGCGACGCCGCCGATACCCCGTTCGTGATGTACAACGACCTGGAGCGGATGGGTCGTCATCTGTTCGAGGATCACGGAGCCGACGTGGCGGCCAGCCTGGGCGGCCTATTCGCCCACATCGGCCGGTTCGCACCGTATTTCGTCGACTCGGCGTTCGGGCCGCCGCTGGACATCATCGAGGTGATCGCGTCACAGCCCACGCCCGAGGCTCGCCATGACTTCGCCCAAATGTGGTACGGCAGCACGATGGACACCGTTCGCCGTTTCCTGGCGCCGGATCAGGGCCGCTGCATCCAGGGCTCGCTGGCCGCGATGTCCATCGACGCGTTCGACGGCGGTCCGTGGACGCCGGGCTCGAACGCCTCGACGCTGTATCACTACCTGATCGGCGGCGGCAACGTGGAATACATCATGCCGCGCGCGGGCATCGGTTCGCTGAGCACCGCGCTGTGCCGGCGCGCGGAATCGTTGGGCGCCGAAGTGCAGATGAAGCAGCACGTCAAGGAAATCCTGGTCGAGGACGGACGTGCCACCGGTGTCCAGTTGCGGGACGGCACAACAATTTCCGCCGACGTCGTGCTCTCGTCGCTTGACCCGTTCACCACTTTCGTGAATCTGGCCGGCGCGCAGAACTTTCCACCCGACTACATCCGCAAGATCAAGGAGATTAACTTCAACCTGGGATACATCCAGGCGCATCTCACCATCGACCAAGCGCCGCAATGGATCGAGCGCCTACAGCCCTACATGCAGGACAACGGGCAATGGTGTCCGACCGTCGCCTATGCGCCGTCAGCGGAATACATCAGCGATGCCTGGGAGCAATACCGCAAGGGCCAGCTGCCCGACGCACCGCCCACCTATCTCTACATCCCCAGCATGGTCGACTCGTCGCTGGCGCCCGAAGGCAAGCACAGCGCAACGATCTTCACGCCTTACTTCCCCACCGGTCTCGACGCCGACGAAAATCGCAGCTGGAAAGAGCAATACGCCGACACCTGCGTACAAATCTTCGACACGTACGCGCCCGGATTCGCCGACTCCGTCACCAACCGCGTCGTGTTCTCCAACCGCTACTTCGGCAGCACCTTCAGCGCGCACGCCGGTGACTACTCGCACGGCCTGCTGCAGCCCAATCAACTGTGGACCGGCCGCGTCGTCGAAGGGGCCGACAAGTTCGCCACCCCGGTCGACGGCCTCTACCTGTGCGGCCAGTGCACCCACCCCGGCCCGGGAGTCACCGGCATCCCCGGATGGAACGGCGCCGAAGCCGCGCTCAAGCATCTCGACGTGCGCGTAGCCCAGGCGTAGGCAAAGCGCCATCCTTCATGTACCATTTGGTACATGTTTAGCGAAGACGGCATCGAGATCGACGCCGCACCGGAACTGGTATGGGATGTCTTCACCGACGTCGAGCACTGGCCTGGCTGGACCGCCTCGGTGACCTCACTGGTCGGGCTCGATGGACCCGAACTCGCTGTAGGCAAACGGTTTGCGATCAAACAGCCCGGCATGCAGAAGCTGGTCTGGCAGGTCACCGAGCTCCATCCCGGCTCGTCCTGGACCTGGGTGCAACGCTCCCCCGGCGTACTCGTGACCGCGCGCCACGATGTCACCACCGGGCCCGGCGGCTGCACCTTGGTACGCCAGCAACTTGACCAACGCGGTGTCCTGGGAGCTCTCGTCGGGCGGCTGATGGCCAAGAAGACCAAGCGCTTTCTCGAGCTGGAGGCGCAGGGCCTCAAGGCCCGCTCGGAGCAGCTGCGCCGGGCCAATGGTCCGCACTCCTGACCTGCAGCGGCGCCGACAGCTTCTCGATGCGCTGATCGACGAGTTCGCCGACGGCGGCATCGGCGACCGCTCACTGCGCGAAGTGGCCGGCGCCGTCGGCACCAGCCATCGAATGTTGCTGCACCACTTCGGCTCTCGCGAGGATCTACTGCTGGCCGTCGTCGAGGAGGTCGAGCGCCGGCAGATGGGCCTACTCGGTGGGCTGCCCACGGACCCAGCGATTGGTTTCGCAGCCATGTGGGCGGACCTGCGTCGGCCCGAGCTACGCCGGCTCGAAAGCCTGTTCTTCGAGTGTTACGCGCGCGCCGCCCAGGGCGAAAAGCCCTTCGCCCGAATGACTCCCGACGCGGTCAACGGCTGGCTCAGCGCGGTCGAGGCGGCAGCGCCCGGCTCGACCGACCCCGCGATGACGAGGCTCGGGCTGGCCGTCACCCGCGGGCTACTGCTGGACCTGGTCGCCACCAACGACGATGCCGGTGTGGACGCTGCCGCAGCGGCTTTCGTTTCTCTGCTGCGCGGCAAGGGCGGTGACACGTATCGACCTCGATGAGGCCGAACAATTCTTAACGATGCTTCAGCCGGCGGTGTGGACGATCAGGACGTCCATCTTGGCCCTGCGGGAGACTTCGGAGGGGACCGATCCCAGCAGCCGTCCGGCGACGCTGGCGAGCCCGACGTTGCCGACGACCATCAGGTCGGCGTCGACCTCCTCGGCGAGTTGCACCAGCGCGGTAATGGGGGCACCGACGATCGCCTTCTCCTCCACGTTCTTGGCCCCGGCTTGGTGCGCCCGCTCCCTGGCGTTGTGCAGGATCGCGTAGTAAGGGGCCTCGCCCACCGTCCGGTAATCCTGACCGTGGTCGCTCCCCGGCGGGATGGCGTAGCGTCCGCGTTCCTCGGGGACTGGCGGATGTGCCGTCGCAACGACCAATTTCGCGCCGTGGTCCGCCGCGATAGCGGCCGCGCGGTCTACCGCACGCAGCGACGAGTCCGAGCCATCGGTGCCGACCACGACGGTCTGATAGGCGCTCATAAGTCCCCCAGTGTAGAGCTCCCAGCAGCCACCGCCGAACCCTTTCCGTGTGAATCGGTGCGAACTCCAAAGAATTGGTACTCATCGGGTTTGATCGACCGGGTCCCCCGCCAGTACTGCCAGGTGTAGCCACCCCACAGCACGGTGTTCTTACCGTGCGCATCGAGATACCAGCTGCTGCATCCGCCGCGGCTCCACACCGAGTCCTTCAGCATCTCCTGAAGCTCGTCGTTGAATTTGTCCTGCGCAACGCGGGTCGGTGCCAGACCCTGGGCACCGTATTTGTCGCAGGTCTTGATCGCGTCGGCGACGTAACGGATCTGGGACTCGATCATGAACACCACCGAGTTGTGCCCCAGCCCAGTGTTGGGGCCGAGCAGGAAGAACAGGTTGGGCATCTCGGCCACGGTGATGCCGCGGTGCGCACCAATGCCCTCCCGATTCCAGCGGTCGACCAGGTCCTCACCGTGGCGTCCCTTGATCTGGACATAGGTGTAGGAGTCGGTGACGTGGAAGCCGGTGCCGTAGACGATCACGTCGGCCTGGTGCTCGGTGCCGTCGGCGGTGACGATCCCGTCGGGCGTGATCCGGCTGATGCCGTCGGTGATCAGTTCGGTCTTCGGATCCGCCACGGCTTGGTAGTAGGTGGAGGAGTTCAGGATCCGCTTGCAGCCGATGCGGTAGCTCGGGATCAGCTTGCGGCGCAGCTCGCGGTCCTTCACCGCCCGGCGAATGTTGTATTTGCAGTACGCCTCAATGAATTTCAGCAGGTTCGGCCGCTTGGTCATCCCGACGGCCAGCGCCTCCTGCCCCCAATAAATCACCAGCCGCACCAGTGCCCGCAGCCCGGGGACGTTCGCCATGGCCCGGCGCACCGCTATCGGGAGATCAGGATTCGACCTGGGGACCACCCACGGCGGAGTGCGTTGGTAGAGCTGCAGTTCGCCGACCTGTCCGACGATTTCCGGCACGATCTGGATCGCGCTGGCGCCGGTGCCGATCATCGCCACCCGCTTGCCGGTGAGGTCGACACTGTGATCCCACTGCGCGGAATGGAAAGCGGGACCACGGAATTCGTCGCGACCCTCGATCTCGGGGATCGACGGGATATGCAGCGCGCCCGCGCCCGAGATCAGGAATTGGGCGATGTATTCACGGCCGTCGGCGGTGAAAATATGCCAGCGGTTTTCTTCGTCGTCCCAATGTCCGCGGTCGACGAGTGAATTGAACTCGACGTAGCGGCGCAGCCCGTATTTCTCGGTGACTCCCTTGAGGTAGTCCCAGATCTCGGGCTGATACGAGAAGGGGTTCTTCCAGTCCGGCTTGGGCTCAAACGAGAACGAGTACAGGTGCGACGGGATGTCGCAGGCGCACCCGGGGTAGCTGTTGTCGCGCCAGGTGCCGCCGACGTCGTCGGCTTTCTCCAGAATGACGAAGTCCACACCCTGCTGTTGCAGCTTGATCGCCATACCCAGACCGGAGAATCCGGTCCCAATGATCAGCGCGCGGGTGTGCACCGGCGTCGGGGCCTCGGGCCCCGGAGCCGGGTTTGCTTCGGCTTGTGTCAATGCATCGGTCACAGTGGATCGGTCTTTCTATCGGCCGGTCAGCTCGTACGTCGGCCGGCGCAGCTAATTAGAGACCCCCGCCTAGCTAACGTAAATACCCAGTACCCAAGGTATCGGATAGGACGAGTGTTATCGATGCCCGAGGCGATGTCAACGCCGTCGCCGCAGCTCAGCTCGCGGCAGGATTGCTTCGCACGGCGCTGTGGATCGGCTGGTCGGGGTCCACCACGATGCCCAGCGCCTCGGCGGTGCCGACGATGACCCCCATCATGATCGTGGTCAGATGGGCGACGAACTGGTCGCGCGGCATCCGGCGCGGGCTGTCGGGTTCGCCCAACCACCACTCGGTGGATGACGCGGCCGATCCGAAGGCCGCATGTGCGGCCAGCTCGAAGGCCGCGTGATCCAGCTTCATGTCCCTGAGCTCGTTGTCGAACATGTCGGCCATGGTCAACATGATCTGACGACCCTCGTCGAGCGTGCGCACCGTCGACTCGGTGGTCGCTCCGGAACGCGCCGAGATGAAAACACGCAGCACGTTGGGGTGCTTGTCGACGAGAGTGACGTATTCGTCGACGCTGCGCCGGACGATTTCGCGGGCCGAGTCGGTGGCCAAATTGATCGACGGGAAGATCGCCGCCCACAGCATGTCGCGCAGCTGCTCACCGATCGCCTGGAACAGATCGGACTTGTCGTGGAAGTGGCGGTAGATCTTCGGCTTGGCGGTGCCGGCCTCTTCGGCGATCTCACGCACGCTGAGCTCGGGCCCCAGCCGGTCGATAGCGCGAAACGCCGCCTCGACGATTTCGCTGCGCACTTTCTTGCGGTGTTCACGCCAACGTTCGCTTCGCGCGTCGACCTTGGCCCCCGGCTTCACGCTCGGGTGGGGTCGAGAAATTCTCACCACAATCACGCACCTTACCCCGTTGTACCCGCTGACCTGCGCAGACTGCTATGCGTGTACGTATCTGTTTTTCGGCATGCCCTAACGACCCGGCCCAGTTTCGCCAAATGTCGCTGCTCGGCGGCATCAGCGCGGCGCGCGCAGTACCTCGCTGGGCAAGCGGCCGAACTCTCGCCGGTAGTCGGCAGAGAACCGGCCGAGATTACCGAACCCCCACTGGTAAGCGACGGCCGCCGCGGGTCTACCCGAATCGCGCGGTGATGGCCGAAAAACGCGCTCGGCGCGCCACGGGGCGCCAACTCGCAGTGACCGAGTGTGAGCTGCCCAACGCGACGCGCCGTCGAACCAGCGCCGTGACTTACAGCATGCAGGACACGCAGCCCTCGACTTCGGTTCCTTCCAAGGCCATCTGCCGCAGCCGGATGTAGTAGAGCGTCTTGATTCCCTTGCGCCAGGCGTAAATCTGCGCCTTGTTGACGTCGCGGGTGGTGGCGGTGTCCTTGAAGAACAGCGTCAGGCTCAGCCCCTGGTCGACGTGCTGGGTGGCCGCGGCGTAGGTGTCGATGATCTTCTCGTAGCCGATCTCGTACGCGTCCTGGTAGTACTCCAGGTTCTCGTTGGTCATGTACGGCGCCGGGTAGTAAACCCGCCCAATCTTGCCTTCCTTGCGGATCTCGACCTTCGACGCGACCGGGTGAATCGAGCTCGTCGAGTGGTTGATGTAGGAGATCGACCCCGTCGGCGGGACTGCCTGCAGGTTCTGGTTGTAGATGCCGTGCGTTTGCACCGACTCCTTCAACCGCTTCCAGTCGTCCTGCGTCGGGATGCGAATCTCGGCATCGGCGAATAGCTGACGGACCTTGTCGGTCGCGGGCTCCCACACCTGTTCGGTGTACTTGTCGAAGAACTCTCCCGACTTGTACTTCGACTGCTCGAAACCACCGAATGCCCTACCTCGTTCGATCGCAATGCGATTCGATGCCCGCAGCGCGTGATACAGCACGGAGTAGAAGTACATGTTGGTGAAATCAACGCCCTCTTCGGAACCGTAGAAGATGCCCTCGCGAGCCAGGTAGCCGTGCAGGTTCATCTGCCCGAGCCCGATCGCGTGAGAGTCGTTGTTGCCCTGTTCGATTGACGGTACCGAGGTGATGTGAGTCTGGTCGCTCACCGCAGTCAGCGCGCGGATGGACACCTCGATTGTCTGCGCGAAGTCCGGCGAGTCCATCGTCTTGGCGATGTTCAGCGACCCGAGGTTGCACGAAATGTCCTTGCCCACCCTGGCATAGGACAGATCGTCGTTGAACAGCGACGGCGTGGACACCTGCAGGATTTCCGAGCACAGGTTGGAGTGGGTGATCTTGCCCTCGATCGGGTTAGCCCGGTTCACGGTGTCCTCGTACATGATGTACGGGTAGCCGGACTCGAACTGCAGCTCGGCCAGCGTCTGGAAGAACTCCCGCGCCTTGATCTTGGTCTTGCGGATGCGAGCGTCATCGACCATCTCGTAGTACTTCTCGGTCACCGAGATGTCGGCGAACGCCGTGCCGTAGACCCGCTCGACGTCGTAGGGCGAGAACAGATACATGTCCTCGTTGTTCTTGGCCAGCTCGAAGGTGATGTCGGGAATCACCACCCCCAGGCTCAGGGTCTTGATCCGGATCTTCTCGTCGGCGTTCTCGCGCTTGGTGTCCAAGAAGCGGTAGATGTCAGGGTGATGCGCGTTGAGGTACACCGCACCAGCGCCCTGGCGCGCGCCCAGCTGATTGGCGTAGGAGAACGAATCCTCGAGCAGCTTCATGATCGGGATGACACCCGACGACTGGTTCTCGATGTTCTTGATCGGCGCGCCTTGCTCACGAATGTTGGTCAGCAGCAACGCAACTCCCCCACCGCGCTTGGACAGCTGCAGTGCGGAGTTGATCGAACGCCCGATCGACTCCATGTTGTCCTCGATGCGCAGCAGGAAGCAGCTAACCGGTTCCCCGCGCTGCTTTTTGCCCGAGTTCAAGAACGTCGGGGTGGCCGGCTGGAACCGCCCTTCGATGATCTCGTCAACCAGCTTCTCTGCCAGCACCGTGTCGCCGGCGGCCAGGGTCAGCGCCACCATCACGACCCGGTCCTCGAAGCGCTCCAGGTAGCGCTTTCCGTCGAACGTCTTGAGCGTGTAGGAGGTGTAGTACTTGAACGCGCCCAGGAACGTCGGGAACCGGAACTTCTTGGCGTAGGCACGGTCCAGCAGCGTCTTGACGAAGTTGCGCGAGTACTGGTCAAGAACCTCACGCTCGTAATAGTTCTCGCGGATCAGGTAGTCGATCTTCTCGTCCTGATTGTGGAAGAAGACCGTGTTCTGGTTGACGTGCTCCAGGAAGTACTGACGCGCCGCGAGGACGTCTTTCTCGAACTGAATCTTGCCGTCCTTGTCGTACAGATTCAGCATGGCGTTCAGCGCGTGGTAGTCCGTCTCTTCGGGCAACACATGCGTGCCAGCGGTTATAGGCTCTGCAGCGACGGTTGGTGGCACGTCTGTTCCTTCCAGAATTCAATAAGGCCCACGCGAACGGCTTCCACGTCGTCCGGGGTTCCCATCAGTTCAAAGCGGTAGAGGTAGGGCACGCCACATTTGCGGGAAACCACGTTGCCCGCGTAGGCGAATTCTGCACCGAAGTTGTTGTTGCCCGCGGCGATGACGCCGCGGATCAACGACCTGTTGTGCTCGTTGTTCAAAAAGGCGATGACTTGCTTGGGGACGTAGCCACCGTTGTCGATGTCCGGCGTAGCCCGACCGCCGCCATACGTGGGCAGTATCAATACGTACGGTTCGTCGACCTCGATAGGGCCACGCAGTGGGATTCGGGTGGCGGGGACACCCAGCTTCTGCACGAAACGGTGGGTGTTCTCCGACACCGACGAAAAATAGACCAGGTTGCGCTGCGTGATGTCCATGGCACCGCAACCTCCTTACTTGCTCATCTACTGCACTACGCGCTCAGCGCGGCTCCGGCAAGCGCCTTGATGCGATCGGGCCGGAAGCCCGACCAGTGGGCATCTCCTGCCACCACGACGGGGGCCTGCAGATAACCCAGTGCCATCACGAAGTCGCGCGCCTCGGCGTCCAGGCTGATGTCGACCTTCTCGTAAGCAAGACCCTGCTTGTCGAGAGCCTTGTGGGTGGCGCTGCACTGCACACATGCCGGCTTGGTGTACACGGTGATGCTCATGGAAGCCGCTCCTCTGCGGGGAAGGAAGGTCGGGAGTTTTATTACGGACTGGCAACTGCTTGGGGCACTACATCGCCGCTATGTTCAGCGATCCGTCAAGCCCCCGGATTCCCGTCTTGCGGCTGTCAGGCTGAACGACCTGGCTAAGCCGATTTCGGGAGGTTCAGTGGGCCTTGCGAGCTTCGTGAACCTGGGATCTGCCGGCTCCCGAAACACTACACCTAGTGGCTGACAAGATGTCGAGATACAACATGTTCTGAATAACAATTCTGAAATTCGCTGGTCGCAAGCGCTGCCGCGCAGCCACGCCCCGGCGTGTCGCAGATCACAAACCCGGTCCAGAACGCTCATGCGTACTGGTATAGCAGCGGCCACCGACAACCCCGGTGCCGCCGTCCTGCTAGCCCGCAGCTAGCAAAGCCGCCAGCACTAGCTGGCGGCTTTAACTATTAACTTTCCGGAACGCTGCTGGTCACCCAACGAACGCCTTGTTGGCTTCTACCAATTTCAGGCAGCCAAATTCAGCCGACTTCGGCCGCGAGCTTGCCGACGGCATCGCGCAGATTGGCCACTAACTCGGCGTGCTCGGCGGGGGCCTTGCCCTCCAAAGTTCCGAACGGCACCGACAATTTGACCGCCTCGACGACCCGGGCACCGGCGATGCCGAACGACTTGCGGGTCTCGTCGTGCGCCCAAACTCCGCCATATCGGCCGAAGGCCCCGCCGACGACCGCCAGCGGCTTGTCCTTCAACGCGCCGTTGCCAAAGGGGCGAGACAGCCAGTCGATCGCGTTCTTGACGACGGCCGGAATGCTGCCGTTGTACTCGGGGGTGACCACCAGCGCGGCGTCTGCCGCAGCCGCCGCGGCGCGTAGTGCATCCACCGGAGCCAGCTCAGCAGCCTCGGGGTTCATCGAGTCATCGATCTCCTCGTTGTAGAACGGAAGCTCGGCCAGCCCTTCGAACACGGTGACGATGACATCGTCGGACGCCACATCAACCGCCAGTTCGGCGATCTTGCGATTTATCGATGCCGCGCGCAGGCTGCCCACCAACGCCAGGACCTTGATCTCTGCCACTGTTTCGTTTCCCTCCGGTTGTCGTTCTATATCTTCGCACGGGTTAAGCGGACTATAGTCCGTTTTATTCCAGCCGCGTTAAAGTGCAGTGGTGAGCGGTGTCGAGCGATTGGGCGAGTTGCGTGTGTCGGCTCCGCGCGAGCTACCCCAGGAACGGGGCGACGCCGCGCGCAACC
Source organism: Mycobacterium montefiorense (assembly GCF_025823255.1). NCBI lineage: Bacteria > Bacillati > Actinomycetota > Actinomycetes > Mycobacteriales > Mycobacteriaceae > Mycobacterium > Mycobacterium montefiorense. The sequence continues at coordinate 210,604 of NZ_JACKVL010000013.1, read as the reverse complement.
GGGAACTGCTGCTGCAGGCGGCCCGCCGTTTGGTCGCCAAACGCGGCGCCGAAGCGGTCACGATGGACGACGTCGCCGCGGCTGCCGGCGTCGGCAAGGGCACGCTTTTCCGCCGGTTCGGCAGTCGAGCCGGGCTGATGATGGTGCTGCTCGACGAGGACGAGCGCAGCAGTCAGCAGGCCTTCCTATTCGGGCCGCCGCCGCTGGGGCCCGACGCGCCGCCGATGGATCGACTGGAGGCATTCGGCCGCGATCGCCTGCGCTTTGTCCACACCCATCACGCACTGCTGTCGGCGGCCAAAGGCGAGCCGCTCACCCGCCACGTCGGGGCCGCAGCGGTGCAGCGCACGCATGTGCGGGTGCTGCTGCAAGCGGCCAACACCAGCGGCGATCTCGATGTGCAGACCGACGCGTTGCTGGCCTTGCTAGACGTGGATTACGTTGAGCACCAACTGAATTACGGCGGCCTCACTCTTGAGATGCTGGGCGATGCCTGGGAGAGTCTGGCGCGCAAGCTATGCGGACAGTGACCTGACCGACATGGTCGCGCCGCCATCCAGTTGGGTCCTGCACGTTGATCTCGATCAATTTCTGGCCTCGGTCGAACTGCGCCGTCATCCCGAACTGGCTGGGCTACCCGTCATCGTGGGCGGCAGCGGTGATCCCACCGAGCCGCGAAAGGTCGTCACCTGCGCGTCGTACGAGGCTCGTGAGTTCGGGGTACACGCGGGCATGCCGTTGCGCACCGCCGCTCGGCGCTGCCCGCCAAACTCAGGGGCCACCTTCTTGCCGTCGGATCCGGCCGCCTACGACGAGGCGTCCGACCAGGTGATGGGGCTGCTACGCGACCTGGGGCACCCGGTCGAGGTGTGGGGCTGGGACGAAGCCTACCTGTCGGTGACGCATGCCGATCCCACTGAAGTCGCGGAACAGATTCGCGCCGTTGTCTTTTCAGAAACCGGACTGTCTTGTTCGGTCGGCATCAGCGACAACAAACAGCGCGCGAAGGTGGCCACCGGCTTTGGGAAACCGGGCGGGGTGTTTGCGCTCACCGACGCGAACTGGATGGACGTAATGGCCGATCGGCCGGTCGACGCGCTGTGGGGCGTCGGCCCTAAGACGGCAAAAAAGCTTGCGGCCCTCGATATCACCACGGTACGAGAGCTGGCTAACAGTGACGCCGAGGTCCTGACGTCCATCTTCGGACCACGCACCGGCCTGTGGCTGCTGCTGCTCGCCAAGGGCGGCGGCGACGCGGAGGTCAGCGCCGAACCGTGGGTCCCGCGCTCTCGCAGCCATGTCGTCACCTTCCCGCGCGACCTCACCGACCGCTCCGAAATGGACTCGGCTGTCACACAATTGGCGAGGCGCGCGCTGGACGAAGTTGTGGCATCGGCCCGCACTGTTACCCGGGTCGCGGTCACCGTGCGTACGGCGACGTTCTACACCCGCACCAAGATTCGCAAGCTGCCGGCGCCAACTACCGATCCCGACGTCATCATCGCAGCGGCGCTGGGCGTCCTGGATCTGTTCGAACTCGACCGTCCGGTCCGGCTACTCGGGGTCCGGCTCGAATTGGTGCTGCCGGCCTAGCTGGGCCGGGCTGGGCCGAAGCGCCCGCGTGAAGATGACGTTCACCTGCCGCATCGCCACGCTGTAAGGCCACCACGCCAGCCGCTTGAATGCGTAGAGCGCCCGAATGTCTTGAGACGTGTAGATCAGGTATCTGTTCTTCGCGACGCCCGCCATGATCTTCTCGGCAGCCTTTTCCGGTGACACCGCATGACCGCTAAAGCGGTCGATCCACCGGCTGACCTTGGGGTCCTCGCGGTCGACGCCGGCGATTTCGACGGTATTGACCAGCGGCGTCTTTACCGCCCCGGGCACCACGACAGAGACCCCGATGCGGTGCCGGGCCAGGTCGAAGCGCAGCACCTCGGACAGGCCACGGAGTCCGAACTTGCTGGCGCTGTAGGCCGCATGCCACGGCAGCGCGACCAGCCCGGCCGCCGACGACACATTGACCACATGCCCACCGCGGCGCGCCGCGACCATTGGGGGAACAAACGATTCGATGACGTGGATCGGGCCCATCAGATTGATCTCGACCATCTTGGTCCACTGCTCGTGGCTCAGCCGGTCGACGGTGCCCCAGGCCGATACGCCGGCGATGTTCATCACGACGTCCATGGTCGGGTGCGTGGCGTGAACGTCGGCGGCGAACGCCGCGACCTCGTGATAGTCGGCGATATCCAGCACCCGGTGCGCCGGCACCTGAGACCCCAGCGCACGGGCGTCGGCCACGGTCTGCGCCAGCCCGTCCGCGTCGCGATCCGTCAGAAACAGCTCGGCCCCGTGCGCCGCCAGCCGCAACGCGGTGGCCCGGCCGATGCCGCTGGCCGCGCCGGTGACAAGACAGCGCTTCCCTGCGAAGTACCGCGCGGATCCCCGTTGCGCCATGAGGGTGACGATACCGCCGGTACCGGCTGGGCCGCGTTATCCCCGGCCGCCACCCCACAAGGAGTTGAGCCACAACTGCTCGAGCAGGCGAATGCGACGGTCAATGTCGTCGTTCGCTCCGCCGATAAACGCCGGGTCACCGCTGAGCATCAGCGCGGTGGTACCGGTCAGGGTGCGCACCAGGGTCGTGATGTCGTCGCTGATCGGACTCGCGGTCCCGGCCTTCATCTCGGCGTCGACGATGGCAACGATCTCGCGCACGACCTCGTCGAACTGCTGATCGAGAATGCCCCGGATCTCGATATCGGTGTAGCGGGCCGCATTACAGGCCGCCATCACCGGGTCGTTGTGCGCGTAGACGGCGGCGGCACTACCCACCATCCGCTTGGCGAACTGCTCCGGTGACTCGTCGGGACGGCGGGGAGCGAAATACTGCGTGAGTTCTTCGAGCTCCTGGGTGGCTTCGGCCACGATCTGCGCGAGCACCGCGTACTTGGAGTCGAAGTAGAAGTAGAAGCCGGACCGGCCCACCCCGGCGCGCAGGCTGATGGTGCTGACCGACAGCTCCGCGAAGGGCCGCTCCTGGAGCAGTTCGCGCACCGCGGCCATGATCGCCTGCCGGTGCTTGTCGCCACGTCGTCGGGTGGCCGACTCACCCGGCTCCGCGTGGCTGCTCATCCCCTGACCTTGCACCACACCACTCCAAATACAAACTTGACAGCCGTCAACTTTGTATCGAAGGATAGTGGCAAGTGACGGATGTCACCAGCCCCGGGTCCGCAAAGGAGCGTCCATGCCCGCCACCATCAGCACGCCGCATTACCTGCTTGACCAGGCACGGCGCCGGTTCACCCCGTCGATCAACAACTTTCCCGGTATGGGGATGGTCGAGCGCAAGCTGCTGAACACTCAATTCGAGGAGCGCAAACTCGCCGACCCACCGCCGGGCAGCGGCCTCAAGGCGGCGGTCGGCGACGCGGGACTTCCGGTCATCGGGCACATCATCGAGATGCTGCGGGGCGGACCCGACTATCTGATGCACCTCTACCAAACCAAGGGGCCCGTGGTCTTCGGAGATTCACCCGTGCTGCCGGGCATCGCCGCCCTGGGCCCAGACGCCGCGCAGGTCGTCTACTCCAACCGCAACAAGGACTTCTCGCAGCAGGGCTGGGTTCCGGTGATCGGTCCCTTCTTCCACCGCGGCCTGATGCTGCTCGACTTCGAAGAGCACATGTTCCACCGGCGGATCATGCAGGAGGCCTTCGTCCGCTCCCGGCTGGTCAGCTACGTCGAGCAGATGGACAAGGTGGTCTCGCAGACGATCGCCAACGACTGGGTGGCCAATGACGCGCGCTTCCTGCTCTATCCGGCAATGAAGGAACTGACGCTCGACATCGCGTCGATGGTGTTCATGGGCCACGAGCCGGGCACCGACCACGAACTGGTGACCAAGGTCAACAACGCGTTTGCGATCACCACGCGCGCGGGCAACGCGATCATCCGCACTCCCGTGCCGCCGTTCACCTGGTGGCGTGGACTCAAGGCCCGCGAATTGCTGGAGAACTACTTCCGCGAGCGAGTCAAGGAACAGCGGGCCACCCAAGGCGACGACCTGCTGTCGGTGTTGTGCCGCACCGAGGACGAGGACGGCAACAAGTCCTCCGACGAGGACATCGTCAACCACATGATCTTCCTGATGATGGCCGCACACGACACGTCGACATCGACGGTGACGACGATGGCCTATAACCTTGCCGCCCACCCGGAATGGCAGCAGCGCTGCCGCGAAGAATCCGACCGGCTCGGCGACGGGCCCGTCGACATCGAGTCGCTGGAGAAGTTGGAGTCACTCGACCTGGTAATGAACGAGTCGATCCGGCTGGTGACCCCGGTGCAGTGGGCCATGCGGCAGACAGTCCGCGACACCGAACTGCTGGGCTACTACATTCCCAAGGGCACCAACGTCATCGCCTATCCGGGCATGAATCACCGGCTCCCCGAATTATGGACGGACCCACTGAAATTCGACCCGGAGCGGTTCACCGAGCCACGCAACGAGCACAAACGGCACCGCTATGCGTTCACACCGTTCGGCGGGGGTGCCCACAAGTGCATCGGCATGACGTTCGGGCAGTTGGAGATCAAGACGATCCTGCACCGCCTGCTGCGCCGCTACCGGTTGGAGCAACCCCGCCCGGGCTACAAGTGCGACTGGGACTACGGCGGGATGCCGGTGCCGAAAGACGGCATGCCGATTATTTTGCGCCCGATCTGAACTCGAGTACCCGCGAGCTCAGGCCATCAGCCGATTGGCGCACGTGATCAGCGCGCGCAGCGCCGACTGAATCGGATCTTCGGACAGACCCATTGCCCACTCGGCGCGGATGCCGTCGCTGCCGCAGATGAACGTTGCGGTGCATCCGTCAGAAGCCATCTGATGGAACTTCAGTGTTTCGATCGCGATTCCGCGCTCGTGCAACATTGCGGTGAGTGCGGCGATCGGCCCGCTGGCGGCAGCGGTCGAGGTGCTGATGCAATCCCCGATGGCGATCATCGCCCGGAAGTTGCGGGCTTGCGCACCGAGCCGCCCAGTGGGTCGCTCGATGTCCGCGCACTTCCAGTGCCCTATCCGTAGTGGGCCGGCGGCCTGACCATATCTGGCCAGGAAACTCTCCCAGGGCATCGCGCCGGCTTGTTCCCGCAGGCCGCGCGGCAAGGCGACCCCGAAGCGATCGCCGAACCACGCATTGGCGTCGCACGGGTGCGCCACCACACTGGCTAAGTCCAGCTCGCGAAGGGACTGAGGTCTGGAAAGGGGCTGCGTAAGAGGCATTGCGTCGGTCTTCTCTGGTCAGCAGGAGCGACCGACGGTAGTAGCTTGCGACCCACAGCGGGGGGTCGGTCTGGATCAGACCCCGCTGCGGGTGCTGGCTACTACGGCACTCTTGAGAAGACGCACGAACGCGACAGTAGGCGCCGTCCGTCGAGAGTGCAACTTCATTTTCGCGACCGCGAGACGGCGTTTGAAAAAATTCACCAAATTAGGTTTACCTTAGTTAAATAGTGGTTATCCCGTCGTCGCCTTACGCAAGCAGCTGCCCCATCCTCGTCAGATGAAAGGCGACGGCAATGAAGTCGACAAGCATCGACAAGGCGCGTGAAGCGGCGACAGTTGCGATAGGCCTGATCGAAGTGCTGTTGGTGCCGACGAGATTGTCATCCGCGTGGGAGCGGGTAGCGGCAGCAGGCAACTGATCGCCGCGCTGCGAAACCAATTAATCCGTGTCGGTCGAGCGCTATTCCGTCGTCGCGCCAGAAGGCGGCTAAGCAACCACTCAGCTAAATGGCTTGGGGCTGAAGTCGATTGGCGGAAACGCGGCAAGCCCTCCCAGACTTCTACGTGCACTTCATCGCATCCGTATCCATGACCGCGACACGTCCCACCACCGCTGCATGTTCTCGCGCCGCGTGCGCGGACGTGGGTATAAGACATCTATGTCTCATACTAGTGAGTTGTGTCACGAATGATAGCTTTATATGTCGGTTAGGTGGAGTATCTGAGGTGCCAGTGTCCGCAACGGACTATTTGTCCCTCCCACAAAGGAGCAATGATGAAGTCACCGAACTCCAAGAAGGTCCTCAGAGCAGTTGCAGCAACGATGGGGGTGGCCGCAGCGTTGCTCTTACCGGCTTGCGCGCCCGCCGGCGGCACCGCGCCGCCAGCCCCCGCGGCAGTTGCGTGATCGTCTGCATCTAAATCAACCAGGGAGTCGGCCCACCGGGAACCTCAGTTCCTGGTGGGCCGCTTTGGTTTCCAGCCAATCGAGCCTGCAGGGAATTCAGCCGGTCGCCGCGCTGTTGCGCTAACTTCATCGATTCACATCGCTTGCCCTGCAGCGTAATTGCGCTAGTGCATTGCGCCAGTGTTGGCATGACAAAACTCAATTGTTTTGCGCCAGTAGGAATATGACAAAACCTAATCTTTACCCTGTTGTGCCAGTACAAGCGTGACAAAACGCTATTGCGTTGCGCCAGTATCGATGTGACAAAACGCAATTGTTAGCACGCGCCACTAAAAACATCACAAAATCTGGTTTACACGTGTTTAACAGAGGGTATGCGCCCCGTCGCATTGGCCATCAACGGCTAGATTGTCCCCTCACTCGGAAAGGCACGACAATGAAGTCGAAACGCACCAGGAAAACCCTAAGAGCAGTGGCAGCAGCGACGGGTGTCGTCGCGGTGTTGCTAGTGCCGACGGGATGCTCCACAGCCGCCGGCGGCACGGGCTGCTCCCTCGTCTGCGTCTAGCCAAACGGAACTAGCGCCCGCTCGCTGCGGGATGGCCCCCGATCTTTCACCTGTGTGTGACCTATTCGCACGCTTACTCACCGGAGTTCCGGTCGGCGGCACACGCCGCCCTTTGTTATTCAACATGTGTTTAATCGTTTAGAAAGAAGACGATCATGAAGGCAAACAACACCAAGAAAACTGTTAAAGCTGCTGCAGCTGCCGCGGGCGTGGCCGCGGTGTTGCTGTTACCGGGCTGCTCAACAGCCGCGGGTGGCACCGGCGCACCCGTAGTCGGCGGCGTCGCCGTCCCGCCAATCTGCGTCGGGTCCCTCTGCATCTAACCGCCCCAGGAGAAGACGGCCTGCCGGGAACTTCGGTTCCTGGTGGGCCGCCTTCCTGCTCAGCTGACCGGGCCGGCCGGGGAATCCAGCCGCAGATATGCCTGAATCGTCGTTCCGGTGCTGGCGGTGTGGGTACGCACCAGATCCGAGATGGCGTTGACCAGAAAAAGTCCCCGGCTGGCCGGTCCGGTTGGGCCGGGGTCCAGCCGTCCTACCAACGGATCATCGAGTCGTCCGCTGTCGCGCGCCTCGCACACCAAATGGTCATCGTCGCGCCAGAACGCCAGCCGGCAGGCGCCGTCGGTGTACATCAAGCTGTTGGTGGCCAGCTCAGTCGCGACCAGTTGCAGATCTTCGATTCCGTCCTGGGACAGCCCAACCCACCCGGCGTAGTTGACGGCGAACGATCGAGCCGGCCGCAGGTCCGCGGATTTGCGAACCATGTACGTCACCGCGCCCGGATTGACGGGCAGTGGCTGATTGCACTGCGCCAGCACCTCATCCGGCGCGTAGTCGTCGCTGCGTTGCGGCGAACCGAATTTCCACAACAGCGGATGCGTCATGCCGGCGCTTGCCAGCACGTCGTTGTCCAGCCGCTCGGCGTCGTAGAGACACAGCGCGGTCACCCGACGACCTTCAAACGCGCTATTGACCAGCGCCTCATGCTGCATGCAGGCCAAAGACTCGTCGGCGCTGCGCTCCGGCCAGAAAACCTGGCTGACAATCCGGGCCCGCCGGTTGGCGTTCTCCTCGACAAAGGAGCCTTCTAGCGCCAGAAACCGGCTCGGGTTGCGGGCAGCCTCGGCGATGTCGACCAGCTGCAGTGCGGATGTCGTGCCCTCACCGCCGAGCGCGTCACGGAGCGAGGCCAAATATTCGCCGGGAACCGCGACGAGCACCGGCTCGTCCATCGCCAAACCTTCGAGCACGAAGGGCACCACTGCGTCCAGGTACTCCCGCTGCGAGTTGTAGAGGAGCGCGGAATGAACGAAACCTTGATGCCCGTTCTCCGTGCCCCTGATCATTTCGGCACTCCCGCTTTCCATCATCACCAATGCCAACCCCCAGCCGGACCGGCTCTCCTGTCCCTATCCCCGCGCCCCATTACCCCTCCCAATACCCCGCACGCGCGTTCCCTATGCAGGAAACGGATCACAAACCCGCCTCGGGTAGAAGGATGTTCGTCACAGCCACCACGAGGCCGCGGCGTCGAGATGACGACGGACGCGATAGCGCGCCAAGCTGTCGTCACCGGCCGTGATCGCGTCGAGAATCCGCAAATGCGCGTGCTCGACGGCGACGGCGTCATCCCGAGCCGGCGGCTCCTGTCCGGTGCTGGACCAATGCCGGCGGAACAGCTCGACGATGATCCGCAGGAACAGGTCCAGCAGCGCGTTGCCGGCCAGCTGCGCCAGTCCGATATGGAACCGTGATTCCTCGAAGGTCGCCTGGCGCACGTCATCGGCGGTGTGCAGGTTGTGCTCGAGTGCGGACCGGTGGGCCTGCAGGAAAGCCGCCACCTCGGGGTCGGCCCGTCGCTTGACGACCTTAGCGACGTTGTCGATCTCGATGGCGTCCCGCACACAACGCAGGTCTTCGCGCCGCGGCTTCCGGAATTGTAGATACAGGGCGATCGTGTCGATGCTGGCTTGCGCATGGGGTTGCGTGACGACCAGCCCGCCGCCGGGTCCGCGTCGCATCTGCGCGACGGAGTGATATTCGAGTAGTCGCACCGCTTCGCGCAACACCGCACGGCTCACTCGATAGCGTTCCAACAAGGCACTCTCGGTGCCGAAGACCGACCCGACCCGCCAGCCGCCAGAACCGATCTCGTCGCCGATGGTGGCCGCGAGCACCTCCGCCAACTTGCCGCGCGGAACTTCCGTCTCGGGCGTCTCGCGTTGGCGTCCCTTCCGCGCTCTGCGGCGCCCCGGGTCGCCCGGGTGATGCTCTTGCAGCCAGCCGGTCACCGCCGCGACGTGTCGCTCGGACAGCGACTTGGCCCGGCCGGGATCGCCGGCGGTGACCGCCGCAACGATTTCGGCGTGGTCGCTGTGCATATAGTCGAGCGCCTCGATAGCCTCACTTGCCGAGTCGGTTCGCGATCGCAGGGCGTATCGAGTGGTAAGCCTCATCAACACATCGATAAAGAGTTGCAGGACCGGGTTTTTCGACTGTTCGGCCAACGCGATGTGGAATTCGTCCCGGGGCGCCGGCAGTCCCGGCCGCCACTGTTCCTGTGCGCGCAACACCTCGCGTAACCGCTCGATACCCGCTTCGTCGATCCGCTCCGCCGCAAGCGAGGCCGCCAGCGGCTCGAGCACCAGCCGTGCGTTGAGCAGATCAGCGAGCGTGGTGCCCAGGTATTCGAGATAGATAACGACCGCGCGAGTCGCGGGTCCCGCATCGGGCTGACTGATCAGCAACCCGCCGCCCGGCCCGCGGCGCATCCGGGCCACCTGATGGTGCTCGACGAGGCGAACGGCCTCCCGCAGCACCGAACGACTCACGCCGAAGCGTTCTTGTAGAGCGTGTTCTGAACCCAGCGACTCTCCGACGGGCCAGCCACGGCGAACGATGTCCGCCTCGATCTGACGGGCAATCGTCGCAGCCAGTTTCTTTGTCCCTCCCGCGGCCGGCGCGGGGCTTAGCTGAATCTCAATACTGCACTCCCACAAGCTGTCTCAACAGCTAAGCAGCATGCAACCCGCGACCGGACCCCCGCCCACGGAAACCACGCCGACCTCGGGACGCCGCGACACCTGTCGCTCCCCCGCTTCCCCGCGCAACTGCAGACACCCTTCGTGCAGTGCCCAGTAGCCGTGCATGCGCCCCGCCGACAGCTGGCCGCCGTAGGTGTTCAACGGCAGTTGCCCGTCGCGGGCGATCCGAGCGCCGCCCTCGACGAACGGGCCGGCTTCGCCGTCGCCACAAATCCCCAGGGCCTCCAGCCAGGCGATGGTGAGATAGGTGAAGCCGTCGTACAGCTCGGCAAGCGCGAGGTCGGCGGGTTTCAAGTCGGTGCGCGACCACATCTGCGCGGTCGCATCCGACATCGCCATCCTCGGGTAGTCGTCGCGGTGGAACCAGCCACCAGCGCCGTCCGACCCGCCGATCGCCTCCACCCGCACCGGCCGGTGCGGGCAATCGGGGCCGTACTCCGCGTTCGACACCAGCACGGCGATCGAGCCGTCGATGGGCACGTCGCAGTCCAGCAGCCCGAACGGCGTCGAAACCAGCCGCGCCCCCAGGTAGTCGGCCATCGTCATCGGCTCGCGGTACACGGCAAGCGGATTCAGCGCAGCATTACGCCGGCCATTGAGTGCCAGCCAACCCAGCTGCTCCTTGGTGGTCCCGTACAGTTCCATATGACGACGGCAGTTCAGTGCCAACCAGTTCGCGGCGGAATATGCTTGGGCCGCAACCAGATCGTTGACGTCATCCATCGGGCCGACCGCGGGCCGCTTTGCGCCCTCGGGTGTTTCGAACATCCGCGCCAGCGGCGGGGCGGGCGCGTTCTCCTCCTGCTTGACGGGCACTGTGCCGCCGAGCATTTGGATGGTCCGGTACACCACCACATGCCGGGCGCGTCTCTCGGACACCGCACGACATGCCGACATCACCGGGCTCAGCAGCCCGCCGGTACCAAAGCCGCTGCCGCAGTCGGCCGCCTCGATCTGCAGTTCGGCATTGACCTCTTCGGCGGGGGTATCACCCAACGTCGCGATGCCGTCGATGTCGGCGGGCACCAAGCCGGCGTCGGCGATCGCGCCGCGCACCGCTTCCATCGTCAGCTCCCGCCCCGGGATTCCGGTCCGGCGGCCGATCCGGGAAATGCCGATACCGGACACAATCGCGTCTTTTTCGAAATACGTCATCTGCACCGCCAGTCAGAGGAGAACCCATCGCAACCACTGGAATCAATAGAGTGTACTGTATTGCCCGTGTCAGCCGAGTCGACATCACCGCTGCTCATCGAGCATTGCGACGATTGCTCACGCTGGGTGCATCCCGCAACCGGCGAATGCCGGGAGTGCGGCGCCGCACTGGTGGCGCGCCCGATTTCGGGACAGGGCACGGTGTTCACCTTCACGGTAAACCACCATCCGTATAACCCGGAGATCCCCGTCCCTTATGTGATCGCCATCGTCGAGCTCGCCGAACAAAGCGGCCTGCGAGTGGCAGCCAATATCGTTGACTGCGAACCGGATTCGGTGACGTGCGGGATGCCGGTCAGCATCCGGCCCGAGCAGGGCGCCGGCGGTGCGCCGTTGTTCGCACCGGCCTAGAGCTAATTGATCAGCGGGTCACGCGGCATGCCGAGGATGCGCTCGGCAATCTGGTTGCGGGTGACTTCCGAGGTACCGCCGGCAATGGCCATGCCGCGCGCACCCATGATCAGCCGGCCCGGCGCGGCACCAGCGCCGTCGACCAGCGCCACCTCGGGCCCGGTCAGGGCGGCCATGATGGCGGCGCCCTCCACCATGTGGTCGGCCAGCTTCAGTTTGGTGACGTTGCCTTCGGGTCCCGGGCCCGCGCCTTCGACGCTGCGGGCGACCCGCCGCAGGTTGAGCAGCCGCAGCGCGGTTTCGTTGGCAAGGTAGGAGCCGACCCGAATATCCGCGCCCGCCAATCGATCTGCGTGCTGTCGGGCCAGTTCTACCAGCGCGGTCGCCAATCCCTCATAGAAAGATCCGCTACCACCGATGCTGACCCGCTCGTTGCCCAGCGTCGCCCGCGCGACCGTCCATCCCGAGTTCGGCGTCCCGACGACATCCTCGTCGGGAACGAACAGATCGTTAAAGAACACCTCGTTGAAGTCCGAGCCGCCGGTGATCTGCCGCAGCGGACGCACCTCGACTTCGGGCGCCTTCATATCGACGATCACCGTGGTGATGCCGGCATGCTTGGGCGCGTCGGGATCGGTGCGCACGGTGGCCAGGCCACGCGCACAGTAGTGGGCTCCACTGGTCCACACCTTTTGGCCGTTGATCTTCCAGCCGCCGTCGACCCGAGTGGCCTTGGTCTTGATGGATGCCGCATCCGACCCCGCCTCGGGTTCGGAGAACAGCTGGCACCAGATCTCGTCTTTGCGCAACGCCTTCTCGACCAATCTTTCGATCTGCCACTCGGTTCCGTGCTGGATCAGGGTCAGGATCACCCAGCCGGTGATGCCGTAGTCCGGGCGCTTGATGCCGGCCGCCTTGAACTCCTCCTCGATCACCAGCTGCTCCACCGCATCGGCGGCCAGCCCCCAGGGCTTGGGCCAGTGCGGCATCACGTAGCCGGTCGCGATCAGCTTGTCGCGTTGCGCCTGCTTGTCCAGACCGGCCAGCTCGGCGGCATCGGCCTGGATGCGCGTGCGCAGTTCCTCGGCCTCGGGCGGCAAGTCCAGGCTGTTTTCCCGGACAGCGCCCGCCGCGGTGCGATCGAAGACATCGCGCGCCGGCGTGTCACCGCCGAACAGTGCCGAGGTCACCAACGCCCGTCGCAAGTGCAGATGCGCGTCGTGCTCCCAGGTGAAGCCGATACCGCCGTGTACCTGAATGTTGAGTTCGGCATTGCGGGCATACGCCGGAAGTGCCAGCGCCGCAGCGACTGCGGCGACGAGACGGAACTGTTCCTCGTCCTCTCCCGCTGCACGCGAGGCGTCCCATACCGCGGCCGTCGCCGACTCGACGGCGACAAGCATGTTCGCGCAATGGTGCTTCACCGCTTGGAATGTGGCGATGGTCCGGCCGAATTGCTGGCGCACCTTCGCGTAGTCGACGGCGGCATCGACGCAGTCCGACGATCCGCCCACCGCCTCGGCGGCCAGCAACATTCGCGCCCGGGCCAGCGCCGTTTCCCGCGCCCCGGTAACGATGTCGTCGGAATCGACGCTGACGTTATCCAGGCGAACCCGTCCGGAACGCCGAGTTGGATCGAGGTTCTCGGGCACGTCGACCGACACACCGGCGCGGCCGCGGTCCAGCAGCAGAACGTCGTCGCCGGCCGCGATCAGCAGCAGCTCGGCGAGCCCGGCCCCCAATACGACTCCGGCCTCGCCGTTCGCAACGCCGCCTTTGACCTGCACGCTGCTGTCCAAGCCGATACCCGCGGCGACAGTGCCGTCGATCAGGCCGGGTAGCAATCGCGACTTCTGTTCGGCTGTACCGTCTTTGGCGATCACCGCGGAGGCGATCACGGTCGGGACGAACGGACCCGGAGCGACCGCACGGCCAAGCTCTTCGATCACCACCACGAGTGCGGGCAACCCGTAGCCGGAGCCGCCGTGTTGCTCGTCGACGTGCAGTCCGAGCCAGCCGAGCTCGGCGATGTCGGACCAGAATGTCGGCCGATCCTCTTCGGGGCTGTCGAGCAGCGCACGCGCCGCCAAGCGCGCCTTCTGCGAAGTCAGGAAAGACCGAGCGACCTCGGCAAGCTCGCGATGGTCGTCGGTAAGTGCGATACCCATGGAGACCTCCTCGCGCCAGTACCCTCCCCGCACCGTCGTCGGGTGGTTGGCCACCCCGCTCCGAGGGGGAGCGGAGTGGCTGCCTAAAGAGTGTACTTATTGCGGACAGGCCCCTACCGGGGGTCTCTACTTGGGCGCGAAGCGCTGCCCGGCGTCCAGCCGCAGGCACTGGCCGTTGAGCATCGGGTTGTCGACGATGGCCGCCGCCAGCTTGGCGTACTCCTCCGGCCGGCCCATCCGCTTGGGGAAAGCCGCGTCGCGGGTCAGCGTCGCCGCCATCTCATCGGGAACCATCGATGTCAGGCCGGTGAGGAACAGGCTCGGGGCGATTGCCAGCACGCGGATGCCCATCGACCCCAAGTCACGAGCCATCGTCAGGCACATACCCGCGATCGCCGCCTTGGCAGCGGTGTAGGCGACCTGGCCGATCTGACCCTCGAAGGCGGCAATCGAAGCGGTGTTGATGATGACGCCGCGCTCGTCGTCTTCGGGCTCGTTCTTGGCCATGTGCGCGGCCGCCAGCCGGCTGATGTTGAAAGTCGCGATGAGGTTGAGATCGATCACGGATTGGAAGGATTCGAGATCGTGGGGGCCCGACTTGGTCAGCGTGCGCTTGGCGATTCCGCCGCCGGCGGTGGTGACGATGACGTGCAGCCCGCCGAGCTTGTCGACCGCAGTCTGCAAGGTCCGCTCGGTGCCGGTGAAGTCGGTGACGTCGACCGGGTAGAACGTGCCGCCGATGCCTTCGGCAACCGCTTTGCCGTCGGAGCCCTCGCGGTCGAAGATGGCGACATCCGCTCCGCGTTCGTGCAGCAGCTCGGCGGTGGCGCGACCCATCCCCGATGCGCCGCCGATGATGACGGCCTTCTTCCCGTTGATCTCCATCCGGACGTCTCCTTTTTGGGTTGTCAGATCCTGTGCAATCTGTAACGTTACGTAGGAACGCTAGCGTGTCCGTTCTGCACGGTTGTCACCGAGCCATGCCAAGCTGGCGACCGTGCTCCTTCTCGAGGTGGTAGCCACGTCGGTTGACGTCGGTGCCACGTCGTCACGGCTGACCAAGGTCGCACGCATTGCCGACCTTCTCACGAAGGCCGCACCAGACCCGGAATTGGTCGCGATCGTCGTGTCGTGGCTCTCCGGTGAGCTGCCGCAGCGCCAGATCGGCGTGGGCTGGGCGTCGTTGCGGTCGCGACCGCCGGCGGCTTCGGAGCCAGAGCTCACGGTGACCGGTGTGCACGCCAGCTTCACCGAGATCGGCGGGCTCGCGGGCAAGGGGTCGCAGGCGCGCCGCGCCGAACTGCTCGCGACGCTGTTCGCCGCTGCGACCGAAGCCGAGCAGACGTTCCTGGTGCGGCTGCTCGGCGGCGAGCTGCGCCAGGGCGCGCTGGCCGGGATCATGGCCGACGCGGTGGCCAAGGCCGCCGACATCCCCGCTGCCGCGGTGCAGCGCGCGGCGATGCTGGGCGGCGACCTGCCCGCGGTCGCCGCGGCCGCCCTGTGCGGTGGAGCGGTGGCGGTGCAGGCATTCATGCTGCGGGTGGGCCAGCCCGTCGGCCCGATGCTGGCACAAACCGCGACCAGCGTGGCCGACGCGCTCGAACGTCACGGCGGCACAACGATCTTCGAGGCAAAGCTGGACGGCGCGCGAGTGCAGATCCACCGCGCCGGGGACACAGTCACGGTCTACACGCGCAGCCTGGACGACGTTACGGCCCGGCTGCCCGAGGTGGTGGAGGCAACGCTGGCGCTGCCCGTCAACGACCTCATCGCGGACGGCGAGGCGATCGCGTTACGGCCCGACAACCGGCCGCACCGCTTTCAGGTCACCGCCTCCCGCTTCGGCCGATCGGTCGACGTGACTGCAGCCCAAGCGGCGCAACCGCTTTCGGTGTTCTTCTTCGACATCTTGCACTGCGACGGCGTCGACCTGCTGGACGCGCCGACCACCGAGCGATTGGCCGCCCTGGACGTGCTGGTGGGACCGCGGCACCGGGTCGATCGGTTGACCACGTCGGACCCCGGCGCCGCCGCGGCCTTCCTGGAGGCGACGCTGGCCGCCGGCCACGAGGGAGTGATGGCAAAGGCGCCAGGCTCCCCCTACCAGGCCGGGCGCCGCGGGGCGGGCTGGCTCAAGGTCAAGCCGGTCCACACGCTCGACCTCGTGGTGCTGGCCGTCGAATGGGGGTCGGGACGCCGGCGCGGCAAACTGTCCAACATTCACCTGGGCGCACGCGATCCGGTCACCGGCGAATTCATCATGGTGGGAAAGACTTTCAAGGGCATGACCGATGCCATGCTGGAATGGCAGACCGCGCGCTTCAGCGAACTGGCCGTCGGATCGACGGACGGCTATGTCGTGCAGTTGCGTCCCGAACAGGTCGTCGAAATCGCGCTCGACGGTGTACAGAAGTCGACGCGCTACCCCGGCGGCCTGGCCCTGCGGTTTGCCAGGGTGGTGCGCTATCGCGATGACAAGAGCCCGGCCGAGGCGGACACCATCGACAACGTCCGTGCGCTGTACTAATTCACCCGAGCACTAAACCCCTCGTCGTCGTAGGGTTTGTCCGTGGCTGTGCATGACAACGCTGTCAGCTACATCCGCACTGACAAGGACTTGCCGCCCGTCGCGATCATCGACCGCTCCCCGATCAGCGTCCGGCACAAGATCGTCTTCGGGATCATCGCGGTGCTCGGTGCGATTTCCTGGGCGATCATCGCTTTCGTGCGCGGCGAGACGGTGAACGCCTTCTGGTTGGTGGTGGCCGCGATCTGCACGTACATCATCGGGTTTCGTTTCTATGCCCGGCTGATCGAGATGAAGGTCGTCCGACCGCGCGACGACCACGCGACCCCGGCCGAAATTCTGGACGACGGCGCCGATTACGTGCCGACCGACCGGCGGATGCTGTTCGGCCATCATTTCGCCGCGATCGCCGGAGCCGGGCCGCTGGTCGGTCCGGTGCTGGCCACCCAGATGGGCTATCTGCCCTGCAGCATCTGGATCATCTTCGGCGCGGTATTCGCCGGTGCCGTCCAGGACTACCTGGTGCTGTGGATCTCCACCCGGCGCCGCGGCCGTTCGCTGGGCCAGATGACCCGCGACGAGCTCGGTGCCGCCGGCGGCGCCGCCGCGATTGTCGGCGTCCTCGTGATCATGGTGATCATCATCGCGGTGCTGGCACTGGTGGTGGTCCGGGGCCTGGCCCAGAGTCCGTGGGGTGTGTTCTCGATCGCGATGACCATCCCGATTGCCATCTTCATGGGCTGCCATTTGCGGTTCCTGCGTCCCGGGCGGGTAGGAGAAGTTTCACTGATCGGTTTCGCATTGCTGATGCTCGCCGTGGCCTCCGGCAATTGGGTCAGCGAAACCTCTTGGGGCGCATCGTGGTTGAATCTGTCCGCGGTGACGGTCTCGTGGTTGATCATCATCTATGGCTTCGTGGCCTCGGCGCTGCCGGTGTGGCTGTTGCTGGCACCGCGCGATTACCTGTCGACGTTCATGAAGGTCGGCGCCATCGCGTTGCTGGCGCTCGGCATCTTCATCGCGCGCCCATTCATCCAGGCGCCCGCCGTGTCACAGTTCGCCCACAACGGCGACGGCCCGGTGTTCCCCGGCTCGCTATTCCCCTTTCTGTTCATCACGATCGCGTGCGGTGCGCTGTCCGGATTCCATGCGTTGATCTCGTCGGGGACGACCCCGAAGCTGCTGGAGAAGGAAAGCCAGATGCGCTTCATCGGCTACGGCGGCATGCTCACCGAATCGTTTGTCGCCGTGATGGCATTGATCAGCGCGGCGATCCTCGACCAGCACGTGTATTTCGCGCTCAACGCCCCGGCCGCACAGACCGGCGGCACCGCGGCCACCGCCGCGCACTACGTCAACGGGCTCGGGTTGTCGGGTGCGCCGGCGACGACCGACCAGCTCAACCAGGCCGCCGCGAGCGTCGGCGAGAAGTCGATCGTGTCGCGCACCGGCGGAGCCCCGACGCTCGCGGTAGGCATGTCCGAGGTGTTGAACCGGGCCTTCGGCGGCGCGGGCCTCAAGGCGTTCTGGTACCACTTCGCGATCATGTTCGAGGCGCTGTTCATCCTGACCGCCGTCGACGCGGGCACCCGGGTCGCGCGCTTCATGCTTTCCGACGCACTGGGCAACCTGGGCGGTCCGCTGGCCAAGCTGCAAAATCCGAGCTGGCGTCCAGGCGTCCGGGGCTGCAGCCTTGCCGTGGTCGCGGCGTGGGGCGGCATCCTGCTGATGGGCGTGACCGATCCGCTCGGCGGCATCAACACGCTGTTCCCGCTGTTCGGTATCGCCAACCAGCTGCTCGCGGCGATCGCGCTGACCGTGATCACCGTGATCGTCGTCAAGAAGGGGCTGCTGAGATGGGTGTGGATTCCGGGCGTCCCGCTGCTATGGGATCTGACGGTCACGCTGACCGCGTCGTGGCAGAAAATCTTCTCGGCGGATCCGGCCATCGGCTACTGGTCACAGCATTTCCAGTATTCGGCCGCTAAAGATGCGGGCAAGACCACCTTCGGCTCGGCCAAGAATGCGCACCAGCTCGATGAGGTCATCCGGAACACTTTCATTCAGGGCGCCCTGTCGATTCTTTTCGCGCTCGTGGTGATCATCGTGTTGGCTGCCGGAATTGCGGTCGCATTCAACGCAATTCGTGGTGGCGGGAGGCCACTGACCGAGGATGACACGATCCCGTCGAAGATTTTCGCGCCCTCTGGCCTGCTGGCCACCGCCGCGGAGCGCGAAGTGCAATGGCAATGGGACGAGCCGCAGGCGGCACTGTCCGGCGAGCGCCACGCCGGACAAGTCTAGAGTCCCGAATTTGGCTGCACCGCCCTAAGATTGTGCGGAATGAGAGTCGGTATCGACTTCGGCACCACCCACACTGTCGTCGCACTCGTCGACCGGGGTAACTACCCGGTCGTATCGTTCGACGGCGTCGATGCCTGGCCGTCGCTGATCGCCGCCAATGCGGCCGGGGAGCTGCGGTTCGGGGTGGACGCCGCCGCCGTCCGCCACGATCGCCACTGGTCGGTGCTGCGATCGATCAAACGTCTGCTCAACGACGCCGGACCGCAAACCGAGGTAACCCTGGCCGGCCGCAGCTATCGGTTGAGCGAACTCCTCGCCGGCTTTCTGGCGCAGCTGAAAAACGATCTTCTGCTGCGCTCGAATGGTTGCCTGACACCGGGCGAAACCATCGAGGCAGCTATCAGCGTGCCCGCCAACGCCTCCAGCGCGCAGCGCCTGCTGACACTGGATGCCTTCGTGGCGGCCGGTTTTCACGTCGTCGCGCTGCTCAACGAGCCATCCGCCGCCAGCCTCGAGTACGCCCATCGGTACCGCTCCACTATCACCGCCAAACGTGAGTACGTCCTCATCTACGACCTCGGCGGCGGCACCTTCGACGCGTCGCTGCTCAAGATGACCGGACACTCGAACGAGGTGGTGATCAGCGAGGGCATCCAGCGCCTGGGTGGTGATGATTTCGACGACGCGATTGTGCGGCTCGTCCGCGACGGCGCGAAACTGCGCGACGTAACGGCCCCGGCGCTCGAGCTTCTTCGCGAGGAGTGCGCGGTTCGCAAGGAAGCCGTCGGGCCACAGACGCGCCGCTTCGTGGTCGACCTGTCTTCGGTCGATCGCCCGCCTTTTGCTTGCGGCATCGACGACGTCTATTCGGCATGCGCGCCACTCGTCGAGCCCACGACCGATCTCCTCGGCCGTATCCTGCACGACGGCAGCAGCGACGTGGCGTGGTCCGAGGTCGCCGGAATCTACGTGGTGGGCGGCGCCGGCGGCTTTCCTGTCATCTCCAGGATGCTGCGCACCGCCTTCGGGGACAAGCGCGTCAAACGGTCGCCGCACCCCTTTGCCGCCACGGCCATCGGCCTGGCCGTCTTCCTCGACAACGAATCCGATTTCGCACTATCCGAACGCTTTTCGCGACACTTCGGCGTCTTCCGCGAGGCTGAGGCCGGCGCCGGCGTCGTCTTCGACCCGATCGTGCCCAAAGACGTCTCACTGTCGACCGGCGCGGACACTCCGTTGATCGTCCGGCGGACGTACCGCGCCGCGCACAATATCGGGCATTTCCGCTTCGTGGAGTGCAGCCGCCTCGTCAACGGCCGCCCCGACGGCGACGTGACCCCCTACGATCCTGTCCTGTTCCCGTTCGACCCCGCCCTGTACGACCGCGACGACCTCGGGCGCCAGCCGGTCGGTCGGTGGACGGACGGACCAGATGTCGAAGAGCGCTACGTCGTCGCGCCCAGCGGGGCCGTGCAGGTGACGCTGACGACGCAACCGGGCGGCTTCATGCGCACCTTCCGCCTGGAGCGGCACGCCTCTGTGGGGTTGTAGTACGGCCTTGTCACATGGCAGTAGCGTCAGATTGCATGGCAGAGATCGATCTCGAAGCCCTGTCCACTCCGGAACACGGCTACACCGTCATCGACGACGATGACGACGACCCAGTCTTGCTCGACCGGGAGGGCAATCACATCCAGACGTGGCGCGAGCGATATCCCTACGATCAGCGAATGCCGCGCGACGAATACGAGCATCTGAAGCGGCGACTGCAGATCGAGCTGCTGAAGCTACAGAAACACAGCAAGCGGACCGCGGCCAGGCAC
The DNA here is from genome assembly GCF_025823255.1 of Mycobacterium montefiorense. NCBI lineage: Bacteria > Bacillati > Actinomycetota > Actinomycetes > Mycobacteriales > Mycobacteriaceae > Mycobacterium > Mycobacterium montefiorense. The sequence goes on along the minus strand of NZ_JACKVL010000013.1, from coordinate 190,399 downwards.
GTCATCGTGTTCGAGGGTCGCGACGCGGCCGGCAAAGGCGGAACCATTCAGCGATTTATGGAGCACCTCAATCCGCGCGGGGCGCGGGTCGTGGCGCTCGAGAAGCCGACTGATCGCGAAAAGACGCAGTGGTATTTCCAGCGCTACATCAACCACTTGCCATCGGGCGGCGAAATAGTGCTGTTCGACCGGTCCTGGTACAACCGGGCCGGCGTCGAGAAGGTGATGGGCTTCTGCACCCCCGACGAATACGCCGAGTTCATGCAGCAAGCACCGCTGTTCGAAGAGATGTTGGTTGCCAACGGGATAAACCTGACCAAACTGTGGTTCTCTGTTTCCCCCGCCGAACAACGCACCCGCTTCGCCATCCGTCTGGTCGATCCCGTCCGGCACTGGAAGTTTTCGCCGATGGACATGAAGTCGATAGATCGGTGGGGCGACTACACCGCGGCTAAGGAGAAAATGTTCGAAGCGACCGATACCGACGTTGCGCCGTGGATCGTGGTGCGCAGCAATGACAAGAAGCGGGCCCGCATCAATGCCATGCGCTACGTCCTCGCCAAATCCGACTACGACGACAAGGACGACGAGGTGGTGGGCGAGCCGGATCCGTTGATTGTGGGCCGCGCGCTGACCGACTGAGCTAGAAACGATGCTGGCGCAGACGGCGCCACGAACCGAAGAGGACCGCTCATGCCCACCTGGCTCATCACTGGCTGCTCAACCGGACTCGGCCGCGCGCTCGCCGACGCGGTGATCGGGGCCGGCCACAATGCCGTCGTCACCGCGCGCGACGTCGCGAATGTCGCGGATATCGCCGACGCCGCACCCGACCGGGTGCTGGCTGTGGCGCTCGACGTCACCAAGCCAGATCAGATCGATGCGGCCATCCGACAGACTCAACAGCGGTTCGGCGGTGTCGACGTGCTGGTCAACAATGCCGGCTACGGCTATCGCGCCGCAGTCGAGGAGGGTGACGACGCAGAAGTCCGCACCCTGTTCGAGACGAACTTCTTTGGCGCCGTCGCCATGATCAAGGCCGTCCTGCCCGGCATGCGGGAGCGCCGCAGCGGCGCGATCGTGAACGTCTCCTCGATCGGCGCTCAGGTGACGCCGGTGGGATCGGGCTACTACTCCGCGGCCAAGGCGGCACTCGAAGGCATGAGTGGGGCACTGCGCGGCGAGCTGGCCCCGCTCGGCATATCGGTGACGGTTGTTGAGCCGGGCGCATTTCGCACCGACTTCGCCGGACGTTCACTGGTCCAATCAGGCACTGCCATAGATGATTACGCTGACACAGCCGGCCGACGACGCAAGGAAAACGACACCATGGACGGCAATCAGGCCGGCGACCCGGCTAAAGCCGGCGCCGCGATCGTCACCGCCGTTGCATCCAGCGAGCCGCCCGCCTTCTTGCTGCTGGGCCCCGACGCCCTGGCCCTGTATCGCTACACCGCGGACGCCCGCGCCAGCCTGATCGCGAAATGGGAACAGCTGACCGGTAGCACCAACCTGGACTGAGCGGCGGCGTCAGCCGCGGGCGATGCTTTTCGCTAGCGCTCGCGACTGTTTGGCCACATGGCCGATCAACCCGGGCCGGGTCAGCATCCCGTGGAAATACAGTCCATCAGCGGCGGGTGACGGCGACAAATAAATCGGTACGCCATCGGGCGCGAGCACGCCCAGATGTCCGACCAGCGGCTCTAATCCGGCCCGGTAACCCGTCGCCGCGATGACCGCATCGGGGTTGATTCTGCTGCCGTCGCCGAGGACGACGTCGCTATCCTCGAACCCGGCGACCGCGGGCACCACCTCGACGGATCCATCGCGGACCGCGTCGACGACCTCGGGATCGACGATCGTCGGCGCGACATCTAGCCGATGCGCTCTGGCGAATGGGCCTTCCGCCGGCACCGGCAGGCCGAACTCGGTGAGATCCCCGAATGCCTTGAGGCGAGCGGCGGTGGCGATCCGGTCCGATAGCCGCGCAGGCAGATGGTAGAAGGGGATCGATAGCACGTCGTTGGGCAGTCCGGCAGGGCCGTTGCGCGGCATGATGTTCGGCGGCGTGCGCACGGACAGCCAGACTTTAGCGGCGGCACCGGTGCTCAGGTCATGGGCAATTTCCATACCTGAGGATCCCGAGCCGACGACAAGTACTCGCTTGCCGGCATACGGCGCCGGATTGCGGTAGCCATGTGAATGCGACAACTCACCGGCGAAGCTGCCCGGCCAGTTGGGTAGGACCGGTGTGTGCAGATAGCCGGTGGCCACCACGACATGTCGAGCCTCGATGTCACCGTCGGATGTGCTCATCAGCCATCCCGACGGCTGCCGGTCGATCCGCTTGACCTCAGTGTTGACCTTTAGTTCGACACCCTCTTCGCGAGCGTGCTTTTCGAAGTGTTCGACGACCTGGTCGCGACTCGGATAGACCGGAGTCCCTTTCGGATAGCGCCTTCCGGGCAGATGCGAGAACTGCCTGCCGGTGTTGAGTTTGAGCCGGTCATACCGACCACGCCATGCTGCGGCGACTTCACCAGCCCGTTCGACGACCAGCGGCCGGAGGCCCAGATCGTTAAGGCTCAGTGCCGCAGAGATTCCCGCCGGGCCGGCACCGATGATTACGACACCGCCATCACGCGCGTGCTGTGGTGTGTCAATCATCAGCATGCATTTCAATGTGTTAAGGGACGTCCGAGTTGGGTGGTGGACATGTCCCCCCTGGCTTTCGGCGGTCAGCCCGCGCGCAGATCCTTGCGCAAAATCTTGCCGGTCGGCGATTTCGGGATCTTGTCGACAAACTCGACCTGGCGAATCTTCTTGAAGGGAGCCACTTTTTCCGCAACGAAGTCGATGACCTGACCCTTCGACAGCGCGGCGCCGTCCTGCCTTACCACGAACGCCTTCGGGATTTCTTCGCCCGAGGCGTTATGGGTGACACCAACCACCGCGACGTCAGCGATCCCTGGATGGGTTAACAGGAGCGCCTCGAGTTCGGCGGGTGCGACCTGATAACCCTTGTATTTAATCAGCTCCTTGAGCCGATCCACGATGTACACGCAGCCCTGCGCATCCACCCGCGCCAAATCACCGGTGTGCAGAAACCCGTCGGCGTCGATGATCTCCGCTGTCGCGGCAGCATTTCCCAAATAGCCCGCCATCACGTTGGGCCCACGGAAGCACAACTCACCCGCTTCACTGAAGCCTGAAGAGGGAACGGGTATTTCGTCTCCGGTCTCGATGTCGACGAGCTTGCTCTCCGAGTTCGGCACCGTCCACCCGCATGAGCTCACGGGAGCTACCGTGCCCGCCGGATGCCGGCCTTCGAGCGGGATCACGTGGCTGGCGGGGCTTAGTTCGGTCATCCCGTAGGCCTGCACGACGCAGCACCCGAGCCGTTGTATCACCGCCTTGGCGAGTTCTTCGTCCAGCGGCGCGGCCGCCGATGTCAGGGTGTGCAGGGACGATAGATCAAACGAATCAACCATCGGGTCTTTGGCCAGTGCCACGGCCACCGGCGGCAAGATATAAGCCTGTGTACAACGATAATCCTGTATGGCGGTTAGGAATTCGCCGAGGTCAAAGGCCGGCATGACGATCAGCCGGGCTCTGTCCCGCAGGGCGGCACACAGGAGCCCAGTCAATCCGTAACTGTGAAAGAAAGGAACCACCGCGATCAGTGTCTCATCGGGGCCCACTCCTGACACTGGGTGCAATTGGGCTACGTTCGCGACCAGATTCCGATGGGTCAGCATCACCCCCTTGGGTTTTCCGGTCGTCCCCGAGCTGTAGGGCAAAACCGCCACATGTGTCGCGGGATCAAAGTCGACGTCCGGACTGCAGCTGCCCGTTGGACTTGCGTGTTCGTCAATATCGAGCAGCACGACATCACTGCCGGATATGCCCGCCGCGGACGCCGCCTCCTCGGCCTGCGCTCGCAATCGTGGGGCCGCTATCAGCAGTCGTGCGCCCGAATCCCGTAGCTGGCGGACGATCTCGTCCACGGTGAACAAGACATTGATCGGCGTGGCCGTTGCGCCTACCCGCAGGATGCCGTGCAGGGCAGCCGCGAACGCCGAACTGTTGGGCGACAGCAGACCCACTACATCGCCGACACCGATTCCGCGGTGGGCCAGCATGGCGGCGAAGGACTCGATGCGAGTGACCAGCGCGCGGTAACTGACTTCGGTTTGGGTTGCGGTCTCGACGAGTGCGACGCGATCGCCGTCGGCCTCGTCAAGGTCGCCGAACACGTACTCGTACACACCGGTCTCCGGGATGACGACGTGGGGAAACGGACTTACGAAATTCATGACTACTCCAGGTGATTCAGTCGCTGGCGGCTTCGATGATCTTGTCGGCCAAACCAATTGGGTCGGTGAAGATGGTCTCGTGATTTCCCGGCATTTGAACGAGCCGGTGCGTCCCGAGCCGGCTGGATAGCCGGGGATGCCAGCCCCACTCACCGGGCGGCATCGCTATGTCGTCGGTGCACACCAAGTAGCTTTTCGGCGTGTCGAGTGCGTGGAACTTCTTCAGGTCCAATGGTTCGCTCATCGGCCCGAAGGGCTGAGGCGACAGCTGATCGTAGGTCCAGCATGCCGTCGCCAAGTCCTGGATGTGTTCCGAAATCGCTTCGGACACCTTGCTGACGACGGTGCCACCGTGACCGTGACCGTGACCGACCAGCACGATATCGGTCAGCTCATTGTCGATGACGAAATCCACGAGGGATCGCGTCGTCTCGGCGTGGGTCACGGGGCGGCCAGTATCCCGGCCAGGACCGGCGACGGTGGGACCGCATGCATTGTGCCCCCGGGCATTCAATCGTTCGACGACCCGATCGCATGACCAGCCGTCATGGGACGCCCCGTGAACCAAGACAACAGTCGACACCGCCTACCCCCGTTATACGAGCGGGGCGATGCGTTCGAGCACACCCAGCAGCGATTTGCCGTAAATCTCATATCCGACATACGAATTCAGTGCGGCATGTCGGGCTGCGACGTTGGCGTCGCGCCAATATTGCTGCATGGCACTGGAATCAGCGAAGCTTCCTGCGCCGTGGACATTTATCAGCGTCTGTATCGCCTCGAGCACTTGACTGGCGGCGTAAGCGCACTGCGCGCGCGCTTGGGCGCGCAGTGGGTATCCCGCCTCACCGTTGACGATCTCACCCGCGTCCAAGGCATCGGCGACCTCAAACGCATGCAGTCTGGCGGTCCGCAGCTTTAGCTCGGCCTCGGCGACCTGTATCTGCACACCCGCCGAGTCACTTTGGTGGGTAAATGACGTGTTGGTCAGCGGTTTTGACGTCGCTGTCGAAAGCACCAGGTCCGCGGCGGCTTGGCCGATGCCGAGCAGTGGCCCGACCAGAAGAAGAGCTGCGGCCGGAACCAACGGAAGCTGATGTTCGGATTCATCTGCGGGCGTCCGCCCGTTCAGCAATGTGCCGAATGCGATCGCGCGGTGCTCCGGGACGAAAACGTCTTCAGCCAACAATGTTTGGCTCGCGGTACCGCGCATACCAACGGTGTGCCAGGTGTCGCGCAGTCGCACCTCGGAGGCCGGCACGAAGCACAGAAAAGTCTCCATGTCGCGTTCGTCCTGATCGGGCACCAGGACGCCGATGGATGCCCAGTCGGCGTGCGGAGCGCCCGATGCGTATGACCAGCTTCCGCTGATCGAGAACCCGCCCGCCACGCGTCGCGCCCTGCCCGGGGCCAGTCCGCCGGCGATCCGGGCGTCGGGCGCACTGAAGATTTCGGATTGAGCCTGCTCCGACCCATGCCTGGCCACGATTGCGGCCCCGGCCCCGATGCTCACCAGCCACGCAGCCGATGCGTTTGCGTGGCCGAGAGTTTCGGCGATCTCGAGCACCGTCCGTTGCTGGGCTTCCAAACCGCCGAACCGAGCTGGCTTGAGCAAGCGGAAGAAGCCGGCCTCGGCCAGGGCATCGATCGCCTCGTTCGGCAGCCTGCGCGTGGCCTCGCTCGCCAACGTGCTTTCGCGAAGCAGCGGCTGCAATCGCACCGCACTGGCCAACAGCTCCTCATGTGCTGTGGGACACTGCGCTGACGTTGATGTCATCTCACTCCGATCACGCGTACGAAATCCGTTGTCGGGTAACGCTTTCACAGCGAGGCTAGAGCCGCTAGGCCCGCGATACCTCTTATCAGTACAGTTCGCGCAACGTTTGAGACACTTTGCTACGCATGCCGAGGTTCGAGCTCTCAACGGTTGTGGAAATCGGCAAACGCCCAATTGCGAACGTCCCGCAATCACGAATGTGACGGTGTGACGTCCGCCACATTAAGCGATCCGTACAGGCACTTGTCGCGAATGCCCGACTAGTCCGGTCAGCGGACTACAAAGCTGCAGAAGCGGAGTTCGAAATGGGCGAGAAAAGCGGATCGGCAATCGTCGCGGAACTCAAGACAACCGACACCTTCAAGCAAGTCACCAAATTCTTTCCGTGTATCCAAGCGCTTGGCCCGCTGGACCGCCGGAAACCGGTTTCGCTGACCCAACGCGCCGGCAGTGTCGGCCCCATCACAGTCCTTGACCTGGCATTGAATGTCGATGCCTGCATTCGGTGCTCCCATGATCGGCCGTTTTACCAAGTCAATATTCTTGCGTCCGGCCAAATGGAGCTATTCCAGCGTGGCTCTTCGATTACCTATGCGCCCGGTCTGGCGACTATTTGCCTGCCCGAGGGCGAACTGATGGTCCCTCGGTGGCAAGCGGGCTGCCGAATGATTGCGTTGCGGGTAGGCCGAAATGCGCTCGAGGACACTCTCGGCGAAGCGCTCGGGCGCCCGTTGACCACACAGATCGAATTCAAGCCGTCCATGGTCACCACCAAAGGACCGGCGCGCAGCTGGATGCACATGTTCACGGTGTTCGCCCAGGAGCTCTTTCGAACTGACAGTGCCCTGTCACAACCGCTGGTGGCGACTCCATTCGTGGACAGCTTGCTGCATGCGCTGCTACTTGCCGCGGACCACCCATACCGCGATGTGCTCGCCGAGCAGACCAAACTTGTTGCACCCCATAGTATTCGGCCAGCTGTGGACATCATTGAATCGGAGCCGCATCTGCCGCTGACGATCACCTCCCTAGCAGCTGAATGCCATGTCAGTTCGCGCGCCCTGCAGCAGAGCTTCGTCCGCCATATGGGTATGTCGCCGATGACTTACCTGCGGCAGGTGCGGTTGAGGCGCGCGCATGAGGAGCTCATCAACGCCGATCCTTCGGTCGAAACCGTGGCATCGATCGCCAAGCGCTGGGGATACACGAACCCCGGACGCTTCGCCGCGGCACACGCCGCCCGGTACGGCGAGACGCCGGCGGCCACGCTGCGCGGGTCGGGGCGGGCAATCCCCGTCCCGCAGCGCGACACCACAGCACGTACCACCAGGGCGTAGGCAATGTGAAGGCGCACCACCGCATTAAATTGCAATCATGAGTATCGACTTCAAAGCCCTGGGCCAAGAGCTGTCCAACTGGGGACGCTGGGGTGCGGCCGATCAGATCGGCACGCTAAACCTGGTTACTGCCAGTCACATTCAAGCAGCCGCCGGCGAAATCGTCACCGGCAAGGTATTCCAGTTGAGCATTCCGGTCGGGAAGGATGGGCCGCAAAACGGGTTTATCGGTCGGGTCAATCCCGTTCACCTAATGTCCATGCAACCCGGCAACTGGAATCCTGACGGCCCGCAGGTGGCCGACGATTGGATCGTCATGCCGTTGCAGTCCGGCACTCAGTGGGACGCCCTGTCGCACATCGCTTACGCCGGCAAACTGTATAACGGCTATGGCATCGACCAAGTCAGTGCCCTCCATGGCGCCCAGCAATTGGCGATTGATGCTTTCAGCGATCGAATCGTCGGTCGAGGCGTACTCCTCGACATCGCTCGACTGCATGGTGCCGATTGGTTGAGGCCCGGTACCGCGGTCACCGTCGGCGACCTCGAGGAGGCCGAGCGCGCACAAGGCGTGACCGTCGGTGATGGCGACTTTCTCCTGGTTCGCACCGGTTGGCGGCAGCGCTTAGCAAGAGAAGGAAAGGACGGGTGGATGGAGGCCGAGCCCGGACTGGGTATCGACTGTCCACGCTGGCTGCGTGACCGGCGCGTCGCCGCTGTCGGCGCGGATAACTGGGCCGTCGAAGTCGTGCCAAGTCAAACGGCGACCCTGCTACCGCTGCATTGCATCTTGATCCGCGACATGGGCATGCCGCTGGCCGAGATTCTCGATCTGGATGCGCTATCGCAAGACTGCGCGGCCGATGGCAAGTGGAGCTTCATGTTTGTCGCCCCACCGCTTCGCATCAGCGGGGCCGTTGGCTCCCCGACCACACCGATTGCGATCAAGTAGGCGCCGCCCACTGGGCCATGTTCTTTCGAGGGACCCAAACCCGCGCCGGTGTCCCAGCGCGACCGAGAATAGCTTCGCTATTTTTGAGAGGATTATTCTCCAAAATAGCGAGACCCATTACGATCGGAAACGAATCAACGGTGCCGTATCGAAACCCTCGTACAACGATCGGAGCCCACCATCGACGCCTGGATTCTCGATGCGGTACGCACGCCCCGAGGCCGCGGCCGCCCGGACGGCGGACTACACGACGTGCATCCGCAGACGCTGTTCGCCACTTGCCTCGCAGCGCTGGCCAAGCGCACCGGCTTCGACCCAGCGCACGTCGATGACGTGATCGCCGGCAACGGCATCCTCTCCGGTGACCACGGCGACGACATCGCGCGCCTATCCGTTCTGTTGGCCGGCTGGCCCGAGACCGTGCCGGGGATGACACTGAACCGGTTCTGCGGATCGGGTCAGCAAGCCGTCACCGTCGCGGCGTCCTCGATCGCCGCGGGCAGCGAAGATCTGGTGATCGCCGGCGGCGTCGAATCGATGTCCCGCTGGGACGTCACGGCCGGAGTGCCGACCATCGACGGCAACAACACAGACTTCCGTGCGGCTTATCCGACGGTGCCGCAGGGTATTTCGGCCGATCTGATCGCGACACTCGAGGGCTTCACCCGCGAGGTCGTCGACAGCTATGCCGCACTTAGCCAGGACCGCGCCGCCGCCATCGACGAGGGCAGATTCGATCGCTCCTTGGTCGAGGTGGCTACGCCCGACGGCACCTTCGCCCGTGACGAGCACCCCCGCCCCGGGTCGTCGGCCCAGACGCTGGCGCGACTGCGGCCGGCGTTCGCGGCGATGGGTGCGGCATGCGCCGGCGGCGAACACCGCACCTTCGACGAGATCTGCCTCGAGCGTTATCCCAGCATCGATCAGATCGACCACGTTCATCACGCCGGCAATTCCTCCGGGGTTGTCGACGGTGCGGCGGCGGTGTTGCTCGCCTCACCGAATTGGGCGCAGACCAACGGAGTGAAACCGCGCGCCCAGATCCGGGCGGCTGCCGCGATCGGCAGCGAGCCCATCATCATGCTGACCGCCCCGGGTCCGGCGGCGCAGCGCTGCCTGGCGCGAGCCGGCATGACGGTGGCGGACATCGACCTGTGGGAGATCAACGAGGCCTTCGCCGCGGTGCCGCTCAAGACGATCCGCGACCTCGACATCGATCCCGACCGGGTCAATGTCAACGGCGGCGCGATTGCCCTGGGCCACCCGATCGGTGCCACCGGCGCGATGCTGATCGGAACGATCCTCGACGAGCTCGAACGTCGTGACCTGACAACTGGACTGGTGACCATGTGCACCGGTGGCGGCATGGGTACCGCGGCGATCGTCGAGCGGGTGTGACCATGCCGAGCACGCTCAACCTCGACCGGCCCCGTGACGGCGTCGTCATCCTGCGCCTGAACCGGCCCGAGCGGCTCAACGCGATCAACGCGGTGATGCAATCCGAGTTGATCCAGGTCTTCAGCGATTTAGCCGACGACGGCTCGGCGCGCGCTGTCGTCCTCACGGGCACCGAGCGGGGCTTTTGCGCGGAATCGATATGCGCGACTTCGGGCCCGGCATGCTCGAGGCCACGGCGCCCGCACTGGACCGGATGCGGTTTCAGGAGAGGATGGCAGCATTGGCCGAGGCTCTGCGCGCGTTGCCCGCGCCCGTCATCGCCGCCGTCAACGGCCCGTGCGTCGGCGCGGGGTTCGCGCTGTGCCTCGCCTGCGACATCCGTATCTGTTCGGCGGCAGCATCATTCGGTAATGCTGCGATCCTGCTCGGGTTGTCGGGCGCCGAGATGGGCATGAGCTATCACCTCCCCCGCATCGTCGGGACCAGTGTCGCGGCGGACTGGATGCTCACCGGTCGCACAGTGTCGGCCCCGGAGGCCGAACGGCGCGGTCTGGTCAGCGAGCTCGTCGAGCCGGATCGGCTGACCGACCGTGCGGTCGAGTTGGCATCGTCGATCGCAGATCTTTCCCCGCTGGGGGTGCAGCTGACCAAGCGCGCGTTGCAGGTCAACACCGACGCGGCGAATCTCTCCTCGGCGCTGGAGTTGGAGAACCGCAATCAGGTGATCTCGCACGCCACCGAGGAAGCGGCCGCGCGCCGGCAGAAGTGGTCTTCGGGACAGAGCCAGTGAGCGGTCCGCTGGGCGGCGTCCGCATCGTGATGATGGGAGGCCTGGGGCCAGCACCATTCTGCGGGATGTTGTTGGGCGACTTGGGCGCAAACGTCATCCGCGTCGACCCTGTTGCGGGCGTGGGCGGTCCACTCCCCATCGACTACACGGTCCGCCGCAGCCAGCGGTCCCTTGCCGCCGACGTGAAGGATCCCCGCGGCAGGGATATCGTGCACCGGCTGGTCGCCGACGCCGACGCATTCGTCGACGTGTACCGCCCGGGTGTGGCCGAGCGGCTGGGCATCGGCCCGGACGCGCTGCGAACCCGAAATCCGCGTCTTGTCTACGCCCGGATGACCGGCTATGGGCAGGACGGACCGCTGTCCGGTCACGCCGGCCACGACATCAATTACCTCGCACTGGCCGGTGCGCTGCACGGCATCGGCACCGCCGAATCACCCATTCCGCCACTTAATTTGGTCGGGGACTACGGCGGCGGCGGAATGCTCCTGGCGGTCGGCCTGCTCAGCGCCATTCTCGAGGCCCGCGACTCCGGTGAAGGTCAGGTACTCGACGTCGCCATGGTCGATGGCGTCGCCACGCTGCTGGCCCCTTACTTCGGGATGGTGCCCGCCGGCACCTGGCGCGACCATCGCCAGGACAACCTGCTCGACGGTGCCGCACATTTCTACGGCACGTATGCCACCGCGGACGGCCGCCATATCGCCGTAGGTGCAATGGAACCCAAGTTCTATGCCGAACTCTGTGATCGCCTTGGCGTCGACGTTCCTCACGACGACGACGAACCGGCCGGCTGGGCCGCACACCGCACGGCGCTGGCTAGACGCTTCGCCGAGAAGTCGCGCGCCGAGTGGGAACAACTCCTCGACTCACCAGGATGTTGTGCAACACCGGTTCTTTCGTTGTCAGAGGCGCCGCGGCATCCACACCTGGTAGCCCGGGACACCTTCATCGAGATGGATGGAATCACCCAGCCCGCGCCGTCGCCACGCTTCTCACGTACCCAGCCCGAGACGCCCTCGTCGCCGTCGTTGCCGGGCGATCACACGAACGCCCTACTGCACGAAATGGGATTCGATGAACACGCCGTCACCGAGCTCGTGAACGCCGGAGTGGTGGCGCAAAGCAACTCGCACTGACGAAATGAAGGGAATGAAAGATGTCGTGGGATTTCTCCACTGATGCAGACTGGGCGCAACAACTCGAATGGGTCGAGGATTTCGTGCGCACCGAGTGCGAGCCCATCGACCTGATCGTCAAGGAGTCGCACGATCTGGGCGATCCGGTGCGCCAAGCGCTGATCCCACCACTGCAGGAGATCGTGAAGGACCGCGGACTGTGGGCCACCCACCTCGGCCCGCATCTGGGTGGCCCGGGCTACGGTCAGGTGAAACTGGCTCTGCTCAACGAGATTCTGGGTCGTTCGGAGTGCGCACCGATCGTGTTCGGTTCCCAAGCTCCCGATTCCGGGAACAGCGAAATCCTCGCGCACTACGGCACGCCCGAACTGAAGTCGCGTTACCTCGAGCCGCTGCTGGACAACCGCATCGTGTCCTGCTTCTCGATGACCGAACCACAAGGCGGTGCGGACCCGAAGGTGTTCACCACGTCCGCAGTGCCCGACGGTGATCACTGGATCATCAACGGCGAGAAGTGGTTCTCGTCGTTCGCCTCGATGGCGTCGTTCCTCATCGTGATGGCAATGACGGACCCCGACGCACCTCCCTACCAGCGCTACTCGATGTTCGTCGTCCCGGGCGACACACCCGGCATCAACGTGATGCGCGACGTCGGACTCGGCTACCAGCCACTCGGCGGCGGGCGCGAGGGATACGTCCGTTACGAGAACGTGCGGGTGCCGGCCGATCACATGCTGGGCCCGCGGGGCGGAGCATTTGTCGTGGCGCAAACCCGCCTGGGCGGCGGGCGCATTCATCACGCGATGCGCACCGTCGGCTTGGTGCGACGGATCTTCGACATGATCTGTGAACGGGCCGTGTCACGCCACACCCAGGGCGAGGCCCTGTCCAACAAGCAGCTCGTGCAGGAGATGCTCGCCGACTCGTGGATGGAGATCGAGGCGTTTCGGCTACTCACCCTTCAAACCGCTTGGAAGATCGACCAATTCAACGACTACAAGGCGGTGCGCGCCGACATCTCCGCGGTCAAGGCGATGATGCAGAAGGTGCTGCACGACGTGTCGGCGCGGGCACTGCAACTCCACGGATCCTTGGGTACCACGCATGAGATGCCGTTCGTGCAGTATCTGGTGGAGTCTTTTGTACTCGGCCTCGCCGACGGCCCGACCGAAGTGCACAAGGTGACCCTGGCCCGCCTGCTGCTCAAAGACCGCGAGCCCGCGCCGGATCTGTTTCCCTCCGAACACCTGCTGCGGCTGCGTGCGGCCGCCGAGGCCAAGTTCGCCGACAAGCTGGCCGGCATCCCCCGCGGCTAGCCCTCAGACGGCTGTGGTGACACCGACGTAGGACAGCACCACGTCGGAAAGATCGGTCACCCGGGTCAGCGTGGCGTAGGGGCGAATGAACGACTGGCCCACGCAGCCGTCGATCTTGACGTGGAAGTTGCTGATCATCACCCACGGATTCGCGCCCCGGAACTGCTTTTTGACTACCGGTACGACGATCACGAAGCCGGGCTTGAGCCCCATATTGATCGAACCGCCCATCGGGGCGGAAATCACCGGCAGGAGGGTTCCCGGTATGGGAAACGCGCCCGTGAAACCCAGCGACGGGGTAAGCCCGGCGTCGCCGCCCACCTCGACACCATTGGACGTGCTCATGTCGATTCCACAACCGATCTCGTAACCCACTTCGAGGATGCCCTGGGCTTGTTCGGGCCCCCTTAGCGAACCGACGAATACTCCGCTCGAGAGGTACTCCCGGGACGAGATCGCGGTCGTCAGCGGTGAGACGGGCACCTGGGCCTCGTCCTTGGCGCCGAGGCCCAGGCTCCAGCCATCGGGTGTCGTGATCGTTGCCGGCGGATTCGAGGCCACCGGCCCGCCGGCCGGTGCCGCGGCAGCAGCGACGGACTCGGTGTCGGGATCCCCTCGCGCCGTGGGAGCCATGATCACGGACATGGCCACGCACACGTCAAATACGCCGGCGCGACGCAAGACCAGGGCTTTCCCCCTCACGGGCAACAACGTATGCGCCGTGACATTCGAGCCGGGGAATTTGCTGGCCGATCCGGCAGAGTTGTTGCGCGTTCGTAATTGATATGCGATGCGGCCTCGGCACGCTGGCATTGGCCCCTATAGCCGGCCACCGGCTAAAATTGCAGGAGGCTGACACAAGGCAACGACAGAGAGGGCGCTATGAAGGCTCGTGCGTGCGCTCGCGGACTGGTTGCCGGTGCGATCAGCGTCATTGCCCTCTGCGGCGGTACCGGACTGGCACAGGCGGATCCCGACGGCCCTACCCCGATTCCAGTGATCCCAGAACTCGGTCAATTCGACACGATTGACGCGCCCTCGATATTCACGAACCCGGCGGACCGTGGCCGCCCAATAGAGAAGAACTGGGACGGTGTCGGAATGTATTGCCAGAATATTTTCATCCGGTGCGGGTAACCGACCTCCCGTCGGCTTAGTCCACAATCGACCGGGCACGGGTCAACAGCCTCGGCAACATGGATGCCATGGCTTCCCATTCTTCGCGCGGGGTATGCCTTCGGCGGTTGTGCTTGACGATCAGCGACCAGGTGGCTGCCGACTTGAAACATGCCAGCGCGCTGAACCAGGCCAGGTCGGCGACCTCGTGCCCCAGTTCGCGTTGGTAGATCTCGGCGAGTTCGGCAATCGGCGGTGCGATACCGGCCGGGGCCGCAACACGTTGGTAGGTCTCGGAGTCACAGTTGATCAGAAACCAGCCCACATCGATGCGCGGATCACCGATCGACCAGATCTCCCAATCGATTACCGCGTTGACGCTGGCTCCGACGGCCATCAGGTTGCCCAGCCGGAAATCACCGTGCACCACGCTCGACCCGATAGCCGTTGGCGCACAACGCAATAATGCTTCGCGTACGCCCTGCCAGCCGGGAACCAGCGCCGCATCGACCGTCTGCAACGTCTGGCACCAGCGCTCGACTTCCGAGACCGGCTCGACGACCGGTTCCCCGCGCAGCCCGAGGTCGCCCGGTGACAGACTGTGCAATGCGGCCATCGCTCGGCATGCGTTGCGGTAGCGCTCGACCACCTCGGGTGCCGGTGCGCAACCGTCGAACAGCGGCTCGGCGGAGTCGCCGTCGACGTGTGACATCACGAACAGCGGAGGGGTGGCGGGCGGATCCCCCGGCTCCTCCCATAGCACCTCAGGAACCGGAACCCGAGTCCCGGCAAGCGCTTTGAGGATGCGGGCCTGCCGCAGCACATCCCGGTGCGCGATCGGCTCAACGCCTGGCGGGGCGAGCTTGATCACCACTGGCCGGCCGGATCGCGCGCCGCGAAAGGTGAAGCTGGAGGCACCGCCGGCCAACGCGGTGACGTCGGTGATGTCGGCAGCCGCGAGCCGGTTTCGCAGCTCGTCGAGGTCGACCTCGACCATCAGCCGGCGGGCGCAAACCAGCCGACCTCGGCGAGGAAGGCCTGGGTATGGGCAACACGACCGGTAAGGGTTCTCGGATTTCCCGTGCACAACCGGTACGCGGTCTCGGTGATCAGCTCGATATCCTCGGTGTCGGTCTTGGCGAGATCGAGGGTGCCCGCGCCCGGGGTCGCCACGGGATTGGAAGGAGCGGCGGCATTGACGGCGATACCGTCGTCGTACAGTTCCGCGGCAAGGCTTTTCGTCAGTCGGTTGAGCGCGGCCTTGGCTGTGCCGTAAATCCCGAAGCCGGCGGTTCGGTCGAATTCGGAGAACGGTGGCCCGGGCGGTAAGTCGCCGCCGACCGAGGTCAGGTTCAGAATCCAGCCCCGACCGCGCTCGCGCATCGCGGGAATTGCCAACTGGCACAGATGCAATGGCCCAAGGACATGCATCTCCATCATCAGCCGGGCACGCCGCTCGGGAAACCCGTCGAGCGGCCGCAGGAAGGTGACCGCGGCGTTGTTCACCAGGATGTCCGGGGCGCCAACGGCATCCACCACCTCGACGAACAGCCGTTCGCGTTCCTCGGGTTGGGACAGATCCGCCTGGATGGCAACAGCCCGCCCGCCCGCGGCGACGATCTCATCGACGGTCTCGCGCAATGACCCGTGGTATTTGGGATCGGGGTCCATCGTTCGGGCGGTCAGCGCGACCGCGGCACCCTGCGCGGCAAGCCGCGCGGCGATTGCCTTACCCAGTCCGCGGCTGCTGCCGGTGACCAGGGCCACCATCCCGTCGCATCGTTGGTTGGCGCTCATCGTCGACCTCCACGGGACGGTCCGCTAAACGGAAATGCCTTCTCCAAACTAGAGAACGTCATTATCACTGATCGATGCGAAGCGCAGGCACGGCCCCCCGGCATCGTGGCTCAAATCGTGGGGATCGTGTCGTTTCAGCCACTCACCAGATGACGGTGGCGACCCTAATGTTCTCGCTATGCAGGTCATTTCCGCTCTCCCCGACACCGCCGTCGCACAGGCCGCGATCCGGTTGGCGCAGTCGACCGAGTCGCCGTCGGTGTTCAACCACAGCGTGCGCAGTTACCTGTTCGGCGAACTGATCGCCGCACGCGAGGGAATGCGCCCTCGCGCGGACTACGACGGGGACGCCCTGTTTTTGGGATGCGTCCTGCACGACCTGGGCGCTGGCTCCGCGGCGCCCGGCAAGCAGCGGTTCGAAGTCGAAGGCGCCGACCTCGCGGCCGCGCTGCTGACCGAACACGGCTGCGAGCGCGCGCTGGTGGACGGCGTGTGGGAGGCCATTGCCCTACACACCTCGATGGGCATCGCCGACCGGCGGGGCGCGCTGTGCCACCTGGTGCGCAGCGGTGTGGGTGCGGATTTCGGCCGCGACGCCGAATTCATCGACGACGAAATCGCGGCCACGATCCACGCCCGCTATCCACGGTTAGCGATGGCGCGCACGCTGATGGACGCGATCGCCGCGCAGGCAGAGCGCAGCCCCGAGGCGGCGCCGCCCTACACATTTCCCAGCCAGGTGCTGCGTGAGCGCCAGACCGACGGCGTCACCCTGTTGGAATTAGCGGCCTCGCAGGGTCGGTGGGGCAACTGATCTGATCAGCGTTTGCGCCAGGCGTCGACCGAGTAGCGGCCCCCGCCGACGAACACCAACAGCAAGAAGCCGAAGCTGAACAGGATCGCCGGGGTTCCGGCATTGCCGGCCGGTGGATCACCGATCGGCCACACCGAGCGCGGTTGATGCATCCAGAAGTAAGCGACCGCCATGTGGCCGGAGGCGACGAATGCGGCGGGGCGAGTGAATAATCCGACTGAGATCAGTAGCCCCGCAACGAATTCGATGAGTCCCGCATACCAGCCGGGCCATGCTCCCAACGTGACGGGCGCGGGCGGCCGGACCGGCCAGCCGAACAGGAGCATCGAGCCGTAGCAGGCGAACAGGAACCCGTAGACCAACCGGAACAGGCTCACCGCGGCTGGCGTGGAGCGCGTCAGGCGGTCGTTGAGACTCGTCATCATAGCGCCACGTTACGGCCGACGGCCCAGTGAGCGTCGCGACCACGAGGTCGTGCGGGTGGTGTAAACACGTCCGTATGCAAGGAGGCGCACTGACATACCTGCTCCTGTTCGGCGCGATCGTCGCGGAGGTGGTGTCGACGAGCCTGCTCAAGAGCACCGAAGGCTTCAGCCGTTTATGGCCGACCGTGATTTGCCTGCTCGGCTACGGCGCCTCTTTAGCGCTGCTGGCCTGGTCGATCCAGCGCGGTATGCAGACAGACGTCGCCTACGCGTTGTGGTCGGCGATCGGTACCGCGGCGATCGTGCTGATCGCCGTGCTGTTTCTGGGCTCGCCGATCTCCGTGGCGAAAGTCGTCGGCGTCGGGCTGATCATCGTGGGCGTGATTACGTTGAACTTGTCCGGCGCCCACTGAGGGCGACGACGCCTTCCGTCCACGCGAGCAGTCGCCGCCACAGCCGGTGCCGGCTCGATGCCATGTTGTGACAGTGTGCGCTGCCGGCCACCACCAACGTGGTGATGTCGGGGCTACTGCAATACAGGGCGGCCTCGGCGCGCGGGTTCGGCGAGACGTCCACCACGCCGTAGCCGAGCAGGACCGGGACGTCGATCAGCGCGACGTGCTGGGCGACAACGCCGGGAATCATGGCCGTGCCAAATACCCGCGGCACCACCGATTTCGCGGTTACGCTGTCGGCTTCCACCACATCGGCCGGAACATCGTCGAGGTGAAACCAACCCTGTAAGTGTTCGCGCGGGCCCTCGAAATACGCTTCGGGAAGAGCCGAAAGGATCTCTTGCGCAAGCGCCGCGCGGCCGTCCGCAGTGGCGGCGCGGGCAATGAACGCCGGGTCCAAGTTCAGCGGTGCGACGTGCTGATTGGTGCATCCGAAATTCGCGAGCCCTGCATAGCTGGAGAACAGCGCTTGCTGGGTAATCGCTAGATAACCGCCCAGCGAATGCGCTACCGCGATGGGCGGCGCGTGGTTACCGATTGCGGCGGGCAGCACGGCGACGGCGCGGGCGAGCGCGGTGGCGATATCGGTGAAGTCGAAATCGCTTGCTGGCTTTGAGCTTTCGCCGGTGCCCAACGGGTCGACCGTCAGGACGGCATAGCCGTTCTCGGTGACGAAGTCGGCGAAGCTGTATCCGCTGTGGCCGACAACGCGCAGGTCCCAGTATTCGCGGCTGTAGGTGCCGCCGGGCAGGCAGACGAGCAGCGCGCGGGCTGCGATGTCGTTGCGTGCCGGGTAGTAAGTCGCGGCCAGCGAGGCCTGCTCCCCGACCACGTCGCTGACGTCGAAACGCATCGGCGTTCGGACGTGGGCAGAAGTCATGGAGCATGACCCTAACGCGCGCCTGCGCCTATTCGGACCAGGACTTCAAGAATTCGTGGAGGTCAGCAAGAGACCCTTTCCTGGACAGTCACCGCACCGCCGCGAAGCTCTGGAACAGGACACCGAATGATCAGGATTGCGACCGTGGCCCGCAGCGCTGCCGTTGCGGTGCTGACCGGCGCGGTCGCCCTCGGGTTGGCGGTGGGCACAGCCCACGCCGCTCCGGGCGGCCCCGGCCTACCCAGCGGCGCGGGCACGCTCTACGGCGACCCCACCGCAGCCGCCCCGTTCTGGCGCTACCAGCAATACGACGACGACTGCGTGGAGATGGCGGTTGCCGACGTGGTCGGCGAACTGACCGGCAAGCAGCCCTCCGAGCACGAGATCGTCAAACTGGCCCAATCGACTCCCAGCAGCGTTCACCCCGGGCCGATCTACACCAAGCCGAAGAAACACAAGAGCGGCGAGGGCACTTCATTCGACGACGAACCGACACTGTTGGCGCACTATGGAATCCGTGCCGAAAGCACCGACAAGCAAAGTGCCGCGACGACACACGTCCCAACCGGCCTGGTGGCGCTCGAGCAGGATCTGGCCAAGGGCCACAAGGTCATTGCCGGGGTCAACGCCGAAATCATCTGGGGTGAGCCCGTCGAGGACAAAAACTCGGACGGTGAGCCCTTGGCGAACCACGCCGTGGTGGTGACCGGTGTCGACACCGCGGCCGGCATCGTGCACCTCAACGACAGCGGCAGCGAGCAGGGCCGCGACGAGCAGGTCCCGATCGACGTCTTCATGCGATCGTGGGACAGCGGTGACGACCAGATGACGGTCACCGGCTAGTCGAGCGAGCTCGCTGTTGCCAGCTTGATTGTTTGCTGGCATTGTCAGGGTCAAAGCGGCTGTATCACAACACGTCTACGCGCGGTCGTCATCTTCGACTAGGCAACATCGCGGGCGCGTCGGGTGGATGGGTCTTGGCAGGCGTGGTTGATTCCCGGCAGCACCTGGTGTGCGACGACGGCGCCAGTGCGGATGGTCACCCACGCCGTGATTCCACCTATCAGGCAGATGCCGGCGGTAATCAGCATCGCCAGTGAGAAGCCGGGGCCCAGTGGTTGCCCGGGGCTCGCACGGATCCCGGCCGCGACCGGCAGCACGGCGACGGCGAGCAGTCCCGCGACGCGCGAAATCGCGTTGTTGACACCGGATGCGGTGCCGGAATAGCTGTCGGGGACTGCGGACAGGACTGCCGAAGTCAGCGGCGCCACGGTGATCGCCAAGCCGAGGCCGAACACGACTACGGCAGGCAGAACCGCACCCAGATAAGTCGCCCCGGGCACGACGCGCGCCATCAGAGCCACGCCTGCCGCGGCGATCAGCGGCCCGGCCGTCATCGGGATCCGCGGCCCGATTCGCTGTGCGACCGCGCCTATCCATGGGGAACCGACCAGCATGATGATCGTCATCGGCAGCGTCGCCAGCCCACCCCACAGCGCCGAGTAGTGCAGGCTTTGTTGCAGCTGCAGGACCAACAGGAACAGCGCACCACCGACCGCGGTGTACACGGCCAGGGTGGTCAGGTTGGCACCGGTGAACTGCCGGCAACGAAAGAGCTTGAGAGGCAAGAACGGTGACTGCACCCGCTCTTCGATCAGCGGGAAGGCAGCCAGCCCGGCGACGCCGACAATGGCGGCGGCGACGGTGCTCAGCGTCGCACCCCGTGCCGGAATCTCGATCAGCGCGTATACCACTCCACCTAAACCGACTGCGACAGAGGATGTTCCGAAGATATCCGGAGGGCCAGAGGCGGCCGGATTTCGTGATTCGGGAACGTGGCGGGCCGCGATCCACGCCACCGCGACGGCGAGTGGAACGTTCAAGAAGAACACCCAGCGCCACGACGCCGAGTCGACCAGGAACCCGCCGATGAACGGGCCCAGCGCCGTCGTCACCCCCGACATGCCCGCCCAGATTCCCACCGCGCGGCCCCGGTCGTCGTCGGTGATTCCGGCATCGATCAACGCGAGGCTGCCGGGAACCAATGCGGCCGCGCCGACACCTTGCCCCAGCCGGGCGCCGATCAACCAGCCAATGGTCGGGGCGAGACCGCAGCCCAGTGATGCCGCGGTGAAGACGGCCAACCCGACAAGGAATACCCGGCGACGGCCATAGCGGTCGCCCGCCGCGCCGCCGGAGAGGAGCAACGCGCTCAGGGTCAGCAGGTAGCCGTCGAGCACCCACTGCTGGCCGGTCAGGTCCGCGCCCAGCTCTCGCCCGATGGCCGGCAGCGCGACATTGATCACGGTGGCGTCCAGTAAGGCGATCCCCGAGCCGAGCACGGCCGCCGCGATCAACCAGCGCGCCCCCGGCGACGCCAACGGCACCTGCTTCACAGCAGGAGATTTTGCCCGGCCTTCGTCTGCCCCGGCAACGCCGGTTTGTCGCCAGTGCGTGAGGTTGCGTTCATGTGGCCGTCGTCCGTTTCGCGCCAGGAATGCAAACACCGCTGTCAGCCTGACGAACTGCGCCAAGCCGACCAGATCGGTGCGATACTGCCACCACATCTAGGGAGTAGGACTCACATGACCGATCTCGATCAGACCCCCTCCGACGGTATGTCGGCCGCCGGATCCCGGCCGGCCGACCTGACCGAGCACTCCCGTACCGGGATGGGCGCTCCCGCATTGCAACGCGCGATCACCGATCACTTGCGGTATTCGATCGGCCGTCCGGCCGCGGCGCTGCGGCCCGAGCATTACTACCGGGCCCTGGCGCTGGCCGTGCGGGACCGCATGCAGGACCGTCGGGTGGCATCGACGCAGACCTCGCTCGACCTCGGACGCAAGGTGACCTGTTATCTGTCGGCCGAATTCCTGATGGGCCCGCAGCTGGGCAACAACCTGCTGAACCTGGGCTTGGAGGGGGCAGCGAAGTCCGCGCTGGCCGCGATGGGACAGCGGCTTGACGAGGTGCTGGCCTGCGAAGAAGAACCCGGGCTGGGCAACGGCGGCCTCGGCCGGCTCGCGGCCTGCTATCTGGACTCGCTGGCCACTCTGGAGCGGCCGGCAATCGGTTATGGAATCCGCTACGAATTCGGCATTTTCGACCAGGAGATCCACGATGGTTGGCAGGTCGAACAGACCGACAACTGGCTGGATCGCGGAAATCCTTGGGAAATAGCTAAACCCGACGTCAACTATCTCGTCAAATGGGGCGGCTACGTCGAGCGCTATACCGACGACGCCGGGCGCGAGCGCTCCCGATGGGTGCCGGGGTTGTTACTAAAAGGCGTTGCGTACGACACGCCCATCCAGGGCTATGGCGTCAACACCTGCAACGTGTTGACGTTGTGGAGCGCGCGGGCGGTCAAGTCGTTTGCACTGGACGCCTTCAACACCGGCGATTACTACAAAGCGGTCGAAGATGAGGTGACCTCGGAGACGGTCACCAAGGTGCTCTACCCAAACGATGAACCCGAAGCCGGCAAGCGGCTCCGTCTGCTGCAGCAGCATTTCTTTGTGTCCTGCTCGCTACAGCACGTGCTGCACATCATGGACGATCTCGCCGACGCGGGCGTCCGGGAACTCCCCCAGCGATTCGCCTTGCAGCTCAACGACACTCATCCATCTATCGGAGTCGCCGAGCTGATGCGCTTGCTGATCGACGAGCGCGGACTGGCGTGGGAGGAGGCGTGGGACATCACCGTCGCCACATTCGCCTACACCAACCACACCCTGCTGCCCGAAGCGCTCGAGACGTGGCCGCTGGAGATGTTCGGCGACTCGCTGCCGCGACACCTGGAGATCATTTACGAGATCAACCGGCGCTTCCTCAACGAGGTGCGCACCCGATTCCTCGGCGACGCGGACCGGGTGCGCCGGATGTCGCTGATCGGCGAGGACGGCGCCAAGTTCGTCCGGATGGCACACCTGGCAACCGTCGGCAGCCACGCTATCAACGGTGTTGCCGCCCTGCACTCGGAGCTACTGAAATCCAGTGTGCTTAAAGATTTCTATGAGATGTGGCCGGAGCGCTTCAGCAACAAGACGAATGGCGTGACACCACGGCGGTTCCTTGCGTTGTCCAATCCCGGCCTACGCGAGCTGCTGGACCGCACCGTCGGGGATGGCTGGCTGACGGACCTGGGCATGCTGCGTGGACTGGAACCGTTCATCGACGATTCGTCCTTCCGGGAGCAGTGGCGCGACATCAAACGCAACAACAAGGCGCGGCTGGCCAACTTCATCCACGAGACGACCGGCGTCGAACTGAACCCGCAATGGATCTTCGACATCCAAGTCAAGAGGATTCACGAATACAAGCGCCAGCACCTCAACGTGTTGCACATCATCGCGCTGTACTATCGGCTGAAGCAAAACCCGGAGCTCTCAATTCCGCCGCGCGCCTTCATCTTCGGCGGCAAGGCAGCGCCCGGTTACTTCTTGGCCAAGCGGATCATCAAGTTGATCAACGCCGTCGGTGACACGATCAACAACGACCCGATGGTCAACAAGTTCCTAAAGGTCGCATTCATACCGAACTTCAACGTGCAGAACGCGCACCTGATCTATCCGGCCGCCAATGTCTCCGAGCAGATCTCGACCGCCGGTAAGGAAGCTTCGGGCACCGGCAATATGAAGTTCATGATCAACGGCGCCCTGACGGTCGGCACGCTCGATGGCGCCAACGTTGAGATTCGCGAAGAGGCCGGAGCAGAGAACTTCTTCCTATTCGGCCTGACCGTCGACGAGGTTGAGGCGCTCAAGGCACGCGGATACCGCCCGGCGGAGTACATCGACAGCAACGACGAGCTGGGCGCGGTGCTGAATCTGATTGCCGACGGGACGTTCTCGCACGGCGACACCGAGGTGTTCAAGCCGTTGGTGGACAACCTGCGTTACGACGACCCCTTCCTGGTGTGCGCCGACTACGCCTCCTACGTGGAGTGCCAGGGCCGGGTGAGCGCCGCGTGGCTGGATGGGGAGTCGTGGACCAAGATGTCGATCCTGAACACCGCGCGCAGCGGTAAGTTCTCATCCGATCGCGCGATCGCGGAGTATTGCGACGACATTTGGAAGGTCTGGCCGCTGACCGTGAAAATCTGAGCACCGCAGTTGCGGCGCTAGCGGGTCTCTTTCGTCACGTAGACGCTGATGTAACCCATCGGGATGCCGGTGCGAGCGGCGATGCACTCGCGCGCCACCAACTCGATGGTCGAGCGGCGGCCGGTACGAGCCATCGCGGCGATCTCGGGGATCTGGACGAGCCACCCGTCGGTCTCCCGGGTGACTTCGACGTCGAAGCACTGACCGATCTTCGGGAAGATCACACGTTGAGCGCTGCGCGGCGATTGTGCCCGTCGCAGGGTGGGCTGAATCAGCATCTACTTTTCCTGAGTCGACAATGAGCCGCGGGCAAGAATAATGCGGATCGGGGCAAAACACCTAATCGGCCAGGAGACTCCGAGCCTGGGCCGTGATCTCGCCGTTGCGTGATCGTTGTCAGTGATAGCCCGGTAGATCCGGTACGCCGCTGGCGGTCAACCAGCCACCGCCGTCGACCACCAGCACTGCTCCGGTCACATAAGACGCGGCGTCGCCGGCCAGGAACAGCACCGTCTCGGCGACTTCGGTGGTCGAGCCGGGACGTCGCAGCGGATTCTGGATAGCCCGGTGCTGGTCGTCGCCGGCGATTCTGCGGACCCCCTCGGTTCCCGACATCGCCCCGGGGGCAACGACATTGACCCGAACACCGTTAGGCCCCCATTCGATCGCACAGGCGCGGCTGAACGCGTCAACACCGGCCTTGGCCGCAACGACGTGCGCTTGCAAGGCCATGCCGCGGTACTGGATCGCCGCGCTGATGTTGACCACTGCACCACCGTGATCGCGCAGCCAAAGGTCGTATGCCGCCTTGGATACGTTGAACGTTCCCAGCAGGTCGATGTCGACCACTGCTTTGAATCCGTTAGGACTGAGTTCACTGATCGGCACCGGGAAGTTTCCGGCGGCATTGTTGACCACCACATCGAGTCGGCCGAAGGTGGCCAACACTTCCTCGACGACCGCCGTCACCTCGTCGCCACGACGAACATCGCACACGCCGTAGCTGGCTTCAATGCCCTGTTCCCGCAACGCCGCAACCGCGGCTTGGAGATTGGGTTCTTTTCGGCTGCAGATGGCCACACGCGCGCCGTGAGTGCCCAATACCCGCGCGATCTCCAGTCCGAGTCCGGTAGCCCCACCGGTCACCAGCGCGACCTTCCCTTGCAGGAGATCGGCCCGAAATGGGCTCGGGCGGACCGTCATTGGGATTGCAGCTCGGAAATGAGGTCAGCCAGCGCGAGGATCCGCTGAGCATCGCGCACGTGCAGGCTTTCGATCATGCGGCCATCGACGGTGATAACGCTGGTTCCCGCTGCCCGGGCTTCCTGGTAGGCCGAGACGATCTTGCGTGCGTCGGCCAATTCCTGTTCCGAGGGGCCGAACAGTTCGTTCGCCGGGCCAACCTGGGACGGATGGATCAGCGTCTTGCCGTCGAAACCCAGCTCGCGGCCTTGCTGAGCCTCGGCCCGGAAGCCAGCCTCGTCGGCGATGGTGTTGAACACGCCGTCCAAGATGGCTTTCCCCGCAGCCCTCGCACCCAATACCGCAAACGACAACGCCGGGGCGACGGGCGCACGCCCGGGTACGTGCAAGCCATGGAGATCGTTCACCAGGTCGTTGGTGCCGACGACCAGCACAGTCAATCGATCGCTGGCCGAGGCGATCTCCTCGGCCCGCAATATCGCCCGCGGCGTTTCGATCATCGCCCACAGCTGCAACGACGGCGGCGCGTCGAGCGCGTCGAGCGCGTCGGCCAGCGCTTGGACCTCTTGTCCCGTCTCGACCTTCGGCACCAGCACACCGTCGGCGGCCGAACCGGCCACGGCGGCCAGATCGTCGTCATGCCAGTCGGTGCCTGCACCATTGATGCGCACCACAATCTCGCGAGGCCGATAGCCCGTTGACGAGACCGCGTCACACACCCTGATTCTGGAATCGACTTTGGCGTCGGGGCCTACCGCATCCTCGAGATCGAAAATCAACACATCCGCGGGTAGCGATTTCCCCTTCTCGAGTGCTCGATCTTTATTGCCGGGGAGATAGAGAGCGGATCGGCGCGGGCGCGGCGTCGGTGCCATGGGGTCAGAGTAGAGCTTGCGCTTCGCTCGTGCAGAGGTGGTAGCCGTTTTCCGCGAGATCTCCGGTCGGTGAAAATGATGAGCCGTGTGTCGCAGAATCGCCACGACTGTATCGCGCAATTCACGTCATTTCAGCGGCGCGCGAAATAGGTCGGTGAGAAATGAGGTTGGGAGGTTTATGCTGATGTTCGCGGCAAACTGCCGACCGAAAAGTTAGGTCGAAGCATGAGCACGGACAAGGTTATCCGCGACATTCTGCTCACCATCATGGCGCTCGTAACGATCGCCTACATCGCGCTGTATGAGCACGCCTCAAACAACTTCAGGCTGTACGTGCCACTATGCGTGGCGGCCTTGGTGGGGCTGCTGATCCGCGACCTGGTGAGCACTCATAAGCCCCGGAGGCGCTGAGCCACCGGTGCGTCTTGACCGGATTTGCGTCCCGGGGCGCCCGGTCCGCGCCCTGGTGATGTGAAACACCCATCCGTAGGGCGCACAGCTTCGAATTCTGAAATATGAGTCAACTTGAGCACGCCGACGACCTGGCGGTGCGGGTCTTTTGGTTTCTTGGCGACCACTGGCTGGGCCACCACGCACCCACCGACGAAGAGAAGGCCGAGTTGAGAGCCGCGGCGCTGCGCTTCGCGAAGGAGCCACACAACATCGACCCGGTGGTATCGAAGGCCCGCGATATGGCTGACGCGGTCCTCGAGCTGTTGTCACCGTGCCGCAGGCCGGGCAGCGTTGCGAAGCTGAAGCACGCGAGCAACGCGTACCAGGACGCAAGATTTCGCTGACGACGGTACGGGTCAGGCAACGGGAAGTTTTGCACCACCGGCGGCGTTGCTCAGCCTGTGGCCGTAACGGGTTTTCACGAGGGTGAGATAGCCACCCAACGCCGGGCCGGCGTCGAAGCCGCCGCAAAACGGCTGGAGAACATGCTCGGCGCGAACCAATTATCCGCAGGTGCTACCCAGTTCCTGACCAGGCAGCGGTTTGCCGCGTTGACCGGACGCGACGGCGAGGGGTTGCTGTGGATTTCCCCCCTGTCGGGACAGCCGGGATTCTTGCGCGGCTGCAACGACACGTTGCAGATCGCGGCCGCAGCGCGCGAAGGCGATCCCCTGCATGGAATGCCCGTCGGACAACAGATCGGGTTGATCGCCATCGAGTTCGCTGCCCGACGCAGAATACGCATCAACGGCAGCCTCGTCGATCGGGACAACGCGGGCATGACGGTGCGCGTCGACCAGGCGTACGGGAACTGCCCGCAGTACATCCACCGGCGCGACATCTACGTCTCCGCGGTCACCTCTCCCGTGGAACACTCAAGGCACACAACATCTTTGATCGCCGCTGATCGGGCGATGATCGAAGCCGCGGATACCTTCTTCCTGGGTACAACGCATCCCACCCGGGGCAGTGATGCGTCGCACCGCGGAGGTCCGGCCGGATTTGTCCGGGTCGACTCCCCCACACGGCTGTGGTGGCCGGATTACCCGGGCAACAACATGTTCAACAGCTTCGGCAACCTGGCGGTCGACGATGAGGCTGCCCTGTTGTTCGTCGACTTTGTCACCGGCGCCAGCCTTCAGCTGTCCGGTACAGCTCAGGTGGAGTGGACCAGCCCCGAAGCGGACGGTGACGACGGTGGTGTCGGACGCCGAGTTGCATTCACGGTCGGCTCTGTTGTCGCGTTAGGCGGTCGGCGTCGCTAGGTGCTCGGTTTAAGCCAGCGGCTTCGCCCCACGGCGTCGGACCCGATGTAACCGATCACGTGACGATGCCGGCCTGGCGAAGGCGGTGTTGATCAGTGGCCAGCCGTCGTCATCGACGGCGTGCCCACCGAGACTCTCGGCGCGGTGGGCAGGGGAAGTTTTCCTGCGCGCTGCGATGAGCCGCGCTGTGATCGCAGCCTCCTGACGTGACGGTGCCTGCGTACCATCGTGCAGATGCCATGCTCTCTGGTTGCCGTCTCTGGGTCAGGCGGGTGGGTGAAGAGGTGAGCCTCGCCGTTGAAGCGCTGGTTGCGTTGGATTCGTTGCAGGTCGATGTCATCAGCGACAACGTCAGCGACACCTATGTGAGCAAGACGCCGTTCGCCCGCTCCGAAATTGACAACGTCATCAACGGCGGCGCCAGGATCATCTCAGGCCATTCGCTGCTTGTGGCCAACCTTGGCTATGGCCTACTGCTCCGTACCCGGTTAGCCGCCGCCGAGCACGCGTTTCTGTTCGACACCGGTACCGAACCCGCTGCGTTCCTTCGGAACTGCGACTCCCTGGACCTCGATTTGGGAGCCGTCGAGGAAATCGCGATCACCCACGGACATTGGGACCACATAGGGGCGCTGACAGCGGCCGTCGATGCGATCGTCGCACAACGGGGATCGGTGACCGTGCACGTCAATTCCCAGATGTTCAACGAGCGCGCGGTGCGACTGTCGCGTGGCGCGGTGATACCGGTCGAGATGGTGCCCACACCAGACGAGCTTCGAAGCCATGGCGCGACGGTGGTCAACGACGACGAGGCTCGCTTGCTGGGCGACGGGCACGCGTACTACAGCGGCGAGATCCCGCGGGTTACGGCCTTTGAGAAGGGCCGTGATGATCACATGTGCCGACCCGCCGGCGGATCCGCGGACTGGCAACCGGATCCGTTGCTTCTAGACGAGCGGATGCTGGTTGTCCACGTTCGCGATCTGGGCCTCATTGTCTTTAGTGCCTGCTCTCACGCCGGCATCGTCAATGTATGCACCGAAGTGCGCCGCCTGTTTCCCGATATCCCGATCCACGCCGTGATGGGCGGTTTACATCTTGGTGGGGTCATGGAACGGATCATCCCCGAAACAGTCGACGGCCTGGAACCCTTTGATATTCGGTACATCATCTGCGGCCACTGCACGGGCTGGCGAGCGCTACACGCACTGGCCGACGCCTACGGCGATCGAGTGAGCCAATCCGCGGTCGGTACCAGCTACCACTTCACCGCATCGCTCCTAATCGCCTTGGATATCTGTGCGTTCCACAAGTGACCGAAGTGGCTCGCGCGGTGATCGACCATTAGGCGCAATGACATCGACTAAAGTCGTGCCGTCTAATGGACGCGTCTGACTATGGTTGCGACACAACGCCTTTCCCGTTTGGGGAAGTAGCGTCAAACAACCGCGACCGGCAGCTACGTCGAACCGTGCAACGTCAATCGAATGTTCCATCCGCTGTGCGAGACAGCCGACTTGCGACAGCCACGAGTCCGTGATTTGCGGCATTCCTGCGCCACCCCGCTTTTCAGTCGCGGTCGCCGAGGAGCCTGCCGTTGTCGTCAGAAGCCTCAAACGAGGCACGCAAAATGCCATTGATCTTGGTGGAGCTACTGCAACGCTACTCGAAACTTGACTCGTTCCAGAGATCCGTCGCTATTTTAACAAAATCGCTGGTCAGAAGCCATGACGGCAGTTTTCACTCGCCATCAAGGGACATCCCGCCGCCCCGCCCAAGCCCTTCAAGCTCGATCAGCGCCTCAAACCACAAGCCATCGCCGAGATCATCACTCGCTACGAATCAGGCGAGCCGTCGACTGCCATAGCCAAGAGCTTCGGCCTCAGCAAGGGCAGTGTCATCAGGCTGCTTCGCGATGCTGACGTACCCGTCCGCCGTCAGGGCTTGACTGACGACCAGATCACCGAAGCCATCCAGCTGTACGACGCAGGCCACTCGCTCGCAAAGGTCGGTACGAACTTCGCCGCGATGTCCAAATCATCGTTAGGCGCCGGCCTGACGTCCCCGGGGCACGTCGCCGCGGCCGTCCCGGCTAAGCCCGTATCGGCAGTACTAGGCAACGCGCCAACGGTGGGCAAGTTATCGGTG
The DNA here is from genome assembly GCF_025823255.1 of Mycobacterium montefiorense. NCBI lineage: Bacteria > Bacillati > Actinomycetota > Actinomycetes > Mycobacteriales > Mycobacteriaceae > Mycobacterium > Mycobacterium montefiorense. The sequence goes on along the minus strand of NZ_JACKVL010000013.1, from coordinate 160,835 downwards.
CCACCCAGCTGGGCGACCGCCACCCCGGCGATCAGGCTGGCCTCCAGCGCACTACCGGCCACCAGCGTCGCGGCGGCCGCCGTGCCCGGCTTCCCCAGCGGCCTGGTCAACGAGGCGACCCTGGACAGCCTGGCGGGGGGGTGCGCTGGGCGCCCCGGCGGCGCGCGTCGTCAGCTCGACCGGCATCCACGCCCCCACCATCACCGGCGAGCGTCGCACGGGTCCGGTCAAGCTCGACCGCATCATCGCCCAGCTGCAGGAGATGCCCGAACAAGTGCAGCACTGGAACGTCGACGAGGCCAACCTCGATGACCTGGTCGCCAAACTCAGAACAACCCCTGGCGTACACGCCGTGCACGTGACAGAGGGCGAAGAGGTCACGGGCACCGGTTCCGAATGCAAGCTGGGGTAAAGAACCGCACCACAATGATTTTCGTACCATCGAGGGAGGATTCGTGAAACTTTTCTTAGCACTTCTGGGCGTCTCGCTGGGAATCGTTGTCGCGCCACCGGCGTACCCCATACACGGCGAGGGCGAGGCGGCCACAGATGAGAGCAACGAGGTCTTCATCGACGACCTGACGAAGGCAGGGATCGGCTTCCAGGACCCGGGCCAAGCGATCGAGGCCGGAAAGTCGGTGTGCGGCTTAATTTCTCGAGGCGTATCCGGCCTTCAACTCCTCAACGACCTGCGAGACAACAATCCGGGCCTGACCACCAACGGCGCCGCGCAGTTCGCGACCATATCGGCAAAGTCGTATTGTCCACGACAACTCGAAGCTTCCGCCGGGCCCAAAAAGCCGCGGCGGCTGAGCAGCCAAATTCTCCGGACAAGTGTTTTCGCGGGCCGAACGGGTGCCTTAGACGCGGCATCGCCACCAGAATCGCTGTCCGCCTTACATTTGGCTGCGACGCGTTAGAAGCAATGCGCGAAATGCCAAGCAGCACTGTTTGATACGTGGTCGAATTCATCGCCGGACGCGCACATCGAGTTCGTCGAGGCTCTATGTGGACAGCTAGAGACCCGCGGGCCGGGAAGAACAACTGGCCTCTCGTCGGGTGGCGTTTCTAGTCCGCGCCGCTCAGCCAGTAACGGAGCAGGTGCTTCTGCACCTTGCCGGTCGAGTTCCGCGGTAATTCGTCGAGGATTTCGAGCCGAGCCGGCAGGTACCACTGGGTCATTCCTTGGCCGGTAAGGTGTCCGCGCAGTTCGGCCAGAGTGGGCGGTGTGTTTCCTTCGACGGAGATCACGGCGCACGCGAGCTCGCCGTCATGCTCGTCGGGGTAGCCGACCACCGCGACGTCGGCGACAGCGGGGTGCTGGCGCAGCACGTCTTCGACATCGGCGACCGGAATCATGAACGCACCACCAACCCTGTCGGCGACGCGTCCGAGAAGTCGGATTCCACCGCGGCCATCCCAAGTGACGAGATCACCTGTGTCATACCAACCGTCGGCATGTTCACTGATGACAGACAGTTCGTTGTCGTCGCCGTGAAGAGTGCCGAGGCACACCCCGGGACCGCGCACGAAAAGCCGCCCCGGCGATGCAGACGCAACCGGCTCGTCAGAGCGGACCTCGAGCTCACAACTCGGGAAGGGCCGTCCGTCGCTGCGCAGCGCCCAGTCGACGGGGTCTTCGGCTCTGGTCATGGTCGCGCAGCCGACTTCCGTCATGCCCCACTCCGACCGCAGCCCGATGCCGTAGGTCGTGATCACATCGCGTACCACGCGGCTCGGAATCGTCGTGCCGGTGGCTGCCATGACACGCAGCGCTGGCAACGACGTCCGCCGGTGCTCCACCGACGCGGCCACCAGATCGCTGTAATAGTTTGGCGCGGCCATCATTACGGACACCTGGGCCTGCTCGATGACCTCCAAGGCCGCCGATCCCGACCACGATTCCAGCAGGACCGTCCGAGCCCCAGTCTGTAGCGGCAGATACAGAGAGAAAACAGTACCGAGGCTGTACATCGCACTGTGCGGGGTGAAAATCACGTCTGACGGTGTGATCTCCTCGGCGGCGGCCAGTCCCGAACTGCCCGCATACCAGGTGTTCTGCGTGCCCAAGACGCCCTTGGGTTGCCCGGACGTACCTGAGGTGTAGAGGAGGATGGACACCGCATCGGGATCCTCGCGCGCGTCATCGAGCGCAACGGAGTGCCGCTGTTCCCACGGAGTGTTCTCGAAGAACTCGCCGAAGTCGATCTCGGTGCCCAGCCCCGGCTGCCCAAAGACGACGAGGTGGCGCAATTCCGGCAGTCGGGGTGTGATCGAACGGGCCAGTTCGGCATGGTCGAAACCGTCCCATCGGTCGACGGTCACGAACACGCCAGCCGCTGCACGGACGAGGAGTCGTTCGAGCTCGCGACCGCGAATGGTCGTCATCACCGGGGCGACGACGGCTCGTAGCCGGGCAGCTGCGACGTACATGGCGCACGCCTGCCACCAGTTCGGCAGCTGCATAGCCACGACCTGTCCCCGGCGAACCCCGAGCTCGTACAGAGCGCCGGCAAACCGTTCCGCCATCTGCGCGTAGGTCCGGTAGGTGACGGTCCTGCGCTGCCGGTCGGCGATCGCCTCGATGGCCACAGCATCGGGTGCCGCGTCACGCCACTTGCGAAGATCCCCGACGAGCCCGGTATCCCGCCACCAGCCCTCGGCCCGATAGCGCATGGCCAACTCGTGTGAGGGCCGCAGAGCTGTGAAACCCGCATGATTTGAATCCATCCCGCACTCCTTGGTGTTGATGATCGGCCGTCCGGTGGGTCAGGTCGCAGTGGTAAACAGCGGACCGCGGTAGTCGGCGATGAGACCGTTGCTCACTCGGAAGACGTCGATACACGGCAAGGTGATTTGCGAGCCGTCACGACGCTCGTAGGTGATCGCCACCTCGCAGATCACCGTGTCGGTATGGACCCACGTCTCGCAAAGCGAGTGCGAGAGTGCCGAGACTGCACTCAACAGCCCGGCGGTACGTGCCGAGACATCCGCAAGTCCATATAGCGGCTCGTCGTTGCCGAAACGCAAACATATGAATTCGAGGGCCGCTCGTCCGCTACTGATCATTCGTCCCATCGTTCCGCGAGTCGTCCAGGGTCCCGAAATCGCCACTGAGCAAAGAGTTTTGAATGTCTCGTCGGCGGGCGGGATCCCGCACACGTCTAGGTTATGTAGGCGACAGACCGTCGCCTAGCTGTCGAGTGCAGACCTATGGCCGAATAGTGCGAAGCCTCGCTGCGCCAAACGTCGTGCGCCGCAGAGTAGTTCCCGGCTTCTCGCCGTAGCGGTTGGCATATGCCGCCGCGAATCGACCGTGGTGGGTGAAGCCCCAGCGGTGGGCGACGGCGGCAACCGTGCTGACGCTGGGATCAGACTCGAGCAGCGTTTCGTGGGCCCGGCGAAGTCGCACGTCCCGTAGATATGCCATCGGGGTGGTACCCAAATGCCGCCGGAACCCGTCGTAGAGAGTCCGGACGCTGACGCTGGTGCGGACCGCCAGGGCGGACACCGTCAACGGCATTTCGGATTCCGCCTCGATGATGTCGATGGCAGCGAGAACCGCGCTGGGCGCCAGGTGACCTGAACCACGCATGACCGCCTCTCGCTCGCGATGTCCAGCAGCAAACAACAACCCCCAAACGAGACTGTCGATCATCGGCAGGCCGACCAGCGGTCGGTGAATCAGACTGTCGGGCGCGAATAGTTGCCTCTTGAGCAACAGGAGCATCTCGATCCAGCTGCGCCCCGGCCCGGACGTGGTGGGCATCGCGGCATGGAAGTCGATTTGGGATGTCAGTTCGCGACCGAGACTGTGCGCGAGCGCGTCGTTGACCCAGCCACGGTCGAGCTTCACGAACAGCGTCCGACCACCCCCTTCCCATCGGGAAATAGCCGTGTGACCCTCGGGGTGATACACCGCCGCCACCCCGTGCCGCACAGACATGTGCTGGCCACGGTGCGTGGACTCCAAGCGCCCTGACAGCGGCACGTTGACGTGGTAGGCGCTGCGATCTTCCCCGCAATCCATCCAGACCGGCGACCCGAACGTGACCTCGCCGACGGTGATCGGGCCTAGAGTGCCCACGCGCTGGGTAAGTGAGAAGGCCCTCGGATCATCGAGAACACCGATGTCCTGCTGCGGATAAAACGCCGCACCGCACAACGTCACCGCGTCTTCCAATGACCGAGCCGTAATCCATCCGTGCGCCGCCGGCACGCTCGCGTCGTCCGTCAACTGATGACTCCTTCTGAGGACACCTTCGTCTACATAGACGCCCCAGCCGCCCGAAAAAATTCGGAGAGGGATTTCGCACATTGCGACACTGCCGCCGCACGCAGCGGCTACCCGCTGGTCAGGCGCGGCCATAGCGTCGTTTGGTATGGAATCTTTCGACTTCGTCGTGGTCGGCGCAGGTACCGCCGGATGTGTTGTCGCGTCGCGCCTAAGTGAGAAGCCAGATCGGCGAGTCCTCCTCATCGAGGCGGGCAAAGACCGCGGACCTGACGCGATGACCGTGCCTGCGATGTGGCCGACTCTGCTGACTTCAGTGGTCGACTGGGGCTTGCAGACAGTGCCACAGGCCGGGCTCGACAGCGCCGCGTTGCCGTACCCACGAGGCAAGGTGCTTGGTGGATGTAGCGGCATCAATGCGATGGCGCACCTGCGTGCTGACCGCTCCAGCTACGACCACTGGGCAGCTGAGGGAGCAAAGGGCTGGGGCTTCGACGACCTGTTGCCGTACTTCCAACGCTCCGAAACCACCCGGGGCCTTGATCCATATTTCCGCGGCACGGAAGGTCCAATGACCATCGAGCGCGCGACCGACATTCATCCCGCGGCGGAGGCCTTCTTCCGGGCCTGTGAGCAACATGGGTATCCGGTGTCCGACGATCTGAATGGCGCCCAGTCCGAGGGGGTCTGCTGGTATGACCGCAATATCGTCGCAGGTCGACGCCAGTCGGCGGCCGACGCGTATCTGCGACCCAACCTGAACAGGCCCAACCTGACCGTGCACACCGGCGCCGCAGTGTCCGGCCTGATCGTGACTGGCGGCCGCTGCGCTGGAGTGAAGTATGGCCGAGGCGGCTCCGACCAGCGCACAGTTCACGCCGAACGCGAGATCATTCTGTGCGCCGGCGCAATCGGATCACCCCATCTACTACAGCTCGCGGGAATCGGTCCGGCCCAGCACCTACGGCAGCGGGGCATCGACATCGTCTCTGACCTGCCCGGCGTCGACGCCAATCTAGCCGACCATCCACTGGGGGTACTGGTTTACTCGGCATCTCAGCCAATGCCTGCTGGGGCCACCAACCACTGCGACGCGTTGGCGGCCGTTCGCACCGATCCCGCCTCAACGGCGCCCGACACCCACATCCTCTTCTGCGACGTGCCCCTCCCCCCGCCGGGCCGGGCCGCTCCCATGCCCGGATACTCGATCGAGTTCGCGATGCTCCGCCCGCACAGCCGCGGGACCGTGCGGCTGGCTTCGTCGGACCCGGCCGCTGCACCGTTGGTCGACCCCGGTTTCCTCACCGACGAACGCGACGTCGCCTTCATGCTGCGTGCGGCCCGCGCGGCTCGCGACGTCGGAGCCGCCGCTGCCCTCGGAGCCTGGCGCGACGCCGAGGTCGTTCCCGGCGCGCACATCACAACGGATCGGCAGCTGCATGCCTACCTCCGCCAGAGTGTCGGGACCTACTTCCACCCCGTGGGCACGTGCCGGATGGGGGCCGATGCAAACGCGGTGACCGACACCGAGCTGCGGGTGCACGGTGTCGACGATCTTCGGGTGGTCGACGCCTCGGTGATGCCGTCAGTCCCGGCGGCCAACACCAACGCCACCGTCTTAGCCATCGCCGAAAAAGCGGTCGACCTCATCCTCGCAAGCGCATAACCTCAAAAACCAACATATTCTTAGCTTTTCGCGCGGCTACCTAGGATCAGCAGTCCTACGAAGGCACTCGCGACCGATGTTTCATTAGATGCCAGCACGAGATGCGCCGAATTGAGCACGGTTGGAGTGAACCCGTCGGGGCCCATGACGATACGTCCGACGAGGTAGCTCGGCATTAGGTATCGACAGACCGCTTCGATACCGCCGAGAGCCGCGCGGAAGTGGTCGCGGCGCCAAGCTGCAAGTGTCGTCAAAACTGTCGTCAAGACGGTGTCAGACGGCTTCGACCGAGCCGCAAGATTCATAAACTACCTGTTCAAAAAAGTGGAGCTAAGGGGATTCGAACCCCTGACCCCCACACTGCCAGTGTGGTGCGCTACCAACTGCGCCATAGCCCCAAGATGTCGTGCCCATCGAAGCTACACCACCGGCAACGGTCCTTCAAAGTTGCTGCTCAGACGGCATCCAGGTCCGCTTCAGACGGTAAGAGATCCGGTGCCGGATCGATGATCGTCCTGGTCTCCGGTGCCACCACCCAGCCGACCGCGGCGATCAGCAGCACGGCCCCGCTAATCGCGAAGCCCCAGGTATAGCTGAGCTGCTCGGCGGCCCAGCCGACCACCATGGACCCGACGATCGCGCCCAGATCCGTCACCATCTGGACCGGCGCTACGGGGAGGCCCGCGCGAGCCTCACCACCCAGGATGTCCGCGACGGCGGCCTGCAGCGGTGACATGAAGACGCCGGTCGTCGCGCCGCTCACCACCGCCGCGACCAGAAACGCCGGCAATGTCGACACGAGGCCAAGCCAGGCGGTCGCCACCCCGGAAGCCGCCAGGCCGACGATCAACAACGTGCGCCGTCCCATCCGGTCAGACAAGTAGCCACTGGGCACGACGGCTAGAGCATTCCCGCCCGCGAACGCCGCGAGCACCCAACCGATGACGCCGACGCTCCCGTGCATGATGTCGGCGATGAACAGCGGGACCAGCGCGACGCGCAGCCCAAACGCCGCCCAGCCCGTTGCGAAATTTGACAGCAGCGCCGATCGATACGCGCGGACCCGCAGCGCCTCGCGCATCGTCACCGTCGCTCGTGTCGGGGGCGGGGGCGCGGCCAGCTCCGAATTCCGCAGGCTATAGAACAGCACCACCGCCACACCGAGCATTGCGACGCCGTACACGACAAAGGGGGCGGTCAGCCCCCACCCCGCCGCCAGGCCGCCGACCGCTGGCCCCCCGACCGCGCCCACCATGAATGAGGTGGTGAACAGTCCCGCGATCCGTCCACGCGCATCGGGCGGGCTGATGTGAATCATCAGGCCCAGCGCCGAAACGTAAAACATTGTCGACCCGATGCCGCTGAGCGCACGGAAAAGCAGCAATTGCCAGTAAGTCTGCGAAAATGCGCACGCGGCTGTGGATACCGCCACGATCAGCAAACCACCGATATAGATACGCCGCTCACCCAACCGTTGGGCCAGTAACCCGCTTACCGGTGCGAAACACAATCGGGCCAATGAAAAGACGGTAACCAAGAAGGTCACCGCCTTGATGCTGACCCCGAACGTGCGCGCAAAGGTCGGTAACGCCGGTGAGACGACGCCGTAGCCGAGCGCGATCATGATATTTGCCCAGCTCAGAATCCAAACTTCGCGCGGCAACCGAACTGAAGACAACCCGCGCCCCCCGGGCGGGCAAGACGGAGGGAACAAGTCACCCAATGACTTTATTAACTACCTCGCGCGCCGTTTCTTGCACCTCGGCCAAATGCTCGGGCCCGTTGAAGGATTCAGCGTAGATCTTGTACACATCCTCGGTACCGGAAGGCCTTGCAGCAAACCACGCATTGGCGGTCGTCACCTTCAATCCACCCAGTGCGGCGCCGTTGCCCGGCGCGGCGGTCAGCTTTGCCGTGATCGGCTCCCCCGCCAACTCCGTCGCGGTCACCTGGTCGGCCGACAGCTTGGCCAGCCGGGCCTTCTGCTCGCGATCGGCGGGTTCGTCGACCCGGGCGTAGAACGGTGTGCCGTGCTTGTCGGCCAGCGCCTGATATTGCTGCGAGGGTGTGGCGCCGGTGACGGCGAGGATCTCGGAAGCCAACAGCGCCAGGATGATGCCGTCCTTGTCGGTAGTCCACACCGATCCGTCGCGCCGCAGGAACGACGCGCCTGCCGACTCCTCGCCGCCGAAGCCAATGGTGCCGCCGATCAGGCCGTCGACGAACCACTTGAACCCGACGGGCACCTCGACGAGTTTGCGGTCGATGCCCGCGACCACCCGGTCGATGATCGACGAACTGACCGCGGTCTTGCCGACCGCGATGCCGGCCGGCCAGGACGGTCGATGCGTATAGAGGTAGTCGATGGCCGCCGCCAGGTAGTGATTGGGATTCATCAGCCCCGCGTCGGGAGTGACGATGCCGTGGCGGTCTGAGTCCGCGTCGTTGCCGGTGGCGATCTGGTAGTGATCGCGGTTGGCGATCAGCGATGCCATCGCATTCGGGGAGCTGCAGTCCATCCGGATCTTGCCGTCATGGTCAAGCGTCATGAACCGCCAGGTCGCGTCGACCAGCGGATTGACCACGGTCAGCTCCAGGCTGTGCCGTTCGGCGATAGCGGCCCAGTAATCCACGCTGGCCCCGCCCAGCGGGTCGGCGCCGATCCGGACCCCGGCCTTACCGATCACGTCGACGTCGACGACGTTCGGCAGATCGGCGACGTAGGCGTCCAGGTAGTCGTGGCGCTGGGCGGTCTGCAGCGCGCGGGCCAGCGGGACCCGCTTCACCTCCGCACCACGGGCGCGCAGGATCTCGTTGGCGCGCTTGGCGATTGCGTTGGTCGCGTCGGCATCGGCCGGGCCGCCGTTGGGCGGGTTGTACTTGAAGCCGCCGTCGGCCGGCGGGTTGTGCGACGGCGTCACGACGATCCCGTCGGCCAGCGCGTCGGTGCGGCCGCGGTTGTAGGTAAGGATGGCGTGGCTGACTGCCGGAGTCGGCGTGTAGCGGTCGGCCGAGTCGATCTTGGCAACCACATCGTTGGCGGCCAGCACCTCGAGCGCGCTCACCCACGCCGGCTCGGAGAGACCGTGGGTATCCCGGCCGATGAACAACGGACCCCTCGTGCCGTGCGCGGCCCGGTACTCGACGATCGCCTGGGTGATCGCCAAGATATGGGCTTCGTTGAACGCACCGACCAGGGCCGAGCCGCGGTGGCCCGACGTGCCGAAGGCCACCTGCTGCGCAACGTCGTCGGGGTCGGGTTGGATGGAGTAATACGCCGTGACTAAATGGGATAGATCGACGAGGTCTTCGGGCTGGGCCGGCTGACCGGCTCGCGGGTTGGCCATATCTACAGATTGTGCCCGCGTCGGACGTTCACGTCGCTCTATGCTGCGTAGCGCATTGCCAAACGAAAGGGAACAAACCAGTGGCACAACCCGACTATCGCGAGTTGGCCGCGGTTTTCGTCGGCGGTGCGCTGGGCACGCTGGCGCGCGCCGCGCTGAGCACCCTTGCGGTCCCTGACCCCGCCGGCTGGCCATGGCCGACATTCGCCGTCAACATCGTCGGCGCGTTCCTGATCGGCTATTTCACCACCCGTCTGCTGGAGCGGCTGCCGTTGTCGAGCTATCGACGGCCGGTGCTGGGCACCGGATTGTGTGGCGGCTTAACCACTTTCTCCACGATGCAGGTCGAAACCCTGAAGATGCTTGAACACGGCCATTGGATGCTGGCGGTGTCCTACACGGTCGTCAGCATCGTGCTGGGATTGTTGGCAGTGCATCTGGCCACCGCTTTGGTCCGCCGGGTGCGGGTTCGCTGATGACCGCGACGATCATGTTGGTCTGGACCGGTGTCGTTGTCATTGGCGGCATCGGATCGGTGCTGCGTTTTCTGGTGGATCGCACGGTCACCCGCGGGGTGGCGCGGCCATTTCCGGTCGGCACGCTGGCGGTGAACATCACCGGCGCCTTGGCGCTCGGATTCCTCAGCGGCCTCGCATTGAGCAAGGACACGGCGATGCTGACGGGCACCGCTTTCGTCGGCGCCTACACCACGTTCTCCACCTGGATGCTGGAGACCCAACGCCTCGGCGAGGAGCGTCGGATGTGGGCGGCGACCGCCAACAGCGTGGTCAGCGTCGTGCTCGGCGTGGCCGCGGCATTACTTGGACAATGGCTGGCGGAGCAGCTATGAACCAGCCCTGCTTGAAGTTGACCGCGTACTTCGGTGAGCGCCAACGCGCCGTCGGTGACGGTGGGCGCTTTCTGGCCGATGCGATGTTCGACGTGTTCGGCGCCAACGACGTCGCGACCAGCGTGATGCTGCGCGGTATCGCAAGTTTCGGGTCGAGCCACGAGCTGCGCACCGACGTGTCGTTGAGCTTGTCCGAGGATCCCGCGGTGGCGATCGCCGCGGTCGACGTTGAGCCCAAGATCCGCTCCCTGGTCGACGGTGTGGCCGCGATGACCGGCCACGGGCTACTGACCCTGGAGCGGGCGCGGCTGTTCACCCGGCGACGAGGCACCGACGCGCTCGGCGGCTTCGAGGCGCACAACGGAGACGCCACAAAACTGACCGTGTATGTCGGCCGTCAAGAACGCATCGGCGCGAAGCCGGCGCACTACGCAGTCTGCGACCTGCTGTATCGACATGGATTCGCCGGCGCCATCGTGCTTCTCGGCGTCGACGGCACAGCACACGGACAGCGCCATCGGGCGCACTTCTTCGGCCGCAATGTCAATGTTCCGATGATGATCATCGGCATCGGAACAACTGATCAGGCATCTGATGCCGCAACGGAATTGGCCGACATTCTGACCGACCCGCTGATGACGGTCGAACGGGTGCGATTGTGCAAGCGCGACGGAGAGACGTTCGCACGCCCGCAGCAGCTACCGATGACGGACAGCCAGGGACGCACCCTGTGGCAAAAGCTGATGGTGTACACGGCCGAAACCACCCGGCACGAGGCGCTGCCGATCCACCGCGCACTCGTACAGCGACTGCTGCACTGCGGAACAGCCCGCGGGGCGACGGTGTTGCGTGGCCTCTGGGGGTTCCACGGCGACCATAAACCGCACGGGGACAAGATGTTTCAGGTCGCGCGGCGGGTTCCGGTGACAACCATCATCGTCGACACCCCAGAGTCGATCGCGCGAAGTTTCGACATCGTCGACGAGCTGACCGGCAGCCACGGGCTGGTCACCAGCGAAATGGTGCCGGCCGTTTTGTCACTGGACGACACGCAACGCCTCGGCGACATCTCGCTGGCACAGCTCGACTACTGACGCTAAGCCTGTTCGCCTACAACCGCTTAGCGGTGTGGGTGGCACGGCGGGATGAGGGCTTTGTCGTCGTCGATCAGCTGGCCGATGATCGCGTGGTAGGTGACTTGCCGAGCGACTACTTCGTCGCCGGGCTGGGTTGCGAAGGAGTCTTGTCGCGCCTCAGTCACCAGCTTGAGTGCCTCTGTGGAGATCTTGGCGATGCGGCGCAGGTGCGGCGCGAGATCGGGCGCGGACACCTGCTGCGAGTAGGCGATCAGTCGATCCGACCAGTCCTGGTACTTGTCCAGGCCGGGCCCGCCGGGGTTGATCAGCGTGGAATCGAGCATGTCGGGGTGGGCGTGGATGAAGCCAACGACCGCGTTGGCGGTACGACAGTCCCGGCTGGGCTGGCCCTGCTGGTACACCGCGACGATTGCTCCGGCGACTGCGACGGCGACCACGGCCGCAAAGGCCAGACGGAAACGCCGGCTCGGCGGCGGCGCGGCGGAGTCCTGGGTATCAGCCAGCGCCGACAGTGCAGGCGGGCTCAAGGCGGCCGCCGAACGCACCAGCTCAAGGCGTTGCGGCAATCGGCGTGCTCGCTGCGATGCCCAGGCCATTCGAGCCGCCACCAGCAGCGCCAGCGCACTCCAGGTCAGCGCGCCGCGCGCATTGTTGCCGATGAATTCCAGCACTCCGGCCACCACCCACAGCAGCGGCACGCACCAAGCCAGCCTCTTCTGCCACCGCGGCACCCGCCGCTGGTACGCCATCGAGAGGTTGCCGATGCGAATGGCGGCCGCCAAGACCGCCGGATCGGAGGGGGCCTCACCACGCCGCAGCGCCCCGACCGCTTGCGAGCGTTGCGCCCGGCTCAATCCGGCCACGGTCCGCGCATAGCTCTGCTGTACCGGGCGCCGGGAAAGGGTTATCAGCGCGGTCGCGATCACGCTGAAGCCCAGGACCGACAGCAGTGGCCACGTCCAGCCGCAGGAGGCAAAGCCGGAGAATCCGAGCACACAAATCGCGCCGAGCGTGACGGTGAAGGTTGCCGCATTCACCAGCCACAGCACCCCCCATGGCGCCGCCACAAGTCGAGCCCACATGGCTGTTCACTTTCGCAGAGACAGATCAGCTCTCGCGAGGCCGGGGCACGTCATCGGGCGTCCGGGGCAGCACGTACAGCGCCATCCGCCGGTTGGACATATCGTGCTCGCCGAGAAACACGCAGCCACCACGCTCACAGAACTTGCGCGCCAACACGTTGCGGTGGTCGGGATCAAACATGATCCGGCGACACTCCGGTTCAAGCTCGAAGATGCTGATCAACAAGTACGGCAGCAAGTAGCTGACGTGCCCCTGACTCAGATAATCCAGATCGGCGACGGCGACGTGTAACCCTAAATCGTAGGGATCGTAGTCATATCTCGCCGCGATGGAATCCTTTGCTGCTCTGTAGAGTTCGAGGTATCCGTGGTCTACCCCGTCCAGGCTGGCCACGAAGGGGCGGGAGAAGTCACTGTCGAGTTGCGCACGCAGATAACGACGCCAGCGCTCCGGTGGCCAGGGATACTCCCACGATTCGGCCAAATGCGGTCGGTTCATCCAGTCAGAGATCAACTCGGCATCGATATCGGGATCAGCAAGACGCAAGCCGTACGGCGCCGGCAGTTGCGGTATCGGCGGCGGCGCGATATTTCGGATCTCGGCGCTGACGCCGGTCAGTTGGCGGGGCAGGATCGCTTCGGAGTTACTCATGTCTTCCGGCGAGATTACCCCCTCCCCCCGGGGCCTACCTGCGGTTCTTGATCCACCGTTCGGCGAGCGCGGCCACCCAGTCGGCGGCCGCGTCCGCACTCTCAGGCGGGGTCGCCACCAAGACCAGTTCGTCGACCCCCAATTCGGCTAACGCGCCGACGTCGCTATCGCGCGGATTGCGAAGTGCCACTGCCAACCGCAGCCCGGCACGGTCACGGCCCGACTCGACGCAAAACCGGTCCAGCCTGCCAACGCAATCGCGCACCGCGGCCACATCGTCGAGGTTGAATCCGTACCAACCGTCGCCCCAGCTTGCCACCCGACGCAGCGCTGGATCACTGTTGCCGCCCAACATAATCGGGATGCGACGATCGCGAACAGGCTTGGGATTCACCCGAATCGACTCGAAGCCGACAAACTTCCCGCCGAACGAGGCGATGTCGTCGCGCCACAACGTGCGCATCGCCGCTACGTACTCGGCGGTGCGCGCCGCGCGATGCGCGAAAGGCACTCCAAGAGCAGCGAATTCCTCCCTGGACCACCCGACGCCCACGCCCAGCGTCAGCCGCCCGCCACTCAACCGGTCCAAACTCGCCGCCTGCTTAGCCACCACCACCGGGTTGTGCTCGGGCAGCAGCAGGACGCCCGTCGCCACGGTGATCCGTGACGATGCCGCCGCGGCGAACGCCAGCGCGATCATCGGGTCAAGCCAATCTGCCTGCACCGGAACGGCAATGGCGCCGTCATCGGAGTACGGGTAGTGCGAGGCAGATCGATCAACCATGACAACGTGCTCACCCGCCCACAAGGTGGCGAAACCGCATTCGTCGGCCGAGGAAGCGACGGCATCGATCACCGCCCGATCGGCACCGGCGCCGATTCCCAGAGCGTGCAATCCAATCTGCATCGCACGATCGTCTCACGCGTCGATTCAGCGGCTTTTGAGCAACTTCGCCAACACCGCCGCATGGCTTGCCTCCACTTCCCGGGTGGCGGTAACCAGGGTCACGACCTCTCGTTTGGCCAGCTGGCGCAGCTCGTCGAGCGCGGTGTTGCCGGTCAGTTCGGCTTGGTAGCGCGACGCGAATTCGTCGAAACGTTCCGGCTGATGGTGGTACCAGTCGCGTAATTCTTTCGACGGCGCAACGTCCTTGCACCAGATGCCTACCCGTGGGTCGTCCTTACGGATCCCCCGCGGCCAGATTCGATCAACCAGGACGCGCTGGCCGTCGTCGGGGTCGATGTCGTCGTAGAGACGCCCGACCCGAATACGGCTTTTGGCGCTCATCCCGCCAGCGTAGCCACCGCACCCAAAGGGCCGGGTGCGTCGATGCTCGTAGTCTCGATGGGGTGAGTGTCGCTTCGGAGATCAGCGTCCCCCTGCAAGACCGCTTCGCCCGCGAGCTGCCCGAGATGGGGGTGCGCTGGCAGGCCGAGACGACTCCGGCCCCGCAGCTGCTTGTGCTCAACGAGTCGCTGGCCACCGGGCTCGGTCTGGACGCCGCCTGGCTGCGGGGTCCCGACGGGCTGCGCTTTCTCGCCGGCAATCTGCTGCCCAGCGGCGCGGTCCCGGTCGCGCAGGCCTACGCCGGGCATCAATTCGGCGGCCTTGTCCCGCGGTTGGGCGACGGACGCGCACTGCTGCTGGGCGAGCTGGCCGACGAGCACGGCCGCGTACGCGACATCCACCTCAAAGGATCCGGGGCGACACCGTTCGCCCGTGGTGGCGACGGGCTCGCGGCGGTCGGCCCGATGCTGCGCGAATACGTGGTTAGTGAAGCGATGCACGCCCTCGGTGTCCCGACGACGCGTTCGTTGGCCGTGGTCGCCACCGGGCGGCCGGTGCAGCGCGACTCACTGCTGCCGGGGGCCGTGCTCGTCCGCGTCGCCAGCAGCCACCTGCGGGTCGGGAGCTTCCAGTACGCGGCCCTCACCCGCGACGCCGGCCTGCTGCGACGGCTGGCCGACCATGCGATCGCGCGCCACTACCCCGGCGCGGCAGGGGCCGAAAACCCGTATCGCGCGCTGTTCGAATCGGTGGTCGGTGTCCAGGCCTCGTTGATCGCTCGGTGGATGCTGATCGGATTCGTCCACGGCGTGATGAACACCGACAACACCACGATCTCCGGCGAAACGATCGATTACGGCCCGTGCGCGTTCATGGAGGCCTACGACCCCGACACCGTTTTCAGCTCGATCGACCATTGGGGGCGCTACGCGTACGGCAATCAGCCCGCCATCGCCGGGTGGAATCTGGCCCGGTTCGCAGAGGCATTGCTTCCGTTGTTATCCGACGAAATCGAGGAGGGAGTCGCGTTCGCCGAGGAGACGTTCGGGGAATTCCAAACCGAATACGACGCCATGTGGGCGTCTGGCATGCGCGCCAAACTCGGCCTGCCAGCGAGTGTCGCGGCCGGGGCCGTAACGGCGCTGGCCGATCAGTTGCTGCGGCTACTCAAGGAAAGCCACGTCGACTACACCTCGTTCTTCCGCCACCTCGGCCACGCGGCCCGGGGCGACGCCGAACCCGCGCGCGGTGTGTTCATCGACCTCGCCGGCTTCGACGATTGGATGTCGGGCTGGCGCGGGTTGCGCCCCGACGCCGAATTGATGGATCGCACGAACCCGATCTATATTGCGCGAAATCACTTGGTCGAAGAGGCACTGGCCGCGGCGACGACGGGCGATCTCGGTCCAGTCGAGCAGCTCCTCGACGCCGTGACCGCTCCCTACGACGAGCGGCCAGGCCTCGAGCGCTACACCAGCCCGGCTCCTGAAGACTTTGGAACCTACCAAACATTTTGCGGCACTTAGCCTTACATAACCTCTGCGAATTCGGCCCGCAACTGGTCCAAGCGTCGAAGCGTCTCGTCTCGGGGCTCGGTCTCCAGCTCTACTAGAACGTGCTCAACACCGATATCACGATAGCCCTCAACGGCTTTCGCTGTCGATTCCCCCATGTGCATGTTGATCAGCGGCACGTCGTGCCCGGCCACCGCGCGCAATTCTTCGAGCTGACCCGAAAGCGCGTTCGGTGAGGGAGCCATCGCGATCCAGCCCGCCTTCAACCGGGCGATGCGCTTGAAACCGGCCGGCCCGCCGCCGATGTAAAGCGGCGGATGCGGCTTCGTCAACGGTTTCGGCCACCCGTAGATCGGGTCGAAATTCACGAAATCACCGTGGAATTCCGCTTTTTCCTGTGTCCAGATCTCGATCATCGCGCGCAGCCGCTCGTCAGCCACGCGTCCGCGAACAGCGGGATCGACACCATGGTTGGCGATCTCTTCGCGTAGCCAGCCCACGCCGACACCGAAGCGGAAACGCCCCTGTGACACCAGATCCAGCGACACCACTTCCTTGGCTGTCAGGATCGGGTCGCGCTGGGGAATCAAGGCGATACCGGTGCCCAGGACCAAATTCTCGGTGGCCCCCGCCGCCGCGGTCAACGCCACGAACGGATCCAGAGTCCGGTAATACTTGCGCGGGATCGGACCGCCCAGCGGGTAGGCAGTCTTCGCCTCGACCGGAATGTGCGTGTGCTCGGCAAGGAACAGCGCCCCAAACCCACGCTCCTCAACTGCTCTACCCAGCTCGACGGGGCCGATCCCCTCGTCGGTCGCAAAAGTCAGGACACCGATACCCACGTCCGCTCCCTTCGCCGATTGACGGTCACCAGTCAACCCCATCCGGGCTCGCGGCGGGCCTCAGTCCTCCAACGTCTCCGCCGCTGCAGGTGCGGGCCGCGCCGCGCCCCACAATCCAACGCCGATTCCGATGACGGCGCCGCCCAGGCCGATCAGCTGCTGTGAGCGTTTGAGTTCTTGATGCACACTGAGTCCGCCCAGCAGATCGGCCGCATCGGCTCCGCCGGACGCCAGGAACCAGCCGCGGGTGTTCTTGCCGCGCAGCGCCGCCGTCGCGAGCAGCCCGCCGATCAATGCGTCGCGGTAGCCCATCGATCGCAACAGCAGTCGCGCCGTCGGCGTCGGCTCCCCAGGGTCGCCCCAGAGCCGGTTCGCACCCAGCGGATCGACGAGAAAGTGGACACCTGAAGCAAGTCGGATACTGCCCGCGATAAGCGCGGCACGGTCGATCGCCATGGCCGCAGCCTACTGCGCCGTCTACCGGGCCGCCCCAATTTCGTTGGCTGCTGTGGCAACGGCATGTTTCGCGAGACGGGTCACGGCGGGAGCGCAGCTTTCGATGACTGCCTGTAGTTCCTGCGCGGACAACCGATTAGAGGCGCCGGTAAACCTCGGGTCGATGACGCTGGCGCCGAATTCCAGCCACTTCGGGTCCGCGTCGACGTCGAGGAAACGCGCCAGCCGCGCCAGCGATGACCGGGTATCGGCCACCAGGTCGGCGTACGACAGCGGGAGATAGCGGTCTGCATCCAGATCGGCGAGTTCGGCTTCGCCGGTGACGATCAGCTCGCTCCACATACGAGCGAATCGGCTGACGGGCATGTTCTGACCCATCAGGTATTCGACCTCGCAGGTGTCGCCGACCAAAGAGGCGAGCTCGATCGGTATCGCCGTCGGATCCAGCCGCAGCCCGGGATGGCGACGCTCCGGATCGAAATCAAGCAGCTCCAGCGCGTCCTGAATCAGCGCCATCAAGCGAAATCCGGTGTGGTCGCTCATCGAAACCGCCGTGTCCGGACCATCCCGGAATAGGTGCACGAACTTCGCGTCCGGAAACGTCTCCCGTAACCACGGGACACTGCTCAGCGACATGGCCGACAGCTCGACTACGACAGTCCCGCCGAAATATGTTGCCAGCCAAGCGAAGAGACGCTCGTAGTGCAGCCGCGAGGTCTGTTCCGGCCACGACGGAACCTCCGCGGAAAGGGCGTCGAACACGGCGTCGGGGTCCGACGTCAGATGCGGCAGCGTCATCATGGAGATCGCGGGAATCCCGGTCGTGCTCGCATCGAACCGGGTCCCCTGCAGTCGTGGATAGATGAACTCCGGCATGGCCGAACCGCCCCGGACCATCGAATCGAAGATCGGGTGCGGCTCAGCCAGCATCCGCCAGAACTGCTCACCCGACAGGACGTGATCGGCCGCCGACGAAGCACGCACCGACAGGTAGAACTCGTTGAGGCTGAGCACATCCGGGTGCGCGCTGAGGATTCGCGACAGTGCGGTGGATCCGCTTCGTCCGACCGTGACGATGAATGTCAACCCTCGCGTGGGACGAGCCTCGTCGGCGCTGTGGGCAGTCACATCGAAGGGACGCCCAATCGATACCAGGGGTTCAACCGCCGGCGCCGACTCGCGGGGCTGGCGCGGTTCGGATTTCACCGTGAAGTAGCGCTTGTACCGCCCCACGCTTCCCAGCAGGTACTCGAAGTCGACAACCGTCCGGCGGTGCGGCTCTCCGATCACCGCTCGGGCATCGGTCGTGTCGTAGGTCCGGCTGTGCTCCAGGTAGGGCATGAATCCGCTGGCCCACCGCAGGCGGCGTTCCAGCAGATTGGGGTTCTCAATCGGTCCCTCGACCAGCGTCAAGGGGATCGGAGACACGGCGTTGAAAAGTTCGACCAGAGTTTGCACAGCGACGTCGTGATGGTGAACGACGTGGAAGCTACTCAGGCCATCGGGTGCCAGCCGCATCAGCCGAACCATCTCGTCGGCGGCCTCGTCGGCCGGCATGTAGTTCAAGTGGCCGTTGAGATCACCTCGCAGGCGCATTGACAAATTGGTGCGCAACGGTCGTCCGGAAACCGAGAACAGGCGCATCCCGCTGTCTGCCGACGTCGAAAGAAACGAAAGCGGGTGCAACGGAAAGTCCGGATGCGGCGGCCGCTCGACGATCAGGGCGCTCGGCCGAAACACCACGACCCGGCGCCCGGTGCGCCGCGCCCACTCCCGCACCAGCGTTTCGGACTCGAATTTGGACTGTTCGTAGTTGTTCTCGAATCCTTGGTCGTCGCGCAGCTCGGTCTCGTAGATGCGACCCGTCCGGCGCCGGCCGGCAACGAAGGCGGTCGACACATGGAACAGATCCGGCTCCCGCGACCCGGCCTCGGCCAGTTCGAGGATGCGCGTGGTACCGCCGACATTCGTACATCGAAGGTCGGCGAGATCGGCGTCCAGCTCGATGATCCCGGCGCAATGTAGGATCGCGTCAACGCTGTCGGCAAGGTCCTGAAACTGTTGATCCGATAACCCGAGCTTGGGCGCGGCGAGATCCACCGGCACGACGGTGAATCTTTCGCGCAGCTCGCCCTCGGCCCACACCAGCCCGTCGGTGACCGCGAGCGGGAGAGCCTTATGGATGCGCAGTACCGGGTCGGACTGCGGCCGAGTCAGCAAGGTGAACGTATCGTCCTCGCGGAGGAGTTCGCTCAGGATGTGAACCCCGAGAAACCCGGTCGCGCCGGTGATCGCCCAATGCATTGACATCCCGTCCTCGCGCGAACTCCGCGCGCAAACAAGCCCCGATTAGCCTGCCCGCGAACTTACTGGTCCATCAGAGGTGCCGCCATGCAACTGATAGACGCAAATGGTTACCGCAGGTCACAGCCCTGTCGGGCGCGCGCGAAACCGGGCCGCTACGGTCAGGTGTAATAGGTTTCCTGTCGCCACCGATGCATCAATGAGAGACTTTGGAAGCCTTGCGTGGATATCACCTGCTCTCGGGGCGGGGCGACTGCATCACCAGAGGAGACGAGCAATAGTGACAGCAGCTGCTGGCGCACCGGGGTGGAGGGCGTGGTCGACCGTGACCACATCCGACGTGAACGCCGACAACTTCTGCCGCCTGAGGGCCGCATGACCGATCAACGCGTGAACGGCGGACGTCGTACGCCCCGCGTCGCGCGGACGATCCATCTGTTGTCGGTGCCCATCATCCTGGCGTGGCTGGCTCTCACCGTCATCGTGACCATCGGCGTGCCCTCGCTCGAGCGAGTGGAGCAGGAGCGCTCGGTATCGCTGAGCCCCAAAGATGCGCCGTCGATCAAGGCCATGCAGCGAATGGGCCAGGACTTCAACGAATCCGATTCGGACGCCTTGGCGATGATTGTCCTGGAGAGCGATCAGCCGCTGGGCGACGACGCTCACCACTACTACAACCAGTTGCTCCGTCAATTGGGAAACGACCCGCGGCATGTGCAGCACATCCAGGATTTATGGGGCAACCCAGTCACGGCGGGTGGCGCCCAAAGCGAGGACGGTAAAGCCGCGTACGTGCAACTGAAGCTCGCCGGCAACCAAGGCACCAGCACGGCGAACCAATCAGCTGACGCCGTCCGCAAGATCGTAGAGCGCACGCCCGCACCGGCGGGAGTCAAGGTCTACGTCACCGGCCCCGCCCCGCTCATCTCGGACCTGAATCACAGCGGCCAGAGGACGATCCTCAAGGTCACCGTGGTGAGCCTCGTGGTGATCTTCGCGATGTTGCTCCTCGTCTACCGGTCTATTGGCACCGTCGTCCTGCTGTTGCTGATGGTCGGAATAGAGCTGCAAGTCGCGCGCCAAATCGTCGCATTCCTCGGAAATGTCGGCGCCATCAGCCTTTCCACCTTCGCCGTCAATCTGCTGATCACTCTCGGGATCGCGGCGGGGACCGACTACGGGATCTTTTTCGTCGGCCGCTATCAAGAGGCACGCCAGGCCGGCGAAGATCCGGTAACGGCCTACTACACGACGTACCGGAGCACGGCGAAGGTTGTCTTAGCTTCCGGCTTGACGATCGCCGGATCTGTCTTCTGCCTCAGTTTCACCCGGATGCCGTATTTCCAGACGATCGGTGTCCCCTGCGCGGTGGGCATGCTGGTTGCCGTCGCGATTGCGCTGACGCTGGTTCCTGCCGTGCTGGCCGTCGGTGGCCGATTCGGCCTGTTCGAGCCCGCGCGAAGGATCACGGTGCGGCGCTGGCGACGGATCGGCACGGCAGTAGTGCGCTGGCCGGGACCGATTTTCGCCGCGGCGTGCGCGGTCACTCTGGTCGGCCTGCTGGCACTGCCGGGATACACCACCAACTACCACGACCGCGTGTACCTCCCCGACGACCTCCCGACGAATCAGGGATATGCGGCCGCAAGTCGGCACTTTCCCCTGGGCCGGATGTTGCCCGAGTTCGTGTTGATCGAGGCCAATCACGACATGCGTAATCCCTCCGATTTTCTGGTGTTGGAGCGATTGGCCAAGGGTGTCCTCGCGGTTCCTGGTGTTTCTCGAGTGCAATCTGTCACTCGGCCGGCGGGCACCGCGATGGCACATACGACCATCCCGTTCCGGTTCGGCGTTATGAACGCGAGTCAGCTGGTCAATCTCGAATATCAGAAAGCCCGCATGAACGACATGCTCACGCAGGCCGAAGAGCTGAACAAAACGATCGGAATCACAACAACGCTGTACCACCTAATCCTGCAGCTGAACGCCGTGACCCATGACCTGGCCGGCAGGACGCACGACGTTCAGGCAATCACCGGTGAGATCCGAGATCAGATTTCGAATTTCGAGGATTTTTTGAGGCCGATCCGTAGCTACTTCTACTGGGAAAAGCACTGCTACGACATTCCGGTCTGCTTTGCGATCAGATCTCTTTTCGATTCGTTCGACGGCATCGACGAGATCAACGACAAACTGGGCGAACTAGTTGTAGACGTCGACAAGATCGACATCTTGATGCCGAAACTGGCCGCAGAGCTCCCGATTCAGATTGAAACCATGAAGAGCATGCGCACCATGATGCTGACGATGCACTCCACCATGAGCGGAATCATCGGCCAGGCCGACTCGCAGGGCAACATCTCGACGCAGATGGGCGAAGCGTTCGACGCCGCGAAAAACGATGATTCGTTCTACCTGCCGCCGGAGGTTTTCCAGAACCCAAGCTTCCAGCGGGTTATGGGACTGTTCATGTCGCCGGACGGGAAAGCGGCGCGCATGACCATTTCGGATCGGGGCGATCCCGCAACCACCGAAGGTATCGCGCGCGTCGAAGCGATAAAGAATGCGGCCGAGGAATCACTTAAGTCGACGCCGCTGGAGAACACCAATATTTACGTCGGAGGCGTCTCGGCGACGTACAAAGACCTGCAAGATGGCTCCGAGTATGACCTCATGATCGCCGGGATTGCGTCGCTCTGCCTCATCTTTGCCATCATGCTGATGATCACGCGGAGTTTTGTGGCGGCCATGGTGATCGTGGGTACCGTCGTAACGTCGCTGGGGGCATCCATCGGATTGTCCGTGCTGCTGTGGCAGCACATTATCGGGCTCGGGCTGGAATGGCTCGTATTGCCGATGTCCGTCATCATTCTGTTGGCCGTCGGATCTGACTACAATTTGCTTCTCGTCTCCCGAATGAAAGAAGAACTCGCCGCCGGTATAAACACCGGCATCATTCGGGCGATGGGCGGTACCGGCAAGGTCGTCACGGCCGCGGGCTTGGTATTCGCCGTCACGATGGCCTCGATGGTCGTCAGCGACCTGATGGTGATCGGCCAAATCGGCACCACGATCGGTCTGGGCTTGCTGTTCGACACCTTGATCGTGCGCGCGTTCATGACACCGTCCATCGCCGCGCTGCTCGGACGCTGGTTCTGGTGGCCACTGCGAGTGCGACCGCGGCCGGCGAGTTTCCTGCTTCGGTCTGAGGGCACGCGTCCGCAGGTCCGTGAGCTGCTCGGCACCCGGGCGCCCAACTAGCTCCCCAAGTCGTCGTTGGCGGCCGCTACCATGGCCGTCATGTCCGAGCCGGTACCAGCTACCGACAAGACTGCCGGGCTGGGCGGGGACGAGACAGCTGCCGCGCCCACTTCCGCGGAGCCCGAGGCCGCCACTTCGGCGAACTCGGCCGGCCTGGCGTGGTCCCGCGACGACGACGTCGAGACGCCGCCCGAAAAGGCGAACCAGCGCCAATCGTGGCGGTCGACCTGGCGCACCGCCGCCGCTCTGCTCGCGGCCGGGCTCGTGATCGCTGGCGCGATTGTCTTGGGGCGTTCGCTGTTGACCCCGCATCCGAAAGTCGCGGCGCCCCCACCGGCCGCGGCGCCGACATCAACGGCAGCCCCCACGACACCCAGGTCGGCATCGACGGCTGCGCCGTCATCGATCGTGTCGACGCCGGATCAGGACAACAAGTACGTTCAGTCCCTCAACGACCGGGGAATCTCCTTCGCCAATCCCGACGCCGCCATCTACAACGGCAAGATGGTGTGCGAGAACATCCGTCTGGGCATGACGGTGCAGCAGATAATCGCAGATTTCCGGACGAGCAACCCCGCACTTGCCAGCGACGCCGAGGCGTACGTGACCATCTCGGTACACGCCTATTGCCCGCAGCACAACAACCTGGTCGGTAGCGGGCCTTAACGACCTCGCCGGGCCCGTGACAGCAGCTGAACGACCGCGAAACCAGCGAATCCGACGATCAACCCGATCGCCGTGGACACCCCGGCATTGAGCAGCCAGGCCAGCGCGCCACCAACGGAATCGACGGCAAGGCCAACCTGATGCTCGCCGTGGTGAACCAGGCCCCGCGGTGCGTGCCAACCCAGGTGATCGACGCCGTCGAGCAAGATGTGTCCGCCTACCCAGAGCATCGCCACCATCCCGGTGGCCGAGAGCGCTGAAAGCAGTCGGGGCATCGCCGCGACCAAGCCCCGGCCGAGTCGCTGGCCGATTCGGGATCCGGTCGACGTGAGATGCAAGCCGACGTCGTCCATTTTGACGATGACGGCCACGACGCCGTAGACCGCCACGGTGAGGATCAAGGCAACCACGATCAGGATGATCAACCGCGGCAGGAACACCTGGTCGGCGACCTCATTCAGGGCGATCACCATGATCTCGGCGGACAGCACCAAGTCGGTCCGGACCGCCCCGGCCACCAGGACATTCTCGGCCGCCGGCGCTGCGTGGGCGTGATGACCGTGGAAACTCCCCCACACCTTCTCCGCGCCTTCGTAGCACAAATAGACGGCGCCGAGCATCAGGATCGGGGTCACCAGCCGGGGCGCGAACTGACTGAGCAACATCGCGACGGGCAGGATCAACAAGAGCTTGTTGCGTAGGGATCCAATCGCGATCCGCCTGATAATCGGCAGCTCGCGCTCGGCGGCGATGCCGTGCACGTACTGCGGCGTCACGGCGGTGTCGTCGATGATCACGCCGGCCGCCTTGGCTGTCGCGCGGCCGCTGGCCGCCGCCAGGCGTGCCAGAACCGCGACGTCGTCGAGGAGCCCGAAGAGACCTGCACTCATCGTGTCCCCGCCATGGCGTTGGAGGGTACCCGCTGCGCGGTTCGATCGGGTGTACGGTAACCCGCCATGGGACGAGCGGGACGCGTTGAAGGCAAGGTAGTGCTGGTCACCGGCGGTGCCCGCGGCATGGGTGCTTCCCATGCGGATGCGCTGGTGGCCGAGGGCGCCTGCGTTCTGATCACCGACGTCCTCGACGACGTTGGCTACGCAGTCGCCGAAAAGCTCGGGAAATCAGCTCATTTCGTCCATCTGGACGTGGCGGACCCGGATCAGTGGGACCAGGCCGTCGATGCGGCGGTCAGCCGCTTCGGGCGATTGGACGCGCTGGTGAACAACGCCGGGATCGTCAAGCTCGGTTCGTTGCGCGGCTCCTCGCTGTCCGACTGGCAGCGAGTCCTCGATGTCAATCTCACCGGCGCCTACCTGGGTATGCGAGCGGCGATCGAACCAATGATCGCCGCCGGCGGCGGATCGATCGTCAACATCTCGTCGGTAGAGGGATTGGCTGGAAGCGCCCACCTGCATAGCTATGTGGCCGCCAAGTTCGGCCTGCGCGGCATTACCAAATCGGCCGCTGTGGAATTGGCCCAACACCACATCCGGGTCAACTCCATCCACCCGGGCCTGGTGCACACCCCGTTAAGCCAGGGCGTCACCGAAGAATTCATGCAACCCATTCCGTTGCGGCGCGGTGCCGCGCCGGGCGAGGTTTCCACCTTTGTGGTGTTCCTGGTCAGCGACGAGTCGGCATACGCCACCGGAGCGGAGTTCGTTGTCGACGGCGGGCTGACGAGCTACGTGCCCGCCAAGATATAGACCACTTCGCGACCAGGACACCATCTACCCGACGGTGGCGAGCAATGGCTATGCGGCCGGACAGACGGGCATGATCGTGGGAGCCGCCGTCGCGACATTCTGCCTCGACGTACAGCCGGCGCTGGATCGCTGGAGCGACACTCACTGAAAGTGCGTGCGTCCGTTATTGGTCGGCTCGTACTGAGTAACCGAATTAGTCCGGAAATTCCTGGCCCCCGGCCAACCTGGACCAGCTGGCATGGTCCAGCCCGAGCGGCGGACGACGGACGCCGGTGATATGTTCCCGCAAACGACATCGCGGCCGCCGAAGGGGAATCGCTGTGCGGACGAGCATCTGGGCTCGCTGGGTGGCGAGGTACGGTGCGCCGCGCGCATTTTTGACGGTGCAGGCTCGCCGCGGACAACCGTTGGCCCGGTTGTTGCTGGGCCGTGCCGGCGGAGACGAGATGTATCGGCTCGTCGAAGACATCAGGACTCAGGGGCGGCTGGTACAACGGCCATTCGTGTGGGTGAGCGCCGACCACGAAATCTGCCGGACGGTACTGCGCGACGGCGCGTTCGGGGCCACCAATCTCGTCAACGCGCCTCTCCCCCAGCCAATTCCGGCATTGCTCGCCCGAAGTGATCCGGGCCTGCCCAATCCCGTCGAGCGGCCGGCGATGGTGATGACGAATCCGCCCGATCACACCCGTTATCGACGCCTGTTCGCGCAGAGCTTCACACCTCGGGCCATCGACAGGCTCAACACTCGAGTCGAAGAGATCACCGCGCAACTGCTCGACGATTTGGAGCGGAAGCCGCAACCCGATCTGGTCGCCGACTTCGCGACGGAACTACCGGTGGCCGTCATCGCCGAGATCCTCGGTCTACCAACCGATGCGCGCCCACAAGTGCGCGAATGGGGCTACAGCTTGGCGCCGCTGCTGGATTTCGGTACCAACTGGAAGACGTTTCGGCACGCCATCGAGCATCTGCGCGAGGTCGACCACTACGCCGCCGAGTTCATCGAACGGGCGCGTGCGGCTGACTCGGGCGACGATCCGTTCAGCCGGGTGGCCGCCGGCGGCGAGCTGACCCACCGCGAATTCGCTGCGAATGCAGCGCTTCTGGTCGGCGCCGGGTTCGAGACGACAGTGAACCTGATCGGCAACGGGATCGTTCTGCTGCTCAAACATCCTCAGCAGTTGGGGCTGTTGCGCGATGATCCGGGACTCTGGCCAGCTGCCATCGAAGAGATCTTAAGGTTCGAAAGCCCCGTGCAGATGCTCGTACGCACCGCTCGCCGCGACGTTGAGATCGCTGGCGAACACATCCGCACCGGCGCGATGTTGGTGCTGCTGATGGGCGGCGCGAACCGCGACCCAGGCGTCTTTACTGACCCTGGGCGGTTCGACATCACCAGACCCAACGCGCGAGAACATTTGGCGTTCGGTTCCGGCATACACGGTTGTCTCGGCGCGGCCCTGGCGCGAATAGAGGGCGTCATCGCCCTTCGCACCTTATTCGAACGGTTCCCTGGCTTGAGCCTGCGCGAGCAGCCCGAACCACTCGAGTTGGTGACCTTGCACGGATTCAAAAGCCTACCAGCGCAATTGCGGACGCGGCCGACGGGCCACGTCAGCCGCACCCAGCAATAAGTTACGAAATAGTTTGCCGCACAGGGCTATCGGCTTCAGCTATGCAGGAGGTGGTGCCGGCTGGGCAGCTGATTCGCCTTCGTGCTGAGGGCAGTAGGCGTCTTCTGCGATCGTCGTGAACTCGACGGCGGCGTTCCCCTTGAATGCCGGGTTGCTCTCCGACACCGTCCTGATGACGTCCCCCTCGGGCATGCCCTGGTCCATCAGCGCGCATTCCCTCTTGCCGACGCTGATCGCGACGCTCGGGGTCTGATAGGTGATGCCGGCTTTGGTCAGCGCGGCCAGAAATTTCGCATCCGGGCTGGGGTCGGCCTGAGCCGGCACGGCCAGGGCAACTACTGCAGTAAAGCTTGCAAGCAAAAGAAGAATTCCCCGCATCAGACCATCCTCCTACAGATCGACGACGCTGTCCTGTCGAAGGTTTTTGGGACGGCCCAAAGGCCATCGGCCAGGCCTGCCGACGGGTTATTGGGATCGCAGTTTCAGCGTCCGCCACGATCGAACGGGTCGAACCACCTCAATCGGAGTAGCTGCCTACCTTTGCGGCGTACTCATCGAGCAACCGAAGCGATTCGTCCAGCGGCTTGGTGGGCAGCATCAGTGCGAGTCGACTGAAACCCAAGTCCCGGGCAGCGTCCCAATAGCCGGGGTCGGCCGGCGTGCCGAACATTGCCAGTGGAACATCGCGTCCGCTGCCCTCACGCAGTTGATCAACGCGTTTGGTGAGCCGCTCAACCGGGAGCGGGTTGGATATCCACCCGGCGTCGTGGCGAATCACCCGTTTGACGGTGGCATCCGAATCGCCGCCGATGAAGATCGGCGGGTGCGGTTTTTGAACCGGCTTGGGGCGAAGGTAGGCAGGGTCGAAGTCGACGTACTTGCCGTGGTACTCAGCCGGCTCGGTGGTCCATAGCGCCTTGATGGCCTCGATGCGTTCGTCGAGCAGCGCGCCGCGCGTCTTCGGATCGGTGCCGTGATTGCGCAATTCCTCGATGTTCCAGCCGGCGCCCACGCCGAACACGAAGCGGCCACCGGAGATCAGGTCGATGCTGGCAGCCTCTTTCGCGGTGATGATCGGATCGCGCTCGATCAGCAGGGCGATCCCGGTGAACAACTCGATGGATGAGGTCACCGCTGCCGCCGCGGCCAGCGTCACGAAGGGGTCGAGGGTGCGGTAGTAGATCGACGGCAGCTCGCCACCCATTGGATAGGCGGACTCCCGACTCGCCGGAATGTGGGTGTGTTCGGCGATGACCAGCGATGCGAAACCCCGCTCTTCGATCGCTCGTGCCAGCGATACCGTGTCGATGGTGTGGTCGTTGACGAACGTCGCGATCCCGAATTTCATGCTCTTCCCTATCTGCCGCCGTTGATCTGTAGTCTGCCGACAACCAACGCCCGCGAGTGCAACGCAAATTCCTGCGACGGGCCAACCGCCGGTCTGCCGTCGTCACACTAGCCACACTGCGGCTAGCACGTGGCTCGTCGCTGGGGAGGACCCGGGCGGGACGCAGTATCGGGATGACTCGTGGGGTAGCTTCGAGATTTACGCGCTCTCCCCGAAGCTTCTGCACCATCTCTTCCAGCGCCAGTTTGGATTGATCTGCAAGTCGTTGAAGTAGTGCCACATTCTCGATTGTCAACCGAACGGAAGAACACAACGGAACCCTTTCGCCTACCGCCCCAGGCCTCAGCGCATCAGGAAGGTGTAATAGTTACCGATTGCTTCCAGCGCTTCCGATGTGAGATCTGGATGCCTTTCCCGCATCACAGATTCGATGTAATCGCCGGCTTCATTTAGAGTAAGGCGATTCCAGTCAGGCTCGATCCGCATCGCCTCTTTGAGCAGTAACTGCACCTGCTCATGCGCGTATTCCCTCGCGGAGCCATAGTATAAGTTGAACTCTTCTTCGTTCTTTCCCGGATAGCGCCTCAGGTATAGCACAATGGCATCACTTGTATTAAAGCTATTTCCGGATGTCACGTAGTGGAACCTCACTTACCTCTCTCAAATATTATGGTTGAATGACCGTCATCGGGATCTATCTGCACAATGCGAGTCACATTTGGATTTTCCATCAAGCGAGGTATCTCAACAGATTGCCAAATGTTGCCTGGACGCAAATTGCTGCCCACGATTGCGGTAACTTCACCGCGTGCGCTTCCCGCGTAAGCCGCCGAAGCATCCTCCCAGAACTTGACCGATACCGGATCATGGCGATTCCAGACTGGGAGCGGATCTACGCCGTTCTCCGCAAGCGTCATTTCCAAAGTATTGCCCCCAGATCCGTGAGCAATAAGTTCCGCTACTCCTGAGCCATCGGGGCCAACTCCGATTCCATCGGCGGTTCGGCCCGACCAGTAGTATGCGCTATTCGGCGCTGTCGACGTGATTCCTTGAAGCTGTTCATATGACGGCAAGCTGCCGGGTAGGTAGTGACCCGCCGCGTCCATGGGGTAGCCGCCAAGACTGTGGTTCCCATCCGGGACGGTGTGGTCCCCCGCCGCAGGGATGTGGTGATCACTAATGCCAGTAGGCAAGTGATCACCAGCACCTACCGACGGGTGCCCGCCAGGCATATCGTGTGGCAGTCCGGCGGCGGCGTCGAGGTCTGCCAGTTCGGCTGCGCGTGAAACGCCGGCAACTTCCGGCCCGAAGAGCATTCCGGGCAAGGCGAACGCGCCATCGGAGACTTTACCGCCCAGGTAGTAGGCCGCGCTGGGCGAGTCCAACATGTTTTTGACTTCGCCCGCCGCGGCGGCCGCCGGGTTTTGGACCGTCTCGAGCGTGCCCTCGAGCATTTGCTTCCACGCCTGCAGCGCGCCCGGCGCCCCGCCTTGTCCTACCCCGAGAAGGTTATGGATGCTCTCTTCAGTTGCACGCCAACGATCACCGAAACCTTCGCCGAATCCCGGCGGCGGCAAGGGCTTAGGTTCGGGCGGACGGTAAGGAGGAATTCCTCCCTGGTCGATCCACTGCTGAGCACCGGCCACCATCTCGTTCACGCGCGCTTCGATCTGATCCGGCGGGACGCCGTCACCGAGCATCACTTTGCGTAGCAAAGCCTTGGCGCTTTCCATCTCCGCCGGGCTCGGCGCAGGGGGCGCAACGGCGCCCTCGGGCAACAGCATGTCTTCCAACGAACGCGGCTGGCCCGCAGGCACCGACGGATCCTTCGGCGGGGCACCGCCAGGTGAAGCGTCCGCGGCGCCAGGGGGCAGCAACATCTCTTGCCACGTCTTCGGCTTGCCTCCCGGGCCAGGGTTCGGCGGCCCTTGTGGCGCTGGGGCACCATCTGGCGCCGATCCAGCGGCATCCAGCGAGACTGCGCCGACGGCGGCGCCGATCGCGGTGGCAAGCTCGTGGTCGGCGGTGTGGGCACGGACCTTGCAGGCGTTGAGTTCGCCCTGCAAAGTCTGCAGTTTGTTGGCGAGGTCGATTCGATTCGGTGGAATCCCCTTGGGGCCGATGTCGATTCGCCAGTCCGGCGTGATGGCCCAGCCGTTAGCCTGGGCGGCCTGTTCTATGTCATCCAGCTCGCGCTTGCAGGCGCTCACATCCGCCTCGGCGCGCGAGACCGCCGCCGCTACCTGCCGAGATTCCGCGCCGTCCGCCTCGATGTCGCGGCGAATCAAGCCGACGTCGACGCGAAAAGCGTCACCCGCCTCACCTTGCCACTCGGCAAGCACGTTGTTTGCCTGTTGCAGGCTGTCGCCCAAGCGCTGCAAGGTATTAGCGCGTCCGGTGGCCGTCTGGAACACCGCGTGAATCGCGTTGAGATCCCAGCGTTTGACGTCTGCCGGAGTCAGCGAACCCACCCGCTACCCCTATTCCCGCACCGACCTGAGAGCACTGGCCGAACGGTCTTCGTTCGTGGAATAACCGACCATGGCCTCGGCGACATGCGTACCCAAACCGCCCACCCGGACTTTGTGTTGGTTGTGCCGGGCCTCCCAACGGGCCGCGAGCTCGCCCAACGCCAGCTGCGAGGACCCGACCCAACCCGGCACAGCGTCGGCCAGCCCGTCTTCATGACCGACGAAGTCGATGGCGGCGTCACCAATGCCATTGAGCACATGGTTGCTACCGAGGTGTAGCGCGACGACATCTACATCGAACTCATCAGCCACGATGCCCCCCCATTGCTTCGCCGGCGCTGCGCGGTGAAGCTTAGCCAGAATTGCCAGACGGCGCCCTTCACCTCAAGCGCTCGGGCTTGCGGCGACGAGCATGACGACAAGCAGGCCCCATATTCACGACCTTGTCGCTGCTGATCCCTATCATCGGCGCATGCATACGGTGTCTTCGACATGAAGACGGCATTCGTCTTTCTCCCGATTTACTTCGGGCTTCTGCTTGGCTTCCTGGGGCACCGCGTCTCGCTAGGCCTAGCCGGGGCATGTTGTGGCCTACTTTTCGCCGCGTTGATACAGCCGGCCTACCGTCGGTCGCGGCGGCTGCGGGCCAACGCGGGCATCGGGGAGATCGACGCAATGGACGGCGTGGAGTTCGAGGACTACGTCGCCGCACGTATGCAGCGCGCGGGCTGGGAGGTCAGCTTCACCCCTGCCGTCGGCGACTACGGCGTCGATCTTATCGCTCAAAAAGATGGTCAGTATGCGGCCGTCCAGTGCAAACGACACGGTAAAGCGGTCGGCGTCGCAGCGGTTCAGCAGGTGGTAGCGGGTGCGCGTCATCACGGGTGCACGCGCAGCATCGTGGTGAGCAACCAGGAGTTCACCTCTGCTGCAAAGCAATTGGCCTACACGCACCGCTGTCAATTGATTGGGCGTAAGGCGTTGGACAGCTGGGTCCCTGCTCCAACGGGAAAGACGTTGCGCAACTGACGCATTGGGCTTCAGCTCAAAGCAGCCCGGCGTTCAAAAGGGCGCCCGCGACGGGTCCCAATCCCTAAGGAGTGGGCGAGCAACGCGCCGAGCCCTTCGTCGCCTGTGCCGTAACTCACCAACCGCATATTTGTTAGTAAGTTGTATATGTTTTACGCTGCAATATATATTGTTAGCTATAGTAAGGATTGCCGCAAAGCAACCAGACGTCCGACCGCTCACGCTGCGTTGCCCGAGGCTCATCCACAAGTTCTGAAATAGGAGTCGAAATGAAGTCGAAACTCGCTCGCGTCAGCGCTGCCCTACTGGGCTGTACTGCGACGATTATGTTTTCCGCTGGCGTCGCCAACGCCGATCCGCCAGACCCACACCAGCCGGACCTCCCGTCGAACTACTGCGAGGGCCAGCGATTTATGGGAAATGTCTGCGACGGCACCAAGTATCCCGACGGATCGTTCTGGCATCAGTGGTCCCAGTCGACCGGCGAGTACGGCGAGGGTCCTCGTATTTGGCACTTCGACTGCGTCAGCGGCAATGAGCCTTTCCCCGCCCTCCCCCCGCCTGGTGGCTGCGACGGGGCGATTCCGCCCGCCTGACCCCGATCCACACACTTTGAATAGGAGTCGAAATGAAGTCGAAATTTAGTCGAATCGGTGCTGCGCTGCTGGGCTGTGCTGCGGCGACTGTGTTGTCCGCCGGCGTTGCTACCGCTAGCCCACCAGACCCGCATCTGCCCAACATCACGCGGAACTGGTGCGAAGGTGCGCGAATGTGGGGATATATCTGCGACGGCACAAAGTACGCCGACGGGTCGTACTGGCATCAGTGGGAAGACAGTTACACGTACCACTTCGACTGCGTCAGCGGCGACGAACCTTTCCCGGCCCCGCCCCCACCTGGCGGCTGCGACGGGGCAATTCCAGGCGGTCCGCCACCGCCGCCAGCCTGACCAAGCGGAGTAGCGGCGACGTCACACACTTTCCCGAGCCAGCACATCGACGCTGGCTCGGGAAAGTTTCGTCGTCCTCGAATCAGCTCGACGGACCTTCAGCTGAAGGAGTCGAAGATGACGTCGAAACTGACTCGCATTGGTAATGCGTTATTTGGCTGCGTTGGCGACAGCGGCAACAACGTTTTCGTGGAGCTGCCGGGAATCGAAATCGATACACGAGCTGAACGTGCGCCAACCGAGCTCGATCCCCAACTTTGGGGCGGATGCCTCATGTGCCGCCGTGAGTACGTGGCGGACGATTACCGCATCGAAGATTCGACACCGAATGCGAAGCCGCTTCTGTGAACCAGCGGCTCCCCGAAAGTTCTTGGTAGGCAATCATGTTCACTATCGAGGAGCTGGCCACGATCCCGCTCTTCTCGACGCTCGGAGAAAAAGAACTCGAGTACCTTGCTGGCACCGTCGAGGACATCCACCTCATCCCCGGCGAGTACGTAGGCCATGAGGGCGAAGGCCGATCCCTGGCGATCATGGTCGAAGGCAAGGCCGAGCTGACGAAATTGGTTAACGGAGTCGAGCAGGTGATTGGCGTCCGACTTCCGGGCGAAGTCGGAGGCGAGATCCCGATGACGCTCGGTACCCCGTTGCCCGCCAGCATGCGAGCCGTCGAACCATCGCGCGTACTAAAACTGACGGTCGAGGTGTTCCACACGCTCGCCGCCATGGCCCCCCAGATCTCCGAAGCGGTCGGTGCGGCCGCGTTGGAACGCATCGAGATGCTCAAAAACGCGAATGGGCACCCACGCGAGCCAGCAATGTTCGTGATCGGCCCGCGCGTCGACCCGGGCGTGCACAGCTGCGACAGCTTCCTGCATCGCAATCAGATTCCTTATGAACGCCTGGACCCGGACGATCCTGCAGCTCACGCCTTCATCGCAGGCGAAACCACCGGCTATCCGGTGGTGGTGGTGCGCGACGGCACCCGGCTGATCAACCCGACGATGCGTGCCGTTGCCACTGTCGCTGGACTAACGGCCACGCCCGGCCGGGCGCACTACGACGTCGTGATCGTGGGCGGCGGGCCGGCAGGTCTGACGGTGGCGGTCAACAGCG
The DNA here is from genome assembly GCF_025823255.1 of Mycobacterium montefiorense. Lineage (NCBI taxonomy): Bacteria > Bacillati > Actinomycetota > Actinomycetes > Mycobacteriales > Mycobacteriaceae > Mycobacterium > Mycobacterium montefiorense. Next base: position 127,320 of record NZ_JACKVL010000013.1, on the reverse strand, counting down.
CTTCCGAGGGCCTGCAAACGGCGTTAATCGAGTCCTTCGCCCCTGGCGGACAAGCCGGTACCTCGACGCGGATCGAGAACTACACGGGGTTCCCATACGGCGTCGCCGGTGACGAGCTCGCGAGCCGGGCACTGCAGCAGGCGAAGCGGCTGGGCGCCGAGATCGTCGTCACCCGTCGGGTCGAAGGCATCGACCCCGCCGAGCTGACCGTGACGCTCGACGGAGGCGACGTTCTGCGAACGGAATCGATCGTGCTCGCGATGGGCGTGGAGTGGCGACGCCTCGATGTCGACTCGATCGATCGATTCGTCGGCTCCGGTGTCTACTACGGTGCGGCACGCAGCGACGCCGGTCTGGCACAGGGAAACGATGTCTATCTGATCGGCGCCGGCAACTCGGCCGGGCAAGCCGCCATCTTCTTCTCCAATCACGCGCGATCGGTGACGCTGCTGGTCCGGGGAGAGTCGCTCGCAGCGAGCATGTCCCACTACCTCATCGAGCAGATCGCAACAAAAGCGAACGTCCGGGTTCAAACGCGATCCGAGGTTGTCGCCGTGCACGGAGACGAACAACTCGAGGCGATCGAGGTCATCGATCGCGAGACCGGCACGACAACTCGACGGGATGCGCGGGTGCTCTTCGTTCTCATCGGTGCCGAAGCAACGACTGATTGGCTCCCCCCGGCGATCGCGCGCGACCAGCACGGGTTCATCCTCACCGGGACCGACGCGTTGAAGGCGGGCCAATGGAAGGCCGACCGCGAGCCCTTCGCTCTCGAGACAACCGCCCCGGGGATCTTCGCAGTCGGCGATATTCGCTCCGGATCGGTCAAGCGCGTGGCGGCGTCCGTAGGCGAAGGCGGCATGGCGGTCGCCCACGTCCATCGCTACCTCCAGCTCTCCCGCTAGCGGCGGCTGCGCCATCGGCTCGGCGATTTCACCGCAGCTTTTGTCAACGAGAAGGCAGCTACCAATTGCTCGGCGAGTAATCCTTGAGGAAGCAGCCGCGCAGATCTTCGCCGGACTCCCCGCGCACGATTGGGTCATACACCCGGGCGGCGCCGTCGACGAGATCAAGCGGGGCATGAAAACCCTCGTCGGCAAGCCGCAACTTGGTCGGGTGTGGACGCTCGTCGGTGATCCAGCCCGTATCGACGGCGGTCATCAGGATGCGATCCTGCTCTAGCATCTCGCCGGCGCTGGTGCGAGTGAGCATGTTCAGTGCGGCCTTCGCCATGTTGGTGTGCGGATGCCCCGGGCCCTTGTATTGGCGACTGAACTGCCCCTCCATCGCGGACACGTTCACGACGTACTTGCGGCGGGCGGGTGAAGCGGCCAGCACCGGGCGCAGCCGGCTCACCAGAATGAATGGCGCGGTCTGGTTGCAGAGCTGAACTTCGAGCAGTTCCATCGGGTCGACCTCGTGCACGCGCTGGGTCCAACTGTTGATGGGCGCGGTGTCAGGCAGCAGGCCACCGGCGTCGATTGCGATGCCCGCAGCGATCCGGTCCGGCGAGGCGCTTCGAGCGGCGAGAGCCAATTCGGTTATGGCGTGCGGAGTTTGGTGTTCTGCCAGACTTCCGGCAAGTGCCTTGGGATGGGCGTCGCTGACGCGGTCGAACGTGATCACGTCGACTAGTTCCGGCGCCGGCGTGCGCTCGGCCTCGACGAGCGCCGCGTAGGAACCGGGGGCTCGGCGCACCGTCTGGGCGGCGTTGTTGATCAGGATGTCCAGCGGGCCCTGCGCAGCCACGGTGTCCGCGAGCGCGACGGCCTGGGCCGGGTCACGTAGATCGATGCCCACGACGTGTAGCCGATCCAGCCAGTCGGCACTATCGGGCATCGTGGCAAAGCGGCGCACAGCGTCGTTCGGAAAGCGGGTGGTGATGGTCGTGTCGGCGCCGTCGCGGAGCAGGCGCAGTGCGATGTACATGCCGATCTTGGCGCGGCCACCGGTGAGCAGAGCGCGCCTACCGGTGAGGTCGGTGCGCGCGTCGCGCTTGGCGCGGTTGAGGGCGGCGCAGCCCGGGCAGAGCTGGTGGTAGAAGGCGTCGACCACCGTGTAATGGTTCTTGCAGATATAGCAGGCGCGTGACCGACGCAACGTGCCCGCGGAGGCGCCCACCGCCGTGGATACCAACGGCAGGCCCTGTGTCTCGTCGTCGATGCGGCCGGGGGCGCCGGTCGCGGTAGCGGCGACCACAGCGCGGTCGGCGGCCGCGATTTCGTCGCGCTTGGCATTGCGGCGGGCCTTCTTGACTGACTTGAATATGCCGGCGGTGGCCCTGCGCACCGTAATGGCATCAGGATGCTCGGGCGGCAACGACTCGATGTCTGCCAGCACCTGTAGGCAAATGTCGAGCTTGTCCGGGTCGATCGCGTTCACGTGGGAAGACTACGGCGTGATGGCGTCAGGCGGCGAAGTCGCCGACGATAGTCATCTTGTTGCCGTCTGAAGCGGTCGCGAAGCCAGCCGCGGAGTATGCGCAGTTCAGGATGATCGCGCGGTGTGGAGGACTCTGCATCCACAAGTCGAGCGCTTCGCCCGGATTCGCTGCGGATCCGGTGCCCCAGAAGACGACCTCACCGCTGTAGGGGGTCCGGTAGCCCGCATCGGTGATACGCACCTGCGGTGAAGATCCGTCCGAACCAATATGACCGTTCACACCGTTGCGCAGCATGTCGTCGGCGTGCCGCTGCGCCGCTTCGGTCAACCGCGGGTCGTTGCCGATCACCCCGCATGCCTCGCGAATCCGGCTGACGCCGCTGTACAGGGCGGTCCCCGGACCCTCGGCGCGGGCAGCAAAATCAACGGTCGCGGGAGCCGTGACGAACAAGGCGCCGAGCGCGAACACGGCGGTAACCTTGACTTTCATCGTCATGTTGCCGGTTGCCATGTATTACTTTTCGGTCGTTGGCAACCAAGCGTTACCTTCTTGTGACCGTGGAAGGACCGAGATACCGATCCGCTAGGCGGTAGTTAGTGCACCCGCTCCATCGCGGTACACCGGGTGCCGTCGATGGCCAGCAGCACCGCGCCCATCGTCATCGGCCCTGAGGCCAGCCGGTAGGGCGCCAATGTGACATGGTCTTCTCCACGCATCCTGGCCACCCAATGCTGCGGATCGATACCGATGACACCACCGGTGGCGCCGGTCATTCCGACATCGGTGACCAAAGCAGTACCCCCGGGCAACAAATGCAGCGGCAGCGTCGCCTCGTGGGTGTGGGTACCCAGCACCGCGGCGGCAGTGCCGTCGACAGCGTGGGCGAACGATTGCTTTTCGTTGATGCTCAACCCATGGAAATCCACGATCACCGCGCCGCGACGGTCGATCGACTGCCACGCTGGCCACGGCGGCGCCACGTGTTGTCGTTCGGTCAGCCACCTGCCGAACAGCGGGTCCGGCTCGACCACGGCGGTTCTGCTCATCAGGTTGATCACGGTGAAATCCGTTCCGGAGACGCTCAATTGGAGCACCCCGGAACCCGGCAGGCCATCGGGCATGTTGAACGGACGCAGCACCTTGGGGTGCGCGAGCACCTTGTCCACCTCGGCCATCTCCCCGTCCCAGGAATGGTTTCCACCGGTGATTACGTCGACGCCTGACTCCAGCAGGCGCTCTGCCACTTCGATGCTGAGCCCGAACCCGGTCCGGATGTGCGGTCCGCTGCGCTGCGCGTTCTCCGCGTTCACCACGACCAAGTCGACGTTGTATTGCGAACGCAGCGCGGGCATCCGCTCGCAGACATGGTCCACCGCAGCGGGACCGACGACATCCCCGAGAAATAGCACGCGTCTCATGTCCTGACCGCTCCCCATTCGTCGGCTGACCCGGCGCAATCCGGGCGTCGGCCATCCGGTGTACGCACCGCGGGTAGCCATCGGAAAAAGACGCGGTTACGCAAAGCGGTGTATCCGGCTACGCGTTCGCCGAGAAATACGGGTGCGACCTGCGCCTGAGACGTGCCTCACTTATCCGGAAGACGGGCAAGCACATTCTCCAGTTGTTAATTCGCGCGTCAACGGCGTTCGATTTGACCGTCGCATAGATCCCGAAACTGAGGAGGTATTTGATCCTTCCTCACCATCAGGGAGAAGTAGATGACGCAGACCCTGGATGCCAATAGGCCAGCCGCCCAGACACCAACGGATCCGGTCGAAAAAGCCCTCGACAATGCCCCGCTGAGCTTGTTCCACTTCAAGGCTGCCGCGACTGCGGGCGCCGGCTTTTTCACTGACGCTTACGACCTCAACGTCATTGGCACCGTCATCCTGCTGGTCAAGCCGGAGTTTGGGCTGAGCTCGGGACAGGTGGCGCTGCTGACCAGCTCGGCCCTGCTAGCCGTGGCCATCGGCGCGTTTGTGTTCGGCAGGCTTGGCGATCTCCTCGGCCGGCGCAGGGTGTATGGCCTCGAGGCGGCCATCATGGTGGTGGGTGCACTGCTGTCCGCGTTCGCGCCGAACTTCACCTGGTTGCTGGTCGCACGGTTTGTCCTCGGCATCGGTATCGGCGGCGACTACCCGGCGTCCAGTGTGATCACCACGGAGTACGCCAACCGCTCCAACCGGGGCCGGCTGGTCGGTTTCGCCTTCCTGTTCTTTGCGCTCGGTCAGGTCGCCGCGTATCTGGCGGCACTGCTGATTCTGGCCGTGGGAACGCCGCATGATCTGGCCTGGCGGCTCATCCTGGGTCTCGGTGCGCTGCCTGCACTCCTGGTGCTGTGGAACCGCAGACATATGCCGGAGTCGCCGCGTTGGACGCTGCGGGTCGCCCAGGACCGCGAGCGCGCCGAACGCGACCTGTCAGCGTTCTCCGCGACATCGCAACCGGTCGCCGCCACCGGCAAGGCCCGGATAAGGGTCCGGCTCTCCGAGATGCTGACCAACCGCACCTTTGTGATCACACTCATCGGGACCGGTGGCAGCTGGTTCTTCTTCAACATCGCCACCTACGGCAATGCGGTGAGCCAACCGCTTTTGATCAAGAGCATCTCGCCGTCCACTGAGACCATCACCAATGTGGCGATCAACGCCGTGCTGATGATCTGCTTTGGACTAGGCGGTGCGCTCGCAGGGTTGGCCGTGGTGGACCGGATGCGCCGCACCACTCTGCAAATCTGCGGGTTGGTGTTGTGCGCGGTGTCGATGCTGCTCATCACAGCCATTCCGGGGCTGACCCAAACAGTCACACTGTTCGCGGCGGTGTTCGGACTGTCGCTATTCGGTACCACTTTCGGGCCGAACTATGGGCTGATACTGCTCGGCGCGGAGTGCTATCCCACCACAGTGCGCAGTACTGGACACGGGCTGTCGTCCTGGACACGGGCTGTCGTCGTGTCTGGGCAAGGTGGGCGGTTTCATCGGAGCTCTCGTCACCCCCTTGGTGCTTAGCGGAATGGGGCTGCGCATGACGACTCTGCTGGCCGGCATCTGCTTTCTGCTCGCGGGGGCCGCGACGCTGGTACTGCGCGACCCATCGAGAGTGCCGCTGGACGACGCCAGCGCTGCGATGCATCGCGGACTGTGCTTCCCAGCGCCAGCGAAGACCTGAGTGCGCGACAAATTTGTCCTTGCGGGACCTGAGGATTAGCCAGCCTCGATTGCCGCGACAGTCGCCGCCGCATCGGTCCCACAGATGCGTTCGAGGTTTACCGGTCCAGCGGCAAGTAAATCGTCGATGCGGTGCTTGAGGTCTCCCGACGAAAGATGCGCGTACAGGTTCGTGCCCGGGCATGAGGTTTGGGCCAGGTCGCGGTGGCCGGCCAGAGTGCCGGCGGCGACGTGAAAGGTTTGGGTGGCCCAGGCGAAGGCGAGAGCGGCTCCGTGAAGTTGGGCTTCGGATAACTTCTTTGTCGAAGTCTCCTTCGCACAGAACCAGGAAGTGCCCTGTCGTGTCGTAGTCTGTCGCTGTGTCGCCCGCGATCTGCGGCGCTCGCAGTTCGTAGATGTTGCCGTCGCGGTCAATGCCGACGTGATAGGCGATGTCGACCCATCCCAACTTGTCTTGGTGGTAGCGCTGATCCTGACGGTGGCGACCCGGAGCGTTCCGGTTGTCTTCCAAGACGACGGCTTCGTGGTGAAGAGTCATGCAGGTGATGGTGTGAGGCCTGCCGCCGGCACGGGCGGGACGAGCGCCCCAAGCATCTCGGCACAACATGGCAGCTGAAGCTGCGCTAAGCGGAACCGCGGACGCCGTCGCGGGCTCAGTCACGGATTGCCCGCACCCGCTCGCGATCGCCAGCGCCCCCGCGCCGCCCGCCAGCTGCAGCAACCGGCGACGGTTGACGGGCACACGGCCGACCTCGCGATGGCCAGGCGTGACGGCGTCCATGGGGAACACCATACGAAGTGCCATGGCTGGTCGGATCGCTACAGCGAACTACGGGCAACGACAAAGTCGTCATCCAAGTCAACGACGTCTGCGGCCAACCGAGCTGCCGGGACTTGAAACCGATGCTCTACCAGGACATCTGAACTGCCGATTCGTTCCACGTCGACACGGTTTAGCCCTGCTCGTTCGCGTGGCCTTGCCGCCGCGAGCGGGAGATGGATGTAACGAATCGATCAACCGAACCGAAGTGTCAGGAGTGCGCAGCTGTGCACTTCCCCCAAAGCACTGAGGAGCAATGCATGACGGCATTGATGATGTCCCGCGCACGGAACCGGCAGACGGTTCGTCGCGCCTCGGCGGTTCGCCTGCCGGCGCTATGGGCAGATATCATCACTGCTGCTTCAGCGGGACTTCGTCCAGTAGCGGTTGCGGCGGGCATCATCGCGGCTGGATCGACGTTGCCTGCTCTCGCGCAAGCCGACCCGTCGAACGACCCAATAACCACCGCACTGAACGGCGCAGGAATTGCCAACAGCGGCTCGTTCAGCGACAGGATTGCCAGCATCGGTCAGTCGATCTGCCCGTCGCTGGTGAAACCAGGTGCGACCCTCGCGTCGATCACATCGCAACTATCTGGGAACACCGGACTTTCGCCGACGATCGCCGGGATGGTCGCCAGCATGGCGATACAGACGCAATGCCCGGGCGTGATGACGTCGCTCGCCCACGGGAACATGCCGTTCCCGATGCAAGCGCCCGGCGCCCATCCCTTTCCGTCCTTCCCATTCCAGTCTCCAGGTGCCGGCGCGGCTCCGAACCCGCTGATGTTGCCGGGTCGCTAGCCTCGCACGACGCGCAGTCCCTTTCGCTCCTCAAGCTCCTCTTCGGTAACCGGTTCGAGCATCGGCTGCCCGGGCCGGCACAACAATGTGAGGACGAAGCTGCAAGCGATGTTAGCGCGATTGTTGGCGTCCTGATAGTGGATTACGTCGCCGCCGGGTCCCCAGAACGCGTCGCCGGCGCGAAGGACCCGTGGTGCTGCACCCTCGAGCTCGAACAACATTTCACCGGCAATCATGTAACCGAATCCCGGGCCGCCAGGAAGGCGATGTGGCGGGTAACCGGCTGCGCCCGGTGGATGGTTGATGAGGACAGTCAATACGTGGGCATCCTGAGGTATCAACGGTGACTGTACTTCCTGCACTACCTTGATTGTCGATTTCGATTTGGAGCCCGTCGTATCCAACATTTATCCCTAAATGCGGCGGCTGGAGTCTGCGTCGATCCAGTCGGAGTATCGAGTAGCGAAGATAGTGGCGGTCTCGTCTGGTGCGAGGGAGTGATCGTCGATCACCGCACCGAAGTACGGCGCCTGGGCGTCAGTCACAACCCGACGTTGATCACCATTGGCGGCAAGGCCCAAGCGGACAAAGTCGTCCATCCCCATTGCTTCGGGTCCAGCGATCTCCAGTACTGCGTTGGTAGGGCGCGCCACGGCCGCACGGGCCACGGCGGTGGCGACATCGTCGGCGGCGATAGGACGGAACAATGCGGGTGGCAACCTGACAACGTCTCCGTCTGTGGCGGAATCTGCCAAGCCAAGCGCGAATTCGTAGAACGGAGTTGCTCGCACGATCGAATACGGCCGGCCAGAATTCTTGATCAGGTTTTCCTGAGCTGCTTTCGCCGTGTTGTAGCCGCTATCTGGCATGACCTGCGCGCCCACCACCGACAACGCCACATGGTGACTGACTCCCGCTTCCTGTTCAGCAGCAAGAAGATTCGTGGTCGTGGTCGTGAAGAAATGCATCACGGGTTCATCGTCGAACAATGGCGAGTCGGCGACGTCGACCAGGACATCTGTGCCGTCGACGGCGTTGGCTAGGCCCGCACCGGTAAGTGAATCGACACCCGATCGGCGAGAGGCGGCGATCACGTCGTGTCCCTGCGCGCGCAGCTTGGTCGCTACTTTCGAGCCGATAAGCCCACCACCGCCAATGACTACGATCTTCATGATGAACCTTTCAGGCTCGTGTTTGACTGGTTATCGCCGACATTGCTTGGGCATAGCGAGATTTCGACACCTTACGGTTCATTGCCAAATAGGCACACCGGGAAATTCTAGGCCGAAGCGTTTGCATAGTTCGGGGATACTGTCGACATCCATCTCCAGTTCATACCGCGCACAGAGTTCATCTAGGTTCTCTGTCGATATCTGGTCCACACCGCCGAGGTCAGAAAGTTCATCGAAGAACTGCTCGAATCCCGCGGGTGAGATGATCTCAAGGATGCGGGCGGGCTCATCGCCCGCGTTCCAGAAGGTATGCCATTGGCCTCGTGGCTTGAAGATGAAGTCGCCGGGTCCGCCGTAGAGCACCTCGTCGCCAAGCAAAGCGCCTACCCGTCCCTCGATGATCCAGCTGTACTCATCTTCGTTATGGTGACGATGCAGCGCCGAGGCTAGCGCTCGCGGTGACATCGGATGCTCGAGGACGGAAAAACGCCCTTCCGCCGCAACCTTGTCGACGATGTGGCGAACACCGACCGTCCCCAGGAACACCGACTTGCCCTCGGTGCGGCCAACGGACTTAGCCGGCGGGCCACCCGGCCTCAGGATGTCATTTGTCACTGGATTCCCTTCTCAACGATGCGCCTCAGCTGGGTGTGCGGTCGATTGTCCAGCGCCCCAGAATGTTTCGGCCCAGTTCCCTGCCGTGCCAGGACCTCCATCGGGTTAGTTGCGGCCGGCCATGAAGCCTCCGTCGACGTTGAGGATCGCGCCCGTGACCCAGCTGGCTTGTTCGGAGAGCAGATAGGTGACCGCGTTGGCGACGTCGGCGGGGGTGCCGACTCGCCGCAGCGGATGAAGTGGCGCGAAAGCGTCAAGCGTCTCGTCGATCTCGCCCTTGGGGACCCACCGCTCGAGAGCGGGGGTCTTGACGGCGGCAGGTGCCACCGCGTTGACCCGAATCTCGTGCACAGCAAGCTCGATGGCCAGGTTATGGGTCAGCGCATGCAAGCCAGCCTTTTGCATCGAGTGCCCACACGACGGGGTCAGACCAATGGCCTGATGTGCCCACATGCTGCCGATGTTGACGATCGCACCGCCCTCCCCGCGCGCGATCGTGCCCGCGACGACGGTCTGCGTCAGGAAGAACAAGGCATAGTTGAGTAGTTGAGATCCAGGTACGAGTCGTAGAACTGCGCGTCGTACTCGAGAAACGGCTTGGGGATGAAGAATCCGGCCGCATTGACCAACAGTGTCGCATCGCCGTGCTGCTCAGAAATCGCACGCCGCACATCGGCGACGGCGGTGCGATCGGTCAAGTCGGCGGCGATGCCCCACGCCTCGCCACGCCGGCCCTTTAGTTCAGCGACGGTGTCGTCGACACGCGCTTTCGAGTGTCCGACGATCACCGCGCTCCCGCCGTGATCGACGACATCGATCGCGACGTGGCGGCCCATGCCGGCACTGCCGCCGACAACAACGACCTTCTTGGCGTCAAAATGCATGTGCGGGGCCCCTTCCCGATTCTCTTGGCGACCGCGACTGGACCGCCGTTCTTCGTATCGACTGAGAATTGGCTGTCGCCTAAGCGCCCGGAGCGATCGCACAGGCTGCGACACAGACCCAGGTGCCCGCACGCTTCTGATATGTGTCCGTGTACAGAGCTTCCTGGTCCACTCCATCGGAGAGCGTGGTGTATGTGGCGCGGGCGTGGATCAGAGCAACGTCGCTGAGGATGCGGATGTTGACGTCGTGCACAGCAAGATCCCTGAAGGGGCGCGGCTTACCGATGTAGTCGAGGAACTCTTCACGGTTGCGGGTGACGCCAGGAGTCTGCACGATGAAGTCTTCAGCTAGGAACTCGCTGAAGCGCTTGACGTCGTTGAACTGGTCGGAGTGGACGTAGTCACTGTTGAGTTGCTCGAGGATCGCCAGATCTTCGAGCAACTGCTTGGTGTCGTTCATTTTCCTGTTCCTTCCCTGTGCGCCGGTACCGCGTTCGTGAACAGACTCTGGTACTGGCCGTAGCCTTCAGAGTCAAGGTTGTCGCGGTGGATAAACCGCAGCGATGCCGAGTTAATGCAGTAGCGCAATCCTCCGGCTTCTGTTGGGCCGTCCGGGAATACGTGTCCCAGATGGCTATCGGCGTGGGCGGAACGCACCTCGACGCGGTCCATTAAATGGCTCCGGTCTCGCCTCTCGACGACGTTATCCGCGTCGATAGGCTCGGTGAAGCTCGGCCAACCGGTACCGCTGTCGAATTTGTTTACCGAAGCGAAAAGTGGTTCGCCGGAAACAATGTCAACGTAGATGCCGGGTTCATGGTTGTTGTGATAATCGCCGGTGAACGGAAGCTCGGTGCCGTTCTCCTGGGTGACGTGGTACTGCTCGGGGCTCAACGCATCAACAGCGGCAGGGTTCTTGTTGTATTCGTGTGGCACGGATATCCTCCATCGGGTTAGTTGCGGCCGGCCATGATGCCACCGTCGACGTTGAGAATCGCGCCGGTCACCCAGCTCGCCTCGTCAGACAGCAGATAGGTGACGGCGTTGGCGACGTCGGCGGGAGTGCCGACACGTCCCAACGGATGCAGTGGCGCGAAAGTGTGCAAGGTGGCGTCAATCTCGTCTTTGGGAATGAAGCCCTCGTAGAGCGGGGTCTTGACGACGGCCGGCGCGACCGCGTTGACCCGAATCTTGTGCCCGGCAAGCTCGATGGCCAGGTTATGGGTCAGCGCATGCAAGCCAGCCTTTTGCATCGAGTATCCCGACGATGGGGTCAGACCAATGGCCTGATGTGCCCACATGCTGCCGATGTTGACGATCGCACCGCCCTCCCCGCGCGCGATCGTGCCCGCGACGACGGTCTGCGTCAGGAAGAACAAGGCATAGTTGAGNAGTTGAGATCCAGGTACGAGTCGTAGAACTGCGCGTCGTACTCGAGAAACGGCTTGGGGATGAAGAATCCGGCCGCATTGACCAACAGTGTCGCATCGCCGTGCTGCTCAGAAATCGCACGCTGCACATCGGCGACCGCGCTGCGATCGGTCAGTTCGGCGGTGATCCCCCAGGCTTGGCCACCCCCGCTCGTCAGGTCGGTCACGGTGTCGTCGACACGGTCTTGCGAGCGTCCGACGATCACCGCACTGCCGCCGTGGCGCACGATATCAACGGCGACCTGCCGACCCATGCCGGCGCTACCTCCGACGACAACGACCTTCTTGGCGTCAAAATGCATATCGGATCCCTTCCAGGCTCTCCTGACGGCTCCGACCGAACCGCCGTTCTTCGTATCGACCACGCCGTCATACCGAGACTGCTGCCCGGCGGGGTGAGCCGTCATCACCCCAGGCGTTGTTTCACCCGGGCGAGTTTTGGCGGCGCGATGTGAACCGACGTGCGGATGGCTGAGAGCCAGAAAGCCGAAAAGTCTGTGCGGCAGATGAGGCGGACCGCGAGGTCACGGATACCGAGAAGGTCGCGCGGTGTAGCCGGCGTGCGGCGATGTTAAACGCGGTGTCGATCGGTCTACGTTTTGGAGTGCGCCGCCTTGGCGGCCTCGCGCTGCGCCTTTTCTTTCACATGGGTGGAGCAGCGATGCCCCATATCGCAATGGAACCGGTCACTACATTCACGCGAACAATAGACAGATGCCACCGGAAGCCATTCCGGATCAGAAAGGTCACGCGGCCGGGCGTCCGGATGGAAGGTATGGCCGCAGTGTACGCAGGTCTTGGTCTTGACCATAAAGGTCAGACTACGCGCGTTGACCCCATCTCGGTGGCGTGAAATCAACCAAATTCGTTGGCGCCATTCGCGAATTCGTTAAACAAGCTATGGACAAGACGTGTTGTCGGTGCAGCCCAATCCGTAATCGGCAGCGCGGACAATATCGGGTGCTATGTGGGCGGGACCCCGTGCCGCGGCTGGTGTAATAGGGCACGAACCAGCGGGCGCGGCCCGACGGACCGAAGCATCTGGCTGGCCGGGCGGACCCGCACCCGTTTCGGCCACCAGAACCAGCGTCCCATCACCGTCATGATCGAGGGCGTGATGAGCGATCGGACGACGAAGGTATCGAACAACAGGCCGATTCCGATCGTCGTGCCGAATTGGCCGATCGCCCGCAGATCGCTGGTGATCATCGTGCCCATGGTGACGGCGAACACCACACCGGCAGCAGTCACCACCGGGCCGGTCACACCCATACCACGGATGAGTCCCGTTTTCAGGCCGGCACCGATCTCCTCCTCGATCCGCGACACCAGCATCAAGTTGTAATCGGATCCCACCGCCAAGAGCACGATTAACGCGAATTCGGTTGCTACCCAGTGCAACTGGAAATTGCCAAGGTGCTGCCAGATCAGTGTCGAGAATCCGAAAGCCGCCCCTAGCGACATCACAATGGTGCCGACGATGACGCCCGCTGCGACCAAAGCGCGGGTGACGATCACCATGATGATGAAGATGAGCACGATCGAGGCCACCCCGGCGATCATCAGGTCGTACTTAGCGCCGTTGGCGATGTCGTAAAACGTCGCGGCCGTGCCGCCGAGATAGATATCGGCGTTCTCCAGCGACGTGAGTTTCAGCGCCTCCTTGGCCGCTTGGCGCTCCTGATCGACGGACGCGATTCCCTTCGTCGTCGCCGGGTCCACCGCGTGGGTGATGATGAAGCGAGCGGCTTTTCCGTCCGGCGATACCATCAACCGCAACCCCAACTGGAAGTCCGGGTTCTGGAAGATCTCGGGTGGCAGGTAGAACAGGCTTTCTGTCCGAGAGTCGTTGAAAGACTTACCCATCACGGCGTTAGTGTCGGTCAGCCGGTCGAACTGATCGATCAGGCTGTCGAACGAGCTGTAGATGGTCAGCGTCGTGTCTCGGATCGCCTTCGTGACGGCGATATTCTCGGGAATGATCGCCAACAATTCGCGGGTGGCTGCAGCCGTGTCGGTGAGGTCGCTGGTGAGGGCGTGGAACTTCTCGGCCAGCCGATCGAACCCATCCAGCGCGTCAAAGAGCGATCGTAGCGACCAGCAAATCGGGATGTCGTAGCAGTGCTTCTCCCAGTAGAAGTAACTGCGAATCGGTCTCCAGAAGTCGTCGAAATCCGCGATATGGTCCCGGATCTCGTCCGTGATGGCAGCCGTCTCCCCCGTGGTTTTCGAGCTGTCGTCCGCGGCATTCGCGAGCTTCTGGGTCACCGCGTACTGGCGCTCTAACAGGGCGATCTGAGTGTCGAGGAAGCCGGTGATCTTCTTGATGTCGCCGACACGGGACTTCAGATAATTGAGGTTGTCGCGGATCGGCGCGCTTTGCACACTGAGTTGGAACGGAATCGATCCGTCTTGGATTGGCGGCCCGAGTGGTCTGGTGATGCTCTGCACCCGTTCGATGCCGGGCACCCGGAAGATCGCGCCGGCAATCTTGTCCAGGACCAGCATGTCGGTGGTGTTGCGCAGATCGTGGTCCGATTCGATCATCAGCAGGTCCGGGTTCAAACGAGCCTGAGTGAAGTGTTGATCGGCCGCGGTGTATGCCTTCACCGACGACGCGCTCTGCGGCAGGTAATACAGGTCGTTGTAGCGCGGGGTGAAGCCCGCCAAGCCCAGGCGCCGACGATCGCCAGGATGACGGAGATGGCGAGGATCGGCGCCGGCCACCGCACGATAGCCGTCGCCAGACGGCGCCACCGGGTGTAGTTGAACTCGCGCTTCGGGTCGAAGAGGCCGAACCCGCTTGCGAACGCGATCAGCGCCGGCGTCAGGGTCACCCCGGCGGCCACCACCACCAGCAGACCCACGGCGCACGGAAACGCCAGCGAACTGAAGTACGGCAGCCGAGTGAAATGCAAACAGGCCAGCGCCCCGACGATCGTCAAACCCGAACCCAGCACCACCTTGGTGACCCCGGCGAAGGTGTCGTAGTAGGCGGCTTCGCGGTCCAGCCCCCGTGCGCGGCCCTCTTGATAGCGGCCGACCATGAATATCGCGTAATCGGTACCCGCCGCGATGGCTAACGCCGTCAGCAAGTTGACGGCGAAAGTCGACAGCCCCATGATGCCGGTTTCGCCCAGCAGCGCTACCACGCCTCGGCCGGTGGCCAGTCCGACGAACAGGATGACCATCGTCAGCAGCACGGTGCCGATGGATCGGTAGACGAATATCAGCATGATCGCGATGATGATGATGGTGATGATCGTCATCTTGGCCAGGCTCGCGTCGCCGACAACGATCGTGTCGGCGGTCAGGGCTCCTTGGCCGGCGACGTAGGCCTTCACCCCGGGCGGCGGCTTCGAGTCCGCGACGATTTTGCGAACCGCGGCAACCGATTTGTCGCCGACGGCTCCGCCTTGGTCACCGCGCAGGTTGACCTGGACGTAGGCGGCTTTGTGGTCGTAGCTCTCGACACCCGAGGACGTGAATCGCTGCCCCCAGAAATTCAGCGCATGCTCGACGTGTTCGTGGTCCTGCTGCAGCTTTGTGACCAAGCCGTCGTAATACCGGTGAGCCTCCTCGCCCAGAGGTTTGTCACCGACCAGGGTCACCAGGACGAGGTTGTCGGAGTCGTACTCCTTGAATTTCTCCCCGATGTGCTTCATCCCGGTTACCGAAGGCGCGTCGGACGGCGAAAGCGGCACCGAGACGTCCTCGGCAACCTTCTCCAACTGTGGGACAAAGACGTTTACGCCGACCGCGATCAGCAGCCAGACCACGATGATCGGCAGCGCCAGGACGCGGAGGGTGCGGGCCACACGTGGTTTGCGCTCGACTACGGTGCGCTGCGGGACCGGGCTTTCGTCGGTGTCCTCAGCGTCGCGCGCGTCGCTCGTCATGCGGATTTGTCCAAGCAGGAAACCTGCGCGTCGCGGGTGTTGACGACCTGTTGTTGGTCGACCAATTTGCCGTCGACGGTGATCCGGCATCCGATGGAGGTGCTGTCACCTTGGGCGACGACGTAGGCGAAGATGCCGGGCATCTCGGCGACGATCGTCGGCGACCATGGCAACGCGGTGAAGTTGGCCTTCTGCGGTAGTGACTCCGCGTCCATCCAGTTGACGACGCCGGTCGTACCGGGTGGTCCAAATATTTCATATACGGCGGTCTTGGCCGCATACGGCGGGGTGGCATCGCGGGGATCAGGCTTGGGCAAGCCCGGTCCCGGGAAGACGCCGTTGAGTCGGTCCACTGCAACACCGCCGATAATCAGAGCCACGACTACGACCAGCGGAACCCAAGCTCGCTTAAGAAGTGTCAGCAACCGAGTGCCTCCCGCTCCGGAATACTCGATGGGCTGATATTAGGACAGATCGATGACCACGCCACCGCAAGGCAAACGCCATAGTGGTCGCGCTGATTCCCGCCGTGGCCACCATACCGGCGCGCCGTGGCAGCAGCGTTCATCTCGCAGCCGAGGCGCTGCTGGCCAGGGCGGGTTGCACACCGGGCCGGTCGCGGCACAGCGCCGCGATGTCGCAGGGAACGGGTTGGCACCCGGCGGGCGGGTTGGTTATCAACAGCGCGGCGCACAACGCGCCCAACACGAATAGTGCCGCGCTCACCTCTAGCACGTGGGCGAAACCGGTGGCGCTCGGCGTGCCAACGCTGATCAGGCCTATGGACCCGATCGACATCAGCGCGGCGAGCCGCGAGACGGCGTTGTTGATTGCCGACGCCAAGCCGCTGCGTTCGATCGGCACCGAGGCCAGCGTCACCGACGTCAGCGGTGTAATAGTCGCGACCAGCCCGATGGCCAACACGGTCATCCCGGGGACCAGGTCGGCGATTGCGTGGAATCCATTGGGTTTCGGGCGAATCAGCAGCAGCCCGATCCCCGCTAGGGCGGGGCCCGCGATCAGGAATGCTCGTGGTCCCACCCGCGCGGCGATGCGGCCGACATGACGGGCGAACACGAACGACACCACCGGGATCGGCAGGGTGGCCAGTCCGGCCGCGGTGGCGGAGTATCCGCCGATTTCTTGGGTGTAGAGGGCGATGGCCAGCGATCCCAGTGTCAACGCGCCGTAGACGAACGCGGTGACCAGGTTGGCGGCAGCGAAGTTGCGAAAGGTGAACAGCGGCAACGGGAGCATTGGCGACTTGCTGCGGCGCTGCCAGCTTACGAACCCGCCGAGAGCAGCAATCCCGATGACCAATGGTGTGCTGACCATCGGATCGGTCCAGCCATCGCGTTGTGATTCGATCAACGCATACACGGTCGCGGACAGCCCTACCGTCGAAAGGCCCACCCCGGCGGTATCGACGCGGGCGCCTTCAACCCGCCCCGACATTGGGCACAGCCAGAACGTCAGCGCGTATCCGATCCCCATGGGGATCGCTGACAACACGAAAATCCAACGCCAGCCAAGGAAATCGACGCACATCCCGCCAAGCAAGGGACCCAACGCGAAGGCGGTTCCCGTCCACCCCGTCCAGACACCGATCGCAGCAGACTGGTGCGCTTTGTCGAATACCGTGTTGATCAGCGCCAGCGAGCCAGGCACGAGAAACGCCGCACCCAGGCCCTGGATAAGGCGCGCGGAGATCAGCATCGCCGGTGAGCTGGCAACGGCCGCCAGCACAGAGCCTGCCCCAAAAGCCGACAGCCCGAACCGCATTACTGGAACGCGCCCGAACAGATCCGAGATAGACCCGCCGGGCAGAATCGCAGCCGCCATCGCCAACAGGTAGCCGTCGATGACCCACTGCTGCATCGCCAGACCGCCGCCGAGGTCGTGCTCGGTGGCCGGCAAAGCCAGGTTGATCACGGTGGAGTCGAGAAACGCAACCATCGACACCATCACCGCGACCACCATCGCGCGCCTGGTCGGTGCCGTGTCGCGCAGCGTCATCGCGGGCTCACCATCGGTCGAAATGCAGCACGTCGTCGAGCGGAATCCGACGGGCGCGGCGGAAGGTCGTGCCGGTGTAGTAGGCGGTGGGGATGGTCGTGGCGTGATACACGTTGTCGGGCAGGCCGAGGATGGCCCGCATCTCGTCGTCGGCCATTATGGTTACCCCGGTCCAGGTGGTTCCCAAGCCCCGAGAACGCGCGGCGAGCATGTAGCTCCACGCGGCCGGCATGATCGAACTCCAATACTGGTTGGCGTTCTCGCCCGTCAGCGAGCCATCGCCGTCGATGACTTCGACGCACGGGATCATCAGGGCGGGGACCTCGCCGAAATGCTCGGCAAGAAACGCCGCACTGTCGGACACCTTGCGCTGCTCACGATTTCGCGCGGGGTCGTCGTTGAACCGATCCGCGACCGCGAAAGGCGACGTGACGATCCAGTCCCATGTGCGGCTGTACACATCGCCGATCGCACGACGCTGTTCGGCATCGGTGACGATGATGAAACTCCAATTCTGCACGTTGCCCGACGTCGGTGCCTGTATCGCGATCCCCAGGCATTCCCGGATCAGGTCGATCGGAACAGGTTTGGTCAAATCGAGACGTTTGCGCACCGAACGGGTCGTGGTCAGCAGTTCATCGATGGTCAAGTCGACTTTCGCGTAATCGCTCATGTCAGCGGGATGGCGGTGCCGGTCTGAGCGGCCACTCCGATGTAGATCGGGGTAACGATGGTCATCTCTCGACTCCTTGCTGGTGTGGAATCGTTGACGCGGCTCGGCGCGTACAGCTGTTACGAGCCAGTGACTTTCGCGTCGTCAGCGGTGGTGAGCGGACCGTCTCCGGTGTCGACCAGGAAGACTGCGAGCAATTCAGCGGGTTCGGTGGCACTGGCATTCTCACTGATCGTGTGGTGCGCGCCCGGAGCTTCGCTCCACGTCTCACCGGCCTGGTAGACGCGTGCAGGCTCACCTTCAACTTGGCTGCGGATCGCTCCGGAAATCACGTAGGCCATGATGAACGCCGATTCCGCGTGGTGGTGAGCACCGCTTTTGGCTCCGGGCGGATAGCTGACGGTCACTGCCTCGAGTGACTTGCCCACAACATTGGCAGGCTGATTGAAAACTGGCCGGACAACCGGGTTTTGACCTGAATTCTGTGGCGTCGGCTCGGTGTGAGCCGCGGGCGCGAGTATCACTGCGACTGCCAATGCCGCCAATGGGATCTTTAAGGCCATTTTGGCTACCTTCAGTCTTCGGCTACACGCAGGATCGTCTTGCCAGGGGTGCGCTTGCCGGGAGCAAATGCGGCGGCAGCTTCGGCCAGCGGCAGCACGGCACCCACCACCGGCTTGAGGCGCCCATCCCGCACTCGTGTTGCGAGATCGGCGAGTTGGCCGCGATCGGCTTCGACAAGGAAGAAAATCGCCCGGCCGTCGCGCGGCAGGGTCTTTGGCGGCTCGGCGATGGTGACGAGCGTTCCGCCAGCCCGCACCAGAGCCGCCGAACGGGTCAGAA
This sequence comes from Mycobacterium montefiorense, assembly GCF_025823255.1. Lineage (NCBI taxonomy): Bacteria > Bacillati > Actinomycetota > Actinomycetes > Mycobacteriales > Mycobacteriaceae > Mycobacterium > Mycobacterium montefiorense. The sequence goes on along the minus strand of NZ_JACKVL010000013.1, from coordinate 108,612 downwards.
TGTCTCCACCGATCACATCGAACACCACGTCGACTTCGCCTGCGTCTTCCAGCTTTTCGGTCTCCAGGTCCAGGAAGGTGTGGACGCCGAGCTCCGCTGCCCGGTCTCGGTCTGCGGTGCGGCCGGTACCTATGACACGCGCACCGACCTCGCGAGCGAGCTGCACCGCGATCGACCCAACTCCACCCGCGGCACCATGGACCAGAACCGTTTGCCCGGCGGCCAGGCGGCCGTGGTCGAACAGGCCCTGCCAGGCGGCCAATCCAGAGATCGGCAGCGCCGCGGCCACCGTATGGTCGATGTCCATCGGCAGCGGTGCGAGATTCCGGGCTTCCATAGCGGTGTACTGGGCTAGCGAGCCGTTGCGGGCCCAGTCAGTGAGTCCGAACACTCGCTGGCCGACACTCAAAAGAGTTGTGCCGTAACCCAACTCAACCACGACCCCGGACAGCTCGTGGCCGGGCACGCTCGGTGTCCGGTCACGGCCCGCACGATCGATCCAGGTGTGCGGCCAGTCAAGTTCGCCGGGTGTGAAGCCCGCGGCGTGTACGCGCACGATGACTTCGTTGTCGGCCGCCTCGGGATAGGGCAGCTCCGTCAGCGACAGGTCGGCGACGCCGGCGTCGCGATCTGAAACCGTGATGGCTTGCATTACATGATCTGGCACAGCGATGGCTTGCATTACGGGTCCCTCCTGATGTGGGCATTTGTTGTCGGGTCGGCCGCGAGCTGCGGTTGCACGCTGATGAGCTCAAGGCCTAGATCACGGACCCGATCGAGCAGTCCGTAAAGCTGCGACTGGTCACGGATTTCGCCGGTGAACACGGTTTCGGTCCCGGCGGCTTCGAGCCGCATCCCTTCCAATGCGGACCCGAGTCGCTCAGTCACGCGGCCTCGAATGCAGATCCGGTACATCGTCGACTGCATGTAACCCTCCGCTCGCCAACTGCTGATCCAGCGTTCATCGCGGCGGGGTGATTCGTCATCACCCGGAGAGCTAATTCACCCGGGTGAGTGCAACGGCAGCACTGGGCAGGCGAAAGGAATCAGGGTGGCCCGCCAGCGTTGCGCCGTCGCCAGCACCGCGGATGGCGCAGCAAACACGCCTCCTCCTACACTGACTACCAGCGCTAGCGGTGGCGAGGACTGTGGACGACACAACCGGGAGGGTTTACGCCCACCGACTTCACGTCGGAGGGCGGTAGTTCGCGTGAGTACCGCGAGGGCGTCAGGGAAAATGCGGATACCGCCGATTCGCGGGCGGGCGGGCGAGCTGAAGGTGATCAGCCGGCTGATCGCGGCGGTCGCTCAGGGGCGCGGGGGCGTACTGGTCATCGAGGGCCCGCCAGGCATCGGGAAGAGCCGGTTGTTGACCGAGGTCTTGGCGCTCGCCGAAAAGGCAAGTGTTCGAACGCTGTTCGGCGAAGCGTTCGAGTATCAGCAGACGGTGCCGTTTTTCTCGCTGTTCATGGCGACGCTGCGCGCCGATCCCCCGGTTGGAGACGCCGAGGCGCTGCGCCGGCTGGGCGGCTCAACGGACCTGAGCTATTGGGTAGTCAACGATCTGCACAATGCGATCAACGCGGCGGCTGCGGTGACCCCGCTGGTGATTGTGTTAGAGGACCTGCACTGGGTCGACAAGGGCACGCTGTTGGCGATGCGGTCGTTGGCCACCGCGCGGCCGGATGTGGCGGTGTTATGGGTGTTGACCGCGCGCACCGGGACCGGCGGACCGGCGGCGCACGAGACCTTGTCGGCGTTGCACCGCCAGAACGCCACTTTCTTGCAATTGGCGGCCATGACGCCGGACGCGGTCGCCGATATGGTCCAAGACGCGGTGCGGGCGCGGCCGGATCCCTCACTCCTGAATCTGGCCGCCAAGGCGCACGGAAATCCGTTCCTGGTGAGCGAGCTTGTCGGGGGTCTGGGCGAGGAGGGCCGTCTGAATGTCAGCGGCGGCCTGGCCGTGGCCGCCGGTGACGGGCTGCCGCGACGGCTGGGCGCCGGTATGCAGCAACGGCTGGACCTGCTCTCCAATAGTGCTTCCGAGGTGGTGTGGGTGGCCGCGGTGCTGCCGGACCGGTTCTCGGCCGGCTTGCTGGCCGCGATGCTGGAACGCTCGCCGACGTCGTTGCTGTCGGCGCTCGAGGAGGCGGTGCGCGCGGATCTTTTCGTCGAAGACGGCGAGCAGTTGAGGTTTCGGCACGACCTGTTGCGCGAGGCCACCCGGCAGTCGCTGCCGCAGTCGTTGCGGCGAGCGATGGAGCGCCAGTCGGCGTCGGTCATGCTGGGGATGGGCGCCGCGCCAGCCGAAGTGGCCACCCAGCTGGCACGCAGCGCCGAGCCGGGAGACCGGGAGGCGATCAATGCACTGCGCCAAGCCGCGCAATCCGTCGGCCGCGGCGATGCGAGCGCGGCCGCGGACTTGAGCAAACGCGCGTTGCAGCTGTTGCCCGCCGACGACGCTGAGCGTGGATCCCTGGTCGCGGAAACGGTGGAGTGGCTTAACCGGGCCAGCCGCTATGGCGAGGCGGAAGAATTGGCCGCCGTGGCCCTCGCGGAGGCGGCTTCGCCCGAAGTCGAGGCTGAGATCCGCCTCCGGATTCCGACGCATACCAAGCACAGCTCTCCGCGTCGGGTAGCGGAGAACCGCCGAGCGCTGCAGTTGAGCGGCATCAGCGAGGTCACCCGGACACGGCATCTGGCGTGGCTGGCCTTCAACCTGGCGTTGCAGGACAAAAGCGGGCAATGGCGCACCGCAGCCGACGAAGCCGCCGCCGCTGCAGCAGCCACCGGTGATCTCGAGGCCACCATCATGGCCGAGGTCACCCACGCTTTGCTCGATTCTGGCGAGGGGTATGCGGCCGCGCCCTAGCCCGCCTCGAACAGCTTCGCCCAATCGCCTACACGAATGAAACGGCCTTGGCACATGCCTATGCCGGGATGTTCCACGCAAACCTGCTGGCAGTCGTCGGCCGATTGGACGACGCGACCGCCCGGGTCGCCGAAGGCATAGGGCAAGCCAGCCGGGAAGGCAACTCGTTGGCCCTTACTACCTGGACCGTCTTCAGTGGGTGGGTCCACCTCGCTGCGGGGCGGCTGTCGGCCGCTCGCGACGCGGCTGATTCTCTGCCGCCCCCACAGCCGACAGGCGCGACTGAGCAGGACGTACATCGTATGCTGACCCTCGCTGAGGTGGCGGCGCACACCGACAACCGGAGCTTGCTGCAGCAGACGGCCAATGATGCACGCGATGCCCACTCCGCCGGTTCATCACCTGGCCAACATCGAGCATCAGCGTATGTGCTGACGCGGGCGGCGTGGTATCGCGACGACGTTCATGAGGCAGCGCGCTGGCTTGGCGACATCAGCCTGCTGGGGACACCCCTTTTCCCCCATGCGTTGGTTCGGCTGATCTTGGCTGCGCGGGTGGCCTCGGCCGCCGGTGATGCCGGCTTGCGCGCACGGGTCCTGCAGGCCGCCGAGGTGCTTGAGCGTGAACGACCTGCGGTGCCACTGTTGGCGACGGTGGCTCGGTATGCCCGCGGGATCCTCGAACACGATGCCCAGGCGCTGGTGGCAGTTGCGGAGTTGCTTCGCGCGTCTTCAAGGCCGCTGCTTTATGCCAGCGCTGCCGAGGACGCCGGAGCCGAGCTGAGTCGCGCACAGCGCAACGTCGAGGCGCTTGGCCAGCTCAATGCGGCCTTCGACACCTACATCGAGTGCGGGGCGACCGCCGATGCCCGCCGGGTCGGCCGCGCGTTGCGCGGGTTGGGCGTGGAACGACGCATCGTCAACCACCCACGGGCAAAAACGGGCTGGGACAGCCTCACCGAATCGGAACTCACCGTGGTCCATCTGATCGCCGAAGGCGCGACCAACCGCTCCGTCGCGCAACAACTGCACCTGTCCCCTCACACGGTGAAGACCCACGCGCACAATGCGTTTGCCAAGCTCGGCATCACGTCTCGAGCTCAACTGACGCAACTCATGCGCCGCCCGGATTGACCGGTCCGTCAAAAATCCAGGCCACTAGCCATACACCGACCCGGCCCTAAAGATCAGCCGCTGGGCGATTGCGGCGGCGGTGCCCGTGCTGCCAACGTGTTCAGTAAGTTCTGGATCGCCGCGACCAGCCATCGCATCGATTGGAAAGAGGCGAAATTCGGTGAGCGGGCACAGCGTGAGCGCGGCTCACGAGAACATCATCGGACCAGTGGCGGTACGCCGGCCGACCAGCCCAAACGGGCACCGACCGCGTGCACCAGAGGTATTCGCGGAGAACGTAACTGATTCAATAGAGTCACCGCGATCGCCACGCAGCACGAGCCCATCCGGCCCTACGGGCAACAACTGGAATGCGCAGAAGTCGGCACCCGCCCAGGATGGGTCGACACCGAGCGTTGCCGCCCGGAAGCTCGGTTCTACCGATTCGCGGAGTGCGGGGGGTTCGGACATGGTCGGCTCAGCTGGGCGTAGCGATAGCGGCGCCGGAGAAGCCGCCGCGCGCGCAGTCCTGCTCGCCACCAAGCTGCACGTCCCGACCATCGGGGCCCAGCTCGTTCACCGCGCCGCCCTGCTCGACGCGCTGTCGGCGGGGAGCCAGGGCAAGCTGACCCTACTGAGTGCGCCGGCGGGCTGGGGCAAGACGACATTGCTGGCGCAGTGGACTCTGGGGGCCGGGGAGGACCGGCGATTCGGCTGGCTGTCGCTTGATCCCTCCGACAACGACCCGGTGTGGTTTTGGATGTACACGATCGCCGCGCTGCAGACGATCAATCCCGGCGTGGGGATGCGCGCGGTCGACCTCCTTGCGATGGGCGCGGACCCCGTACAGGTCGTTCTGCCTACCCTGCTGAATGATCTGGACACGATCGCGAGCCCGATGGTGCTCATTGTTGATGACTACCACCTGGTGGTAAGTCGAGCGGTCCATCAGCAATTCGCATTCTTTGTCAGCCGGATGCCGGCGAATCTTCACTTGGTATTGGCCACCCGATCGGATCCGACGCTGCCGTTGGCCCGGCTGCGGGCCAGCGGCGAGCTCACCGAGGTTCGAGCCGACGATTTGCGTTTCGGGGCTATTGAGGCGGGCCATCTACTGAACGATGTCCTTGGGCTGGATTTGGCCCACGCAGATATTCAACTGTTGCACCAACGCACCGAAGGGTGGGCGGCCGGCCTCTACCTTGCCGCCCTCTCACTTGCCGGGCGTGCCGATAGCGCCACGTTCATCAGGACGTTCGCCGGCGATAACCGTCACATCGTCGACTACTTGATGGCCGAGGTGCTCGACGGTCAGCCCGCCGAGGTGCGCAGCTTTTTGCTGCGCACCTCGATCTTGGGACGACTCAGCGGCCCGCTATGCGACGAGATGCTGCAAACATCTGACTCGGCCTCGGTCCTGGAGAAGGTCGAGCGCGAAAACCTGTTTGTGGTGCCGCTGGACATGTCACGTCACTGGTACCGCTATCACCACCTGTTCGGAGAGTTGTTGCGCGCCGAGTTGCGTCGCACCGAACCCGATCTCGTCGCCGATCTGCACCGACGAGCCGCGGCCTGGTTCGAGAGCGAGGGCCTCATCGATGAGGCGGTGCGCCATCTGGTCGCTGGCGGCGACCTCGCTCGCGGTGCTGACCTGATCGCCGCGGACTGGGTCGACGAATTCAACGGGGGTGGCCTGTCGACCGTCTCCGGCATGCTTGACCTGCTTCCCGAGGAGACCGTGCTACAGGATCCGCGGCTGGGCGTGGCCCGCGCCTGGATCGCCCTGAGCGTTGGCCAACTCGATGACGCCGCCGAGTGGATCGAGGCTGTCGACACTCGATCAGCCACCGATGGTGGCGTCTTCAGCGCTCAAGTCGTCCTGTTGCGCGCGGTTCACTCGTTCAAGACGGCTGAAGTCACCGTGGCACTCGAGACGGCTCGCCGGGCGATCACCCTCGACCTCGGCGAAACGCCGCCAGGCCGATCAAGCGCCTTATGCATCTATGGATCCGCGCTGTACTTTTCGGGTAACACCCAGCAGGCGCAAGCCGCCTTCCGACGGGCCGTCGAGCTGTCCGAAAAGGCCGGTGATCGTCGCGCCCGCATCTACGCATTGGGCCATCTGGCACTGATTTCGGCCGAAGATGGGCAGCTCGTAGACGCCGAACGTCAGATCCGTCAGGCTTCCGGCAGCTCCCGGGACCTGGCGGACGCGGAACACCTCGTGGACGTGATGGTGTCGCTTGCCACGGCCGAACTCCCGCGTGTGCACGGTGACACGGCTGCCGCGGAGGCCGCCGCCGTCATCGCGGTCATGTCGGCCCGCCAAGGTGGAGCCGTCCTCGAGGTGGCCAAGACGCTGTTGGTCAGAGCGGAGATCGCCGAACATCTCGGCGACCGCCAGACCGCGAAGAGCATCCTCCAAGAGGCCGCCACCATGGTGCGCGGCTGCCCGGACGCCGGCATCGCCTCGGCGCTGCTCGCTTCGGCCGAACGGAGCGCGGGCGTCACGGTGACTTCGCGCAACGAGCGGGTCGAGGTAGGTGAGGAGCTGACCCCCAAGGAGGTTGAGGTTCTCCGTCTGCTCGCCACCCGGTTATCGCGACGTGAAATCGGTGAGCGGCTTTACGTCTCTCTCAATACCGTGAAGACCCACCAGCGCGCCGTGTACCGCAAGCTGCGCGTTGAGCACCGCAGCGCGGCAGTCAGCCGGGGGCGAGAACTCGGCCTGTTGTAATGCCCTGCCGCAGCCTGGCGGCGCGGTGCTTTCTGCGACTCTTCCTCGAGATCGACGCTGGCGCGAAGAAACGCCGGTGAACTGCACGCTAACGTCGATCTCGGGATTTACGGACGCCAATGCGCTGGTGGCCCCGCGATGCTATCTCGTAGTAGTCGTAGTGGGCGCGGGACTCGTCGGGGTGGTACGACTCGTCGGCGTGGTAGGACTCGTCGCAGTCGTGGGACTCGTCGGAGTCGTGGGACTCGTCGGCGTGGTGCTCGCGAGGCCTGGCCCTTCGCCACACCAGTCCGCCACATCTTTCGGGTACTGCTCGAGCGGTGGAGGACAACGCTGCCCCGGCGGGAAATTGGCGCCGGCGTTGAGCAGATCGCAGGGCACGTAGACCTGCTTGCCCTTGGGGGTGTTGGTCAGGCACTTCGTCGGCGGCTCGCCGTGGGCCGTGACGGGAATGACGGCCGCCGCCGCCAGCACGGCGCCGAGCGCCCACGCAAGACGGCGATTGGTCATCAGGGCTCCTCACGTTCTCGTGCTGCAGTGTCGGGCGTGCACAACGTGCCATCGGCGTCATTGACGATTAAAGCGGCTCACCCCAGGCATAGGCCAACCCGTAGGTCTCTTGATTTGCTTGAAACAACGCGAAAGCACGCGAACTGGCCTGCGCGCTGACACCGGCGCTCATTGCGCGCCGAAGGCAAAAACCGTTGTCGAATCGTAGGTCTGGCCCGGGTTGAGCGTGGTGGTCGGAAAGTTCGGGTGATTCGGCGAATCCGGGTAATGCTGGGTCTCCATCGCGAATCCCGCGCCCTGCCGGTAGATATGCCCGCTGGTGCCCGTGAACGCCCCGTCGAGGAAGTTAGACGTATAGAACTGCACCCCGGGCTCGGTTGTGGACACAGTCAGGGTGCGCCCCGTCTGCGGATCCTCGGCCCTGGCCGCCTCCACCAGCCCCGTGTTGTCGCCGCGGTTGATCACCCAGTTGTGGTCGTAACCGTGGGCCGACAACAGTTGCGGGTCATTCGCGGTGATATGCGCGCCGATCGCGGTCGGTGAGGTGAAATCGAACGGTGTGCCCTGCACCCGGGCAATCTGGCCGGTAGGGATCTGCGTGGGGTCGGTTGGCGTGTAGTTGTCGGCATGGATGGTGACCCTCTGGCCGTAGATGTCTACGGTGTCCTCACCTGCCAGGTTGAAGTAGCTGTGATTGGTCAGGTTGATCACGGTCGGCGCATCGGTGGTCGCGTGGTAGTCGATGCGCAGTTCGCTCTTCTGATTCAGGGTGTAGGTGACAGTGGTCGTCAGTGTTCCGGGGTAGCCCATTTCTCCTGCGGGACTGACATATTGGAGCTTCAGGCTCACGCTGTCGCTAGCGTTGTGCTGACTGGCCTGCCACACCTTCGCATCGAAACCCACAGTGCCGCCATGCAGGCTGTTGCCGTTATTGTTGATCGGCAAGTGATACTCGTTGCCGTTCAACGAGAAAGCTCCCTTGGCGATCCGGTTGCCATAGCGGCCGACGATCGCGCCGAAATAGGTCTTGGCGGATCCGGTGTTGTTCAGGTAATCGGCCAGCGTCGCAAAGCCCAGCACCACATTGTCGACATGCCCGCTGCGATCGGGGACCTCGATCGACTGAATGATGCCGCCGTAGGTCAGGATTCGCACACGCATGCCGTGCCTGTTGGTGAGCGTGTAGCGGGTCACCGGGGTCCCATCCACCTGACCGAACGGCTCGCTGGCGATCGACGGCGGCTCTGCGGGTGTGCTGGTCGTGTTGCTACATGCCGCCAACCCCGCGACACCGGCGATACCGATCAGCACAAGCAATCGTTTGCCGCCCACGGGCGCTCCTCGCTGTCGTACGTGATCCACCGGTGCGTCGAAATTACTGCTCATAATCCAGTCAAACGAAAGGGCCGCATCGCTGCGGCCCTTTGGTGGAGCTGCCGGGAATCGAACCCGGGTCCTACGGCATTCCCTCAAGACTTCTCCGTGCGCAGTCCGCTATGCCTCTACTCGGATCTCCTGTTCACGCGAACTAGCCAGGATGACGATCCCAGTCGCTGTTGGTGTCCCGATGAGTCCCGCGACCGAACTCATCGGTGGATCCCTCTAGCTGACGCCAGGGTCCGGGTCGAGGGCTTTCCCGGTCTGACGGACACGCAGTCGCTTAGGCAGCGAGTGCGTAGTCGCGCTGATGTGAATCGGCGCTTATATGGTTGCAGCGACGCTTACGGTGGTCTCTTGCCTGCACCGGCACGCTTCCCTTGATTCGATGCGCGAAGTCGAAACCGTTCAGCCCCTTGTCGTGTGTTTTCGCGCTCTAGCACTTTTCGCACCTGCCGCTTTTTCGGCAGGACAACCCATTCTACGGCAGCTGCAACCAGCGGCAACGGAATTATCTGCCCGACACCCTGGGCAGGCTGGTCCTAGATCACGAAGTTCAGTCGCTCGACGATCCGGGCGGCGACGTCGGCGTCACCGGCGAGTTCGACATCCTGCGGTCGCGCCGGGCACAGCGGTCGCCCGCCGGCGAGCCGGGTGAACTGCAGCGCGTCCGCGCGGACCGTCGCGGTGGGCTCGCGACCGTCGAAGTCCTCGACCAACTGAGCGCGACCGTCGACGTTGATGCGGATGCTGCGCGTCAGCGGTCCGGTCAGATCGAAATGGATGCGTGAGCCGTCGGGCGCTTTGGCGAGTTTACCGACGACGAAGCCCAATGTGGCGGCGACCTCATCCAGGGACAGTTGGGAGGCGGATCCTTGCAGTTCCGCGTCGGTCGACGGCCGCTGGATCGCCATGCGGATATCTTGCTCGTGCATCCAGCAGTCGAAGACGCGGACCCGCATGAACCGCCCGTAACTGTCTGGACCCGCGGGCGTGAACGTCTCGGCGTTCCAGTCCTGCTCGGACATCGCCCGCAAAGCATTGCGACGACCTTCGGTCACCGCGCGGTATTTCGCCAGAACGCTGCTGCCGGATTGCCCGCCGAGGTGGCGCACCCAGCACTCGTTCATTGCCCCGATGTCGTTACGCACATGGTCGAGGCCCTTGACGTCGATGTCCGGTTCGGGTGCGGAAACCCCCTCCAGGAACGACTCGGTGCCGATGATGTGCGACACCACGCCTTGCACGTCCCAACCTGGCAGTGGGGTCACCGCCCGCCACTGCGCCTCGGGCAGCGCGGCGAGCAGCGCATCGATCGAGTCCCACACCGCGAACAGACCGTTCAGCACATCCGATTTGTCGAGTGTGGTGACAGCACGCGTGGCCATGGTCGGATGCTAGGCCTATTACCGATCCAGCGTTAGCCCCACGCGCGCCAGAATCAGACCGATGATCGTCAGAATGCCGGCTGCCGCGATCGTCCAGGTCGATCCACCGAAGGCGGTAACCCACGCTCCGAGACCGATTACCAGCAGCGCATGGCCCAGACGGGCAACGACAAAGCCCCGCTGCCGTAAGACAGACGACAGCACCGAGCGGGGGATGGTGTGTAGCAGCCGGCCAAGAATGACGATCAGTGCCGCCGAGACCAAGCCGGTGACCACGCGCAGTGTCCCGGTCGGATGACCGTCGCCGCGGGCAATCCCGACAATCTGGATCAGGACCGCCAGAACAGTGGCAACGACAGTCAGCCGCCGCAACATCTTTGCCAGCACCGCGCCGATATTCCTGCGCACCAGCTCGCCGAGCGCCGGGTCGCTACCGGCGGCACCGAGAAACCCGCGCATAGCGTGGCCGAACTTGCCGCGCTGAAGCCGATTGACAGCCAGATTGTTCAGCGCCGCAGCATGGTTCGCATCCAAAGCCAACGCTTGTCGATACGACTCAGTCGATTCGCTGATGCGGCCCATGTCATGCAGGATCGAGCCCCGCAAGACCAGCCCGTCGGGACTCGCCGGGTCGAGCCGTAACGCCTCGTCGACGACGACGAGCGCCGATTGCAGTTGCAAAGATTTCTGCAGTAGTCGAGCGTAAACCCGGTGTTGCAGAGTCTCATTCGGATGGGACCTTACTCCCTGCCAAGCCATCCACAGCGCCTCACCGTGCCGAGCGAGACCATCGAGGGACAAGGCGTAGATCCGCATAGCCAATTCGTGCTGCGGCGAGACGGACAACGCGGCGTGTGCGCTGCGCGCCGCGGCATCATAGTTTTCGAGCAGATATTCGGCGCGAGCGTGCTGGGCCAACAGGCCCGGATCGTCCGGGTGTTGCGACAACGAACTGCGCAGAACTTCACGCGCGCGTTCGTAATTCTCGGTGTCGAAGTACGCCTCAGCAATGCGAATCGCTTGGTCGGCTTGATCGACACCGGGCTGCGATGTCATCGGCGATTACCGAATTTTCCTGCGCCGCAGATACTTTGCTAGATCGTCGTAAGTTCCATCGTTGTTGCCGAATTCGACGATGTTGCGTGCGACCTCGAACCACGGCCCCGTGCTCGGACGGATCTGCGCCGCGGCTTCATCCACGTCGGCCATCGTCACTGGACGAACCTGCCCGCTGCGCATCGACGCCGACATCGCCAATTGCGTTGCGCTGTCGCACACATGCGCAAGGTCAGCACCGGAAAACCCATCGGTACGCTTCGCGATCGACTTCAAATCAATGCCCGCCACCGGCCGATCCACCAGGTGCGAGCGCAGAATCCCCGTCCTGGCCTCGGCGTCGGGCAATCCCACAAAGATCATGCGATCGAACCGGCCGGGCCGACGCAAAGCCGGGTCGACATCCCACGGTGCATTCGTGGCACCGAGCACATACACCCCGTCGTTGGTCGAAGTGGCCGAGTCCATTTCTTCCAACAACGTATTGACAATCGGACGCATCCCGGAGGTTCCACTCAGCGCCGATCGCCGATGCCCTAGGGCGTCCAGTTCGTCGAAGAACAGCACACAGGGAGCGTTGCGACGAGCGCTGTCGAAGACCGAACGGATGCTGCGTTCGCTCTCGCCGAACCAATGGTGCAGAACGTCGGCGATTCCCACCTGATAGAAATTCGCCCCGAGCGCACCCGAAATAGCTTTGGCGATATAGGTTTTGCCACAACCGGGCGGCCCGTAGAGCAACAAGCCACCGCGCGCAGAGACCTTGTATGCCTTCATCAGCTCGGGATTTCGGATCGGACCGAGTAGCGAAAGCTCAATCTGCCGTTTCACATCGGCCATGCCCGCTACATCGTCGAGCCCTACGCTGCTGCGCTTCAAAACGTCGAAGTCACCTTCATTGATGACGTCGGCGGGCACCTCGACGAATGCCGGCTCGATGATGTCGGCGACTTGCCGTTCGGCGCTGGACCAGTCGAACTGGTCGTTCGCGGCAGGTCGCCCCGCCGCGGGTGCTTCTTCGGCTGCTGCCGCCGCAGCGGGCGCCGCGAGCGCCGTGCTGCATCGCTGCAACAGGCTTAACGCGTTGGCGTTCCCGGCATCTTGACCCAGAACCGCGCTGCAGTGACCCACGGCTTCGGCGTAGCGTCCCCGGTCGGCCAGTAGGCCGGCCAGATGCAACCGCAGCTCGACCACATCAGGGGTGCGTTCGACGGCAACAGACAACTCCCGAATTACCGGGTCTTCACGCAACGTCTTCTCCCGACATAGTCCCGCCGGGTCCATAGTAGGTCGCGGCGCAGAAGTTAGTTGGCGGCGATCATGGCCACAGATCCCATGGCCATCACCATGCCTATGCCCTGCCAGCGACTCACTCGCTCGCGTAACACCATCATCGCCAGTACGACGGTGGCGGCGGGATACAGAGAAATCATGATGCTGGCCAACGACAGCAGCCACGACTGTATCGCTATCAGTTGGGTCACCAGCGCACAGATATCCAGCAGCGCAACGGCCAGAGCCAGCTTCATCGATTGCCCCCGCGGCAGCCGCAGGTTACGTCTCGAGGCGGCCAGAATCGTGATCACCACGGTGGCCGACAGCCGGGCGAACATCAGCGGCCACAGTTTGGAGTCGTGCGGCGACTGGTGCAAGAACACCAAGTCCAGCCCGAACGCGCAGCCGGCCAATATTGTGAGCCAGGCCACTTTTGGAGTGAACCGGAATTGTGTCTTGCCCTCGACCGTGGCCTCGCGGCTGACCAACGTGACCGCGACGATTGCCAGCACCACGCCGGCCGACGCCGCTGCGCCGGGTCTCTCCCCTAGAGCGACACCTACCGCCACGGGTACGGCGGCATTGAGTACGCCCGCTAACGGCGCCACCACCGAGATCGGGCCGGAGCCCAGTGCTGCGTAGAACGCCCACATTCCGAACGCCTGGCCGACGCCGTACAGGCAGCCCCACAGGATGGCACCGGAATGAATGGGCCCGCCCACGCTCAGTGCCAGCAGGCCCAGCAACACTGCCTCGACCGGGTACGCGGCCAACATCACGCGCAGCGCGGCAACCCGCCGTGCTGCTACGCCGCCCATAAAATCGCTGACCCCGTACGAAACGGCGGACAGCTGAGCGTAAGCGGCTCCGATCACTTCATACCCTTTGCTCGTCGCCCCAGCTCACGAACAACTTCGCGCTGGGCGTCACGGCGGGCTAGGTCCTGACGTTTGTCGTACGCTCGCTTGCCTCGTGCCAGTGCGAGCTCGACCTTGACCTTGCCCTCGGAAAAATACAGCGAAAGCGGCACCAAGGCGAGGTTACCATCGCGGATTTTTCCGATCAGCGTGTCGATCTGTGCCCTGTGCAGCAACAGCTTGCGATTGCGGCGAGGATCATGGTTTGTCCAGCTACCGTGCTCGTACTCGGGAATGTGCAAGTTACGCAACCACACTTCGCCGTCATCGACGGTTGCGAACGCGTCGGCGAGCGAAGCTTGGCCCAGCCGCAGGCTTTTCACCTCGGTGCCGACTAAAGCCACTCCGGCCTCGAATAATTCGACGATCGCGTAGTCGTGCCTGGCTTTGCGATTGGTGGCGACAACCTTTTTGCTGTCGCGCTTGCCGCCACTCGCTTTGCGCCCACCGGACTTATCGGCCACAGCTAACGCCGTACGTATAGGCGCAGCGTCGCGTATGCCGTCAACCCGGCCATCGACACGCCGAGCAGGAACAGAATCGGTGAGATGTAAAGGATGTCGGCGTAGTCAACCCGAGCGATCAAATTGGCTTGGTAGAACTGATTTAACGCGTTGTCCAGGAAAAATGCCCGCACCACGAGCAAACCGCCTACCGCGATCGCCACACCAAGAGCGGCAGCGAGCATCGCCTCCACCAGGAAGGGCAGCTGGGTGTACCAGCGACTGGCGCCCACGAGTCGCATGATCCCGATTTCGGTGCGCCGCGTATATGCGGCAACCTGAACCATGTTGGCAATCAACAGGATCGCACCGACTGCCTGCACCAATGCGACGGCGAACGCGACATTGCCCAAGCCATCCAGCACCGCGAACAGCCGGTCGATCAGGTCTTTCTGGTTGAGTACGGACAACACTCCCGGCTGGCCTTGCATCGCAACGTCGAAATCCTTGTGTTGCTCCGGATTGTTCAACTTGACGATGAACGACGCGGGGAAGGAATCCTTGCCCGCAACGTCCTTGTACTGCGGGAACTTTCGGATCGCGTCGTCGTAGGCGTCCTGACGATTAAGGAAGCGAACCGATTTGACGTCATCGCGGCCCTCGATTTTGGTCCGCAACGCCTTACACGGATTGGTGCTGCAGGCCGGATCGTTCGCGGACACGTCTTCGGTCAAAAAGACCTGCGTCTCGACGCGGTCGAGATAGATGGCGCGCGAGTGCTCGGCCAACCGAACTACCAGCAGCCCGCCGCCGAACAGGCCGACCGAAATCGCGGTCGTCAGGATCATCGCGACCGTCATCGTCACATTGCGGCGAAGCCCGGTCAGGACCTCGTTGAGTAGGAAGCCGAAGCGCACTAGCGATCCATCCCGTAGACGCCACGCTGTTCGTCGCGAACCAGCCTGCCGAGCGCCAACTCCACGACGCGCTGCCGCATCGCGTCGACGATGTGGTGGTCGTGCGTCGCCATCAGCACCGTCGTCCCGGTGCGGTTGATCCGCTCCAGCAGATCCATGATGTCGTTGCTGGTGTCGGGGTCGAGGTTGCCGGTCGGCTCGTCGGCCAGCAGAACCAGCGGCCGGTTGACGAACGCGCGCGCGATCGCAACCCGCTGCTGCTCACCACCAGACAGCTCGGTGGGCAGCCGGTTGGCTTTGCCGGACAACCCAACTGTCTCAAGCACATCGGGCACCACCCGGTTGATCTGATCGGCACGCTTGCCGATGACTTCCAGCGCGAAGGCGACGTTTTCATACACCGTCTTTTGTTGTAGTAGACGAAAGTCCTGGAAAACGCAGCCAATCACCTGGCGCAGCTTCGGCACATGCCGGCCGGGCAGCTTGTTGACGTGGAATTTCGAGACCCGCACGTCCCCGCTGGTCGGCGACTCCGCAGCCAGCAGCAACCGCATGAACGTCGATTTCCCCGAACCCGAGGGGCCGATCAGGAAGACGAATTCACCCTTGTCGATTTTGACGTTGACGTCGTCCAACGCCGGGCGTGCCGACGCTTTGTACTTCTTACTGACATGGTCAAGGGTGATCATCACGGCACGCCAGTGTAGCGGTGAATTTCGCTGCAACGCGAAGGTCAGCTCACCGGTGGCGCCGATGTGGGCGCCGGACCGGGCTCCGGCAGCGGTTGCTGTGGGGCGGGTGGAGAGGGACTCGGGCTGGGCGGACAGAATGGCGGCGGCAGCAAGCAGGGCAGCTGGAACGGCGGCGGCGAAGGGGTCGTCGGCAGTGGCGGCGGCGTCGACGTGGTGGGCGGGGGCGGCGGCACCGTGCTGGTCGGAGTCGGCACGAACGTGTTGGTCGGTGCCGGCATCTGCACCCTGGTGCGCGGCACCCAGGTGTAGTTCGGGTCGGGGACGAAACCCGGCGGCACCACCTGCGACGGCGCCGGCTTGGGGGCCGGCTCCGGGCGGTTGGCGTCGTAGACCCACCAAATGGCGAGGAAGGCGACGATCAATGCCACGGTCGAGGTGCGTATCCGGCCACCGAACACATAGCGCGGCCAGCGGCGTTCCTCGTCGTCGCGGTGCTTCTCGAGGACGTTGAGGGTCAGCTTCACTTTTTCACCGACCCCTCCGCGCTCTCACGCGATGCCTCGGCGGCCTGCGCCGCGGTGGCACTCGGGTCGTCCTCAAGCACGCTCACTGTCGCCTCGGCCATGGTGACGATGCCGGCGCGCGCGAGTGCCCGCATCACGATCACCCGCAACTGCCGGCCGGCCTCGAACTGTTTGCCGGGCAGTGTGCGGGCCACCATACGCAGCGTGACGGTGTCGACTTCGATCTTCTCCAGGCCCATCAGAGTCGGCGCGTCCAGCAACAACTCACCAAGCAGCGGGTTGTCCATGGCGTGGTCGCACGCCTCATGCAGGACCTCGTTGACCCGGTTGAGGTCGGCGCTGGTCGAGACGGGGATGTCCACTACTGCGCGCGCCCAGTCCTTGGACAGGTTGATGGTCTTGACGATCAGGCCATTGGGGATGGTGAACAACTCACCGTCCGACGAGCGCAGTCGGGTCACCCGCAACGTCACATTCTCGACCGTGCCGCGCGCCTCGGCGTTGATCCCGCTGACGGTCAGGGAAACCAGGTCACCGAAGCCGTACTGCTTCTCGACGATGATGAAAAAGCCCGACAGCAGATCCTTGACCAGCTGCTGAGCACCGAAACCCAGCGCCGCACCGATGACGGTGGCGGGGGCGACCAAACCGCCGACGGAAAAGTTCAGTACGTCGCTGATCTGGATGACGCCCCAGATCGCGATCAGGACGATCGACACCCACTGGATCACCGACGCCACCGCTTGGCGGTGCTTGTTCGCCTCCGAGCGCACCAGGGCGTCGCTGGTGGCGAAGCCGACGTCGAGTTGCCGGGTGACCTGCTGGGCTACCCAGGTGACAAAGCGGACCGCCAGCATCGCCGCGATGAACACCATGACGATGCGCAGACCCTGGTCGAGGATCCATCCCCCGATGTGGCCGTGCCAAAAGCTGTGCCACTGCTGCGTCATCGACATAGCAAGAAAGGTTGTATTAGTCGTCATCTTTTCGGTTGCGCCATCGGATTCCCGCTTCCAGGAATCCGTCAATGTCCCCGTCCAGAACGGCCGCAGGATTGCCAACCTCGTACTCGGTCCGCAGATCCTTGACCATCTGATACGGGTGCAGTACGTAGGAGCGCATCTGGTTACCCCAGGAGCTGCCACCCTCCCCTTTCAGCGCGTCCAGCTCAGCGCGCTCTTCTAAACGCTTGCGCTCCAACAACTTTGCCTGGAGCACTCGCATCGCCGAAACTTTGTTCTGCAGTTGCGACTTTTCGTTCTGGCAAGTTACGACGATACCCGTCGGGATATGAGTTAAACGAACCGCCGAGTCGGTGGTGTTCACCGATTGGCCACCCGGACCACTGGAGCGGTAGACGTCAACGCGCACATCGCCTTCCGGAATGTCGATGTGATCGGTGGTATCCACCACCGGCAGCACCTCGACTTCGGCGAACGATGTCTGACGCCGACTTTGGTTGTCGAACGGGCTGATTCGGACCAGCCGATGCGTGCCCTGTTCCACCGACAACGTGCCGTAGGCAAACGGTGCGTGCACCGCGAAAGTGGCGCTTTTGATGCCGGCTTCTTCGGCATAGGACGTGTCGAACACCTCGACCGGATATTTGTGCGCTTCGGCCCACCGTATGTACATCCGCATCAGCATCTCGGCCCAGTCCGCGGCATCCACCCCGCCGGCGCCGGAGCGAATGGTGAGCAGCGCCTCGCGCTCGTCGTACTCGCCCGACAGCAGGGTGCGCACCTCGGCGGCCTCGATGTCGGCACGCAAAGCCTTCAGCTCGACGTCTGCCTCGGCCAGCTCGTCGGCGGCGCCCTCCTCGGCGGCCAGCTCATAGAGCACCGGCAGGTCGTCGACCCGCTGCCGCAGCTGCTCAATACGGCGCAGCTCCCCCTGAGAGTGGGACAACTCGCTGGTCACGCGCTGCGCGTTGGCTTGGTCGTCCCACAGTTTGGGATCGGACGCCTCCTGCTCGAGCTTCTCGATGCGGCTGCGCAGACCATCCACATCGAGCACCCGCTCCACCGTGGTCAGGGCGGAGTCGAGGGCGGCGATATCGGCTTGACGGTCGGGTTCCACAGCCGACCACGTTACCGGCGCGCTGGTCGGAGGCGAATGCTCAGGTCACGACGTGCGGCACTTTGACCACCTGCCGGGGTTCAGCGTCTAGCATCGAATCACCATCATGTGCGCCCGCTACTGCGACGCCCAGCCCGTTCTCAGCCCCTTGCGTCGCAGCCGGGCATGAACAGAAGGCTTGTATATGCGTCCATTCCATGTCGCCATCGTCGGCTCCGGACCGTCGGGATTCTTCGCCGCGGCGTCTTTGCTGAAGGCCGCCGATTCCTCCGATGAGATTGACGTCGCCGTCGACATGCTCGAAATGTTGCCGACGCCGTGGGGCCTGGTGCGCTCCGGCGTCGCGCCCGACCACCCCAAGATCAAGTCGATCAGCAAGCAGTTTGAAAAAACCGCCGGTGATCCACGCTTCCGCTTCTTCGGCAATGTGGTGGTCGGCGAGCACGTCGAGGCCGCCGAACTCGCCGAGCAGTATGACGCCGTGATCTACGCGGTCGGTGCGCAGTCCGATCGTTCCCTGAACATCCCGGGCGAGGAGCTGCCCGGCAGTGTCGCCGCCGTCGACTTTGTCGGCTGGTACAACGCGCACCCGAACTTCGAGCAGATCTCGCCCGACCTGTCAGGCGCCCGGGCCATCGTCATCGGCAACGGCAATGTCGCGCTCGACGTGGCACGCATTCTGATCACCGACCCCGACGCGCTGGAATCGCTGCGCCCACGCGGCGTGGAAGAAGTGGTGGTCGTCGGCCGGCGCGGGCCGCTGCAGACCGCGTTCACCACGCTGGAGCTGCGTGAGCTCGTCGACCTCGAAGGCGTCGACGTCATCGTCGATCCCGCGCAGCTGGAGGGCATCAGCGACGAGGAAGCGGAAGCCGCCGGCAAGACCACCAAGACCAACATCAAGGTGCTGCGCGACTACGCCAGCCGCGAGCCCCGTCCGGGACACCGCCGCATGGTTTTCCGGTTCCTGACGTCTCCGATCGAGATCACGGGCGACGACAGGGTCGAGGGAATCGTGCTGGGCCGCAACGAGTTGGTCGCCGACGAGAGTGGGCGGGTGTCGGCCAAGGACACCGGGGAACGCGAGGAGCTCTCGGCTCAATTGGTGGTGCGCTCGGTGGGCTACCGCGGCGTGCCCACTCCCGGCCTGCCGTTCGACGACAAGAGCGCGACCATCCCCAACACCGACGGCCGGGTCCAGGGCCGCCGCAACGAGTACGTCGTCGGGTGGATCAAGCGTGGGCCGACCGGTGTGATCGGCACCAACAAAAAGGACTCCCAGGACACCGTCGATACCCTGATCAACGATCTGACCGGCGCTGCAGAGCTATCCGAGTTCCCGGACGACCACGCCGACAAGCTGGCGGACTGGCTGGCGTCGCGTCAGCCGAAGCTGGTTACCTCGGCGCATTGGGACATCATCGATGCCCACGAACGTGCGGCCGGCGAGCCGCACGGGCGCCCGCGCGTCAAGCTGCCGAACCTCACCGAGCTGTTGCGCATCAGCCACGGCTGATCGCAGACCGGCCCCGCGATGGCCCAATTATGTTGGGGCTGAGTGCGACTCAGCTCCTAAAGACGATGAAGCCCGCACTGGCGAGCAGCAGGGCGATGGCCCACCCCGCCCCGGCGACCCACCAGATGACGCCCAGCACCGCGATCGCGGGCGACACCGCGAAGAGCACCAGGACCGGGTGCTGCCTGATCACTTCGAGAGCACTCTTTGCCCGCATCCGCTCGATGTCTTTGCCCGCCATGACATCAGAATGCCACCTGATACCCACAATGCAAGCAGTGATCGTCGAGCTAGCCCGCGGGTGATTCGGGCGGGGCGAACTTCCAGTTGTCCGGATTCTTCGGGGAATACACCACCGGGTGCAGTTCACCCATGGCCGGCCATTGGTCGACGTCGACCACCAACCGCCAGTAGACGGGATGCTCGTTGACGGTGGGCCCGTTGATCACGCCGGCGAGCGTGACGTACTGCTCCCCGCTGACATCGGGTCGCGGGCTCACCCCGGTC
Organism: Mycobacterium montefiorense; assembly: GCF_025823255.1. NCBI lineage: Bacteria > Bacillati > Actinomycetota > Actinomycetes > Mycobacteriales > Mycobacteriaceae > Mycobacterium > Mycobacterium montefiorense. The sequence goes on along the minus strand of NZ_JACKVL010000013.1, from coordinate 88,687 downwards.
ACCAGCAATGTCCCGTCGAGGAGCTCGCCGCGCGGGCCGCGCGGGACGAACCGCTGGGCAAGAAATAAGCCCAAGACCGCGACGAGCAAAAGCAGCAGACCGAATTCCCACACATCGCCATGGTAGGACGGCCGCGGCCAGCATGGTCCCCGACCGATGGCGGCGTTCGGCGAAGTTGACCTAGGGCCCTACTGTCGCACGCGGATTCACCGTAGCGTCGTGGGCACTGCTGCACCGAGGAAAGGTGAGGTCGATGACTGATGAGCCCGCGGTCGTTTTATCCGAAGGCGAGAGTTGGCGCAGGCTGGGCGGCGCCGCCCTGGGCCGACTCGTGACGAGTTTCGCCGGTGAACCCGAGATCTTCCCGGTGAACTATGCGGTGCAAGACCGGACCGTGCTGTTCCGCACCGCCGAGGGCACCAAGTTGTTTTCCGCTGTCGCGATCGGCGTTGTGGTGTTCGAGGCCGACGATCACGACGTCGCCGAGGGCTGGAGTGTGATTGTCCGCGGCCGCGCCCGGGTGCTGCGCACCGCGGCGGAGATCGAGGAAGCCGAACGCGTTCAGCTGATGCCGTGGACCGCAACCATCAAGAAGCATTACGTCCGGGTGACCCCGACCGAAATCACCGGACGCCACTTCACCTTCGGTCCAGAACCCGATCCCAACGCCTCTTTCGCCTGAGCCGGTCAGCCCGCCAGCAGCGCGTCGAGTTCCTGTGCGTCGACCCCCGTCAGCCGCCGGTGCATCGCCCACGCAATCCTGGCGGCCTGCACCTTGGCCCGCTCGGCCGCCGCCCCCCGGTACATCTCGTCGACGGTGTCGCGCCAGACGGTCAGCCAACGCACGAAATGCTTGCCGGATAACGGACTCCGCTGGTGAACCACCCGATGCACGGTGAGCGCGCTGCCGCGGTAGCGGCCCGCGCGGAACAGCACCGTCTCCCAGAAGTCGCACATCACGGGGATGTGCGCATCCAATCCCTCCGACCGCAGCTGCGCGAACGGCTCGGCCAGCACCTCGTCGGTCAGCACCCGGTCATAGAAGCGACGAAGCAGTTCCTCGATGTCGGCGCGGTCGACCAGATCCGCATGGCCTTTGCTCATCGTCACACGACCAGGGACAACGGTCCGCGCGCGTAATGCGCCTCGCGCCGCTTGCTGATGGTCACCAGACGAGCCACCGCGGCTTCGATTCCACGAGCCAGCTCATCGATGTCGGCGATACCGTCGTAATCGGCGAGTATGCCGATGAACAGATCATCGGCATAGCTAAGCATCGCGACGCCGGTTCGCAATTGCATCGCAATCGGCGGGACCGGGAACACACCCAGCACCTTTTTGCCCATCACTCGCAGGGGCCGGCGCGGACCGGGCACGTTCGTGGCCAACGTCACGACGCCACGTTGCGGCAGCCGCGTGAGCAACCCGAGGGCCCACGCACTGAACGCGAACGGAACGTGATTTGCCATGGACACGAACGCATTTCCGGCTGCCGTTGCCCGCCCACCTTCGTCCGGTGCAGCCGCGCGTGCACCATCCGCAACCGCTGCACCGCGTTCTCTTCGTCGATCGGCAACTGCGGAAGCATCACCGTAACGCGGTTGTCGGTCTTGTCGAAGGCTTGGCTGGATCGCATCGACACCGGCACCAGCGTGCGCAGCGAACCCGGCTGCAGTCGCTCGCCGCGCTTGACCAACACCTTGTGGTAGCTTTCCGTAATCGCTGCCAGCGCAACATCGTTGATCGTTACATCGAAAGCCCGGCATACCTGCTCGACGTCGGCCAATGGCACCCGCGCCCCGCTGTATCGACGCAGATCGCCGATGCGCCCGTTCAGCGGCGACGGTGCCGTACGCAGCAGACCGAGGGCAATTTCGGCTGCGCCCTGGGCCGCTCGCGCGGCACCCGCGGCCACGGCGGTAGAAATGTTCCATAACCCGCCCAACATGACCAGCGGATTGACCTCGGGTGCAGGCTTTTTCACTTCCTTTGCGGCCCTGATGTGATGGGCGAAACTGTCACTGACGCCGTCATCGCACAGCCCGGCGAGCATGTGTGTGGCCGCGATTCCGTCGGCCATGCAGTGGTGGATCTTGGTCAGCATCGCCCATCGGCCGTCGGCGAGACCTTCGATGACCCAGATCTCCCACAACGGTCGATCCCGGTCCAAACGCCGCGCCATCAAATCGGCGACCACCGCGAACAGCTGCTGGTCGTCTCCTGGCTGTGGCAGCGCCACCCGCCGAACGTGACGGCCGATGTCGAAGCCGAGATCCTCCACCCATTGCGGAGCGCCGAGGTCGAACGGGCGCAACCGCAACCGCTGACCGAACCGGGGACAGGCGCGCATCCGGTCGGCGAATGCCGACGTCAACGCGCTTTGGTCCGGTGCCGGACCTTCGATGACCGCCACACCACCAATGGCCAGGCTGACCCGTGGATCGGCGTCTTCGGCCTTGAGGAAACCGGCGTCCAGTGTCGTCAGGCGGTTCATGATCAGCGACCTTCCGAGCTACGTGCGGCTTATCTGCAACCCGCAGTAACATCATCCCGCCGCGAGGTGTTGCACGTTAGGGCCAAAAGTCCCTTCTCCACCGCGGCCTGATTCGCTACGGTTGCTGCCCCCGAAGCCTCTGTCCCCCAACAGCATTGGTCAGCAAATCAAGGCCATTGGTCCCTATTGGTCAAATTCTGCAGCCAATACTGTTGCCACCGCAGCGCAGCCCGCCGTGGATGTTCAGCTGGCGTCGCCCCTGGTAGACGCCGCTAGAACCCACCGCCCGACAGGAAGGTCGTCAAAATCACCACCGACCAGAGCGTTCATCAGCCAACGTCGCAACCCCTCATCGGAAAGGGCTGGCTCCAGGGCGTTGCCCTGGTGATGATCTTCGGGTTTCTCGTGATGGGCATCCTGGCCTATCGCACCTACTCGGCGTCAATGCCCATGCCGGACAAGGTGGTCAGCGAATCAGGCCAAACGCTGTTCACGGGTGCAGACATCACCCGGGGGCAGGAACTCTTTCAGTCCCGCGGCCTGATGCAGTACGGCTCGATCCTGGGGCATGGCGCCTACCTGGGCCCCGACTACACCGCCGAGTACCTGCGGATGGCAACCGACGACGTGTCCAATCAACTGCGCGCGCAGGGCGTGGCCGATACGCATGACCGGTTGGTCACCGAATTCCGGACCAACCGCTACAACGCCAACACCAAAACGCTGGTGTTCACCGACCGCCAAGCCGAGGCGTTTGACCACATCCAAAACTATTACGCGGCCTACTTCGGCGAGGATTCAACCAAGTACGGGCTAAAGCCAAAGTTCATCACCGACAAGACGCAGATCCGCGACTTGACGGCGTTCTACGCCTGGACCGCATGGGCCGCCGCCGCCGAACGGCCCGGCCACAAGTACAGCTACCGGCCACAAGTACAGCTACACGAACAACTGGCCGGCCGAGACGCGAGTCGACAACGGTCCCACCGCCGCGTTGGTCGTGTGGTCGGGCCTGTCGCTGATCGCACTGCTGGGCGGGATCGGGATCATGTTCGCGGTCTACGGGCGATGGAGTCAGAACGTCGGCTGGCACAGCGCCGAGGCCTCGAACCTGTCGTTTCGCCAGCCCGGCGAGGTCAGCCTGACGTCGGCGCAACGGGCCTGCATCTGGATCTTCGCCGTGGTGTCGGTGTTGTTCCTGGCGCAAACCGTGCTGGGTGGGGCGGTCGAGCATTACCGGGCCGATTTGTCGACATTCTTCGGTCTGGACCTGGCCCGGTTGCTGCCCTACAACCTGGCCCGCACCTGGCATGTGCAGCTGTCGCTGTTCTGGACCGCGGCGGCCTTTCTCGCCGGCGGCATCTTCCTGGTGCCGTTCATCGCGGGCCGCGAGCCGAAACGTCAGGGACTGCTCACCTACGTGTTGCTTGGCGCGGTCGCGGCGGTGGTGTTCGGATCGATGATCTGTGAGGCGCTGTCCATCTACGGCGTCATTCCGCAGGGCGGTCTGCTCTCGCAGCAGTGGGCATATCTTGACCTGCCGCGGCTGTGGCAGATCCTGCTGGTCGTCGGGCTGTTCGTCTGGATCGCGATCATCTGGCGCGGCATGCGCGCCCGGCTCAAAGGCGAGTCGAAGATGAACATGCCGTGGATGTTCTTCTTCGCGGGGCTGGCGATCCCCGCGTTCTACGCCGTTGGACTGCTGGCCGGTAGCGACACCCATTTCAGTGTCGCCGACTTCTGGCGATTCTGGGTGGTGCACCTGTGGGTCGAGGATTTCCTCGAGCTGTTCACCACGGTGATGGTGGCCTACATATTCGTGCTACTGGGAGTGGTGCGTGAGCGGATTGCGTTGGGCGTGATCTTCCTCGACGTCATCTTGTATTCGGCCGGCGGCGTGATCGGCACCATGCATCATCTGTACTTCTCCGGTACCCCGGTCGAGCACATGGCGCTGGGCGCGTTCTTCTCGGCGGGCGAGGTCATCCCGCTGACCTTCCTGACCGTCGAGGCCTGGGCGTTCCTGCAGCTGGGTGCGCGCCAGCAGTCGGGCGACGCAAAACCGTTCCCGCATCGATGGGCGGTGATGTTCCTGGTCGCGGTCGGCTTCTGGAACTTCTTGGGAGCAGGCATCTTTGGTTTCCTGATCAACCTGCCAGTGGTGTCCTACTACGAGATAGGCACCGCCCTGACCGCCAACCATGCGCACGGGGCGATGATGGGGGTCTACGGCATGCTCGCCGTGGGTCTGGCTATGTTCGCGTTCCGCTACGTGATTCCACCGCAGAAGTGGCCCGATAGACTGGCCCGAATCTCGTTCTGGTGCATGAACATCGGTTTGGCGTGGATGGTGTTCGCCACCCTCTTGCCGCTCGGTGTGATGCAGCTCTATCACTCGGTCGGCGAAGGCTACTTCGAAGCTCGGTCATTGGGTTACATCACCAAACCCGGCAACTCGCTACTGGAATGGCTGCGGCTCCCCGGCGATGCCATCATGATCGTCGGCGGTGTGGTGCCCTTCGTCTGGATCGCATGGACCGCGCTGCGCAATTTCCGCTCCGGTACGACGGTTGAGGAGTTGCCGGAGCACCCGCTCTACACCGAGACCGCCGCCGGTGCTACCGCGTCGGTGAAGGGCTGACCGATGCCGCCTCCGACCACATCGGTGTGGCTGATCGCCGGATATTCGGTGGCACTAATGGCCATCGGATGGGGTTTCGACGCGATGGCGCGGCACGCGTCGGCCCGCGCCGCCCAGTGGCGCACCGGGCAATTCGCCTACCGGCCCGACCATGACGCCTGGGTGTGCCCACAGGATCACTGGTTGTGGCCGAGCTCGTTCGATCCGCAGCACCGGGTGATGCGCTATCGCGCGCTACCCGTGGTGTGCAATAGCTGTCCGATCAAAGCCACTTGCACGACGTCAGATCACGGCCGGGAGATCAGCCGTGACATCGACCCTTGGCCGCATTCGGATGCCGGGCGGTTCCACCGTGGAATCGCTTGCTGCGTGGCTTCATTGGGGGTGATCCTGCCGCTGGCCACCTCAGTTGCCAATCATTCCGTGAGCGATCTGCTGGTGCTGACGGGAACAATCCTGGTCGTGGTTGTGCTGGGCCTGCCCCTTGTGCGCCACCTGTGGAACACGCCGTCCAACGCGCCCGAGCACCTACCGCACCGCACCGCGATCGAGGACCAAATCGCCGCCACCATCGACCGGTATTCGACTCGCTGGGGCAGCCGGGATGCCAACAAGGAGAGAACGACATGACCGGAGTAGCAATCGCGATGATCACCGCGCTGATCGTTGTCCTGGTCGTCCTTGCGTGGCGGTCGTTGTCGGTACTGCGCGAGTACGAACGCGGTGTGGTGTTCCGGATGGGTCATGTCCGCCCGCTCTATCGTCCAGGGCTGCAGCTACTAATTCCGCTGGCGGACAAGATGATTCGGGTTGACCAGCGGCTGGTTACATTGACCATTCCGCCGCAGGAGGTGATCACCCGCGACAATGTGCCGGCCCGGGTGAACGCCGTCGTCATGTTCCAGGTGACCGACCCGCTGAAGGCGATTCTGGCGGTCGAGAATTATGCGGTCGCCACCTCGCAGATAGCCCAGACGACACTGCGGTCGCTTTTGGGCCGCGCCGATCTCGACACGCTGCTGGCACATCGCGAAGACCTCAACAGCGATCTGCGCACCATCATCGAGAAGATGACCGAGCCGTGGGGCATCGAGGTTCGGGTGGTCGAGATCAAGGACGTCGAGATACCCGAGTCGATGCAGCGGGCGATGGCCCGCGAGGCCGAAGCCGAGCGCGAGCGCCGCGCCAAGGTCATCAACGCCCGCGGAGAACTGCAGGCCTCCGACGAGCTGCGCCAAGCGGCCGAGACCCTGTCCAAGAGCCCCGCGTCACTGCAATTGCGATATCTGCAAACGCTGTTGGAGTTGGGCGCCGACCAGAATTCGACGGTGGTGTTTCCCCTCCCCGTCGACATCATCACGCCGTTCCTGCGCAACCCCGAGGCGCTGCGGGGCGTCGTCGACAACTTCAACCACCGGGGATGACGGACGCCGCACACGGCCACTGACCGCCGTGGTAGGACTGCTGGCATGAGTCAGGATGATCTCGCGTTGGCGACAACGCTTGCCGACCGCGCCGATGCGCTGACCCGCGACCGGTTCGGCGCGCTGGACCTGCGCGTCGACACCAAACCGGACCTGACTCCGGTCACCGACGCCGACCGGGCGGTCGAAGCCGACCTGCGTGAGGTGCTCGGGCGCGAGCGGCCCGGCGACGGCGTCGTCGGCGAGGAATTCGGCGGGACCACCACATTCACCGGGCGTCAATGGGTCATCGACCCGATCGACGGCACCAAGAACTTCGTTCGCGGAGTACCGGTGTGGGCGAGTTTGATCGCCCTGCTCGAAGACGGCGTCCCAGTGGTAGGCGTCGTGAGTGCGCCCGCGCTGCAACGTCGGTGGTGGGCGGCCAGCGGCCGGGGGGCCTTCGTGTCGGTCAACGGCGCGCCGCCGCGCCCACTGTCGGTATCGTCGGTGGCACAACTGGATTCTGCGAGCCTCTCGTTCTCCAGCCTGTCGGGGTGGGCGCAGCGCGGCCTGCGGGAACGCCTCATCGAGCTGACCGATGCGGTGTGGCGGGTACGCGCCTATGGCGACTTCTTCTCGTATTGCCTGCTTGCCGAGGGGGCCGTCGATATCGCGGCAGAACCGGCAGTCTCGGTGTGGGACCTGGCCGCGCTCGACATCCTGGTCCGCGAGGCGGGCGGCACATTCACCGGCCTGAACGGCGCCGCGGGCCCACACGGCGGCGACGTCGTGGCGACAAACGGCCTGCTACACGAGCGCGTACTGCGCAGCCTGGGTGTGAATTAGTTAACAAGCCCTCATTATCTTACTCCGGAGTAAGATAGTCTTCCGACTGCATCGCCCCAACTACCGAGGCTGCTGACATGACGGACTCTGCTTCCGGCTCAAATACCTCCCGCTCGCGCGCCAAACGGCGCGGCCGCAACACCGGCGTCGGATTACAACCGCACAAACGCACCGGGATCGACATCACGATGGCGCTGCTCACGCCGATTGTCGGCCAGGAGTTCCTGGACAAATACCATCTGCGCGACCCGATAAACCGGGGCCTGCGCTACGGCACAAAAACGATCTTCTCAACCGCCGGCGCCGCTTCCCGGCAGTTCAAACGCGTGCAGAACCTCCGCGGTGGCCCGACCCGCCTCAAATCCAGCGGCAAGGATTTCTACGACCTGACGCCCGACGACGAGCAGAAGATGATCGTCGAGACCCTAGAGGAATTCGCCGAAGAAGTGCTGCGGCCCGCGGCGCCCGACGCTGACGCGGCCGCGACCTACCCGCCGGAGCTGATCGCGAAGGCCGCCGATCTGGGTATCACCGCGATCAACATCCCCGAGGATTTCGACGGCATTGCCGCACACCGCTCAAGCGTGACCAACGTGCTGGTGGCCGAGGCGCTGGCCTATGGCGATATGGGGCTGGCACTGCCAATCCTGGCGCCGGGCGGCGTGGCGTCCGCGCTGACCCATTGGGGCAGCGCGGATCAGCAGGCAACATATCTGAAAGAGTTTGCGGGCGAGAATGTTCCGCAGGCCTGCGTGGCCATCGCTGAACCGCGGCCACTGTTCGACCCCACCCGCCTGAAGACCACCGCGGTGCGTACACCCAGCGGATACCGGCTCGACGGCGTGAAGTCTTTGGTCCCGGCCGCGGCCGACGTTGAGCTGTTCATCGTCGGCGCGCAACTGAATGGCAGGCCGGCGTTGTTCATCGTCGAGTCCGCCGCCAAAGGCCTTACCGTCAAAGCGGATCCGAGCATGGGTATCCGTGCCGCGGCCCTGGGCCAGCTCGAGCTCTCTGGGGTGTCGGTGCCGCTGAATGCCCGGCTGGGTGAAGACGAAGCCACCGATGACGACTATTCCGAGGCGATCGCGCTGTCCCGGCTGGGCTGGGCGGCACTGGCCGTCGGGACCTCGCACGCGGTCCTGGACTACGTCATCCCGTATGTGAAAGACCGCGAGGCATTCGGCGAGCCCGTCGCCCATCGGCAGGCCGTCGCGTTCATGTGCGCCAACATCGCCATCGAGCTGGACGGACTGCGGCTGATCACCTGGCGCGGCGCCGCGCGGGCCGAACAAGGACTTCCGTTCATTCGCGAGGCGGCACTGGCCAAGCGACTGGGCGCCGACAAGGCCATGCAAATCGGCCTGGACGGCGTACAACTGCTCGGCGGCCATGGCTACACGAAAGAACACCCGGTCGAACGCTGGTACCGCGACCTGCGGGCCGTCGGCGTCGCCGAGGGCGTCGTCCTTATCTAAGTCGTCATCTAGCGAAAGACCTTTCATGGCAATCAATCTGGAACTGCCCCGCAAGATGCAAGCGGTGGTCGACAAGGCACACCAGGCCGGCGCCGAAATGATGCGCCCGATCGCCCGCAAATACGACCTCAAGGAACACGCGTATCCGGTGGAGCTGGACACGTTGGCCAATCTGTTCTCCGGGGCCGCTGAATCCAACGCCCTGGGCCTGGCGGGAGCCGAAGCGCTCCGTAGCGCCGAAGGCAAGGAAGAAAACCGCAATGGCGCCAACATGGCTGCGGTGCTGCAAACCCTGGAAGCCTGTTGGGGCGACGCGGCATTGATGCTGTCCATCCCCTACCAAGGTCTGGGCAACGCGGCGATCTCGGGTGTGGCAACCGACGAGCAATTGCAGCGGCTAGGCAGAGTCTGGGCCGCGATGGCCATCACCGAACCCGCGTTCGGGTCCGACTCGGCGGCGGTATCCACCACCGCAAAACTGGACGGCGACGAGTATGTGATCAACGGCGAAAAGATCTTCGTCACCGCGGGTTCGAGAGCCACCCATATCGTGGTGTGGGCGACGCTGGACAAATCACAGGGCCGGGCGGCGATCAAATCGTTCGTCGTGCCGCGCGAACATCCAGGTGTCAGCGTCGAGCGGCTAGAGAACAAGCTCGGCATCAAGGGCTCCGACACCGCCGTTCTCCGGTTCGACAACGCGCGGATACCGAAAGACAACCTGCTGGGCAAACCGGAAATCGAGTCCGGCAAAGGGTTTTCCGGTGTGATGGAGACCTTCGACAGCACCCGGCCGGCGGTGGCCGCCATGGCCCTGGGCATTGCCCGCGCCTCGCTGGAAGAGCTGCGAACGATCCTGACCGAGGCCGGGGTGGAGATTTCCTACGACAGGCCGGCGCACGCCCAAAGCGCTGCCGCCGCCGAGTTTCTGCGGATGGAGGCCGACTGGGAGGCGGCCTACCAGCTGACCCTGCGGGCCGCCTGGCAAGCCGACAACAAGATCCCCAACTCCAAAGAAGCATCGATGGCCAAAGCCAAGGCCGGCCGGGTGGGCACCGACATCACCCTGAAGGCCGTCGAATTGGCTGGTACCGCAGGCTATTCAGAGCAGACACTGTTGGAGAAGTGGGCACGCGATTCGAAGATCATGGACATCTTCGAAGGCACCCAGCAAATTCAGCAGCTGGTCGTGGCCCGCCGCCTGCTGGGTCTGTCGTCCGCCGAACTCAAGTAGCGATCGGACGCGGCGGGTCAACCTCGTCGTCGGGCCCAAGCAGGTCAAGCTGCCACCAGGCGACGTCATGCCACGCGCCGAGTTTCCATCCGACGCGCTGGTAGTGACCCGCGGGGTGAAAGCCGAACGCCGCATGCAGCGCATTGCTAGCCTCGTTGGGTTGCGCGATACCGGCGAACGCCCGCCGGAAGCCGCGTTCGCCCAGCCGGTGTAGCAGTTCGGCATAGAGCATCCGGCCACCGCCGGCGCCACGCCTGTGCTGAGTGAGGTAGACACTCGTCTCGACCGACCATAGGTAGGCGGCACGTGGATTGAACTGCTGCGCATAGGCATAACCGATGACGTTGCCGTCCGCCTCGAGCACCAGCCATTCGTGCGTTGCGAGCGCTTTGTCGATGCGCTCGGCCATCTGCCCCGCCGTGGGCACGTCGGTCTCGAACGTGATCGCAGTGTCCAGCACGTAAGGCCGGTAGATGTCCGCGCACGCCGCGGCGTCGGCTGCGGTCGCGCGTCGAATCCGTGGCGGCATCAGGCAGCGACTGCGTTCAGCTGCTCGCGGGTGTCCGAGTCGAGCTCGATCGAAGCGACGTCCAGGTTCTCCTCGAGGTGCGCCACCGTGGAGGTGCCCGGAATCAGCAGCACATTGGGCGCCACGCTCAGCGTCCATGCCAACGCGACCTGCGCCGGGGTGCGCCCGAGTCGCTCGGCGGCCTTGCCTACCAGCTCGTGATTGAGCACCGGGTTCGGCCGCATGAAAGCCGCCCCCAGTGGGAAGAACGGAACGAACGCGATCCCCCGCCTAGTGCACTCGTCCAGCACTGCGGCCGAGTCCCGCTGGACCAGATTGAAAGCGTTTTGCACACAAGCGATCTCGGTGCGCTCCACGGCATGCAGCAGGTGCTCACGGTTAATGTTGCTCAACCCGATTCCGTCGATCAACCCCTCGTCGCGAGCATCAATCATGACCGAGAGCTGATCGTCGAACTGCTGGTTGGGCCCGTCGCTCTCGAAGAGCCGCAGATTGACCGCCGCCAATCGATCGACGCCGAGCGTCCGCAAGTTCGTTTCGATGTCGCGGCGTAGGTCGGCCGGCTCGCTGACCGGCAGCCAGGCGCCGGCGTCATCGCGACGCCCGCCGACCTTGCTCACCAAAGCCAGGTTCTCCGGGTACGGGTGCAGCGCCTCGCGGATGAGCTCATTGGCGACATCCGGGCCGTAGAACTGTGCGGTGTCAATATGGTCGACGCCGCGTTCGACGGCCCTGCGCAGCACGGCCAGCGCCTCGTCGCGATCGCGCGGCGGCCCCAGCACACCAGGACCAGGCAGTTGCATGGCGCCGAAGCCAATCCGGGCTACCGAGAAGCGACCGAGTGGAAAGGGATCCATAGGGTGAGGTTAGCGTCGTCGTATGGACACTTTTCACGCGCTGGTAGCCCGCCAAGACGGTGAGGAAGTAACCGCGTCGGTCGAGACGCTCAGCTTGTCTGACCTGCCGCCCGGTGAAGTGACGATCCGGGTGCTGTTTTCCAGCGTCAACTACAAGGACGCGCTGGCGCTGACGCCTAAGGGCGGCGTGGTCCGCGACTATCCGATCGTGCCCGGCATTGACATCACCGGCGAAGTCGTCGAATCGCAGTCACCGGACTTCAGCGTAGGCGCCAAGGTATTGGCCCACGGGTATCAGATCGGCACCGGCCACCACGGCGGCTACGCCGAGTATGCGCGGCTGCCTGCCGACCAGCTGGTGGCATTGGGCGCGCTGAGCCCGCACCAGGGTGCCGCCATCGGAACCGCCGGTTTCACCGCCGCGATGAGTGTGCAGGCGCTGATCGATTGGGGCATCACGCCCGACGACGGGCCCATCGTCGTCACCGGCGCCTCCGGCGGCGTCGGGTCGGTCAGCGTGGACCTGCTGTCGGCCGCCGGCTACCAGGTGGTCGCCTCCAGCGGTAAGGAGAAAGCCGCCGGCATGCTGAAAGACCTTGGTGCCGCGGAGGTTATCGGTCGGCTACCCGCCGATCCCGACGCCAAGCCGCGACCGCTGGCCAAGGCGCGTTGGGCAGGCGCGGTGGACTGCGTCGGGGGTGCGACGCTGGCCGATGTGCTCAGCACCATCGAATACGGCGGGGCCGTGGCAGCCAGCGGCCTCACCGGCGGACCGGCGCTGCACACCACGGTGATGCCGTTCATCCTGCGCGGCGTCTCCCTGCTCGGGATGGACTCGGTGCTGATGCCGATCGCCCGCCGCCGCGAGCTGTGGGCGCTGCTCGGCGACTCCTTGCGGCCGCGGCATCTGGACACAGTCACCAGCGATGTTGACGTCAAAGACGTCGTCGGCGTGCTGGATCAACTGCGCGCGGGCACCTTCTCCGGTCGCGCGGTGGTACGCGTCGCCGGCGGATTCTGATCTGGCAGTAGGCTATTCGAGCGCTGGCCGGAAGGTTTCGGCCCTATCGACAACGGAGGCAGCATGCGTGCAGCACGGGTGACGCGGCTAGATGGTCCAGACGCGATCGAGGTCGGCGAGGTCGACGAACCCACCAGCGACGGGATCGTCGTCGAGGTGCACGCGGCGGGCGCCGCGTTCCCGGACGCGTTGCTCACCCGCGGCCTCTATCAGTACCGGCCCGACCCACCGTTCGTGCTGGGGGCCGAGATCGCCGGGGTCGTTCGATCGGCACCGGACAACTCCGACTTCCGTCCCGGCGACCGGGTTGTCGGCCTGACGATGCTGACCGGCGGCATGGCCGAAGTCGCGGTGCTCTCCCCGGGCCGAGCGTTCAAGCTGCCGGACAACGTGAGTTTCGAGGCGGGGGCCGGCCTACTGTTCAACGACCTGACGATGTACTTCGCGCTGACGGTGCGCGGCCGCCTGCAACAGGGCGAGACGGTGCTGGTGCACGGCGCGGCCGGCGGGATCGGAACCTCGACGCTGCGCCTGGCACCCGCGCTCGGGGCGTCACGCACCATCGCGGTGGTCAGCAGCGAGGAGAAGGCCCAGGTCGCGACCGCGGCGGGCGCAACCGATGTGGTGCTGGCCGACGGCTTCAAGGACGCGGTGAAGGAATTGACCGGCGGCCGCGGCGTCGACCTGGTCGTCGACCCGGTCGGCGGTGACCGATTCACCGATTCCCTGCGCTCGCTCGTCCCGGGCGGACGGTTGCTGGTCATCGGTTTCACCGGTGGCGAGATTCCCACCGTTAAGGTAAATCGGCTGCTGCTCAACAACATTGACGTGGTCGGCGTCGGCTGGGGCGCCTGGACGGCGACGCACCCCAACGCGCTGGACGAGCAGTGGGCCGGACTCGAGCGCCTGCTGCGCTCCGGCCAGCTGGCCGCCCCGCAGCCGCAGGTCTTCCCGCTGAACCAAGCCGCCGCCGCCGTCGCGTCCATGGAGAACCGCACCGCTAAAGGAAAGGTCGTCCTTCGCGTCCGCTGAACCCGGCCCCCGCGGACGGGCGGCCCTTGTGCGCGTCCAAAAGAGAAAGTAATGTCACTTTCAGTTTTGATCGCCTGACGGGCCGCCCACCACTCGGGAGTCACCATGGAATCATTCGTTCACCTGCGTAAAGGCAAGACCCCGCATCGCTTGCACGCCGATCTAGACGGCCTCAAGGACGACGAGCTGGGCCGCGGCGGATTCACCGGACGGACGGCCAACATCTACCGCCGCCACGACCCCATCGCGTATCGGTCGGCCGGACCGCTGCGCCCGGTCGACGTGCTGTCCAGCGAGCTCAAGCCCAGCGACGCCTCCGACGCCAACGGCGGACCGCTGCTGATGTTCAGCAACGACGACTGCCGCATCCTGCTGAGCCGTCGCGCCGACGAGATGCCCTACTTCGCCCGCCACGTCGACGGCGATCTGCTGTCCTTCGTTCACCAAGGCACCGGGCTGCTGGAGACCGAGTTCGGTCCGCTGCGCTACGCCGACGGCGACTGGGTCTACATCCCGAAGGCCTGCACCTGGCGCCAGGTACCGGATCGCGAGACCACGCTGCTGATGATCGAGGCCACCGACGAGTTCCGGGTGCCACCGCCTGGCCCGCTGGGCCGGCACTTCCCGTTCGATCCGTCGCAGGCCACCATCCCCGAGCCGGCGCCGATCGACGACGACGGCCGCGACGAGTACCAGGTCCGGCTCGTCCACGAGGGCGGTCCGACAACACTTTTCTACCAACACAATCCGCTCGATGTCGAAGGATGGCGTGGCGACAACTTCGCCTTCACCTTCAATATCGACGACTACAACGTCATCACCTCCGACAGCGTCCACCTGCCGCCGACCGTGCATCTGTTCATGCAGGCCACCGGCGTCTACGTGATGAACTTCCTGCCCAAGCCTGCCGAGGGCGTTGCCGGCACCGAACGCACGCCCTGGTATCACCGCAATGTCGACTATGACGAGATCGCGTTCTTCCACGGCGGCTCGCTCTACGGCATCCCGATGCCCCCAGGTCTGATTAGCCATGCGCCGCAAGGGGTTCACCACGGCGCGCCGGAGAAGGCGCGTGAACGAGCACGCCGCAAGTTCGACGAGCACTCACGCGTCGACTGGCAAGTCATCGCCGTCGACACCCGTCGGCGCCTGACACCGTCACCCGAAGTACTGGCACACGACTTGGGACAACACTGACATGGGGAGCGCGCAAACTGTGAAGCAAGCCGTCAAGCACGACTACGAAAGAATTCCGTATCTGGTTGCCTTCCAGAACAATTCCAGCGTCCGCGATGTCTACGGCGGGCTGGCCGAGATCACCGTGCTGGAGAGCTACCTGCTGAAACCGAAAAACAAGCCGTCAGACACCGTGCTGGTGTTCATGCACCCGATCGGCGGCGGCGCCTACCTACCGATGATCAACGCGCTGGCCCGGGCCGGCCATCACGTCATCTACTGCAACAGCCGGTTCCGCGGCACGGATTCGGCGCTGCTGATGGAGAAGGTCGTCGAGGATCTCGGCGAATGCATCAAGGATGCGAAAAACCGTCTCGGCTACTCCCGAGTGGTGCTCGCCGGGTGGAGTGGCGGCGGCTCGTTGTCCGTGTTCTACCAGCAGCAGGCCCAGCACGCGACGATCACGTCGAGCCCGACCGGCGACGGCCCGGACCTGACCGCGCTGGAACTGCCCCCCGCCGACGCAATCATGCTGCTGGCCGCGCACATCAGCCGGCACGGCACGCTGACCGAATGGCTCGACGCGTCCATCCTCGACGAATCCGATCCCACCAAGCGTGATCCCGAACTGGATATCTACAACCCCGACAACCCCAACCAACCGCCCTACACCCAGGAGTTTCTGGACCGGTACCGTCAAGCGCAGATCGATCGCAACCGCCGCATCACCACATGGGTCAAAGAGAAGCTGGCAGATTTGAGCGCTCAGGGCCGCCCCGACGACGAATTCGGATTCGTCGTGCACGGCACCATGGCCGACCCCCGGTGGCTGGATCCCACCGTGGATCCCAACGAGCGCACCCCCGGAACCTGCTACCTGGGTGACCCCCAGGTAGTGAACATGAGCCCGGTCGGGCTGGCCCGCTTCTCGACGCTGCGCGGCTGGCTGTCGCAATGGAGCTACGACGAGGCGCGCGGCGACGGCGTGGATTGCGGGCGTGACATCGCGATCCCCGCGCTGGTGATCGGCAACCTGGCCGACGACGCCTGCACACCCAGCCACACCCGGCGGCTGTTCGAGGCGATTGGGCATCCCGACAAGGAGATGCACGAAATACCTGGCGCCACACACTATTACGCGGGCCCTGACCAACGCGATAAACTGCGCAAAGCCGTCGATATCGTCACCGACTGGCTGATCAGGCACGATTTGGCGAGCGCCGAATGACCGTCAGCGGCCCGCTGGACGGTATCCGGGTGCTCGAACTGGGCACTTTGATCGCGGGTCCCTTCGCCGGCCGCTTACTCGGGGACATGGGCGCAGAGGTCATCAAAGTGGAGTCGCCCGGCGCGCCGGACCCACTGCGCAGCTGGGGCCAAGCCGAACACGAGGGGCACCACGTGTTCTGGACGGTGGCAGCGCGCAACAAGAAAGCCATCACGCTCGACCTGCGCCGGCCACCCGGCCGCGAACTGTTCCTCGAACTCGTCGAGAAGGCCGACGTCGTGGTGGAGAACTTCCGCCCGGGAACGCTGGAAAAGTGGGGCCTGGGCTACGACGTGCTTAGCACACGCAATGTCGGCATCATCTTGGTCCGGGTGTCGGGTTACGGACAGACCGGCCCCGACGCACACAAGGCCGGCTACGCCTCGGTGGCCGAGGCGTCCAGCGGGCTGCGGCACCTCAACGGCTTTCCCGGCGGTCCGCCGCCGCGGCTTGCGCTATCCCTTGGCGACAGCCTGGCCGGCATGTTCGGGGCGCAGGGCGCGATGGCGGCACTGTATCGCCGCAGCGTGACCGGGCGGGGCCAGGTCGTCGACGTCGCACTGACCGAATCATGTTTAGCTATCCAGGAATCCACGATTCCCGATTACGACGTCGGCGGCGTGGTGCGCGGACCGTCGGGCACCCGGCTGGAAGGCATCGCACCGTCCAACATCTATCGCAGCGCCGACGATTCCTGGGTGGTGATCGCAGCCAACCAGGACACCGTGTTCGCCCGGCTGTGCACCGCGATGGGGCGCCCGGAGCTTGCCAGCGACGACCGGTTCGCCACCCACACCGCGCGCGGCCGCAACCAGGACGAGATCGACAAGATCATCGGCGCTTGGGCCGGCGAGCGACAGCCCGCAGACATCGTCGAAACCCTCAGTGCCGCAGGCGTGATCGCGGGCCCCATCAACACCGTCGCGGAGGTTGTCGAAGACCCCCAACTGCGCGCGCGCGGCATGTTGGTCGAGCATTACGACGAACGCATCGAGCGCAATGTCTTGGGGCCCGGCGTCATTCCGGTGTTGTCCGAATCGCCGGGCAGCGTCCGCCACGCCGGGCCATCCTGTCCGGGCCAACACAACAACGACATCTATGTGGGGCTGCTGGGCAAGACCGCCGCAGAGATCGAGGAGCTACGCACCGAGGGGGTGCTGTGAACCAACACGTCGATATCCGTGAGGTGGCGCTGCGCGACGGGCTGCAAATCGAAACGCCAATCCCATTGTCGGCAAAGCTGGAGCTGCTCGCGGCGGTGGCTGCCACCGGCGTGCGCGAGGTGGAAGTGACGGCTTTTGTGTCCCCCACGAAGGTGCCGTCGATGGCCGACGCCGCCGAACTCGCGGCGCAACTGCACCTGTACCCCGACATCGAGTTCTCTGCGCTGGTCGCCAGCCCTAACGGCGCCAAGCGCGCCGTTGCCGCCGGCCTGCGGTCGATCGAGTACGTGGTGGCCGCCGACGACACGTTCAGCACGGCCAACGTCGGGCGCACCAGCGTGCAGGCCACCGACCAGATCGACGAGATCGTCGCAATCGCGCACGGCAGCGACGTCACCGTCGAGGTTGTCATCGCCACCGCGTGGGACTCGCCGTTCGAAGGTCCTACTCCGCCGCAGCGGGTGCTGGAGATCGCCGCGGCCGCGCGCGACCGCGGGGCCGACCGACTGTCGATCGCCGACACCATCGGCACCACCACCCCGGGCCGGGTGAGTTCGCTGATCGCCCAACTGCATCCGGTGATCGGCGAGCTGCCGCTGGGCGCGCACTTCCACAACACCCGCGGTGCCGGTTTGGCCAGTGCGTATGCGGCCGTCAGTGCCGGAGTCACCCGGCTGGACGCCTCGGTCGGCGGGCTCGGCGGTTGCCCGTTCGCACCGGGCGCCACCGGCAACATCGCCACCGAGGATCTGGTTTACCTGCTGACCGACAGCGATATCGACGTCGACGTCGACCTGCAGGCCGCGATCGCCGCCGCCGATGTCGCGAAATCGGCTGTCCGCCATGACCTGCCAAGCGCGCTGCTGCGGGCCGGCGACCGGATCAGGAACTGATGCCCACGCCCGCCCCCGAATCGACGCGGCCACTGACATCCAAGGGCCGCCAGACCAGGCAGGCCATCGAACTTGCGGCGCGAAAACTGTTTGCCGAAAGAGGCTTTCACGGCACAACACTGGCCGACATCACCTCGGCCGCGGGAAAATCACCGGCAGTCTTCTACCGGTACTTCGCCGACAAGGAAGATCTGCTGGCCGCCCTGGCGGAATCTTTCCTGCACGAGGTCGTCGCCCCGTCCGGGTTGAGTGTGCATCTACCGGATTCTCCCCCGCAAGCGGGAGGTGCCCCCACCGAAGATGACAACTTTTTTACTGCGGTGGTCACCGGATACTGGAACATCTTCAAGCAGAACATCGGCATCATGATCGCCGTCGCCCAGCTGGCCACCACTCAGCAGCGGTTCGCCGTTGTGCAGAACGAGTTTCGGCGTTTCGGGATGGACATCGTGGCCGCATCGGTGCGGCGCGCTCAGCAGCAGGGGTATGGCGGCGAGCTCAACCCGCAGCACACTGCGGCGGCCATCGCGCTGCTATTCGAGAACTTCACCACCGTCTTCGTCGGACAGTCTGGTCTGGGAATGGAGATCAGCGACGAAGACGCCATCGTTACCCTGTCGACGATTTGGAAGAAGACCCTCTATGGCGCGTAACGCGAGAATCGCGAGGAGTTGACTATGGATTTCACCCTGCCAGAGCATCTTCCGGGCCTGCTAGCCGAGATGGATGCGTTCATCGAGGCGGAGATCAAGCCGCTGGAACGCGAAAACATCCAGTATTTCGACCAGCGCCGAGAGCATGCTCGCACCGATTGGGATAACGACGGCATTCCGACTCTAGCGTGGGAGGAGCTGCTCTCCGAGATGCGGCGACGCGCCGACAAGGCGGGCTGGCTGCGTTACGGATTGCCGGCCGCGCTCGGCGGCCGCGACGGTTCCAACGTCGACATGGCGGTGATCCGGGAACACCTGGCGCACCAGGGACTTGGGCTGCACAATGATTTGCAGAACGAGTCGTCGATCGTCGGGAACTTTCCCCAGGTGATCATGATGGAGCGGTTCGGCACCGACGAGCAGCGTCGCGCATGGTCCGAGGCGTTGATCACCGGGGAGCGGTCCATGGCGTTCGGACTGACCGAGCCGCAGCACGGATCCGACGCGACCTGGCTGGAGACTCACGCCCAACGCGATGGTGACAGCTGGGTGATCAACGGCTCCAAGCGGTTCAACACCGGTGTGCACCGCGCCACGCATGACTTGGTCTTCGCCCGAACGTCCGGAGAGCCGGGGCAAGCCCGGGGTATCACCGCGTTTCTGGTCCCAACCGACACGCCCGGCTTCTCGGTCCCCTACTACTGGTGGACGTTCAACATGCCCACCGATCACGGCGAGGTCGAGTTGACCGATGTCCGCATCCCCGCCGACGCGGTGCTCGGCGAGGTCGACCGCGGCCTCGAAGTCGCGCAAACGTTCTTGCACGAGAACCGGATCCGCCAAGCCGCGAGCAGCCTGGGCGCGGCCCAGTACTGCATCGACCGCGCCGCCGAATACGCCGCCAAGCGCACGGTGTTCGGCAAACCGCTATCGGTCAACCAGGCCGTGCAATGGCCGCTGGCCGAGCTGCAGACCGAAGCGCAGATGGTGCGGCTGTTGGTGCAATTCGCCGCTTGGCACTTGGATCGCGACCACCACATGGAGGTGTCGGACAAAGTGTCGATGGCGAACTATCGCGCCAACCGACTTGTCTGCGACGCTGCCGACCGCGCCATGCAGGTCTACGGCGGCCTCGGGTACAGCCGCCATGAGCAGTTCGAGCACATCTACCGCCATCACCGCCGCTACCGCATTACCGAAGGGGCCGAGGAAATCCAGATTCGCCGAGTGGCGCAGCGGCTGTTCAAGTTTGGCAAGCAGTGACCGACGGCAACGAACTCGACATTAGACTTGCGGCAGCACTAGAGCCGGCACTCGGCGCCGGCACCGCGATCGAGAATCTGCGGGCGCTGACCGGTGGCGCCAGCCGCACCACGTGGGCGTTCGACGCAGTCACCGGCACCCAACGGCACGCGCTGATCCTGCGCACCGGGCCACCCGACGACGTGCACGCCGGCATGGAGCTCGAAGCCCGCTCGCAGGCGGCCGCCGCGGCGGCCGGGGCACCGGTCCCCCACATCCTGGTCGCCGACGATTCGATTGCCGCACTGGGTAATCCGTATCTCGTCTGCGATGAGATCAAGGGCGAGACCATCGTCCGGCGTATCCAGCGCCAGCTCGACGCCGCCGGCGGGCAAACCCGCCGAACCGAGCTGCTGCGGCAATGCGCACGGGCACTGGCGGCCATTCACCGCGCCGACCCGCAAATCCCCGGGCTGGCCTACCAGGACCAGCTGGTGGAATACCGCGGGCGGCTCGACGCGATGAACGACACCACCGCGACGTTCGAATGGGCGTTTCACTGGCTGGCCGCCCACCGACCGCACGCGTCGGCGACGGTCCTGGTGCACGGTGACTACCGGATGGGCAACCTCATCGTCGACGGATCCGACCTCGCCGCGGTCCTCGACTGGGAGTTGGTACACCTCGGCGAGGCCTACGAAGACCTGGCTTGGTTCTGCATTCGCGCCTGGCGATTCGGCGCTCCAGCCCGCCTTGGCGCCGGCGGCCTCGGCAGCATCGAGAGCTTCGTGCGCCACTACGAACAGGCCAGCGAAACCACCGTAGACCGAGTGGCACTGCACTGGTGGCTGGTGCTGGCCACCCTGCGCTGGGGTGTGATCTGCCGCTTCCAGGCGGAGCGGCACTTGAGCGGTCAATCCCGTTCGGTCGAACTGGCGGCAATCGGTCGCCGGGTCAGCGAGACCGAGTGGGACATTCTCAACCTGCTCGAGGAGGTCCGGGCATGATCGGCGCGTACGGCCGCCCGCTGGCAGCCGAGCTGGTGGCCGCGGTGGCCGAATTCCTGGAGACCGACGTTCGGGCTGCGACCGACGGACAGGTCAACTTCCACTCCCGGGTGGCCGCCAACGCCTTGCGCATCGTCGAGCGCGAGTTGCTCGACGAGAGGCAGGCGCAGTCGCGAGCCGCGCTGGCCGGCTTGGGTTTCGTCGACGAAGAACAACTCGCCGCCGCCATCCGGGCCGGCGAGCTCGACGAGCGTGCCGCCGAGGTCCTCGCCGGCCTAAGGACCCTGGTGCGCAATCGGTTGGCGGTTGCGCATCCCGGATACGACAGCGAATAGGAGCCTGACATGCCCGCTGCTACTGCTGAGGTCGTCGTCGACACGGCCGACCAGCTGTTCACATCGATCGTCAACGGCGACAAGGCCGCGGTCGACCGGCTGTGCAGCGACGACATCGCGGTGTGGCGGGTGGGCGCCAGCCGGGACAACGACAAGCCCCGGGCGCTGCGAGTCATCGACTGGTTCATCGGCGCCACCACCGAGCGCCGCTACGAAATCCTCGATCGTCGGCTCTTCGACGACGGATCGGTCAGCGGCTTCGTCCAGCAGCACGTCCTGCACGCCACCGGCCATCAGGGGCAATCGATCTCCATGCGTGTTTGTATCGTGATCAGGGTGGGCACAAACGGTCTGATCGACCGGATTGACGAGTACTTCGACCCCGCCGAAATCGCGCCGCTGATTAGGTGAGACGGACAGTGACGACGCTGGAAACACTGCTGAATGATCCCGACCTAGCCGGGGTGTGGAACATCGTTGCGGACCGGTCGGCCGTCACCTTCAAGATCAGGAACATGTGGGGCCTGGTGAACGTCAAAGGCCGCTTCGCCGAGTTCACCGGCGACGGACAGCTCACCGGCAACGGCGCGGCCTTCGGCCGCCTCGACATCGACACCGCGTCGCTGCACACCGGCATCGGCCGTCGCGACGACCACCTGCGCGCGGCCGACTTCTTCGACGTCGAGCGTTTTCCCGAGATCAGCGTCGTCGTCACCGCGGTGCACCCGATCGAAGGCAAGACCGCGGAGCTGCGCGCCAGCTTCACCATCAAGGGAGTCACCGCCGGGCTCCAACTGCCCGTCACCGTCACCGAGGCCGGCGACGGTTCGATCCAGATCTCGGGCAAAACCACGATCGATCGATCCCAGTTCGACATCGGCTGGAACAAGTTCGGCATGATCGCGCCGGCGGCCAAGGCAGCGGTGCAGGCCGTTTTCGTGCGGTCTGGCCAATAAAGCTGGCCGCGCACCAGTAGCATCTGCACCGTGCCCGACGCCACCATCGCTCTGCGGATCCTCGTCTACAGCGACAATCCCAACACCCGCGACGAAGTGAAGCGGGCCCTGGGTAAACGCCTGCACCCGGATCTGCCCGAGCTGAACTACGTCGAGGTGGCGACCGGCCCGATGGTGGTCCGCACCATGGACGAGGGCGGCATCGACCTTGCCATCCTCGATGGCGAAGCGACGCCGACCGGTGGCATGGGAATCGCCAAACAGCTCAAAGACGAACTCGAAACCTGTCCACCGATCCTGGTGCTCACCGGGCGCCCCGATGACGCATGGCTGGCGAACTGGTCACGCGCGGAAGCCTCGGTGCCGCATCCGATCGACCCCATCGTGTTGGGTCGAACCGTGCTCGGGTTGCTCCGCGCTCCCGCCATCTGAAGCCAACGACCTGCTGCTTCCCGGCGCCGTCCCGGCGCCGCGTTGGACGTACCCCAAAAACGTGCCGGATCTCACAGCATTAGCACCACCCCGAGCACGTGCCCCAGCCGCCTCAACGCTATGTTGAAGATCACTGTGACGGGCTACAGACCCGGCTCGTCACAGCAGCCCGGTCGCCGCCTGGTCGCTTTATAGGCGGCCCACGACGGATCTTGGAGCGAGTTGAACGTCTACATACCCATCCTGGTCCTAGGCGGAATCGCCACCGCCTTTGCTGTGGGCTCGGTCGTGATCGCGAGCCTGGCCGGCCCGTCGCGCTACAACAAGTCGAAGCTGGCGGCCTACGAGTGTGGAATCGAGCCGACCGAAACGTCGGTGAGTGGCCCGCATGCAACGCCCGGGCAGCGGTTTCCGGTGAAGTATTACCTGACCGCAATGCTCTTCATCGTCTTCGACATCGAAATCGTCTTCTTATATCCCTGGGCGGTCAGTTATGACGCGTTGGGATTCTTTGCTCTGGTCGAGATGGTGGTGTTCATGCTCACCGTTTTCGTGGCCTACGCCTACGTGTGGCGCCGCGGCGGCCTGACATGGGATTGAGGTAAACCGTGGGCTTGGAAGAACAGCTACCCGCCGGCATCCTGCTCGGGACTGTCGAGAAGATCGCCGGCTACGTCCGCAGGAACTCGCTGTGGCCCGCAACATTCGGCTTGGCCTGCTGCGCGATCGAGATGATGGCGACTGCCGGACCACGGTTCGACATCGCACGGTTTGGGATGGAGCGATTTTCGGCAACACCGCGCCAGGCCGACCTGATGATCGTGGCCGGGCGGGTGAGCCAGAAGATGGCGCCGGTGCTGCGCCAGATCTATGACCAGATGGCAGAACCGAAATGGGTACTGGCCATGGGCGTCTGCGCGTCGTCCGGCGGGATGTTCAACAACTATGCGATCGTTCAGGGCGTGGACCACGTGGTTCCGGTGGACATCTACCTCCCCGGCTGCCCGCCCCGTCCGGAGATGCTCTTGTACGCAATCCTCAAGCTGCACGAGAAGATTCAGGAAATGCCGCTCGGCGTGAACCGCGAGCAGGCCATCGCGGAAGCCGAGCAGGCCGCACTGGGCGCCCGGCCCACCATCGAGATGCGTGGACTGCTGCGATGAGCTCACCCGAACACGACCCCAAGGTAGCCGCCAGCGAAGTGGGTGGCGCGCTGCCCGCGCCCGACGAAGAAGTGATCAACGTGCGCCGTGGCATGTTCGGCATTTCGGGATCGGGTGACACGTCGGGATACGGGCGACTGGTACGCGAGGTCACGCTGCCGGGCAGCAGCCCCCGGCCCTACGGCGGTTATTTCGACGACGTCGTCGACCGGCTGGCCGACTCACTGAAGTCCGGCGACGTCGAATTCGAAAACGCCATAGAGAAAGTCGTCGTCGACCGCAACGAGCTGACGTTGCACGTGCGCCGCGAGGCACTGCCGCACGTGGCCCAACGTCTGCGCGACGATCCCGAGCTGCGCTTCGAGATGTGCCTGGGCGTCAACGGTGTGCATTACCCGCACGAAGCGGGCCGCGAGTTGCACGCCGTCTACCCGTTGCTGTCGATCACGCACAATCGTCGAGTCCGGCTGGAAGTGTCTGCACCGGACGGTGATCCGCACATCCCGTCGCTATATGGGATCTACCCGACCAACGACTGGCACGAGCGCGAGACGTACGACTTCTTCGGCATCATCTTCGACGGGCACCCGTCGCTGACCCGCATCGAGATGCCCGACGACTGGCACGGCCATCCGCAACGCAAGGACTACCCGCTCGGCGGTATTCCCGTCGAGTACAAGGGAGCAGAGATACCCCCGCCCGACGAGCGGAGAGCGTACAACTAATGAGCACAATCACTGACTCGACGCACGATGGCGGCGCCGAAACTGTTGTTGTCGCCGGCGGACAGGACTGGGGGCAGGTCGTCGAAGCGGCCCGTGCCGCGGATCCCGGTGAGCGCATCGTCGTCAACATGGGGCCCCAGCACCCGTCCACGCACGGGGTGTTGCGCCTGATCCTCGAGATCGAAGGCGAAACCGTCACCGAGGTCCGGTGCGGAATCGGCTACCTGCACACCGGGATCGAGAAGAACCTCGAATACCGGTACTGGACGCAGGGTGTCACCTTCGTGACCCGGATGGATTACCTGTCACCGTTTTTCAACGAGACCGCCTACTGCCTCGGGGTCGAGAAGCTGCTCGGCATCACCGATGAAATCCCGGAGCGGGTCAACGTCATTCGCGTCCTGATGATGGAGCTCAACCGAATCTCCTCGCACCTGGTGGCGCTGGCCACCGGCGGCATGGAACTGGGCGCGATGACGCCGATGTTCGTCGGCTTCCGGGGACGCGAGATCGTGCTCACCCTGTTCGAAAAGATCAGCGGTCTGCGGATGAACAGCGCCTACGTTCGCCCGGGCGGCGTGGCACAGGACTTACCGCCGGGCGCCGAGGCCGACATCGTCGAAGGCCTCAAGGGCTTGCGGCAAGTGCTGCGCGAAATGGGCGACCTGCTCAACGAAAACGCGATCTGGAAAGCACGCACTCAAGACGTCGGCTACCTCGACTTGGCCGGATGCATGGCGCTGGGCATCACCGGCCCGATCCTGCGTGCCACCGGCTTGCCGCACGACCTGCGCAAGAGCGAGCCCTACTGCGGGTACCAGAACTACGAATTCGACGTGATCACCGCCGACACGTGTGATTCCTACGGGCGCTACATTATTCGCGTCAAGGAGATGTGGGAGTCGATCAAGATCGTCGAGCAGTGCCTGGACAAACTGAGGCCGGGACCGCACATGGTCGAGGATCGCAAGATCGCCTGGCCCGCCGACCTGAAGGTAGGCCCCGACGGCATGGGTAATTCGCCCGAGCACATCGCCAAGATCATGGGCGGCTCGATGGAAGCGTTGATCCACCACTTCAAGTTGGTCACCGAGGGCATCCGGGTGCCGGCCGGCCAGGTCTACAGCGCGGTGGAATCACCCCGGGGAGAACTCGGCGTGCACATGGTCAGCGACGGCGGAACCCGGCCCTACCGCGTGCATTATCGGGATCCGTCCTTCACCAATTTGCAGTCGGTCGCCGCGATGTGCGAGGGCGGCATGGTCGCCGACTTGATCACCGCGGTCGCCAGCATCGACCCGGTCATGGGCGGAGTCGACCGATGACCGCACCGGTGGGAGGCAGCGGCGAGCGGGTGTTCATCCGGCTGGGGCCACCGCCCGAAGAACCCAACCAGTTCGTGGTTGAGGGTGCGCCACAGTCGTATTCGCCGGAGGTTCGGGCACGACTGGAGGTCGACGCCAAGGAGATCATCAGCCGCTACCCCAACAAGCGCTCCGCGTTGTTGCCATTGCTGCACCTGGTCCAGTCGGAGGATTCCTACCTGACACCGGCGGGTCTGGAGTTCTGCGGCGAGCAGATCGGACTGACCGGCGCCGAGGTGTCGGCGGTGGGCAGCTTCTACACGATGTACCGCCGCGGCCCCACCGGCGATTACCTGGTCGGCGTCTGCACCAACACGCTGTGTGCGGTGATGGGCGGTGACGCGGTATTCGACTCACTCAAAGAGCATCTCGGCATCGGCAACGACCAGACAACCCCCGACGGATCGGTCACCCTGCAGCACATCGAATGCAACGCCGCGTGCGACTTCGCGCCCGTGGTGATGGTCAACTGGGAGTTCTACGACAACCAGACACCGGAATCGGCGCGCGAACTCGTCGACTCGCTGCGGGCCGGAAAGCCCAACGCGCCCACCCGCGGTGCGCCGCTGTGCAAGTTCCGCGAGACCTCGCGCATCTTGGCCGGCCTGCCCGACGAGCGCCCGGACGAGGGCCAAGGTGGCGCTGGCGCAGCCACTTTAGCCGGGCTGCGGGTGGCGAAGGAAAAGGGCATGGAACCCCCGCCGGCTCCCGGAGGCAAGTCATGACCACCCCGCTGACCCCGGTCATCAGCCGCTACTGGGACGATCCGAAGTCGTTCACGCTACAGACCTACCAGCGCCACGACGGCTACCAGGCGCTGAAGAAGGCCCTGAAGATGGAGCCCGACGCGGTGATTGGGGCCGTGAAGGACTCGGGCCTGCGCGGTCGCGGCGGCGCCGGCTTCTCGACCGGAACGAAGTGGTCGTTCATCCCGCAGGGCGACTCCGGCGCGGCCGCCAAGCCGCACTACCTGGTCGTCAACGCCGACGAATCAGAACCCGGTACGTGCAAAGACATTCCGCTGATGCTGGCGACACCCCACCTGCTGGTGGAGGGCGCCATCATCGCCTCCTACGCCATCCGGGCCAGCCACGCCTTCATCTACGTGCGCGGCGAAGTGGTGCCGGTGCTGCGCCGGCTGCAGAACGCGGTCGCCGAGGCTTACGCTGCAGGCTTTTTGGGCCGCGACATCGCGGGTTCGGGCTACGACCTGGAGCTGGTGGTGCACGCCGGTGCGGGCGCCTACATCTGTGGCGAGGAAACCGCGCTACTGGAGGGTCTGGAGGGCCGGCGCGGCCAGCCCCGGCTGCGCCCGCCGTTCCCCGCCGTGGCCGGGCTTTACGGCTGCCCAACGGTGATCAACAACGTCGAGACCATCGCCAGCGTGCCGTCGATCATTCTCAATGGCGTCGAGTGGTTCCGGTCGATGGGCAGCGAGAAATCGCCTGGCTTCACGCTGTATTCGCTGTCCGGGCACGTCACTCGTCCCGGCCAATACGAGGCCCCGCTGGGCATCACGCTGCGCGAGTTGCTCGACTACGCCGGCGGGGTCCGCGCCGGGCACCGCCTGAAGTTCTGGACACCGGGCGGGTCGTCGACACCACTGCTGACCGACGAACACCTCGACGTGCCACTGGATTACGAGGGCGTGGGTGCGGCCGGCTCGATGCTGGGCACCAAGGCGCTGGAGATCTTTGACGAGACGACCTGCGTGGTGCGCGCGGTGCAGCGCTGGACATACTTCTACAAGCACGAGTCGTGCGGGAAGTGTACGCCGTGTCGCGAGGGCACGTTCTGGCTGGACCAGATCTACACCCGGCTCGAGTCCGGCGAAGGCACCCACGAGGATCTCGACAAGCTGCTCGACATCTCCGACGCAATCCTCGGAAAGTCGTTCTGCGCGTTGGGCGATGGCGCGGCCAGCCCGGTGATGTCGTCGATCAAGCACTTCCGCGACGAGTACATCACCCACGTCGAAGGAGGCGGCTGCCCATTCGACCCACGAGACTCCATGTTGAGCACGAACGGAAAGGCTTGACAGCCCCATGACTAGTGCGGCCAAGACCCAGACAGGCGACGAGGTGACGCCGCCGGACATGGTGACGCTGACCATCGACGGTAATCAAATCTCGGTTCCCAAGGGAACTCTGGTGATTCGGGCGGCCGAGTTGATGGGCATCCAGATTCCGCGGTTCTGCGATCACCCGCTGCTCGACCCGGTCGGTGCGTGCCGGCAGTGCATGGTCGAGGTGGAGGGCCAGCGCAAGCCGATGGCGTCGTGCACGATCGTGTGCACCGACGACATGGCGGTACGTACCCAACTCACCTCCGAGGCCGCGGACAAGGCCCAGCACGGCGTGATGGAGCTGCTGCTGATCAATCACCCGCTGGACTGCCCGATGTGCGACAAGGGCGGCGAGTGCCCGCTGCAAAACCAGGCAATGTCGAACGGCCGCGCCGATTCTCGCTTCGAGGATGTCAAGCGCACCTTCGCCAAGCCGATCAACATCTCCTCGCAGGTGCTGCTGGACCGCGAGCGGTGCATCCTGTGCGCTCGCTGCACGCGATTCTCCGAGCAGATCGCCGGCGACCCGTTCATCGACATGCAGGAGCGCGGCGCCCTGCAGCAGGTGGGCATTTACGCCAACGAGCCGTTCGACTCGTACTTCTCCGGCAACACCGTGCAGATCTGCCCGGTGGGTGCCTTGACCGGCACCGCATATCGATTCCGGGCCCGCCCTTTCGATCTGGTCTCCAGCCCCAGCGTGTGCGAGCACTGTGCCGGCGGCTGCGCCGAGCGCACCGATCACCGCCGCGGCAAGGTACTGCGACGGCTGGCCGGCGACGACCCCGAGGTCAATGAGGAGTGGAACTGCGACAAGGGCCGCTGGGCTTTCCGCTACGACACCCAGCCCGACGTGCTCACCACTCCCCTGGTCCGAGACGCTGACGGCACGCTGCAGCCTGCCTCGTGGGCACACGCGATCGTGGCCGCAACGCAGGGATTCGAAGCCGCCCGCGGGCGCACCGGCGTGCTGGTCGGCGGCCGCGGCACCTGGGAAGACTCTTACGCCTATTCCAAGTTCGCGCGAATTGTGTTGGACACCAACGATATCGACTTCCGGGCTCGCCCCTGCTCGGCCGAAGAGGCAGAGTTCCTGGCGGCCCGCGTCGCGGGTCAGCCGCTGACGGTCAGCTTCGCCGATCTGGAATCGGCGCCGGTGGTCGTGCTGGTCGGGTTCGAGCCCGAGGACGAGGCACCGATCGTGTTCCTACGGCTACGCAAGGCCGCCCGCAAGCGCGGCGTGCCGATCTACGCGGTCGCCCCGTTCACCACTCGGGCGCTGACGAAGATGTCGGGCCGGCTGCTGCAGACCGTGCCGGGCACCGAACCGTCCACACTGGACGGCCTGGCCACCGGCGAGGTGGGCGACCTGTTGTCGAAGGCCGGAGCGGTCATCATGGTCGGCGAACGCCTGGCCACAGTGCCCGGCGGATTGTCCGCGGCGGCCCGGCTCGCCGATGCCACCGGGGCTCGGCTGGCCTGGGTGCCGCGGCGCGCCGGAGAACGTGGCGCGCTGGAAGCCGGCGCACTGCCCGGGTTGCTGCCAGGTGGTCGTCTGGTCGCCGACGAGACCGCGCGCGCCGAGGTGGCCGCGGCGTGGAACGTCGACGAATTGCCCGCTGCCGCTGGGCGTGACGTCGACGGCATCCTGGCCGCGGCGACGGATGGGAGCCTGGGCGCGTTGCTGGTGGGCGGTATCGAGCCCGCCGACTTCGCCGACCCGGATGCGGTGCTGGCCGCGCTGGATGCCGCGAATTTCGTGGTCAGCCTCGAACTGCGGCACAGCGAAGTCACCGAGCGAGCCGACGTGGTGTTCCCGGTCGCGCCGACGACGCAGAAGGCGGGCGCATTCGTCAACTGGGAAGGCCGATTCCGGCCCTTCGAGCCGGCCCTGCACGGCAGCACCCAGCGGGCCACCCAGTCCGACCATCAAGTACTCGACACGCTGGCCGACGAAATGGGTGTTTACCTAGGTATGACAGGCGTCCAGGCGGCCCGCGAGCAAGTCTCGGCGCTGGGCAACTGGGTGGGCGAACGCGCAAGCGGGGCAACGGTTCAGGCACCGAAACCGCCGCAGCCCGGCCAGGGCGAGGCCGTGCTCACCGGCTGGCGGATGATGCTCGACAACGGCCGCGGCCAAGACGGCGAACCGCATTTGGCGGGAACGGCACGCAAACCCGTGGCGCGGCTGTCGGCCTGCACCGCGACCGAGATCGGCGCGGTGCAGGGCGACACGGTCACGGTCAGCACGTCGCGCGGGTCAATCAGCCTGCCGCTGAACATCACTGACATGCCCGATCGGGTGGTGTGGCTGCCACTGAACTCGCCGGGCTCGGCGGTGCAGCGGGACCTGGGTGTCACAGTCGGCAACATCGTGCGAATCGGAGTGGGCTCATGACCGCCTTCGGGCACGACACCTGGTGGCTGGTGCTCGGTAAAGCGCTGGCCATCTTCGTGTTCCTGATGCTGAACGTGCTGCTGGCGATTCTGCTGGAGCGCAAGATTCTCGGCTGGATGCAGTTGCGGCCCGGCCCGAACCGGGCGGGCCCGTGGGGCGCCCTGCAGAGCCTGGCCGACGGGATCAAGCTCGCGCTCAAGGAGAGCATCACCCCTCGCGGCGTCGACTGGTTTGTCTACATGGCGGCGCCGGTCATCTCGACGATCCCCGCGTTTACCGCGTTCGCGTTCATCCCGTTCGGCCCCGAGGTGTCGGTGTTCGGTCACCGCACCCCGCTGCAGCTGACCGACATGCCGGTGGCGGTGCTGTTCATCCTCGGGCTGTCGGCGATCGGCGTCTACGGGATCGTGTTGGGCGGCTGGGCATCCGGCTCGACCTATCCACTGCTCGGCGGGGTGCGATCCACCGCGCAGGTCATCTCCTACGAGGTGTCGATGGGGCTGTCATTCGCGGCCGTCTTCCTGTTCGCCGGGACGATGTCGACGTCTGGAATCGTGAAGGCGCAGGACGGCGTCTGGTACATATTCCTGTTGCTGCCGTCGTTCATCATCTATCTGATCTCGATGGTCGGCGAAACCAACCGCGCCCCGTTCGACCTGCCGGAGGCCGAGGGTGAACTCGTCGCCGGCTTCCACACCGAGTACTCGTCGCTGAAGTTCGCGATGTTCATGCTGGCCGAATACGTGAACATGATGACGGTTTCGTCGTTGGCCACGCTGATGTTCTTCGGCGGCTGGCATGCCCCGTGGCCGCTCAATATGTGGGACGGCGCCAACAGCGGCTGGTGGCCGGTGCTCTGGTTCACCGCCAAGATGTGGGTCTTCCTGTTCATCTACATGTGGCTGCGAGCCAGCCTGCCCCGGCTGCGTTACGACCAGTTCATGGCGCTGGGCTGGAAACTACTCATCCCCGCCTCGCTCGTTTGGGTGCTGATCGCGGCGGTCATCCGCACGCTGCGCAACCAGGGCGACGCGCATTGGACTCCCCTGCTGGTGGTCTGCAGCATCGTCTTCGCCGTAGCGCTGGTGCTGTTGCTGCGCAAGCCATTCAGCACGACACCGGCCAATCGCGCACTGGCGCGAGAGCTTCGCAAGCGTGGCGACGCCCTACCGCCACCACCGGCCTTCCCCACACCACCGATGCCGGGCAAAGTTCTGACGTCGTCAGTCGGTGCGACCAAGGAGAAAGCACATGGCTAAATTCCTCGACGCCGTGGCCGGATTCGGCGTGACGTTCGCGGCGATGTTCAAAAAGACTGTCACCGAGGAGTATCCGGAGAAGCCAGGCCCGGTCGCCCCGCGCTACCACGGCCGCCACCAACTCAACCGGTACCCCGACGGCCTGGAGAAGTGCATCGGCTGCGAGCTGTGCGCCTGGGCCTGCCCGGCCGACGCGATCTACGTCGAGGGCGCCGACAATACCGACGAGGCAAGGTTTTCGCCGGGCGAGCGCTACGGCCGGGTCTATCAGATCAACTATCTGCGTTGCATCGGCTGCGGCCTGTGCATCGAGGCCTGCCCGACCCGCGCGCTGACGATGACCAACGACTACGAGATGGCCGACGACAACCGCGCCGACCTGATCTACGAAAAGAACCGGCTGCTGGCGCCGCTGCTGCAAGACATGCTCGCGCCGCCGCACCCCAGGGCCGAGGGCGCCACGGACAAGGACTACTACCAGGGCAACGTCACCGCGGATGGCTTAAGCGTGGGAAACCACGCGAAAGATGCTGCCGGAGAAGCCCGATGACGGGCGCGGTTGCCAGCAACCTGGCGACCGACGTCATCGTTTCCACCTCCACCGGCGAAGCGGTGGCCTTTTGGCTGCTGGGCGCTCTCGCCGTGATCGGCGCGATCGGAGTGGTCACCGCCGTCAACGCCGTGTACTCAGCGATGTTCCTGGCGATGACGATGATCATCCTGGCGATCTTCTACATGATCCAGGACGCACTGTTCCTGGGGGTAGTTCAGGTCGTGGTCTACACCGGCGCGGTGATGATGCTGTTCTTGTTCGTGCTGATGCTGATCGGCGTGGACTCCGCGGAATCGCTGAAGGAAACGCTGCGCGGGCAGCGCGTCGCCGCGGTGATCACCGGAGTCGGGTTCGGCATTCTGCTGGTTGCCGCTATCGGCAAGGTGACGACCGGGGGCTTCGTCGGACTGACCACCGCGAACGCCAACGGCAATGTCGAAGGCCTGGCGGCGCTGATCTTTTCGCGTTACCTGTGGGCGTTCGAGCTGACCAGCGCGCTGCTGATCACCGCCGCGGTCGGAGCGATGGTGCTGGCGCACCGTGAGCGTTTCGAACGCCGCAAGACACAACGTGAACTGTCCGAGGAGCGGTTCCGCTCCGGCGGGCGCCCGACCCCGCTACCCAACCCCGGCGTCTATGCACGCCACAACGCGGTTGACGTGGCCGCGTTGCTGCCCGACGGCTCCTACGCGGACGATTCGGTGTCGAGGATGCTGCGGACCCGGGGCGCGGACGGCAAGGAGACTCCCCGCCGGCAGGCCATCAAAGGCGGTGCATCGTGAATCCGGCTAACTACCTTTACCTTTCGGCACTGCTGTTCACCATCGGGGCCTCAGGTGTGCTGTTGCGCCGCAACGCCATCGTGATGTTCATGTGCGTCGAGCTGATGCTCAACGCCGTCAACCTGGCGTTCGTCACGTTCGCGCGCATGCACGGCCACCTGGACGGGCAGATGATCGCGTTCTTCACGATGGTGGTTGCCGCGTGCGAGGTCGTCATCGGCTTGGCCATCATCATGACGATTTTCCGTGCCCGCAAATCGGCGTCGGTCGACGACGCGAACCTACTCAAAGGCTAAAAGAGCGCCGCTGTGACAGACATCGCACACTTGACCTGGCTGCTCGTGGCACTACCGCTGGCGGGTGCCGCAATCTTGCTGTTCGGCGGCAGACGCACCGACGGCTGGGGACATTGGCTGGGTGTGTTCGCCGCACTGGGGGCATTCGGAGTGGGCGCCGGTCTGCTGTCGGAATTACTGAGCCGCGACAGTGAGCACCGCGCTATCCATCAGACGGTGTTCACCTGGATCCCCGTCGAACAATTCCAGGTCGATTTCGGTCTGCAGATCGATCAGTTGTCAATCTGCTTCGTGCTGCTGATCTCCGGCGTGGGTTCGTTGATCCACATCTACTCGGTCGCCTACATGGCCGAAGATCCGGACCGCCGAAGATTTTTCGGATACCTAAACCTGTTTTTGGCCTCGATGCTGCTGTTAGTCGTCGCCGACAACTACCTGGTGCTCTACGTCGGCTGGGAAGGCGTTGGCCTGGCGTCCTATCTGCTGATCGGCTTCTGGTATCACAAGCCGTCGGCGGCCACGGCGGCCAAAAAGGCGTTCGTGATGAACCGGGTCGGCGACGCCGGCCTGGCGCTGGGCATGTTCTTGATGTTCAGCACTTTCGGAACCCTCTCGTATGCCGGTGTTTTCGCCGGCGCGCCGGCCGCCAGCCGCGGCGTGCTGACGGCGATGGGGTTGCTGCTGCTACTGGGTGCCTGCGCCAAGTCCGCGCAGGTTCCGCTACAGGCCTGGCTGGGTGACGCGATGGAGGGCCCGACTCCGGTGTCCGCGCTGATCCACGCCGCCACGATGGTGACCGCCGGTGTGTATCTGATCGTGCGGTCCAACCCGCTGTACAACCTCGCTCCCGGCACCCAACTCGGCGTGGTCCTCGTCGGCGCCGTGACCCTGCTGTTCGGGGCGTTCATCGGCTGCGCGAAGGACGACATCAAGCGCGCGCTGGCGGCATCGACGATGAGCCAGATCGGCTACATGGTGCTGGCCGCGGGACTCGGTCCCGCCGGTTACGCGTTCGCGATCATGCATCTGCTCACCCACGGCTTCTTCAAGGCCGGGTTGTTCCTCGGGTCGGGCTCGATCATTCACGCGATGGACGAGGAGCAAGACATGCGCCGCTACGGCGGCCTGCGCGCCGCCTTGCCCGTCACGTTCGTCACGTTCGGGTTGGGATACCTGGCGATCATCGGTGTGCCTCCGTTCGCGGGCTTCTACTCCAAGGACGCCATCATCGAGGCGGCACTGGGCGCCGGCGGCATCCGCGGCTACACGCTGGGCGGAGCCGCGCTGCTGGGTGCGGGCATCACCGCGTTCTACATGACACGGGTGATGCTGATGACCTTCTTCGGCGAAAAGCGTTGGGCCCCTGGCAGCCACCCGCACGAGGCGCCGGCCCTGATGTCCGGGCCGATGATCCTGCTCGCCTTCGGGTCGGTGTTCTCCGGCGGCCTGTTCGCCATCGGCGGCACCCTGCCGCACTGGCTGGAACCGGTCGTGGGTGCGCATGAAGAGAGCACGCACGCCCTACCGGCCTGGATCAGCACCACGCTGGCGCTGGCGGTGGTCGCGGTGGGAATCCTGGTGGCTTATCAGAAGTACGGCAGGTCTGAGGTCCCCAGAGTCGCTCCCGTTCAGGTATCGGCGCTCACCACGGCCGCACGTAGAGACCTGTACGGCGATGCCTTCAACGAGGAGGTATTCATGCGCCCTGGCGCGCAGTTGACCGACGCGCTGGTCGAATTCGACGACGCGGGCGTGGACGGGTCGGTCAATGCCCTGGCCGCACTGGTCGGCCGGACCTCGAATCGCTTGCGGGGTATGCAGACCGGCTTCGCCCGCTCCTACGCGCTGTCGATGTTGGCGGGCGCCACCCTGCTGGTCGCGGCGATCCTGGCGGTGCAACTGTGGTGAGCTCGAACATTCCATGGCTGTCGGTGCTGTGGCTGGTGCCGCTGGCGGGTTCCATCATCATCATCCTGATGCCGCCCGGGCTGCGGCAGCTGGCCAAGTGGACCGGCGTGGTCGTCAGCATCCTGACGCTGGCAGTCGCGCTCGTCGTCGCGCTCGGCTTCAAGACCGGTGGCGCCCCTTACCAATTCCTGGAAAAGCATTCCTGGATTCCCACGTTCGGCGCCGGCTACAACCTCGGCGTGGACGGCATCGCGGTGGTGCTGGTGCTGCTGACCGCCATCCTGATTCCACTGCTGCTGGTGGCGGGCTGGAACGACGGCGGCGAGGGCACCCGAGGCGTGCACGCCTACGTCGCCTTGACCCTAGCCATCGAGTCGATGGTGCTGATCTCGGTGACCGCACTGGATGTGCTGCTGTTCTACGTGTTCTTCGAAGCGATGCTGATCCCGATGTACTTCCTGATCGGCGGCTTCGGTAAGGGCGCCGGCCGTTCACGCGCCGCGGTGAAGTTCTTGCTGTACAACCTGT
Source organism: Mycobacterium montefiorense (assembly GCF_025823255.1). Classification (NCBI taxonomy): domain Bacteria; kingdom Bacillati; phylum Actinomycetota; class Actinomycetes; order Mycobacteriales; family Mycobacteriaceae; genus Mycobacterium; species Mycobacterium montefiorense. The sequence continues at coordinate 52,987 of NZ_JACKVL010000013.1, read as the reverse complement.
TCGGCGGCCTGATCATGCTGGCGGCGGTGATCGGGCTGTATGTGGTGACCGCGCAACATGGTTCGGGCACCTTCGACTTCCGGGAGATCGTGACCGGTGTCTCCTCGGGCCGCTTCGCGGGCGTGGACCCCGCGGTGTTCAAGGCGTTGTTCCTGGGCTTCATGTTCGCATTCGCCGTTAAAGCCCCGCTGTGGCCGTTCCACCGTTGGCTGCCCGACGCCGCGGTCGAGGCCACGCCAGCGACGGCAGTGTTGATCACAGCGGTGATGGACAAGGTCGGCACCTTCGGGATGTTGCGCTACTGCCTGCAGCTGTTCCCCGATGCGTCAACGTATTTCCGCCCGCTGATCGTGACGCTGGCCATCATCGGGGTGATCTACGGCGCGGTCGTCGCGATCGGGCAAAAAGACATGATGCGCCTGATCGCCTACACCTCGATCTCGCACTTCGGGTTCATCATCGCCGGTATTTTCGTGATGACGAGCCAGGGGCAGAGCGGTTCGACGCTGTACATGCTCAACCACGGCCTGTCCACGGCGGCAGTATTCCTGATCGCGGGATTCCTGGTCACCCGGCGGGGCAGCCGGCTGATCGCGGACTACGGCGGAGTGCAGAAGGTGGCGCCGATCCTGGCCGGCACCTTCCTGGTCTCCGCCATGGCCACCCTCTCGCTACCCGGCCTGGCCCCGTTCATCAGCGAATTCCTGGTTCTACTGGGCACTTTCAACCGGTACTGGCTGGCCGGCGCATTCGGGGTGACCGCGCTGGTCCTGGCGGCGATCTACATGCTGTGGCTCTACCAGCGCGTGATGACCGGACCGGTGGCCGAAGGAAACGAGAGAATCAGCGATTTACGGCTGCGCGAGCTGATCGTCGTCGCACCGTTGATGGCTCTGCTCTTTATGCTGGGCGTCTATCCCAAGCCGGTGCTCGACATCATCAACCCCGCGGTGGACCACACGATGATCACCATCGGCCAGCATGATCCCCCGCCGACCGTCCAAGTGGGCGTACCCAGGACAGCCGAAGGACCGCACCAATGACCCTTCCCACCCCCAGCATCGAGTACTTCTTGCTGAGCCCGATGTTCATCGTCTTCGGCATCGCGGTGCTCGGCGTACTGGCTGAAGCGTTCCTGCCCAGAAACTTTCGCTACATCTCCCAGGTAACGCTGGCTCTCGGTGGTTTGGTCGCGGCGTTCGTCGCCGACATCGCGGTCAGCCGCTCGCTTCCCGCGTCCGGTCGCAGCGCGGTCCTGGGCGCGGTGGCCATCGACCGGCCCACGCTGTACCTGCAGGGCACCGTGGTGCTGGTGGCCGTGATGGCCGTCATCTTCATCGCCGAACGCAGCAACATGGCCCAGACCGCCAACAGGGTGGCAGTCGCTGCGGGGGTGTCCGCCCGTGCTTGGGGGCTGGATGCCTTTACCCCGCAGGCTTCCGCGGTCCCCGGCAGTGACGCCGAACGTGAGGCCGAACGTGCCGGAGCCGCCCAGACCGAGCTCTTCCCGCTGCTGATGCTGTCCGTCGGCGGCATGATGGTGTTCCCGGCGGCCAACGACCTGTTGACGATGTTCGTTGCGCTAGAAGTGCTGTCGCTGCCGCTGTACCTGATGTGCGGGCTGGCGCGTCACCGGCGGCTGCTGTCGCAGGAAGCGGCAATGAAATACTTCCTGCTGGGCGCCTTCTCGTCGGCGTTCTTTCTCTACGGCGTGGCGTTGGTCTACGGCGCGACTGGCACGCTGCTGCTGACCGGCATCCGGGATTCGCTTGCGGCCCATGGTGATAGCTCGATGGCGTTGGTCGGCGTCGCACTGTTGTCGGTCGGCCTGTTGTTCAAAGTTGGTGCGGTGCCCTTCCACTCGTGGATTCCAGACGTGTACCAGGGTGCGCCGACCCCGATCACCGGGTTCATGGCGGCGGCGACCAAGGTCGCGGCATTCGGCGCGTTGCTACGCGTGGTCTACGTCGCGTTGCCGCCGCTGCACGAGGAGTGGCGCCCGGTGCTGTGGGCGATTTCGATCCTGACCTTGGCCGTCGGTACCGTCACCGCGGTGACCCAGGCCGACGTCAAGCGCATGCTGGCCTATTCGTCGGTTGCCCACGTCGGTTTCATCCTCACCGGTGTGATTGCCGACAACCAGGCCGGCCTTGCGGCGACATTGTTCTACCTGGTCGCCTACAGCTTCAGCACGGTCGGCGCGTTCGCCATCGTCGGTCTGATTCGCAACTCCGACGGCGTCGAGGACGCCAAGCTGTCGCATTGGGCCGGGCTCGGACAGCGCTCTCCCATTGTGGGCGTAATGCTTTCGATGTTTTTGCTGGCCTTCGCCGGTATCCCATTGACTAGTGGATTCATCAGCAAGCTCACCGTGTTCAAGGCCGCCGCACAAGGCGGCGCCGTGCCGTTGGTCATCATCGGTGTGATCGCCAGCGGCGTCGCCGCCTACTTCTATGTCCGGGTGATCGTGTTGATGTTCTTCACCGAGCCAACCGACGACACCCCACAGGTCGTCGCACCCGGAATCCTCAGCAAGATCGCGATCGCGATCTGCGCCGCGATCACCGTGATTCTGGGCATCTTCCCGCAACCGATGCTCGATCTCGCCGATCACGCCGCGCGGTTATTGCAGTAATGCGCTGACTCGTGGGCATTCCCGCGATCAGATCGGATGCTTTCTCGCCAATCATGATCGCGGGCGCGTTGGTGTTGCCGGCCGTGACCGACGGCATCACCGACGCATCGACGACTCTCAATCCCTCGACGCCGCGCACCCTGAGATCTGGTGCGACGACGGCATCATCGTCGACGCCCATTCGGCACGTTCCGACCTGATGGTGGTAGGTGCCGACCGCCCGTCGCACGTATTCGCGGAGATGATCACGGGTGCGCACCCGTGGCCCCGGCGCCACCTCGGCATACCGCCAGTCGTCGAAAGCCGAACTGGCACCTATCTCGCGGCAGATCTCCACGGCGTCGACCAGCGCCTCGAGGTCGTAGGGTTCGGCCAGGACATTGGGATCACACCAGGGCGCAGTCGCCGGATCAGCTGAAGCCAGCCGAAGTGTGCCCCGCGACCGGGGGCGGATGATGCCGGGAGCAATCGTGTACCCGTTGCGCGGCACCGGGTAGCCCTCGGCCGGATACACCACGTGCATGAACACCGGCTGCAGGTCAGGGCCCGGACCCCGCCAATATGCGCTGGAGGTGAATAGTTGGCACTCGAGCAGGTTGTGGTGCGCCGGCTCCATCGGCCGGGATGCTTCGTAGACATTGCTCACCAGGAGATGGTCGTGCAGATTCTCCCCTACCCCGGGCAGATCGACCACGACCTTGACACCCACTTCGGCGAGATGTTCGGCTGGCCCAATACCACTGAGCAGCAGTAGTTTTGGCGACCCTAGGGTGCCCGCGCTGAGTATCACTTCACGCTCGGCGCAGGCTCGACGGATCTGTCCGCCGACGGCGTATTGCACCCCAACGGCGCGCCCGCTACGGATTATGACGTGCTGCACCAGTGCGCCGGTGGTCACGGTCAGCCGCGAGTCGCCCAGCACCGGAGCCATGAAGCTCTGCCATGCGCTGGCCCGGCGGCCATTGCGGGTCGTCACCTGGCTGTACCCGACCCCAGCCTGGTGCGGACCGTTGAAATCGTCGATGAACCGGTGGCCAAGGTCATTCGCGGCTTCGACGAACGCAACCGATGTCGGGTTCGGTCGAGTGATCCGCTCGACCGGCAACAGTCCGCCCGCACCATGCCACCGGCTCGCGCCGTCGACGTGATCCTCCGAACGCAAGAATAGACCGAAGATACTACCGAAATCCCATCCTGCACAGCCGAGTTGGGCCCACCCATCGTAATCACTGCAATGGCCCCGCAGGTAGATCTGTCCGTTGAGCGAGCTGCTGCCACCCAACACTTTTCCCCGCGGCCAGTACAGGCGCCGATTGTTGGCGTGCCGTTGCGGGGCGGTCATGAATACCCAGTCCTGACCGCTGTGCAGTAACGCCGGCCAGCCGGAGCTGGTGTGGATATCGGGATTGGTGTCGGAAGGACCGGCTTCCAGCACATGCACCGAGTAACCGCGGTCCAACAATCGGCGGGCGACAACACTGCCCGATGCACCTGCGCCCACCACGATGAAGTCGGTCATGTGTGATTCCTGGCTCACTGTGGTTCCCCCCTGTGCCACGGCGTCGTCAACACCGCGTGCCACCACATACTCCTCACACCCGAACCGAGCGGCCAGGACTAAAATCCTTCCAGGTACTTCGACAGACCTACGAAAACAACAAACTGCAGGGAAAACTGAAGATGACTCGCCGCGTTGTCAGGCCAACGGCGCGGTCAACCCAGGAACGGGCGAGTAGCCAACACGTAGATGGCCAGCACTGCCAGCGGCGCCGCCAACGGCACCCACGGCAGGTGCAGCGGGAACGACATCGCAACCACGCCGACGAATGTAAATCCCACTGCGGCAATAATTGTCGGCCAGCTTGCCATCACGGCCGCGTCCGGCATTCCGGCTGCGTGGCGACAGATCAGGTAGGCGGCCGCGCAAAGCCCCGACAGTGCGACGTAGAGATATGGCGGTTCGGACATCACGATCGTGGTCACCGATAGCAGCACGGCAACCGTGGCGGCCGGACGAAACACCATCCCGGCGCCCACCGTGACCACCGCGGCGATCCCGGCGGCTAATGCCGGCCCGTGGGTTCCCGCCGCGGCCAAGCCAACCATCAGGAAGCCGAATGCCGTTGCCAGAGCATGGACCCCGAATCGCGCGACCGATGGCATCGCTACCCCCGAAGCCGTCCGCGCACCCGGTGACGACGATCCGGCATCACGCCCATCGACTGCTCCAAAGTGTGACCTGTCTGCCAAGAGACGATGTCGACACCGATGGTTGCCATGTCGCGGTACATGGAGGAGCGTTGCAACGCCCACAGCCGGTCCACCAGCGGATCCTGTTCGTCATCAAATGGAGAACTGTCGAGCGTGTCGACGGCTATCACGACATGACCGCGTTTACGCAAATCGATCAGCGCCAGTGCGAATTCCGTGTCCAGCAGTGTGGAGAACGCGATGACGATCGCCCCGGCCGGGACCGCCGCGCGCGGAGCCAGTGTGCCGGTGGTGTTTTCGAATCGTCCGCCCGCGCCGAGCACGGTATCGAGCACGCGATAGAACTGCCGCTGACCGATGTCGGCGCCAAGCCACCGCGGGCGATTACCTCCGAGCGCGACGATTCCCGCGCGATCGCTGTAGCGCAACGCGGTCTGCACTACCTGAGCGGCGCCGCGCACAACTCGTTCGGTGGCGTCGGTTGCCGGACCCGCGGGCTGCCGATATCCGTCGATCAGCACCACAACATCAGCGGCGCGATCGGTCAGTCGCTCCGTCACATGCAGCCGGCCGCGACGCGCGCTAACCGGCCAATTGACTGCCCGCAGTTGGTCACCCGGAACGTAGGGGCGAATATCGGCGTACTCGACACCCGGGCCGATATGGCGAGTCAGGTGGGCGCCGAGGCGGTCGAGCAGCTCGGTTCGCGGGATGGGTGTCGACTGCGGCGGCGTCAACGGAAACACGATGACATCGGCGGCGTCGACGGTGGCCGTGCCCGTCAACAGACCGCCGCGCGCGACCGCGTCCACCCGCGCTCCGACCGCGTACCGTCCCCAGCGCTGCGCTACTGCCGCAACCGTTTTCGCGTACGGGGACTCCGAAGCGAGGACTTCGAGTTCCATGCCGTCGACGGTGGGAACTGTGAGCTCGACAGCCCACGGGACCGGCGCCCCGAATTCCTGGGCCGCCAATAGCGTCACCCTTGCTCGCTCGCCCTCGAAGCATCGCTGCGACTCCGGCTCCCCATGCACGTGGATCTTCGGCACCGGGTGCTGCCAGCTGATCGAGCACAGCACACCGAGCAGGGGCGCCGCGAACGCGATGAGCTGCCAATGCGCGCCGATCACGGCGGCGGCGAGCGCAGCGCCCGCACAGGTCGCGATCGCCCGTGTCAATGGCGATGCACGCCAGCGGAACTCGACCTCGCTACTGTTCACCGCGAGCTACCCGGGCTCCGCGCTGGTGCGAGGTACCGGCAAGCGCCGCAACAGTTCTCCGACGACGTCGGCGCCCTGGATCTTGCGCACCCACATCTCCGGGCGCAGGGTGATCCGGTGCGCGACCGTCGGGACGGCGAGCGCCTTGACGTCTTCGGGGATCACATAGTCGCGACCAAGCAAAAGCGCGCGCGCACGGGCGAGCTGAACCAGGTCGAGTTCGGCACGCGGGCTGGCGCCGACCGCGACCTGCGGATGGCGCCGGGTAGCGGTGGCCAGTGACACCACGTAATTCAAGACGTCCTCATGCACCGTCACCTGCTCGACCGATTCGCGCATCGCCAGCAGATCGTGGATATCCACCACCTGATTGACCGTCGGCTCGGCCGAGCCGCGGTCGAGACGCCTGCGCAGCATCGAGGTTTCGTCTCGCTCGGAGAGGTATCGCAGTTCTAGCCGCATCGCGAATCGATCCAGCTGCGCCTCCGGTAACGGGTAGGTGCCCTCGTACTCGATCGGGTTGTCAGTGGCCAGGACGATGAATGGGGTTGGCAGCTTGTGGGTTTCGCCGTCGATGCTGACCTGTCCTTCGGCCATCGCCTCGAGCAGCGCCGCCTGGGTCTTGGGCGGAGTGCGGTTGATCTCGTCGGCGAGCAGCAGGTTGGTGAAGATGGGTCCGGCGCGAAACTCGAAGCGGCCCGACTGCATGTCGTAGATCGTCGAGCCGAGCAGGTCGGCCGGCAGTAGGTCCGGGGTGAACTGCACTCGGGTGAATCGCAGACCGAGCGCGGCGGCGAAGGATCGCGCGATCAGTGTCTTGCCCAGTCCGGGGAGATCTTCGATGAGTACATGGCCGCGCGCGAGCACCGCGGTGAGGATCAGCGTCAACGCGGAGCGCTTCCCCACCACCACGCGTTCGATTTCGTCGAGCACCGCCTCGCAGTGCGCGGTGGTGGTCGCGGCCGGCATCGTGGCACCTTCTGTCATACCTGCTCCAGCCTCCTCAAGATCTCTTCGAACGCGGCCCGGCCGGGACCGGGCTGGCGGTCGCCGGTGCGGCTGATGTCGTTGGGATTGACCCACTCCCACAGTTCGGTGCCGAACAGCATGCGGCCGGTCGACTGAAAGGCCTTCGGATCCTTGGCAAGGCGTTGACCGGTAGCGATTTCGTACCGGCGGGCCAGCATCGGACGCAGATGCCGGTCCCAGTCCGCACGGGTGGACTCGGCCCAGCGAATCGTCGTTTCGGTGGTGGCCAGCCAGCGACGCAGCGAATCCCCAATTTCGTCGGCGTCCAGATCGCGGCCGGGTTCGGTCCCGTGCCCCAGCAGCCGGCGAACGTCGAGCAATACCAGGGCCAGCGCGACACCGGAGGCCACCAATACGAATGGGCGATCGTGCACGATCAGCACCAAGAGTTCCGCTCCGATGATGAAGCAAACACCCAGAGCTATCAGCCTTTTCATACCGGGCTCCGAAGCTCGGCGAGAACCAGCCGCAGTACGTCGACCGCGATGTCCCGGTGCCCCTCATTCATCACGTGCGGACTGAATCGTGCTTCCTCGAACAGGTTCACCAATTGAATGGCGTTATCGATATGCAGCGCATGGCGTTCGACGGCGCGAGCCAGCACCTCGGTCGGTGTATCGAACTCCTGCGGAGCAGCTCCAGGGACATTCGCGAGCTCGCGTTCCATCGCGGCATAGCACGCGATGATGGCCTCTCGCGGTTCACGCGTGCGGTCCGACATCTCGGCCAGCCCGACTTCGGCCGCGCGCACCAGGGATTCCGACTGACGCACCGGCGGCCGATAGTCGACGTCGTCATCGGTAAGGGCGTGCAGGGTGGTGGCGGCCAATCTGCGCCGGGACAGGATCAGCGTCCCGGCGACGAGGATCAGCATCATCGGAACCGTGGTGGCCAACAGAATTCCCAGCATGTTGCCGTTGTCATTGTGCGGGGGCCGGTGCTGCGGCGAGGGTGCAGCGGTGTGCGGCTGCGTGCCGGCTCCTGGTGCATGGTCGGCGGGAGGAGCACCGTAGTGCAGTGATAATCGGGCCAGCAGCATCGCAATCAACAGCCACGCGACAATCACCGCGAGCCCGATCAACAACACCCGCCAGCTCGGTCGCCCTCTACCGGTGCCGAGCATTTCGGAGAGATCCGCCGTTTTCGGCGCCACCGCACGGGGATCCCGCAACCGCGCGATCACCGCGACTGCCAACATCGCAAGCGACGCACTGAGCAGGACGACGACGAACACCAGCGCCGCGCGGCCACCACCCGATTCGGCACGCGCCGCATGATCGCGAGCCGGAAGATATCCACGCAGGGCAGCGGCAACGACGATCAACAGCACGATGAGCGCAACGACGCGCCCCGTCGGCTTATCGGGCATTTGGCACCACTCGCCGTTTTTCCTATGCCGTTGCGGCACAGGCTTGATTCATCCTTGCACGTCAGGCGGTCGTGTGGCCAGGGATCGACGGCATCGGGCGGCCCGACCGCTAGCCGACGGCAAAGGGCCGGAAGCTGCCGTCGAGAACCTCGTGGTGACCGATGGTGCGCCCGGTGACAGTGGCGGGATCCACCAACGCCAATTGCGCCGCTGCCCGGGCGAATTCATCCTCCGGCGCGGTGTCATTGAACGCCGTTGCGTAGTACGACAGGCCGGGCGTCATGATCGGCTTCGACGGCGCCAGCGCGTTGACGGCGATGTTGTGATCGGCCAGGTCGAACGCCGCACATTGGGTGAGATGCTCAAGCGCCGCCTTGGATCCGCTGTAGCCAGGCAGCACAGCGCCGTTTCGCTCCGGATACGGTCCGTCGCCGGGCAGCCGCGACGCCACCGAGGTGATGTTGATGATCGAGCCGCCGCCGGCATCGATCATGTCCGGGGACACCATCTGCATCAACTCGTAGGCCGCGAACACCGCGATGTCGAAGTGGCGGCGGAATGCCGACAACGGCGTGCTGACGAACCCCGGCCAGCCGGGTTTGGCGGCACCGGCGGGCTTGACGAGCTTCGCGCGCGGCTGTCCACCGGGCGCCGGCGGACGGCCCGGCGCGGTGAACGCCGCATTGTTGATCAGAACGGTGATGGGACCCAACGCATCTCGGGCCTCACCCACCAACCGGGCGACGTCGTCTCGGTCGGTCAGATCGGCGCGCACCGCTACCGCGCGCCCACCCGCCGCCTCGATGGCGCCGACCGTCTCGCCGATGGTTCCCGGCAGCCGGTCATCCCACACCTGCTCGGTGCGTCCGGCCACCGCCACGGCCGCGCCCTCGGCCGCGAACGCCAGCGCGATGGCGCGACCCAAACCGCGGCTACCGCCGGTGACTATCGCGGCACGCCCGGCAAGTCGCTGGGTCATCGCGTCACCCCGTGTACGACGATGGCGGTGGTCTGCTCCACCCACAGCTCGTCCAGCTTTTCGTCCGGGCGCAGCAGCATCCGAAGCATCGTCGCTCCGCCGATCAGCTCGATCAATCGGTCCGGATCCGCATCGGGATGCGCCTCACCTCGGTCGACGGCCTCACGTAGCCGCACCCGCACCGCGGCGAACAAGTCGTTGAAGCGCGACATCACCCGTGCATTGAGTTCGGAATCGGCCGTCATGTCGGCTACCAGCCCCGGCAACGCCGCCCGCACCACCGGGGTGGTGAACACATCCCGCGCCGCCTCGATCATCATCCGCAGGTCGGCGGCAAAATCACCGGCCGGCGTCTCCAGCGCGCTGGGCGCCGTTGGAAACGCCGTTTCGTGCACCAGTTCCGCCTTACTCGACCACCGGCGATACAGCGCCGATTTCGTGGTGCCGGCCCGCTCAGCGACGGCGGCCAGGGTGAGGTTCGAATAGCCGATTTCCACGAGCAGTTCCGCGGTCGCCGCCAGGATGGCAGAGTCAATACGCGGATCCCGGGGGCGCCCCGCACCTGGGGCCTTGTCAAGGTCGGACGGGTCTGCTTTCATAACGCTACCTACCGTATCGTAATTGCCGCGAAAGGTCTCAACGAATGGAGGCACCCCGTGGCCAATGAACCTGTGCTCGACAACGTCGACCGGCTTCAGCGCTCCAGCCGAGACGTCACGACGCTGCCGGCGGTGATGTCGAAATGGCTGTCCACCGTCCTACCCAACGGCGCGACACCCGACGTCACCGTCGAAAGCGGCGTCGACTCGACCGGCATGTCGTCGGAAACGATCATCCTGACCGCCCGCTGGACCGACGGTGGGCAGTCGATCGAGCAGAAGCTGGTTACGCGGGTCGCGCCCAGCGCCGAGGACGTGCAAGTCTTCCCCACCTATCGCCTTGACCACCAATTCGAGGTGATCCGCAAGGTCGGCGAAATCACCGAGGTGCCGGTCCCGCCGGTGCGCTGGCTCGAGTCCACCGGCGACGTCCTGGGCACACCCTTCTTCGTGATGGACTACGTCGCCGGCGTGGTACCGCCCGACGTCATGCCCTACACCTTCGGCAACAACTGGTTCGCCGATGCTCCCGTCGAGCAACAGCGCGAACTTCAGGATGCCACAGTTGGGGTCCTGGCGAAGCTGCATTCAATTCCCAACGCCCAGAACACATTCGGATTCCTATCCGAAGGGCAGCAGGGCGATACCGCGTTGCGTCGGCACTACAACTGGGTGCGGGACTGGTACGACTTCGCAGTACCGGACATCGGCCGATCATCGCTGCTGGAACGCACATTCGCCTGGCTGGACGACAACTGGCCAACGGAAGTGGACGCTCGCGAGCCCGTGTTGCTGTGGGGCGACGCACGAGTGGGCAATGTCTTGTACCGCGACTTCGCGCCGGTGGCCGTGCTGGACTGGGAGATGGTGACGCTGGGTCCGCGCGAGCTCGATGTCGCGTGGATGATCTACGCGCACATGGTGTTCCAGGAGCTCACCGGGCTTGCGGGGCTGCCGGGATTGCCCGATGTGATGCGCGAGGAGGACGTGCGCGCCACCTACCAGCGACTTACCGGCTTCGACGTGGGCGACCTGCGCTGGTTCTACCTGTACTCCGGCGTGATGTGGGCGTGTGTGTTCATGCGCACGGGTGCGCGGCGGGTGCACTTCGGCGAAACCGAAAAGCCCGACGACGTCGAGTCGCTGTTCTATCACGCCGGATTGATGAAACGTCTTATCGGAGAGGACCAGTAATGCTCGGACCGCTCGACGAGTACCCGGTACACCAGATCCCCCAGCCGATCGCGTGGCCCGGCTCCTCGGACCGCAACTTCTATGATCGGTCCTACTACAACGCCCACGACCGCACCGGAAACATCTTCTTGATCAGCGGCATTGGCTACTACCCCAACCTCGGCGTCAAGGATGCGTTCGTGCTCATCAGGCGCGGGGACACGCAAACCGCGGTGCACCTTTCGGACGCCATCGATCAAGACCGGCTCAACCAGCACGTCAACGGTTACCGCGTCGAGGTCATCGATCCGCTACACCAGCTGCGGATCGTCCTGGACGAAACCGAGGGCATTGCAGCCGATCTCACCTGGAGGGGTCTATTCGACGTAGTCCAGGAACAGCCACACGTCCTGCGCTCCGGCAATCGGGTCACGCTAGACGCGCAGCGTTTCGCCCAGCTCGGCAGCTGGAGTGGGCACATCGTTGTCGACGGCGAGGAAATCACAGTCGACCCCAACACCTGGCTGGGCAGCCGCGACCGGTCGTGGGGCATCCGGCCGATCGGTGAGGCGGAGCCCGCGGGCCGGCCAGCCGACCCGCCGTTCGAGGGCATGTGGTGGCTATACGTACCAATGGCTTTCGACGACTTCGCCATCGTGCTGATCATCCAGGAAGAACCCAACGGGTTCCGCTCGCTCAACGACTGTACCCGGATCTGGCGCGACGGCCGTGTCGAGCAGCTGGGCTGGCCCCGGGTCAAGATCCACTACCGCTCCGGCACCCGCATTCCGACCGGCGCCACGATCGACGCAACCACTCCGGACGGCGGTCCCATCCACTTCGACGTCGAGTCCAAATTACCGGTGCCCATTCACGTAGGTGGCGGCTACGGTGGCGATTCGGACTGGATACACGGCATGTGGAAGGGCGAGAAGTTCGCCGAACGCCTGACCTACGACATGACCGACCCGGCGATCATCGGACGCTCCGGCTTCGGGGTGATCGACCATGTCGGTCGCGCGGTCTGCACCGAGGGCGCTAAGGCTCCGGTCGAGGGTTGGGGCCTCTACGAGCATGGCGCGCTGGGCCGCCACGACCCGTCCGGTTTCGCCGACTGGCTAACGGTTGCGCCGTAGCCTTTTCGCGCCGAAAGTCGACCTTGTCGGCACGTTCGGGGGTGAATCCCCGCAGCAAGCCGACGGTCGCCCGGGAGCTGGGTACCGCTGGCACAGCACAATGGGGTTCACTAGAGGATGTGACGATGCCGTCGTGGACTGTCGATGTTGTTGTGATCGGCGCCGGCTTTGCCGGCCTCACGGCGGCGCGAGAGCTGACTCAAGAGGGCCACGACGTGGTGGTCTTCGAAGGCCGCGACCGGGTCGGCGGGCGATCGTTCACCGGTAGCGTCGCAGGATTGCCGGTGGACATGGGCGGCGCGTTTGTCGGTCCGACTCAGGACGCCGTGCTGAAGCTGGCGGCCGAGCTGCAGATCCCGACCATGCCTACGCACCACGACGGCAAGAACGTTATCCACTGGCGTGGCTGGACGCGGTCCTACCGGGGCACCATCCCCAAACTTTCGTTGACCGGGTTGCTCGACATCGGTAGGCTGCGTTGGCAATTCGAAAGAATTGCCAACGGCATTCCGGTGGACGCGCCGTGGCATGCGCACCGCGCCCGTGAGCTTGACGACGTGTCTTTCGGGCAGTGGTTGCGCTCGGTGCGTGCCACCGCCTCGTCTCGCGACCTGATGGCCATCATGGCCCGGGTGACCTGGGGATGCGAACTCGACGACGTGTCGATGCTGCATGCGGTGCGCTACGTACGCGCCGCGGGTGGCCTGGATCGGCTGCTCGACGTCGAGGACGGTGCCCAGCAGGACCATTTCCAGGGGGGCACGCAGCAGATCGCGCAGGCAGCGGCGGACGAACTGGGCGAGCGTGTCGTGCTGAACGCCCCGGTCCGCCGCATCGAGCGGCACGGTTCGGGCGTCACGGTCACAACCGAGCGCGGCCAGGCCGACGCCGGGTTCGTCATCGTCGCAATCCCGCCGGCTCATCGTGCGTCCATCGAGTTCACTCCCCCGCTGCCCGTCGAGTACCAGCAACTGGCCGGGCAATGGCCGCAGGGCCGGCTCAGCAAGGCCTTCGCCGCGTATTCGACCCCGTTCTGGCGGGCCAACGGATTCTCCGGACAAGCGCTCTCCGACCGGGGGCCGGTGTTCATCACCTTCGATGTCAGTCCACAGGCCGACGGGCCGGGCATCCTGATGGGATTTGTCGACGCCCGGGCGTTCGATTCGCTGCCCACCGACCAGCGCCGCCGTGACGCGTTGCGTTGCTTTGCGTCGCTGTTCGGCGACGAGGCACTGAAACCCCTCGATTATGTGGACCATCGTTGGGGTACTGAGGATTTCGCTCCGGGCGGTCCGACCGCGGCGGTGCCGCCGGGCTCGTGGACGCGATTCGGGTCGTGGCTGCGGGAACCGGTCGGGCCGATTCACTGGGCGGGCACCGAGACCGCAGACGAGTGGACCGGGTTCTTCGACGGCGCCGTGCGGTCCGGCCGGCGAGCGGCCGCCGCGGTCAGCGCCCTGCTATGAGCTGATCTGCGCGACCGGCAGGGCAACGGACTCGGCGAGCAACCGCAGCTGGCCGGTGACCTCACGGTGGTGTTCCAGCATCGAGCAGTGGCCGCCGGGCAGCTCGACGAGGCCGACGACGTTGGGCGCGGTCCGTGCGATCTCGCGGGAGGCTCCGATCGGCGTCAGCCGGTCCTGTTCGCTGCCGATGACCAGGGTCGGCACCGTCAACCCGGACAGGTCGAGGTACCGCGAGCCCAGCGATTCGACCAGCGTCCTCGCGCAACCACCGCGCCCGGCGGGCGATGTCTGTGCGAACAACTCGTGGATCAGTCGGGCAGCGCTTGGGTCGGCATCCTTGCCGACTGCCAGCATCGCGACAAATGAGCGACTGGCCAGCAGCGCCGCACTGGGGATCGGGAATCCACCGAACACGTTGATCAGGCTGCGCGCGGCCATCACGCGTGCCGGCGACAATTGGCCCGGTACCGAGAAGAGCTTCACCTGGCGCACCAGGTCACCGGTGGTCGTGTTGATCAGCGCAACGGCATCGACGCGCCGATGGACTTTGTGGCGGTAGCGCGCCGACCAGGCGGCGATCGTGATGCCGCCCATCGAGTGGCCAGCCAGTACCGCACGCTCGTGCGGTGCCACCGTCGCCTCCAACACGCAATCCAAGTCGGAGGCAAGGTGTTTGAGGCTGTACCCGCAGCGGCGCGGGACACCGCTGCGGCCGTGGCCGCGGTGGTCGAACGCGATCACCCGGTAATCGGCCGACAGGTCGGCGATCTGGTACGCCCACGCTCTGATCGCGCAGGTGATGCCGTGGCTCAACACGATCGGATAGCCGTCGGGCGGCCCGAAGACCTCCGCGTCCAACGGAGTGCCGTCGACCGCGCGGACGGTCAGGGTGCGACTCGGCGGCAGTACGTCGGGAAGCGGGTCGGCCACACGGATTGATCGTCGAGCACTCATCGCCAGCTCCCCCCTCGAACACGGCCCCGTTGCCGCACCCCCGGATTCAACAATCTTATATCGGCACGGGCGTCCAACTATGCAATTTCTTCGAACCCGCGCGCCGAATTACAGCACACAATGTCTCGGCAACGAGCAAACTGCGGTACGGCGCCGTTTTCCATGTGAGAGGCTAACTGTCATGTTCCCGATGTCCCGTCGGGCGGTGCTCACAGCAACGATGAGCACGGTCACTGGTGGGCTGGCGGCCGCCTGCACACCGCGTGAACATTCCGAGTCCTTGCCGCCCCCGCCGCCGGAGATCAAACCGGACACCCAGTCGGTCCTGATCGTCGGCGCGGGCATGGCGGGCTTGGCTGCAGCGCGCAGTCTCGTCGACGCGGGATGGCCGGTGCGGCTGATCGAAGCCCGCGATCGCGTCGGCGGCCGCGTCTACACCAACCGCGACTGGGGTGTGCCGATCGAGATGGGTGCGTCCTGGATCCACGGCACTGCCGACGGTCCGATGATGAAGCTGGCGCGCAAGGCACAGGTTCAGGTCATCCCGACCGACTATTACGGGTGGGCAAAGCTCGCGGTGGATCGCCAGTTACCACCGGTGGACTACGACCCTGACCCTTGGCGCCGGTTCGTCGAGCAGGCTTGTGACCGTGTCACCGGCGGGAGTCTCGGGGCCGCCGTCGACGCCGCAGCAAAACGCGAAGAGCTTTCCGCCTCAGATCGCGCCCAGCTGGCGTTCTTCGTCGCCACCGAGATCGAGGACGAATTCGCGGCTGGTGCAGATCAGCTCTCCGCCACAACATTTGACGACGGTGACTACGCCGATGGCGACCAAGCCGTCATCACCAACGGCTACGACGCCCTGCCGAAGCTGCTCGCCGACGGACTTCAGATCGTCCTGAAGACACCGGTCACCGCAGTCACTCGGCGCGACAACTCCGTCATCGTGCACGCCGGGAACCAATCGTTCGAAGGGCCCGCCGCGATCGTCACGGTTCCTCTCGGCGTCCTCAAAGCGGGGTCGATAGCCTTCGACCCGCCGCTTCCCGAGGGATACACCCGCGCGGTGAATGCGCTCGGCTTCGGCGCGCTGTCCAAAACCTTTTTCCGCTTCAACCGGCGTACGTGGAAGACCGACAACGCCTTTTATCTCTTCATGGGGACCGACCCGGGCGCGTGGGCGCAGTGGTTCGCCTTGTCGGGCGCCGCCGGTCCGATCGTGGTGGCGTTCAACGCCGGCGCCCGCGGCCGGTTGGTGGAGTCATCTTCTCCGGCTGACGTGACGGCCCGGGCGCTGCCGATCGCTCGTCAGCTTTTTGGCGACGAAATCTCGCCGGTGCAAGTCCTGACGTCGAGCTGGACCACCGACCCATATGCGCGGGGCAGCTATTCATTCCACGCTCCCGGTTCCGGGCCGGACGACCGGCGCCGCCTGCAGGAACCCATTGGCGACAGGCTTTACCTGGCGGGCGAGGCGATCGGTGTCAACAATCCGTCCACCGTCATTGGTGCGGTGCTCAGCGGCCGGTACGCCGCCGAGCAGTTGGCGCACCGCCTGAAGGATTAGCACGAAATACCATATAGTTCAATACTTTTCGAGTGCAGCCACGTTGCGCCAACTTGGCCACGTTGTCTCCCAGACCCGGTGGATCCGCCCGTCGCGGAACGCGGCGATGAGCACGACCTCGATGCGGGTCGGCGTCTCACCCGGACGTGACGTGGTGATCCACACCCGGCCGGCGACTTTGTCCGCGGCTTCCACCCACGCCTGCTCGTCGTACTCGATCGTGTAGCTGATTGGCGTGGTGTAGATCTCGCGGTGACTGTCGCGGAATTCGTCGAAGTTCTGCGTCAATCCGTCGGACGACATGACGAAGTCGGGATGGTAGTAGTGCTCGATGAGCCCGGCATTTTTCGCGACGACCATCCGGTCGAACATCTCACGAAGCAGCGCAACCGACATCCGGCGATCGTAGCTACCTGGACGCGTTGTCGTTGCGGATGTCCGAATTGAACTCGTGGTCGGTCGCGGTCCAACTGGCGAGCAGCGTCAACGCCTCGTCAGACCGTGAATGCGGTTGCGCGGTATGGCCGATCAACGACAATCCGCCCACGCCGGTGATATCGAAGACGTTGTAGGTCAATGACAGTTCTCCGACGTCGGAATGCCGGAATCGCTTGACGCCGTGGCGATGTGCTTTGACATTGTGGGCCGCCCAACTAGTGCGGAACTTGGCGCTGCGGGTCTTGAGCTCGGCGATAAGGCTGGTGACCTGGGGCGAGTCTGGCGAACGTGCCGCTTCGGCTCTCAGCAGCGCAACGACGTCGTCGGCTTCACGGGCCCAATCGGGAAAGAACTGATCGGCGACAGCATCGAAAAACATGAAACGTGCCAGGTTCGGCGTCGCCTTCGCACCGGAAAAGACGGGTGCGTACAGCGCGTGCCCGAGCGCGTTGGCGGCCACGAGATCGAGGGAGCCGTTGATCACGATTGCCGGCGCGGTGACCATGCTGTCCAGCAATGCCTGAACACCGTCGGGCATGGTCTGGCCGGCCGGGCGTGCCGGTCGGGTTCGATCGCCCTTGCCGGTGGCGGCACGAACAAGATCGAACAGATGAGCTTCCTCCGCCTCCCCGAGTTGCAGTGCCCGGGCAACGGCATACAGGACGTCGTCGGAGACGCCGGCCACGTTCCCCCGCTCGACCTGCGTGTAGTACTCGATGCTCACCCCGGCCAGTTGGGCGACTTCCGCACGCCGCAATCCGGGCACCCGCCGCCGCCGACCCGGCGGCAGGCCCACCTGCTCAGGGCGGATTCTGGCCCGTCGGGACATCAAGAAGTCCTTGATGTCCTTGGCAATGTCCATCTCCCCCGAATACCCCGCCAGCGGGCAAACACCCGTATCTGGCTGACCGACCGATGGTCTTGTATACCGACCACTGGTCGGTTATCGTTTCGGGCATCCGTCAGTGGAGGTAGCAATGAGCGAGCCAGATCCATCGCAGATCCGTACCCGGATGTTCGCGCGCGCCTTCGGGCCGTTCTTTTTGATCGTGCCGTCCATCGTCGCCGTGCGGGCGACATCGCAGATGCCGGTGCTGCTGCGGGAGTTCAGCAGTGATCCGATGTGGCAGTGGGAGCTTGGGGCGCTGCTGCTGCTGTGGGGCAGCGTCATCATCGCCTTTCACCAGTATTGGCGAAGTGTCGCAGCAGTTTTGGTGTCGCTGCTCGGATGGTTTCTCGCCATCCGCGGCATACTCATCCTGGCGATACCTGATGTCTACGACGCGGCCGGCAAGAGCATGGAAGAAAATGCGATTCCGCTGGTGCGTGCCATCTTCGCCGGAATCGCGCTGGTCGGCTTGTACCTGACCTACGTGGGATGGGTCGCGAAACCGGTCGAGCAGGATCGGGCGAATGCCGCGGGTAGTTAAGCATCCCGACGTCCGCCGTGCCGAGATTCTGGATCGCGCCGTCGCGCTGTTCGTTGCACGCGGTTACGACAATGTCAGCCTCAACGACCTGATCGCGGATGCCGGTGTCTCCAAAGGCGCCTTCTATCATTGGTTTCCGTCGAAGGACGCGCTCATCACGACGCTGGCCGAACGCAGCGCCCGCAGCCAACTCGCGGCGATCGAACGGGCTGCTGCCGGCTGTGACGGCAATGCCTTGGATCGGCTGAATACGCTGTTGCAGGCCGGTTTTGACGTCAAGATGCAGATGGGGACGCCCGCGCAATTAGCGGCGATGGTCTCGCTGTTGCGACCCGGAAACGCGCACCTGTACGAGCGCATCATCGCGGTGAGCGAAGGACTGACCCGGCCGCTGCTCACCCGCCTGATCGCCGATGGAGTAGCCGAGGGCGTCTTCCACACGTTCGACCCCGAAGGTGTCGCCGACATGATTCAAGGCCTGGCCGCGCGCATCAACGCCAACGTGGTCCAGATCATCGACGCCACCGACGAGCCCGGCAGGGAGAAAGCCATCGAAATCTTAGCGAACAGGTTCAAGCTGCACGGATTGGCCGTCGACCGGGTTCTCGGGCTGCCGGACGGAAGCGTCACCGCGCTCAGCCGCGCCCAGGTCGAAATCATGGTCGCGGCTTTACCGCGTGATTACTGAGCCGGGGATTGGGCATAACTGATGCATGACGGCATCGCAGGATCCGCATGTTTCCCAGCCTCCCCGGCACACGCAGCGCTCGACGGGCGACGCCATCGCCACGGTCATCATGTTCGTGCTCGCCACCATCGCCGGAGTTGTGTCGATTTCGTTTTCCTTCTTTTTCGTGATGGCGACCGATTCGTGCTCAAACAACAACTGCGACACCTCGGCACTCGATTGGGCCTACGCGGTGACGTGGGGTGGTGTCGGAGTCGCGGCGCTAATCGCTGTCGGCGGCATCATCATCGCGGCAGCGCGCAAACGGGTCATGTGGGTGTGGCCAACCATCGCGCTGGTGCTGATCATCGTCGCAGTCGCGATTGGCGCACAACTGGCCGACTCCGTCGTCCCGCATCATTGACAGCCACGCTAAAGCGTTGGGCTACCGCAGAAGTCGGCGCTACTTCTCGAGCGCCTTCGCGCATGCGTTCAGGATTGCGAGGAAACTTGATCGCAACAGTCGGCGGGTGAGCGCTTCCAGCACCTTGCCTCCCGCTGCGGCCGGGTGGGTGTAGTTGGTCAGCCAGTCGACGTGCGTCCCATCGCCCGCGGCAGTGAATGTCAGAGTGCCGCCGTCGTGATTGAACGGCGGGATCGACCGGACGATCAAGTAGCTATAGCTGTGTGGCCGGTCGTAGACCGTGAGTTCTTCGCGGAACCAGCTGCCGACCGCGATAACCTCGCGCAACGCACCGGGGCCCGGGCCGGATGTGCCCTTGGCCCATTTGCCCTTGAGGGCCAACGGCGAGGCCGCCAGATTGACCGGGTCGGCCAGCCAGTCGAAGACCTGTTCCACAGGTGCTGCGATCGTCCGTTCCAAGTGAATCTCGACCATCAGAACTCCCGCCTGGCAGTAACGGCATTGACGCCACGCACATGCTAGCCGCCGGAGGTGACTGCCGTCGCGGTGAGATCGCTGGCAACGATGGATATCTTTGCGGCGATCCGGAAGCCCGCAATCGATGCTCCCCAGGTCCCGTAAAGAGATTTTACTGGTACCCGCTTCAGTTGGTCACGATTCGATCACGACGTGCGAATATTTACTGGACGGGCTCGGTGGCGGCAAGAACTCCGGCGGATTCTGCGATTAGCTGCGCACGTCAGTGAGGCGTTGCCGACATTCGGCTCAGCTACCTTGGATCTCGGGGAATCGGGAATCCCCGCGAATCAACTTTGGACCGATTCGAAGGGCAATATCAATCATGAATCTCAGCAGTATCGTCGCGCGCCGACGAATCGCCGGCATCAGTGCCGGATGTCTACTCGGGGCAATGGCCTTGGGTATCGTCGGTGCGCCATCGGCGGCCGCCACACCCGACTGCAGCCCGGCAGGCGTGAATGCCACGGTCTCCTCAGCGCAGGGCGCAGCTGAGCAGTATCTCGCCGCTCACCCCGGCGCTAACCAGGTCGTCATGGCTGCCTACGGACAGCCGCGCCCGGAGGCTGCATCCAGCCTGCGCGGCTACTTCACCGCGCACCCGCAGGAGTACAACGACCTGCGTGGGATTCTTTCGCCGATCGGCGACATCGAGCGTCAGTGCAACGTGTCGGCGCTCCCGGGGAATCTGGAGTCCGCCTACCACGAGTTCATGGCCGGCTGATTCCGTCGCAGCGACCCGCCACAAAACCGTGGCGGGTCGTTTTGCATTATTTGCCCGATAGGTCTCAGGGGGACCTCTTCAAGTCTGCCGCGACAGTTATTCCCTGCAGCAGCAGGCTTGTGATCATATGGGTGAAATCGCGTCCAGCCACGCGACCAATTTGAATTGCCCAGGCGCCACCTGTGACCAGGCTATAGAAAGCCTCGGTTAGCCATACTGCTGTGAGATCGGTACGAAATTCGCCTGCTTGTTGGCCACGGGCGAATAGAGTGGTGATTGCGTCATCCAGCGTGTTGAAAAAGCTTAGCGTTTCTTCTACATCAAGCTCGCGCGACTGGCTGTACATCAGCACCAGATATCCCGCAGCCGGCTCGCAGGCAATCACGAGTCTTTGCAGCGCCTCAATTGCCGAACCTTCGGTTAGCCGCGCCGACGTCAACGCCGCTTCGAGTTCCGTGACCGCTACGTCACGCAAGGCCGCAATCAACGCGGGCCGACCCGCGAAATGCCTATGCAGGGTCGCGCGGCTTACCGTCAACGCGGTCGCTATTTCATCGAGGGACGCCGCAGGTCGCTGGCCAAGAAATTCGGCCGCCTTCCGAAGCATCTTGTCCCGATTCGTCGTCATAGGCTCCCCGCCGATGTAGTGCGATTCTTGTGCATTTGATATATTAGCATCTCATTCGAGATTAATTTGTCTTCAGCTGGAAGCGTCCTTTCTGCGCCTGATGTCGGCAAACAGAAGGCCCGCCTTAGTCCCCGGCCCGAGGTAGGCGAGGTATGACCGCACGCGACAGCTCTTCACGGAGATCTGGCTTATGAACCCGCCGCAAGGGGAAGGGCACATTAGCGGAAGTCCCGAATCCGCTATCTGCGCCGGTTGAGGGGTTAGTTAAGCCGTGAGCCGAAACCGTTGACACGTGGGCGTTTAGCACGACCGGCCAGCGCGAAGGCGCCGATAAGTGCCCGACCGTGAATGCCTCCCCAAATCGAGGATGTGCGTTCGAGCCCGGAGTGCGGACGGCGGTCACGGGGGTGGCCGCGATGGGTTTCAATGGGGAGATCTCTGGCTGGGGCGCAGCCGTCGTTCCCCCTGCAACTGGAATTCCCGCTGCCATGGCGACGGCCATTACCACCGAACTTGCCATCGAAATGGCACCGATAGGCATCGCCGTCGCGTTGTGCTGGGTGCCCGTCAATGACGACACGAATTTGGCCGCATCCACAACAGACTGTTGCGAGCCCCTTTCCTGGCCTGCGGCGCTGCGGAGTGCCTGCGGGATGGCGCGATGCAGGTAATCGAGCATCGCCTGAGTGTCGTTAACGGTGCTTGCGCTAGGAGTCGCCGTGTTGGCCAATCTTGTGGTTTGACGTGGTGGAACGTATGCCGTCAATGTTGCCGCTGTTCCCGAGGTGTCTGCGTACAGAAACATCGCAGCAGCATCCTGAGCCCACATTTCTGAGTAGGCGGCCTCATCAGCTGCAATTGCCGGCGAATTTTGGCCGAAGTAATTTGTTGCGGCGTGTTTTCTCATCTGAGAGCGGTTGGCATAGACGGTCGCTGGGTGCACCGCCATCGCGCGCGCCTGATCAAATGCGTTTACGGCGGCCCTGGCTTGGCTTGCCGATTCCCGAGCTTGTGCAGCGGTCGTTCGAAACCAGTCCACGAATGGCTCGAAGGCGGCCAACATTAACGCTGACGCCTCCCCTGACCAGTAATCGCCAGCAAGGTGCTCGACCACGCAGCGATAGCCACCGGCCGCTGAATCCAAGTCAGCGGCCAGCCCGTCCCACGCTGCTGCGGCAGCCAACAAAGACCCGGCCCCAGGGCCGGCGTGAAGTCGTGTGGAATTGATTTCTGGTGGCATAGCGGCGAAGTCCATTGCGTGAAGTTGCCCTCGAAGTTATTGCCGCTAAGGGCATTTGGCGTGCGTCCGTGGTGAAAAAGAAGGCGCTCCGTGTTGGGTAAGGTATTCCAGTTGTCGGCAAAGACTGTTGGCTAAGGGCTGGATGTGGTCTTGGCCCTTGAGGATGAGCGCATCGATGTGGGATCCCTGTTGGCGCAGGTGTTCGATGAGTGAGAGCGTGCCCGGAGTGGGCACAACGGTGTCGGCATCGCCGGTCACGACAAGTACGGGACCGTTGGTGGGTTGGTTGTCGGGATTGCCGTATGCCCGGAGGCGGGGCACTAGGTCGGCAAGAGCCCTGGAATTGTCGATGAACGCGTTGGCACCAGGCTTATGAGAATTTTCGGCGAAGTAGTCAACCAAGCACTTGTCGCGCTTTAAGACTTCCACCGCTTGCCGGCCCTCGGTCGAGAGTACTGATTCGATGCGCACGGCGGGGTCAGCAGCGGCGGCGCCGATCAGGACATACATGTCGAGCAAGGGTGCATACGGGTCCGTGTCAGTCCCGTCGATCACTGTTTTGGGCACGTTCTCAACGGAGTTGCCGGGCGCGATGGCCACTGTGGCCGCAAGCCCTGCGGGCAAGCTGCCGTTAGCGCCGGCCCGAGTCGTCGACAGGACCGCGGCTCCGCCTTGGGAGTGGCCCACTGCGAACCAGGTCTCAGACAGATACGGGTTGAGGCGCCGGACGGCGGGCACGATGTCGGCAACCGCGTTTCCTTGGTCCACCGCGCTCATGTACGTGTGGTCGCCGGGGGTGCCTAAGCCGATGTAATCAGTTGCCGCCACAGCGAATCCGGCCTCGAGGAACGCGCGCAGGTGGTCGGCCCAAAAGTCGAAACCCAGGTTAGCCACATGCGACGGAGCACATGGGTCGGCGATACCCACAGTGCCGTGGGCCCAGGAGATGAGCGGCCAATTGGTGCCCGGCCGTCCTTCCGGAACCAGCAAAACGCCGCTGACCGCGACATCTTGACCTCGTGAGTTCACTGAGTGATAGAGCAAGGTGATGCGATGGGCAGCGCCCAGCCGTGAGTCCCGGCCTTGGTCTATGGAAGTGATCAGGTCGCCACGCTGCCCCGGGGGAAGCGGAGTAGGAACCTGATATGTCCCATCACTGTCGGACGGCAAAACGATCGCCGATCTCTGCCAAAGCGCGAAGGCTCTTGACGGACGGGCCGCGCATGCCACTGAACTCACCGCCACCAACACCAACCCGAGGATTACTGCGGGCATCTTCCGCGTCCCTAACCGAACCACCGCGACCGCTCCCTATCTCTCGAGATCAACGCTTCCTACGGCGTGTCCCACGCCCCAGCCATCGATAGGCTAAGACATTAATGCATTATTTACAATATCTATGCATCACGTAGCACGCGCTTCCGCCGGTGCCAGCGCTCCACTGCTGACGCGACGACGCACCCGAGTCGACCCACTCGGCGCAGATTGCCGCGAGTCACGAGATCTGCAAGTGACGCCTTCTCGTTACAGCCGGATCATTGGTCATCTACGGGTGTGGCGCACATCCGAAACACGTTGCGCTATCGGCTAATTGCCGCGCATTACCGAGACAGCCGCGCTGCCATCAGCGTAATGACCTGTCGCACAGCGGATGCGGATCCTTCAGCGGGTACGGCAATACTCGTCAATCAGGTGCCGTTAGTGACTACCGGCAAGGTTCACCACCACAACGCCCACAACGATTAGCGCAATACCGGTGATCTTCACGACTGAGACCGGTGCACCGAGGAATCGAACCGCAATGATCGTAATAGTCGTCGTGCCGATCGCTTCGAACAGGGCGTAGGCGACCTCGGTCGGAATGCCGCGGGAGATCGCCTGTGCCATAAGCGCGAATGAGAGAGCGTAGCCCGCCACGCATGTCAGAGTTGGAATTGCTCGGGTGAATCCCCGGCTCTTCGACAGCAGACTGGTCGCCGCCACATCCGCGAAGACCGCACCGAGCAGGAACAGATAGGTCAAAGTATGTCCCGGTTCATTCGACCGGTTGGTGGCCGAACCCTGGCGCCTCCTGTCTTCCACACATCCAGGTGGACGAGTGATCGCAGCGCGGCCTATAGCTAACGCGCACGATCAGGGACATCCGCACCTTCCCACTTCCACTCGAGGTCTGATGCGCGCCGAGCACGCGTGCGGGAGCTCACAGCCCCGTTCGGCGACGCCATCGACAGGGGCCCGCCACGATCTAACGACACATATGCAACAGTATTAACTGATAGTTATCACTGATAGACCAGATAATATATTTTTGTCGCAGCCTTGGTGACCGCCCAACGCCGACATGCCAGCGCAGAACAACCCTCTTCGGTGGCGTCGGCACACGAAACGAATCGGTCGCAACGGCCGCCGTGCCACAGGCAGCGGCCGATTCCGTCAGCGGCGAGCCGGTGTGAATTGCGCCATCAGCGGGTAATTCCCAGTCAACCAACGGAACTGGAAGGTGAAGATGCGGCTGCGGCGCAGCGTGCTCAGCACGCCGGGATTCGAACGTAAACGGCGAGGCAAGGGTTTCGCCTACTACGGGACGGATGGCGACGTGCTCGTCGACGAGGACGCACTGCAGCGGATCAAGGACTTGGTGATTCCTCCGGCATGGAAGAAAGTGTGGATCTCGCCGCACCCGAATGGCCACATTCAGGCCGTCGGTACCGACGTGGCCGGACGCCGCCAGTATCTCTACCACGTTGCCTGGCAGCAGGACCGGGCCGAGGAGAAATTCGACCGCGTCCTGGAAATGTCCACGCGATTGCCAGATTTCCGGGCACATCTCGCTGACGACCTCAAGCGGCGCGGCCTGACGCGGAGACGGGTCCTGGCCTTGGCGTTACGCCTGCTCGATCGTGGCTATTTCCGCGCGGGCGGCGAACAGTACGCCGACGAGCACGAGTCGTACGGACTCTCCACCCTGCTATGTGAGCACGTGACGCTGCGCGGTGACGCGGTCGCATTCGACTTCCCCGCCAAGAGCGGAGTGCAGCGCACCGTGGAAATCGAAGATGCCGAGGTGATTCGCGCGGTGCGTGCGTTGATGCGCCGCCCCGGACGCACCGAGCGGTTGCTCTCGTGTCGTAACGCATCGGGCTGGATGGACGTTCGCGCCGACGATCTCAATGACCGCTTCAAGCAGCTCGTCGGCGACGACTACACCGTCAAAGACCTGCGGACCTGGCACGGGACCGTGCTGGCCGCCGCGGCATTCGTGGACGCGGACCCCCCGGTGTCCCAGCGTGTCGTCAAACGCGTTGAGGCCGCGGTCATGCGGGAGGTCGCCGAGGAGCTGGGCAATACACCCGCGGTGGCGCGCGGCTCGTACGTGGATCCGCGTGTTATCGCCGGCTACGAGCAAGAACTCACTATCGCCGCAGCCGCGCAGCGAGCAGGCCGTACCCGTCGTCCCGATGCGGCGCAGGAAATACTAGAGAAGGCTACTCGTTTGCTGATCCGGCGAGTAGCCAAGGGCGACAGCGTATCTCAGACTCACACCCTGGCCAAGACCGCATAGTTCGGTCGCGTTGGCACTACAGCTGGTTTTCGCGACCAACCTGGGGCCCAGACCGTTTTACGGACGGCATCGGCGTACTGCCCCAGGCGCGACACAGGGCGGACACGATGGACAGCCCCGACAACGTCACGGCGCCATTTTCGCTTTCAAGCCAGCGCGCTGTCGGTGTGATCGAGGACGTTCTGGACGAAGACCGACGCCACCGTGCCCTCGTTCACAATCAGACGGTTCTGAGCCCAGGCATGCAGCGACTCGGCGATCAATGCGCGAGCCAGGACGGTGCTGACCGCCCTTGCGGGAAGCCGTGTTGGCTCCCGTCGGTGGCCATCCACCGACCGGACCAGGGCGTCACCCAACGCTGACCGGCGGTCGCCATGTACCGGCACGTACCGGGATACGCCGTTCGCCGTGAGGGCGCGCTGAGACCGGTGGTTTCCACACACCAGCAGGATCGGCACGCCCGGCCACGTGCTGACATGCCAACGAGCGCTGGTGAACACCGACCACGCGGATTCGGAAGGCACGAACAGATCGTCGACATCGACGATCACCGCTCGCGGCTCGTCGAGAGCCGCCTTGATGACGACGTCACGCAGCGCGCGATTAGGTAGTGCTGTCCAGCACCCCGGTGGCCGTCAGGACCACGACATCCCGGCGGCATTCCGTGTCAAACTCCAACTGGCGATTCACCCACCGAAATCACCTATCGATGCACCGATTGCGACGACCTCGCGAAGGCCGTTGCGGGGTTGTTCGAGCCACCATTTTCGACTACCCCGCTGCACGGTAGGTAACCGCGCGATTCCGAACGTACGGGTTTCACCGCCATCGAGCGGGGAATTCTTGCCGAGACGTCCCATCGATTACAGGAGGGTGGACGATCGTGCCGAACCCGTCGATCAAGAACGAAAACATGTACCGCGAACTACGCAAGCAGGGAAACTCCGAGGAGAAGTCGGCGCGGATCTCCAATGCCGCCGCGGCGCGGGGTAAGTCTGCGGTCGGCCGTAAGGGCGGCAAGTCCGGCTCGTACACCGACTGGACTGTGGCCGAGCTCAAAAAACGTGCCAAAGAACTTGGTATGTCCGGGTATTCGGGTCTAACCAAGGACAAATTAGTCGCCAAACTGCGCAACCACTAACCCTGCGCGGCCGCTCAGCCGGTGAGGCCGAGCCGATCGGCCAACACCAAAAAGGCGACCGCATAATCATTCTCGGCAGTCTGCGACCTGACCGGGCCCCAGTCGAGTCGTTCGCGAACCGCCCGCACGGCGGGCAGCAGCCTCGCGAAATCGCAGTGATGCTCATTAAGGGAGCGCAGCTTCTGGATGAGCACCATGGTGGGCGGCAGCACCGGCATCATGATCGCCAGCACGTCGCGCTGCTCGGCGCGATCCAGGGTAGCGTGCCCCACTGGCTCGCCGTTGACCCGATGGAGCACATCGACGAGCGTCCCTCCGATTCGCGCTTTGAAGAGCCAGTCCTCAGGCGGATTTTCGATGGCGAACCCGGCGTTCCGCAATGTCGTGGCGGCAGTCGTCACATCGGGTTCGGCGACCACCAGATCGACGTCATGGCTGGGTTCGGGTGCGCCATAAGCCCATAACGCATAGCTACCAGCCAACGCGAAGCGCGGTCCGTTTTCCTTGAGTGCGGACGCGGCACGGCGCAGCGCCTCGCGCAGGTGCGCCGAGCAGGCTGGCGAAGGTGTTGGCGGTTCCGTTGGTGCCATTGTGACTAGGGCATACCCGGCCGACGGGGCGCGCAACCCGCCTGCGCGCCGTTTGTCATCTGTTTAAGAAAAGGCGGATTGGGCAACCGGCCAGATATGCCTGCGCCTGCACACCGCACCTACGACCGGGTTGTCGTGGTGATCCCGGCCCACAACGAAAAGGCTGATCTCCCGGCGTGTCTACGCGCCGTGCTGACGGCCGCATTGTGCGTACCGATTCCCGTCACGGTGGTGGTAGTCCTGGACGCGAGCGACGACGACAGTGCAATGTTGGCCGGCCAATACGGGCCGGATGTGCACTTCGTCAGTGTCGACGCCCACAACGTCGGCGCGGCGCGGGCCGCCGGTTTCGGCTACAGCCGCTCGCTGTGTGGCGACGACGACGAGTGCTGGTATGCGACCACCGATGCCGACAGTCGGGTCGACCCCGGTTGGCTGATCCATCAGTTGGAAGTCCGCGCGGAAATGGTGCTGGGCGTGGTCCGAATTACCAACTGGCAACACCATTGCGCCGACACCGTCGACCGCTTCATGCGGGCCTACAACACCGGCCCATCGCATGACGGCCAGCACGAACACATTCACGGCGCGAACATGGGCTTCAGCGCGCGCGCCTATTGGCGAGTTGGTGGCTTTCACCCGCTGCCTTCCGGCGAGGATGTCGATCTGGTCGAGCGATTCGAAGCCGCCGGCTACCGCATTCACCGCGACACCGAACTGTCTGTTATCACTTCAGCGCGAACCCAGGCTCGGGCGCCTCGCGGATTCGCGCACTACCTCCGAAGGTTGGGAAGATCGGCGGCGGGAGATCGCACGTGACGGCCGGATTGATCAAGCACTGGCTGGATTCGGGACGACTCGAATTGCCGCTGCCCGCATCGGGACGCACGTTGGAACGCTGGCAGCGGCTGGCCCAGCTGGCCGAAGAAGACATCGTCGCCGCCCGCATCGTCGAGGCCCACGTCGATGCCGTCGCGATCATCGACGAATTGGGCGGTAAACCACCCGAACTCGGTCAGCTGTGGGGCGTATGGGCGGCCGAATCACCCGATGCGGTGGTGACAGCCACCGAGGCCAGGGGCGCGTTCACCCTCAATGGCACCAAGGTGTGGTGCTCGGGCGCCGGGTTCTGCACCCATGCCCTGGTCACCGCTCGGCTGGACAACGGCGAACGAGGCCTGTTCGCGGTCGCCGTGATCGACCCTGCCGTCAAGGCGCTGCCGTCCACGTGGTGGAACGCCGGGATGGCCGGCAGCGATACGCGGCCGGTGCAGTTCACCCACGCGCAAGCCGTCGCGGTCGGCGACCCAGGTGACTACTTGAGCCGACCCGGATTCTGGCACGGCGCGATCGGCGTTGCCGCGTGCTGGCTTGGCGGCGCACGCCGAGTAGCCGAACCGCTGTATCGCTGTGCCGCAAGCGAATCGGCGGACGCATATTCTTTGGCGCATCTCGGTGCCGTCGACGCCGCGCTGGCGGCCGGGGACGCGATGCTCAGCACCGCCGCAGCCCAGGTCGATGCCGATCCGTTCGACCGATCCAACAGTGCTGAACTGCTCGCCCGCCGTGTTCGTGCGATCGTGGAACACGCTGCCGACGAAGCAATCACCCGCACCGGCCGCGCGCTGGGGCCCGGCCCCCTGTGTCAAGACGGCCGGCATGCCCAGCGGGTGGCCGACTTGAGCATCTACATACGGCAAAGCCATGCCGAGCGCGATCTGGCCGCGCTCGGGGGGCTCGCGGGGCACGGGAGCTGAGGGCCACGTGGAAGCACTATCGACAGGCAACTGCGCCAGGTTCGCGGCCAAGCCGCTGACCCACAGCGGCATACCGGCGCCGGTATGGCTGGCAGGCTTCAACCAGGAACCCCTGCCACCGCTGGACTTAACTGGCTGCCCGGGTCTGGTCGTTGTCGCAGCCCACCCCGACGACGAGACTCTCGGCCTGGGAGGCACGATCGCCCAACTCGTCGAATCGGGCGTCGACGTCAAGGTCGTGTCGGTCAGTGACGGCGGCGCCGCGCTACCCAACGCAACATCCACGGGCCGCATCCGAATGGCGGTCACGCGACAACACGAATTGCGCAGAGCGACGGGCATTTTAGGAGTTACTTCACCGATGTCGCTGAGGTTGCCCGACGGTCAGCTGACCGACTACGAGGAAAGGATCACCGATTCGCTCGTCGAGATCCTCGACGCTACCGCCGAGCCGCCTTGGTGTGCCGCTACCTGGCGAGGCGACGGGCATCCCGATCACGAGGTCGTTGGACGCGCCGCGGCCAACGCTTGCGCACGCACGAACGCCACGCTGTTGGAGTTTCCAATCTGGATGTGGCACTGGGCCACTCCAGCTGATTCCGTCGTGCCATGGGACCGCGCGTATTCCGTGCCTACGCCGCACTGGGCGGCGCTACGGAAACGCCGTGCCGCCCAATGCTTTCGCAGCCAATTCGAACCAAATGCCGGCTCGCCACCCGTGCTGCCGCCGTTCGTGCTGCCGCGAATGATGGCGGTGGGAGAGGTGGTGTTCCGCTGAGCACACGACTATCCGACGCGTATTTCGACCAGATGTATGCCGACGCCGAAGATCCGTGGCAGCTGTCTACCCGGTGGTACGAGCGGCGCAAGTACGCGATCACCCTGGGCATGCTGCCCAATCGCCGTTATCAGCATGCTTTCGAGCCGGGCTGTTCGATCGGCACCCTGACCGCACGGCTGGCGTTGCGCTGCGATCACGTCACCGCGGTGGACGTGGTCGACGCGGCCATGCGCAGCGCGGATCTGCGGCTCCGGCAAGCCGGATGCCGCGACCGCGTGACACTGGCCCGGTCATCTCTCGATGCGACATGGCCGCCCGGACCGTTCGACCTGCTCGTGCTCAGTGAGGTCGCCTATTACCTGCAAGCCGACGCGCTGGCGGAGGTGCTGGAGCGTGAATGCGCTAGGTTGCAGCTGGGTGCGAATGTGGTTGCCGCGCATTGGCGCCACCCCGTCGCCGACTATCCGCTCACCGGCGACGCCGCCCACGCCATCATCGCGCGAACGCCGGGACTTACATCGCTGGGCCGCTACCAGGATCGCGACGTCGTTATCGAGGTCTTCGACACGGGTGACGGCCGGTCGGTGGCAGCCCGCGGACAGGTACCCGGAGCCCGCTAGCGGAAAGTGGTATCGAAGACCTATGCGTGTCGCGACCTTCAACATCCTGCACGGCCGCACGGTCGGCGACGGCGTGCACCCACAGCGGCTCCGAGAATGCATTCGGCGCCTGGATCCCGACGTGCTGGCCCTGCAAGAAGTCGACTGCGACCAGGCACGGTCCTCTCGCGCCGACCTCACTGCGTTGGCGGCCGAAGCGATGGGAGCTGTCGAGCATCGGTTTGTGGCCGCGATCTCTGGAACTCCCGGCGCGACATGGATGGCCGCCACCGGCGACGAACAACCTGGGACCGCCGCATACGGGATCGCGCTGCTGTCCCGATTCCCGGTATCCAGTTGGCAAGTGGTGCGACTGCCCCGCATCCCGATGCGGTTTCCGATGTATCTACCCGGGCCCAACCGGGTGATGATCGTCGACGAAGAACCGCGGACGGCCGTCATTGCCCGGCTGGACACACCACTGGGCCCGCTGACCGTGGCCAACACGCATCTGTCCTTTGTGCCCGGCTGGAATCGGTGTCAGTTGCGCCATCTGATCCACGACTTACGTGGCTTCCCCGGCCCGCGGCTGCTGACCGGCGACCTCAACATGACGCCCACCGCGGTGCACCGTTGGTCGGGCATGCGGCCGCTGGCCGTAGCCGAGACGTTTCCGGCGAACGCCCCCGACCGCCAGCTGGATCACATCCTGACCGATGATCGCGACTTGCGTGGTGGGGTACCCGAGGCGGAGCCCATGCCGATCTCTGACCATCGGCCATTGGTTGTCGATCTCGACCGCGCATGAGCGCAACTGCCCGCGGCTACTCGAAGGGGACGAATCGACTCTGGACCCGATCGATGTCATCCGGCAATGGCATCTCGTCGGTGACTCGAGTGATCTCAACCCCGGCATCGGCGCGGTCGATCGAGCGACGCCGCAACATCCGGAGCTTGCCCACGATCACCGAAATCTCCTCTTCGGAAATCCGGCGCGGCAACAGAGCCAACAACGGCGCGTAACCGACGGCGGGCGCGCCGGCGGGGTAACGGGAGCGCAGAAAGGTCACCAGGCTCGATACCCGATCGCCGAATCCCATCGTCATCCTCCATTACCGGCAGTCACCGCCAGGTATAGCCGCGCACGACGACTTGAAACCTCTGTCGGCGAACGGCGGCGGATTTTTACCTATCCGACACCAGAACAGGATGAAGCAGATCCGACCCGACATCCGGGACCGGACCTGCTTCTCGTGAATTTAACTACTGATTCGCCTTCTGGCGCTCTTCGGCAGCCTTGGCGCCGCCGCGCGCGGCTTCGGCCTTGGCTTCCTTCTTCGCCGCGTCGCGCTCGGCGTCGCCCTTGTCCTGCTGAGCCTTGCCTTCTTCGACGAGGTCGTCGCGATCGGCTATCGTGCCGCCCACCTCTTTGGCCTTGCCTTTGATGCCCTCAACGGCGCCCTTGATCGCTTCTTCTGGTCCGCTCTTCTGATCGCCCATAGATATACCTCTCTGTCGGTCTTGCTGAGCTTGCGCCCATTTGGGGTGCGAATCTGCGGGAAGCCATACCCGACGACCTCTATGCGGGCAGAACACCACGACCGCCGCCGTCATCGTGACGACCGTCTGGCCTTGAGAAGGATTGTTCTGCAGGTACTTTGAACAGCGTCAGCCGTCCTGACTGCGCGCCACGGCCCCTGTCTCTCCGTCGCCGTTACGGCTAGCGCGCGAGCCGGCGACGTTCGAGTCGGATTCGACGTCTTCTTCCGCCTTCTCTGCCTTTGCACGGTGTTTCCCGGTCATCGTGACGCCTCGCTCACTCGTAAGACGGATACGTGCCGACGCGCAGAACGCCGGCCAGGTGCACCGCGCTGTGCACCGCGCTGCGCGCCGCCGCGGAGAAAACCGCGTCGGGCACCTTGTCCAGATCTTGGTAGTCGGTGGTCTGCATCGCCTCGCCATTTCAGTAGGTGCTGCCTTGCGCCGCAAGCGAATACCCAATGTCGGTACGCGCCTGGAACACATCCGCGGCGGTCTCAATCGAGGACCGCACCCCGCAGTGGGCTACCCCTTGCCGATGATGGCGTCGCGAGCCCGGTCCAGCATCGCCGCGAACGGACCAGCGACCAGGTTGGCCAGTTGCGACTCGACACCG
The DNA here is from genome assembly GCF_025823255.1 of Mycobacterium montefiorense. NCBI lineage: Bacteria > Bacillati > Actinomycetota > Actinomycetes > Mycobacteriales > Mycobacteriaceae > Mycobacterium > Mycobacterium montefiorense. Next base: position 19,997 of record NZ_JACKVL010000013.1, on the reverse strand, counting down.
GCGTGCGGCCGGGTGGGCGCGATCGCTTCGGCGAGCTTGGCGGCACGGCCCATGCTTTCGAGCTCGTGATCGCTTAATTCCTTTCCCAGCCTGGCGAACTCGTCCTTCTCCTCCTGTTTGGCGTGGGCGAGAACGTCGTCGCGCAGCTCCGTCAGCAGCCGGGTGAAGTCGTCGCTGTCAACGTCGAGCTTCTCCAGCTTCTGCAGCACCACCTTGGCTTCGTGCTCTTCCTCCAATCGCTGTCCAACCACGGCCTCACCATTGGCGATCTTGCGCTTGGCCCGCGGGTGAACTATTTCCTCTTCGATGGTTTCGTGCACGGCGAGCAATCGCCGAAGGTCGATGAAGCCCTTCTCGCGCGCTTCACCCGACGCCGAAAGCGTTTTGGCGAACAGAGACTTGATCTGCTCGTGCTGACCGGAAAGAAAGTCGACCACATCGGTGGGCGACGTGATGGCGGACTGAGCCATGAAGTCCTCCCCAAGATAGAACCGTGAAGTAGCGCGCCGGACTGTTTGACGCGCATGCAAGCGGCTACCCGTCGCTGCAGTCACCAAACATTCACCAGTTCGGGGCGGGCGCGCTCATACCGGGTTGTCGTTGCTTTCGCGCGCAGGTTCAATCAGCGCACCGGTTTTCACCAGAGCTTGGATCTCGTCGGCGGTCAGGCCGATCTCTTTGAGGATCTCCTCGTTGTGCTCGCCCTGGCGGGCGGGCAGCTGGGCGGCCAGCGTGCCGCCGTGGCCGCTGAAGTGCCAGGGCGGCGCGGGGATAGTGATGGTGCCGCCGTGACGGTCGGACACCTCGCGGGTGACGCCCCAGCCCTTTGCCCACTCGGTTTCGCTGAACTCTACGATGTCGTGCAGTTGACCAGTGGCGATCTTGGCCTCGTCGAGCTGGGCGTCGAGCGAGTCCATGGAATCAAACGTGTAGATCCAGGTCTGCACGATCGCATGCAGCGTCTCGAAATTCTGGCGGCGCAGCTCCGCCGTGCGGAACCGCGGGTCGTCGGCGAGGTCGGCTCGCCGCATCGCGTGCAGATAGAACGGGAAGCTCATGCTCCCGACCAGGCTCATCGGCGTAACGAACTGGTGGCCTTCGGGACTGGTGAAGAACGCGCAGTCGGTGGCGCCCAGGATCGGCGTCTCCGCGCCCAGCTCGGCATCCGAAAGGTCATAGTGCACACGTTCGTTGAGCGAGGTCAGCACCGCCGCCATTGCCACGTCGATGTATTGCCCTTCGCCGGTGACGCGGCGACTCTGTAGAGCCGCCAGGACCGCGATGGTGCCGTGCAGCCCGGCGTAGATGTCGCCGTGCGACAGTGCGTCCGACCGGCGGTCTGCGCCGTCAACTCCGAACTGCTGCAATGTATTCTGCGTGAACCCAACTTCGGCCTGGACCGTGGGCGCATACGCCATGCGGCTTCGCCACGGCCCCGTCTGGCCGTAGCCACTGATGGAGGCGTAGACGACGGCGGGGTTGCGCGCTGCCACCGAGTCATAGTCCAACCCGAACGACGCCAGCGCGCCGGGGCGGAAGTTCTCGACGATGATGTCCGCGGTGTCGCACAGTCGCAGCACCGCTTCGCGGGCCTGCGGCACGTTGAGGTCGATGCTCAAGTTGCGTTTGCCCGCGTTCTGTTGCGCGTAGTAACCGCTGATCTCGTCCTGACGCGGAAACGCAAAGCGACTGATATCCCCTTGGGGCGGTTCGATTTTGATCACTTCGGCACCGAGGTCGAGCAGATGCTTGGTGCAGTGCGGGCCGGCTAGCACCCGGGTGAAATCGATGACCCGGACGCCCTCGAGTGGCAGCGTCATGATTATCGTCCCTCGAAACGCGCGGCACCGGGACCTGCCGAGGCAAGTGAGTCCAGCCCGGTCTTTAGGTCTTCGGACTTCCAGATGCCCTTCTGCAATTCCTGCATCGCATCGTCGGTGGCCGAGACCCCATGCGAGACCGCGTGGGAAACAATGGCTTTGGTAGACGCGTGCGCCACAGTCGGCCCGTTTGCGAGCTCATGGGCAAGCGCAGTCGTTACGGCGGCGAGTTGATCGTCTGCGACAACGCGGTTGATGATGTTCCATCGTTCCAGGGTTCGGGCGTCGTAGCGGCGGGCGAGCATTGCTATCTCCTTGGCGCGCGCGGCCCCGGCACGCTCGGTGACGCGTTGAATGCCCCCCATCAACGGGTTTAGCCCAATCGATGCCTCGATGTTGCCGATCTTGGCCGACTCGCCGGCGACGATCAGATCACAGGCCAGCGCCAATTCCAGACCGCCACCGAGGCATACACCCTGCACGGCAGCAACGATCGGAATCGGTAACGAGTCGAATTCGCGTAGCAGCTCAACGACTCCAATGGCCGGCGCCTCGCCGCGCTCGGCAGTATCGAACAGCGTGACGTCGGCACCGGCGCAGAAATTGCGCAGGCTGCTGCGCAGCAGTACCGCGCGGGCCCGCTGCTCGGCCGCCCAGCGAATGCCGTCGAGCAACGCGTCGAACAAGGCGGTCCCCAAGAAGTTGTGTGGAGCGTGCTGCATGGTCAGTACGGCAACGTGGCCGTCCAGCTCGCGGGCCACCGGCGATGAATCGCGGTCCGGGGAGTTAACTGGCGGTATCGCGCCGGCCGGCTGATCTAGAGTCTGCTCGCTCATGGAAATCCCCTAACTCTTTACTATGCTGTACGTCATACCAACGACAACAATCAACATCGGACTTATTCCGAATCACCGTTAAGAACTATGTATGATGGGCGACATGCCAAGGCGAACCGACAGCAAGGATCGAATGATCGCGGCAGCCCGCCGGCTGTTTCGCGAGCGTGGTTATTTCGGTACCGCGCTGTCCGACGTCGTCGCAGAGAGCTCGGCACCGCGAGGGTCGCTGTACTTCCACTTCCCCGGCGGCAAGGAAGAACTCGCGACCGAGGTAGCGCTGTTGCACTCCGCCGACGCCATCGCAAACATCAACCGGGCGGCGGGCACCACCAACACCGCCGCCGAACTGATCGCGGCTTTCATCGGCCGCCCCCGTGACGAGCTCATTGCCAGCGGCTACCGCGAAGGCTGCGCCGTCGCCCCGATCGTCATCGATTGGACGCCGGCCTCGGCGCGGCTCACCGAGACCACCCGGCGTGGCTTCGGAGACCTCATCGCCACGCTGGCCGCACGGCTGACCGAAAAAGGCATTCCCGAGAACCGGGCCAGGCAACTCGCCCTCAATGCCGTCACCGCCATGGAAGGCGCACTCATTCTCAGCCGGGCGCTGCGCAGCCCCGAACCTTTCGATGCGGCGATCGCCGAACTCACTGCCAGCGCGCAGGCTACCGAAGGAACGTACGTGCGATGATGCTAACAACGGCAAATGAATTGCGCGTCAACCTGATTGGCGCCTGGACGCTGCAGTCGTACCAGAGCAGCGCGCTGGACGGCTCCGATGTGACCTACCCGCTGGGCGTGGATGCCCGCGGCATCATCATGTACACCCCGGACGGCTACATGTCGGCCCAGCTGATGCGCGCCGACCGGACGCCGTTCGACCACGACGATCCGCATCATGCGCCCAACAACGAGCTCGTCACCGCGGCCGGCGGGTATATGAGCTATGGCGGCCCGTTCTCCGTCGTCGAAGACGGCCTGATCGCTCACCATGTCGAAGTCAGCTTGTTGCCCAACTGGATCGGCGGAATCCAGTACCGCAAGGCCCAGTTACGGGATTGCTGCTTGGAACTCGGACCGGTCGAACCGATCGTGCTCAACGGCGTGCCCCGTAATGCCAAGCTGGTCTGGCGCCGCACCTGAGGTCAGAACTACCGATGGCCTAGGTACCGGTACTACAGTCTGGGCAGGATCCCAGACGAAGGAGGCCGGTGACAAACCCTCAGGATCCGTTCGGACACAATCCCTTTAGCTACGATCCGCTCGGCCGTGTCCCCTATTCCGAGCCACCGACGGGACCGCCGTACAACATCCCGCCGCCGCAACCCCCGCCCGTCAATACCTTTGCGACGTTGTCCCTGGTGTTCGCGTTCGTGTTCGCCCCCGTCGGTGCAATTCTCGGGCATCTCGGCCTCGCGCAGATCTGCCGCACCGGTGAGCTCGGCCGTGATCGCGCGCTCGTCGGGCTATCACTGTCGTATGCGTTCATCCTGCTCACCGTCGTCGCGCTGACCGGATGGGCGACGCTCACCCTGGCCGTCTCGCGGCCGCACCAGACGGCGGCTCCCGCGACCACCGCGCCGGCCACCACCAGCGAGTCACCACCGCCGCCCAAGGTGGCCCCGGACGACGTCATCAAGCTGCTACCCAAGCTGGATGCCCTCAAAAGCATCACCAGCGATCAGAATCTGGAGGCTGGCGAAACCTGGGACCGTCCCGGCAAAAGCGACAAGGACGCGACCATCGACCGCCCCCAATGCTGGGGAAGCATGACCCCCGGGGCACCCGAGGCCTACACCCTCGACGCGATTCTGCGGTACCGCGCGGAGGAATTCTCTGACACGCAAACCTTGCTGAAGTCGATCCAGCTCATCCAAGCGGTCATCGCATTTCGGGACTCGCCGACCGCCCAATCGCAAGTGAGCACGCAGGTCGACGGGTGGCGCGAATGCGGCGGGGCGCCCGTGACGCTGAGCGCCCGGGGCGGGCCCACTTACACGTTGTCGCTCAGCCCTCCTGCCGATGCCGGCAACGGCATCACCACGATGGACCTGGCACCCAAGGGCCTGAAGGTGCGTTTTGTCCGGGCGGCCGCGGCCAAGGCCAACGTCGTGGTCGACCTGTACGTCGTCAGCCTCGGCACGACCGATGCCAGCGGCCCTCGGCAAACTGCAGTGAGCATCGCCAACTACATCCTCACCAAGATCCCTGACTGACCCCGGCGGCGCTCACCCAGCCCAGTACGGTGGGCACATGAAGTATCTCGAGGTCGACGGAGTGGGCCAGGTCAGCCGGATCGGGTTGGGCACCTGGCAGTTCGGCTCACGCGAATGGGGCTACGGCGACGAGTACGCCGCCGGCGCCGCCCGCGACATCGTGCAACGCGCTCGTGCGATGGGCGTGACACTGTTCGATACCGCCGAGGTGTACGGGCTGGGCAAAAGCGAGCGGATCCTCGGCGAGGCGCTCGGCGACGAGCGCGCCGCGGTTGCGGTGGCCAGCAAGATCATGCCGGTCGCACCCTTCCCCGCGGTGGTCAAACAGCGCGAGCGCGCCAGCGCACGAAGGCTGCAACTGGACCGCATTCCGCTCTACCAAATCCATCAGTCCAACCCGGTGGTGCCCGATTCGGTGATCATGCCGGGAATGCGTGATCTCCTCGATAGCGGCGACATCGGCGCGGCCGGCGTCTCGAACTATTCGCTGCAGCGTTGGCAGAAAGCCGATGCCGCGTTGGGGCGTCCCGTTATCAGCAATCAAGTCCATTTCTCGCTCGCCTTCCCTAAGGCGCCCAAAAATCTGGTGCCGTTCGCCGAACGGGAGAATCGCGTCGTGATCGCCTACAGCCCGCTGGAGCAAGGGCTGCTGGGCGGCAAGTACGGAGTCGACAATCGGCCGGGCGGCGTCCGCGCGATCAACTCGCTGTTCGGTACAGAAAACCTGCGCCGCCTCGAGCCGCTGCTGCAGCTGTTGCGCGACGTCGCGAAGGAGGTCGACGCCAAGCCGGCCCAGGTGGCGCTGGCCTGGTTGATCAGCTATCCGGGCGTGGTCGCCATTCCCGGCGCATCCAGCGTCGAACAACTCGAGTTCAACGTGGCCGCTGGCGATATCGAGCTGCCCACCGCATCCCGCGACGCGCTCACCGAGGCGGCTCTGGCGTTCCGGCCGGTGTCCCCGGTTCGCTTCCTCACCGATCTGGCGCGAGAAAAGCTGACCCGCCGCTGATCTAAGACTGATTGGCCTCGACAAAGGCGGCAGGGCTGGCGGGCGCGCCGCGGGCAACCACCAGCGGCATCGACGTCGAGGCGTTGGTGCGCAGAATCGTGTGCACCACGTCGATCAAGTCCTCGATGGGCATCAACTTGCCGGGCATGCAGCCGCGCGACGACCACAGTGGAACCGCTTTCATCGCGAGATCCATATCCCAGCCTTCGTTCATTCCGGTTGCCCCGTCGCCCTCGCCGCCAGCGCACTCCCCGACGATCAGGTTGGTGAAGCCGATGTCGGAGTGTTCGGCCCGCCACGCTTCGACGAGCCGTTCCAGGGCCGCCTTGCTGACGCCATACGCGCCCAGACCCGGCCACGGTGGCCCGAAGGTGCCGGCATCGGACGACAGATACACCGCCTTGCCGGCCGACGCGGTCAAGTGCGGTATCGCGGCGGCCGTCACCAGCGACGCGCCGATGACATTGGTGTCGAAGATGCGCCGCCAAGTGTCGGCATCGGTATCGACCATGCGGACCAGCGGCCCGACGGCCGGCGTGTAGACGATGTTGTCGATGCCGCCAAGCGCGTCCGCGGCACGTTCGATGGCGGCGCGACAGGATGCCTGGTCGGTGACGTCGCATTCGATAGCGACCGCGTTCGGCCCCGCGTCCTTCGCCGCGGCATCGATGCGCTCCCGGCGCCGGGCGAGAAGCGCAACATTCTCTCCGCGCTGGCCGAGCCCCACACCGATGCAGCGCCCCAGCCCGCTCGATGCGCCGACAACCACTGTCCTTGACATATTTGCCCTCTCCTGTAACGAGCCCGCTGCAGGCACAGCGTATCTAGCAGGGACTGGATATGTAACTGCGGGCGGAACTCGAGCGCGTCAGGCGCGACGTGACCGACGCAGCGATCGCTCCGCCGAAAATCGGGTGACGGTGTGGCTGTCGCCCAATTTCTCCTGGTACATCGCGGCGTCCGCACGGGCCGTGACAGACGAAAGGGGCTCGCCGGCAAGTGCAATCGTGGCACCGATGCTCAGGGTCGCGCGGATCGCATTACCGGCGACGTCGATTGGTTCGGCGGCATGACGGCGCATCTTCTCGGCGATCTCGCCGACCTCGTCGATGCCATGGACGCCGGGCAGCAGGACAAGCATCTCGTCGCCGCCCGTGCGCCCAACCGTGTCCCCCCGTCGTACGCTGTCGCGGATCCTCGCCGCCATGGTTGCCAGCACGACATCGCCGACGCCGTGCCCCCAGGTGTCGTTGATGTCCTTGAAGTGGTCGACGTCGCAGAACAGGATGCCGACATATGTTCCGACGGGTCGCTGTTGCTGTAGCTCGGACTCCAGCCGCCCCATGGTCTCGGCCCGGTTCGCCAACCCGGTGAGCGTGTCGAAGCGGGCTAACCGTTCGAGCCGTTGCTCCGTCTCGACCTGATCGTCGGCGAGGCGCAGCGCGGCGATCAGCCCATCGACCTTGCCCTCGGCGTCAACATAACGCTTCGCGTGGCCGTCGACCCAGCGGTACCCGGAATCGACGGAGCGGACCCGGAATCGCTGGATAACCGAGTCTCCGTCGGTAATCCCCTGCAGCGCGGTGACGATCGCATCGAAATCGTCGGGATGAATACGGCTACTGAAGCCCGAGCCAAGCCACCGCTGCGGCGGGCCGCCCAGCGCGCCCACAACAGACGGCGAGACCCACGCGGTTTCACGGCCGCGCAAGTGAACAATGACGTCTACGGCGTTGTCGGCAAGGATGCGGTAGCGCATCTCGGCGTCGGCGCGCAGATTGCTGACCGCCTCCTTCTCCATCAGCAGCCGCTGCTCGCGCTGACTCAGGTAGAGCGTGACCACCCCGATGATGGCCGTCCCGACCACGATCGACAGGCTCCACTCCGTGTGATTGCCGCGAAGGCCCAGCGTCAAAAAGATCGCCCTCGACAGCGCCACAACGATCGGAAAAGCCGCCAGGATGCCCGCCAACCGGACCAGCGAGCGCCGGTCGGGTCGCGCGAGTAGCCAAGCGAGCGGAAACCGATCAGGGCGTGCCAGCGACATTGCGGCCGCAACCAACAGCAGCGCCAAGGCCGTCGAGATTGCCTGGCCGGTCAGGGCTGAGAGGCCCGCCAGCGCCAGAGCGTCGAACAAATAGGCCCCGAAAACCACCAGCGGGATCGCCCCGCCGACGGTCAGGCATACCGCCCAAAGGACGCGTCTCCCACGCTCCAGCCTCATCAGCGCAACAGCACCGGCCAGCAGCAGCACCGACGTTGCCGTCTGCAGGCTCGGGCGCCCCGGCCACGAACCTTGTCGCATCCGGACCGCATCCCCAAACCACAGCTGGTCAAGACCGAACGACGAGCCAGTGACGTACTCCACGACGAATATCACTGCGACGGCGGCAACGGCTAGCGCCAAGCAGCGACCGGCCCACCCGCGCCCGCGCGACGGAAGCCCCGATTGAACCAAGGTCGCCGCACCCAGCGCTGCCACGAGCAAGGCTCCCCACGGAGTCATCACCGGCCAGGTGGGAAGAACCCGTGTCAACGGCTCGATACCCGCCGTCCAGCCCACCCAGGTCAACCCCGCAACACAGAGCACGACCACCGCGGCCGCCGACCCGTACCGCGACAGCGCTGCTCGCCGACGTGCAGCAGGTCCGGGCCCGTTCATCAGCGGCACCTTCCTCCCAGGGTGGCGTCTGACAGGGTTGTCCCACGGTGACGCCGAGGCGTTCGGCGGCCGTGGGTGCCCTGTTCAGGAAACTTAGCCCATGTCGCGGCCTCGGCGGGAAAACTCGCCGCAGGCGAGTCGCCACTGCTGGCCGCTGCCAGCGGGCTAGCCAGTCTGGTTATCGGGTAGAACTTGCAGCACCACGGCGGTGTGTGGCTCCACGATGAACTTACCTCCCCCGGGCACTTCGTCCGCGGGCGTCGTCTCTTCGGGACCTGTGTACACCACGAGCTTCCACGCGGCGCCGAAATTCTTTGGCGGAAGGGTAAATTCGAGCGACTCGTAATGGGCGTTGAAACACAGCAGGAAAGAGTCGTCGAGGACCCGCTGGCCCCGTGGGTCGCGATCGGGAATGCCACGTCCATTGAGGAATACCGCGACCGATTTCGCAAAGCTCGCACCCCAGTCCTCGTCGGTCATCTCGTCCCCGTCGGGGCCGAACCAGGCGATGTCGGGCAGGCCGTCGTGGCCGCGCCGGCCCACCGGCTTGCCGGAAAAGAATCGCCGCCTGCGGAACACGGGATGGTTCGCGCGCAGCGCCGACACGGTACGGGTGAACTCCAGCAGCCCGGTGTCGGCGGTGGCCCAATCGATCCAGGTGAGCTCGCTGTCCTGGCAGTAGCAGTTGTTGTTGCCGCTCTGGGTGCGACCGAGCTCGTCGCCGTGGCAGAGCATCGGGACACCCTGTGACAGCAGCAGCGTGGTGATGAAGTTGCGTTGCTGGCGGGCCCGCAGTTCGTTGATTCCAGTGTCGTCGGTCGGCCCTTCGGCGCCGCAGTTCCACGATCGGTTGTGACTTTCGCCGTCGTTGTTGTCCTCGCCGTTGGCCTCGTTGTGTTTTTCGTTGTAGGACACCAGATCACGCAGCGTGAACCCGTCGTGGGCGATGACGAAGTTGATCGAGGCCACCGGCCGGCGCCCGGTGTGCTCGTAAAGGTCGGCCGAACCAGACAGCCGGTAGGCGAACTCGTCGAGGGTCGAGGGTTCGCCACGCCAGAAGTCGCGCACGGCATCGCGGTACTTGCCGTTCCATTCCGTCCATTGCGGCGGGAAATTGCCCACCTGGTAGCCGCCCGGCCCGACGTCCCACGGTTCAGCGATCAGCTTCACCTGGCTGACGGTCGGATCCTGTTGCACGAGTTCGAAAAACGTCGACAGTTTGTCCACGTCGTAGAACTCGCGGGCCAGTGTGGAAGCCAGGTCGAACCGAAAGCCGTCGACGTGCATTTCGGTCACCCAGTAACGCAGCGAGTCCATGATCAGCTGCAGCGAATGCGGATGGCCGACATTGAGGCTGTTTCCCGTGCCCGTGTAGTCCATGTAGTACTGCCTGTCGTCGTCGACCAGCCGGTAGTACGCCGCGTTGTCGATACCGCGCATCGACAACGTGGGACCCAGTTGGTTGCCCTCCGCGGTGTGGTTGTAGACGACATCGAGGATCACCTCGATATTCGCCTCGTGCAGGGCACGCACCATCGCCTTGAACTCCTGCACCTGCACCCCCGGGGAAGTGCCGGTCGAGTACTTGAAGTCGGGCGCAAGAAATCCAATTGTGTTGTAGCCCCAGTAATTCGACAGCCCCCGCTCAACCAGGGTGGAGTCATTGGCGAAGTGGTGCACCGGCATCAGCTCGATCGCGGTGACGCCCAGACTCTTGAGGTGGTCGATGATGACCGGATGCGCCACGGCGCTGTAAGTGCCGCGTATCTGCTCGGGGATGTCTGGATGGGTCTGCGTCAGACCCTTGACGTGCGCCTCGTAGATGACCGTGTCGGCGTACTCGTGACTCGGCGGCCGGTCGTTACCCCAGTCGAAGTACGGGTTGATCACCACGGACCTGGGCATGTTCGCCGCGGAGTCGTCGTCATTGCGGCTATCGGGGTCACCGAAGTTGTAGCTGAACAGCGATTGGCCCCAGTCGAATGTGCCATCGATGGCTTTCGAATACGGGTCCAGCAGCAGCTTGTTCGGGTTGCACCGCAACCCCTCGGCGGGCTGGTACGGGCCATAGACCCGATAGCCGTAACGCTGGCCGGGTTCGATGGCCGGTATGTAACCGTGCCAGACGAAATAGTCGACCTCTGGCAGGGTGATGCGCGTCTCGGCACCGTCGGCGTCGAACAGGCACAGCTCCACCCGCTCGGCCACCTCGCTGAACAACGCGAAGTTGGTGCCGGCGCCGTCGTAGGTGGCGCCCAGCGGGTATGCCTTGCCCGGCCACAGTTCACCGGTAGGCGTCGGCGCAAACCCGTCTGCTCTGGTCATGGCGCACTTGATACCCGACAGCTGCAGCGATCAAACAATGGACAACCCCCGCGATGACGAAACATCCAGGGAGGCAAACGACTCCGGCGAGGACGACGAGCTAGACCGCGTCGACCGGTCCAATCACGGGCGCGAAACGCGGCCAATGCCGCGCTGCTTGAGCTTTCCGACGATAGCACCCTAGATGGCATCCCCGCGTCTGGGTCTGGTGGACTTGGCGGCGCTGCGCAATGTGCGATTACTGGAGCGCAGATCGCTGTTCGTCGCGGAAAGATCCGCATTGTCATCTTCGAGGTTCAGGATGCGTGCGATGCCGGCCAGGTTGATCCCGGCGTCAACCAACTCGCTGATGCGCCGCAGCCGGGCCAAGTCATCAGAGCTGTACCTCCGGGTTCCGCCTTCGCTTCGAGAAGGCGTGAGAAGGCCAGCGCGCTCGTAGAGGCGCAGCGATTGCACCGCGACGCCGGAAAGCTCAGCAGCGACGGAGATTCCGTACACGCCGTGATCAGACGCAGGCACATCGGCCCGGTCCGAGAAATCGGCCATCAGCACCTCCTTGCTTGCACACGCAGAAAACCTGTTTATCACACTTGCACTAAAGTGTCGACGATGCTATATAAAACCTATTCCTGATGGCATAGATAAATCAGGTCTCACGGCAACAGATTGGAGCGAGAGATGACCGCAAGGCTGATGTGTACCGACCAATGCTGGGCGAAGGCCGTGGCCGCGGTGGACGGCCGCGCTGATCGTCGGCGAACTCCGGCAGCCTCCGTCGCCGCAACCGCCTGCCGCCGATAGCGCAACTGCGCTGGCTGTTATGACATGATTCGAAACGCCCTCGGCGTTGAACAGTCAGCGCCCTAAATACCGACGCCGTGGCTTCGCGGGTTTTTGCAACTTTCCTTATCCCGAACGTCATTCCGTGGTGCGAGCGTGGCGGCGGTCGGTCGTATCCGGTGAACTGAACCCGAGGAGACGAATCCGCGATGAATGGGAACCTCAACGGCGATTCGGCCGATGTCGAACAAGCCCTGGCCGGCGGCGCGCCCCAGTGGGCAGGCTGGTTCCGGTTCTATTTCTCCGACCAGCGCTGGGAGTGGTCCGAACAGGTTCAGCGGTTGCACGGCTATGAGCCCGGCAGCGTTGCCCCGACCACCGAATTGGTGCTGTCACATAAACATCCAGATGATCGTGGACAGGTCGCGGCCACCATCGACGAGATCCTCAACACCCACCAGGCGTTCAGCACCCGCCATCGGATCATCGACACCGGTGGACAGGTGCGCCAAGTGGTAGTAGTCGGCAACCAGCTGCACGACGACCAGGGTGAGGTGATCGGAACACACGGGTTCTACGTCGACGTCTCTTCACCACCCGATCAGGAACGGGAAGATCTCGTCACCGCAAAACTGGCCGAGATCACCGAACAGCGCGCCAGTATCGAGCAAGCCAAGGGGATGTTGATGCTTATCTACGGCATTGGCGAAGGCCCGGCCTTCGATTTGCTCAAATGGCTGTCCCAGGAAGCCAACATCAAGCTTCGGCTATTGGCAGAACAGATCTGCGAAGATTTTCGCGCGTTGGGACCGCGCGTTAGCTCACAATCGGACTTCGATCACCTGCTGCTCACCGCGCACGAGCGTGTCGACCCGGCGATTGCCTAACGTTACTTCTTGCTCGGAATAACGATGACGACGATCAGCGTAAGAATCGAAAAGAACAGCCCGAGAATCCCCCATCCCAGCGGGTTACGGCCCTTCGTCGCGGCAATCAGGCCGCACACGATTGCGGCGATGACGCTGCCAATGGCCACGAAGATCCCCTTGATCCCGCGCAGAATGAGCCCTGCCGCAAGCGGATCCGAACTAGCCAGAATTACCGAGTGCAACATGTCAGGTCCTTTTCTCGTCAGAAGTGGCTAACGAATACCCTCACGACTGCACCCCAAACCGCAATTCCCGTTGCCGGTCGAATAACGACTTTTGTCGCTGCGATCCGTTTTACCGAGGCCCGGAAGAAGGCTCAGAGTTCATCCGAGAAATCGGCGGTGATCCAGCGGTCCGGGCGCACGGTGAACAACACGCTGTCCTGGTTCTCGATGCTGCGGACAAACGCGCGCCCGTCTTCGTCGCCGAGGTAACGGATAGCGATGGCCTCGCGAACGTCCAGCGGGGTCGGATTGGTGGTCTCGACCACGGTGCCCTCGACGACCACATATTGGTACGGCGGATCCTCGCGCTGGACCACCAGCGTGACGACGCCGGCCCGCTCGATGAGCTTGGCCTTGCGAGACTTCGCGCCGGTGTTGACCCGGATGTTCCCGCCCGGGGCGTAGTCGTACCAAATCGGGACGCTGGCCGGCGGACGCCCGTCGTCGGCGGCCACGGACAACACTCCGACGTGCTTGGCTTCGAGGAAATCCTGACGTTCGCTCTCGGTGAAAGAACCCATGGTCGGGTGAATGTACCACCCGCACCGGGCTATTCCCGAGAGCCCTGGATCAGTTCAAGAACAACGCGGGGATCTTTACCAGCAACTCGTAGAGGCCATAGGTGAATGGCACCCCCACCCAAACCCAGGTGCCAGCGCCCAGCAGCTTGTCGCGTGGCGATCTCGTCTCGATCGATCGGTCGGTCATCGTCCACCCTCACCGGAGATCACGCTGGCCGGCTTTCGCGTATCCATGCCCGCCACAACGAAGCTGGGCGGCCGTGGCGTACGAATCAGCTCGTTGCACACCACGCCGATCAGCAACAGGATCACCATGATCATGAATGACCATCGGTACCGCTCGGGTCCCGCTACATGGGCAGCAATGCGGTTGTCGGCAATCGCGTTGACAATCACCGGTCCGAGCACACCCGCTGTCGACCACGCTGTCAGCAGCCTGCCGTGGATCGCCCCGACTTCGAGATAGCCGAACAGGTCACGCAGGTAGGCAGGCGCCGTCGAGAAGCCCGCGCCATAGAACGACAGCAGCAAGATGCACACCACAAGGAATAGCGGCTTGCTCGCATTTTGCGCGACGATCAAAACGACGTAGAGCACCGCGCCCAGACCGAGGTACAGCCGGTACATATTTTTGCGGCCGGCCCCATCCGACGCCGAAGACCACAGTATGCGTCCCAACGAATTTGCCAGCGAGAGTATCGCTACGAATCCCGCCGCGGCCGCGGTCAACGCCGCGGGGGAAGCGGCGCGTGGAAAGTAATCCCGGTAAATGGGCGCAGCCCGCTCCAGGATGCCTATTCCCGCAGTGACGTTGAAGCACAACACTATCCACAGCAGCCAGAACTGGGGCATCCTGATCGCCTCGTTCGCGGTGCGATCGGGGCCCGCGGCATGCGGCAACTTCGACGAGGCGACTCTGACGATGGGTGGGTCCCATTCGTGCGGCGGCACCCGAATCAGCAACACTCCCACCGACATGAAGACGGCGTAGACCAGCCCCATGACCAAGAACGTCGCAGCAAGCCCGTGCCGGTCGGCGCCGAACCATTTCATCAACTGCGACGACCACGGAGAGGCGATCAGCGCACCGCCGCCAAACCCCATGATGGCGAAGCCGGTCGCCATGCCCGGCCGGTCGGGAAACCATTTCATCAACGTGGAAACCGGTGAGATGTAACCGATTCCAAGACCGACACCGCCGATGACGCCGTAACCGACGATGATCAGCCACATCTGCCCCATCTCGGCCGCTGCCGCCGCGACAAGCAAGCCACCGCAGAAGCAGGACAGCGCCACGAACATCGCCCAGCGAGGGCCCCGTCTGTCCACCGCCGTGCCGAAGACGGCGGCCGACGCACCCAGCATGACAATACCCAGCGTGAACGGCATAGCACTTAAAAGACCTGATGCCCCGAGTGATTCATGTAGGGGCAGTTTGAAAACACTCCACGAGTAAACGCTGCCGATCGCTAGGTGTATCGACAGCGCAGCGGGGGGAACGAGCCATCTACTCCACCCGGGCCCGGCGACGATTCGATCGCGCGACAGAGCTGCAGCAGACATCATTGTCCTCTTTCCACACGGCGAGCGCCCTGTTGCTTCAGGGCGCTCGGGAGTTTCACGTCAGCGACCAATTGGCAAGCACGACAGAAACATTCGGCGGCTACTTCACTATGATTTATTGCCGATGATTTTCGGCAAGTTCACCCGATGCTAGCGACCCGGGTCACACGATGAAGTCGAGGAACTGTGATGAAAACGGTTGTAGTCAAGGGGGACTACCGAGTCGCGCGTCCCAGTATCAGTGGGTGGACAATACGTGGCATCCCGCGCCAAACGACATGATCGGCCGTAACAGCAAATCCGCAGGCGCGCATCAACTCCCCGGTCGGCCGGTTACAGCAGCATCCGCCGGCGAAGGCACGCCACGGCCGAAACAGGTAGTCCTGCCAGGCTGCGAGCAACCGCGAACTCGCGCGCACATGTTCTACGAACAACAACTGCCCACCGTGGCGCAGCACGCGTGCGATCTCGAACAGCGCGCGTTCGGGATCCTCGACGGTGCAAAGGACGAGCGTCGAGACGACGGTGTCCACGGACTCGTCGCGCAGCGGTAGACGCTCCGCGGGCGCGTCGATGATCTGCGCGGGACGGGGATGCCGCTGCAGCCGAAGCGCGAGCTTTCGGCGCATCGCGGGCTCGGGCTCCAACAGCAGCAGATCGTCGACGCCGTCGGGATAGTGCTCGATGTTCAGTCCGGTCCCCGCGCCGATCTCGACGACACGCCCGCGGGCACCGCTCACCAGCGTCCGCCTCCGGCTACGCATGCCCGCGAGCTCACCGAGCCACACAAACGGGTCATACACCAGGGCCATAATCCGCAGCCACGACGCGGAGCGCGGGCGCACTTCCAGTTCGATACCAGTGTCGGTCATGGCGCAAACGTAGAAGAGGGCACCGGGTGCGCGCATCGCCCAGGGCGGCCATCTTCGGCCGATGGCCCGTTTGGGCTAGGTCACAGCAGTCCGAGGCGCGCGGCCTCGGCAACGGCAGCGGTCCGCGAGGTGCGTCCCAGCTTGCGGCGGATGTTCGCCACATGGCGGTGCACGGTATGCGGGCTCAGCACCAGATGCTCGGCGATCTCGCGATCGTGCAGACCGCGCGCAAGGCAGGCGAGAATCTCGCGTTCACGAGCGGAGAGCGCGACCGGCTCTGGCTCGCGTGCGTGCTGCTGCGGCGACGGCGTCGACGGCCCCAGCAACTCGCGGCATGCGCGCGCGACGGAATCCGCGTCACCATGCCAGGGAAAGTGCGCACTGCCGGGCAGCGAGATCAGCGCGGCGCCGGGGATCGCCGCCGCAACCTCACGCCCGAGCCGGTAAGGCACGGCACGGTCGTCGCGACGATGCACGACCAGTGTCGGCGAGTAGACGTTGGGAAGGTACCCACGGACATCGAGGCGATAGACCAGACCCAACAATGCGGCGGCGGCCTCGGCGGTCGCCACCCCTCGCTGCAACCGTGCGAAGCGTTCGTGCTCCGCGGATTCGGCGGCACCGAGGAACATGTTGCTGAGCAAACGCGAGCCAAGTCCCCAATGCGCGCGAACCGCCGCGATGATCGCGTCGCCCACTCCCGGTGCGGTGATCACCGAGCCATCGGCGTAGGACCCGTACAGCACCAGCCGCTCGACTCTTTCGGGATACGTTGCGGCAAAGGCGATTGCGGTGCAGCTCCCGCAGGATCCGCCCAACATAGACACACGCTCGAGACCGAGCTCGTCGAGCAGCGCCCGCAGCATCGCCACTTCCGCGTCCAGGGTCAGGTCCGAATCTCGCAGCGCGCGGTCCGACATGCCGACGCCGAGCCGGTCGAAGCGGATCAGCGTGTATCCGTCGGCGAGGCTTTCCCAGAATTGCCGGAAGCCGGAGCTCTGCCAGTCGAGTTCGAGATGGCTCACCCACCACGCCGGAGCGACCAGAGCTGGACCATCGCCGCGTACTTCGTACGCCACGCGGCGGTCGCCGACGCGCAGGAACCGAATCTCGGACTTTGCCAGCATCGCAATGAGCGTACGACGACGTTCTGGCCAGCGAAAGGATTGCTATACCAACGGCTAAAGCAGCCCGAGCAATTGTAGGTCGGTGACGTATTTGACGATGACCGGCGGCGAGACGTGCGGGATGTCATTGTCGGGCCCGATTTTGGCCTCCTGCACCGCGGCGCGGAATCTATCCGTCGACGCTGAGGCGCCGCGCATCGGCAGTGCGGGCCGCACATACTGGGGGCCGGCCGACTGCAGTATCTGCAGCACGCTGTGCTGCCGCTGTCGATGGGGCAGACCCCGCAGGCCGCACTCAAACCGTTGCAACCATTCGTCGAAATCGTCGATACGCTCGATGGAATGGCCGGCATCGATCAGCCAGTCGACGTACTCGTCGAGCCCGACACCGTCGTCGTGCGGGTTCATCACGTGATAGGTCTCAAACCCGTCGACCACCTCGGCTCCGAGCGTGGCGATCGCCTCGGCAACGAATTCGACCGGCAGCCCGTCGTAGTGCGACCGTTGCCGGTTGCCGTTCGCGTCGCGCTGATAGAACGAAACGGGCGCGATGCCCGTGGCCACCAGGCTCAACACCATCCGCGTCACCAGGTCCGAGACGTTGAGCTGACCCAGGTAACTGGTGTCGGCCAGGATCATGCCGCTGCGGAACACCAGAACCGGCAGCCCGAACAGTTCATGGGCTTCCCGTAGCAACACCTCACCGGCCCACTTGCTGTTGGCGTAGCCGCTCACAGAGCTGCCGTCGTTGACGCGCGTCGGGCTGATGATCCGGATGTCGGCGTCCTCGGTGAACGCCGAGCGCTCAATCGGGTCACCGACGTTGGCAGTCGACACATATGTGTAGGGCTTGAGTTTCGTAGTCAACGCCAGCCGGATCAGTTCGGCGGTGCCGCCGACGTTGGGGCCGAACAGTTCGCTGTAGGGCAACACACCGTTGACCAATGCGGCCGAATCAACAACCAAGTCAACGGTTTCGGCCAGTCGCTGCCATGTCTGGCCGTCGAGGCCGAGGTCCGCTTGCGCCTTGTCTCCGGCGATGACCTGAAGACGATCCGCCGCAAGCTCCTCAAAGTGCGCCAGCAGTTGCGGATCCCCGGTGTCGAAGACCTTCTCCAGACGACGCAGAGCATCCGCGTCGGAGGAGCCACGCACCAGACAGATCAGTTTGCCGTCGACCAATTCCAGTTGCTCAAGCCATTTCAGCACCAGGTAACGCCCGAGGAACCCGGTCGCGCCGGTCAACAGAACCGTACGTAGCTCCGCGCTCGGGCCCGGCAGCGTGACGGCCGCCGATAGCGTTGCGGCGTCCATGAACTTGTCCAGGGTGAGATCGGCGGCATGGATTTCGCCGGGCTGCGCGCCGTGCGCGGCCACAAAACGCGGATCGACAACGTGGCGGTCAACCTGATGGCTCAATGCGCTCACCGACGGTGCGTCGAACAGAACGCGGACAGTGAGGTGGGTGTCGAGAGTTGTGTTGATCGCGGCGATCAAACGCATTGCCGAGATGCTGTTTCCGCCGAGGTCGAAGAACGAATCGTCAACCCCGACCCGCTCGAGGCCGAGGATCTCGGCGTAGACACCGGCCAGGGCTTCCTCGACTGCGTTGCTCGGAGCACGGTACTCACTGCTGTGGTACTGCGGTGCCGGCAAGGCGCGGGTGTCAAGCTTGCCGTTGACCGTCAACGGCAATGCGTCGAGGACCGCGATGGCGGCGGGGACCATGTAGGGTGCCAGCCGCTGGGCCAGCGCGGCTCGGGCACCGGCGGTGTCGACCGCCCCGGTTGACACTTCGGTGACATAACCCACCAAACGCTTGTCGCCGGGACGGTCCTCACGAACCACCACAACCGCTGCCTCGACCCCATCCAAACCGCTTAGCGCCGCCTGGATTTCGCCGAGCTCGATACGATAACCGCGAATCTTGACCTGCTCATCGGCCCGACCCAAATACTGCAGCTGCCCATCAGCACGCCATGACACCAAATCGCCGGTGCGATACATGCGTTGCCCTGGCGCGAACGGGCAGGCCACAAACCGCGATGCCGTCAGTCCCGCGCGGCGCAGATATCCGGCCGCCAAGCCACGGCCGGCCACGTACAACTCGCCCACCGCACCCGGTGGCACCGGACGCAACCAGGGGTCGAGCACAAACAGCGCCGCGCCGGGCACCGGTCCACCGATCGGAGGTGCCCCTGATCCGGCAGTCAGCGGTGGACTCACCGTCACGCATAGCGTGGTCTCGGTGGGGCCGTAGGCGTTGGTCATCACTCGCCCCGGCGCCCATCGATCCACCAGCTCCGCTGAGCAGGCCTCGGCGGCCACCACCAGTGCCGCGGACTCCAAGCCNACGCATAGCGTGGTCTCGGTGGGGCCGTAGGCGTTGGTCATCACTCGCCCCGGCGCCCATCGATCCACCAGCTCCGCTGAGCAGGCCTCGGCGGCCACCACCAGTGCCGCGGACTCCAAGCCTTCGGGCGACAGCGCCGACACCGCCGACGGGGTCTGGTGCAACACGGTGACGTGTTCGTCAATCAGCAAGTTCTGCAAGTCATCTGGCACCGCGGCCACCGACTCGGGCACGATCAGGAGCCGAGACCCGTGCAGCAACGCCCCCCAGATCTCTTCGACCGAGGCGTCAAACGCATAGGAGTACCACTGCGACCACACCTCCCCCGGCCCCGAGGGCAGACCCACATGCAGCGACTCCAACAGCTGAGTCACGTTGTGGTGAGTCGTCGCCACCCCCTTGGGCACACCGGTAGTTCCCGACGTGTAAACGACGTGGGCGAGGTCCCCGGGCGCGGGCGCCGCCAACGCGATGCTCGGCTGGGCCTGTACCGCCGGCTCATTGACGCCGAAGACCGGCACCCCGTGACTATCGAACCGCCCGGCTAGCTCAGCGGTGGTCAGCGCCGCGATCGGCGCGGCATCGGCGAGCATGAACTCGACGCGAGAATCGGGCACCGCCGAATCGATCGGCAGGTAGGCCGCCCCCGACTTGAGCACCGCCAAAATCGCCACGATCGCCTCGGCCGAGCGCGAAAACATCACCGCCACACACCGACCCGGACTCGCACCCAGCCCAACCAGCAAGTGCGCCAAAC